>NZ_JBHSGI010000015.1:0-62164 GCF_042654245.1 Seohaeicola nanhaiensis
AGGATGAATCACAGATCAGCCCTCAAGGGAATCCATTCCGATTCAGGTTTTGCGTCGGACGCTTTAGGCCTCGCGACGGATCAGGGCAGGTCGAACGCTGCGCTGGTGCCGAGTTCCCCTTTGATGACGCGGGTGGCGGGCGCACAACCTCTGGCCGGGCTGATCGGGATTGCAACTGCAGGGCCGGGCAGCGTGACGGATGCCTCTATCCCCGAGGGACGCGCCGTTGAGGCGCTGCGCGAGGGTGCAGCGCAGGGCAGTGCCGTACCTCAGGCGGTGCAATCGGGCTTCTATTCGAGTCTTGCGACTCAGCTTGGTGGGATGCGGTTTGAAGCAGGGACGGCGCGAGTGCAGCTGTCGCCGCCCGGGTTGGGCGCTGTGGTCCTTACCGTTACGCGCACCGCGGCGGCTGCGACGGAGGTGACGGTTCGCGCCGAGAACGCGCGCGTGCAGGCGGTATTGCAAAACAACGCCGGGAAGCTGGCAGGCGTGTTGCGAGACGCTGGCGTTTCGGTCAGCCCGGAGGCCATCTCCTTTGCGTCGTCGGGCCAATCGGGACAACCTGAGGCGGCGATTCAGATTCCCGGCCAGACCGATCTGCGTCGTTCGGCGGCGGAGATCAGGCCAGCGACGGTTGTTCCGGATCCAACGGCCGCGCTGTCGGATGGGCGGATTGCGATGTCGGTGCCGGAACCTCTTTTGCCGCGACCGTCGGATGTGACGCCGCCGTCTGCGCCAGCGCATGGCTCGCCATCATCGCATCTTGCGGGAGATGTCACCGGCCAGATGCGAGGCCATCCGATTGCCGAGGGTACTACACGGATCGGGCTGTCGCCCCAGGGGCTCGGCGCGGTCGAGATTGACCTTGGGCATGACGATACAGGAGCGTTGCGCATCACCATAAGGGCCGAGAATCCCGCCGTGCTGAGCGCCCTGCGCGAAAACCGCGAGATGCTGCTGAGCGTGCTGCGCGACAACGGGGTGAGCGTTCAGGAGTCGGCGTTGGGGTTCGAGGAATACGGGCAGGGCGAGCGACAGCAGCGCCAGGCGATGCCGAAGCAGGCCGATTATACGCTGACAACGCCGGAGGATGAGGTGTTGCAGACGCTGCCGCAGATTCAAGCCATTCTGCCTTATGGGCGGATCGATATCATCACCTGAGGGTGCAACGGGGACCCCGATCATGCAGATCGACAGCAGCACGACGACCAATACCGCCAGCGGCACCGCGCTCAAGAAGCTGAGCGAGGATTACACCAGTTTCCTGAAGCTTTTGACGGCGCAGATCCAGCATCAGGATCCGTTGCAACCGATCGACTCGACGGCCTTTGTCAGCCAGCTGGCGCAGCTGACGCAGGTCGAACAGACTGTGCAGTCGAACACAAATCTGGAACAGATCAACTCGCAGCTGGCGGCGGCTGCCGCGATGTCGGATATCCAACTGATTGGGCATGATGTTCTGCTGGCGACGGATCGGGTCGAACTTGAGGATGGTGCGGCGAAGTTCGAATATCAGGTGGACGACGACGCCGGGCTGGTCAAGGCGGTGATCAAGGCGGAGGATGGCACCGTCGTGCGCGAGCTGACCGGATTGGCGGGACTGGCCAGCGAGGTGCACAAGATGACCTGGGATGGGTTGGACAAGAACGGCATGCCAGTGCCGGATGCAGTCTTTACCGTCGAAATCGAGGCGGAGACGACAGAAGGGATATCGGTTTCGGCCAGTGTCTACGCGACAGCGACGGTCGAGGAAATGTCATTTGAGGCGGGCAGGCCGATGCTTATCCTGAGCAACGGCACGACCACTTATTCGGGGCAGATCGTAAGCGTTCGCTGAAGATCAACTGCGCGGCACGTCCTTCTTGAAGAGCGTCAGGAAGAGCACTTCCTCTGCTTCACCGAATTCGGCACGCAGGTTGTCGGAGAGGGTTTTGGACAGCCAATCGGAATCCAGCGAGGCGCGGCGCATCTTGGGGTTTTCAGTGGCCTTGCGAAAGGTCTGCATGATGTTGTCTCGCAGACGAACGGCATTTTCCGCGACGCGGTAGTGCGCCGCCATTTCCGCGCTGGACATCGCAACGCCAAGGTCTGCAACGACGTAGGTCACGCTCATCGGCTTGTAGATGGGTACCGTCACCTGACCGAGTTTTACCACATCGCTGGAAGCCTTCTTCGGCTTGTCCGTCGATTTTGCGTGCTCGTCGGTCTTGGGGTGGTTCCCGGCATCGGCGGCGGCTTTCGGAGTGTGGCCGTGGTCTTCCTGCGCCGGATGCGCGGTGGCGGCAGACTTGTCTTTCTTCTCGGCAGCCTCGATCAACGCCTTGGCTTCCTGTTCGCCGGCATCGGACTGGTTGGTTACGGCGGCTTCGGCTTCGGCGTGGCTGCCGGTGAGCATCTTGCCGGCGCCGAAACCCGCGCCGACACAGAGGACCGGTACGACAGCTGCGGCAATCAAAAGCATTTTCATCCGGACACCCCACGTCAGTCGCGTGGGATATCCTCTGCCTGCGCAATGCGGCGCAATTTATCCCTTAGAAGGGCAAAATTATGTTGAGGGCACCTTCGCCATAGCCGCTTTTCTGCTGGCGCGAAATCTGGCCGCGACCACCGTATGTGATCCGCGCTTCGGCCATTTTCTCGTAGGGTATGGTGTTGTTGGTCTGCACATCCTGGGGGCGGATGATGCCCGCGACACGCAGTTCACGCAGTTCGCTGTTGACCTTGACCTCTTGCCGGCCGGCGATGACCAGATTGCCGTTGGGAAGCTGCTGCACCACCATCGCGGCGACTTTCAGGCTGATCTGTTCGTCGCGATTGATCGAGCCGCGGCCAAGTGCCGAAATCTGCGAGGTCACGTCGACGATATCCTGTCCTTCGGGCAGGTCGTCCTCGCCCACATCGGGCAGAATGTTGTCGAGCTTGTTGCCATAGCCGAAGAACTTGGGATAGCCGATCGTGCCGCCGCCTGATCTCGTTCGGGTCGACGCGTTGGACAGGCTGGCTTCGTCGTTGATTTCGATGACGATGGTCAGAATGTCGCCAACCTGGCTGGCGCGTTGGTCGGCGAAGAAGCCGCCCGAACCTGGCGCCCAGAGAGACGATTTTTCGGCGCGGTCGGGAACGCGCGGTGTCTTCGGCGGGGGCATCGGAACCGAAACGAACTGCATCTCGGGCATGGTCTGCCCGTTCAGCGAGATATCGGTGATGTTCGGATCCTGTTTGAACGGATCGCTGCTGCACCCGGAAAGGACCACACAGAGCGCCATGCAGGAGGCGGTTGCGCGAAAGGCGACACTCATCTGACGATCTCCACGAGGCCGCCCGGCATGGCGACCCCGGTTACAAGGGTGTTGCTGACAAGATTGACGACGCGGATTTCGGCGCCCCGAAAGCCGTCGTCGAGAGCCCGGCCCGGCGCGGAAAGCGACAGGCGGCCATCGTTGAACCGGATCGACACCTTGTCGCCCCGGGTGATCACCAGGGGCTCGGTCACCGATTGCGCCATGACCGGGCGACCCTGAGTGAGTGTGCGGCGCACCTCCTTGCCGACCAGTCCGTCATGATCAGTCACGGCAAAGGCGCCGATACGCGCATAGGGCACGTCGAGGGTTTGCAGATCGGCCTCGGTGATCAGCTCGCCCGGCATCATTCGCCGCACCGGCACGGGCACCTGCAGGGTGAGGATGGCAAGACCTTGAAGGCGCGTGACCGTGCCTTCGCTGCGCACCGCGTTGGCCAGAAACTGGCCTGTGGCGCGGTCCATCCAGAAAGCCGAGATCAGCTCGGCATCGTCGTAGTCCTTTCGCTGGAAGGTGATACGGAAGCGGCCCTGTTCGGGCATCTCGACGCCAAAGCTCTCGGCCGCCTTTTCCGAGATCAGGTCTTCGACAGGCGTTGCACCGGCCGGGAGGCCGCAGAGCGCGAGCAGAGTGGCGAGCAGGAAGCGGTGCATCACTTGATCTCGTTGGCGACGGACATCATCTGATCGGCCGTTTCGATGGCCTTCGAGTTCATCTCGTAGGCCCGCTGGGCTGAAATCAGGTCGGTGATCTGCTGGATGATGTTCACATTGGAGTTTTCGAGAAAGCCCTGGCGGATCATCCCGACACCCGGGTCACCAGGCAGGGCCTGCTGAGGATCGCCCGAGGAATTGGTCGCCTCGAGCAGGTTGTTCCCCAGCGGACGCAGGCCTGCATCGTTGATGAAGGTGGTCAGGGAGAGCTGGCCTAGCTGAACCGGCACAGGATCATTTTCGATATAGGCGCTGACGATGCCCTGTTCGCTGATTTCAATATCGACAGTGTTCTCGGGGACGACGATGCCGGGATCGACCTCGTAGCCCTGCAGGGTCACGATCTGGCCTTCGGCCGAGAGCTGGAAGGAGCCGTCGCGGGTATAGGCGACATTGCCGTCGGGGAGGTTGACCGTGAAATAGCCACGCCCCTCGACGGCCATGGCCAGCTTGTTCTCGGTGCTGATCAGGCCGCCCTGGATGTTGAGGCGGACGGTGCCGACGGTGCGGACCCCGAGGCCGATGTCAACGCCGGTCGGGCGCACGGTCCCTTCTTCGGCGGTGACCGCGCCTTCGCGGCTGCGGTGGTCGTAGATCAGATCTTGGAAGGCCGCGCGCGCAGACTTGAAGCCGGTGGTGTTGGCGTTCGCGATGTTGTTTGAGATGACGTCGACGTTTGTCTGCTGCGCCATCATTCCTGTCGCAGCGATACCCAAGGCCCGCATGGTTCGTCTCCCTTATCCCAGCCGCCCGAGCCGCGCAAGCGTGTCACGCCTCAGGCCATCGCCGTCATTCATCAGATTGATCGCGCGTTCGTAGGCGCGCTGTATTTCCATCATCCGAGTCATCTCTGCGACGGGTTGTACGTTGCTGCCCTCGATCGAGCCCTGAACCACCTCGGTTCGGGTGGCGGGCGGAGGCATGCTGACACCTGCGCCCTGCGGCCGAGCCAGCATACCGTTGCCCAGTCTTTCGTAGGCCTGTAGGTCGGGCAGGTCGAAGACCCCGATCCGCGCGATCGGTCCGATAATCGAGCTTGAGATCGTTCCATCCCGCGCGATCTCGAGGTCACCGGCCCCGGGAGGGATCGAGATTTCGCCGCCGCCAGTGTCAAGCACTTTGGCCCCGGTGAGCGTGACGAGCGTACCCTCGGTGTCGAGCGTGAAGCGCCCGTCGCGGCCATAGGCCGTCTCTCCCTGATCGGTGCGATAGGAGAACCAGCCTTTGCCGAGCAGCGCGAGGTCGAGCGCGTTGCCCGTCTGGGTCAGCGGTCCCTGAGAGTCGTCGGTGAAAGAGCCGGTTTCCGCCACGAAACTGATCTCCGAGCCGGCATTTTCCGCACCGCCCCGGTGCATGTAGCTTTCGAAGACGATGTGTTCGCCCTTGAATCCCACGGTGTTGGCGTTCGCGATGTTGTTCGAGGTCACGTCAAGATCACGGCGCATGGATTGCGCCAGTGACAGCGCCACGTAGGTTGAGTTATCCATTGTCGGACCTTCCGGAATTGGGTCGACTGCCGATCTGTTCTTGTGTATCATGGATAATAATCTATGATTACGCAAGAGAATATACAAAATAGTGGGAAACTTGCGGTTATATTCTTTGAGCTTCTTGGCAGGCGCTGCGGGTTTTTTCTTGTCCGTGATGCCCGTTGTCTCATGGGCCGGCGACCCCGCCGAAACCGTCCTGTTGCCGCCTCAGTTCCGGATGCTGCATTTCGAGCCGGGTGGCTTTGTCGAGCGACGGCGCGACTATTTTGCCCATGTTGCAAATGCCCGCCGGGCCGAGCCACCCGGCGAGAACGGCGAACGGGTTCAAGGCGCGGCAGAGATCCGGGCTCTGCTGGAGCTGGCCGAGTTCGATCTTGCACATGGGCTGGCGTCTGAAGGGCTGGACGTGCTTGCGGGGCTCAATACCGCGCTGCTGCGGACGCACGAACTGAAGCGTGCCGCGCTGGAGCTGGCTCTTTGGGTGATAGATACCCGAGATCTGCCTTTGTCGGACGGGGCGAGGGCCTTGCTGGACCCGAAATACAATCTTTGGCGCGATCAGGCTGTGCTGCTCGCACTTTATCACTGGAAGACCGGTGATGTCGAAGCGGCCGGAAGATACGTCGATGTCGCGGCTAAGCGGCTATATCAGTATTCCCGGCCCTTTGTGCGCCGGGCGCTGCCGGCACTTCTGGATACCGCTGTCGCGTCCGGTGAATGGCCAGCCGCGCGCCGGCTGGCCGGGCGGTTTGCACTGGAACCAGAGCTTGCCGGTTCGTCCTGTTATGCCTTCCAGCTGGCGCGGACGGCGGAGGCTGGCGGCGACGACCTGACCGCCTTCGACAACTATCTGAAGGCTGGTCAAGGGAACGATCTGTGGGCGCACCGGGCACGCATGGGGCTGGTCCAGCTTGGTCTGCGCACCGAGACGCTGGAGCTGGCGGATGCGCGGGTTCTGCTGGCGCAAGTGAGCCGCGACTGGTCGGGCGATGCCTATGGCGTGGCTGTGCTGAAACAGCTTGCGGATATCGACCTGCGGCTGGGTGACACGCTGAGCGCGCTTGGCGATTTCTCAGCCATCATGTCGCGCTATCCTGATGGGGCGGATGCGCAGCTTGCGCGGCAGCAGGCGCGAAGCCTGTGGACCGAGTTCTATGAACGGGGCGCCGCGGGCCAGATTTCACTTTCCGACTTTCTGACCGGTCATCGGCGGATTTCGGAAGGCTATCGGTTCGAACCGGGGTTCGACCTGCAAACCGAGGCGCTGGCGGACCGGTTCATGGCGCTGGGAGCGACGATGGTGGCCGCCGACGAGTATCGTGAGACGCATGATTTTCTGCTGGTCGCTCGCGATCTGGGCCTGGCCGAAGCAGACGACCGCAGGCTGGATCTGTTGCGGCTCAAGGAAGCGGATGCGCTGTATCGCGGCGGGCAACTTGACGAACTGGCCTATCTGCTGGCCGAAGGGGTGCGCAGCGAGGACGCCGACCTTCAGGACAAGCTGAATCTGATGAGGGCCAGGCTGCATGCGGACCGCGGCGAGGACAGGGACGTCACAGAGACCGCGGTTTCGGAACCGCCTATCCGCTATCTTCGCCTGCGCGCGGCCGCCTATTTCGGACGCGGTGAGTGGGAAGAGGCAAAGCGCCTTTACGGTCAGATCGTGGACCGCGCAGGGAACGAGGTTGCGGACAGCGACGCGGTCCGGCTGCTGCTGGCCGCGCATCGGTCCGGCGACAAGGCCGCCGCCATCGACGTGGCGCGGCGGTTCCAGGCCGTGACGCAAAACCCGAAGTGGGCGCGCATCGCGGAGAGCATCACCGAGGAAGCGCCGGATTTGCTGCCTTTGCGCGCGGCGACGGCGCAGGAGCGGCTGGATAAGGCCGGGCAGACGCTGGAAAACCTGCGAAACCTCCAGGCGGCGGGGAACTGATGAACATTTACAAGCAGCGCCGCAAAAAGAAAAATACTCAGTTCTTTAACCCGCATGAAATTTCCCAAGCATACTTTAGGGTGAGCTAAGCAGAAAAACGTCAATAGGGGCACGTTCATGAGCATTTCGAGCGCGATGCAAACCGGGGTCGCCGGGCTTCTCGCAAATTCTTCGGCCGTCAGCACCATTTCGACAAACATCGCAAACGCAAACACCGACGGATATCGGCGCAGCTTTTCGCAGATGGTCACCTCTGCTTCGTCGACCGGGGCGGGCGGACATGCCGGCGTTCGGGCGGTATCGCGCCAGAATGTGGCGCTCGATGGTTCGGCTCGCACTACCGGGGTCGATTCCGACATGGCGATCAGTGGTACAGGCTTCTTCGTGGTCTCGCGCGCCCCGAACGATCCGGTCTCATCGAATTACGCCTTTACCCGCGCCGGTTCGTTTTCGCCGGATGCCGATGGCAATTTGAAGAACGCGGCGGGCCTGTATCTCGCGGGCTTCCGTTATGACGATAATGGCTCGCTCGGCACCATCGACCGATCGCAGTTTTCGGACCTGCAGACGGTCAATGTGGGCGATGTGAAGATCCCGGGCAAGGCTACCACATCGATGACCCTGATGGGCAACCTTTCGTCGCAGATGACCGGCCCCACCAGCCAGATGGCGCTGGATGGCGAGACGATCATCACTTCGGAGAAATACTACACGCCGCTTGGTGCGTCGGAGTCTGCGCAGTTTACCTGGACGCCGTCGACCACGCCGAACGTCTGGACCCTGGCGATTTCGGCGAATGGCGCGGACCTTGGCACCGTCGATGTCGAATTCAACGACAGCGGCCCGAATGTCGGCACCCCGCTTGCCTATACCAACGTCACCTCGCTGGCCACGGCGCCCGCCGCCTTTGCCTTCGACACCTCTACCGGTGTCGCCACGTTGACGATCGACAATGCCTCGGTGCCGCAGGTGATCGACCTGACCATCGGCGCCCCGAACCAGGGCAAGGGCATGATGCAGCTGGCTGGCACCGGCGTCGACATCGAGGCAGATATCGATGGCTATGGTACCGGCGAGATGGTGCGGTTCGAGATTGATGATCAGGGCAATCTTTACGGGATCTTCGACAACGGCGCGCGCCACATCATGTATCACATCCCGCTGGCCGAAGTGCCGAACCCCGACGGACTGAACATGGTGGACGGCAACGCCTATCTGATGACGCAGGCGTCGGGCAGCTTCAAGCTGCTGGGGCCGGGCACCGGGTCGACCGGGACGATCACGACCGGATCTCTGGAATCGTCGAACGTGGAACTGGCCGAAGAGCTGACCCGTCTGATCCAGACGCAGCGGGCCTATTCCTCGAACGCCAAGATCATCACCACGGTCGACGAGATGATGGAAGAGACCACGCGTCTCAAGCGCTGACGGGTCGGCCGGCTGAGAAGGTCACGCCATGAGCGGCATCAACAGCGCATTCAATATCGCCAGGTCCGGCCTGACGATAAATTCGCAATGGTCCGAAATCGTTTCGGGCAATATCGCGAATGCTGACAACGCCGACTATGGCCGGCGCACGCTGAGCCGCACATCAACCGAGAGCGGCAATGTGCTGGCCACCGGTGTCCAGCGGGCGGCTGATGCCTCGTTGACGCGGATGTATCGGGAAGAATTGGCCCGGGCGATGCGGCAGGACGCGCTTTCGACCGGACTGACCGCTTATACCACCGGGCTCGGTTCGCTCGACGATCCTAACTCGCCGATGCAGTTGCTGAACCAGTTCCAGACCAGCTTTGATTTTCTGTTCAACGATCCAGGACAGACATCGCTGCAGCAGGCCACGCTCCAATCTGCCCAGTCGCTGGCGCGGGGGCTGAACCGGGTGTCGAACAACCTGGATACGGCCGTGGGGGAAACCCGGCAGCGTCTGGCTTCGGACATCACCGAGACCAACAAGTTGCTGAACCAGCTTGCCGATCTGAACAGCAAGATGGCGAACACAGAACCTGGGTCGGCGCTGTATGTGACGCTTGAAGATCAGCAGACGGCTTCGCTGAACCGGCTGGCGGAATACGTCGACATAAAGGTCACGCCGAGCGAACGCGGGATGGTGGATGTCCGCACCATGGGCGGCGCGCGCCTTGTAGAGCGCGAGGGGGCGTTCAACCTGGCCTATGACTCTGGCACTGGACAGCTGACGGCCGGCGGGGTCGATGTCACGCCGGGCCGGACCACCGGCGTGAACGAAGGGCTGCTGGCCGGGCATGTCGAGCTGTTGAACGATATCCTGCCGAAGGTACGCCTGCAGATCGATGAATTCGCCCGTGGGCTTGTGCAGACTTTCGAGAACGCAGACGCTTCGCTGGGGGCTGGGGACGCCGGCCTGTTCACCGACGCGGGCGGGGCGTATGATCCTGGGGCGCTGACGGGACTGGCAGGACGGATCACTGTCAACGATGCGGTCGATCCGAGCGCGGGTGGAGCACTTTGGCGCCTGCGAGATGGTATCGGCGCGACCACGTCTGGCAGCCAGGGCGATTCCTCGCAGATCGACGCCTTTATCGCGGCGCTGGACGGACCGCAGTCCTTCAACGGCAGCACGGGGCTCCCGACAGGAATTTCGCTGTCGGAATTCGGGGCGGCGATGATCGCCAACCAGCAGGACGCGCGCGCGCGGGCCGACAAGGCCTTTGAGAACTATGCCACCTCTGCGGCCAGCGTGGACGATGCCCGGCTGAACGCGCAGGGCGTCAACATCGACGATGAATTGCAGCAACTCTTGCTGATAGAAAAGAGCTATGCCGCGAATGCACAGGTGATCAGCACGCTGTCGGACATGCTCGATGCGCTGCTGGCGGCAACCTGATGAACGGAATGGATTGAATGGCCGACCTGCTGAGCAATATCTCCACCCTGCAATCCTCGCTGGCGCGCCGGCGCGAGAACGCGCGGCTGACACAGGGTCTGGCGAGGGCCGAAAAAGAGACCACTACCGGCCTGCGGGCCGACCTGTTCCGGGACCTCGGCCAGCGGGCCGCTGAATCGGTGCGGCTGCGCAACATCGTGTCGCGCAACGAAGGGTTCATCGCGTCCAACAAGCTGTTGGCAGGGCGGATGGAGGTCACCTCGATGGCGATGTCTGACATCCGCAAGGTGGCAGAGGGTTTTCTTGCGCTGGCGGTCAGCGGGTCGAACCCCGGCAGCGCCATCAGTTCGGAGCTGCAGGCCAACGCGCGCATCGCCATCGACCAGATCATCGCGCAGGCCAACACGGTCTATCAGGGCAGCCATGTCTTTGCCGGCGTCGATCAGGACAAGACCCCGATGCAGGGATGGGAGCGGACAAATCCCTCGACCGGCCTTTCTCCGCAGGACGTGATGAGCGCCATTGTCGCGAGCGGACCCAGCAGCGTGGCAGACGTTGCCGCCATTGCCGCCGAAGTGCAGAGCGCGTTTGACGGAACGCATCCCAATTCCGGGTTCAACTACGAGGCCTCCTTCTTCAACGGGACACCCCAGTCGGCAGGTCAGCGTGTCGAAGCGCGGATCGGCGAAGGGGTGACGATCACCCATGGCATCCAGGCCAATGACGACGGTTTCCGTCAACTGATGCAGGGGCTGTCGATGCTGGCTTCCACCGACATTTCTCAGATTCAGGACCAGGCCACTTATTCGGCCTATCTGGATGTGGCGGTGCAGAACATTTCGCAGGGGTCGCAGACGCTTTTGGGCGACCAGACCCGGCTTGGGTCAACGCAAGGGCTGGTCGAGGAAACGATCGAGCGCCACGAGAGCGTCATCCAAGTCTATTCGACACGGATGCTCGACCTGGAGGGGGTGGACGAATACGAGGCGGCGACACGGCTCAACCTGCTCAAATCGCAGCTGGAAGCAAGCTATGCGGTTACTGCACGACTGCAGAGCCTTTCGCTGCTGAATTTCCTGGCCTGATCATTCGGCCGCGACCGGGCGCAATCCGTGGTCGGGTTCGGAGGTATCGAATTTGTAGCCGCGTCCGTGGACGGTTTCGATATAGGGGTAGCCCGATGGCGCGGCCTGCCCGATCTTCTTGCGGATCTTGCAAATATAAACGTCGATAACCTTGTCGAAGGGCTGATCGTCTGACATGCCGTAGACGGCGTCGTAGATTGCGGCCTTGGACGTGACCTTGCGGGCATTCAGGACAAGTTGCTGGAATACCTTGTGTTCGCGCCGCGACAATTTCACCCGGTGGCCACCGACTTCGGGGTCGCGCCCATCGAAGAAGGCCGTAACCTCGCCAATGGTGATGCTGTCCGCCGCGTGACCGTGCGCGCGACGCAGCACAGCATTGATGCGCGCCTTGAGCTCAACTGCGCGGATCGGCATGACAATATCGTCATCAGCCCCGGCATCCAGAGCCTGTGCGGCGTTATCGGCGTCCCGCGCCGCGCGGAGTACGAGGATCGGGTTAGAGATTCCGGACCGGCGGAGTTGCAGGATCTGAGCGATCAAATCGGGGTTGGCGACCAGCAGAAAAGCGTGGGTTTCGTGCCCTGCCCTGTTCAGGACGCGCAGGTCGCCACGGAAGAACTGCGGCCCGATCTCGATCGGCACCATCCGTTCGGACCGGAGGTCATTCAGCGGCAGCTGCGACCGGCCACCGGCCTGATACAGATAGACGTGCATCCTACCCTCTGCGGAACACCGCGTCGGAGACACGGCAGATTTTCAGATCATAAGAATAGAATTCAAATATAGTCAACAATAACTCGGCGGAACATTGCTAGTATTCTTGTTATTCGTAGGAAATTTTGACATTCTGCTTGCTAGGTTGGGCTATGGCATGTTTAAAACTGGATATTCTCATCTGACCCGGATCTGCGCGGTCAACCTTGGAGCGGCACCTATGCGCCCCACGATGCAACGACTGGCAATGGGGTTTTCGGCCCTGTTCCTGCTGTTGGCGGGTGCCGTCGCGGCCGAGGTTCGCATCAAGGATATCGCAATATTTGAAGGCGTCCGGGAAAACCAGCTGGTCGGATACGGGCTTGTCGTCGGGCTGAACGGCACGGGCGACCGGCTGCGCAACAGCCCGTTTACCGAAAAGAGCATCAAAGGCATGCTCGAGCGTCTGGGTGTCGGTAACCTGAACGAGGACGAGCTGAAGACGGCGAATACAGCCGCGGTGATGGTGACGGCCATGCTGCCGCCTTTCGCGCGACGGGGTTCGACAATTGACGTTGTGGTCTCGTCTTTGGGCGATGCCGGCAGTCTGCGGGGCGGCACTCTGGTCGTGACGCCGATGACCGGCGCCGATGGCGAGGTTTATGCCGTGGCGCAGGGACCAATCGCGGTGGCCGGCTATGCCGCGCAGGGCATCAATGCTTCGGTTGTCGAGGGCGTCCCGACTGTCGCGCGGATCGAGAACGGCGCGACGGTGGAGAACGAGATTCCGTTTCGGCTGAGCGAGCTGTCGTCGCTCCGGATCGCGCTGCGCAATCCCGATTTCACCACGGCAGTGCGTGTGGCGGACGCGATCAACGACCGGCTGGGGGGACGACGAGCAGCGGCGCTGGACCCAACGACGGTCGAGATAGATATCTTTGACAAGGCCAATATTCCGCAGCTGATGTCGGAGATCGAGAACCTGACGGTCCAGCCAGACACCACGGCCAAGGTTGTGATCGACGCGCGGTCGGGGACGATTGTGATCGGGGCAAATGTGCGGATCGACCAGATCGCGGTGAGCCAGGGCGGTTTGACCGTCATCGTGAAGGAAGAAGTCAAGGTGAGCCAGCCCGAACCGATTTCGGTGGGGGGTACAACGGTTGTGGTGCCGGACACCACTGTGGTGGTGAACGAAAAGGAAACCAAGTTCACCATCCTGGAGGGCGATGTCAGCCTGCAGAAACTGGTGGACGGACTGAATGCCATCGGGCTGGGCGCGACCGAGACAATTTCCATCCTTCAGGCCATCAAGGCCGCAGGCGCGCTGCATGCCGATCTGGAAATCATCTGACGGGGCGCCATGAAGATCACCGCCAATCCTCTCGCTTCGCTACAGGTCGCCAATGCCCGGCTTCAGGCCCAGGCCGAGGCCGCCGCCTCTCCCGCGGCGAAAAAGGCCGCAAAGGAATTCGAAGCGGTCTTTCTGACCCAGACGATCGAGGAAATGTTGAAAAGCGTGGGTGTCGGGGATTTCGGCGGCGGCAGTGCGGAAGAAACCTGGCGCAGTTTTTTGGCCCGCGCCTATGCCGACGAACTGGCTGGACAGAACTCGACCGGCATCGCGCGCAGCGTGCTGAGCACGATCTCGGCCTATGAAAAAGGCACGCAGGCGCAGGAGCCCGAAACATGACCGCAGCAACACAGATCATCGAACGGCTGACCCGACTACTGCGGGATGAGATCGCCGCAATCGGCGCTGGAAAGCTGGAAACGGTACGGGACCTTTATCCGCAGAAACTGGCTCTGTACGAAGAACTTCAGGCACAATCGGGCAGCGTGGAGCGACAGATTCAGGCCGGAACGCCCGAGTCGCAGGCGCTGCGCGATAGCCTCGAAACGCTGCATGGACTGATCCGGAAGGATTTTTCCTTATTGCAAAACCTGACTGCTGCAACCGAACGCGTGGTCAGGGAGTTGACCCGTATCCGCGACCGGCACGGGCTGGGAGGCATTTATGAATCGAGTGGTGCGCTGCGTCCCCGTGATGTGGCGCTGCCGCAACAGGTCGACGAGTCGATCTGAAACTTTAACCCTGCGTTAATATCTGGCTCCAATCTCACCGTTCACGGGCAGGTCCCGTTTTCGTCAGAAAGACGATTACGAGAGAGAACTAACAGGAGCAGAAAATGTCCTCCATTCTCACCAACAACTCGGCTATGTCCGCGTTGCAAACACTGCAATCCATCAACAAGGGCCTCGACCAGACTCAGAACCGGATCAGCTCCGGCCTGAAAATCACGTCTGGTAAAGACAACGCGGCCTATTTCTCGATCTCCGAAACCATGACCGGCGACTCCGGCATGTACAAAGCGATCGACGAAAGCCTCACGCTGATGGTTAACTCGGTTTCCACTGCCCGTCTGGGTTCGGAGACCATCAAGGACGTGGCACAGGAATTCGCCGAGCGCGTGGCCTTTGCTCAGGGGGGCACCGCTGAGGTGCGCGCCGACGTTCAAGCAGAACTCGACGAACTCGTGGCCCGAATTCAGACCACGATCTCGCAATCGACGTTCAACGGCGCCAACCTGGTGTCCGGCTCGGCCACCGTCACCGTCGTTACCGGTATCAGCCGTGGTTCGGCCGGTTCGGTGACCACGACCACCATCACCTTCAACGAGCAAGACCTTGGCGCAATCCTGTCGACGCTTTCGGCCATCGACCTGACCACCAGCTCGACCACCGCGCTGATGGAAGCCGATCTGCAGACCGCGGAAGGCGCGCTGGACGCTGCCATCGCTTCGGCAACGGCCCTCGGCATCGCCGAGAAGTCGATCGAGACCCAGAAGGAGTTTCTGGGCGCCCTGACCGACAAGCTCGACTCGGGCGTGGGTTCGATGGTCGACGCGGACATGGAAGAAGAGGCAGCACGCTTGCAGTCGTTGCAGGTGCAGCAGCAGCTGGCCACGCAGTCGCTTTCGATCGCCAACCAGGCTCCGCAGAACATTCTGAGCCTTTTTCGGTGATCTGAACGCTGAGGAATGATCCGCGGGGTCTTTGGCCCCCGGACGTTTTGGTGAAAAGACCGGAGGGGGCCCGGATTCGGGCCCCCTCCCCCTCGAGGCAGAAGCCGAGAACTCCCGCAAACGGGAGAGCGGACCAACAATCTAACGACGCCAGAATGGCGCGGAGGAACGGCAGAATATGAGCATCAGTGCTTACAAGCGCACGTTGCGCGAACTGGAATCGCCGCGACAAATCGAACGGCGGGTGATGGCGAACATCACCGGAAGGATGGCGGAGAGCGCCGAAGCCTTCGACCTTGCTGAAACATCCTTTGATCGGGTGACGATCCTTGCCTCGGGGCTTCGCGATGCGCTGGCGGACAATCAAGCGCTATGGAATGCGCTGAAGCATGACCTTTCGCTGCCGGGCAATGCCCTGCCGCCGGATTTGCGAGCAGGCCTGCTGTCACTGGCGATCTGGGTCGAGAAATCGACGCGTGCCGTGCTGGGTGGCCGAGGCAGTGTGCGGGCACTGGTGACGGTCAACAGCAATATCGTCTCTGCGCTCAACGACACTCCGCTGCGGAGGAGCGCTTGAGACATGGTTCTGAAACTTACCCTGAAGCCCTATGAACGCTTCATCGTCAACGGCTGTGCGATCCGCAATTCCGGACGCCGCCACAGCCTCGTGATCGAGGCGCAGGCGGATGTCGTGCGCGGAAAGGATCTGCTGGACGGATCGCAGGCCGTCACGGTCGTGAACAAGGTCTATTTCCTGATACAGACGGCGCTGACCCGGGCGGATCTGCGCGAGAAACTGGTGCCGACGATCCAGCAGAACCTGGCTCAGTTGGCCACAGTGTTCGGACCGCCGACGGTCGGCCATATCTTCGAAGCAGCAAATTACGTCAGCAAGTCGGATTTCTACAAGGCTCTCAAGCAATTGCAGCCGGTGATGGAGTATGAGAACGAGCTGATGAACCATATCAGCGCGACCCATGCGGATCCCGACGAGGCGCAGCCTTCACAGGTGCACGGTTGATTCCGATTTCCGGTATGTCGAGCTTTCTGGCGCTCAAGCTGGCTGACCGCACGGAACAGGTTCAAAAGGACCAGATCCGCAGCGCCTTGCAGCACAGCCGGGCTATCGAGACGTTCCAGGAGCGGATCGGCGATATCGAGACAGTCGATCAGCTGGTCGACGATCCCGAGGTCTATGCGTTTGTCATGCGCGCCTTTGATCTGGAGGATCAGATCTTTGGCAAGGCTCTTATCAAGAAGATGCTCAAAAGCGATGTGGAAGACCGAGAGTCGCTGATCCGCCGCCTGACCGATCCGCGCTTTCGCGTGATGTACGATGCCCTGGGGTTCGAAGAGAATGGAACGCGCAACCCCAATACTCCGGTAAAGGACTGGCAGGACCAGATCGTCGAGCGCTATGTCGATACGCAGTTTGTGAACGGACTGGCCGAGCAGAATGAAACCGTCGGCGCCGCCCTGGAATTCCGGCGCAAGGCTGCTGACATCGAAACACCGTTCGACATTCTGAAGGACAGTGAGCTGTCTTCCTTCATGCGCACGGTTCTGGGATTGCCGGCGGAATCGGCGCAGGTCGATATCGACCGGCAGGCAGCGTTCATCGAACGCCGGTTTGATCTCGACAAGCTCAAGGATCCGGCCGAGGTAGAGCGCCTGGTCGCGCGTTATGCCATCGTTTCTGACGCCTTGAATTCGACGGCATCGTTGAACAATGTGGTTGTCCAGATGATGAGCAGCGCTGTAAGCGTCGGCTACGGTGGCAGTTTTACGCCCATCACCATCGATATCGCATCCATCAGTTTGATGCGCAGCACATATTAGGCAACACAAAACGGGAATATTGCGGGTTGATCGCCAGCATCGAGGCCAACTGGACGAGACGCGCTGGATTCCCGCAAAAAGGGCAATGCAGCATGCAGGATGCACGCGGACGCGTATCTTCCCATATTCATCGCGCCGATGATGCGAGGCGCCACACCGGGGCTGTTTGCGATGTTGACCAGCGCAATGATGATGACTTGCCTGCCCACTTTCCTTGACCGTCTGCAGTCGGGCGGGTTTGACTTGTTAACTTGAATCGGACGGACACGAATGGAACTGAAGCGTATCCTTCACGCAGATGACGATCCGGATATCCGGGAAATCGTTCAGATGTCGCTCGACTTCTTTGGAGACTTCGAGCTGAAACAATTCCCGGACGGCGGCAGCGCCTTCGAGGCTTTCCAAAGCTTCAAACCGCAGCTTCTGCTGCTAGACTACATGATGCCCGGCATGACCGGCCCGGAGCTTTGGCAGAATATCGCCAAGTTCGAGGGGTACGAGCGCATCCCGGCCATCTTCCTGACGGCCAAGGCCGAGGCTTCGGTGTCAGAGGTGCTGATGCTAAAGGGCGCGGCGGCTGTGATCCTAAAGCCCTTTGCGCCGGAAGCCCTGGCCAACGAGATCGTCTCGATCTGGGACAGCTGGAACGCGAAGCGATAGAAAACGCCGCAGCATATGATTGTGTGACAATCTTGGGCATCCGCGCATGCCCCAGCGGGCAAGAGGCGCCGATTTGCAACACCCGCACGACTGTTTCCAGATCGCGCCACATTTCTGCCAAGACCGTTGATCAAAGAGACGTCCAATCATTGCGCCAACGCCGCGCCTGCGCGTCGGACCTATGCGCGCGAATCAGGGACGACAGGCAGACATGATTGGGAAGTTCTCTCGCAAGATTGCACATTCCTACGTGGCCTTCGCGGCCGCTGTCGCGGTCATATGCCTGAGTTTCGGCGTGGTTCTGGTCCAACGCGAAAACGCCGCCTACATCCGAGGCCAGCATGCGGCGGCATCCTCGGAAATCCGCCGCACCGCCAACGCGTTGCGCGAAAAGCTATTCGGCATGGGACTGGTGGCCGAGCGTTTGGCAACCTTCGCTTCGAGCCCGAAAGGCCTGTCGCAGGCCGATATTGAAAAGATCGCCAATCGGTTGGTGCGCCACCACTCGGATGTCATATCGGTTGCGATCGCGCCCGATCTGGTCGTCACCCAGGTTTCCCCGCAGAAGGGCAACCAAAGGGTAATCGGCACAAAATACTGGCAAATTCCCGGGCAGTTCGTTGGCATCGCCCGCGCTTATCGCGAGCAGGCACCGGTCTTTGTCGGGCCAATCGATCTGGTTCAGGGCGGACGCGGTTATATCCTGCGGTATCCGGTTTTTCTGCCGGGAAGATACAGTGACGCGGGAAAGTTCTGGGGTGTCGTGTCGATCGTGCTGTCGGAAAACGGCCTGATATCCGCGGCGGATTCCAGCGACGGCCAGTCACCCCGAATTGCGCTTCGCGAAACTCGGCCCGACGGAGTCGCGCGCCAGAACCTCTATGGCGATCCGGCGATCTTCGACTCTGACCCGGTAACCGAGACACTGTCTGTCGTCGGCGGGAAATGGCAAATTGCGGCAATCCCGGCTGGTGGCTGGGCCACGTATTCGCCCAAGAGTCCGTTGATCGCTGGGACGGTTGTGCTTGTGACGATTCTGCTGGTCTCTGCGATCCTGATCATCCGCCATTACGCTGTGCGAAGCCACGAGACCTTCAACGTGTTGTCCCATGCCATCGAGTCTCTGGAGGAAGGTTTCCTTCTGTTCGATCGCGAGAACCGTCTGCTTATGGCCAATAAGCGCGTCGCGGAATATTACCGCATCGCCCCTGACAAGCTGAAACCCGGGTTGCCCTATGATGAAATCGTGCGCCATGCGATCCGTCGTCAGCCTGACGAGGTGATCGAGGGCACGGCAACAGTGGCGACCGAGCGCGATCAGGCCATCCAGGTGGAAGAGGCTGAAGCGGCGGATGGCGTGCAGCAGTTGGTGGACGGACGCTGGCTCAAAACCTCCAACGCGAAGACGCCCGAGGGATATACAGTCGGAATTCGTTTTGACATTTCGGCGCAGAAATCGGCGCAGCTGGCCGCCGAAGCCGCGACCCGGCAGCAGTCCGAGTTTCTGAGCACGGTGTCGCATGAGCTGCGGACTCCCCTGACGGCCATCGCCGGCCGTGCTGCCTTTCTTGCCAAGGCGCATCTTCTGCCCGCCTCAAAACAGCTGATAGCGGCGATCGGCCAGGATGAACCTGATATGGCCGAGCTGCAGAGGCTGGCCCAGGCGCATATTGACGGTATTTCGGGTCAGGGACAGAAGATCATCAATGCCTCGGAGCTTTTGTTGAGTCTTGTCAATGATTTGCTCGACTGGGCCAAGGCCGAAGGCAGCGAACTGAAAATGACGCCGGAGATCGTTTCCGCCACGGATATTGCCACCAATATCGTCGACGAGATGAAGATCCAGGCCCAAGCCAAGGGGCTTTCGCTGATCTGCATGTGCGCTCCGGCCCGGGTAATGGCGGATCCGTCGCGGTTGCGTCAGGTCATCTACAATCTGGTAGGGAATGCGATCAAGTTCACTCCGAAGGGCACGATCACTGTCACCGTGCGCAACAAGGGTACCCGCGTGATCATCGGGGTCGAGGACACCGGCGTCGGTATCGCGCCCGAAAATATCGAGATGATCTTCGAGCGGTTCAAACAGGTCGATGGGTCAGACACGCGTTCGTTCGGCGGTTTTGGTCTGGGCCTGACTATCGCGCGCCGCATTGTCGAGCTGCATGGAGGCCGGCTGACCGTGACCAGCAAACCCGGCGAGGGCTCCAGGTTCGAGTTCGATCTGCCGAAGGCCAGCGCGGCGACCGCCCAGTTTTCCGCGCAGGCCGCTGCCAAGGCCAGCAAGGATGCGCAGAATGCGGCGGCCCTGGCCGAGCAGAAGTCGGACGAAATCACGTTGGTCCGGGCCGGAAGCTGACTCTTTCGGTCTCTTCGCCGGATGGAAGGAAATCAAAGGTGGAACGGGCAGGTTCGACAAGGAAGGAAAAGCCGTCCCCTTGGGTGCAGGCCGCGCCATCGGAGGTGCGTCACAATTCCGCCGTATTCAACCACAACAATAAAAACAAAAGGGCTTGGCCCGTCGAAGGCATGGCTGGTGTCGATATCCTGAAGATGCCGTCGCGCCGGGACATGAAAGAGGCAGAACATGCGCATCCTTGCAGTCGATGACGATCCAATCATTGTCGAGCTCCTGTCGGAATTGCTGACGACGATCGGCAATTACGATGTGGATACCGCCGGGTCTGCAATAGAAGCGCTTGAAAAGATCAAGGATCCTACGCACACGCGCTATGATTGTTTCCTTCTGGATATCCAGATGCCGGGCATGACCGGGATTGAACTGGTGTCCAGACTTCGGACCAATGCCGATTATGCCCGTTCGCCAATCCTGATGATCACGGCCATGTCGGACAAGACCTATATCGATCGGGCCTTCAGTGCGGGCGCGACCGATTACATCACCAAGCCCTTCGATATCGACGAGGTGCGTTTCCGCATAAAATCGGCAGAAGCCCGGCTGAAAGACGCGGGCGGCCTGACGCGCAAGATCTTCTCGGTCAACAAGCTGCGCGAGCAGCAGCCGACCAACGAGAAGGTTGCCCTGAACGAGCCCGTCCCTATCTTCGACGTGGACGGCGTGATCGACTATTTCGCCTTTGAGAACTATGTCACCCAGCTGTCGCGGAGTTCGCTGTTCGGCTCGACTGTCTTCGGTATCGCAATCCGGCAGATCGACAGGCTCTACAGAGAATCGACGGCTTTCGGGTTCGAATGTCTGATCACGGATACATCCGAGGCGATTTCCGATTGTCTCAAACCCAACAATTTCCTCATCGCCTATGCCGGCAACGGCACATTCATCTGCGTCATCGAGGGCGGCGCGCGCCCGGACCTGGAGCGACTGACGGATTCGATCAACCTGCGGCTTCACCAGATGGATCTGTATTTCTGTGACGGCCGCAAACTGGACTTCCGCGTCTGTGCAGGCCAGCCGCAGCGGCTGATCTGGCGCGGAGGGCGTAACGCCATCGATGCTGTGATTCAGGCTCACGAAAGCGCCGAGGCTGAGGCAATAAAAAGAGAAAAAACTCTTAACGATTTCTGGATCACGGAGCAGGCAGGATGATCGAAGTGCAGGAAAAACTGCCGGGCCTCGAACGGATAAGAGCCCGGTTTCTGGAAATGCTTGTCGAACGGCTGGGAGAGATCGACCGGTTGTGCGACTCGACCGTCAGTGGACTCTCGCCGCGCGAGGCCCTGGAGCAGGTTCAGACGATCCTGCACAAGATCGCCGGAACCGCCGGTACGCTGGGCATGGGCTCATTGGGCGAAACGGCGCGGACGGGGGAGAATACCATCATTGCCTTCCTCGGATCGGGCGGCCCGCCGAAAGAGCAGGTGTACCGATCCGTGGCGGATTTCATCATACTCGCGGAAGAAACGCTGGAATCCGCGAGACGGTGACCGCCGGAGTGCCCCGGCGCTGGCGCGGTGGGGTAACGCTGCCGCCGGCCGTCAGCCGGGCCCCTCGACCGGCTGACGGGACCGTTCCTTCTCTCCCTTCGGATGCAAGCGCAGAATAGCGTCCAACTGCCGGTTTGTTACCGAAGTGCTTGCGCTTTAGGGCGGGTTCTGGTCGGAATGAGGCACAACGAGCTTGCCAGAAGAAACGCGACCAGCGCGCCATGCCGAATTCAGCCCCTACCCTCGCCGTCTTCCGAAACCGGACCTTTCGCAGTCTCTGGATAGCGACGCTCGCCTCGAACTTCGGCGGTCTCGTGCAGTCGGTGGGCGCTGCCTGGACCATGACCAACCTTACCTCGTCGCAAAGCATGGTGGCGCTGGTTCAGACATCCGTGACGCTGCCGATCATGGTCTTCTCCCTGACTGCCGGGGTGTTCGCCGACAATTTCGACCGGCGCAAGATCATGCTGTGGGCGCAGTGCTTCATGTGCGCCGTCTCTGTGATCCTGGCGCTGCTCGCCTATCATGGGTTCCTGACGCCCTGGCTGCTTCTCTCATTCACCTTTCTGATCGGTTGCGGCACCGCAATGCACAATCCCTCGTGGCAGGCTTCGGTCGGTGATATCGTCACGCGGGAGGAACTGCCGGCGGCCGTTTCCGTGAACAGCATGGGATTCAACCTCATGCGCAGCGTTGGCCCGGCAGCGGGAGGCGCCATTGTGGCGATTGCCGGCGCCGCAGCGGCGTTCGCGGTGAATGCGTTGAGTTATGTCGCCATCATAGCGGCCCTCTTCCACTGGCATCCGAACCATGCGCCCCGCAGGCTGCCGCCCGAGATGTTCGCTGGCGCCTTTGCGGCCGGGCTGCGCTATGTCGCAATGTCGCCGAACCTGCTGCGTGTCATCGCGCGCAGTTTCGTCTTTGGCCTGTCAGCCATCGCTTGTCAGGCTTTGCTGCCCCTTGTCGTGCGTGAACATCTCGAAGGCAACGCCATTGTATATGGTGTTCTGCTGGGTGCCTTCGGTTTTGGTGCGGTCCTCGCCGCGCTGGCGAATTCGCAGTTGAGAGCGCGATTCCACAACGAACGCATCACCCGGATGGGATTTCTGGGCTTTGCCATCAGCATGGTGACGCTTGCGTTCAGCTCCCATTATATTCCAAGCGCGCTCGCTTTGCTGCTTTCGGGGTTTTGCTGGGTGATCTGTCTGTCGCTGTTCAACGTGACTGTACAGCTGTCAACGCCACGCTGGGTCGTAGGCAGGGTCATCGCTCTCTATCAGACCTCGGTCTTTGCAGGGATGGCCGCGGGTAGCTGGATGTGGGGCGCGATTTCGGACAACCTGGGTTTGTCAATCGCGCTGATCGGAGCAACGGGCGTCCTGGTCTTCGGCTCGGCCATCGGGCTCGTTGCGCCCTTGCCGGACTCTGGCGACTTGAACCTCGATCCCCTGAACCGCTTTCGCGAACCGCCGCTGCAGCTGGATATCACGCATCGCAGCGGACCAATCATGGTTCTGGTCGACTACCGGATCGCACAAGAGAACGTAGCGCGCTTTCTTGCCCTTATGAGCAAGCGGCGCAAGGTGCGCATCCGCGATGGGGCGCAGCAATGGGCGCTGCTGCGCGATCTCGAGGATCCCGACAATTGGACCGAGACCTATCATGTGCCAACCTGGGTGGAATACATCCGTCATCATGAACGCCGCACGCAATCGGATGCAGAGGTATCGGACGCGCTCTTGGCGCTGCATGAGGGCCCCGAACCTGTGCGCGTACATCGGATGATTGAGCGTCAGACAGTGCCGGCGCAAGACAACACGCCGCGCAAGCCTAGGGACCTTCCCCCGACGAACTAGACAGATCGGGGCGTCGGGGCGATGCCGGCGTCTTCCAGTTGTTCGATGTCCGGCAGATCGCGCAGCGAGGTTAGCCCAAAGGTTGTCAGAAAAACTTCTGTCGTGACGAAGGTGTAAGGCGCTCCGCGGCGAGGACTGCGCGGACCGGTGGCGATCAGATCGCGACCATGCAACCGGCCGATCAGGTCCCTTCCGATCTCGCGACCGAAGATCTCGCGCAAGCCGTCGCGGGTGATGGGTTGATGCAGGGCGATGGCCGCCAGGACAGCGACTTCAAAGTCAGACAGATCGATATGCTGGGCTTTCACATCGGCGGCCACGCGAATGGCCGCTCCAAAGGCGGGTCGGGTGCGGAACATCCAGCCGGCGGCAACTTCGACCACCTCATATGGGCGGTCGCGCAGGTCTGCCTGGATGTCTGCTATGAGAAGATCGAGCGACGCCCCCTGCCCCACCACACGCCTGAGAGCGTCATTGGACACCGGCGTCGCGCTGGCGAATAGGACGGCTTCGATCCTGCGCATCCATTCGCGCCAGCGCAGCGCTTGGGGCAAGTCCTTCAGTTCACGGTCGATACCGGTCAAGTTTCGTCGCCGGCGCGAGGGCATGCCGGGGCAAGGTTGAGGTCGATCTGCGTTGCGTCCGCTGATACCTGAAGGGTCAACTTGGAACCTCTGTCATCTGACCAGCGGGATAGAGTTTCCGGGTCCAAGAGGCAAGATCAGAGACCGTAAAGGCGAAAGGCACTTCGGCCGGTCAGCTCTCGGATGGCGCCGAGGGTGCACAGGCGGTCGCAGAGACGGCGGGCGGCGCGGTCGGTCATCGGAGTGGCGGTGTGGCGGATCTGGGGAGAGAGAGCGATTGTTGGCGAAAGGGCGTCTTCGGTAAGGAAAAGCCACAGCGCCTGAGCCGAGGGTTTCGCGCGGAGTTTGGGCGCGATGGAGGCCAGATGCGAGGCACGGCGGGTCAGGTCGGTGGCGAGGATCAGAGCCTGCCTGCCAGCATTCATCAACGCCTGGTGGAGGGCTGCGCCGTCGGGGTCAGCTCGCCTGAGAGAAGTCGAAAGTAGTGGCAGCGGGTGGGGCCAGCGGAGGGCGGCCGCGAGGGCCGAGTCTGCGGCCATGGTGGCGGCAGGGAGGTCGGCAGGATCGGATCCGGCGAGCGCAGTGATGGCTGCGCCGAGGGGAGAGATCCCTGAAGGGCCGGCTGTGATCGGAGTGCGGGCCCAGGTGCGGAAGCTGGCGAAGACGGTCCCGCCGGGGCCGAGGGTATCGCCGGGGCGGGCGAGGTGGACCTCGTCACGGAGCTGGGCTGCACGCTCGGGCCGGCCGAGGGCGATCATGGCGGTTTCGGCGGACTGGAGGGCGAGGCGGTCGCGGAGGAGGCCCTGCGGGACGTCGGGGTGATGGACAAGAATATCGAGTATGGCCAGCAGGGCGCCGGTGCGGAAGGGGGCGTCTTCCGGGGCGCCGCCACGGCGGGGAGCGAGCCAGGAGGGGAGCTTGGGGAGAGGGGCGGTTGGGGTCATGGAGGAGAGGTTAGCCTGACGCGAGGGCCGACGCCACGGGGTGTTCGTGGTCTTATTTCGGGGCAATTTTTGGATGTCCCAGCTAGGACGGGGGGTCATGTATTTGAAAATAAAAGATGTTTCGAATGTACCTGCTTCTTGGTTAACGTCGTAACGAATAGCCAAAGCGAATTCCGTGCACCTTGAGCGGAGTGTCAGCTTTTGTAGTTGCCCCCTCCCCTCCCCTCCCCTCTTTTCGAACCGCCGGTTCAGGGCGCGGAAGGTGCGACGAGAGCACCGCCATTTTCGTGATAGAGTTCTATCGCCTCTCGTGAGGCGATATGGCTGGCGCGCATGATAGCGCCGGCCAGATGCGCCTGACCGCCGGAGTAGGCTTTCACCAGTTGAACGTGATCTTCCATTGATTGCGCCAGCCGGCCCGGTTGTGCAATCGCCAGGCGTCGGATTGCCAGCATCCGCAGAAGGAGGGAATCGTGAATGCGTTTGGCTGTGCGATTGCCGGATATGCGGGTCTCGATCTCGTGGAAGTGCACCGAAAGCCAGGTGAAGGCGGTCGGGTCCCCCCGTTCGACTGCTTGTCTCATGTAGGTGAGCACCTGTTCCAGCATCGCGATTTCCCGCTCCCCTGCCCTTTCGGCGACTTCCGTTGCAATCAGTTCGAAAATCACCGTGCGGGTCGTATAAGCCTCGCGCACGTCCTGAATGGTGTGAACGTGCGCTGTTGGCCGGCGTCTGGGTGGTAGATCGACGAGCCCTTCGCGGTCGAGCAGCAGGAGTGCCTCGCGGACGGGAGTGCGACTGGTCTGATAGCGTCGAGCGAGATCGACTGTGTTGAGATCGTGCCCGGGAGGGATGTGACCCTCGACGATTTCGGCGCCGATTTCGGATGCGATCCGCGGCACGAGCGATGGGCGGTCGTGGCGTTCGGCGACGATCCGGTGGATCACCCGGCGGGCCTGTGCCAGCGACTCAGCACGGGTCATAGGCCCCCTGCCCGGCACGAGTGCATTGAAAAGCGCCGCCGTTCCGCTGCGCGTCCTGTCTGCGTGTGTCGTCTGGTCGTGGCCAGTCTCGAGTCCGGCACACATTTCCGCCCCCCCACTTCAGGCGATTTGAAGTATGCACACCCAGCAGTCAGTTAAAATATTTCCGTTACGTCGATTCTTTTGCGCGGCTGCGGGGGGTGCTTCTGGCAGCGTTTCTTTTTTCGGATGTAACGCGTGTTTGGTTTACAACTGTAAACCTGTCTGTTCTGATGGACCGCATATAGTCGGGTTGCTGTAGTACAGACACTAAATCAGCGAAAATCCTTGACTTAGTCTCGTGAATCACTGCTTTTGACCTCAAGTGGCGCGAAAAAGGCCACATTTCAGAATTTGGGGCAACCACATGATTCCGGTGACACCACTGACGACAGAGCGACCCTCTGCCTTAGCCACCGAAATTTCCGAGCGGTTGAACGCGGCCATCCGCGAGCATCTGCTTGCTGCCTTTGCCCCCGACAACAAGAAGACGCTGCGCAGTTTTGCGGCGCCGGAGGCCGCCGCTTTGCTGGGCGTTTCCGGACAGTTCATGCGGAAGGTGCATTCCGAGGGCACTATTCCCGAACCAAGCGAGATCCGTAGCGGGCGCCGGTATTACTCGGCCCAAGAGATATGGACCGCACGTGAGATCCTCGAACAATCGTCGCGCAAGAAGGGTCGATATGTCCCCCGCAGACGTGGCGACGAGAAGCTGCAGATCTGGCAGCTGATGAACTTCAAGGGTGGGTCGAGCAAAAGCACGATGACGATTCACCTGGCACATTATTTCGCGTTGCGCGGCTATCGTGTGCTTGCGCTTGACCTTGACCCGCAGGGGTCGCTTACGTCGATGTGTGGCATCAGTCCCGAAATCGAGTTCGATGGGCTGACGATTTATGACGCTATCCGGTTTGACGACCCTGTTCCGATGGCGGATGTGATCGTTGAGACCTATTTCCCGGGGCTTTCTCTGGCGCCGTCGCGGTTGTTGCTCTCGGAATTCGAGACGGAATCTGCGGTGCATTCGAACCCGGATCAGCCATTCTTTACCCGAATTCGCAACGCCCTGGCGCAGGTGGAGGGCGAGTTTGACCTCGTGCTCATGGATAGCCCCCCGCAACTGGGGTTTCTGACAATATCCGGCATGGCGGCGGCCAGTTCCCTGATCGTGCCGCTCACGCCCTCGATGCTGGACGTGTCTTCGACCGCGCAGTTTCTGGAACTGGCGGGCGCCTATATGGGCGTGATCGAGGAAGCCGGAGCCGCGCTGCGCTATGATCATTTCAAGTTTCTGATCACGCGCGATGAGCCGACGGATGTCCCTTCGCAACAGCTCACTTCGTTCATGCGGGCGTTGTTTCAGGACCGGGTCATGTCGGCTACAGCGCTGAAGAGCACGGCGATCAGTGACGCAACGATGCTTAAACAATCGATTTACGAGGTGGTGCGGTCGGAAATGACGCCCGCGACATACGACCGGGCGAAAAGCTCGATGGATGCGGTTGGCCATGAGGTCGAGCAGATGATGCTTCAGGCATGGGGACGTGTGTGATGGCGCGAAAGTCTTTGAGCGACATGTCGGGGATTGCCAGCACGATCGCGCGGTCTGGCGCAGGTACTGGCGACAAGCGGCAGCGCACCGGTGCTCCGGCCTTGGGCGCGCTCCAGGGATCGCTGGCCGCGATCCGCGAAATCGATCCCGCGCTGATCGATGACTGGGGACCGGTGGACCGGCTGGACGAGTTTACAGCTGTAAACGCCGAAGATGACGACGACGGGTTTGAGGCGCTCAAAGCGAGTTTGCGGGAAACCGGGCAGCAGGTGCCGATCCTGGTGCGGCGGTCCAAGAGCGACGGCCGATTCGAGGCGATCTACGGGCGGCGTCGCCTGAGGGCCTGCCGCGAGCTTGGCGTCAAGGTGCGGGCCAATGTGCAGGATCTGGACGATTCGACGGCGTTGCTTGCGAAGGGGCTGGAGAACGCAGCGCGGCGCAATCTGTCGTTCTACGAGAAGGCGCGGTTTGCTGAGGCGATCCAGGCGGCAGGTCATGATAGTGCGACGGTGCGCCAGGTGCTCAACCTTTCCGCCTCGGGTCTGTCGCATCTGGGGCGGGTGACGCAGAACATTCCGCGTGCTGTCGGCGATGGCATCGGGTCCGCGCCGCGGTCGGGGCGGCCGAAATGGACGGCGCTGGCCGATCTGTTCGCGTCGGGAAAGGTCACCGAGCAGGTGGCGCTGGATCTGTTGCGGCGGGCTGGCGCCATGGGGTCGGATGATCGGCTGGAGTTCCTGTTGCGCGAGGCGGTGAAACGCGGCGCACGGCCGGCGGGGAGCACGACGGAGACCGAGGTGCTGGAGGGCGTCACGGTGCGGTCGGGGCGCGGCGGCGTGTCGCTGACAGTGCGCCGATCCGGCGAGAGCGCGGCGTTCGCCGCGTGGTTGGATGACCATCTGGCTGAAATCATCAAGCAATCCTACGCCGCATTTACAGCTGTAAATGCGAAGGATGAAACCTGAGGTAGAGCAGAAAGGAGGAAGGCGACCAAAGAAAAACCCCCGAAACCGGAGCTTCGAGGGCTGCTGCGCAGAGCGCATTTTCTAGCTTAGACACCTGGATTCTAGCAGCCACCGAATCGCCAAACAAGAGAAAACGCTCTGGGGCGAACGGGTAATTTTTGTTTGCCGACTAAAGATGAGACATTTCAACAATGCTCTGGAGAGAGCGACCGGGCCTGTAGAGCCCCGGATCGATAGAGTTTTGCCTAATGTGGGCCAATCTACCGGGTGGCGGAAGGCAACGGCTGGGCTGGTGATCGCAGAACGTCTGGCTGAAGCGGGGGAGCTCGGGGATGTCCCGAAGTCGCGGGCGTTTCTCGCGGTCAAGCGGGTCGGAGCACACGTGGGGCTGAAGGCCGGGGACATGATGTTGCTGGATACGCTGGGTGCGTTCACTCAGACCCAGGACTGGGCCGCGGGACAACGCCCGATCGTCTGGGCCTCGAATGCCTATCTGATGGAACAGACCGGTTTTTCGCTTTCGGCGCTGAAGCGGCACGCGAGACGGCTGGCGGAATTGGGGATGATTGCCTTCCAGGACAGCCCCAACGGCAAGCGCTGGGGCCGCAGGGATGCCGAGGGTGTCATCGTGGAAGCCTATGGCTTTGATCTGTCGCCCTTGTCGGCGCGTGCCGAGGAATTTGAGCGGCTTTATGAGAGGCTTCAGGCGGAGCGCGCGATCTGTCAGCGGCTGAGACGTCAGATTACCGTCGCGCGGCGCATGATCCGAGCCCGGTTGGAGGCCGCACAGAGTGCGGTCCAGGCGGGGCCATGGGCCCAGCTGTGGCAGGTCTTCGAGGAACAGCTGGCGCGGCTGCCTTCGCGCCACGAAACTGCTGAGACGCTGGAGGCTGCCTTGGCCGGCTTCAAAGCGTTGCAGAAACGTGTCGAGGCAGCTTTTCTGGCTGTGGTTCAGCCTGTGGGCACGTCCCAGGTACTGAGCGAACAAGATGCTGAACTGATTCAGAAAATGAACCCCAGGGAGGCCAGTTCCGAACCGCATATACCAACTACAAATCAACTTGATCCTGTACCCTGTAATTCCTCAGAACATGAGGAAACCGGCCGCCGCGCTTCAACTTGCGGATCAGGCACTGGCACGGATGGCGGGCTGGAAGAATGGGTTGCGGCAACGCGGCGGAAACGAACAGCGTTGGATTTGCCCACAATCCTGCAAGCCTGTCCGGAATTCACCGGGTGGGCCAGAAACATCGGTGACTTCGTGCGCGATTGGAGCGATCTGAACCGGATCGCCGGACAACTGCGGCCGATGATCGGCGTTTCGGAACATGCCTGGGCTGTGGCGCAGGAACGATTGGGAAAACAGGTGGCCACAACAGCGCTTGTGCTGGTCTTCGAGAAACATTGTGCAGGTGAAGTGGCGTCGCCAGGTGGCTATCTGCGCGGCATGGTCGAGAAGGCCGGGGCAGGAGCCCTGCATCTGGAACGCAGTTTCTATGGCCGGCTGAGTGGCCGGGCGGCCTAAGGCTGCGCACCCATTGCCCGATAAAGGTCATTGGCATATATTGCCAAAAGGAGGCCGCGATCATGGTAACACGCAATGTCGTCCTGACCGACACTCAGGATGAACTGGTGCAGGCGCTGGTCGCCTCGGGCCGGTATCAGAATGTCAGCGAGGCGATGCGTGCCGGGCTGCGTTTGCTGGAACGGGAAGAGGCGCAGCTTGCCGGTTTGCGGCAGGGACTTTTGCACGGACTTTCGCAGGCGCGGGACCGCGAGTTGGCCGACGGCAGCGGTAAAGACGCCATTCGCCGGGCCTTTGCAAAGGCCCGTGGGGGGTCGTGAGGCGCAGCTTCCGTCTGACGCGCCGTGCCGAGGCGAGCCTGACTGACATTGCCCGCTGGACCATCGATCAATTCGGCCCGGCGCAGGCCGAGCGCTATGAATCAGAGCTTCTGGAACGGTGCGAGGCCATCTTGGCGGGAACCGTTCACAGTCGCAGTTGTGCGGTTCTAGTCGATGGGGCGGAAGATCTGCGGTTCGTTAGGGCAGGGGAGCACTTTCTGGTGTTTCTCGACGGCGCGGAAGAGGTCATCATCGTCGATATTCTCCACGGGCGCAATGACCTAGCGGGCCATGTAGCGCGGCTGATCGGGTGAGGGCGCTTCAGAGCCCTGCGGCTTTGGTCAGGTTCACACGGAACCGGTCGCGGCGTCGTTGATAGCGGCGTGTCATCTCGGCCGACGCATGTCCGAGATGCTTTTGCACATAGCGCTCATCGACTTCGGCCGAGCTGGCAAGACCGGCACGCAGGGAATGCCCGGAATAGAGTGCGAGTCGGTCGGACAGGGGGAGGTCGGGCCGCAGGTTGGCATCCTGTACCGTCTGCTTGATGAGACGGGCGACGTGTTTGTCGCTGAGACGGTCGGGAAGGGCCCTGCTACCGTCGCGCGACGTCCGCACGAAGACCGGGCCAAAGTCGATCCGGGAAAAGTGCAACCATTGTTCCAGCGCATGAACCGGGCAGGTCTGGTCGGAGGATCCGCGCCCGATTTCGACCTCGCGCCAGCCGGTCTTGGCGTTGAGAGTGAGGAGGGCACCATCGTCCATCACGTCGATCCAGCCGTCAGAGTCGGGCGTATCGTCCTTGTGAACATCAAGGCTGATGATTTCAGAACGGCGCAGACCGCCGGCATATCCGATGAGCAGAATCGCGCGGTCGCGGAGCCCGCGCAGGTCGAAGGGCAGGGTGGCCACCATCGCACGGATGTCCTCCGCAAGGATTGCCTCTTTCTGCACCGGGGGGCGGGCGTGTCGACGTCTGATCCCGGCCAGCACGGTGGCGATGTGACGGTTCTTGCGATCGAGGGTGAAGCCGCGCTGGGTATAGTTCCAGGACAGGCCGGAGAGGCGCCGCTCGATCGTCGACACCGAGAGGGCAGGGCTCTTGCCAGTGGGGGCGGCGAGATCGGCGAGGTAGAGGCCGATCATCTCGGGCGCGGGGGGCAGAGGATCGGTGCCCTTGAGGCGACACCAGGCGGAGAAATGGGCCCAATCCTTGTGATAGGCTTTGAGTGTATTGTCGGCCGCGGCGGCGCGGGCGTAGTCACGGGCGGTACCGACCAGACGATCAAGCGTACCGGAGCCGGCAACGGTGTCGGGCAGGGCTATTTCGCTATCTTTGGGCGGTTCTTGAGGCATGGCTGGGCCGGTTTCCATATAGTCCGATAATGCAAACTTATTGGACATTGGTATGTCATTCAAGCGGCGGCGGTTTCCGATTTTCTGGCGCTACAAATGCGCCGGGCGTCAAGGTCGCAGGCGCAACTGGCAGTTGATTCGCTGCGAGACGCTGTCGCGGAGGCCTGCCGGAGCGCGAAAGTGCGGATAGCCCAATTCGTTTAAAGGGAGAGTGACTCACCCGTTGGCATCCATTGGAAAATCGGGAAATAGGCCCGAAAATGGCCTTATTTCGCAACGAATTTGCCTCAATTTCTTGATGATATGTCTGAGATAACAGTTTCCAAGGGATCACAATCCACCCCCGCAACTTTCAGTTGAACATGTATTCCAACTATGTTCCGCTGGCCGTGGGGGCACAAGAACGACGGGAGTCAATCGTGGTGCTTGCCCACATTCTCATTGGTACGATTGCCGGGTTGATCAGTTTCGTGGCGGCCATGGCTCAGGGCGCGACCTTCTGGTCGGCGCTGCTTGTCTATAGCGCCGTCGGCGCCAGTGCGACGCTTCTTACCGCAGTCATGCAGTTCGCGCTTGGGCGCAGCGGTGCGGGCGAAGCGGCCGAGTTGACGGCGACGACCGGTTTCGGCGCGATGCCGATCGAGGTGACGGCAGAGACTGCGCCCGAGGAGGTCGGTCCACGGACGATGCGCATCCTTGCAGTGGACGACGACCCGTTCATTCTGGAACTGGTGCCGAAGATCGCCGGGATGGTCGGTTGTGACAACATCACCGTTGCGACCTCGGGGCCGGAGGCGCTGGACATCATCGCAAAGGCCGAGGCGCCGTTCGATTGTCTGCTGCTCGACATCAACATGCCGAAGATGGACGGCATCGAGCTGTGTTCGCGCATTCGCAAGCTGGACGACTATCGGGATACGTCGATCATCATGCTGACGGCGATGACCGATCTCGATCACCTGGACCGCGCGTTCCGCGCCGGGGCTTCGGATTACACAACGAAACCGTTCGACATCATCGAGTTCGGCGACCGGCTGAAGACGGCGCAGAAACGCACCGACGACAACTGGGCGCGGGCGCATCTGCCCGAGGCGAACAACGTGGAACCCGATGCGGACAACGACTGGGGTTCGGGGCGGATCGCGGCGCTCGCTTCGGTGCCGGCGATGATCGGCTATTCGGCGCTGCAGAACTATCTGACGCGGCTGTCAGGACCGGCGCTGGCCGATGCCTTCGTGATGGGCATCAATGTGGACCAGACCCAGGCGCCGGCGGACGATACGCAGCCGGTTGTTCCGCTGCGGACCCTCATTCTGCTGGCGCGGGCCATCGACGAGGTATTCAAACCGTCGAAATACATGATGGCATACGCGGGCAACGGGCAGTTCGTTCTTGTTTCCGGGGGGCAGAGCCTGCCCCGCGCGGCAGCCATCGAAGGCGCGATCCAGGAGAATCTGGCCCGCAAGAGCGGCAACATCAAGCTGGATGGCGCGATTTCGGTGGGCACTGCGGTACGGCCGACCGGTGGCCGGATGCGTCGGGCGCGGATCGCGTTCGAGAGCGCGCTGAACAATGCCGATATGCGCGCCGCGGGCAAACGGGGCGAGTATCAGTCGCCACTGCGGCAACAGTTGGGGGCGTAATCTCGACCGGCCATTTGTTGTGGCCAGTCGGTCCACCAACGACGCTATGAGCCAGGAGGGTCGCCCATGGGCGGCCCTTTCGCTGTACGCGCACCCGTCTCTGGTCGCACCAGTCAGTAGTGGCGTCGCTTGGCCGGGGCCGTGGACCGTGTGGTCTGCCAGAGACTCTGACGGCTATTCACTTCGATGAGCGCGACCCCAGCCTTCCTCTGACTTCGCTGAAAGCGGGCTTTCCAGGCCATCCCCGAGGCGGGCGAGATGGCATCCAGAGAGAGGGCAGGGGTGTGCCAGCTGAGGTCAGGGTTGGGTGACTGTGGCAAGCGATCATGCTGTGATGGGAGGCGGTTCGCTGCATAACGTTATCCGGCGCGGTGAAAGAGTGCGGCGGTTCGTTCAGCTGGACCAGAGGCAGCGATTTGCATGGCGCTGGTGTGTTTGCAGGTCATGGAAAATGCGAACAGGCGCGGGATACGCGCCTGTGCGATGTGTTCGTTGACGTCGGGTGAGTGCAACAGGCAGCGGCGCTCGCCCCCTAGTGACTGACCATCACGGGCTTTTGCTCTGTCTTTTCGGCCTTGGCCGGAAAATCGACATGGAAGACTGTACCTTCGCCCTCGACGCTGTCGAAACCGATGGCGCCTGCCTGGTGTTCCATGATCAGCTGGCAGATATAGAGACCCAGACCGGTACCATTGACGTTGCGCGACTGGCCGGAGGCCTGGACGAAACGCTGGAAAATCCGTGGTTGCAGATCGGCCGGAATGCCCTTGCCGAAGTCGCGCACATTGATGCGGACACGCTCTTCGGTCTGTTCCATGGAGACCTCGATCCGGCCGCCGGGCGGCGAGAACTTTGCTGCATTCGACAGGAGATTGGTGAGAACCTGCAAGGTGCGGTCGAAATCGTATTCGGCGAGAATCTCGGGGTCGAAATTCTTTTTCTGAACCGAAACGTCGAAGCGGCTGGCAAAGGGTTCGTTGGCGACGATCGCTTCGTCCAGCACGTTGATCAACGGCGCGCGCTTGAAATTGAATTCCATCTGACCGGCCGCGATCTTTTCGACATCGAGGATGTCATTGACGATATTCACCAGCCGGTCGGCGTTGCGGTGAGCAATCGACAGCATCGACCGCGCCTTGTCGGACATTTCTCCGGCGGCGTTGGACAGCAGCAGGCCCATGGCGCCCTTGATCGAGGTCATCGGCGTGCGCAGTTCGTGACTGATCGTCGAAAGCAGTTCGGACTTGGCCTGCTCGATCCGTTCCTGATCCGTCGTGTCGCGCATGACGATCACCACACGATTGGTCCCGTCGGCACTGCGAATGAGGTTCTTGCGCACGTCATATGGCACACCATTGATACGACGGATGCTGTTGATCTGTTCGACCTCACCGCGCATCAATGTCCCCAGCCGTTCGCGGAATTCGACGACGTCGAATTCTGGATCGTTGTCCCACAGAAACTTGGAGCGACAGTCCTCCTCGCTCCACCCGGTGCGCGAGAGCGCCGCCCTGTTCATGTAGGTATAGGCGAGGGTTTCGGCGTCGACCATGTAGACCTCGTCGCCCAGGCCATCCAGCATGGAGTAGAGATCCCGTTGCTCTGAAGCCGCTTTGGTGGCGGTGATATCTGTGCGGATCGAGATCGAGCCGAGCAATTTTCCATTGCGATCGAGCCGCGGGAGGATGGTGGCCAGAGTCCATATGAAATCACCGTTCTTGCAGCGCAGCCGCATCTCGCCGGACCAGGGACGTCCCCTGTCGAGACCATCGCGGATCTCTTCGAACAGCGCCTGATCTTCCTCGAAGTAGAACATGCTTGTGGGTTTGCCGACCACCTCTTCGGCGGTGTAACCGGTCGCCCTCAGCTGGTTTTCGTTCACGTGAAAGATGCCGGCCTTGGGATCGGAGAGCGCAACCATGGAGTGGCTGTTCAGCGCCTCGGCCTCGTGTTGGAGGTTGCTCATCATGCGCCGGCCGCTGCGAAAATCGATCAGCGGAACGAAAATGAGCGCCATGGCGCCTGACGCGAGAACCAGAGCCAAAACCGGCGAAATATGCTCGTGAATGACATGAGCCGAGCTCACTACGGCGGCGGTGACTGCCACGGAAATGAGCGCAATCTGTATATTTGTCTTGCCTGCCAGCATAATACTGTGCCTCGTCCTCCGCCCGTTCTGGTCGGGTCCCTAATCGTGTGGCTCATTGTGCCCCACCCCCATCCGAGCCACAGGTGCGGGGGTGCTTCGCGTAATGCGGTGACTGATGCGCAATAATAGCGTCGCGAAAAAGGCAAAACTGAGGTTTCGGGCCGAGAAAATCGGTAAACGTGCTGCCGTTACGTCAGGAAGAAACAATTCTCTCTGGAGAACAGCGGGTTTCCGCTGTTTCGTGACGTTTTCAGGACAGTGCCAAGGTGACGCGAATTGGTGTCACGGACAGCTGATTTCGACCGCGTTGCGCCCGGAATTGCATGATTTAGTCCGGAAAGAGGCATGTGTCGGGTGACGCGCTAGCGCATCATGCGATTTCGGGTGCGGCGGGGAGGTCGACCTGGACGCCGGCTTCTCCGAGCAGGCGGTAGAGCGTGGCGAAGGTTTCTTCTGAGGCGGTGAAGTCGCCCTTGCGCTGGTTCAGGAAGGCCTCGGCCGGGGCGAAGAAGCGGATGGCGGCATCGACCTCGGGATCGGCCCCGGAGCGGTAGGCGCCGATGCGGATCAGCTCTTCCATATCGGCGTAGCGGGCGAGGGTGCGGCGGGCGGCCTGGAAGATGGCGAGCTCGTCTGGGCGGTGGCAGTCGGGTAGCATCCGGCTGACCGAGCGGTAGAGGTTGACGGCGGGAAAGCGGCCGCGTTCGGCGATGTGGCGGTCGAGCACGACGTGACCGTCCATGATGCCGCGCACGGTGTCGGCGACGGGTTCGTTCATGTCTCCGCCATCAACGAGCACGGTGTAGATGGCGGTGATGTCGCCTGTGCCTTCGGGGCCGGGGCCTGCGCGTTCCATCAGCTGCGGGAGTTCGGAGAAGACGGTGGGGGGGTAGCCCTTGGTCGTCGGAGGTTCGCCGCCGGAGAGGCCGATCTCCCGCTGGGCCATGGCGAAACGCGTGACGCTGTCCATAAGGAGCAGGACCTGCAGGCCGCGGTCGCGAAAGTATTCGGCTACCGCGGTGGCGGTCCAGGCGGCTTGGCGGCGCATCAAGGGCGGTTCGTCGCCGGTGGAGACAACGACGACCGAGCGGGCGAGCCCCTGGGGGCCGAGGTCGGACTGGATGAAGTCCTGCACCTCGCGGCCACGCTCGCCGACGAGGCCGACGACGATGACGTCGGCGGCAGCCTGGCGGGCGAGCATGGCCATCAGGGTGGACTTGCCGACGCCCGAGCCGGAGAAGACGCCCATTCGCTGGCCGCGGCAGAGCGGGGTGAAAACGTCGAAGATCTTGATTCCGGTTTCCAGCCGCTCGCCGGTGCGGCGGCGGTCGAAGGCGGCGGGAGGCGGTCCCTTGACGTCGCGGGCGCGAGGGCCCTCGATCAGCGGGCCCTTTCGGTCGAGCGGTTCGGCCAGCGCATTCATGACGCGGCCTTTCCACGAGATATCGGGGCGGATGGTGTCGCCGCGCGGACTGAGCGAGACGGGATCGCCGGCGCTGACGCCGATCCAGTTCCCGAACGGCAGCACGTGGGTGCCGTCGCCGTCGACTCCGACCACTTCGCCCAGGACCGGACCGCGGGCTCCATGGACGACGCAGCGGTGACCGACCCACATCGCCCGTTCCAGTCCGACAACGGTAAGCGTCAGTCCGACAACGGCACTTACCTCGCCAACAATTCTTGAACTATCCACGGATCGGACAAGTGTTGATAGCTCGGAAAAGGCTTTCTGCATGTATAATCCGCTGGTCTCGGAGGTTAATCCATGATACTCATGAATTAACGGAAAGGAAAGGTCCCGTGAAGCTCGAATCCATGTCCTTCTTCAGTCTGGCCTCGCGGAAGATGGAGTGGCTGACCGCGCGGCAGAAGGTCGTCGCGGAGAATGTCGCGAATGCGGATACGCCGGGATACAAGGCCCGCGACGTCGCGCCCTTCGAGAACATGCTGACTTCCACGACATCGGGCACGCATGTGGCGCGCACGGCCGCCGGCCATATCGCGAGCACCGATCCGGTGGCTCCCGGCCTTGAGGTCGTGGAGGACGAAGCGGCATGGACCAGCACGAGCATCGACGGAAATTCGGTGGTTCTGGAGCAACAGGCTATTCAGGCCACCGAGATCAGCGAGAATTACCGGCTGGCCGCCAGTCTCTATCGCAAAGGATACGAGCTGGTGACGCTGGCCGTCACGGGCATCAGGTAAGCGAGCAGATCATGGACCCATTGAAATCCATTGCCCAGATCGCGGCCAGCGGGATGCATGTGCAGAGCGCGCGTCTTCAGGTGGTCGCGGAGAACGTCGCGAATGCCGATACAACCGCGAAGGCCGAGGGTGGCGATCCCTACCGGCGCAAGACGATCAGCTTTGAAGAGTATCTCGACCGAGAGTCGGGGCTGAACATGGTCCGGGTGGCGGATGTGGGCCGCGACAATTCGGCTTTTGCCTTGCGCTATGACCCGTCGCACCCGGCGGCGGACAAGGATGGTCTGGTAAAGATCTCCAACGTGAACCCGATCCTCGAGATGGCCAACATGCGCGAGGCATCGCGCAGCTATGAGGCCAACCTCAACCTGTACGAGGCCGGGCGCAAGATGCGCGGCATGATGATCGACCTCTTGAAGTGAATAAGGGCCCATGGCGGAGATCAGCACCACCATCGTGAACGGGGGCGCCGTAACGGGCGCCTATCGCAATTCGTTCAATCTTAAGGGCACGCAGCCGCTGCCCGATACGGAAAAGGCCGGCAGTTCGTTCGCCGAAATGGTGCGCGAGGCGGCGACCGATGCGGCGCGGACGATGCGCGAGGCCGATGCGGTGGCGCGTTCGGGCCTGGCCGATGGCGCCACCACGCAGGAAGTGGTGCAGGCGACCATCGCGCTGGAATCCACCGTCAAGGTGGCGGTGGCGATGCGGGACAAGCTGGTCGCAGCCTATCAGGAAATCATGCGGATGCCGATCTGAGGGAACGACCCGGTGAGTGAAGGCGATACCTACGACATTCTGTCCATGACCTTCCTGACTGTTCTCTATGGCTCGGGACCGATCATGATTCTGGCGCTGGTGGTCGGACTGGCCATCGCATTCTTCCAGGCGCTGACCCAAGTCCAGGAAATGACGCTGACCTTCGTGCCTAAGATCGTCGTCATCATGCTGGGACTCGTGGTGCTGACGCCGCTGATGTATCTTGTGCTGAAGCGGCTCTCGGATCAGGTGTTCGACATGCTGATCGTCGGTGCGCCGTGACCGCGTGGACGCGCCTGTGGGCTTTCGTTCTGGCGGGCACTGCTGCCGGGCCTGTGGTGGCCGGCGGCTGGGAGGGTCTCTACACGTTCGCCGAGGTGCCGCACGTCGAGGTGGCCCTGCCCGAAGAGGCGGTCTGCGTGCGCGAGATCCTGGATGCGCAGGAGCTGTACAACATCCCGAACAACCTGTTGCTGGGCATCGGCCTGCAGGAGGCGGGGATTCGGCTGGGCGATCTTTATACGGTTTGGCCCTGGTCGGTGAACGCTGCGGGCGAAGGGCGGATTTTTGACAGCCGGTCGGCCGCGATCGACTGGGTGCGCGAGAGGCGGGCGCAGGGCGTGACCTCGATCGACATCGGCTGCATGCAGGTGAACCTGCAATGGCACCCGGACGCGTTCGAGGCGTTCGAGGCCGGGTTCGAACCGGCTCGCAATGTCGAATACGCCGCGCGGTTCCTGCGTGATCTCTATTACCAGACGGGAGACTGGGAATTGGCGGCGGGATCCTATCATTCGTTCACACCGGCCCTGCGGGAAACGTATCTGACGTCACTGCGCCAGAACGTGGTCTCGGCCAATGCCAATATCGAGGTCTTCCGGCAGATCGCGGGTACCCTGGGCGCGACGGCCGAGGAAGTGGTGCCAGTGGCGGCGCAGGGGGGAATCCTGTGGTCTTCGGGGATGAGCCGGGTCAAGCAGGGCGAGGACGGCACGCGCAGCCTGTATTCCAATCGGGCACTGCTGCCAGTGCTGCCGCAATTCCTGAAGGGTGAGTGATGGCCGTCGTGGCGCCTGAGAAAGAGCTGGTCGGCCAGGGTCTGGCGCATCGCGACGTGGCATTCGCCATCGGCGTGACGCTGGTTCTGGCGATGCTGTTCATTCCGCTGCCGCCGTTGATTCTGGACTTTGCGCTGGCGTTGTCGCTGTCGGTTTCGGTGCTGATCCTAATGGTGGCGCTTTGGATACCGAAGCCGCTCGAGTTCAACTCGTTTCCGACGCTTCTGCTTGTGGTGACGCTGCTGCGGCTGTCGCTGAACGTCGCGTCGACCCGGCTGATCCTTTCGGAGGGGCATACCGGCCCAAGCGCGGCGGGCGGTGTTATCGAGGGTTTCGCCAAGTTCATCGTGGCGGGAAACTTTGTCATCGGGATCGTGATCTTTGCAATTCTGGTGGTGATCAATTTCATCGTCATCACCAAGGGGTCAGGGCGGATCGCCGAGGTGGCGGCACGGTTCTCGCTGGATGCGATGCCTGGCAAGCAGATGGCGATCGACGCCGATCTCGGCTCGGGGCTGATAGACGAGGCCGAGGCGAAGCGGCGGCGGCGGGAGCTGGAGGGCGAAAGCGGGTTCTTCGGCGCGATGGACGGTGCGTCGAAATTCGTACGCGGCGATGCGGTGGCGGGGATCATCATCACGCTGGTGAACGTGGTGGGCGGAATCCTGGTCGGCACGATCCAGCACGATCTTTCGCTGATGCAGGCGGCAAACAGCTATACCACGCTGACCATCGGAGACGGGCTGGTCAGCCAGGTGCCGGCGTTGATCGTCTCGCTGGCGGCGGGTCTGATCGTGACCAAGGGCGGCACAGAGGGCGCGGCGAACGAGGCGGTGCTGAGCCAGCTGTCAAACTTTCCCAAGGCGATATTCGTGGCGGCCGGTCTGCTGCTGGCGATCGGCTGTCTGCCGGGGTTTCCGCTGTTCGTCTTCCTGCTGCTGTCGGGCGGGCTGGTGGCGCTGGGGCTGTACATGCAGCGGCTGACCCGACAAAAGACGCAGGCGGCGGCGCGCGCCGAGACGGAGCGGGCGCGCAGCGAGGCGAAGAGCCAGGAAGACGATCTGCGCACGACGATGAAGGTGGATGACCTGCGGCTGGATCTGGGCACGGCGCTGGTGCCGCTGACCAGCGGTTCTGACGCGGCGCTGCCAGGCAAAATCCGCAGTCTGCGCGGGCTGTTCGCGCGCGACTACGGATTTATCCTGCCGTCGGTGCGGATCAAAGACGACGCCGCGCTTGACGTGAACCATTATGCGATCTCGGTGCAGGGGGTCGAAGTGGCGAGGGGGCAGGTGCGGCCCAATCTGATGATGGTTCTGAACCCGGCCGACGCGCCGATTCATCTGCCAGGCGAAAAAGTCAAGGATCCGACCTTCGGACTGGACGCGATCTGGGTGGACCCGGCCAGCGCGGCGACGGCGGAGGCGCAGGGCTATACGGCGGTCGATCCCGAGAGCGTGATCACCACGCATCTGACCGAAGTGATCAAGGAACATATGCCCGAACTGCTGAACTATGCGGCGGTACAGGAGCTGATCGGGAATCTGGACCGCGATTACCAGAAGCTGGTGGGAGAGCTGTCGGGCGGAACGCCGGCGATCACCTTGCAGCATGTTCTGCAGGGGCTGCTGTCGGAGCGGGTATCGATCCGTAACTTGCCGCTGATCGTGGAGGCTGTGGCCGAGGTCGGGCGGCAGAGCACCAATGCGACGCTGATCACGGAACATGTGCGCAAGCGGCTGGCGAACCAGATCTGCCGGTCGCTGGCGGATCCGAGCGGGTTCATTCCGGTGATCACCATGAACAATGCCTGGGAGAAGGAGTTTCTGCAGGCGGTGCGCCAGAACGGAGACGAGCGGACCTTCCTGATGTCGCCGCAGCGGGTGCAGGAATTCGTACTGGCCGCGCGCCAGGCGATCCAGAATTTCGCGCAGAAGGACGAATGGCCGGCGCTGATGGTGGCACCCGAGGTGCGGACCTTCGTACGCTCGATGCTGGAGCGGGTCAGCCCGTCGACACAGGTGATCTCCCACAATGAGGTGCACCGGAAGGCAAACCTGCGCACCGTTGCCAGCGTTGGAAACTGAGCGTGGATCTGACCGCGCTCCTTACCTCGCAGGTGCTGGGGTATGCGCTGGTCTTCGCGCGGCTTGGGTCGGTCATGGTGTTCATGCCGGGTATCGGCGAGCAGATGATCCCGGTGCGGCACCGGCTGGCCATGGGCGTTGTCCTGTCGCTGGCGCTGTATCCCGCCACGCCGGTGGGCGCGCTGAACCTGCCGACGCCGCTGGATCTTTTTCCGCTGCTGGTGGTCGAGACGGCCATTGGCATATGGATCGGGCTGACTGCACGGATCCTGTTGTCGGCCCTGCAGCTGGCCGGCTATCAGGTCGGGTTGGTGTCGGGACTGTCCAACGCCTTCGCGCCGAACATCGGGTCGTTCGAGGGATCGACCTTGCTCGCCACCTCGCTGATGCTGACCGGGGTGACGTTGATATTTGTCACCGACTTGCATCATGCCATCCTGCAGGCGCTGCTGATGAGCTATGACGTCTTTCCGCCGGGCGGGATCATGCCTGGGGACATGGCGCAGCAGATCGTGCGCGCGGCGAGCCACAGCTTTTACATCGGGACCATGATCTCGGCTCCGTTCTTCGTCATGGGGCTGGTTTTGAACGTAGGGTTCGGCCTGGCCAACCGGATGATGCCGACCCTGCCCGTGTTTTTCGTTGCCGCGCCGCTGTTGATCGTGGCCGGTCTGTTCGTTCTCGTTGTCGCGGCGCCCGCGATGTTGCGGGCCTGGCTTGAGGATTTCTCGACCTGGCTTGGCATTCTGGCATTCTGAGGTAACCGATGGCCGAAGAAGGCGAAGACCAGAGCACGAAAACCGAAGACCCGACCCCGCGAAAGCTGAGCAAGGCGCGCGAGAAAGGCGACGTTCCGCATTCGCGCGAAGCCGGGACGGCAATGATGATCCTGGCGCTGCTGATCCTGACGGTCTTTCTGATGCCGCAAGTCGCGAGCCCGCTGATGGGTGTGCTTTCGCGGGTCTTCGAGACGGCGGGCACGGCGCAGATCGGCGAAGGCCGGGCCGGGATGCAGGATATCGGCCAGGTTGCCGGATTGTTGTCGCGAGGGATCCTCATCGTTCTGGCGCCGGTGATGGGGCTGTTTTTGCTGGCTGCCGTCGCGGGCGTGTTGCTGCAGGGCGATATCGTGATCGCGGCAGAGCGGATTCGACCGAAGTGGTCCAAGCTGTCGCCAATGGCCGGGTTCAAGCGAATGATCTCGCCCGATGCGCTGGTCGAATTCCTCAAGAGCGTTCTGAAGGTGTTGGTCGTGGGCGCAGTTGCGGTCTGGTTGGCTTATCGGGCGGTGATCGACATCTGGCAGAGCGAGGGGTTTCTGCCCGAGGCCATCGCGCCCTATTTCCAGCATTATGTCGCGGTGCTCCTGGCCATCGTCGCGGTGATGGCGGTCGTGGTCGCACTGGCCGACACGATCTACAAGCGTCTACGCTGGATCGCGAAGCAGCGGATGTCGGTCAAGGACGTGCGGGACGAGATCAAGGAGCAGGAAGGCGACCCGTTGATCAAGGCCAAGCGGATGGAGACGCGCCGGAAGCGGTCACGTCAGCGGATGGCGACAGCGGTGCCGGAGGCCACCGTGATCCTGACCAACCCGACGCACTATGCCGTGGCGCTGAAATACGAGCAGGGCGAGCATGAGGCGCCGATCTGTACGGCCAAGGGGGCCGATCTTATGGCGGCGCAGATCCGGAAACTGGCCCGCGACGCCGGGGTGCCGGTGATCGAGAACCGGCCACTGGCCCGCAAGCTGTACGAGATTGCCGAGATCGACGAACCGATTCCGGTCGAGCATTGGCAGGCGGCAGCCGAGATCATCCGGTTCGTGTTTGACCTGCGCCAGAACATCCGCCGGCAACCGCCGGCGGGGTCTTCGATCCGCGAGGACTGAGGGGTGGTCGCCCCACCCTAGAGCTTCAACCCGTTCAGGCGCTGGTCGCCCGGCAGCTTGGAGCGTTCGAGAATGATGCGCGAGATCGCCCGGGCGCGTACTTTGTTCAGGGCGGCGAGGATGGGGGCGGCGTCGCGTTCGGGCATGGTGGCGAGCACCAGAACCGAGGTTTCGATGTCCATGTCGTCCAGGATCGCGGCAGCTTCCTTGGGCTTCATCGAAGAATAAAGCGCGACGAGGCGATCGAGGTCGTCAGTCTGGGCGCGTTTGACGGTTTCGAGCAGGGTCTCGACCTCGGATTTCAGATCGGTCAGGCGGTTTTGTTCGATGCCGAGCTTTTCCCGGGCGAGTTCGATTTCGGATTGCTGTTCAGCAAGGCGGGCCTTCTGCGTGTCGAGGAGTTCGCGCTCCTCGTTCATGGCCTGTAGCATTTCCTCGGGCGTTTCGCAGACCATCGCCGGCGCGGGGTTGGCCAGCGCGGCCGGCACGGGCATCGGTTTTTCGGTGCCACCGGCGGCCTGAGCAGAGCTGACAAAGGTGCTGGGATCGCTCTCAGAGTCGGGGAAGAAAAGGGCTGTGGTCGTGCGCAGAACGCCCATCACGGCCAACCCGCCCAGGATCAGCAGGAAAGGGCGGGGCGCTTTCATGCCTGACGGCTCCGTACGGTGGCGAAGAAGCTGCGGACCAATTCCGATTTGCCATTGACCGCGGTGACGCCGGCAGGTTCGGGGGCGCGTTCTTGCTCGGCTTCGGGCGCGGGAGTGGCGGCGGGGCGGCGCGTGGTGCGCAGCGAGAGGCCGTCCCGAACCTGGTTTTCGATCGCCTGGGTCACCGCCTTGATGGCCGAGATCGAGCTTTCCGAGCGATCCACTGCGGCTGAGAATTCGTCAACCATGGGGGCCATCTCGCGCAGAACGCTGACCAGGTGGCGGACGCGACGATCGACCAGATAGGCGTAGCCGAGCACACCGGCGAGCAGGAGCAGGATGGCAAAATCAATCAAATGTGACATCGGTCGGTTCCTCTTCTTCGCTATAGTCCCGGATCACCCGCAGCGCGACGGACCCGTTCCGTCGCCGCCCCACGGCGGCGGAAAAGAACTTGAGATTGTCGCAGGCGACGGTGACGGTCTGATCGGGCGTGATGCCGAGTGGCACTGTGACGCCCGGTTTCCATCCGAGAACGTCGGCGAGCGGGATCAAGGGTTCGTGCAGGATGGCGTCGACGGTGATCGAGGTGTTCTGAAGCTTGCCGCTGAGCAGTTCCCGCCATGAGCTGTCGCCGCCGAGCTGGCCGCCGTGGAACGGAGCGGAGAGGATCGAGCGCATCGGTTCGAACACCGAGACCGGCAGCAGGAAGATCATGTGCCCGCCACGACCGTCGAAGTCGATGCTCATCACGACCTTGACGCAGGGGGCCGAGGGGGCAGCGAGGACCATCGCCTGCGGGCTGCTTTCGATGTGGTCTATGGTGAACTGAACTTCGGAAAGGCGGGCGAAGGCTTCGGACAGGGCGTTGAGCGCGGCCTGGCAGAGGCGCTGGCCGAACTTGCGCTCGATGGCCGAGAAGGCGCGGGGGGTCCAGGGCGTCTTGGCGGCATCGCGGCCGCCGAGGAGGATTTCCAGCGTGGTGAACAGCAGCTCGTGATCGAGCACCACACCGATGTCGCCTTCGGTGGGATGGGTGACCGCCACCATCGCCAGCGAATCCAGCGAGAGACTGTCCAGCGCTTCGCCGACGGAGGTATAGCTGAAGGAAGAAAGTTTCGCCTCGGCGGTATTGCCGGCGCAATGGGCCTTCATCACCGGCCCAAGGGCAAGCGTGAAGCGGTCGAAGATAACCTCGAGCACGGGCAGGCGCTGGTAATTGGCCTTGGCCGACCGGATCATCTGGTCGACGACACGGCCCTCGTCTGGTTTGGTGTCAGAGTCAGCCATGGGTCATTGAACGATCAGGTCGGCGACAAGGATTTCCTGCGGCGACATGCTTTCTGTTACGGTTCGGGCTCGGTGCAGAAGCTCCTGTTTGACGAGGGTGAGGCCGAGCGAGCCGCGCAGGTCCTGCTCGGTCAGCAAGCGAAGATAGTCCTGAAAGGAATCCCGGATGAAGAGGCGCCTCTCTTCGATCCGTTCGGCGCCGGCCAGGGTTTCGTCGTAGACCAGAGCGACATTCAGTTTCATGAACCGCGAGGTGGTGCGGCCGGTGGCGGTGGTGGCGTTGATGTTGACGATGATTTCCTTGAAGGGGGTCACGGCCATTTCGTTCTTTGGCACCGGCGCGGTCTCTCCCTCGCCGTGACCGCCTCCATGCACAGCCGCTGGTGCGGCGGGAGGAGGCGTGACATGGGCCGTCTCGGCCGCGGGTTCGGAACCGCTTCCCATGGTGGTGGCGAGGAAATAGCCTGCGCCCGCTCCGACGACCGAGAGCACGCCAATGGCGGCAATCAGCAGCATGGGTTTGCCACCTGAGGCCGCCTGCTCTTTCGCCGGTTGCTGGGGTTTCTTGGCCATGGCCTGCCGGGTTGGAAGTTCTTTGGTTTCAAGGAATACTATCGGGCATTTGACGCCATTTCACAAGTATAAAATTGCTTTTAGTCTTGCATCACAAGGATAGTGCTGTATTAATCTGGCTGAAACTTTTCCAATTCTTCGAGCAGCGAGACCCCGTGAACGCTCTGCTGAGAAATCTCGCCTCTCTGGGCCAGTTGCGGCTTGCACTGCTGGGGTTGTCCGGCGGTGCGCTGCTGCTGATCTTCTTTTTTGGATTGCGGGCGGTGATGCAGCCGGAGTTCGTCCAGCTCTATGGCGGCTTGAGCCCGGCGGCGGCGTCGAACGTGCTGGACACGCTGGAGCAGGAGGGAATCCGGGTCCAGTTGGGTGACAGTGGCGCCACCGTGAGTGTGCCCAAGGAATCTCTGGCACGGGCGCGGATGGCGCTGGCCGACAAGGGTCTGCCGGGCGACGGGACGCCAGGGTGGGAGCTGTTCGACGAATCCGGCGGGCTTGGCATGAATTCGTTTCTGCAGCGGGTGAACCGGTTGCGGGCGCTTGAGGGCGAGTTGGCCCGGTCCATTCAGACCATCGACGGCGTGACTGCGGCGCGGGTGCATCTGGTGCTGCCCGAGCGCGAGGCATTTTCGCGGGATCGGCCAGAGCCGACTGCGTCGGTAATCGTGCGCGGCTCGGCCAGCCGAGCCATCGGCCTGCGGCAGGCCCGGTCGATCCGGGCGCTGGTTGCTGCGGCGGTTCCGGACATGTCGGCCAACAAGGTCATCGTGCTGTCGGCTGACGGTGAGACGATTCTGGGCGAGGCTGCGGATGGTGGCGGGGACGTGTCGATCCAGTCCGTGAAGGTCGGGATCGAGGAGCGCATGTCGCAATCCATCTCGCAGATTTTGTCAGCCCGGGTCGGTGCCGGAAACGTGCGGGTGCAGGTGAGCGCCGATCTGGAGACCGAGCGGCAGATCATCCGTCAGCAGAGCTTTGATCCGGCCCAGCGGGTCGTGCGCTCGACCGAGACATCGGAAGAGAACCGTGAGGATCGCGATCTGGCGGCCGGCGAGGTTGGCGTGAACGGGAATATCCCGCCGGAACTGGCAGATGGTGCGCCTGCGGACGGGGGCAGCAAGAATTCGAGCGAGCGGACGCGCGAGGTGGTCAATTACGAGATCGGCAAGACCGAGAGCGAGGTTGTGCGCGAGCCCGGCGACATCAAGCGGCTGTCGGTCGCGGTGTTGGTAAACGGGATTTACAACGTCGCGGACAACGGGACCGTGTCCTATGAGGAGCGTGCGCCGGAGGAGCTGGCGCGGCTGGAGGAACTGATCAAGTCGGCGGTGGGGTTTGACGCCGAGCGGGGCGATTCCGTCTCGGTCGACAGTCTGAGGTTCGTTGATTACTCGATGGATGTGGGCGAGCCGGCGGGACCGGGTCTTGGGCAACTGCTGAGTGACAATTTCGCGTCGATCCTGCGGGGCGTGCTGGCGCTGGCGCTGACCGGCACCATTCTCGCGGTGGGCGTGCGCCCGCTGATGAAGCAAATGGGAGAGATTTCCACGGAGCGTCAGTTGGCAGTCGCGGCCGAAGCGGCCGATGGTCCGAAGATGCTTGCGGGCGGCGCCGAAGGCGGAGTGCCGCAGGTTCAGGGCGGGACCGCGTCGCCGACGGTCATGGTCGAGCACAGCGCCGGGGCGCAGGCGCCGAGTGCGGTGCACCGATACACGCCGACGCGGGCGCATCAGGAGCTGGTGAACCTGGCTTCCGTGCAGGGCGGAGTGCAGCGCGGCTGGATCGAGACGGTGAGCGACACGATCGAGACACAGCCCGAGGAATCTCTGCGCGTGGTGAAATCCTGGCTGGCAGAAGAGGTGTAACCGGTGGGGCATCTTTTCGACCGCAACTTCGATCTGGAGATCGAACAGGAGCGCGCGGCACGGGAGCGGAGCGCGCGGGCCTGCTATACGCCGGAGGACCTTGAGGCGGCGATGGCGCAGGCGCGTCAGGAGGGGTTTGACGACGGACATGCGGCGGGTCGGGCCGAGGCGACAGAGGTTTTGACGCAGAGCGACCTGCGCCGTCAGGCCGAGGCGTTGGCCGAAATCTCTGGGCAGGTGGGCGAACTGACCGCGTTGATCGACGACCGTATCGCGATCCTCGAGCAGCAGTTGCTGTCCTTTGTCCTGGCGGTCTTCGAAAAGGTTGCGCCAGAGGTACTTGCCACCTGCGCCGCGCCCCGCGCCGAGGCAGAGGTACGGGCGGCCATCGCAATGGCGCGTGGGACGTCGGTGTTGCATATTCATCTGCCGCCGGGCGCCTTTGCCGCCATCGGCGCGACGCTGGGCGGCGCGGTCGGCAGCGGCGAGGGGCGTGTCGAGGTCGAGCCCGATCCGGCGCTGCGTGAGGGCGACGCGCGCGTCGAATGGGACAATGGTTTCATGGAATACAGCTTTGCCGAGATCTGCGAGCGTATCCTGACCGGGTTGCGGCAGGCGGCGGGGCCACGCCCGGGAGCGGAGCGGCGGGAAACAGGGAGTGCGCAGGATGGCTGAAGATTCCGAAAGCGGTGAAGAGACCGGCGGCATTACACAGCTGGACATCAAGGATGCCGGTGCGGGCGCGCAAGCTTCGTCGGGCGGGCGAAATATCGACGCCATGCTAAACGTCGGCTTGCAGGTGCAGATCATCCTGGGCCGCAGCCGAATGCCGATTTCGCAGATCCTCAAGCTGACGCGGGGGTCGATCATCGAGTTGGACAAGAAGATCGGCGACCCGGTCGACGTTCTGATCAATGATCGGCTGGTGGCGCGGGGTGATCTGGTCAAGCTTCCCGGAGATCGCCTTGGTGTCGAGCTAACGGAAATCGTGAAAGATTTCGTTCCCGGAAATGACTGAGAGTCATGAACCCGCAATCCTCCCATCCGGTCCGGGGTTTCTGCCTGCTGGCGCTGGTTGCCGCCGTGTTGGTGTTGTGGGTCCAGCCAGGGGCAGCACAGGAAGCAGGCGGCGAGATACTGGGTGCGATCACCGGGGCGCTGAGCGACGCGCCGGCGGGATCGGACGAGCGCGCGACGCTTTCGGGGCGCATCATCCAGATGATCGCGCTGATGACGGTGCTGGCGCTGGCGCCGGGGCTGCTGGTCGTGATGACCTCGTTCACGCGGTTCGTCATCGTCTTTTCGATGCTGCGTTCGGCGCTGGGGCTGAACCAGACGCCGCCGAACATGGTGCTGAGCTCGATGGCACTGTTCATGACGTTCTTTGTCATGCAGCCGGTCTTCGAGGACGCCTGGGAAGACGGCGTGCAGCCGCTTATGAACAATGCGATTACGGAAGAGCAGGCGATGAGCCGGATCGCAGATCCGTTCAAGCGCTTCATGTTGGCCAATACGCGCGAGAAGGATATTGCGCTGTTCGCCGATTTCGCCGCGCGGGGCGAAGGAGGGCAACCGGAGGCGGGGCCGGTGACGGCCGAAAGCACTGGTTGGCGGATCCTGGTGCCCGCCTTCATGATTTCGGAAATGCGGCGCGCGTTTTCCATCGGGTTTCTGATCTATCTGCCGTTCATCGCGATCGACCTGATCATCGCGTCCATCCTGATGAGCGCGGGCATGATGATGCTGCCGCCGGTGCTGGTTTCGTTGCCATTCAAAGTGATTTTCTTCGTGCTGATCGATGGCTGGTACATGCTCGCCGGGAGCCTGATGGAAGGCTATCTGCCGCTGGCGGGCGGATGAATTGAGGGGAGACCGGGCATGGCCACCGCGACGCTGAGACGGAACACCACTGACCTTGCGGCCGAGAAACCGCGGCGCAAGCGGATGAGCGGGCCGGAAAAGGCGGCCATCCTGTTCCTGTGTCTGGGCGAAAAGCGCGGCTCGGAGCTGATGAAGAAGCTGGATGAGGACGAGATCCAGAAAATCACCCGCGCGATGTCGCGGTTGGGCATGATCGACGGCGCGCAGGTCGAGCAGGTGATGACCGAATTCACCGAAAACGTCTATAACGGCGGGGCTATCGTGGGGTCTTACTCGGTGGCGGAGAAGCTCCTGCGGAATTTCCTGCCGGGCGATCAGGTGGAGTCGATCCTGAAGGACATTTCGGGACCGTTGAAGGAGCGCGATCTCTGGGCGCGGTTCAGTCAGATCAACGAGAACGTCATCGCCAATTATCTCAAGGGCGAGCATTCGCAAACGGCCGCGGCGATCCTGTGCAATGTGGCGACGGATGTGGCGGCGCGGGTGCTGCCGCTGATGGGTACCGAGCGGATGCAGGATGTAATCGAGCGCATGATCAAGATGGAGGCCGTGCCGGGGGAGATGATGGCCGAGATCGAGGAGACGCTGAAGACCGAGCTGATGGGCGCGGCGGAATCCTCGGGGCGGGACATGCAGAAGCAGATGGCGGAGCTGTTCAACAAGCTGGACCGGAATGCCTTCGAGGAAATCTCGGGTGTGCTGGAAGAGCGGGTGCCCGAGGCCTTCACGAGCATCAAGCAGCGGATGTTCACCTTTGACGATCTGATCAAGCTGGATGCGATGGGGCTGGCGCGGGTGATGCGTGGGGTGCCGGGCAGCACACTGCCGATTGCCCTGCGCGGAGCGAGCAAGGAGGTGCGCGATCACTTCCTTCAGGTGCTGCCGGCGCGGTCGCGCGAGATGCTGGCCGACGAGATGAACAACATGGGCCCGGTGCGCGGGCGCGATGTGCGCGCGGCGCAGCTCGCGATGGTGGATTACGCCAAGGAGCTTGCCGACGAAGAGGTGATTACCTTGCCGCTCGATGCGGAAGAGGACGATTTTATCTGAGGCGGTCGGTCTGGCCTATTCCGGACGGCGCGCGCGCCACCACCGGCCTTGGGCCAGGTTGCTGAGTTCGGCCTCTTCCCGAGCTTCCATCTCGGAGACGCGGCGGGCCAGAGCGTCGAGGCGCAGGATCTCGTAGGATTTGATCTCGCGGAATCCTTCGGTGACCTTGTCGGTCATCTCGGCGGCACGCACCTCTATCTCGTTCAGAGTCTGCTGGCTGCGGTCGATCTCACTGCGGACCGAACGGACGAAATCGCCGATATAGCCGCGCAGGGCGGGGTCGTCGCAATTCAGCCCTTCGTCGATACGCGTCTCGAGATCGTGACGCAGACGTTCGAGTTGTGCGGCCTCGGAGCGGAGGCGCCCGAGCTCGTGCGTTTCAGACTCCATCTCGTGGCGCTTGACCCGTTCAAGCAGAGCAAGCGCGGCAATACGGCGTTCATCCAAGTCAGTGACCTGCCTTTTCGGCTTCGTGTGTGGTGGCTTCGGGAGGCGGCGCTCCCCCCATCTTCATTACCAGCGCGGCGCGCATCCGGTCGGTGATGTCGGTCGGGAATTGGTGGCGGGCCGCAGGTATTGTGACATGGAGAACAATCGGGGCGTCTGGCGCGGGCTTGACCGCGGTGGCCGGCATTTCGCCGCCGGCAGCCCAAGCCAGCGGCGGCAGAAGGGCAATCGCTGTGGCGAGCCGGATCACGAGGAGGACAGGGCGCGCTGGCTTTCTTCCACCGCGTAGAAGTCGGGCTGCATCCGGGTCGGAATTGCACCGCGGCCGATCTCGATGCAGATGTTGGGCGCGTGATTGGCGACGATGGCGAGGAAGATGTCGCGGATGACGATGTAGAAATTACCGTCTTCCTCTTCGATCTGTTTCAGTCGGCCGGAGATCGGCTGCACCATGCAATAGGCCAGGAACACGCCGAGGAACGTTCCGACGAGCGCCCCGCCGATCATGCCGCCAAGGATTTCGGGCGGTTGGTCGATCGATGACATGGTCTTGATCACGCCGAGAACGGCCGCGACGATCCCGATTGCTGGCAGGCCGTCGGCCATCGTCTGGATCGCATGTGAAGAGGCCAGCGACTCGTGATGGTGCTTCTTGAGCTTGCGGTTGATCACGTCTTCGGTCTGGAAGCGGTCGTCGAACTGCATGGACAGCATCCGGAAACTGTCGGTGATAAGTTCGAGGGCGAAGTGGTCTTTCTGAATCTTGGGGTAGCGGTTGAATATCTCGCTTTCCTTGGGCTTTTCGATGTGGTCGTCCAACGCGAGGATGCCGCTTTGCTTGTAGATGCGGGCCAGTTCATACATGAGGCTGAGCAGTTCTTCGTAATCCTTGCCCTTCCACTTCGGGCCCTTGATTACCTTGATCACGCCGGCGCCGGCACTCTTGAGCATCGAAAGGGAATTAGCGATGACGAAGGCGCCCACGGCGGCTCCGGCGATCATCATTCCCTCGAACGGCAAGGCATGCATTACAATGTCCATCTTGCCGCCCGACAAGATGAATCCGCCGAAAACCAGCCCGAAGACCATCGCGAGTCCAAGGAATACTGTCATGTGTTGGTCCGTACGGTTGGAGAGATCTCGAAAAACAGGCAACCTTTGCAAGAACATGATAAACATAATTGACTTCTGGACAAGCATAATAAAGTATAAAAACAACGTCCAGCTGCCAGACTGACGCCAAGCACATGAATAACTCCGACGCCTTTGCATATTGTTTCGATGAGGAGCTGGTCCGCAGCGTGCTGCCGGACTGGCCTGCGGATCTGAGCCTGTTGCTGTGTCTGAAGGCGGACGGCACCTGTCGCACCGTTATCTTTCATGTGGAGGAGGGCAGCCGGGCGCTGCGCCGGGCTGCGGCTGCAATGGATCTGCCGACGCGCAGCTTTCCGGTTGCGCCCGAGGTCAAGGGCTGGCCGACGCGCGTGGTGCGGTTCTCGGAAGAGCAGGACATGCTGACCATCGTGGCGGGCGTATCCGGGCTGGCCGAGAAGGCGCGCATTTATGCGCAGGAATATCAGGCGGATAAGGACGCGGCGAAGGCGCCGAAGGCTGTGACCGAAGGTGCAGAGGCGCCGCCGCTCAAGGATAAGATCCAGGCTGGGCCGACGCGCCGTTTGAACCTGGGCTTGGCCAAGGCGGATATCGCCGAGAAGGTTCGGCGCATGGCAGCCGAGGTGCCGCCTCCCCCGTCCGCGCCGCAGATGCCGGCGGGATTCCTGCCAGGCGGGGCGCAGCGGGAATGCCAGTTCGGCGCGGGCCACATCGGGATTGCGGGCGGCTATGTGCGCATTGTCCTCTCGCCGGATCGGGTGACGGTGCATACCGGACCCGAGGTCGTGACCGAGATCGGGTTCAGTGCCGATTTCTGGCGGTTCTATCTGCCGCGCTCGGCCCTGCGCGGATGGGTGCCGGGCAAGGCCGCCGTGCTGGACGTGCCGATCGAATCCTTCCCAGAAGCCTTGCGGCGGGCCTTCGAGGGGCGGCTTTACCATGTCGAGGCAACCATCACGTCCGAAGGTGTCTTCCTTGCCCCCGGCGGGCCGGTCGCAACCGAAGAGGTGCGCACGGAGCCCGTACCGCAGCCGGTCATAAGGTCCAGGCGACGGTGGCTGACCCCGCTGCGGGCTGCGGCGGCGGCATGCGTGGTGGCCGGGACCGCGGCTGCGGCGGTCAACATGGTGCCGTTTGGCCCGGTCGGAACGCTTGAGCGGATCCTGGCCAGCAACTCGGAATGAAATGTGCGGTGATCACGCCGGTCGGGCCCGGACACGCGGCCCTGCTGGAGTCGTCTTGCGCCCCTTCGGTCGAACGGGCGCGGACCTATGATCCGGGGCCATTTGCGTCGATAGGTCATCTGGTGATGGATGACGGCGAGGGCCGTCACGGGCGGTCGAACCGGCGCAACGCCGCACTGGCTCAGTCCGCAGCGGAAGGGTTCGACTGGGTGTTCTTTCTGGACGCCGATGACGTGATGACGCCGAACGCCTTTCAGGCTTTCGGCAGGGTGATCGCGGCGGAGCCTGAGCTGGACGCGGTCTGGGGGCTGATCTGCACGTTTGACGAAAAGGGTGAACCAGCCCTGCGCGACGGCCAACCGGAACGAATCGACAGCCGTATCGATTTGCTGCGCGTTGAGCCGCATCTGTCGCTGCAGATCGGCGCTTTCGTCCGTACCGGCTGCGCGGCGCGGTTCGGGTTCGATGCGGGTATGGATACCGGCGAGGACTTCAAGTTCTATTACCAGCTTTGGGCACAGTGTCGGTGCGCAAAGCGGCCCGAGATCTTCTTTGTCAACCGGCGTGGCCAGCACTCGACGGGGCCGCGGGGCGCGACCGGACAGGACTGGCAGAAGGCGGTATCGCGGCTCTGGTCCGAGCAACTGGCAGAAGTGCCCGTCTTCGCCGAGATCCGCGACGGGGAAGGGGCGCCGGCGCGGATGCGGGTGACCAATCCGCGCGATCTGATCCAGGCGGCGCATCTTCGCGGGCAGTTCTTCGAGGAGAGTTCGCTGGTCAAGCTGAAGCGGCTGCTGCGCCAGCCGCGGCCGAATATCGTGGAGGTCGGGGCCAACATCGGCAACCATGTGGTGTGGTATGCCCGACATCTCGATCCGGCGCGGATCTATCCGGTGGAGCCCAATCCCGAGGCGCTGTCGTTGCTGGATCAGAACATCGCGGCGAACGGCATTGACGGGCGGATCGACCGGCGCGGCTGGGGCCTTGGGGCCGGTCGCGGCGAAGGGCGGTTCGCGGCGGTGACGGATGACGCTGACAATCTGGGCGCTACGCGTCTGGTCGTAGCCGAGCACGGCGGCATCGAGACGCGCAGCCTGGATGCGCTGATCGGTGCGGACCGGATCGACTTCATCAAGATCGACGCCGAGGGCATGGAACTGGAGGTGCTGGACGGCGCGGCGGGCCTGATCGCGCGCGACCGTCCGGTGATCTGGATCGAGGTTCTGCGCAAGAACATCATGGGGTTCGCGCAGGATTGGTGCCGGCGGGCCAATTACCGAGTGGTCGACAGCACAGCCTATCGCAATACCATCGACTATTTCGTTGTTCCGAGGGACTGACATGACCACGCAAGCGCCCCTCAGCCGCAAGGACCGTCGTGTCCAGATTGCCAAGGCTGCCAAGATCTATGGGATCAAGGGGCAGGAATCGCTGGATTTGCACGAGGCGTTCAACGCGCTTGCGCGGGGCGAAGTCATGCGTGCGGTGCAGCTGGCGCATCCGGTCACGCAGAGCCATCCGGCGTGCCATCATGCCTGGACTGTAATGGGCGGCGCGGCGCTGGCGCAGCGCGAGGGCGCGACGGCGAAGGCCTTTTTCGCCGAGGCGCTGGCCGTTCGGCCGAAGGATCCTCTTGTTCTGGGCGGGATGGCCAAGGCACATGTTCTGGCGGCCGAGGTGGAGGAGGCGGTGGGTCTGATCCCGCGCGCCTTTGTTGCCGGCAGCGAGGATGTCGGGCTGGCGCGGCTTTATCTGGAACTCATGTCCAAGCTGGGCCGGCGTCACCTGGCGGCCGATCTCATGGAAGCGCATGTGCGGCGGCTGGGTGATGGAGGGCTGTGCCTGAAGCTGGCCGACATGCTGATCGATGCGGACGAGCCGAACCGGGCGGCAAAGTTCTACGATCAGGCATGGATGATCGATCCGCAATCCGAGGCGCATCGAATTGGTCGCCTGCGCGCGCTGGTGACGCGCTGCCGCTTTGCCGAGGCCGAGCCGCTGGCGCAGGAGTTGCTGCTTACGGTAAAGGACCGCGACGCGGTGATGGGTCTTTACCTGCTGATGTTGCGCGTCGCAGGGCGGGCGGAAGAGGCTGAACGGCTGGCGAACGACTTTGATTTTGCGACGCCCGAAGGGTTTGCCCATGCCCGTGGAGTTCTGGCCAATATCTATCAGGACCGAGGCGACGATGCGGCGGCGGACGCGGCGTTTCTGGAGGCGATCCACGTTACCGGATCGGCCGGGAACATGGCCAAGGCCTATGGCGTCTTCCTCTTGCGCAAGGGGGACTACGCAGCCGCCGCACCCTATTATGTTCAACGCTTTCCGGCGCAGCAGCGCGCGCTGATCCCGGCCGAAAATGCCGCGCCCGAAAACCTGCCGCAGCTGTCGCGGGTGATCTTAATGGGAGAGCAGGGAATTGGCGATCAGCTGGCCTTGCTGAACCTGTTGCGCATCGCGCCACTGTCCGAGGGCGCCGCGGTAACCCTGGTGGCGGACGCTCGTTTCGGTGAGCTCCTGGAAAACAACGGTCTGGGCGTCGGGCATCACGACCGCAGGGATTTCCTGTCGAAACCGCAGCAACTGGCGCCGAACCAGTTGGTCTATCTGGGCGATCTTGTGCGGTATCTGGATGGTTCAGATCCGGAGGTGCGGCATGGCGGATATCTGGTGCCGGAGGCGGCTCGGATACAGCGGCTGCGGGAGAAATATACAGGCATGGCCGCTGGTGCGCCGGTGATCGGTGTGGCGTGGAAGAGCGCCAGCCTGATCGGGCATCTGCGGTCGATACCGCTTAGCCGGATGGTACGGGCGCTGCCGCAGGGCGCGCTGGTGGTGAACCTTCAGTATGGCGAGACCGCCGGGGATATCGCCGAGGCGAGGGCGGTCCGCCCGGATCTCCGGTTTGTCACCGACGAAACGGTCGACCAGATGACCGACCTGGCCGGGTTCGCCGCCCAGATCGCAGCGCTTGACCACGTAGCGAGCATCGACAACACGACAGCGCATATGTGCGGCGCGTTGGGTCGCACGGGGGCGCATCTGTTGATCCCCGAAGGCGCGGACTGCATGTGGTACTGGGGTGGGGGTGGTGAAACTGACCCGTGGTATGGCGCGGCGCGGCTGCACCGACAGGAGCGGGCGGGTGACTGGGAGGGCCCGCTGGCCGCGCTGGAAACGGCGCTGGCGCGTTGATGTCAGTCGGGATTGGCCGTGGCATATTCCAGCGCATAGCCCACCGCGCGGATCGTGCGCAGTTCGAGCCTATCCTTGAATTCCTGCCGCAGCTTGCGCCGGATCCGAGTCACGTAGACGTCGAAGCGACGGTCGCCGTATTCCCACGGCGTCCCATAGAGCTGTTGAGACAGCTCGTCCCGGGTAACGATCTGACCGAGATGGGACGAAAAGATGCGCAACACGTTTGCTTCAGCCTGTTTGAGATCCAGCCGATCGATCATGTCGTTGACGGCGGCTTCGGCCTGGCGAACCTGTTCGGGTGCCATTCGGGCAAGGCCGCGCGTGATGCGTGTTGCGGCCTCGGCCGGGCGCAGAGGGACGCGCAGAACGTCGTGGGCGCCCGCCGCAAAGGCGCGGGCGGCACTGTCTGCGGTATCGGCGGTGTCGATGGCGATCAGCAGGCACCCCGGAAAGGTGACGCATATCCGGGAGAGCAGGGACAGAGCGGGACTGTCCGGGGCGTCGATCGCGATCATGGCGAGGCGCAGCGATACCGGCAGGTCGAAGATGCCGTCGGCGGCTTGCGGCAGGGCGGCGTTGACCACGCAGTCCAGCCCGGCCTGACGTGCCAGACGGGACAGCTCGCCGCGGTGGCGGGGCTGGGGATCGACAATGACGCACGCTCCGTTCAAGCAATCCGCCCGGTGATTGAAGGTGGAAGATGAAGGACAAGGTTAGGCGGGGCGCTGAAGATTTCCAACCCCGCTCAAACAGTTTGCGAAAAATCTCAATTCTTCAACGTGCTTTAACTATTTTTGCATAGTTGTTCATGAGAACAAGAAAAAGTTCGAAAAAGAACATGTGACAGAGGGCGGCATGTCATTGAGGAAGATCTACAGGGCTCTGCGCCGGAATTGGCGGCGGCGGGATGACACGGGCAGGGCGCATCCGGTGATTCCCATTGAAAACAGCGTTACGCCCAACGTTCTTGTCTGTCTCGAGACCGGCACGCGCCACGTGGCGCTGCGCCGGCACCTTGCGGAGACCCTGGGGTTGTCACCGGCAGAATACCGCCAGCGTTGGGGTCTGCCGGATGATTATCCTATGGTCTCGACAGCCTATGTAACCCTAAGAAATAAAACTATTTTCAGAGCCAGGACGAAGGCCGAGTGAAGAACAGAAGCGCAGTCTTGGGGTTCGGTTCTTGGAGTGTTCCACGTTTCATCTGGATTCAAAGGCATTTTCGGAATAACTGTCCTTGAGGACCGGCGAAAGGACAGGTCGGAGGCAAGATGACTACATCTGACACCAAGGACGAGATGATCTCGCGCATCGTGGCGGCCTATGCCGGGCGTCCGGATGTGGGGCCGAACGAGATCGTGAGCCTGTTCAACCGCCTGCGCCACGAGATGGCGGGAGGGGCGGGTGCCGTCGAGATGCCTTCGTCCGAACCGCAGACGATCGCCGAAGCTGCGATCCCGCTGGAGCGTGCGATGACCCGCGACAAGGTATACTGCCTGTGCTGCGGCAAGGGGTTCAAGATGCTGAAGCGCCATATTGGCGCGGAGCACGGGCTGACCGAAGCGGAGTACAGGGCGCGGTTCGGACTCGCTGCGGATGTGCCGCTGGTAGCGCCGAGCTATTCAAGCAAGAAGGCGAAATACGCCAAGGAAACCGGGTTTGGCAAATACGCGCGGCGGCCGGCCCGGAAGACTGCAGGAATATTGAACAAAACCTAATGTTTCGGCCGGACGGGTTCGTGAGAAACCCGCCGCCGTTCAGGCAAGGGGCCGAGCAGGGCGCGCATGCGAAATCGACCGATCATCATCAAGCGGATCGAGGAAGAGGGAGAGCACGGCCATCACGGCGGGGGCTGGAAGGTTGCCTACGCCGACTTCATGACCGCCATGATGGCATTTTTCCTGCTGCTGTGGATTCTTGCTGCCTCGGACGAGGAAAAGCTGCGGGGGCTGGCCGACTACTTCACGCCGTCGTTGTCGGAACAGGGCGGCAAGGGGGACGGTGTGCTGGGCGGTCAGGTGCTGGCCGAAAAGGGTGTGCTGAGCGGCAGCGAAGGCCCGAAGAGCGAAGTTCAGCTGCCGAGTTTCGGACGCGAGAACCCGCTTTCGGTCTTCGACAGCCGGCTAAAGGAAGACACTACGCGAACCGTGGTGGAGTATGAGCCCGCGCCCCTGGATGCAGCCGGCAACGGCGGGCAGGACGTAGTCTCGAAATCGGGCCAGTTCGATGGCACGACGCCGCACGACGGTTCGACAGAGCACGACGGCGCCGGGCCGGCGCAGGCAGTCAGCGCGGAGGTTGCCGCGGCGCAGTTCGAACGCGAGTCGCGGCTGGATGCCATCGAGGAGAGCATTCTTAACGCGATTCGCGCCAAGCCCGAACTGGCCGATTTCACGGCGAATATCCGCTTCGAGCGCACGACAGAGGGCCTGACGGTGCAGATCGTCGACCAGGACGGGCGGTCGATGTTCGGATCGGGGTCTTCGCGGATCGAGACCCATACGCGAGAGATGATCGAGATCGTCGGCTCGGCGATAGCCGAGATGCCTTATCCACTGACGATTTCGGGGCATACCGACTCGGTGCCGTTTCAGCGCAACGCCGGATATTCCAACTGGGAGCTGTCTGCAGACCGAGCCAATGCCACACGGCGTGTGCTTTTGGCGACAGGGGTTAGCCCGTCCCGCGTGCAGCAGATTGCGGGCCTTGCGGACACAAAGCCACTCTTGCCGGATCGGCCTGACGCGGCGCTGAACCGGCGGATTGACATCCTGCTGGCGTACCCCGACCCGGCGCGACAGGTTGCCCGATAATCAGGCAAACGGTCGTGCGTGCGGCAAAAATTCTGCGGTCAAACCTCAGCCGCGGTGCCAATTATCCACAGGAAATTCCTGTCAAGCGGGCGAATTGTAAATCGCTTGCGCGCTGTGGTCAGCGCGGTGGCAACGACCCACCCTGGCCCCGCCATGTCTGGCGCGCTGGTGAAATCCACTGAAATACAGGTTGTTAAGATCCCATGCGCCAATCGCTATATATGGTGAGTGAGGCAATATCTTGTGCTAAAGGGACGGTTCTTTTGAGGCATGTAGTAGAGCTGGTTAACAGTTCGCAACTGGATCGACTGCTTAAGCTTTGGTTAACGTAACAGCGGTGGGACTTTCAAAAGGGAATAGTCGATGCGCACGGGTGTCCTCGAGCAGATTTGGCAGGGTGTGATCCGTGCCACGGCTCCGGGGGAGGGCAAGCGGGTTCGACGGATCATCCAGGCGATGATCCCGGCGCAAACGGTGTTCTTGTCAGGGGCCGTAGGCAGCGACCGGGCGCATGTTTTCCACGACGAGATGGAGGTCATGCCGGAACTGGGGCTGGGAGATGTGATCGTCGAGGAGCTTTCGGTCGACGTGCCCTATGGATCGCTCGTGGTGATCTGCGACGAGGATTGTCTCGCGTCGCCGGTCGACCTGGAAATTGCCTCGTTCGATGTCGGAATCGTGGTTGCAAAGACATTGCTGGGTGTTCTGCGGCTGGGCGCTTTCCCGATCGAGCGGGAGAACGAGGCCCTGTATGTGATGGCCTGTGCCTACGAACGCATGGCGCGATCTGCCGGCCTGCAGCAGCTGGGGCTGATCCCGTCGGAATTTTCCAAGGGGCTGACGTCGACCCTGGGGGCCTATTGGTCGGGCGCGATGCGGGCGCATACGGACCGCAGCGGGCTGTTCCTGAACGGGCAGACCCTGTCCGGACCCGAGGTGCGCGCCTATCTTCAGGCACTTGATCCGGCATTCGCCGCACCAGCAGCGGAACTTCTGCCGAGCGATCTTTTGGTATTTTCGGGCGGACGGCACGCTCTGTCTGACTGGCTGGAGATGCTGAGGGGCGCGGTCAACGCGGTTCTGGTCGAGCGGAAGGTTGGCATGAACTGGGAAGTATTGCGACAGTCCAGGGGAATTTAACCATTCCGAAACCCCAATGTTCTTTCGCGAATGTATGGACTGTGCTTATATGTCCATGACACCAAATACTTGTCGGACACTTTCACATGATGTTTATCACGCGGCGGGCGGCGATGAACGAGCCTATGCTGACAGTGACCGAAGAGCGCGATGCTATCCGGGACTGGCAACAGAAGGGTGACAGATCCGCGCTCGAGCTGCTTTTGCGGTCCCACGCGCGGCAGGTGTTCGCACAGGCCGCGCGCTGGACCGATAATCCCGTTCATATCGAGGATTTGGTCGCGGAGGGAATGATCGGTTTGATGCGGGCGGCAGACAGTTTCGACCTAAACCAGGATGTCAGGTTTTCGACCTATGCCGGCTGGTGGGTGCTGAACGGGGTCGCGGCGGCGCTTGTCCGCATCAAAAGCGTGATCGACATCCCGGTGCGCACCTTCCTGGACGCGAATGGCGGCCGGTTGGGCCAGGAAGACGGCGAAATGGCCCGTCTGGCGATGTATGGCACCGTCGATCTGGGCGAGGGGGGCGATCTGGCAGGCAATCTGACAGCGTCGGCGATGACTCCGGAGGAGGTGGTCGCGCTGCGCTCGAGCGAGAACGAACAGCGTCGGCTGGTGTCCGCAGCGCTGTCGAAGCTGGACCGGGAGGATGCCGAAATCATCCAACGGTTGAGCCTGGATGACCCTCCTGCCGATGTGGAGATGCTGGCGCAGGATTTCGGCGTGTCGCGCGACCGGATTCGCCAGCTGGAAAAGCGCGCGCTGCTGCGGCTGCGCCGGAAACTGATCGAAGCGGGATTTCAGATGGAAGCTTTGACCTAAGGAAAGCGCATGAACGGATTTATCTTTGCCGAACCGATGAGCGCGGTGCGCGCCACCGCGCCGGCCGGTGACCAGGCGCGCCCGACCTCGGGTCCACAAGGGATTTTTGCGCAGCTGCTCGCTTCCGCGGACAGGGCCGCGCCGGCGCCGAAGACTGTCGAGCGGCCTGTGGCCCGTGAGGTCAACCTTCCTCAGGATGCGGCCGGGCGCCGACGGACGCTGGACCGGCTGGGCGACACTTTGGACGAGGTTCTGGACTGGGCGCGGGAGATGGCGGCGATCTATGGCGTCTCGGTGCCTGTGCCGGCCCAGACGGCCGCGTTGCCTCAGGCTGCCGCTGGAGTGCTCGGCGCTCACGCCGTCACGCTGTCGGGCGCGGCGGTCAATGATCCGAAGCTAGGGGCCGGCATGTCGCGGCCGCTCACGCCTGATGCTGTCTCGGCAACTGAGGTGCAGCCGTCAGGTGGCGTCTCGTTTGCCGCTTTGATTGCGGACCGGCTGGGCGTGGTGCTGCAAAGGTTCGACCGCGCGAACGGAACGGATACGGTTCAGGTGCTGGAGCAAAATGCTGCTGCGCTGCCAGCGCTGACCCTGCTGACCGGCCAGCCTGCAGAGTCGGCAGAGGCGTTCATCGGCGTGGTGCGCGGCCTGCTAAAGCGCCCGACCTTTAACCTGAGACATATCCGGCAGCCTTGAAGTAGTTCCAGCATTCGTCTGGC
>NZ_JBHSGI010000016.1:0-132896 GCF_042654245.1 Seohaeicola nanhaiensis
TTTGCGTCCAAATCCCCAAATCATACTCACAGCAACACAACCAAACCTCATACCCCGTAAAGGTCGACCAATTCAGCCAACCGCCGCACCGCTGACACAGCGGACCGGTGATCCTGAGAAAAGTTCAGGCGGACGCTGCTGGCCGCAAGCGGGCTGAACTCCGTGCCCGGCGTCACCGTCACCCCGGCCTGCAGCCTCAGGAACGTCACGAAATCGGCCGGGCGCACCGAGAGCTCGGGCAGCCGCGGGAACAGATAGCTGCCGGCCTGCGGCGTGCGGACAAAGGCACCATCGATCCCGCGCAGCACCGTCAGCAGATCGTCGCGGATGGCCTGGTGCCGGCGGATGCGATCCGCCAGCCAGCCCTCGGGTTCGGCGAACCAGCCGCGCAGAACGGCCTGGCTGTAGCCCGGCGCGCGCAGGCTGACGATGGCCTGGAGCTTTTCCATCCGTGTGATGACCGCGGGCGAGCCAAAGGCGACGCCCAGGCGATACCCTGAGAGCGACTCTGTCTTCGACGGGCCCATGATGGTCACGACGTTGTCGGCGTCGATATCGGCGGCACGCAGGTGGGTGTATTCGGCACCGCTGTAGCGCAGACGCGAATAGAGCTGGTCCACGATGACGGTTACGCCATAGCGGGCCGCAAGTGCGGCGATTTGGGCGATTTCGTCGGGCGAATAGACGACGCCGGCCGGGTTGTTCGGGTTGGAGAAGAGGAAGGTGCGGGCGCCGGCTTTGAAGGCGGCTTCGAGCGCGTCGAGATCGAGCCCGGCGCCGTGATCGTCGGCGTTTACATAATCCATCTCAACGGGGATCATCTCGCCTTCGAAAAACTCGACAAGCTTGCGGTTGGCGAAATAGTCGGGCTGGACGATGGCGACCTTGTCGCCCCGGGTTACGGTGGCGGCGATGGCGAGGAACAGCGCGCCCTGCGTGCCGGGGGTGATGATCAGGCCGTCGCGGGCATCGACCGGCGCGCCTGTGAAGCCGGCAAGGCGGGGGGCGATCAGCTCGCGAATGCCGATATCGCCGCGGTATTCGGTATAGGCCTGCGATCCGCCCTGCGCGACCCCGGCTGCAAAGAGATCGAAGGCGCCGGGGGTTGGCGCGTGGGCATCAACGTCGCCGTGCGAGAAATCCACCGGACGGCCCGGGAGCGGGTCGCCGCGCATCTGTGCGGCGAGATCGCCGGTACCCTGCCGCACCTCCTGGCCGGGGGCGTTGTCGGTGGCCAGTTTGCGGAATTTCGCTTCGATCGTCATCGCAACCTCACATCCGGGGCCGGCGGGCGCCGGCGTTTGGGCGCACCCTAGAGCAAGATCGGCGGCCCGGTCATCCTGGTTTTGTCAGCCCAGCGTCACTTGGGCGTGCGGGGCTTCCGTGGCGGAGCGGTCCCCGCGGCCCTGGCCTGCTGCCGGGCGCGGTTCTTCTTGCTGGAGGGTTTGCCCACCGCAGGCTTGGGGCCACGCGGGGCGTCCGGATCGCGCCGGGGCTTTCGGGGTTTGCCGATCTCGGCTTTCGCCGGTTCGGCCGAGGCCTGAGCCCTGGCGCTGGCCTTGGCCGGCGCCGCCTTCGGCGAGGGTTTCGGTTTCTTCGGCCGCGGCGCGGGCGCATCGTTCCAGTCGATGGGCGTCGCGTCGGGCGCCGGGCGCTTGGCCTTTGCGGACGTGGGCGGACGGCGGTTCTGTTCGAAGGACGGGGCAGTGTCCAGCCGGGTGAGCGCAGCACCTTCCAGTGACATCTTCGGGCCTATGGCGTCGAGGAAACCCTCCACGGCGTCCTTGCGGATTTCGACCAACGCGGCTGTGTCCTGAATGCGGATGGCGCCGACATCTTCGCGGGAGATCTTCCCGAGCTTGCACAGCATCGGCAGGATGCGGCCCGGATCGGCGCCGGTGGCGCGCCCGCCGTCAATCGAGAACCAGACGCTGGGCCCGAATGCGGGGCGCGGCGGTGGCGGGGCGGAGGGGTCGGACAGCTCTTCGGGGGCGGAGCGGCGGTCGCGGTAGAGCCGGACATAGGCGGCGGCAAGTTGCCGGGCCGTGAACATGCCGGTCAGCTGGTCGACCGTGGCTTGGTGGGACTCTTCGATCTCGGACGTCCAGTCGGAACTGGCCATCATCCGCGCGTCGTCCTGGGCGGTGACTTCTTCGGCCGAGGGCGCCTCGGCCCATTCGGCGCGCAGCTTGGCCCAGCCGAGCAGACGCTCGGCCTTCTTGCGGGCGGCGGGCGGGACGATCAGCACGCTGACCCCCTTGCGCCCGGCGCGGCCGGTGCGCCCGGAGCGGTGCAGCAGGGTGTCCTGGTTGCTGGGTAACTCGGCGTGGATGACGAGCTCAAGGTTGGGCAGGTCGATGCCGCGCGCGGCCACATCGGTTGCAACGCAGACCCGGGCGCGGCCGTCGCGCATGGCCTGCAGGGCATGGGTGCGTTCGCTCTGGGACAGCTCTCCCGACAGCGCGACCACCGAGAAGCCGCGATTGGACAGGCGGGTGGTCAGCCGGTTCACCACGGCGCGGGTGTTGCAGAAGACGATGGCATTGGGCGCCTCGTAATAGCGCAGGACGTTGATGATCGCATTCTCGGCATCCCGGGCCGACACGTTCAGGGCGCGATAGTCGATGTCGGCATGCTGGGAGGTGCCGGAGGTGGCAGAGATGCGCACCGCGTCGGTCTGATAATTCGTGGCCAGTTTGGCGATGGCGGCGGGCACGGTGGCGGAAAACAGCAGGGTCTGACGTTCCGCGGGCGATTGGTCGAGGATGAATTCGAGGTCCTCGCGGAAGCCGAGGTCGAGCATCTCGTCGGCTTCGTCCAGCACCACGGCGCGCAGGGCGGTCAGGTCGATCGAGCCACGCATGATGTGGTCGCGCAGGCGACCCGGGGTGGCGACCACGATGTGTGCGCCGCGTTCCAGCGCGCGGCGCTCGTCGCGCATGTCCATCCCGCCGACGGTCGACGCGAGTTGCGCGCCAGCATGTTCGAAGAGCCAGGCCAGCTCGCGCTTGACCTGCAGCGCCAGTTCGCGGGTCGGTGCGATCACCAGCGCCAGCGGCGCGCCGGCGGGTTCGAAGACCTCGGCCTCGCCAAACAGGCGCGGCGCAATGGCAAGGCCGAAGCCCAGCGTCTTGCCCGAGCCGGTCTGTGCGGACACCAGCATGTCGCGGCCGGTCAGTTCCGGGTTGGAGACCGCCTCCTGAACCGACGTCAGGGTCGTATAGCCTTTGGCTTCGAGGGCCTTTGCGAGTGCCTGTTTCACGTCAGATCCACTTTTCACATGCTGGGGGTGCCGGGGCAGACGCCACGGGCCGACAAGGGCATCGCCCTATCCGGTAAGGGCGCCCGTGTATAGGGCATGCGGAACCGGCCGGCGAATTCCCGGCCGTTCCTCACGATTTCGCCGCGTCACTTCTTGCGCAGGTAAGCCCAGGAGACATAGCCGCGCAGGTTTCGCGCGCGGTCTAGCGCGACGCTGCACCAGCGGGTGCTGCCGGTCTGCTGACAGCTGTTGACCCGCAGGAGGGTGCCGTTGGGCAGACCCAACACCACCTTGTAGCCGACCCCGGGGCCAGATCGCATCTTGAGCATGTCGTCGCCCTCGACGCCGAAAACCTCGAACCGGCCGAGCGAGCCGGCGGCCGCCGGTGCGGCGGCTACCGGCCCCAGAACCATTGCCGCCAGAGCGGCGAAGAGCGCCTTGCGCATCGGTTTCTCCTGCGTGGTATCCTGGCCGCCGTTCTAATCGAGCGGCCGGGGGAAGGGAACCGGATCCGGGCGCTTGGGGGTGCGTTCAGGACGTCTGGTCGTCCAGCGCGGCGTCGGGCGCGTTCTTCTTGACCGACTCGATGCCGTTGTCGCGCGCCGAGGTGCTGGAATAGGTTTCGCTGGTGCCGATCACCTGGCCATTTGTGGCCTTCAGGTTGAACATCGGCTTGCCCGAGGAGCTGTCCTTGCGCTCATAGCGCTCGTCCGTGGGGGCGTTCTTGCGCACGGACTCGATGCCGTTCATCGCGCTGGCCTTCTGCTTGTAGCTTTCGCTGGCAAGGATGACCTCGCCATTGCCGGCCTTCAGGCGGAAGCGGAATTCGCCCGCCTTGTCGGTGTAGAGTTCGAATTTGCCTGCCATTCGCGATTTCCTCCGAGAGTTACTTGCCAATGGCCGCGATTTGACGAAAAGCCGCGCGGTTTGGCAAGCCATGCATTTTTCTGCGCGGCAGTGGCGTTGCCGGTTTGGGAGAGGGCAGGACGCGTCATAAAACTGTTACAATTTCTGCTTGTGAAACCTGCCGCTGCCCGTCTAGCTTCGCCGGAGGGAGGATTCAAAAATGAAAATCACGACACTTCTGTCCGGTGCCGCGCTGGCGTTCGGACTGGCCTTTGGCACTTCGGCGGCGGCACAGGACTGCCCGCGCGGCGATCTGGACAAGCGGTTCTGCGACGCGGATGGCGATCTGCTGGCCGATACACCGACCGATCCGGCGCAGCAGATCGACCCCGACGAACTGATCTTTGCCTATACCCCGGTCGAGGATCCGGCCGTCTACAAGACCGCCTGGTCCGATTTCCTGACCCATATGGAAAAGGCGACGGGCAAGAAGGTGATCTTTTTCCCGGTGCAGAACAACGCTGCGCAGATCGAGGCGATGCGCTCGGGCCGGTTGCATATCGCGGGGTTCAATACCGGGTCGAACCCGCTGGCGGTGAATTGCGCGGGCTTCAACCCCTTCACCATCATGGCCTCGAAGGACGGCAATTTCGGATATGAGATGGAGATCATCACCTATCCGGGTTCGGGCATCGAGAAGATGGAAGACCTGAAGGGCAAGAAGATCGCATTTACCGCACCGACCTCGAATTCGGGCTTCAAGGCGCCATCGGCGATCCTGAAGGCGGATTACGGTCTGGAGGCGGAGCGCGATTTCGAGCCGGTGTTCTCGGGCAAGCACGACAACTCGATCCTGGGCGTGGCCAACAAGGATTACGAGGCGGCGGCGATCGCCAATTCGGTCATGGCGCGGATGATCGAGCGGGATGTGATCAAGGCAGATCAGGTCAAGACGATCTACACGTCGCAGACCTTCCCGACCACCGGTTTCGGCGTGGTCTACAACCTCAAGCCCGAGCTCAAGGACAAGATCCGCGACGCGTTCTTCAGCTTTGAATGGGAAGGGTCGAGCCTGCAGAAGGAGTTCGAGAAATCGAACGAGGGTCAGTTCCTGCCGATGACCTACAAGGAATTCTGGGAAGTGATCCGCAAGATCGACGCGGCAAATGGCGTCAGCTACGCCTGCGAATGATCTCTGGCGGGGCGGCTGCGGCCGCCCCGACCCACATAAAACAACAAGAACAGGGATATGCGGATGCTGCGGCTGGAAAAGCTGGTCAAGACCTATCGCACCGGCGATCAGGCGCTGAAGGCGGTCGATCTGGTGGTGCCGGAAGGCCAGGTGCTGGCGTTGATCGGGCCGTCGGGAGCGGGGAAATCGACCCTGATCCGCTGTATCAACCGGCTGGTCGAGCCGACGAGCGGCAAGGTTTGGCTGGGCGATACCGAACTGACCCACCTGTCGTCCGGCGCGCTGCGGCGCGAACGGCGGCAAATGGGGATGATCTTCCAGGAGTATGCGCTGGTCGAACGGCTGACCGTAATGGAGAACGTGCTGTCGGGGCGGCTGGGCTATGTCGGCTTCTGGCGGTCGCTGACGCGGAAATTTCCCCAGTCGGACGTGGACGAGGCCTTTCGTCTGCTGGATCGTGTGGGGCTGCTGGCGATGGCCGACAAGCGCGCGGACGAGCTGTCGGGCGGGCAGCGCCAGCGGGTAGGCATCTGCAGGGCGCTGATCCAGAACCCCAAGCTGTTGCTGGTGGACGAACCGACGGCCTCGCTTGATCCCAAGACCAGCCGGCAGATCATGCGGCTGATCTGCGAGCTTTGCGCCGAGCGGGGGCTGGCGGCGATCATCAATATCCATGACGTGGCGTTGGCGCAGATGTTCGTGCAGCGCGTGATCGGCCTGCGCTTTGGTGCCGTCGAATTCGACGGGCCGCCCGATGCGCTGACACCGGACGTTCTGACCCGCATCTATGGCGAGGAGGACTGGGAGGCGACGATCCGCAAGGTCGAGGACGAAGACGCCGAGGCCGCGGAATGACCGAACTGGAAACGCTGGTCGGCCGCCCCTGGCGCAAGCCGCCCCTCATCCAGCGCGCCTGGCTGCGCTGGGTGCTGCTGGCGGGGTTTGTCGCCTATCTGGTGGCGGCCTATCTGACCATCGAGGTCAATTGGTCGCGGGTCTACGAGGGGCTGGAGCGGGGCAAGCAGTTCGTGCTCGCCTTCATGAGCCCGGATTTCAGCCAGCGCGCGGGAGATATCTGGGATGGGATGATGGAGAGCATCATCATCACCGTTGCCTCGACCGTGGTGGGCATCGCCATTTCGATCCCCATTGCGCTGGGTGCGGCGCGCAACGTGGCGCCGCTGCCGGTCTATCTGGTCTGCCGGGCGATCATCGCGGTCAGCCGGGCGCTGCAAGAAATCATCGTGGCGATCCTGCTGGTGGCGATCTTCGGGTTCGGACCGCTGGCCGGATTTCTGACGCTGAGCTTTGCAACCATCGGTTTCCTGGCCAAGCTTCTGGCCGAGGATATCGAGAGCATGGACCCTTCGCAGGGCGAGGCGATCCGCGCGACCGGGGCGCGCTGGGTACAGTGGATCAACTACGGGGTGCAGCCGCAGGTGATGCCGCGCCTGATCGGCCTGTCGATGTACCGACTGGACATCAACTTTCGCGAAAGCGCGATCCTGGGACTGGTCGGGGCCGGAGGGATCGGTGCGACCCTGAACACCGCCTTTGACCGTTATGAATACGACACCGCGGCGGCGATCCTGATCCTGATCATCGTGATCGTCATGGCGCTTGAATATCTGTCGGGCGTGATCCGGGCGAGGGTGCAATAATGCCGGTGAACGACAGGAACGGAGTGAAGGTCTGGCAGCGGCGCACCTCGCGCGAGAGCCTGCTGCTCTGGTGCGGCTGGCTGATCGGGGTGGCGGCCTTTGTCTGGTGCTGGCAGCAGATATCCGAGGCGACGACCTGGTTCTTCGTCTTCGATGCGCCGAATATCGCGGGCGATATCTGGCGCAGGGCGACCCCGCCCAAGTGGGAATACATCACCAAGCTTGGCAAGCCGATCTGGGATACGCTCAACATCGCCACTCTGGGGACGCTGATCTCGCTGGTCCTGGCGGTGCCGGTGGCGTTTCTCGCGGCGCGCAACACCACGCCGTCGGCCCTGTTCGTGCGGCCCATCGCCCTGCTGATCATCGTTTCGACCCGGTCGATCAACTCGCTGATCTGGGCGCTGCTGCTCATCGCGATCATCGGGCCGGGCGTGTTTGCCGGGGTAGTCGCCATCGCGATCCGGTCGATCGGCTTCTGCGCCAAGCTGCTGTATGAGGCCATCGAGGAGATCGACGCGACCCAGGTCGAGGCGATCACCGCGACGGGGGCAAGCCGATGGCAGGTGATGGTTTATGGTATCGTGCCGCAAATCCTGCCGGCTTTCGCCGGTATCGCGGTGTTCCGCTGGGATATCAACATCCGTGAATCGACCGTGCTGGGGCTGGTCGGCGCCGGGGGCATCGGATTGCAGCTGTCGTCCTCGCTGAACGTGCTGGCCTGGCCGCAGGTCTCGCTGATCCTGCTGGTGATCCTGTTTGCGGTGGTGATCTCGGAATGGGTCTCGGCGAAGGTGCGGGGCGCGATCATTTGAAGCTGGAACCGGCTTTTGCCGCCTATGAGGGCGTGCGCCATCGCCTGCCGGCGGGCGGCCGGTCCGGAGCCTGCGAGGCGCTTCCGGATCTCGACGCGCTGGCGGACCGGATGGATGTCTTCCTGCTGGACGCCTTCGGAGTGCTGAACATCGGCGAGACGGCGATCCCGGGGGTGCCCGAGCGCATCGCCGGATTGCAGGCGGCAGGCAAGCGCGTGCTCGTGGTGTCGAATGCGGCCGGCTATCCCCATGCCACGCTGATGGAGAAATACATCCGGCTGGGTTACGACTTCGCGCCCGAGGATGTGATCACCAGCCGCAAGGCGCTGCTGGCCGGGCTGCGCGATCGCGGGGCGCAGCGCTGGGGCGTGATGGCCACCGAGTCGCTGGGGCGCGGCGATCTGGAGGGGCTGGACCTGACCTATCTGGCCGAGGATCGCGCCGCCTATGATGCTGCCGAGGGGTTCCTGATGATCGGTGCTGCGGTCTGGACCGAGGCGCGGCAGGCCTTGCTGGTCGAGACGCTGAAGGCCAACCCGCGGCCCGTGCTGGTGGGCAATCCCGATATCGTTGCTCCGCGCGAGACCGGGTTCAGCGCCGAACCGGGCCATTTCGCGCATCGGCTGGCGGATGAGACCGGCGTCGCGCCGGAATTCTTCGGCAAGCCCTTCGGTAATATCTTCGACCTGGCCTTCGCTCGTCTGGGCGAGGTCGACAAGGACCGCACGGTGATGGTCGGCGACAGCCTGCACACCGATATTCTGGGCGGGGAGACGGCGGGTGTCCGCACGGCCCTCATTGCGGGTTGGGGGTTCTTCGCAGGGGGAGACGCGGGCGCCGCGATCCGCGCTGCTGGAATTTATCCGGATTACATCCTGAATCGGCCCTGAGCGCCATTGCATCCTGAGACCAGCGGGCGCATATTCACTTTCAACAAATTGAATATGTATTCGGCGGTCGTCTTATCGGGCCGCTGACGCCGCCCTGATTTGAAAAGGAGTGCCGCGATGTTGCGTCTTGCCGCGATTGCCCTGAGCGTTCTGGTCTGTGCCACCCCGGTTCTGGCTGAAGAGGCCGGCACGGTGCAACGCGTCACCCTGACCAGCTGGAAGTCGGTCTTTGGCCGGATCGAGGCGCGCGAACGTATCCCGGCGCGCGCCCGGCTGGGCGGGACGTTGACGCAGATCACTGTGGCAGAGGGGTCAAAGGTGGAGGCCGGGCAGACCATCGGCGTGGTGACCGACGAGAAGCTGGACCTGCAGCTGGGCGCGATTGACGCGCAGCTTAGGGCGCTGGGATCGCAGCTGGAGAACGCGAAGACGGAGTTGCAGCGTGGCGAGAGCCTGCTGGAGCGGGGCGTGACCACCGCGCAGCGCCTGGATCAACTCCGCACCGAAGTACGGGTTCTGGAAGGCCAGATCGACGCGACGCAGGCCGACCGGGACGTTCTGGTGCAGCGCGAGGCGGAGGGCACGGTGATCGCGCCGATTGCCGGTACGGTGCTGGACGTGCCGGTGACCTCGGGCTCGGTGGTGCTGGGCGGAGATGTCGTCGCGCAGATTGGGGGCGGCGGGTTCTTTCTGCGGCTGGCGATCCCCGAGCGCCATGCGGCGACGCTAACAGAGGGCGCCGAGATCCGGGTGGGCGAGGATCGGAAAGGCAGGTTGGCCAAGATCTATCCCCTGATCGAGAATGGACGGGTGATCGCCGATGTCGAGGTCGAGGGGCTGCCGACCGATTTTGTCGATGCGCGGGTGCCGGTGCGCCTGCCGGTGGGAACGACCGAAGCGCTGGTGGTGCCGGAAGGTGCGGTACAGAGCCGGATGGGGCTGGATTTCGTGACCGTCGCAGCGGCGGACGGCACGCCGCGCGAGCGCGCGGTGGTTCTGGGCCAGCGGCACGAACTCGATGGGGCGCAGGTGGTCGAGGTGCTGTCGGGGCTGACCGAGGGCGACAGGCTGGTGCGCCATGAATGAGCTTCCGGAAAAGCTGGGGCTGGCCGGCGGGCTGACCCGCGCCTTCATCCGTTCGGCGCTGACGCCGCTGATGATCCTGGCCGCGCTGGCCGTGGGGCTGGTGGCCCTGATCAGCCTGCCGCGCGAGGAGGAGCCGCAGATCTCGGTGCCGCTGGTCGATATCCACATCCAGGCACCGGGCCTCAGGGCCGAGGACGCGGTGAAGCTGGTGACCGAGCCCATGGAAGCCATCGTCAAGGGCATCGGCGGAGTCGAGCACGTCTATTCGCAGACGCGCGACGACTACGCGATGGTGACGGCGCGCTTTGTCGTCGGCACCTCGGCCGATGCGGCGATCCTGCGGGTGCACGACAAGATCCGTGCGAACTTTGACCGCATCCCGGTGGGCATCGCCGAACCACTGATCGTCGGGCGGGGTATCGACGATGTGGCCATCGTGGCGCTGACCTTCTCACCCGCCGAAGGGGCGGAGGCGAGCGCCAACGACCTCACCCGGATCGCGCGCGAGGTGCAGGTCGATCTGTCCAAGATCGCCGATGTCGGGCTGACCTATATCGTCGGTGCGGCCGAGGAGGCGATCCGGGTCGAACCGGACCCGGAACGGCTGGCGCTTTATGGCGTGACGCTGCAGCAGCTGGCGGGAAAGATCGAGAGCGCGAACAAGACCTTCTCGACCGGGACGGTGCGGGACGGCGGCGGGCAGATCGGACTGGTGGCTGGCGAGACGTTGCAGGGCGCAAACGAGATCGGCAACCTGCTGCTGACCACGCGCGACAACCGTCCCGTCTATGTGCGCGACGTGGCGACGGTGCGCTTTGTGCCCGACACCTCGGACAGCCTTGTCGCCCATGTGACCCGCGGTCCCGAAGGAGTGAACCGGGTGCCGGCGGTGACGCTGGCGGTGGCCAAGCGCGGCGGGGCCAATGCGGTGACGGTGGCCGAAAAAGTCCTGCACAGGGTCGAAATGCTGGAGGGCCGGATGATTCCGGACAGCGTGCATGTGACCGTGACTCGCGACTATGGCGAGACCGCCAACGAGAAGGCGAACGAGCTGCTGTTCCACCTTGGGCTGGCGACGGTTTCCATCGTTGGGCTGGTGCTGTTGGCCATCGGCTGGAGGGAATCCATCGTGGTGGCGGTGGTGATCCCCGTGACGATCCTGCTCACGCTCTTCGCGGCCTGGATCATGGGCTATACGCTGAACCGCGTCTCTCTATTCGCGCTGATCTTCTCCATCGGGATCCTGGTGGATGACGCCATCGTGGTGATCGAGAACATCGCCCGACACTGGGCGATGCCCGACGGTGCGAGCCGGACGGCCAAGGCGATCCGCGCCGTGGCCGAAGTAGGCAACCCGACCATCGTGGCGACGCTGACGGTGGTGGCGGCGCTGTTGCCGATGCTCTTCGTCTCGGGACTGATGGGGCCCTACATGAGCCCGATCCCGGCGGTGGCCTCGGCGGCGATGGTCTTTTCCTTCTTCGTCGCGGTGATCATCACGCCCTGGCTGATGACACGCATCGCCGGCAATGCGCCGACGCATGGTGGCGAGGATGCCCACGGCGGCGGGCGGCTGGGCCGGATCTATGCCGCCGTGGCGCGGCCGATCCTGGCGACGAAGGGGCGCAGTCTGACCTTCCTGCTGGTCACGGTGGCGCTGAGCTTCGGCTCGCTCGGGCTGCTTTACACCAAGGACGTGACGGTCAAGCTGCTGCCCTTCGACAACAAGTCGGAGCTGGCGGTGGTGATCGACCTGCCCGAGGGCGCCTCGGTTGAGGCAACGGACCGGGTGGCGCAGGACGTGGCGGCGGCAGTGTTGCAGGTGCCCGAGGTGATGTCGGTGCAGACCCATGCGGGTGACGCGGCGCCGTTCAACTTCAACGGGCTGGTGCGCCATTACTATCTGCGAGCCGAGCCGAACCTGGGCGACGTGCAGATCAACTTGACGCCCAAGGGCGAACGCGATCGCACCAGCCATGACATCGCGCTGGAGATCCGGGCGCTGGTAGCCAGGGTGGCAGTGCCCGAAGGGACGAGCCTGAAGACCGTCGAACCGCCGCCGGGGCCGCCGGTGATTGCGACCCTGCTGGCCGAGGTCTATGGCCCCGACGCCGAAACGCGGCGGGCGGCGGCGACCCAGGTGCGCGCGGCCTTCGAAAAGGTGCCTTTCGTGGTCGATACCGATGACGGCTTCGGCGTGCAGGCGCGGCGGCTTCGGGCGACGATCTCGACCGATCAGCTCGAGTTCTTCGGGGTCGAGGAGTCGGACGTCTTCACCACGCTGGCGGTGCTGAACCAGGGCAAGACGGTGGGGTATTCGCACCGTGGCGGAGGGCGCTATCCCATTCCCATCGTCATGGCGCGCGACAAGTCCGATCGGGTGGTGGACGAACGGTTCCTGTCCACTCCGATCCCGGCGAACGTGCTGCCGGGCGCGCGCGGGGTGGTTGAACTGGGCGATGTGGTGAGCGTGGCCGAGGAACAGGCGTCTTTTCCGATCTTCCGCCACAACGGCCGCGCGGCCGAGATGGTGATGGCCGAGCTGGCCGGCGATTTCGAGGCGCCGCTTTACGGGATGCTGGCGGTGGCGGACGAGATCGACAAGATGGACTGGCCCGAGGGCATGAAACCCACGATCAAGCTGGCCGGGCAGCCCGAGGACGAGTCGGGCGTGACGCTGCTGTGGGATGGCGAATGGGAGGTGACGGTGATCACCTTCCGCGACATGGGCGCGGCCTTCGCCGTGGCGCTGCTTGGGATCTACATCCTGGTGGTGGCGCAGTTCGGGTCGTTCAAGCTGCCGCTGGTGATCCTGACGCCGATTCCGCTGACCTTCCTGGGCATCATGGCCGGGCACTGGCTGTTCAGCGCGCCCTTCTCGGCGCCTTCGATGATCGGGTTCATCGCGCTGGCGGGGATCATCGTGCGCAACTCGATCCTGCTGGTGGATTTCATCCGCCACACCGACCCTGCCGGGCGCAGCCAGGTGGATATCCTGATCGAGGCCGGGGCGATCCGGTTCAAGCCGATCCTGCTGACGGCTGTGGCGGCGATGATCGGGGCAGTGGTGATTCTGGCCGACCCGATCTTTCAGGGGCTGGCGATCTCGCTGCTGTTCGGGTTGCTCAGTTCCACCCTGCTGACAGTGCTGGTGATCCCGGCCATCTACCGGGGGTTCCGTGGATAAAGGCTGACCTTTGGTCAACGCGCGTTCTGGTTGTGCTGGACGCGCGTTGGCGGGCGTGCGTAAGTTAGCGCTGTCAACGATATTTCCGTGCCATTGCCCGCCCGCGAGAGGACAGCCATGCCCGACAAGAATCTTACCCCGAAGCAGATTGCCTTTCTCGAGAAATACGTCGGTATTCCCAAACTCATCGGTCGGAGCAAGGCCAAGTCCCTGCGTGAGCAATACGAGGTAGAGTTCGATCGATTCAACATCCGCAGAGCCTGGGTGTCCGAGCGAATCGATACCATCGCCGACAAGGATGTGGTCGGGCGGCTGAAACAGGAACTCGGCAAGGCCGAAAACATCATTATGGCCGGCGGCAAGACTCCGGATTTCGATGGCGGCCACCGGCATCTGGTTCTCGTCGATCAGGTCATCGACAAGCAGAAGAAGATCCTCGAATTGCGCGCCCGGCTGGCGGTGGTCCAGCCGATGGCGGAAACCGCGCTGACCGGGGTCAAGCTGGACAAATACGACGAGATTTCCATGCTCTGGGCCTATGCCAACGATAAGGCCGATGCCGGGATCCGCGCGCTGAACATGGATCAGATGAATTCGGCCATGGCCGCGCTTGCCAAACTGCCCGAGGTGATCGCGGCAGCGGTGCCGGCGGCACCGCTCGATCTGTCGGGGGTCAAGGATGGCGCGCAGGCGGTGATGCAGGCAAAGACGGCGCAGTCCAAGGCGCTGGCCGACCTGCTGGCCGCCGAAGGCCGGCTGACCCAGACCGAGGCCGCGCTGACGACCGGGTTCGACAAGAGCGTGCCGGCGGTACTCGTCCAGAAGATCGGCGAGACCCGCACCCTGATCGACGGGGTTCCCAAGGTGGACGGATCGAAGACGGGCGGCGATCTGGCGGCCGAGGCGCAGGCGATCCAGGCTCACGCCGATACGGTGCTGAAGGCGGCCGGGGAGGCGGTGACCAAGCTGAACGAACTGGATGCCGCGGCCAAGACGCCGCTGGCGGAATTCGCGCAGTGGAAGGCAGATCTGGCCGCCTTCCAGCCCAAGTTCGACACGCTGAATCGCCATCCGGGAAAGGGCTTCGTCAAGGTCGCGCCGGATGTGACGGCAATCACCACCGCCTTCACCGCCGCCAAGGCCAAGCTGACGACCTGGGACTTTGCCGGGGCCATCGCCGAGCTTGCGCCGCTGCCGGCGCTGGTTCAGGCGGCAATCGAGAAGGCCGACGCATTTGCCAAGCTGCGCACGATTGCGAAGCAGCGCAGCGACTCGGTCAAGAACCTGCCCGATCCGACGACACTCGCGCACAATCAGGCCAAGAATGCGATACAGGCGGCGAAGGATCTGGATGCCGAAGCCAGCCGCGAATTTGTGGCTGGTGACATTCCGAAGTGCACCGCCGTGCTCGACAAGATTCCGCCGGCGGTGGAGACCGCCGAGAAGCTGGCGTCGCTGTCGCAGGATTACACATCGCGCTACACCAATTACGGGAACGCCCTGACCGCCTGCGAGACCAAGGTCAAGGCGATCAACGATGTGGCAATCGTGACCACGCTGAGCGCGGCGATCAAGAAGGCGCGGGACTACTGGACTGCGAACGCCTGTGCCGCCGACGGCGACCTGACCGCGGCGATGCAGAAGCTGACCGGCTTTTGGGGCGCCACGACGAGCCTGACAGCGCAGGTGGCCGATGCCGAGGCCTATCTGGCGGCGTTGAAGGACTTCAAGGGGCGCCTCAAGGCCGTGGCCGACCGGGACGGTGACAACGGTCGCGTGGCCATCGAGGAATACTACCTGCGCCTGCAGGCGGACGAGACCTTTGCCCGCGACAAGGCCGCGCGTGGCGACTGGGCCTTTGCCGCCAAGGTGTTGAAAGCCAGCGAGGGCAAGCCGCAGACCGATGCAATTGCGCTGGCGGATTTGGCCAAGGACTTCATCAAGCGCAAGAAGGACCTGAACGACAAGATCGCGGTGCTGCGCAAGCTGCCGAACGCCGACAAGGCGGAGTCCGCTGTTGCGCGCGTTGCCGAACTGGTGGCAAGCGCGACCGACACGGCGGTGACCGCCAAGAACTGGGCGGGCGGGTTAAGCACCATCGCTGCCGCCGAGAAACAGGCGCAGCTGGCGGAAACCTTGATCACCGACGCGACCGACATTGCCTCGGCCAAGGACGACAGTGCCTATGAGGGCGTGACCGATGGGCCGGGTGTCGAAAAGGCCTTTGCCAACTTCCAGGCGGTTCATGGCAAGGTTCTGTCCAAAGACGACGGCACCTTCGCGGCCAGGCTGGGTACCATCCTGCAGACCGCGACCACCGCGAAGGCGCTGCCCGATCCCACCAAGGCGGCCGAGGGCATCAAGGCCGCGCTGGCCGAAGCTGAGGCGGTATTCGAAGAGATCGCGCTGAAACGTGGCTATGCCGACCGGCTGGCTCTGGTCAAAGCGGCGCATACCGGCACATTGCCGGGCAAGAATACGGACGATTGCATCAAACCCGAGATCGACGACATCGGCACGGCGATCACCGAGGCAGAGACGCTGGCCAAGGCTCCGACGCTGGATTTCCGGGGTGCCGACGCCAAGCTGACGGCGGCTTTGGCGACCATCCGCAAGGCCGAGGTGAATGCAGCAGCCTATGCCCGGCTGAAGCCCAACCGCACCAAGATCGCGACCCTGCGGACGTTCCTGGAGGATCCGACGCGCAAGGACGGTGTGGACAAGGAGATCGACCGGCTGAAGGACATCCAGAAAGCGATTGCGGATGCGATCACCGCCCGCGACTTTGCCACCGCCGAGGCCAAGGCCAAGGAAGGCGCGGGCCTGGATGCGGGCTATCGCGTGATTGCGGCGGATTACATCACCGCGAAGGCCGAGATCAAACGCTTCATCACCGACAACCTGAAGTTCATCACTGGTTCTCCGGCTTGCGCAGACGAACTGGCCAAGGTGCAGGCCATGGCCGTCGAAGCGCAGGCGCTGATGGATGCGCGCGCCTACAAAGCCGCGGCGGCCTATGCGGGCAATGCCTCGCAGGTGGTGGTGAAGGGGTATTACATCAAGGAGGCTTTCGCCGTCTGGCAGCCGAGCAAGACGGCCGGAGATGCGGCCTACAAGGGCGTCCACACGCGCAACTCGGGCGGGATCACGGCCATCGAGGCGCTGGTCGACCGGATGGACAGCGAATACACCAAGGCCAATGCGGCGGCGGACGAGCGCAACTTCAAGACGGCCAAGGCCTGGATGGACAAGGTCATTGCGACCGCGCTGCTGATCGAGCCGTTCCTGGCGACCATGGAGGATTGCAAGAAAGTCCGCGACGAGGCCGGACAGGCCATGGCCGATATCGGCAAGCTGGCCAACCAGACGGCCATCGAACCGCTGGTCGCGCGGCTCAAGGGCAAGCGGCAGAACGCCATCGACCTGTTCAATGCGGGAACCTTTCCAACCGCCAAGACCATGTTCACCGAGATCAAGGCGGATTGCCAGATCGCCCTGGATGCCGCGAAAAAGCATGCGGAATACCTCGTTCTGAACGAAGAGGTGAAATCGCTCGCGGGGACCGACACGCAGGGTCTGCGCGAGGCAGTGGACAAGGCCAAGACGCATGTGGCCGAGCTGCGCGCGCTGCCCGAGGGGCTCTATGTCATGGCCGATGTGATCGCGGCCGAGACGGCGATCAAGGCGGCCGAGGCGGCGCTGGGCGGCGGCAGCACCGACGATACGGCCAAGACGAAAGTGACCGAGGCAATGGACGCCTGCGCGCGGGGCCGGGTCAACATCGGGTATTACACCCAGATCGTCGGCTCGGCCAACTATGCGCGTCAGCATGTGTCGGACTTCCTGACCAACCATTCGGCCGCGGATTTCGTGAAGGCCGACATGGAGGCGCTGCGCGCCAAGGTCGATGCGACGATCCTGACGCTGCGGGGCGATCCGTCGACGCGCGGGGCGGCGCAGACCGCCATCGAAGAGGTGATGGCCGAGTTCCACCGCCTGCGCGGCATCGCAGACGCGCGCAAGGTTTATTTGCCACTGCGCGACAAGGTGTCGAACGACATCCTGTCGATGGAGCGCGACGACGCCCGCTATGCCATCACCGACCAGATCGCCGCGGTGAAGACGCAACTTGAAACCGCTGATACGGCCTCGGACGCGCGCGATCACGCCCGGGCGATGCGGGTGATCGGTCAGGCGCGGGCCGATCAGTTGGACGCGCTTATGAAGGCGAAGATGAGCCGCGGCGCGGTGCCGGCGGCGAACGAGATCAAGGCGATCATGGAAGGGCCGGACGGCATCGAGCGGTTCGACGCGATTGTCGAGTCGCTCGACCCCACGGCACAGCGCACCGTTCTGCGCGCCGCCTTCGAGGCGCGCTATGGCTGCAAGCTGAACATCTTCAAGGACAAGTCGCACGAGACCGCCTTCGAGACCTGGTCGAAGGCCAACCCCAATGCCACGGAGACCCAGCGGAACAACAAGCGCGACCAGTTGCGGGCGGCAAATGTGTCGAACGATCTGGGCAAGAAGGGGCCGAACATCAAACGTTTCTACGAGGCAATGGAAGACCTGCCCGAGAGCGCGACACTGGACAATGACTCGATGATCCAGTTCTCGACCCTCGAGGGCCCCTCGGATAGTTCGGATTACCACCCGACCTACAAGGAAGTCACGATGCGCGAGGGCAACGCGACCGACAGCGGGTACTACGGGGTGGCGCTGCCGCACGAGCTGGAACAGATCGATCCGGGCTGCGAACTCGATCCGGGCGAAGAGATGACCTATTTCGCCTGGAACACGCTGCACGAGGTCGGCCATGCCGTCGACGACCGGGCGAGCTATATGGACCGCAACGGAAAGACGCTGGCCGGCTGGGAGAACTATGGCGGCAATGTGCTGCCCGCCGCGACGGCGATTGCCAAGAAGCTGGATTTCGATGCGGGCTATGTCGCGGCGATCATGAGCGGCGACAGCAACGCCGCGGTGCCGGAGCCGGCAGGTTGCGACGCCGAGGAATGGGAGCGCCGCCGCGCCGGGGTGGCCATCTGGGTCGACCGGATCCGACACAAGAAGGACCCCTGGCAGACCGCCAGCGCGGCGAAGGCGGGCGAGATCGACGGGATCGTCTATCAGGAGAGCTATGACGGCACCTGGACCAGCTATCCGATTGCGCAGCGGTCGAAAGGCGTCAGCGGATACCAGTTCCGCGCGCCGGGCGAGTGGTTCGCCGAACTCTATGCCGCCTATCACAGCGGCAAGATGAAGACGAGCCACCCGGCTTATGGCTGGATCAAGGACCTCTGACGCCCCGAAGGAGGCTGAACAATGTCACTTTTTTCCCAAATGAACGTGCAATGCCCGAGTTGCGGGGCCACGCAGAACATCGCCGCCGTGGGCAGCGTCAATGCCGACCGGCGGCCCGACCTGCGGGCGGCGATCCTGGACGATACCTTCCAGATGATGGCCTGCGAGGATTGCGGCACCGAGTTCAGGCTCGAGCCGCTTTTCAACTATCTCGAGGTGGAGAAGGGCCTGTGGATTGCCGCCATGCCCGGACGCGACATGCCGGATTTCCTGGAGGTCGAGGACCGGATGTCGGCGGTGTTCGACACCTCTTACGGATCGGGCGCCCCGGCGGCGGCAAAGGCAATCGGGCAGGACTTGAAGCCCCGCGTGACCTTCGGCTGGCCGGCGGTCAAGGAAAAGCTGGTGATCGACGGCCTGGGGCTGGACGACATCAAGGTCGAGATGCTGAAGATGGAACTGATGCGCCGCCTGCCCGAGGTTCCGCTGGCGCCGGGAACCGAGCTGCGCTTGACGGGCGGCGGCGACGCCGCGCTGAACTTTGCCTGGATCGAGACGGTTGGCGAAACCGCCGAGCAGAGCTTTTCAGTGGACCGGATGCTCTATGACGAGGTGGCCGGCAACGAGGCGGGCTGGGCCAAAATACGGGCGCGGCTGACCAACGGCCCCTTCGTCGACATGCAGAAGCTTTACATGGGCGAGGGGCGGGCCGCCTAGCGCGCCAGCTGTTCCGCGCGACTCCAGAGGCCGTCTGGCACCGCGACCGGGTCGCTGAACTGGCGCGGCTGGTCGGCGCCGAGCGTCAGCAGCCGGGCGACCAGTTCGGGGGCGTCGGCCGGGCTGACCAGCCGATGAAGTGCGGTTTTAGCTTCCGCCTCTGGCAGACCGGTGTCGGCGGGGAGATTGCGCGGGTCGGTTTCGAACTGGCGGGCGACGCCGCCGGCACCATCAGGCAATGACACGGCCAGCCTGCGCGTGCCGGCATCGGCCAGCGCCAGACCGATCATTCCGGCCCGCGCGATCTGGGCCGTAAAAAAACCCGGCATCGTGGCGGTGGCTGCGTCGCGGACCAAAATCAGCGCGGCGCCGGTCTGGCGGGCGTGCTCTACCGCCTGGGGCAGGCCGCGCGCGAAGGCGGGAGTCGAGAAGCCCCCGCAGGCATCTGCGACAATCGTGTCGCCGTGGGGCTGCGTCACCTTCGGTTCGGCATGACCGTTGATCCGGCCCGCGTCGAGATCGGCGCAGACGACCTCCAGCCGACTGAGACCGTAAGCCGGGGCGCCGGTCGCCTCGGCCTCGACCACGGCGCGGGCCACCTGATCGGCGACCCATTCGGCCGCGCCATGCTTCATCAGCGCGGTGCGGGTGACATGAGAGAGCTGATCGAGGGTGACAAGCGTCACGATTCCAGTCGTCCCGCGTTCAGGCGCAGCACCCGGTCCATCCGTGCAGCGAGGTCGAGGTTGTGCGTGGCAATGAGGGCGGCCATGCTGGTGGTGCGCACGAGGGTCATCAGCGCGGCGAAGACCTGATCGGCGGTCTCGGGGTCGAGGTTGCCAGTCGGCTCGTCCGCGAGCAGCAGGCGGGGACGGTTGGCCATGGCGCGGCAGAAGGCGACACGCTGCTGCTCGCCGCCCGACAGCGCGGCGGGGCGGTGGGTGGCGCGGGGCGCAACACCGACGAGGGTCAGAAGTTCACTCGCCCGCGCCTCGGCAGTAGCGCGCGGGATGCCGTTGGCGAGCTGGGGGAGGATGATGTTCTCGGCGGCGGTGAACTCGGGCAGCAGGTGGTGGAACTGGTAGACAAAGCCAACCTCCTGGCGGCGCACGGCGGTGCGGCGCGCCTCGGGCTGGCCGGTCATGTCCTGCCCGCCGATGGCGACGGTGCCGCTGTCGGGCGTATCGAGCAGGCCGGCGATATGCAGCAAGGTGGACTTGCCGGCGCCCGAGGGCGCGACGAGCGCCACGGCCTCGCCCGCCGTCAAGGTCAGGTCGATGCCATGGAGTACCCGCACCTCGCCCGGCGTGCCGGGGTTGTAGGTCTTGACGATGTTGTCCAGGTGCAGCGCCGGATCATTCATACCGCAGCGCCTCGACCGGGTTCAGCCGCGCGGCGCGGCGGGCGGGGAAGATGGTGACGATGAAGGACAGGCCCAGCGAAAGACCCACCGCCTTGAGCACATCGGTCAGGTGCAGTTCGGCGGGCAGGGCATAGATGCCCCGGATCGAAGGATCCCAGACCCCGCCGCCCATCGCGTAGTTCACGAAAGAGAAGATAGGGTCGATGTAAATGGCGAAAAGACAGCCGAGGATGAGGCCGAACAGCGTGCCGATGATGCCGGTGAAGGCACCGCAGATGAAGAAGACCCGCAGCACCGAGCCTTCGGACAGGCCGATGGTGCGCAGGATGCCGATGTCGCGGCCCTTGTTCTTGACCAGCATGATGAGGCCCGAGACGATGTTCATGGTGGCGATCAGCACGAGGATCGACAGGATCACGAACATCACGTTGTCCTCGACCTCGAGCGCGCGCAGGAAGCCGCCCTGGCTGTCCTTCCAGGACCAGAGCAGGGCCTTGTCGCCGGCCGCCTTGAGCAGCGGAAGGGTCAGCTGTTCGGGATGTTCGGGGTCAGCGATGCGCACTTCCAACTCGTCCGCCACGCCTTCGCGGTTGAAATAGGACTGCGCCTCGGCGAAGGGCATGTAGACGCGGGTGCGGTCGATGTCATAGCGGCCGGCGGTGAAGATATAGACCACGTCGTAGGCGTTGACGCGCGGGCTGGTGCCCATGGCAGTCTTCAGCCCCTCGGGTGAGATCAGCTTGATCCGGTCGCCCACAGAAATTCCAAGCGCGCGTGCGATGCCCGAGCCGATGGCGATGCCTTTCGGGAAATCGGAAAGCGATCCGGCGGAATCTTCAGGGGTGGCGATGCCGGGCAGGCCGGCAAGATCCTCGGGCGCGATGCCCATGACCTCGACTCCGCTGTTCTGGCCGCGGAAGCTGGCAAGGACCTGACCGCGCACCAGCGGCGCGACATGGGTCACGCCGGGGACCGCGCGCAGACGGCCGGCCATTTCGTCATAGTCCGGGATCGTGCGATCAATCGCGCCGAGCGGATTCACATCCCCCGCCGTATAGATCGTGATATGGGCATTCGCGCCCAGAACGGTGCTGACGAATTCCGACCGGAATCCCGACCGCACGGCGAGTGTGGCGATGAGAGCAAACACCGCCAGCGTAATGCCGATCAGGCTGATCCAGGTCATCACGCTGACCCCGCCTTCGGCCCGGCGCGCCCGCAGATAGCGCCAGGCGATCATCCATTCGAATGGCGCGAAAGGCGGGGGCGTGACGGCCATGACTGCTCCGGTTGCGGGGTCGGCGGACAGTGCGACGGGCAGCCGCTGGCGTCAAGGCGCAGTCGGGAAGGGAAGCGGAGGCGAGAGAGGAACGTAAACTCAGTCGGTGAGGGGATGCAGCGGCGTGTTGTCAGCCTGAATCTGGGCGGTCTGCTGATCCGTGCGAACCTCTTCCAGGAGACCGTTGTCGTCAAACACCAGGATTGCCCCTTCGGGAATCACGCCGGTGCCCGCAAGGCTGCGCGAGGGGAGGCCGAAGTCATCTGTCGGCATGGCCAGAGACAATGTGGCGGCTGCCGCGATGGCAGCGGTGGCGAGCATTCCGATGGCGTGTTGCGGGCGGGTCATGGCAGTTCTCCCTATGCGCGATATTCTGCCAGCTAAACGCAAAGAATCGCCTAAAGTTCCGCCCTTATGTGACGCGGGAGATCCTGCGAGAGGGTTAGCCGCTCCTCCTCGGAAAGAAAGGCGCCGATTTCGACTTCGCGGCCGTTGCCGCTGAGGGTGACGTAATTGGGCACCGGGCCGCCCTTGGCATGAAGGGTGACGCGGGCCCAGTAGCGGTTGCAGTCCCATTCCTGCGTCAGTCCGCGGGGGCCGGTGCGGACCAACCGCGCGGTGTCGGCGTCAAGGGTAAGCACTTCGAGGATGCGGGCGCTTTCCCGGTTGCGGTGGATGGCATACCAGATACCGCCCACCGCCATCGCGAGAAAGGGCAGCAGCGCCCAGAGCAGGACCGAGCCGAGCAGGGCGAAAAGTGGCAGCGAGATCATTGCCGCCGTCACGCCGATGAACAGCACGAAGCCACGGGGAGGCAGCGACTGGTGCGGCCAGAGCGTCAGCGTCTGGCCGTTTCCGGTGTCGGAGGAGGTCCATTCATAGGGCATCGGGGGGCAACTCGCGTCGGAGGACTCTGCGGTGAAGGGCGATCGCCAAGAGGACGAGCAGTATGAGGGCGGAGACAGCGGCCGCACAGGCACCGGCCTGGCCGAGCCGCGTTATCATGGTCATGTACGGAGGGTAGTCGACATAGCGGCGCGGGACGAGTGCGTCGGCCAGCGCCGGGCGAAGAAGGGCCAGGGCCAGAAAGATGTGCCAGAGCCAGAAGTGCAGCGCGACCGCCCAACCCGGCCTCAGAACAAGCCAGACGGCTGCGAGGGCATGCAGGCAGCAGATGACCAGGGTCACGCCGCCGCGCGCGACGTTGTTGAAACCGAATCCGGGCAGTGTGAAAATGACGCCTTCGGGGCTTTGCCAAATGCTGACGACCGGCGCATCGGCCAGCTGCGACACACCCACGGCCCCGAGGACCAGAGACGCTGCAAGAAAGCGAACTGTCCACTTCCAGCGGTCCGGGGCTCCGAAGGCTGCGCGCGCTGTCCACCATGCCGCAAAGGGCATGGCCATCCATCCGACTGCTTTCGCGATGATCCACGTCACCTGTCAGCGCCTCAAAAAGGAAAGGGGCCCCGGCTTGCGCCGGAGCCCCCTTTTCTCGACCGGCCCGGCGCTTAGTGCGCGTGGCCCTTGTCCCAGTCGCTCTGCTTGGCGAGGATCTCGAACGTATGTTCCGGCGGCGGGCTGGGGAGGGTCCATTCCAGCGTGTCGGCATATTCGTTCCAGGGGTTTGCCTCGGTCACCCGTGCGCCGCGGGTGAGGGTGTAGAAAATGATCCCGATGAAGAACAGGAACGAGGCGAAGGACAGGAAGGCACCCATGCTCGACCAGTGGTTCCAGTAGGCAAAGGCCTCGGGATAGTCGATGTAGCGGCGCGGCATCCCCTCGCGGCCCAGGAAGTGCTGCGGGAAGAAGGTCAGGTTGGCGCCGATGAACATCATCCAGAAGTGCAGCTTGCCAGCCCATTCGGGATACATCCGGCCCGACATCTTGGGCAGGTAGAAATACATGCCGGCGAAGATGGCGAAGACGGCGCCAAGGCTCATCACGTAGTGGAAGTGCGCCACGACATAGTAGGTGTCGTGATAGTAGCGGTCGATGGCGGCCTGGCTCAGGACGATGCCGGTGACGCCGCCCACGGTGAACAGGAACAGGAAGCCGAAGGCCCAGAGCATCGGAGTACGGAACTCGATGGATCCGCCCCACATGGTGGCGATCCAGCTGAACACCTTCACGCCGGTGGGGACCGCGATGACCATGGTGGCCAGCATGAAGTAGGCCTGCTGGTTCAGCGTCATGCCGACGGTATACATGTGGTGCGCCCAGACGACGAAGCCCAGCGCGCCGATGGCGATCATCGCCCAGACCATCGGCAGATAGCCGAAAACCGGTTTCTTCGAGAAGGTCGCGATGACGTGCGAGATGATACCGAAGCCCGGCACGATGATGATGTAGACCTCGGGGTGACCGAAGAACCACAGGATGTGCTGGTACAGGATCGGGTCGCCGCCGCCGGCGGGATCGAAGAAGGTGAAGCCGAAGTTGCGGTCCATCAGCAGCATGGTGATCGCGCCGGCCAGAACGGGCAGCGACAGCAGAATCAGCCAGGCGGTGACAAAGATCGACCAGGCGAACAGCGGCACCTTGAACAGGGTCATGCCCGGGGTGCGCATGTTCAGGAAAGTGGTGATCATGTTGATCGCGCCAAGGATCGACGACGCACCCGAGAGGTGGACGGCGAAGATGGCGAGGTCCATCGACATCCCGCCCTCTTTCACGGACAGCGGCGGATAGAGAACCCAGCCCACGCCCGAACCAAGCTGGCCGTCGCCGCCGGGTGCGAGCACCGAGCAGACCGCCATCGAGGTGCCGGCGACATACATCCAGTAGCTGAGGTTGTTCATCCGCGGGAAGGCCATGTCCGGCGCGCCGATCTGCAACGGCATGAAATAGTTGCCGAAACCGCCAAACAGCGCGGGAATGACCACGAAGAACATCATCAGGATGCCGTGGGCGGTGACCAGAACGTTCCAAAGGTGGCCGTTGGGCGAACAGGCAGCAGTGGAGTCAGCGATCAGACGCGCGCCTTCGAGGCACATGTACTGGACGCCCGGGTTCATCAGCTCGAGCCGCATGTAGACGGTGAAGGCGACCGAAACGAGGCCGACCGCCGCTGCGGTGAAGAGATAGAGAATCCCGATGTCCTTGTGGTTCGTGGACATGAACCAGCGGGTGAAGAATCCGCGGTGATCCTCATGCCCGTGACCATGAATGGCTGCGTCCGCCATAAGGCACCTCCTGATAAAGCCTTAGTTGACGCCCTCGCGGGGAGGGCGTGAATTCATTCAGGTTTTAGAATGACTGTAGGGGTGACTCAATGGGCGATATTGATCTCGATCAAGATAAATTGCCGCGCCCCCCTTGCAGCTTTTCGCCTCCCTGCAATGCCCTGCAGGCCCCTATCGGGCTTGACGCGCCATGCCGGGGCCGCGATGAGTCGGGCAATCATGGAGGCTTGCGATGAGCTACGACAACGACAATGTTTTTGCCAAAATCCTGCGCGGGGAAATCCCCTCGACCAAGCTGTACGAGGATGCCGAAACGCTGGCTTTCATGGACATCATGCCGCGCACCGACGGCCATTGTCTTGTGATCCCCAAGACGCCCTGCCGCAACGCGCTGGACGCGACGCCCGACCAGCTGGCGGCGGTGATTGCCACCGCGCAGAAGCTGGCGAAGGCGGTGATGGCGGGGCTCGATGCCGATGGCGTGGTGATCGAGCAGTATAACGAGGCGCCGGCGGGGCAGGAGGTGTTCCACCTGCATTTCCATGTGCTGCCGATGCGCGAGGGTGTGAAGATGCGCGCGCCGGGCCAGATGGGCGATTTCGACGCGATCGCGGGGTATGCAGAGAAAATTCGCGCCGCGCTCGTCTGAGGCGCACCTTGTAGAGGGGGGGTGCGAAGTCTATGTCCCTGCCCATGCGTGTGCGGCTACCCTTTCTCAATAACCCGCCTCTGGTGTCGGTTGTCCGGCTGGCCGGTGCCATCGGGATGTCCGGCCGGGGCTCGCTGAGCGATGCGGCTCTGGCGCCGGTGCTGGATCGTGCGTTCCGTCGGGGCAAGCCTTCTGCCGTGGCGCTGGAACTCAATTCGCCCGGAGGCTCTCCGGTGCAATCCTCGCTGATCGGCAGCCGCATCCGGCGGCTTTCGGACGAAACCAAAGTGCCGGTGATCGCCTTTGTCGAGGATGTCGCGGCCTCTGGCGGCTATTGGCTGGCGGCGGCTGCCGACGAGATCTGGGCCGACGAAAGCTCGGTGCTGGGGTCCATCGGCGTCATCTCGGCCGGGTTCGGCGCGCAGGTGCTGATCGCGCGGCAGGGAGTCGAGCGGCGGGTGCATACGGCGGGCAAGTCCAAGTCGATGCTCGACCCGTTTCAGCCGGAAAAGCCCGAGGACGTGGCGCGGCTGAAGACCCTGCTGGACGAGATCCACGGCAATTTCATCGAACATGTGAAGTCGCGGCGCGGCCACCGGCTGGATCTCAAGGCCGATCTGTTCACTGGCGACATCTGGTTGGCGCGCAAGGCGCTGGAGCTGGGGCTGATCGACGGCATCGGCCATCTGCGGCCCAAGATGATCGACCGGTTCGGTGACAAGGTGCAATTCCGCCGTTATGGACTGAAAAAGCCGTTCTGGTCGCGTTTTGGCGCCACCATGGCGATGGACGCGGTGGCCGCCATCGAAGAGCGCGCCGAATTCGCGCGGTTCGGTCTCTGACGTGCTGGCTAAGATCATCCTTCTGTTTCTGCTGGGCATGGTGGTGCTGGCGTTCTTCGGCAAGCTGCGCTTTCCCGGTCAGGCCCGGCTGGAGGCGGCCAAATGTCCGCGATGCGGGCGGTATCGGATCGGCAAAGGCCCCTGCGGCTGTGGGAGGAAGGGATGATGCCCTGGCTGCTTTCGGCGCTTGGCCTTGTGATTTTGCTGTTCGCGGGCGACGCGCTGGTGCGCGGTGCGGTGAATCTGGCGCTGCGCATCGGCATTCCCGCGCTGATCGTCAGTCTGACCATCGTCGCCTTCGGCACTTCGGCGCCCGAGCTGCTGATCTCGGTCAGTGCCGTAATCGACAATGCGCCGGGGATCGCGCTGGGCAACGTGGTCGGGTCGAACATCGCCAATGTCCTGCTGGTGCTGGGCATCCCCGCGATGATCTCGGTTCTGCACACCAGTCAGTGCGACACCCGCAAGGGCTATTTCCACATGCTGGGCGCGACTCTGCTCTTCATCGCGCTGGCCTGGTGGGGCACGCTGACCTGGGTGTCGGGCCTGATCCTGCTGACCGCGCTGGCCGCGATTCTGGCGATCATGTTCCGCGATGCGCTGGCGCACCGGGATTCAGGCAAGGAAGAGGATCTGGACGGCGTAGACCCGACGATGCCGGGTTGGCGGATCGGCGTGTTTCTGGTCGCCGGTCTGGTTGGTCTGCCAATTGGCGCGAGCCTGCTGGTCGAGAACGCCACGATCATCGCCCTTTCGCTTGGCGTGTCCGAGGCGGTGATCGGCCTGACCTTGGTCGCGGTGGGCACATCGCTGCCGGAACTCGCGACAACGGTGATGGCGGCGCGGCACGGCAAGGCGGATGTGGCGCTGGGCAACGTGATCGGGTCGAACTTCTTCAACCTGCTTGGGATCATCGGCATCGCGCTGTTGTTCGGTCCGATCCCGACCGGCGCGGAATTCAACTTGGACCTGGCCGTCATGCTTGTCGCGGCGCTGCTGCTGATCCCCTTCGTCATGTTCCGGCGCGATATCACGCGGCTTTGGGGCTTGGGCCTGACCGCGCTTTATCTGGTCTATCTGGCGATTCTTTTCATATAGTCGTGACCGGCAGAAGGAGTTGGGAATGACGCGATGCCTTGTCACCGGCGCGGGCAAGCGGCTGGGCCGCGAGATGGCGTTGTATCTGGCGCGGCGCGGCTTTGACGTGGCGTTGCATTACGCCGGTTCGAAGGACGGGGCCGAAACCGCGGCGAAGGAAATCCGCGCACTGGGTCGCAAGGCCGAGGTCTTGCAGGCGGATTTCCTGGATGAGGCTCAAGTGCAGGCGCTGTTCCCCCGCGCGGTCGCGGCGATGGATGGTCCGATCACCTGCCTTGTCAACAATGCCTCCATCTTCGAATACGACACGGTTGCCACGGCGACGCGCACCAGCTGGGACCGCCATCTGGACAGCAACCTGCGCGCGCCCTTCGTGCTGACGCAGGCGATGGGGGCGCAGGGGCTGGCTCCCGCGCGCAATGCGGCCGGAGAGCCCGTGGCCGCGGGGCTGATCGTCAACATCATCGACCAGCGGGTGCTCAAACCCACGCCAGAGTTCATGAGCTATACCATCGCCAAGATGGCGCTCTGGGCGATGACGCGCACCACTGCGCAGGCGCTGGCCCCGGCGATCCGAGTCAACGCGATCGGCCCCGGACCGACGCTGCGCGCGGAACGTCAAAGTGCCGAACATTTCGCCAATCAGCGCGCCGCAACCGTGCTGGGCCGGGGCGGCGATCCGGCCGACATCAACGCTGCGCTGGGCTATTTCCTCGACGCGCCAGCGGTCACCGGGCAACTGCTGTGTGTGGACGGCGGCCAGCATCTGGGCTGGCGGACACCGGACGTTCAGGGGGTCGAATGAGGCAACTTTGCGGCAAGTTATTCGACCTTCATGGTTCGGTCACTGAAGCGTTACAAAATTGTCAGTCTTTTCATGATCTTGCCAGGCGTCGATAAATCTTTCAAGTAAAATCAAAGGGTTGCAAATGCGCTTAAAAATTGTGCAGATCAGCGAAAGCGGCCCAGAACAACGGAAATTTCGCCTAGCCCCGAAGTTGTCCGCACAGTTATCCACAGAAAGGGTGGATGCCTTCACCCTTGATCCTGCCACCGCATCTGTGCAGCCAGAGGTTGTGAAGCGATTCGATTGACATGAGCATAAAGACACCCGACGAACCGAAACCTGCCACCGGTCATGCGGTGATTCAGGGCTATCTGAAAACCCTCGACGGCTCGCCGGGGGTGTATCGGATGCTCGACCCGCAGGCTCGGGTGCTCTACGTCGGCAAGGCGCGCAATCTGAAGGCGCGGGTGTCGAATTATGCCCGGCCCGGACAGCATACGCCGCGGATCGAACGGATGATCCGCGACACCGCCTCGATGATGTTCCTGACGACGCGGACCGAGACCGAAGCGCTGCTGCTGGAACAGAACCTGATCAAGCAGCTCAAGCCGAAGTACAATGTCCTGCTGCGTGACGACAAATCCTTTCCCAATATCCTGGTGGCCAAGGGGCACGCGTTTCCTCAGATCAAGAAACACCGCGGCGCCAAGAGCGAGAAGGGCGCCTATTTCGGCCCCTTTGCCAGCGCGGGGGCGGTCAACCGGACGCTGAACCAGCTGCAGAAGGCCTTCCTGCTGCGCAACTGCACGGATTCCGTGTTCGAGAGCCGTACCCGGCCCTGCCTGCTCTATCAGATCAAGCGATGCTCGGGTCCCTGCGTCGGTCTGGTCTCGGCCGAGACCTATGGCGCAGCCGTTGCCGATGCCGAGCGGTTCCTGTCCGGGCGGTCGACCAAGGTGCAGGAGGACCTGGCCGCGCAGATGCAGGCGGCGTCTGAGGCGATGGAGTTCGAACGCGCGGCGGCGCTGCGCGACCGGATCCGCGCGCTGACCACGGTGCAGGGCGCGCAGGGCATCAATCCGCGCGGCGTGGCCGAGGCCGATGTGATCGCGCTGCATATGGAGCAGGGGCAGGCCTGCGTGCAGGTCTTCTTCATCCGCGCGAACCAGAACTGGGGCAACAAGGACTTCTATCCCCGCGTCGGTGCGGATGTGTCGGCAGCCGAGGTGATGGAGGCCTTTCTGGGCCAGTTCTACGACAACAAGGAACCCCCCCGGCAGGTGATATTGTCGGACGAGGTGGAAAACCCGGATCTGATGGCGGAGGCGCTGGCGCAGAAGGCCGGGCGGCGGGTGGAAATCCTGGTGCCGAAGCGGGGCGAGAAATCCGAGCTGGTGGCCGGCGCGCTGCGCAACGCGCGCGAAAGCTTGGCGCGGCGGATGTCGGAAAGCGCGACCCAGGGCCGGCTGCTGGCTGGTCTGGCCGAGGCCTTCGGGCTGGATGCGCCGCCGCAGCGGATCGAGGTCTATGACAACTCCCATATCATGGGAACCAACGCGGTTGGCGCGATGATCGTGGCCGGGCCGGATGGGTTCATGAAGAACAGCTATCGCAAGTTCAACATCCGGGGCGAGGAGCTGACGCCGGGCGACGACTTCGGCATGATGAAAGAGGTGCTGAACCGCCGCTTTGCCCGGCTGATGAAAGAAGATCCCGATCGCGACAAGGGGCATTGGCCGGACCTGCTGCTGATCGATGGCGGTGCGGGGCAGGTCAGCGCGGTGGCGCAGATCATGGCCGAGCACGGGGTCGAGGACATCCCGATGGTGGGCGTCGCCAAGGGCGTGGACCGGGACGCGGGCAAGGAGGAGTTCCATCGCGTGGGCCAGCGGCCGTTCGCGCTGCGCCACAACGACCCGGTGCTGTATTTCGTGCAGCGTTTGCGCGACGAGGCGCACCGCTTTGCCATCGGCACCCATCGCGCCAAGCGGGCAAAGGCGGTCGGGGCCAATCCGCTGGACGATATTCCGGGCGTCGGCGGCACGCGCAAGCGCGCGCTGCTGGCGCATTTCGGATCGGCCAAGGCGGTCGCGCGCGCCGATCTGGCCGACCTGAAGGCGGTGGACGGCATCTCGGGCTCGATGGCCGAGACGATCTACAACTTCTTCCACGAGGGCGGATAGCCCGTCTGCCTAGGGTGGCGGCGCGACGGCGCGCAGGCGTTGGGTCAGGGTCTCTGCCTCGGCCAGTTCCAGACGCACCGGCAGGGTCAAAACCTTGCCGCGAAAGGCGGGCGGCAGGCGAGCCGCGTCCTTTTCGGTGGTGACCATCTGCGCGCCAAGGCTGCGCGCCTCGGCTTCGAGCCGGCCCATCAGCGCCGGGGTCAGCGGTTCGTGGTCGTCCAGCGGTTCGGCGCGCAGCAGGGTGGCGCCGAGGGCGGTAAGGGTGTCGAAGAATTTCTGCGGACGGCCGATGCCGGCGAAGGCAAGGACCGGCGTGCAGGTCCAGTCCATGCCGGTTTGGAGCGGTTTCATCTCGCCCAGGTAATGCGGGCAAGGAATTTGTGCGCCCCAGCGGTCGGCGAAACCGGCCTGCTGGGAGGCGTCGCCGATCGAGAGCAGGGCATCTGCCCGGGCGAGGCCGGTGGCCACCGGCTCGCGCAGCGGACCGGCGGGCAGGCAGAGGCCATTGCCGAAACCGACGGCGGCATCGACCACGACGATAGAGAAATCCTTGGCCACGGACGGGTTCTGGAACCCGTCGTCAAGCAGGATCACGCTGGCTCCGGCGCGCGCGGCCGCAAGGGCGCCGGCGGCGCGGTCGCGGGCCACCCAGACCTCGGCGAAGGCGGCCAGCAGCAGTGGTTCGTCGCCGGTCTGGGCGGCCTTGTGCCGCGCGGGATCAATGCGCACCGGTCCTTCCATCGAGCCGCCATAGCCGCGGCTGACGATGTGCGGCTCGTGCCCCATGACGCGCAGGGCGTCGGCCAGCCAGATGCAGGTGGGTGTCTTGCCGGTGCCGCCGGCGTTCAGGTTGCCAACGCAGATCACTGGCACACCGGGCGCGACGGGCGTGCCCCGAGCCAGCCGGCGGGCCGTTGCGGCAGCGTAGAGCGCGCCGAGCGGAGCCAGGGCGCGGGCGCGCCACCCGGCCGGGCGGTTCCAGAAGTCAGGAGACTTCATCGGAGACCCTTTTGCGGTCGAGCGCGTCCTGGATGCGGTCGATAAGCATGTCGATCAGATCGGCCCCCTCGGTCGCAATCTCCCATCCGGCCAGCGCCATCGTGGCGGCGTGGTCGGGCGCGACCAGCTGGACGACGGCCGAGCCGAGACTGTCGCCGTTGGCGACGGTGCTGGCAGCGCCGGCCGCGGCGAGGCGGGCATAGGCATCGGCATGATCTGGCACGTTGGGGCCATAGAGCAGGGCCGAACCCAGGGCAGCGGCCTCCATCGGGTTGACGCCACGGGCGCCCTCGGCGAGCGAACTGGCAAGGAAGGTCAGCGGAGCAACGCGATACCACAGCCCGAGGTCGGCCGGGTCGGTCGAGATGGCCACCTGAACCCCGTCCTCGATCTGGTCGCCCGAGTCCCAGTCGGCAAAGCGCAGGCGGGCGAGGGTCAACGCGGATTTCAGCGTGTCGGTGCTGGCGGGATCGGTCAGGGTGATGACCAGCAGCAGGCGGTGCGACAGGCGCAGCGCGGCGCGATGGGCCGAGAGGATGGCGGCGAATTCGGTGGGCCGCGCGTGGGCGGCCAGCCAGACCGGGCGGCCGGCCAGATCCTGCACCACCGCCTCGAGATCATCGTCGTTGCAGGGCGGGGCCAGCGCGCTGCCACGCAGCCGGGGCGCGACTGTCACCTTGGCCGGGGCAATGCCCATGCGGCGCAGGGTGCGCGCGGTGGTCTGGTTGGTGGTCAGGATCCAGGAGAACCGGTCGAGGCAGGACCGGGTGAGGTCAGGAAGCCATTTGTGCCGGCTCGATTGCAGCTCGGCGCTGCCGAGGTCGGCGATGCAGAGCGGCACGCCGATCTCGTTCGCGGCGGCGATCACATTGGGCATCAGCACGCCGCCGGCCCAGAGGCAGAAGTCGGGATGCCAGTGGGCGGCGAACTGGCGGGCCGAGGCCGGGTGATCGCTGTCCAGCAGCATGACCCAGTTGGCGCCACCGGGCAGCGGCGCTCCCTCGGCCCGGGCGTCGGGCGCGTGGGTCAGCAGGACGGCGATGCCGGGGCGCATCATCTTGAGCCGCCGTGCGAGGTCGTTCAGCGCCGACATGCGGGCGGCGCTGGTGGCGTGCAGCCAGATCAGTTCGGTCTCGGGCCGCGCGGGCGGCTCCTGAAACGTCGCCGGCGCATGGCGGCGCGACAGGGCCCTGTAGGCCGCGTAACTGAGCGAGCGAACCAAGCCTCAGCCCAGTTTTTCGGTTACGGACCCTTCCTTTTCCTCGTCCCGCAGGCGATGGATATGGGCGATGTAATACCGCATGTGCGCATTATCGACGGTGCGCTGCGCCTCGGCCTTCCAGGCCTCGTAGGCCGTGGCGTAGTTCGGGAACATGCCGACGATATGGATGTCGTTCACGTTCTTGAAGGCGGACTTTGCGGGGTCGATCAGCTCGCCCCCGAACACAAGGTGCAGTTTCTGCGGCATGTCTGTATCTGTCCTTCGGCTGGGAGGGTCGTCTTGCCGGTCGAGCCTAAACCTCTGGCTGTAACGGTCAAGTTAAGCGGGGATGTCAGGCCGCGGGCGGGCGCACCGCGGCGGCAATCTGGGCGTGAAGCCCGGGTCCGGCGGCGATCAGGCCAGGGCGGACCGGGTCGGGGTTGTTGAAGCGCAGCGGCGCGTTGCGGGCGTCGGTGCTGATCGCGCCTGCCTCGCGCAGGATCAGGTCGCCGGCGGCGATGTCCCATTCCCAGCAGCGCCGCATGGTCAGCAGGCCGTCGAAACGCCCCTCGGCCACCAGCGCCATGCGCCAGGCCAGCGACGGGCGATAGGCGCGGCGGAACGTGGGCGCGGTGCCGCTGGACCAGTTCGAGGCATGCAGAATCGGGCGGGTGGCCAGGATTTCCGCACTGGCGAGGTCGGTGCGCTCGGTCGGGCGGATCGGCTGCCCGTTCAGCGTGGCGCCCTGCCCCAGAGCGGCGGCATACAGAAGGTCACGCATCGGCAGATAGACCACGCCGGCAGTGACGATGCCATTTTGGGTGACGGCCAGGGCATGGGCCCAGCTGTCGTCGCCTTCGACAAAGCTGCGGGTCCCGTCGATCGGATCGACGATGAACACCCGTTCGCGGGACAGGCGCGCGGGCGTGTCCTGGGTTTCTTCCGACAACCAGCCATAATCTGGGCGGGCGGCCTGAAGCGTCTCTTCCAGCATATCGTTCACGGCGAGGTCGGCCTCGGTGACCGGGCCGGCATCGTCGGGCTTGTTCCAGCTTTTCGCGGCGCCGTTGAAGCTGCGGGCGATGCGCCCGGCCTCATATGCGGCCTCGATCAGCAGGGGCAGGTCAGCCGCCGGCAAGCGTCATCCCTTCGATCAGCAGCGAGGGCACCACGCGTGACAGCCACGGGCGGGCGTCATTGCCCGGCACCACGCGCGGCAGCATCTCGAGCAGGTTTCCGGCGATGGTGCATTCGTTGACCGGATAGGCGATTTCGCCGTTCTCGATCCAGAAGCCCGAGGCGCCACGCGAATAGTCGCCCGTGTTCGGGTTGATCGTACTGCCGATCATCGACGTGACCAGCAGGCCGGTGCCCATGTCGCGGATCAGGTCGGCGCGGCTTTGCGCGCCCTGCGTCAGTTCCAGGTTCCAGTTGGCGGGCGAGGGCGGTGCGCTGGCACCCCGCGCGGCGTTGCCGGTGGAGGTCAGGCCCAGCTTGCGGGCCGAGGACAGGTCGAGCGTCCAGCCCGTCAGGATGCCGTTCTCGACCAGCGCGCGGCGTTGTGTCGGCAGGCCCTCGCCGTCAAAGGGGCGCGATCCGGCGGCGCGGGGGCGGAACGGGTCTTCCATCAGAGACAGGGCCTTGGGCAGGACCTGCTGGCCCAGCCGGCCGATCAGCCAGGATGAGCCGCGCGCAATCGCCGCGCCATTGGCGGCGCCCAGAAGGTGGCCGATCAGCGAGGAGGAGATGCGTTCATCGAACAGCACGGGGTAGGTGCCGGTCTTTGGCTTGCGCGGGTTCAGCCGCTCGATGGCCCGATGGCCGGCGGTGGTGCCGATCTCTTCGGGGCTGCGCAGGTCCGACTGGAAGGTGCGGCTGTCGCCGTCATAGTCGCGCTCCATTCCGGTGCCGCTGCCGGCGATGGCCACGCAGGACAGCCCCCGGCTGGTACGGCGATACCCCCCGGAAAACCCGTTGGTGGCGAGCATCCAGATCTCATGGGCGCCATAGGCGGCCGAGGTGTCCGAGACCTGCGAGACGCCGTCAACCGCCAGCGCGGCGGCCTCGGCTGCGACCGCGTCGGCCTGGAGCGCGGCGGGATCGGGTTCTGGAGCGGGGTCGGCGAGTTCCAGCGCGTCGATATCCCAGTCCCGGGCCAGTTCGGAGGGATCGGCCAGACCGGCATAGGGGTCTTCCGGTGCCTCGCGGGCCATTGCGACAGCGCGTTCCGCCATGTCGGCCATGGTCCGTTCGGACGTGTCCGAGACCGAAACGATCGCCTGCCGCTTGCCGATCAGCACGCGCAGCCCTAGGTCGGTGCCCTCGGCGCGTTCGGCATGTTCCAGACGGCCGCCGCGCACGTCGATGGAGACCGAGGTGCCGCGCACGGCCAGAACGTCGGCCGCATCGGCCCCGGCGCGCCGCGCCTGCGCCAAGAGCGCTTGGCCAAGCTCTTCGAGGGATTGCGTCATGGGAAATGCCTGATGATGCTCATGCGCCCGAGGTAGCTGTCCGAGGGGCGGGCCGCAAGGGCTCGGCACGAAAACCGGGGGCAAAGAAAAAGGGCCGCACGCGGCGGCCCTTTTGGAAGGTTTGTCATGGCTTCACTTGATGCGCTGGCCATTGGCCAGGATATGGCCCTGTGCGTTGATCTCGATCCGCGACTTGAGGCTGTCGGGCCCGTCGCCGGGCACAGCGAACATGCCCATCATCATGCGGGCCGGCATTGCTTCCTGATCCGAGATGATTCCCATCTTGATCAGGTTGTCGATCAGGGCATTGGCGCCGTTCAGGGCAAGGTCAATAGCCCCTTCCGGACGCGGCATGCCGGGGATGGTCTGCATGTCCGAATTGTCGAAGGTGAAAGCGCCTTGGCCGGTCAGCTTGGCGCCCACGGCCTGCAGCAGCAGGCTGTTGATGGTGACGGCATGAATCTCGCCCGGCGGCACGGGCGAATTGGCGATGGCCTCGGCCTCGGCCGGATCCATGATATCGACCAGCATCTTCAGCTTGCCGGCCAGATCAAGCCCGATGGTCGCCGGATCACGCGGCAGGTTGCCGGCCGGATCGAAGATGCTCCAGATCATATCCGACATGGTGAAGTCGCCCAGCTTGAGCAGGAAGGAGAAGTCCTGCGGATCGTCCGACTTGGCAATCGGGAAGACAAACCGCAGCGCGGTTTCGGCCAGGCTCAGCTCGACCGGGAAGGGCAGGTCACTGCCGCTGGCCGAGATCGACGTCGCCTTTCCGGTCACGCCGTATGTGAGGGTCCAGGCGTTCATCCCGAATTCGAAACTGCCGCCCTGCGACGAGGTCTGGGCCGCAAAGCTCTGTCCGTCGCCAGTGCCTTCCAGCGCGCTGTTGCCGCCGGTGTAGCTGAAGCCGCCGTCGACTGCGAAGCCGGCCTTGAGCATCGCGCTCATGTTGGTGGTGTCCATGTCCTTCGGAATGGACCCGGTTCCCGAGAAGGTCAGGCCCTGAAGCTGACCCTTGAAGGTGCCGTTGTCGGCGCTTTCGGGATCCTTGAAAGCCATGTCATAGGAAAGCTGCCCGACGGTGAAGTTCTGATCGAAACCGCGCAGGTCGCCAAGCGTGGTCTTCGTGGTCCCGGCGGTATTGTCCATCGAGATCGCGACCCGGGCGGTGTCGGCCGGCACCGGCTCGCCCTTGGCCGTGACCTGGCCAAGAGTGAGCGTGGTGTTGTCCGAGCTGTGCTCGTAGGTCATGTTCTGCGGATCGCCAGAGATCTTCATGGTGCTGCCGCTGTGCGTCACCACCACCTCGCCGCTGGCGGGCTCGCTGCCGCCGGTCACGTCGAAGCGCACGGGCAGCGGGCTTGGGTAGTCGACATTGACCGTGCCGTCGCCGTTCTCGATCAAAGAAATCGAGGGGATCACGATGGAGAGCGTCGAGTCCTCTTCCGGGATCGGCAGGGACATCGTGATGTCGGTCACGGTCAGCGTGTTGCCCGACATCGTCTCGGTGCCGCTGACCTGATAACCGGTCGAGGTCATGTAATCGCGCCAATCGGTCCAGACGTCCTGGGCCGAGATGTCGGCCCAGGCGGCCGAAGTGCTAAATACGCAAAGCGCGGCCGCGCTGGCGCCGCGCCGGAAATGAATTGACATAAAGGTACCCTTCTTCGCTGAGGTCTGCGCGCATGGTCATCCGCGCGCCGCGCGGCGTCAAGGGGGGAGCGGAGGCGGCGCAACAATCTGCCTTGAGGCTGGACCACTGTGACGGGGGCAGCTACCAGAAGGCGGACAGATGCAGGAGATCAGGCATGAACATGACAGGCAAGACGGTGATCGTCACCGGGGCGAGCCGGGGAATCGGGGCCGAGGCCGGGCGGGTTTTTGCCGCAGCGGGAGCCAATGTCGTGCTGCTCGCGCGAAGCGCCGCGCCGGTCGAGGCGCTGGCGGACGAGATCGGCACGCAGGCGCTGGGGCTGGCCTGCGACGTCGCCGACTACGCTCAGGTCGAAGCGGCGGTGTCCGCGACGCTGGGGCGCTTCGGGCAGATCGACGTGCTGATCAACAACGCCGGGGTGATCGAACCGATCGCACGGCTGGCCGAGGCCGATCCAGCGGGATGGGGCCATGCGGCGGACATCAACCTCAAGGGCGTGTTCCACGGGATGCGGGCGGCGGTGCCCTACATGCGGGCCAAGGGCGGGACGGTGCTGACCGTCAGTTCGGGTGCGGCGCACTATCCGATCGAGGCCTGGAGCCACTATTGTTCGTCCAAGGCCGGTGCGGCAATGCTGACCCAATGCCTGGATCACGAGGAACGCGCCAACGGAATCCGGGCCATCGGCCTGTCGCCGGGCACCGTGGCCACGCAGATGCAGAAAGAAATCAAGGCGTCGCGCATCAATCCGGTGAGCCAGCTGGACTGGTCCGATCACATCCCGGCGGACTGGCCGGCGAAGGCGCTGCTCTGGATGTGCTCGCCCGAGGCGGACGAATTCCTGGGCGGCGAGATTTCGCTGCGCGACCCGGCGATCCGCGCGAAGGCGGGCCTGGCATGATCGAACTCGACAAGGCCGATGGTCTCTGGACCGTCACGCTGAACCGTCCGGACAAGGCCAACTCCCTGACGCCCGAGATGTTGGAGCGGCTGGTGGAGATTGCCGAGAGTGCCGGCGAGGCGCGCGCATTGATCCTGACCGGGATGGGAAAGGTGTTCAGCGCCGGTGCCGATCTGGACGCAGCCCGCGCCGGTCTGGCGACCTCGCCCTTGTGGGAGCGTCTGTCCGGGGCAATTGCCGCGCTGCCGAGGCTGACCGTCGCCGCCCTGAACGGGACTCTGGCGGGGGGCGCGATGGGAATGGCGCTGGCCTGCGACCTGCGGATTGCCGTTCCTGGGGCCAAGTTCTTCTACCCGGTCATGAAGCTTGGCTTTCTGCCTCAGCCTTCGGACCCCATGCGCATGGCCGCGCTGATCGGCCCGGCGCGGACAAAGCTGGTGCTGATGGGAGGACAGAAACTGAGCACCGAGGAAGCGCTGGCCTTTGGTCTGATCGACCGGATCGTTGAGCCGGAGGCGCTGATGGAGACGGCGAGAGCGCTGACGGCGGACACCTGCGCGGCAAAGGCAGAGATCGCGCAGGCGATCAAAGCGATGTGTCACTGAACCAGGCCGGTCAGCCCTCGGCGTTGTCCATATCCCAGGCAGCCAGCAGGCGCGGCAGGGCGATGTTCCAGTCCATGACACCGGTCTTGGCCGCCCAATCGTCGTAGCGGCGCAGCAGGTCGGTTTCCAACCTGCCGCCCTTGCCGGTGAGGTTGTGGAGCTCTGTCCGGTCCGTCTCCATGTCGAACAGCTCCCACGCCTTCCCGTGCTGGCGCACCAGCTTGAAGTTACCCATCCGGACCGCCGAGTTGCCCTCATGTTCCCAGAAGATCGGCGCCTCGCGGCTCCAGTCCGCGCCCTTGAGCAGCGGCAGCAGCGATTCTCCCTGGCAGGGCTGGATCGCCTCGCCACCAAGTTCACCCAGGTAGGTTGCCCCGGTCACTTCCAGGATGGTCGGCAGGATATCCACCACATGCGCCGCCTGATGGGCAACCTGGCCCGGCTGGATATGGCCGGGCCAATGCGCGATCAGCGGGGTCGAGATGCCGCCCTCGTGGACGTAATGCTTGAACAGCCGGAACGGCACGTTTGACACATTCGCCCAAGGCTTGTCATAGCTCTGGTAGGTCAGCGCGTCGCCGGGGCGGATGTCGGGCCGGTTGCCCATCAGGATGGTGCGCCCGTCGTGGGTTTGGTCGGGAAAGAACTTGGCCCAGCCGTCCTCGGCCATGAACTCGGCGCAGCCGCCGTTGTCGGAGAGGAACAGGATCAGCGTGTTGTCATATTGGCCCAGCCGCTTCAGCGCGGCGACGAAACGGCCGATGGACTGGTCCATCCGGTCCACCATTGCCGCATAGGTGGCCATCTTGCTGGCCTGCCAGTCCTTGTGTTTGTCGTCAGCCCAGGGATGCACCTCGGAATCGCGGGGCGAGATGTCCCAGTTGGTCTGGAACAGCCCCCTGGCGTTCATCTCCTCGTGCCGGGCGGTGCGCATCGCGTCCCAGCCCTTGTCGTAGACGCCGTCATAGCGCGAGATATCCTCGGGCAGGGCGTGCAGCGGCCAGTGCGGGGCGGCATGGGCGAGGTAGAGGAAGAAGGGCACGTCGTCCTTGGTTGCGTCCTCGACCATCCCGATCGCCTTGTCGGTGATCGCGTCAGTGAAATAGAAATCGTCGGGGTAGACGTCGACGCGACTGTCATCCTCCAGCATGAAATGCGGCGAGAAGAAGTGGGTCACGCCATCCACGATCCCGTAGAAGCGGTCGAAGCCCCGTTGCCGTGGCGTCGGGTGGTCCACGTCGCCGACGCGCCAGCTGTCCACCTCGCGCGCCATGAAGTCGCCCGCCACATGCCACTTGCCGCTCATCAGCGTCCGATACCCGGCGGCGCGCAGATGCTCGGCAATGGTGGCGCTGTCGTTTCGCAGGAATCCCCGATAGGCCGGAGTGCCGAGGTCGGCCCCCATGTGCCCGACGCCCGCGTTATGCGGGTAGAGCCCGGTCAGCAGCGAGGCCCGCGTCGGACAGCAGCGCGCGCAGTTGTACATCGCCGTCATCAGCGCGCCACCCTTCGCCAGCGCGTCGATGTTGGGGGTGCGGATCTCCGATCCGGTCACGCCGAGATCGGCGAAACCCATGTCGTCAACGAGGATCAGCACGACGTTTGGGCGGTTGGGCATGGCGGGTCTCCTTTCGGTGCAAGCCTATGTGCGATGTCGCCACGATCTGTTCCGGACGCGACACCTACCGCCGTTTCCCGGGCACGCGCGACAGGAACTGCGGCGGCCGCTTTGCCACCCAGGCGATGAAACCCGCCAGCCGCGGATGTGTGCGCAGCGCCTCGACTGTGTTGTAGCGGCGCGCGAGTTCGGCCTCGGTGAGGGTGGCGTGAATTTCCTTGTGGCAGATGTGGTGCAGCAGCACAGTCGGCCCGCCCTTGCCGCCCTTCAGGCGCGGCACCAGGTGATGCAGGCTTTGCGGCGCGGCCGGCGGGATCGGGCGCAGGCAGAGCGGGCAGATCGGATCGGACATGGCGCTTGAACCCTTGGGGCGGACAGTCCAAGTGTGGAGCTTGCCCAGCAGATGGCAAGACGGGAGATCGGGATGGCCCAAGCGGTGGTGATCGGCGGCGGGCCGGCGGGGCTGATGGCGGCAGAGATGCTGGCGCGCGCGGGCCACGCGGTGACGGTGGCCGAGGCAAAGCCGTCGCTCGGGCGCAAACTGCTGATGGCCGGCAAGTCTGGCCTGAACCTGACCAAGGAAGAGGAGGGCGCGACCTTTCTCGCGGCCTATGCCGAAGCCGGTTGCTGGCTTGCCCCGATGTTGCAAGACTTCGGCCCCGCGGAGGTGCGCGCCTGGGCCGCTGACCTCGGTCAGGAGACCTTCGCCGGCTCGACAGGGCGGGTGTTCCCGGTGGCGATGAAGGCCTCGCCGCTGCTGCGCGCCTGGATCGGGCGGCTGACCGGATTGGGCGTGAGGTTTCTCACCCGCTGGCGGTGGACCGGATGGGACGACGCCGGGCTGAGCTTTGCAACTCCCCAAGGCCCGCAACACCTCCGCGCCGAGGCAACCGTTCTGGCGCTGGGCGGAGCCAGCTGGGCGCGGCTGGGATCGGACGGGGCCTGGACGGAACTGTTGTCGGCGCGGGGCGTGATGCTGGCCCCCTTTGCACCGGCCAATGCCGGGGTGTCGGTCGATTGGTCGCGGCACATGCCGGCGGTGTTCGGTCAGCCGCTGAAAGGCGTGGCTTTTCGCGCAGGGCCTTACACCTCGCGCGGCGAAGCAGTGATTTCGGCCAAGGGGCTGGAGGGCAGCGGGATCTATGCCGTCAGCCGGGGGGTGCGCGAGGGGCATTCGCTGAATGTCGATTTGATGCCCGATCTCCCGCTGGACGAGGTGGCGCAGCGTCTTGCCCGGCCGCGCGGCCGGGACACATTGAGCAACCACCTGCGAAAGACGCTGAAGCCGGGGCCTGCGGCGGCAGCGCTGCTGAACGAATTCGGCCGTCCTCTGCCGCTCGCGCCCGAACTGCTGGCGGCGAAGGTCAAGGAGCTGACCATCCGCCACGCCGGACTGCGGCCCCTTGACGAACCAATATCGACCGCCGGTGGCGTGCCGGCGGCGGCGCTGAATGCGCAACTGATGCTGCAGGCGATGCCCGGAACCTTCTGCGCGGGAGAGATGCTGGACTGGGAAGCGCCGACCGGGGGCTATCTGTTGACCGCCTGCCTCGCGACCGGGCGGCAGGCGGGGCTGGGCGCCGCGCGCTGGCTGGACGAACGCAGCCGATAGGTGGGGCGCACTTTCGCCACACAGTGGCATGGCCTCTGGCCGCGAGTCACGCTAGAGGGCTGTGGCAGACCGCCGCGCGAAAGGGCCATGCATGACCGAAATCACGCTCATCCGTCATGGACAGGCCAATTCGGGCGCGCGCGACGAAGTCGGCTATGACCGGCTGTCGCCACTCGGCCACCGCCAGGCGGAATGGCTGGGCGCCCATCTGCGCGAGACCGGCGGCCATGTGCCGCGCCTGTTCTGCGGCACGCTGAACCGCCATGTCGAGACCGCCGCAAGCATGGGCTTTGCCGAGGCGACCCGCGATGCCCGGCTGAACGAGCTGGAGTATTTTACTCTCGCCCATCTGCTGGACATCCAGCATGGCGTGCCAGTGCCGGCGGATCGCGAGGGGTTCATCCGCCATCTGCCCCAGGTCTTCACCGCCTGGGCGGAGGATCGGATCGAAGGCGCGCCGGAACGGTTTGCCGCCTTCGAGAAGCGGATTGAGGATGTGCTGCACGAGATCGCGGCCGGGACAGGCTCGGCCCTTGTTGTGACCTCGGGCGGGCTGATCGCGATGGCGATGCGCCGGTTCCTAAACCTCGACATGGCCGCGACAGCGCGGCTGGCGCTGGCGATCCTCAATACCTCGGTCCACCGCCTGTTTCCGATCGGCGAGCAGCTGACCCCGACCCTGTTCAACGCCGTTCCGCATCTTGAAACGCCAGACCGCCGTTTTGCCCAGACTCATCTGTAAGAGGCCCGACATGAAGCTCTATTACTTTCCCAAGACCATCTCGATCGCCGCTGTCCTCGCGCTGCATGAAGCAGGCGTGGAGTTCGAGGCGGTGAAGGTCGATTTCTCCAAGGCCGAGCAGGCCGGCCCGCACTATCACGCGATCAACCCCAAGGGCCGGGTGCCGGCGCTGGTGACGGACCAGGGCGTGGTGACGGAAACAGGGGCGATCCTGGAATATATCGCGGCGCTGGCACCCGAGGCGGGGCTGGTACCTGCGGACGCCCTGCAGGCGGCACGGATGCGCGAGGCGATGTATTATCTGGCCTCGACTGCCCATGTGAACCACGCCCACAAGATGCGCGGCGCGCGCTGGGCGACGCAGGAAACGTCCTTCGCCGACATGGCCGCCAAGGTGCCCGAGACGATGACCGCCTCTGCCGCCTATCTGGAAAACAAGGTGCTGGCAGGCCCCTTCGTTCTGGGCGAGCGGATCAGCCTGGCCGATGTCTATCTGTATGTGGTCTGCACCTGGCTGCCCGGCGATCAGGTCGATATGACCGCCTTCCCCAAGCTCACTGGTTTCGTGGCGGCGATGGAGGCGCGGCCTTCGGTCGCGAAGGCCCGCGCCGACGGGATGATCTGAGGGTCAGAGCAGGCCGTCTTCCGCATCGGCGACGTCGATCCCCAGCGCCTCGAGCCCGGTTTCCAGATGATCCGACAGATGCGGGGTGCCGATGAGATAGTCGGCGCAGGGCGTCGTGGCTTCGGCCCGCGCGGTGGCGATGGCTTCTGCCAGGTCCTCGGGCTCGAAGACCTCGCGGCCGATCCACATGACGGCGACCAGTTCGGCCTGTTCGTCCTCGCTCAGACGGTCGATGAAGGCGCGCAGCTCGGGCTCAGCCCGGTCGAGTTCGCGTGCCATCAGCGCCACCTGTGCCGCTGTGCGGGGGGAAAGTTCGATCATCTGCGTGTCCCTGATGCTGTCCTTCCCCTGCACTCAGCATGACCAGACGGTCTGAACCTTGATCTGAGACAAACCTTTTGGCGCAAGGCGAAGGGTTCGACGCGGATTTCCGCGCTGGTGGGCGAAAAATTCGATCCGTCGCGCCGGCGCTACGGAGGTATCATGCCGAAGAGGGTGCGGCAGGAGAGGGTGCCCATGAACGATAAGCCGCGATATGAGGAATTTGATTCGCCCGGCGCTTTTCGCCGGACTCTTGCCCGGTTGATGGGGGTCGGGCCCGATAGCTTTCCTGCCGGGGCGCGGCTGATGGCCGACTGGATCGACACGTCGCTTGGACCGATGGTGGCGGTGGCGGACGACAGGGCGCTGCATCTGTTGGAGTTCGTTGAGCGGAAAATCCTGCCCGCCGAACTGAAACGGCTGGAGGCAAGTTTCGGCGGGATCGGTCTGGGGCGGCCCGACGTGGTGGCGCTGGCGGCGGAGGAACTGGGGGCGTTCTTTGCAGGGCGGTCGGCTCGGTTCACGGTTCCGCTGGCACCCTCAGGTGCAGACTTTGCGCAGCGGGTCTGGCAGGCGCTGAGAGACATCCCGGCCGGCGAGACGCGAAGTTATACCGAAGTGGCCGCACAGATCGGGCGGCCGGACGCGGTGCGCGCGGTGGCGCGCGCTAACGGCGCCAATCCGATTGCGGTGCTGATCCCCTGTCACAGGGTGATCGGCGCGGATGGGTCGCTGACCGGCTATGGCGGCGGGCTGTGGCGCAAGCAGAGGTTGATCGACCTCGAACGGGGCTATGCGGTTGGGCTTTCTTGACATGATGCCCGGTGCGCGTCAGCCCTCGTTCTGACCCAGCGGGACGACATTGTCAGCCTCGGGCGCGAGTTCCTCGAAATCGAAAGCGTCGAGCCGCGCGGCGCGCTTGCCGGCGCGTTCGGCGGCCGTGGTGATCTGATCCAGATCGCCGCGCGCCTGATGGAAATGGCTGTTCAGCCGGTCGACTCGTTGCACGACGAGTTCCACGTCGCGATGCAACTGGCGCAGGGTGGTGCGGATCGCGCCCGCCTGTTCCCGCATCCGCGCGTCCTTGAGGATCGCGCGCATCGTGTTCAGCGTCGCCATGCAGGTTGTGGGAGAGACGATCCAGACCCGCGCGGCAAAGCCCTCGCGCACCAGTTCCGGGAAGTTGGCGTGCAACTCGGCATAGACCGCTTCCGAGGGCAGGAACATCAGCGCTCCGTCTGCGGTTTCGCCCTCGATGATATACCGCTCGGAGATCGCGCGGATATGCGCGCGCACCGATGCGCGCAGCAGGCCCTGGGCCTCTTTCACCTCGGCCGGGTTGGCTGCGCGGCGTAGCGCCTCATAGGCTTCGAGCGGGAATTTCGAGTCGATCGCAATGGGTCCAGGCGGATTGGGCAGGTGGATCAGGCAATCGGCCCGCTTGCCGTTCGAGAGAGTCGCCTGCAGCGCATAGCTGTCGCGCGGTAGCGCCTTGGACACGATGTCGTTCAGCTGAATCTCGCCAAAGGCGCCGCGGGTCTGCTTGTTCGACAGGATATCCTGCAGCGACAGCACATCGCCCGACAGCTTTTCGATATTGCCCTGCGCCTTGTCGATAGTGGCCAGCCGCTCCTGCAACTGGGTGAGCGAGGCGGTGGTGGCCTTGGAGCTGCCGTGCAGCGTTTCCCGCATGCGCTCCTGCATCTCCGAGAGCATGGTGGAAGATTTCAGGGCGTTTTCGGCGAGCCGGTCGGCCATCTGCTGCTGCACCGAGGCAAGGCGGCGCTCCATCGTCTGGATCATCGCCGCCTGGGCATTGGCCTGGGTGTCCGACACCGTCTGCAGGCCGCCGCGCAGCTGTTCCTGTCCGAGTCCCAGCTGCTGGGTATGGGCGGCGAGCGCCGCCATCTGCCGGGCCAGCGGTTCTGTTGCGCGGGCCGAGCGGCCTGCGGCGCGGATGGCGAGGATCAGAAGGAGCAGGAGGAGCAGGGCAAAAGCCCCGCCCGCCAGCGCCGCGATCACGGCGGGATCGTCCAGCGCATAGTCCTGCCCGGCCAGGCGTATCATGTGCGGCCGAAAAGGCGTTCGATGTCCGCCAGCTTCAGTTCCACATAGGTGGGCCGGCCGTGGTTGCACTGGCCGGAATGGGGCGTCGCCTCCATCTCGCGCAGCAGCGCATTCATCTCTTCCGCGCGCATCCGGCGGCCCGAGCGGATCGAGCCGTGGCAGGCGACGCGGGAAAGGATCGCCTCGATCCGGGCCTGCACCATCTGGCTGGAGCCCATGTCGTCCAACTCGTCCAGAATGTCCCGCAGCATCGCCTCGGCATTGACCTCTCCCAGGATCGCCGGCGTCTCGCGCACGGCCACGGCGCCGCCGCCAAAGGGTTCGATGGTCAGGCCCAGCCGGGCAAGGTCGTCGGCGACCTCCATCAGGCGGGCAGAGTCGGCGGGCGACAGATCGACGATTTCCGGAATCAGCAGGGCCTGCGCCGCGACGCCATTCTCGGCCATCTGGCGCTTGAGCTTCTCGTAGACAAGCCGTTCGTGCGCCGCGTGCTGGTCGACGATGACCATGCCCGTAGCGGTCTGGGCGATGATGTAGTTCTCGTGCACCTGCCCCCGTGCGGCGCCCAGCGGCAGGGCTTCCGCCGCCGGTTCCGGTTCGGGTGCCGGTTCCACGGTGCGGGCCGACCAGTCGCGGGCGATCTCGGCAAAGCCCGGCGCAGGGGCGGGCGCCTGCGCGGCATAGGCGGCGGTGCGCGCGCCCATCGAAGGGCGATCCATCTGATAGATGCGCGCGCCCTGCGGTTCGGGCCGCACCGCACCAAGGACTCCGGCGGCCACGGTCGAAGAGGCGCGGTGCCCGCCTTCGGCCAGCGCATGGCGCAGGGTCGATACGATCAGACCGCGCGCCAGCCCGGGATCGCGAAAGCGCACCTCGGACTTCGCCGGGTGCACGTTCACGTCGACCAGTTCCGGGGCGCAATCGATGAACAGCGCCGCCGCCGGGTGGCGGTCGCGCGCCAGCACGTCCATATAGGCGGCGCGCAGCGCACCGTAGAGCATCTTGTCTTTTACCGGACGCGTGTTGACGAACAGGAACTGTGCCACCGCCGCTCCGCGCGAATAAGTCGGCAGGGCGGCCAATCCGAACAGCCGCAGCCCCTCGCGGGTCGCGTCGATGCGCAGGGCGTTCTCGGTGAACTCGCGCCCGAGGATGGTGGACAGACGCCCGGACAGCGCGTCGAACAGGTCGCCGGTTTCGGCGTCGGCCCGGAAGACCTCGCGCCCCTCGCCGCCGCCCGAGACGTCACGGAGGCTAAAGGCGATGGCGGGCTCGGCCATGGCCAGCCGCTTGATCACATCGGTGATCGCCTGCATCTCGGAGCGGTCGCTGCGCAGGAACTTGAGCCGGGCGGGCGTGGCATAGAACAGGTCGCGCAGCTCGGCCACGGTACCGGCGCGCAGCGCGGCCGGCCGGACCGGCTCCATCGCGCCGCCGGCGACGCGGATCGAGGCGGCGGTTTCCCCGGCGACCCGGCTGGTCAGCGTCAGGCGGCCGACGGCGCCAAGCGAGGGCAGAGCCTCGCCCCGAAAGCCGAAGGTGTGGATGTCGAGAAGGTCCGACCCGTCGATCTTGGAGGTCGCGTGGCGGGCCAGGGCCAGCGGAAGGTCGTCGGCGCCGATGCCGCAGCCGTCGTCGCTGACCCGGATCAGGGTCTTGCCGCCATCCGCGACATCCACGGTGATCCGGGTGGCCCCGGCATCGATGGCGTTTTCCACCAGCTCCTTGACGGCCGAGGCCGGACGTTCGACCACCTCGCCCGCCGCGATACGATTGATCGCGGAGTCATCCAGTTGCCGGATGACAGGCCGAGAGTCGCGGATATTGGGGTTGGTGCGGGACATGGCCCCAGACCTAGCATGGATCGCGCCGATTCTGCCAGCCGCCAGATGGCGGCTTGACTTGCGGGGCGGCGCGTCCGATTGGTCGCCGCCGATGCGCGCGAAAGGCCGAACGTTTGCCCGAGTCCCCCTACGAAGCCCCAGGTTTCTATGACGCCGCGATTGCCGCCGGACGGCATCGCGAGATCGTCGGCGGCCGCTGGGACGAAACCGGGCGGGTGCAGATGGCGGCGCTGTTGGACGCGGGGCTGCAACCACATCACGTGCTGCTCGACGTCGGCGCGGGGTCGCTGCGGCTGGGCTGCAAGGCGGTGTCCTATCTCGATCCGGGCCACTATTGGGCGACGGATGCTTCGCGAGAGATTCTGCTAGCGGGGCATCGCGCGGAATTGGATAACCCGTCGCGGCTCGATCCGTCGCAGCTGGTGCAGGATGCCGATTTCGCCTTTCCGGGCGTGTCCGAGGATATCACCCACGCCATCGCCTTCGCGGTCTTCCCGCATCTGCGCCTGGAACGGTTGGAGCAGGCGCTCGACAGCCTCAAGCGATTCCCAAGGCTGGAGTGCTTCCTCTTCACTGTCTTCCTCGCGCCCTCGGCCGAGGCCGCGGCCGGGCCGGTGCGCCAGCCGGACGGGGTTGTGACCCACCGCTCACGCGCGCCCTACCACGTGCTGGAAAGCGAGGTCGCTGATCTGGCGGCCCGGCATGGCTGGCATGTCGCGCGGCAGGAGCGCATGCTGCCGCGCGGTCAGGTGCTGTTCATCGCGACGCGTACCTAGGGCTCGTCCCGCGCGACCTCGACTAGCGCGGTATGGGCGCTGCACCCCTGCCCGAGGCGCGAGGTGCCGACGTCCATCGTCAGCACGTTCGGGTTGCCGTGCGGGTCTATGTTGCCGCCGGGATCGCCGAACCAGGCGCCGGTCGGCAGGGCGACCACGCCTTCGCGGATATCCTCCGACACCACGGCCCGCGCCCGAGCCGCGCCTCGCGCGTTGAATACGCGCAGCAGGTCGCCGGTGGCTATGCCCCGCGCGGCGGCGTCCCTGGGGTGGATCACCAGTTTCTCGGGCCGCGCGCCTTCGACATCGGCGAGCGCCGCCTCGAGCTGGCTGTGCAGCTTGTCCGACGGCTGGGGCGAGACCATGTGCAGCGGCGCGGCTGGCGTGGCTGCCCCCAGCCATTCCTGCGGCGGAAGCCAGACAGGGTGGCCGGGGCAGTCGTCATAGCCGAAACCGGCGATACGCTCGGAAAAGATCTCGATCTTGCCCGAGGGCGTGCCGAGCGGCGCGGCGGCCGGATCATCGCGGAAGGGTCGGAAAATGGACCGCTGGATGTCGTCCGCACCAATCGGCAGCTTCAGCCAGTTCTGCTCTTTTAGCCCCTCATAGTCCGGCAACTCGATGCCCTGTTCGGCGGCGTTGCTGCGATATTCGGCGTAGAGCAGCGGCAGCCAGTCATCGACCGTGCGACCTTCGGTATATGTCTCGCCAATACCCATTCGCCCGGCGAGACCCGCAAAGATGGCATAGTCATCGCGCGCCTCTCCCACTGGCGGGATCAGGCGCGGCATGTGGAACAGATAGTCGTCGAGCGGCGAGCGGCCGATATCCTCACGCTCGTAAGGCGTGGTGGCGGGAAAGACGATATCGGCGCGCTTGGCGGTCGGGGTCCACCAGGGTTCGTTGACGATGATCGTCTCGGGCTTTGTCCAGGCCTCGTGCAGGCGGTTCAGATCCTGATGGTGGTGGAAGGGGTTGCCGCCGGCCCAGTAGATCAGTCGGATATCGGGGTAAGGTTCACGCCGGCCGTTGAAATCGTAAAGCTGTCCGGGGTTGCGCAGCATGTCGGCGATCCGGGCCACGGGAATGACCCGCTTCACCGGATTCGACAGTTGCGAGAAGGTCATGCCGCGCATGCCGCGGAAGGATTTGCCTATGCCGCCGATGGCGCCATAGCCAAAGCCTACACCGCCGCCCGGCAGACCGATCTGGCCCAGCATCGCCGCCAGCACCGAGGCCATCCAGTAGGGCTGCTCGCCATGCTCGCCGCGTTGCAGGGACCAGGCCACGGTGATCAGCGTGCGGGTCGAGGCCATCCTGCGGGCAAGGTCGCGGATGGTGTCGGCGTCGGTGCCGCAGAGCGGCGCGGCCCATTCCGGCGACTTCGGCGTGCCGTCGCCCTCTCCCAGCAGGTAAGGGCGGAAGCGGTCGTAACCGACGGTGCAGCGGTTCAGGAAGGCCCGGTCGGCCAGCCCCTCGGTTTCCAGCACATGGGCCAGCGCCAGCATCAGAGCGGTGTCCGAGGCCGGTCGGATTGCCAGCCAGTCGCAGCCGGGTGGCGCATCGACCCGCTGGGGCGAGACGTTCAGACAGGTGATGCCCTTGGCGTGGAAGCGTTCGAACCAGGGTGCGGTGACATGCTCGCTGACGCCGCCCATGCTGACCTGCGAGTTCTTCGGGTTGATCCCGCCGAACATCACCAGCGTCTGGGTGTTGTCGTGAATCGTCTGGTAGCTGTCCTGATGTTCGTACAGGAAGGCGAGGAATTCCTTGCCGAAGACATGCGGCATGATCGCCTGCGCGCAACCTGTGGAATAGCTGCCGAACGAGGCGACATAGCCTCCGGCGGCGTTCAGGAAGCGGTGCACCTGGCTTTGCGCGTGATGGAAGCGCCCGGCCGACGACCATCCGTACGAACCGCCGAAGATCGCCTCGTTGCCATGAGTCTTGCGGATGCGGTCGATCTCGGCCGCGGCGATGTCCAACGCCTCGTCCCAGGGCAGGTCGACATAGTCGCCGTCTCCCCGGCCGCTGCTGTCGCGCGTCGCCAGCCACGCGCGCCGGATCGCCGGGCGCGCGATGCGGCTGCGGTGGTGGACGGCTTGGGGGATGATCCGGGGAATGGCCGACGGGCTCGGGTCTGGCGCGAAGGGATGCGTGGCGACGATGGTATCGCCCTCGACCTCGACCTCGAAGGCGCCCCAGTGGCTGGAGGTGACCTTGGTAAATCTGCGGTGTCCATCGTCCATCTGAAGTCTCCCTGTCAGTCTGCTCTTGATCGCACGGGCGGCAGGTATCTGAAAGCTGTGTTGTCGGTCAGCGATCCAGACCGGCCAGAGCGTGCGAGACCGTGCGCAGCGCGGCCGTCGCCTTCCGGAACAGGGCAAAGCGGTCGTCGTGCCGGGCGCGTCGCAGCGGATCGGGGTCGTATCGGCGCGCAGCGGGCGGCTGTGCCCCGGCGGTGCGCCCCTGTGCCACCCGCGCCGCGCCCATCAGGCCGGTCTCGTGGTTGTCGGGCACCAGCACCGGTCGGTTCAGCACGTCAGCCTTCAACTGGCACAGGGCGGGTGTGGCAGCCAGGCCGCCGGAGAAGCAGACATGCGAGACCGGCGTGCCAATTGCCGTCTCCGCCCGATCGAGGATGTCGCGCGCCAGATAGTTCATGCCCTCGGCCACCGCGCGCAGCATGTCGCGGCTGTCATGCGCCGCGCTGAGGCCCAGGAAGGCGCCTCGCAGGTCGGCGTCCCAGAAGGGCGTCCGTTCGCCATCGAGATAGGGCAGGAACAGCGGCGCTGGGCGGTTGTCGACAAGGGCTGCTGCGAGGGCGCTGTGTCGGGTCGACCGGGGCACCAGCCGCTCCAGCGCCCAGTTCAGCCGGGTCGCGGCGCCCTGACTCGGGCCACCGAGCTGCCAAAGGTTTGGTCCCCATTCGACGGTCAGCAATCCCTCGGCTTTGTGCCGACAGGCCGAGATCGCCCCGGAGACGTCGCTGGTGCCCGAGATCGAATAGGCAACGCCCGGCGTCAGCGCGCCCGAGCCGAGCACGCAGGCCCAGGTGTCGATCGATCCGCAATAGACCGGAATGCCCGCCATCTGGCCCAGCGGGCCGGGCAACCCGGGCTGAACGCGCCCGACCTCGTCGAAGGGCGCGCGCGTTTCGGGCAGGATGGCGGGGTTGATCTCCAGCCGCGACAGCAGGGTCTCGTCGGCGTCCAATACGCGGGACATCGGCGTCTGCGAGATGCTGTCGGACACCGCCACGCCGGTCAGCATCAGGTTGAGGAAATCCTTGGGTTCGACGACCTTCCGCAGGCCGGCCCAGACCTCTGGCTGGTGGTGCCGCACCCAAAGCAGGCGGGCCAGCGGGTCGAAGGGGCCGACGGTGTCCAGCCCCGTCGTCGTGGCGCGGAGTGTGGCCAGCACCTCGGCTGCCCGGGAATCCTGAAAGGTGATGGCAGAGCGCAGGACGGTGTTGCCCGTACCCAGAAACACCTGACTGCGGGTGAATCCGCAGCCCGCGACGGCGATCACGCGGCTGAAGTCCGCGCCCTGGGACACCAGATCGCGGCAGGCGATCTGAAAGGCCTGCCACCAGGCCATCGGATCAGCCTCGAACCGCGCCTTGCCGTCGCCGGCGATCCTCAGCGGTTTGCGGACCGAGACGTGAAACACGCCGTCATCGCCGACCAGGGCCAGCCGCAGACTGCTGCCGCCAAGATCGAAGGCGAGTATCTGTGGCATGTCGGTTGGCCCCATTCTGCTTTGGCTGATGGAATAGGGCATGGACGGGCGCGGGGCAATTCGGGTCTCAGTGGACCCGGTTGACCTCGCCGCTCAGGATATAATGCGCGAGGTTGTCGGCTGTCAGGTCGCCGCCGTCGAGCGTGATCTGGTTCTCGCCCGTGCGCAGGATGGTCACGCGATCGGCCAGGGCGGCCACATCCTTCATCGCGTGGCTGATCAGGATCACCGTCTTTCCGGCCTTCTTGAGCGATCGGACGAGGTGCAGCACCTGCTCGGTCTCGCGCACGCCAAGCGCGGCTGTGGGTTCGTCGAGGATCACCACATTGGCGTTCCAACGCAGCGCCCGGCAGATCGCCACCGCCTGCCGCTGGCCGCCCGATAGCGCGTTCACCTTGGCGTTCATGTCGGTGATCGTGTCGTTCAGCTGTGCCATGTAGCCCAGCGACTCGCGCCGCATCCGCGCCTTGTCGAGCAGGCGCAGCCCCAGCACGTTGCGCGTCAGCTCGGCCCCCATGAAGATGTTCTGATAAATCGCCATGTCGGGCGCAACGGCCAGATCCTGATGGATCGTCGCCAGCCCGGCCTTCAGCGAGGCGGTCGGCGACTCGAACCGCCGCGCCTCGCCGTCGACCAGCAGGTCGCCCCGGTCGGGCTGTTCCACCCCGGCCAGGATCTTGATCAGGGTGGACTTGCCTGCGCCGTTGTCTCCGCAGATCGCATGGATTTCGCCCTCGGCCACATCAAGGCTGACACCGCGCAGGGCTTCGACTGCGCCGTAATTCTTGAAGATGTTGCGGGCCGAGATCTTGATCATGCGGGTCTCGCGGGGGCAGGGCGGCGCAGGCGGCCGGTTACTTGATGAACTGGTCGACGTTGTTCTTGTCGACGAGCGTGGCCGGGATGAACAGATAGGGTCCGGGGACGAGATCGGCCTTGGCCTTACCGTCGACGGCGATCTGCTTCATCATGTCCACCGCCTTGGCGGCCATGTCCTCGAAGGGAATGGCGACGGTGGCGGTCATCATCGACTCGGGGTCCTTGATCCGGCGGAAGACTTCCTGCCCACCGTCGATGGACACCAGCGAGACGTCGCCTTTGTTCAGCCCCGATTCCTTCAGCAGGTCGTCGATGATCAGCGCCTGACCGTCGAAGCTGGCCCAGATGCCCTGAAACTTCCCTGCATTCTGAAGGATCAGCGCGCTCATCCCGTTGCGCACGTCATCCTGCCAGGACTTGGTGCGCGCCATGGAATGCTCGCCCAGCACCGTGACCTGCGGGTTTTCCTTGAGAACCACATCTGTCACCTCGCCGCGAATCCGCGCGCCGGTGTTGGATTCGAATTTCTGCAGCAGAACGCTGCCCTCAAAGTTCATCGTACCCAGCAGATAGATCGCCGCTTCGGACGCCATCACGTATTCGTTGGGCGTCACGTCGAACAGCGTATGCGGGCTGGCGCCGGACGAAATGGTGATGACCGGGATCCCGGCCTCTTTCGCGGCAAGGAACTGCGCGTCGAACTGCACCGGCTTCGACATGCACAGGATCATGCCGTCGACGCCCTTCTGGATCAGGTTGTCGAGCTGCGAGGCGTGGGTTTCCAGCGCGCCGTTCGAGTTCAGGACCTGCGTGGTCCAGCCCAGCTTCTCGGCCTCGGCGCCGACGGTATTGGCGCAGCGGGCCTGGGTCTCGGCCGACATCTGGAAGGCGACGACGCCCAGTTCGAAGGCAGTGGCCTGAGTGGCGGCAAGCGCCCCGGCAAGACCGGCGGCGGCGAGGAGGGCATTGAATGTCTTCATGGTGAGTCTCCCTGTTTTTGTTAGAGAGCGAAGGCCGCTCTTTTCAAGACGGACGCCGAGACGGCGACCGAAGCAATGATGATGATGCCAAGCATGATGTCCTGGATGTAGTATTGGGCGCCCAGCAGTACCAGCCCGTTGGACAGCATGACGATGATCAGCGCGCCGACGAAAGAGCCGAGGATATTGGGCTTGGCCGGGGTGAACATGGTCATGCCGAGCAGCGTCGCGGCAATGCCGTTCAGCATGAAGTCGCCCGCCATCTGCGGCGCGGCGGACGACAGGTTGGCCACCAGGAAAACCGCCGTCACGCCGGCGGCCAGACCCGAGATCGTCAGTGCCAGAATCTTGCAGTTGCGCGTATTGATGCCCGAGCGGCGCGCGGCCTCCTCGTTCTCGCCTGTGGCCTGGATGTGGACGCCGGTGCGGGTCTGCGTCGACAGGATCAGCGCGGCCGCCAGGATGACGAGGGTGAACAGGATGATGACGGGTACGACGCCCAGCTTGCCGCGCCCCAGGAACAGGAAGTTGGCGTCCCAGCGCCCCACGAAGGCAACGCCGCCGGTGATCATGAAGGCCAGCCCGTTGGCAATCGAGGCGGTGCCGAGCGTCGAGATCAGCGAGGGCACCTTGAGGATGGTCACGAGAAAGCCGTTCAACAGGCCCGCCGCGATGCCGCAGGCGATCCCGGCGGCGACGGCCAGGGGCCAGGCGACCTCGGTCGAGATCAGGCTGCCGATCACGACCGCCGACAGGCTGCAGACGTTGGCAAAGGACAGATCAAGCTCGGACGAGATCAGCGCGAAGGTGAAGCCGAAGGACAGGATCGACAGGAAGCTGACTTGTTTGAGCACGTTCAGCAGGTTGGCGGTCGAGGCGAAGTTGGGCGCAAAGGACAGCAGGAACAGGAACAGCACGATCCCGGCCACGAAGGTTCCGTAGACTTCGACGAGTTTCTTCAGGGTCATCTCATCTGTTCCGGCGTGGACGTCATCCGAGGCATTGCGGCGGGCAGCTCTTGGTCCAGAATGGTTCGGTGGGGCGGGTGGTGTCATGATCGCGATAGCCGGCAGGGGCAGGGTTCACCTCGCCCCACCAGCCGTGGGCGCACATGCTCCGCCAGGCCATCTGATCCTCGAGCGTGCGTTCGGGCGTGTCATGCGCCGCCTTCAGCGCGGCCCAGGCGGTGCGGACCGCCTTGTCGGTCGCGTCGCTGGGCGTCGCGATATAGTCGAAGAAGGCGCCGGTCAGGGCCTCCATCTCGGCGGCGATTTCGGGCCATTCGTCGCGCTTGAGATGCCAGGCGCCCAGCCAGTCGGCCACCACCGCCTCGATGGCGCCCGCGCGACCCAGATCGGCGAAACGGGCGGTGGTCAGCAGCATGTGCCGCGTCAGCTCGGCCGCGGCATGATCGCGCCGGGCCTGTTCCGCAGCCGATTTCATCGCTTCGATCGAGCGGTCGGCCTGGGCGTTGAATTCCGCGAGCATATGAGTCATGACGCCGCCTTCTTTCCTACTGCGTTGAAATTGTCGAGACTTCCCACGCAGTCCGCGATCCTTTCGAACATCGCATCGGCGTCCAGCGTGCCAATCACGTGGGCGTTTGCAGGCTGCCCACCCCGGCCCCACCAGTCGATGGTCGACCGCCCGACGGTCGGTCCTTCGGCGGTTTCGATATCGATATGGCAGTCGCGCCCTTCGAACAGTTCGGGCCAGAGCAGCCACGCGACTGTGCAGGGGTCGTGCATCGGATGCCCCTCGCCACCGCCGAGCGACGCCCCGCCCGGCCGTTCGCGGCGCAGCATAGACAGGATCTGCGCCTGAACCGGTCCGGTCGCATCGAACCGGGTCAGACGCGCGGGCGAGGCCACGGCCTGATAGGTCGCATTCAGAGGGAAAAGCGTGATCGGGATGCCCGAGCCGAAGATGATGGCGGCCGCGTGGGGATCAACGAAGAAGTTGAATTCGGCGGCGGCGGTCATGTTGCCGAGATCGCGCGCGCCGCCCATGATCACCAGCCGCTCGATCTTGCCGGCGATTTCCGGCGCGAGGCGCAGCGCGAGCGCGATATTGGTAAGCGGCCCCAGAGCGCAAATGGTCGTGGGAGTGGAACTGGCGCTCAGGTATTCGGCCAGGTAGGTCACCGCATGAAGCCCCCGCGCCGTCTCGGTCGGCTCGGGCAGGGCCATTCCGGCCAGACCGTCGGCACCGCAGATGAACTCGGCGGTGTGCAACGGGCGCAGGATCGGCTGCGCTGCGCCGGCATAGACAGGGATGTCACCGCGCCCGGCCAACTGGCAGATCTTCAGGGCATTGGCACAGGTCTGGGCCACGCCGACATTGCCAGCCACCGCCGTGACGCCGACGACATTCAGGCGGTCCGGCACGCTCAGCGCCAGAAGGATCGCCAGAGCGTCGTCCTGGCCCGGATCGGTGTCGATGATGATGCGCTTGGTCATGCCCGTCCCGGTCAGCCCCCCGGCCTTGGCGCTTGCTCGGCGCCGGAATTTATCTTAGCAACTAAGATAACCAGCAGTTAAGAGAATGGGCGCAGTGTCTGTCAAGCCGCAAAGCACGCCGACCCAGACCGAAGACCGGGTGGCCCGGCTGGAACGGCTGGATCGCACGATCCGGGCCGCCAGCGCGCAGCGCACGCTGTATTCCGGCGTGCTTGCCAGCAAGCTGGGTCTGCACCAGACCGACCTTGAATGCCTGTTCATCATCACGCTGGGCGAAAAGGTGACGCCGGGCAGGCTGGCGCAGGAAACCGGGCTGACCTCGGGCGCGATCACCGGCGTGGTCGACCGTATCGAGCGCGCCGGCTACATCCGGCGCGTGCGCGATACCAATGACCGCCGTCGTCTCTTCCTCGAGCCGGTGGCCGACCGGATCGAGGAAATCCGCGCGATTAACCGTCGGGCGTTTCATTCCTGGATGCGGGAATTGGCGCGCTACTCCGAAAGGGATCTGGATGTTCTTCTGGAGTTTGCCGAGAAGAACTATCTAGCGGCGGTAAATGCGACGATAAAACTGCGCCGCGAAGTGCGAGAGGACGGAGCCGCGGCAGGTCGGGGGATTTCCGGCACCTGAGGCGATCTGCCAATCTTCTGAGCAATTCGCAGTCAAAATTCTCGCTTAGGAAAATCTGCTTGCGGAAGGCGCCCGTCAGGGTTGTGACAGTATGGTTTCGGGCTCTATTTGATGCCGGGCAACCTTGTAAATTGAAGAATTCAAAGCCAGCATGTCGCGCGGCTCTGGCCTTGTTTTGGCTGATCTGAGGGATCGGGGAACCGATGATAACCGTAAACAGTTGAAAAATTGCCGCCCCGGCAGAACCGGAGCGGCGGATGCAAGTCAAAGAAATAGATCAGACCGCAATGGCCTGGATAATGAAAGACGTGAAACAATCACGCCCTCATCGTCACTCACGAAAGGAACGATGTTAAAAGGTTAACGCCGTCGGCGCGCGGGGTCATGACCCATTTGGATCAAAAGCGCTGCGACCTGCGAAAACGGACGGATGCTGCAGACGGGGGGAGAGGACAGATAGACGACAGTCCGAGACCATACATGGCGGGAGGAGACACACGTGATCGCGTGATCGCCGCGATTTACGAATCGGTGATCCGGCCCGAACTATACGATGCCTTCATGGACGCCTGGGACACGCATATCGAGGCGGCCCTCGCCGCGCGCGATGTTGCGACCTCGGACACGCCGCCGGATGCGATCGAGATCGATCCGGAGTTGAGCGCACACTTTGTCCGGGCCTACGAAATTCTCGAACAGATTGGACGGCGGTCAGAGCCGCAGAAGCCACTGGACCGGATTGCAACTTCGGCTGGTTTTGCCCTTGTTCTGGATCTGAACGGACGCGTGCTGGCGGCCAGCGCGGTCGCGAAGGAAATGCTGGGAGCGGCATTGGATCTGGCCGCGCTGCAGGCCGAGTTGAGCGCGCCGTCTACCGAGGTACTGGCGCATCTAATCCGTGCGGGGCAAGAAGGCGAACCAGATGCAGCGCCCGTGGTACTTGCCACGGCGCTGCCGCCCCGGCATCTGATGGCCCGACTCGAGCCGGGGCTCATCTCCGGCGCCCCGGCAGTGGTCGTCGAGGCGATGGAATACCAGTGGAGCGCTTCGGTCGAGGCCATGCTGGTCGCCTCTTTCGGCCTCTCGCGCGCCGAAGTCGAAATCGTCCGCCAACTCCTCGCCGGGCGCAGCCTGCGGCAGATCGCAGAGCATTCGGGCCGGTCCGAGCACACGGTGCGCAACCAGGCCAAGGCGGTTCTGGCCAAGACCGGGGCGCCGGGACAGGTCGACCTGATCCGCTTGATCGTCTTCCTGATCAATCAGCTGAACGCCGAGGCACGCAACGCGGCCGTGGCGACGTTGCCCGAAGAACTGCTCACAACTGGCGGAGGACGCACGACGCAGGTGTTCCGCCTCGACGCGCGCGGCTCGCGCGCGGTGATCTACATCCACGGCATGATCGACGGCATGGCCCCGCTGACCTATCTGCGCGATGCCTTCCGACGCCGCCGTCTCAGCGTCATCGCGCCGGTGCGGCCCGGGTTTGGCCGGACGACGGCCGTTCCCCGCTATGAACAGGCGATAGACATCCACGCCGAGGACGTGGCGCGGGTCATCGACCATTATGGCCTCGTCCGGCCGGTGATCCTCACGCAACTGGGCGGCGGACTTTATGGCCATGCCCTCGCGCGGCGTCTGGGCCGCCGTGTGGCCGGTCTGGTGGCGGTTTCGGGGCCGGTGCCGTTCACCCGTCTGAAGGATTTCACCGACATGGCAGCGCGGCAGCGGGTGGTCGCCTATACGGCGCGCTTTGCCCCGGCGCTGTTGCCGACGGTCCTTCGGGCGGGGATCGCCCAGGTCGACGGCAAGGGTGTCGAAGAGTTCCTCTCGGCGCTCTTCAAGCCAGGTACCCAGGAAAACGACATGATCCAACGGCTTGATCTGGCGCCGGTGCTTTATGCCGGCTTCCGATTCTCGGTCGAGCAGGGGCCGGCCGGATTTGCCACAGACAGCCATTTCATCGTGCGGGACTGGAGCCGCGAGATCGACGCCCGGCTGGCGCCGACCATCTGCATCAATGGCGCGCATGACCCGGTGGTGTCGGCGCAACGTGTCGTCGCCTGCATGGCGGGCCGACCCAATGTCGAGGTGCGGGTGCTGCCCGAGGCGGGGCAGCTCGCGCTCTACGAACAGCCCGAAGCGGTGTTCGAGGCCATCGAGGACATTTTCGCGATGGCCGAGACCCAAAGCGGCAAATAGCGGCCGTCACCCCGCGTCCCGTTGATTGCCGTGCGGCTCTGGGGCAAGCTGAGTTCTGGGCCGCGTGCCCGCTGCCAGAAGGATCCAGCGCCATGAACGAGATCGCACCCAAGCCGGCCTTCCGCTATGTCGGCACCCGGCCCGTCCGCCCCGATGGGGTGGCCAAGGTAACGGGTACGGCGCGCTATGGCAGCGATTACCACCCGCCCGGCGTGCTCTGGGGCAAGATGCTTCGCAGCCCGCATGCCCATGCGCGCATACTCTCCATCGACCCGACGCGTGCCGAGGCGCTGCCCGGTGTGCTCGCGGTCGTGACCGGCTCCGATTTCCCTGACCTTCCGTTCCAGTTCTCAGGCCCCGAGCGGCTGGAGCGAAACGTCTGGTATGACCTGCGCAACGTGATGGCGCGCGAAAAGGCGTACTATCACGGCCATCCCCTTGCCGCCGTGGCCGCGCGTGACGAGGCGACCGCCAAGGCGGCGCTGGCGCTGATCGCCGTGGAGTACGAGGTGCTGCCCCATGTTACCGGGTTGGAAGAGGCGATGGCCGAGGACGCGCCGCTGGTGCACGAGGACATGTTCACCCGCAACGTGACGCCGAAACCCTCCCGTCCGTCGAACATCGCGCGCCGGTGGGAATCGACTGTGGGGGATGTCGCCAGCGGCTTTGCCGAGGCGGATGTGATCGTCGAAGAGACCTTCCGCAACGACCCGGTGCACCAGGGCTATATCGAACCGCATGCCTGCGTCGCGGAATATGCCGGCGACGGCACCGCGCATCTCTGGGTGTCGAGCCAGGGTCACTTCCAGATGCGCGACCTGACCGCGCTGTTCACCGGCATGCGCGCCGGCGATATCCGTGCGACCGCGGCCGAGATCGGCGGCGGGTTCGGCGGTAAGACCAAGGTCTATCTCGAACCGGTGGCGATGATGCTGTCGAAAAAGGCCGGTCGCCCCGTGCGCATGGTAATGACCCGGGAAGAGGTCTTTCGCGCCACCGGCCCCGGCTCGGACACCCGGGTGCGGGTGAAGATCGGCGCGAAGAAGGACGGCACCATCGTCGCCGGCGAGGCAGAACTGGCCTATAACTCCGGCGCCTTCCCGGGATCGCCCTTCATCAACGGCTGTCTCTGCGTCTTCGCGCAATACGCCATCCCGAACCAGCGAACCGTCGCGGTCGACGTGGTCTCCAACAGGGCGATGACGGCGGCCTATCGCGCGCCGGGCGCCCCGCAGTCGAATTTCGCCTGCGAGGGTGTCCTGGATGTCCTCGCCAAGAAGCTCGGCATGGATCCCTTCGATCTGCGCATCCGCAATGCGATCAGGGCCGGCGATCCACAGGTGGGCGACCGCAAGATGAGCCATGATGGATTTGCCGAGATGTTGCAGCGGCTGAAGGCGCATCCCGACTATGCTCGGCCGCTGGGTCCGAACCAGGGGCGCGGCGTCTCGACCGGCTATTGGCACAACGCCGGCGGCGACTCGAGCGCGACGGTCTTCGTCAACACTGACGGCACGATCTCGGTGGCGACCGGCAGCCCTGATATCGGAGGCAGCCGCGCCTCGATGGCTCTGATGGCGGCCGAGACCTTCGGGATCCCCTACGAACGGGTGCATTCCGAAATTCATGACACTGCCTCGGTCGGCTATTCCTTCATCACCGGCGGCTCGCGGGTGACCTTCGCAACGGGCACCGCCGTGGTACGCGCCTGCGAGGCGGTGATCGGCCAGCTGAAGGCGCGCGCGGCGCAGATTTGGGGCGTGGAGGTCGAGGCGGTGGACTGGTCGGACGGCGCGGCGCGCCCGTCCTCGACCAACGTCGGCCGGTTCGAAGCGCTGACGATCGAGGATCTGGCGGCCAAGGCAAGTGCAACGGGCGGGCATTTCGGCGCGTCGCATTCCGAGAACATGACCGGCCACGCGCCGGGGGTCAGCGCGATGTTCTGCGACGTTGAGGTCGACTCCGAGACCGGCGCGGTGAAGGTGGTGAAATTTGTCGCCGCCCAGGACGCGGGGCAGGCGATTCACCCCTCCTATGTCGAAGGCCAGATTCAGGGCGCCGTCGCCCAGGGCATCGGCTGGGCGTTGAACGAAGGTTACGTCTACGGTGCCGATGGGGTGCTGCAGAACGCCGGATGGCTCGACTACCGGATGCCGGTAGCCTCGGACCTGCCGATGATCGAGCCGGTCGTGGTGGAAATCCCCAATGCCAACCATCCCTACGGGGTTAAGGGCGTGGCCGAGGCTGGGATGGTCGCGGCTCTGGCCTGCGTGGCGAATGCGGTGGCGGATGCGGCGAAGCGGCGGATGACCCATCTGCCGATCAACCCGCCGCGTCTTCTGGAGGCGCTGGACGAGCGCGGCGCCGAGCTCTGATCCGCCCGGCGCCGGAACTCAGATTTTTGCCGGTCCGGGGATCTCGGCCGTGGTGGACGACGCGGGGCGGCAATCGGCGCTGAGGTCAAGTGCCGGGTCGCGCGCCGCGGTTGTTATGTCCATAAGGCCCAGCACGCTGTGGAACAGATTGTCCTGGCTGACCGGTCGATCCGCCTTCTTGCGCAGGCAGGCCACGTCCAGGTCCATGACATCTTGGAACTCGTCCGACAGCCAGAACAGGAAGGGCACCCGGGTCTGCGTCTCTGGCGCCATGAACCAGGGCGCGGCGTGCAGATACAGGCCGCCTTCCCCCAGCGACTCGCCGTGATCCGACAGGAAGATCAATCCGGTTACGGCCTTGTCCTGCGCCTTCAGACGTTCGATCGAACTGGCCAGGATATGGTCGGTGAAAAGGATCGAGTTGTCATAGGCATTGACCACTTCCTCGGGGCTGCACTGGACCAGATCGGCGGTCCGGCAGTCCGGCGTGAATTTTGCGAACTCCGGCGGATAGCGCAGATAATAGCTGGGTCCGTGGCTGCCGATCATGTGCAGTACCAGCACCGTGTCGCCAGTGATGTCTTTCAGCGTGTCGTCGATCACTTTCAGGAAAGCCTGGTCGGTGCATTCGCCCATCTCGCAGGCGGCGGGGTCGAGGGTCGAGTCGATCCGGTGTGCACCAGTGCGCCGCGCGATATACTGGTCGCCGGTGTTGTTGTCCCACCAGAGCGGTGTGACACCGGCGTGGCCCAGCACGTCGAGCAGGTTTTCGGTCGCCATGAAGGCCTCGTTGCTGTAGCCGCTGCGCGGCAGGTTCGAGAACATGCAGGGCAGCGACACTGCGGTAGAGGTGCCGCAAGAGGTGGCGTGGGTGAAGTTGACGACATCCAGCTTCGCCAGTTCGGGCGTTGTGTCGCGGCCATAACCGTTCAGCGCGAAATTCTGCGCGCGCGCGGTTTCGCCGGCAAAGACGACCATCAGCACGGGTTTCTTGCTCTCGGCTAGACGGGGCCCCTTGGCGGCGTCGGTACCCAGCGAGGTGACGATCTGGTTCTGGCTGCGCATCTCCATTCGCGCATAGTGATAGATCGCGGCGATGGTGGCGCCGGGCTGGTAGCTGCCCATAAGGTCGCGATGCTCGCGGATCGCGGCGGCATTGGCCTTGAGATCGACGAACAGCAGGCCGAAGGTCAGCGCGAAACCGGTCAGGGCGGTCAGCGGCAGCTGCCAGACGATGTGACACACCTTGGGATAGCGGATCTTCGGCACAAACAGCAGCAGGACCGGGATCACGCCGGTGAGCACCATGTGGCGGACATAGGCACCGGTCACCAGGTGGCGCGATTCGTCCACGGTTGTGTTCATCACGTTTTGGATCATGATCTTGTCGAAGAGGATCCCCAGCTGATCCTGATACCAGGCCGAGGCCGCGGCCAGCAGAACGATGACAGCGGCCGCCGGGCGGTGGATCCGGGGCACGCTGACCAGGGTCAGGGTGAACACGGTCAACGCCCATATGGCGACGGCGAACAGCAGCACGTGCAAAGGGTCATTCTTGAAGATCGTGGTCAGGCGGGTCCAGAACCCGGCATTGAAGGCGGCGAGCAGATAGGTCGCAAGCAGGATGTTGAATTCTGTCGCTCGCAACTCGGGGCGGTGCCGCCGGATTGCGGCGAGCGACTGGCGGAGGGTCATTCGTGGGTTCCTTCGGGTTTTCGTCCGTCGATCATGGCCGAGACGAGATTCTCGCCATGGCGCAGGCTGGCGTGGATCACCCCGCCGATGTGAAAGGCGACCAGGATCAGGATGAGGATCGCGGCGGCTTCGTGGGCCTCTTCCATCGTCTCCGATCCCCAGAAGCGGTCGGTGCCCATCAGGATGCCGGTGGCGACGGTTGTGGCGATTGCCAGCAGCAGGACGACGATCATCGCCGCGCCGGCCGGATTATGGCCGAGGAAGCGACGTTCCCGCCCCCTGCGCATGTCGTCGAGATAACGCAGCGTGGCCGCTGGTCCGCGAACAAAGCTTGCGAAACGCGCGTTGCGCGGCCCGATCACGCCCCAGACCAGCCGAAGCAAGATCAGGCCGCCAACGGCGTATCCCAGTGCCTCGTGCGCCGTCCGCATGTCATCGGCGGTAAGCCAGGCGAGCAGGATGAAGGCGGCAAGGTGCCAGTGCATGAGGCGCAGGACCGGATCCCAGACCCGCACCATCGGCGCGGTCGGGTCAGTCATCGTAACCGACGAGCTCGAAGCTGGCCGGGTCAAAGAAGGCCTCGACCCGCTTGCCCTTGTCGTCCTTGGCATAGACCTCGTAACAGCCGTCATCGGTCTTGACGTTCTGCACGGTCCAGCCTTTGGCCGTGAGTTCGGCGGTCAGTTCCTCGACCGGGTGCCAGGTGTCCTTCGGCGCGGTGCAGCGGTCGCTGGCGGCGGCGGGCAGAGCAGTGAGAAGGACCAGAGCGGTGAGGGCGGGGCGCAAAAGCATGACAGATCTCCAAAGCGAATTTCGTTGCGCGGAGATGTGTCGGGCAAAGCTTTCAGGAACCTTACGGAATCCACGGAGGTATCTTCGGGGCTGACGTTCCGGCCGATATCAGCCCATGCCCCCTCGCGGCGCGCAAGGCCGGCCCGACGGCTAGGCCCCGCGGGGCATCGGCACGCGATGGGTGACGGGACCGGTCAGAACGGCCACCGCATCGGGGCGCATCAGTCCCGCCAGGGCCGGATTGTCGCTGCGCAGGCCACCCGTATAGGTGCCATAGGCGGGCAGGACGATCCGGTCGCGATCCGCGAGGAAAGCCGGTCGCGAGATGCTTCGGGCGCGGGTGCGCAGGACGCATTTCGGATGATAATGCCCCGAAATCTCGCCTGTGGCGCCTGAAACCGCGATATGGCGGAAGACCAGCGGCGGCTGGTTCAGCTCGGCCAGATGGGTGCCGCCCATATCGACCGGGCCGGAGTCATGGTTACCCTCGATCCAGATCCAGCGCCGCCCGGCCTGAAGGCGCGCGATCCACAGCCGCTCGTCCTCGGGCAGGGCATGGGCCGCGTCGAGCTCGTCGAAACTGTCGCCCAGGCAGATCACCGTGCGCGCGCCGGTCGTGTCGAGATCGGCGGCAAGCCGCGTCAGCGTGTCGCGGGTCTCGTAGGGTGGCAGCGCCGCGCCGCCGCGCCGGGCCATGCGTTCGGATTTGCCGAGGTGCAGATCGGACACGCAAAGCAGGCCGGCATCGGGCCAGAAGAGCGCCCCGCTGCCAAGCGCGCGCAGGCGGATGCCGCAAAGGGTAAGATCGCAGGCGTTCATGCTCCGTTCCTTCGCGCGACGGCAGCGCTTTGGCAAGGGGGGATTTGTGGGCCACCCGTCCCGGCGCGTCACCGCCCTTGGCAAGGCCCGGCGGGGCGCGTATACGCCCGCCCTGACCAGTGGGATGAAACAGATGATCGGCAGTGCCAACCTCAACATCATGATCAAGGCCGCGCGCAAGGCGGGGCGGTCGCTGGTCAAGGACTTCCGCGAGGTGGAGAACCTTCAGGTGTCGTCCAAGGGGCCTGGCGATTTCGTCAGCCGCGCCGATACCGCCGCCGAAAAGATCATTCGCGACGAACTGACTGCCGCCCGCCCGACCTATGGCTGGCTGGGCGAGGAAAGCGGCGCGGGCGAAGGCCAGGACCCGACCCGCCGCTGGATCGTCGATCCGCTGGACGGCACCACCAACTTCCTGCACGGCCTGCCGCACTGGGCGATCTCGATCGCGCTGGAGCACAAGGGCCAGGTCGTCGCCGGTGTGGTCTATGATGCCGCCAAGGACGAGATGTTCTTCGCCGAAAAGGGCGAGGGCGCCTGGATGAACGACACCCGCCTGCGCGTCTCGGGCCGCAGCCGGATGATCGAATGCATTTTCGGCACCGGCGTGCCCTTCGGCGGCAAGTCCGATTTGCCCGCGACGCTGCAGGATCTGGCCCGTCTGATGCCCGCCTGCGCCGGAGTGCGCCGTTGGGGCGCAGCGGCGCTGGATCTCGCCTATGTGGCGGCCGGGCGCTTTGACGGATTCTGGGAGCGGGGGCTGAACGCCTGGGACGTTGCCGCCGGGATCATCATCCTGCGCGAGGCCGGCGGCTTTGTCGAATCCATCCCAGTCGGTGGCGATCCGCTGGAGGACGGCACCATTCTGGCCGCAAACGGCGCGATCTTCAACAGCTTCGCCAAGGTGATCCGCGGCTGAGACTGCCTCACGCAGAATTTGACTGACAGGAATCGCCGGCGCGGCCATGCTCGGCCCATGCTGCGCCTGTGTCTTGCCATTTTGACTGTCCTGCCCGCCGCGCTGGCGGCTCAGCCGGCGCGCACGCCAAGCCATTGCATCGCCATTGCCGATGCCGCGCCGGGGCTGGAATATATCCAGAAGGCCGCCTGGAACGATCCGTTACCGGCGGATACGGTCCGCCTCAGCTATATCGCGCACGCCAGTTTCCTGCTTCAGACCCAGGGCGGGCTGACCGCCGTCACCGACTACACCGGCTTCATCGGCACCGTGCCGCTGATTCCGGATGTGGTGACGATGAACCATGCCCACGAAACCCACTGGACCAGCGCACCGGACCCGGCCATTCCGCATGTGCTCCCCGGCTGGGGCGATTTCGGCGTGGGCGTCGAGCACCATCTGGATCTGGGCGAGATGCTGGTGCGGAATGTCTCGACCGACATCCGCTCTCGCTGGGGCGGGACCGAGGACAATGGCAACTCGATCTTCGTCTTTGAGGTGGCGGGGCTGTGCATCGGCCACCTGGGCCACCTGCACCACGTCCCGAACGACGCTCAATTCGCCGCGCTGGGCCGGCTCGACGTGGTGATGGCCCCGGTGGACGGGGGCAATACCATGCCGCTGCCCGAGATGATCGGGGTGCTGAAACGCCTGAAGTCCTCGCTGGTCATCCCGATGCACTGGTTTTCGGTCTATGCGCTGGACGAATTCCTGAGCGGCATCGCGGGCGAATTCGACGTGGTGCGGACCGAGGAATCGTCCATGGAGATCTCGCTGAGAACCCTTCCGTCGCGGCCCACCGTCCTGACGCTGATGCCGCGCTATCTGATCGAATAGGCAGGGCGGGCGATGTGGCGGGCGGGACGTGAGGCCCGCTTGCAGAGACGCCGACGATTGGGCAAGGGTTGCGCATGAGTCTCAATCCCGCCGACGCCCGCTTTGCCGCGCACCTGCGCACCCTGCTGCCCGAAGAGCGCATCCGCGCGCCCGAGCCGCGCTATCTGGTCGACCCGCGCGATATCGCCCACGGTCAGGCCGGGCTGGTTGCGCTGCCGAAAACGGTCGAGGAGGTGGCGGTGCTCATCCGTGCCGCTGGCGAGGCGCGGGTCGGCGTGATCCCCTATGGCGGCGGAACGGGCCTGGTCGGGGCGCAGGTGATGCCTGAAGGCCCCGCGCCGATGGTTCTGTCGCTGGAGCGCATGTCGGCAATCCGCGCGGTCTACCCCGAGGAAAACGTGATCATCGCAGAAGCCGGCGCGATCCTGGCCGATGTCCAGGCCGCGGCGGCGGCGGCGAACCGGCTGTTCCCGCTGTCATTGGCCTCGGAAGGGTCCTGCCGGATCGGCGGCAATCTCGCGACCAACGCTGGCGGCGTGAACGTGCTGCGCTATGGCAATACCCGCGATCTCTGTCTGGGGCTCGAGGCAGTGCTGCCGGACGGCAGCATCTGGCACGGGCTGACCCGCCTGCGCAAGGACAACACCGGTTATGACCTGCGCAACCTGCTGGTGGGGGCGGAAGGTACTCTGGGCGTGATCACCGCCGCCGCGCTGAAGCTTGCGCCCATTCCGGCGGGCCGGGGCACGGCGCTTATCGCGGTGCAATCCCCCCGCGCGGCACTGGACATGTTGTCGCTGGCGCGCGATCGGCTGGGTGAGGGGATCAGCGCCTTTGAACTGATCCACCGGCAGGGTCTCGAATTCCTCGCCGAGGTCTTGCCGCAGGTCCGCCGGCCCTGGGCCAACCCGCCGGAGTGGTGCGTGCTGATCGACGTCGGTCTGGCTCAGGGGCTGGATCCCGAACAGGCGCTGACCGACCTGTTCGAAGCGGCGATGGAACGCGACCTCGCCACCGACGGGCTGATCGCGCAGAACGAGGCGCAGGCGCAGGAGTTCTGGACCGTGCGCGAGCATCTTCCGGAAGCGAACCGCAAGATCGGGTCTGTCACCAGCCACGACGTCTCGCTGCCGCTCAGCGTGCTGCCCGACTTCATCGAGGACGCCCGCGCCATGGTGGCAGAGCACGGGTCGTTCCGGATCAACTGCTTTGGCCATCTCGGCGACGGTAACCTGCACTTCAACCTCTTTCCGGCCGCCGGCCGTACGCGCGCCGATTATGCCAATGTGAAAGACGCGGTGCGGGCGGCGATTCACGATTTGGTCGTGCGGATGGGCGGATCTTTCAGCGCCGAACACGGCGTCGGCCGGGCCAAGGTGAAGGATCTCGAGCGCTATGGCGATCCGGCCCGTCTGACCGCATTGCGGGCCATCAAGGCGGCGCTGGATCCGCTTGGAATCATGAACCCCGGCGCCGTTCTGGCCTGATCGCGCGCACATATGCGAATTTGTGTATAGCTTTCGGCTGTGCGCTGCCTATCATCCTGCCATCATCCAGGGAGGAGATACTGATGAAGAAGTTCCTGAGCGCCGCCGTGCTGGCCTGCACCCTTGCCGGATCGGCCTGGGCCGCCGGTGTCGAACACAAGCTGGCCGTCCATGTCGACGAGAACGACCCGGCGGTGATGAACATGGCGCTGAACAACGTCCAGAACGTGATCGCCTATTACAAGGAACAGGGCGATACCGTGCAGATCGAGGTCGTGACGTATGGGCCGGGCCTGAACATGCTGGTCGAAGGCAAGAGCCCGGTGGCCGACCGCATCGGCGCGATGAGCCTCGAAAACGAAGGGCTTACCTTCGCCGCCTGCGGCAACACGCTGGAAGCCATGAAGAAGAAGGCGGGGGGCGACGTGCCGCTGATGTCCGAAGCCAAGCTGGTCCCCTCGGGTGTCGTCCGGCTGATCGAATTGCAGGAAGCCGGTTACGCCTACGTCCGGCCCTGAGCTGCGGGCGGCGATTGGCGCCGCCCCACCCTACTGCTGCTGCGCGGCCAGATAGCCGATGCCGGCCGCGAGAATCAGGCCAAGGATGACAGCGATCGCGATCTTGATCGCCGACCACGGCCTTTCGCCCTGCACCCTTCCCGATTGACCGTTGACCACGAAGCGATAGGTCTTGTCGCGATATTTGTAGGCGGCCAGCCAGACCGGCAGCAGGATGTGCTTGAAGGTCACGTCGCGAATGTCGGTGTCGATATTGTGGATGCGTTGCTGGTCGCCGCCGATGTCAAAGCGCACGTCCCGCTCGATCACCCGGGCCATCTGGGCGCGGGCCTCCTGATGCCCTTCCTCGAGCGTGACGGTATATCCCTCGGCCCGGAACCCGGCCAGGAACTGCGGCTGATAGGGCACCAGCGCCGACAGGTCCCAGGGCTCCAGGGCATCGGTATAGCGCTTGGGCAGACTTTTGGAGGCCAGGACCAGCACATCGTCGAAGAACCGCGCGACCCGACCGCGCGCCGGAGTCCAGCGGATCTTGGCGACCTGCTGCTGCACCCGCTTGCCGTCGCGCACCACGGTGACAGTCTCGTAATAGATCGTCCCGCGCTCGCCGGAATAGGCTGATTTGGTGTCGGCGTCGAAGGTCCAATAAGGCACGTAGATGCCGCTCATCCGACGCCCCTTGCGGGCATATTCCTGCAAGCCGTTCGGCGCGAACCACAACCGGCCCAGCCAGTCGGCCATAGCCTTCTGGGCGCCGCGCTCGTCTACGGCAAAGGGCACCACGCCCTTGGGCTTGATATGGCGGCTCTCGCCGGTGTCGACCACGACGGGCGTCGCGCAGAAGGGGCATTCGGCGGCATGAACGGCGGGATCGAATTCGAACTGAGCGCCGCAATTCGGGCAGGTCGCGACGCGAACGACCTCGGTTTCCGCTTCTGGAAGCCGTTGCGCCATTGCGGCCTCGAAATCGAGCTCTTTCAACACCGGCGCGCGGGCCGGGCCTCCCATCGGCTCGACATTGCCGCAATGGTCACATTTCAGCACGGCTTCGGCCGGGTCAAAGCGCATGTCTGCCCCGCACTGATCGCAGGGAAAGCGGTGCTGTTCGATCGGGATCTTCTCGTCGGTCATCGCCTGCCTGTAGGTCGCTGTGCGCTCCGCAGGGCGCGCCGGCCAGAAGATAGAGGCTGGCGCGCCGGCGGCAACCCGGTTCAGGCGCCGGGACGGATCATCCGCGTCAAGGTGCCGTCGCGGCGGACAAGCTGGTGCCAGATGGCCACAAGCGCGTGGCCCAGCGCCACGATCATCAGCAGGTTCGCGGTCAGCTCATGCGGCTCTCCGGCCGCCTCGATGCCGAGATACCAGGCCGAAGCGCCCAGAGCCGGAACGGCGATCATCAGCAGGTAGAGCAGCCGGTGACCCCAAAGCGCCAGACGCTGTGCCAACCGCGGCCCATCGACCGGCACCGGCGCGCCCTGTCCAAAGCGCACAAGCACGCGGATCAGGACCAGGACGAACACGGCCGAGCCAAGCCAGACGTGCAGGGTATTGCCAGAAAAACCGGTCGCCCCCGACTCGAGGCGGTTGTGCAGGGCGCGGCCCATGCCGTCGTCGGTGAACCAGGCGGCGACGATCAGCAGGGCGATCAGCCAGTGCAAGGCGATCTGCAGGCGGGAATAGCTGGCGGGGGCGGTCATCGGTACATCCTTTGGAAAAGCTTGTTCGTGCCCTTCTTACGTAGATGTGAAGACTTTCCGTCGCCTTACGGAGCCGGAGGCGGCGGGGGCGGCGGCATGATGGTGAAAAGGTGCACCAGTTCGGTCACCTCGCCCGCCGGTTTCCATCCGTCCTGACCGGCGGTCCAGACCAGGCTGTCGCGCGTCAGTTTGCCGTCGGTCACCATGCGCCCCATTGAGGCCTTGGAAAACGGACCCGAAGTCTGGCCGTTCTCGGCGATGTGCCAGACATGCTCGACCGGCGGCGGGGGAGGGGCCGGCGGCGCGCTATGCGTCGGCGACTGTCCCCAGGGGCCGGGCTGCGGCTGATGCGGGGCGCCCCAGGGGCCACCCTGCGCCATCTGGCTGCCCATGGCCATGCCCATGCCAGCCCCCAGCCCGGCGGCCATCCCGCCGCCACTGGGATTGGCGGCGGCGGCGGTCATCGCCTCGGCGGCCGAGAACTGGGTGTATTTACCAAGATCGCCCACCATGCCCATCGAGGTGCGCTTGTCCAGCGCGGCCTCGACCGCGGGCGGCAGCGAAATGTTCTCGATGTAGAGTTCGGGAATGGTGAGGCCATAGCCGGCAATCGTTTCGGAAATCGCCTTGGCGATGATCTTGCCCAGATCGGCGGTATTGGCTGCCATGTCGAGCACCGGGATTCCCGATCCGGCGATCACACGGCTGAACTCCTGCACGATGATGTTGCGGATCTGGAAGCTGATCTCGTCGGCGGTGAACTCGCCATCGGTGCCGACGATTTCGGTCATGAACCTGCCGGGGTCAGTCACGCGCATCGAAAATGTTCCGAAAGAGCGCAGGCGAACCGGGCCGAATTCCGGGTCGCGCGCGATGATCGGGTTCTTCGTCCCCCATTTCAGATCGTTGAAGCGGGTCGTGTTGACGAAATAGATCTCGGACTTGAACGGCGACTTGAAGCCATGGTCCCAGTGCTGAAGCGTCGTCATGATCGGCATGTTGTTGGTCTCGAGCATGTAGAGACCGGGGGTGAACACATCGGCCAACTGGCCTTCATGGATGAAGACTGCCGCCTGCCCCTCGCGCACCGTCAGCTTGGCGCCATACTTGATTTCGTGGCCGTGCCGCTCGAACCGCCAGACCATGGTGTCGCGGGTATCGTCGACCCAGTGAATGACGTCGATGAACTCGCCGGAGAGAAAGTCGAAAATGCCCATGCTCTGGTCCTTCTCAGGTCAACACAATGTCACGATTCCCCGCCCATCAGCTCGCGTGCGATCTGGGTGGCGATGGGGCGGGCCTCGGCGGCTGTCATACCCGGTTTCAGGCGGGGATCATACAGCATCTTCAGCAGCAGTTCGTCGTGGTGGGTCAGCAGCGCGAATTCGTCGTCGTCGTTAAAGATCGACGGGCGCGCGCGGGGGCTGTCGTTGGGAATGCCCAGCCCCTGGGCGATTTCCTCGTGAAAACAGCTTTCCCGCATCAGGCCGGAATGCTCGTTACGGATCAGCACGATCGCGCCGGTATGGGTGTAGGTCTGCAGGTTCGGCACGGTCAGCACCAGGCAGTAGTATTCGCGCGGCAGGTTGCGCAGCAGCGCGAGGTCCGACCGCGTCAGCTGCGGCAGTACCTCGCGGGCGCGTTGTTCGGCAAAGGCCTTGTCGTCCTCGCCGACCACAAGGATGTGAAAGTTGGCGCCGCTCTGGACGGTCGAGACCGCATGGCCGGTCACTCTGGACAGGCGTGCGGCATAGGCCGCGACTTCGTTCTGGTCCCTGCGCTGCCTGTCCTGGCCGACCGAAGGCCCGAATTCCAGACCGATCCGCACCGGAGTGGCCCAGCGGTTCAGCCGCCCGCCCGAGCCGGCGCCGCGTTGGTATTCGTCGCTGAACACGAGCGCTTCGAAGTCGCGCAGAAGGTCCGTTTCGTCAAAGGGAGTGTCCGGCCCGCCACCGTCCGTGCGCATCAGGCCGCGGGCCAGCTGGTCGGCTTCAAGCCTGCGGTAATAGCCCGCCAGTTCCAGGCTGGCATCCGAGGGCTGCGCCGCGGTCTCTGGAGGTTGGACCGGTCGGGTCACAGGGCCGGGGTCTGCGACCCGGGGCGGGTCGGTGCAGGCAGTCAGGGCCGCGAGGGCCAGCGTGGCACAGACCATGCGCAGCCCGGCGGCCACGATGCCTCCCGGGACGCAGGATGGCCAAACCCTCCTCCCCATGGGACAAGGGCAGCGCCCGATGGCGCAGGTATTGCCCGACTTGATCACGGCTTAGCGGGGAACGGCGCCCGAGGCGGTGTCGCCGACGCCATCGCGCCGCGCGCGGGCGGCGGCCAGGGTCTCGCGCAGCTCGGCCTCCATCTTCTTGAGTTCCTCCTCGGCGGCGGCGCGGCGCGCCTTGCCCTCGTCGGCGATCTGCAGGCTGTCCTGAATGGTGCCGATCAGATCGGCATTGGCCTTCTTCACCGCTTCGATGTCGAAGACGCCGCGCTCCATCTCGGTGCGGATCATCTTGTTGGACTGCCGCAGGTTCTCGGCGTTCTTGGTCAGCAGTTCGTTGGTCAGGTCATTCGCGTCGCGTACCGCCGCCGCGGCCTCGGCACTGCGCTGCATGGTGACGGCCTGCGCCAGCTGCGTTTCCCAAAGCGGCACCGTATTGACCAGCGTCGAGTTGATCTTGGTCACAAGGGACTTGTCGTTTTCCTGAACCAGGCGGATCGAGGGCAGAGATTGCATGGTGACCTGACGGGTCAGCTTCAGGTCATGCACTCGCCGCTCCAGATCGTCGCGCGCGGCGCGCAGGTCGCGCAGCTCTTGCGCCCTCATCACCTGATCGCCCTCGGGCGCCGCCTGCACGGCCGCCTCGCGGGCCGGAATCTCGGTTTTGTCGAGTTCCGCGATCTTCGCCTCGCCGGCCGCGATATACAGCGCCAGTTCGTCGTAGAAGTTCAGCGTCTTCTCGTACAGCAGGTCGAGCGATTTGATGTCCTTCAGCAGCTTGTGCTCGTGACCCAGCAGGTCGTCGGTCACCTTGTCGATCTGGCTCTGCACCTCTTCGAAACGCGCGGTGAACTTGGCAAATGGCGCGGCGCGCCCCAGCAGTTTCTCCCAGAAGCTGCGCTCGCGGCGCACGTCCAGCTCGCTGACGGAAAAGCCGCGGATCGTGGTGACGATGCTGCGAAGGCTGTCGCCCGCCGGGCCGACATCCTTGTTGCGCACGTCCTGCAGCATGGCCTGGCTGATTTCCTGCAACTCTGCCTGCGCGCCTGAACCGAAGGAGACGATGGAATTGGTGTTGCCCATGTCGATCTCGGCCATCCGGCGACGGATTTCCTCTCCCAGCGGCTGCGGCGCCTCGGCCAGCGGCACGATTTCGTTTCTGGGCTCGGGCAGTTCGATGGCTGTCACTTCGGCCACGATATCCTTGGACTGTTCGGCCTTCTGGCGCACGCTGTCAGACATGGGGACGTTCCTTGGTTGGAAAAGGGGTGGGAGTCATCGCCGCGCCACGCCTTCGCGTTGCAATCGGTCGCGCAGCACCTCGATCTCGACATCGAGGTCGGTCTTGTCGTCCAGCAGCATCTTGCCCTTCTGCGCCGCGAAGTTCTGCTCCAGATCGTCCAGCAGCGCCTCATAGTCGGCACGGGCCTGGGCGTCCGGGGTGCGGGCATAGATGTCGGCGAACTTCACCGTCGCATCGCGGGCACCCATCAGGTAGACGGTCAGATACTTGCGCGCGCCGGTCAGATCGCGCGGGTCTTCCTCGACTCTGCGGAAGAGATCGCGCGCGGCGGTCTGAAAACGGGCGACACGGGTTTCCAGCTTGCGGTCGCCGGCGCGCAAAATGGCGTCCGACATGGCCTTGAGATAGGCCTCGGCCTCGGTCACGGCGCGGGCGACGCGATCCTGCTGGAAGGTGTCGATGCCCTCCATCCCCTTGTCCTTCATCGGGTCGGCGCCAAAGGCGGCGACATGCAGGGCCGATGTTACGAGGCCGAACAGCACGGGTGCGAGGACGCCGGGATCGCTGCTGTAGGCGGCGATGGCGACGCCTACTCCGCTGAGTGCGGCGGCCGCCAGCTTGCGCGGCATCGCCGGGCGGCGCGCGATCTTGCGCGCGTTGTATTCCCCCTCGGCGCGCAGCCCTTCGCGCAGAAGCCAGGCGGCCAGAGCCAGCACCGCAGCCCCGGCGAGGCCCAGAACAAGACCCGAAGCGCCGCCGCCGAACGACAGCAGGGCAAGCACCAGGGGAGGCAGGAACATCAGATTAGCGCGCAGGCCCGCCGGCTCCACCCGGGCGCCTCGATAGCTGTTGTCCTCCGGGCCCATGGGACCGTTCGGACTATGCTTGCCGCCAAAGCGCTGCGCCATCGATCAGAGTCCCCCAAGCCAGCCCGTGGTCACGCCCATCATCAGCGCGAAGAGCAGGACAAAGGCGATCTTCTGCAAACCGTTGCCGGACAAGGCAGTTCCCCACATAACCAGACCCATCGCAAAAAAACCTATGCGATGGAACGCTTCCGCGCTAGGGGGTAGAACGGCGCGGACGCGATCCCGGCCGGGGTTTGCCACCCGTCCCGCGCGAACCCGAGCCGCCGGACGGCTTGCCGCCGCCGGGTTTTCCGCCCGGCTTCGCCGAACCGCGCGGCGGCCTCGACCCGCCCTCGGCGCCGGAGCGGTCAGGCTTGGCACCGGATTTCGGTGTAAACTTGCGCGCCGCGCCGTCAGCCGACCGCACCGGCTTGGCGCCGGATTTGGGTGTGAACTTTCGCGGCCCGTCCGCGTCCGAGCGCGCGGGCCTGCTGTCATCCCTCGGCGGGCCTTTGCGGAACGGTTTGGCACCATCCTCGTCGCGTCGGCCGCGACTGCGGGTCTCGTCGCCCGACCGCGAGGGTTTCGGGCCGGATTTCGGGGTGAACTTGCGCGGGCCGTCTTCGCCACTTCGCGCCGGCCGGGCGCCATCCCGTGGCGGACCCTTGCGGAAAGGCTTCGCGGCATCGTCGTTTCTTGGGGCCCGGCTGCGGCCCTCATTGTCGGAGCGCGCCGGTTTGGCGGCCCCCCTGGAGGTGAACTTGCGCGGACCCTCTTCGCCCGAACGGGCGGGGCCTCCATCCCTGGGTGGACCCTTGCGCCGCGGACGGTCGTCGCCGTCCTGGCGCACACGCGGCTCCTCGGCCACCTGCGGACGCGGGCCAAGGTCAGCGCGACGCGGGCCGAAGCCCTGTTTCTGCGAGGACTTCACCACGACGACCGTCGCCTCGCCCAGCTGGTCGCGCAGCACCTTGCGGCGCACTTCCTCGACCTCGCCGGGTTTCAGCTGGCCCAGCTGGAATGGCCCGTAGGACAGGCGGATCAGCCGGTTCACCGCAAACCCCAGGTCTTCCATCGCCCGCCGGATCTCGCGGTTCTTGCCTTCGCGCAGGCCGACGGTCAGCCAGGCATTGGCGCCCTGCTGCCGGTCCAGCGTCACGATCATCGGCAGGAAGCTCTCGTCGCCGATGGTCAGCCCCTGCCGCAGCGGTTCGAAATCCGCGTCAGTCGGGCGTCCGTTGATCCGCACCCGGTAGCGGCGCAGCCATCCGGTGCTGGGCAGTTCGAGCCGCCGTTTCAATGCGCCGTCGTTGGTCAGCAGCAGCAGACCTTCCGAGCTGAGGTCGAGTCTGCCGATGCTCATCACCCGGGGCATGTCCTCGGGCAGGCCGTCGAAGATGGTCGCCCGTCCCAGCTCGTCGCGTTCCGTGGTCACCAGTCCTGCCGGCTTGTGATAGAGCCACAGCCGCGCCGGCTCGGGCACGGGCAGCGGCTTGCCGTCGATCAGGACAGCGTCGCCGCGCCCGACGTTCAGGGCCGGGCTGTCGATCACCACACCGTTCACCTGGATGCGGCCCTCGGCAATCATGCGTTCAGCCTCGCGGCGCGAGGCGATGCCCGCGCGGGCGAGGATCTTGGCGATACGGTCGCCGGGGGGAGTCGGGGTGCTCATGGTGGCGAGCGTTAGAGCAATCCCGGGATGAAAGGAAGCGGGCGCGTCGGGCGCGCCGTTTTCTTTCCCGGAAAACGGCCGAAAACCGCGTCGGGCTTCGCCTCTGCCTTGCACCGGCGCTTCGCCCCGGTAAGGGTGCAGCATGGTTTTCACGTCCCATATGGAGCAGGCGCTGGACGAGGCGCGCGCGGCGGGGGCACGGGGCGAGGTGCCCGTCGGGGCGGTTGTCGTCGCGCCCGATGGCCGGGTGGTCGCCGCCGCGGGCAATCGCACGCGCGAACTGGCCGACCCCACGGCACATGCCGAGATCCTTGCCCTGCGCGCCGCCTGCGCCGCCGCCGGGTCCGAGCGGCTGCCGGGCCATACGCTGTGGGTGACACTCGAACCCTGCGCCATGTGCGCCGCCGCCATCGCCAATGCGCGAATCACGCGGCTTTGCTACGGTGCGGCCGACCCCAAATCGGGCGGGGTGGCCCATGGCGCGCGGGTTTTCACTCACCCGCAGGCACATCACGCGCCCGAGGTGGTTGACGGCATCCGCGCCGATCTCGCCGCAGACCTGCTGCGGGACTTTTTCGCGTCCCGCCGCTAGCTGGCGCCGCCCAGCAGCGCCGCGTTACCGCCCGCAGCGGTCGTATCGACGCAGACCAGCCGCTCGCCCATCACCCGCGCCACGTCCGGCAGGCCCGGGATCAGCGGCACGATCGGCCCCTTTCGCCGCGACAGTGCGCCTTCGATGGCGCGCGCGGTGTCGGCATCCCCCCACCAGAGCACGCCGCCGATATCGGCGGTGTCGGTCAGCGCCTCGGGATCGGCAGGATCGGTCGGAGTGATGGTCCGTCCTCCCAGCGCCTCGACCGCCCGCGCCTGCGCCTGCACCGCCTGTGGCCCGGGGCCCAGGCACAGCAGCGGCGCGCGCGGAACGTAGGTCAGGCGATTGCTCTCGCCCGTGGGGCCGGGCATCGAGCGCGGCGTGGGGGGCGTTTCGGGCAGGGTCGCGGTGCTGTCCGCCCCCTGCCGGTCGGGGGTGCAGAAGCGCGGCATGTAGTTCGGCCCGCCCGCTTTCGGCCCGGTGCCCGAGAGCACTTCGCCGCCAAAGGGCTGCGAGCCGACGATGGCGCCGATCTGGTTGCGGTTGACGTAAATGTTCCCGGCGTGAACCCGCTCGGTCACATGCTGCACCCGGTCGTCGATCCGGGTGTGCAGGCCGAAGGTCAGCCCGTAGCCGGTGGCATTGATTGCGTCGATGACCCTGTCGAGATCACCCGCCCGGAAGCGCGCGACATGCAGCACCGGGCCAAAGATCTCACGTTCGAGATCGGCGATGCCGTCGATGCGGATCAGCGTGGGCGCGATGAAGGTGCCGCCCTGCGGCGCGGGCAGTTCCTTGAGCACGCGGCCCTCGTGGCGGGCGATGTCGATATGCGACCGGATTCCCGCCTGCGCCTCGGCGTCGATCACCGGGCCGACGTCGGTGGACTGCAGCCAAGGGATGCCCAGTGACAGGGCGTCCATCGCGCCGGCCAGCATCCGCAGCACGTCGTCGGCGATGTCCTCCTGCAGGTAGAGGCAGCGCAGCGCCGAGCAACGCTGGCCCGCAGACTGGAAGGCCGACTCGACCACAGCCTGCACTGCCTGTTCCGGCAGGGCGGTTGAATCGACGATCATCGCGTTCAACCCCCCGGTCTCGGCGATGAGCGGCGTGCCGGGCTCCATGTGCTCGGCCATGCTGGCGCGGATCTTCAGTGCGGTTTCGGTCGAGCCGGTGAAGGCGACGCCCTTGATCCGCGCATCGGCGGTCAGCGCCGCGCCCACCCGGCCATCGCCGGGCAGCAGTTGCAGCGCCGAGGCCGGCACCCCGGCCTCGTGCATCAAGCGCACTGCCAGATGGGCGATCAGCGGCGTCTGCTCGGCGGGCTTGGCCAGGACGGCGTTGCCGGTCGCCAGCGCGGCGGCGATCTGGCCGGTGAAGATGGCGAGCGGAAAGTTCCAGGGGCTGATGCAGGTGAAGACGCCCGCCGGGTCGCCCGAGGGAATGTTGGCGGCGTAATAGCGCAGGAAATCCACCGCCTCGCGCAGTTCCGCCACGCAGTCGGGCAGCGATTTCCCCGCCTCCCGGGCGAGGATCGCGAAGACCTCGCCAAAATGCGCCTCATAAAGGTCGGCGGCGCGGTTCAGCACTGCGGCGCGGTCGGACGCCGGCGCCTGCCAGATTTGCGCGGCCTCAAGCGCCGTGGCGATATCGGCGGTCGAGGCGGCGGCAACGGTGCCCGGGCGGTCGGCGGAATCGGCGGGGTTGGTCACCGGTTCCTCCCGCTCTGGCGCAGCAGCTCCCGCGATGAGGGGCCCGGCGCTCCACGTCGCCGTCCTGAACGGCGCGCGTGCGTCCTCGATCCGGTGCAGGGTCGGCGCATGGCTCAGGTCGAACCCCTCCGAGTTCCGACGCTCTGGCGCGAAAAGGTCCGCCCCCGTCCGCAGCCGTCTGCCTTCTGTGCCGGCAAGCGTGTCCCACGGATCGGCCGCGACGGCCTCGGGCGGCACCGCCGTATCGACGATCTGATTGACGAAGGACGAATTCGCCCCGTTCTCCAGCAGCCGCCGCACCAGATAGGCCAGCAGGTCGCGGTGCGCGCCCACCGGCGCATAGATCCGGCAGCGCGTCTTGTTCTGCTCCATCACCAGCCGGTGCAGCGTCTCGCCCATGCCATGCAGGCGCTGGAACTCGAACGGCTGGCCGTCCCGCGCCATATGCAGGATGGCGCTGACCGTATGGGCGTTGTGCGTGGCGAACTGGGGGTAGATCCGATCGGTCATCGACAGCAGCTTGCGCGCGTTGGCGATATAGGAAATGTCGGTCGCGGCCTTGCGGGTGAAGACGGGAAAGCCATCCATTCCCATGACCTGTGCGCGCTTGACCTCGGTGTCCCAATAGGCGCCCTTCACCAGCCGCACCATCAGCTTGCGGTCGTGCCGCACCGCCATGTCGTAGAGCGTGTCGATCACCAGACCGGCGCGTGGACCGTAGGCCTGAACCACCACGCCGAAGCCATTCCAACCAGACAGGCTCTCCTCGGCCAGTACCGCCTCGATCACCTCGAGCGACAGCGCCAGGCGATCCGCCTCTTCCGCGTCGACGTTCAGCCCCATGCCGGCCGATTTCGCCAGCAGGGCCAACGAGCGCAGACGCGGCACCAGATCGCGCAACACCCGCGCCTCCTGCGCCACCTCATAGCGCGGGTGCAGGGCCGAAAGCTTGACCGAGATGCCGGGGTTGGCACGGATGTCGTCATAGGTGCAGGCCTCGGCAATGGCCGAGATCGCGCGGGAATAGCTGAGGTGATAGCGCGATGCATCGGCCTCGGTGCGGGCGGCCTCGCCCAGCATGTCGTAGGAATAGGTGAACCCCTTGGCCTCCATCGCCGCCGCGCGCTTCATCGCGGCGCCGATGTTCTCGCCCAGAACGAACTGGCGGCCCATTTCGCGCATCGCGCGGCTGACGGCGGTGCGGATCACCGGTTCGCCCAGCCGCTTGATCGCGCCGCGCAGCGCCTGCGCCGGGCCGGGGCGGTCGTCGTCCAGCACCTTGCCGGTCAGCATCAGCGCCCAGGTCGAGGCATTGACCAGCGGCGAGGCGGAGTGGCCAAGGTGCCGCCCCCAGTCGGACGGGGCGATCTTGTCCTCGATCAGCGCGTCGATGGTGTCGGCGTCCGGCACCCGGAGCAGCGCCTCGGCCAGGCACATCAGCGCAATGCCCTCGTCGGTCGACAGGCCGTATTCAGCCAGGAAGACTTCCATCAGCCCCGGCGAGGTCTGGGCGCGTATCGCGCGAACCAGTGCCGCACCCTCTGCGCTGATCGCGGCGCGATCCTCGGGTGTAAGGGCGGCGGCAAGGGTCAGCGCCTCGAGAACGGCGGCCTCGTTCTGGTATTTGCCGCTGTCGATGTGGGTGCGCAACGTCGCTTGGGGCATATCGGTGTCTCCGGTCGTTACGCTCTCTATACCCGCAAACCTGCGGGACATTCGCCGGATTTCTGTTAGCTTGCGGGCGAAACGACCGATTTCAGGGGGAAAGATGGTGCAAAACGACTGGCCGCACCTCGACCGTTTCGACCGGCTGATTCTGGCGGTGATCGCCAGCGATGGGCGCATCTCGGTCGCCGACCTCGCGCGGCGCATCGGGCTGTCGAAATCCCCGACGCAGGCGCGGCTGAGGCGCCTGGAGTCCGAGGGGGTGATCCAGGGCTATCGCGCCCTGATCGACCCGATCCGCCTGGGGCTGGATCACGTCGCCTTTGTCGAGGTGAGGCTCTCCGACACGCGCGAGGCGGCGTTGTCAGCCTTCAACGCGGCGGTGACCCGGATCGGCGAAATCGAACAGGTGCATCTGATCGCGGGCAACTTCGATTATCTCATGAAGATCCGCACCCGCAGCATGAGCGAATATCGCGCGGTTCTGGCCGAAAAGATCTCGACCCTGCCGCATGTGGCCAGCACCTCGACCTACGTCGCCATGCAGGCGGTCAAGGAAGACGGGCCGCTCGGGCCGCTCGAAGAAGTGACTTGACTGAATCCGGGCGAGTGGCAGCATTCGGCGCATGCGACACCTTCTGATCCCCCTGCTGTTCCTGCCCGCCGCCGCGCTGGCCGAGGGCTGCCCCGTGGCGCCGGACCACCGGGCCGAGGTCGATGCGCTGATTTCCGAGGCGCAGGTGGCGCCGACCGAGATGGCAGGGCGCGAGGTGGGCAACCGGATGTGGCTGCTTTGGACCGATGCGCCGGACGAGCCGGCACAATCTCTGCTGGACGAGGGGATGCAAAAGCTGCGCGGGGCGGATTATCTCGGCGCACTCGACGATCTGAACCGGCTGATCGAGTATTGCCCGGACTATGCCGAGGGCTATAACCAGCGCGCCTTCGCATATTACCTGATGCAACGCTTCGCGCCGGCGCTGGAGGATCTGGACCGCGCGATTGATCTGTCTCCGAACCATGTCGCCGCTCTGTCGGGCCGCGCGCTCACGCTGATGGGGCTTGGCCGCACGGACGAGGCGGCGCGCGCGCTGGCCCGCGCACTGGAGCTGAACCCCTGGCTGTCGGAACGCTCGCTGGCCGCGCCGGGCGGGCCACTGGCGCCAAAGGGCAAAGATATCTGACGGGGCAATTTCCATTGTCGGAGCACAGACCGAAATCCGCGCCAGATTTCGGCGGGCCCTGACTTGAGTTGCGCGGGCTGTGTTGTTATCGCTTCCTTGGTGGCGGCGCGGACGTGGCGAAACCGGTAGACGCAGCAGACTTTGATTTGGAGTGCCCGGGGGGAAACCCCAGGTGCAGAACCGCTCAAATTCGGGGAAAGCTCTGGGGGTGACCCCGTGCCAATCCCGAGCCAAGCCCCCAAGGGGGGAAGGTGTAGAGACTAGACGGGCGGCGCCTAACGCCTTCGGGCCATGGTGAAGGGATAGTCCAGCCCACGAACGTCCCGGTCCGGGGCGGCGGCGAAAGCCGAAGTGGGATGAAAATCTGTTTCCCGTATGGGAGTGCGGGTTCGATTCCCGCCGTCCGCACCATTTTCATTTGGCCTGCCGCCGGCGTCACGCGCGGGCAGGCCAGAGGGCAAGCGCCGCCACCGTGCCGATCACCGCCAGAGCGGACATGGCCAGAAAGGTCGCGCCCATCCCGAATGCCGCGCCCAGGCTTCCGGCCAGCGGATAGGTGAGCAGCCAGCAGGCGTGGCTGAGGGCGAACTGCGCGGCGAAAAGCGCGGGGCGGTCCTCGGATGGGGCCGAGCGGCGCAGCAGCCGGCCGCCGGGCGTCAGGGCCAGGCCATAGCCGAAGCCCGTCACAGCCCAGAGCGCCATCAGCCCGGCCAGCGAGGCGACGAACGGACCCGCTGCCATCGCGAGCGCCGCCAGGACCGCCCCGGACAGCATCGCCGGACGGTCGCGCAGGTGATCGAGCAGGCGCGGCAGCGCCAGCGCCGCGGCCATCGAGCCGCCACCAAAGGCCGCCAGCGCGAGGGCTACGTCGGTTTCGCCAAGGCCGAGGGTCGACTTGACCAGCACGACGGTATTCACCAGCACCATGGCGCTCGGCGCCGCCGCAGCAAAGGTGATGGCCAGCAACCCGCGCAACCGGGGCGTGGCAAGATACAGTCTGATACCGCGGGTGGTCCGGTCCCAGATTCCGCGTCCTGAAGGATGGCCTGCAGCGGGCAGATTCGCGCTTGCCACCAGCGCCGCCGCCCCGACGAAGCCGATGACGGTGCCAACGAACAGCACCGGAAAGCCGACCACGGTCAGCAGCGCGGCCGCCAGCATCGGCGAGATCAGGTTTTCCAGGTCATAGGCCAGCCGCGACAGCGACAGCGCGCGTGTATAGTCACCCTCGTCGGGCAAAATGTCGGGAATGGTGGCCTGAAAGGCCGGGGTGAATCCGGCCGAAGCGGCCTGCAGCAGAAAGATCAGCAGGTAGATCTGCCAGACCTCAGAGACAAAGGGCAACATCAACGCGACGGCGGCGCGGATCAGGTCGAGTCCGACCAGCAGGGCGCGGCGTGGGAGATGGGTGGCCAGAGCGGCGGCGACGGGGGAGAGCGTGACATAGGCGATCATCTTGATCGCCAGCGCCGTGCCCAGCACCTGACCGGCATCTGCCCCGGCAATCTGCCAGGCCAGCAGACCCAGCGCGACAGTGGCCAGACCCGTCCCGGTCAGCGCGATGACCTGCGCGGCGAAGAGATGGCGCCAGGTTCGATTGGTGAAAAGCGTGCCGAGCATCGTGGCGCGAAACTAGCGTGACGCCGGTCGCGGCGTCGATAGCCTTATCATAAGTCCGGCGGCGAAGGGGATGCCCTCCGCCGCCGGTTCCGGCCCCGCGCGCCCGCCCATGGGGTCCGGTCGGACGCACTCTGCCTTGGGGGGTCAGGCCGGATCGGCCGGGCGCTCGCCCAGCGTGACCTTGGTCTCGCTGGACTTGCCGCCGTGCAGCAGGCCGAGGGTCACCTCGCTGCCCGGTGCGGCCGTGGCGATCAGCCGGGTCAGATCCCGCGGCTCGACCACCGGTTTGCCGTCGACGCTGGTCACGATGTCGCCGCGGGCCAGCCCGGCCTTGGCGGCCGGCGTGTCGCTGGTGACCTCCGTGATCAGCACGCCGCTGGCCTTGTCCATACCCAGGGCGGCGGCGATGTCGTCGCTGACCGGCTGGATGTGGACGCCAAGCCAGCCGCGCTCGACCTTGCCGTCGCCTTCGAGGTCGGCGATCACCCGCTGCGCGGTATCGGCCGGCACGGCAAAGCCAATCCCGACCGAACCGCCGGTGGGCGAGAAGATCGCCGTATTGATCCCGACCACGTCACCCGAGGCGTTGAACAGAGGCCCGCCCGAGTTGCCCTTGTTGATGGCCGCGTCGGTCTGGATGTAGTTGTCGAACGGTCCCGAGCGGATGTCGCGGCCCAGTGCCGACACGATCCCCGAGGTCACGGTGTTGCCGAGGCCGAAGGGGCTGCCGATGGCCACCACGCCCTCGCCCACGCGAAGCGTGTCGGACGAGCCGAAGCTGACGGTCGGCAGGTCCTTGGCATCGGCCTGGATCAGCGCGATATCGGTCGCCGGGTCCGACCCGATCACCTTGGCATCGACCTTGCGGCCGTCCGCCAGCGTGACGGTGACCTTGTCGGCACCTTCGACCACATGGGCGTTGGTGACGATCTTCCCATCCGCGTTGATGACGAAACCGGTGCCGACACCGCTCATTTCAGGCGCTGGGCCGTCCTGGCCTCCGGGCATCCCCGGCAGGCCGAACTGCTCGAAGAAATGCTCGAAGGGCGAGCCCGGCGGGATCGCCTGACCGTTGGCAGGCTGAATCTGGGCCTTCTTGGTGACCTCGATCAGAACCACGGCCGGGGCCACCTTGGCCACCAGATCGGCATAGTCGGTCTGCAGTTGGGCCACCGAAGCGATGGCGGGCGAGCTCAGGACGGGGGCCAGAGTGCCCATTGCGGTGGCACCCATCAGGGCCGCGACCACCAGCGACGTGACGCGGCGCGGTTTCTGCATTGCGCGGTCTTGCATCTGTTGTCTCCTTGTTCACTGCCCGGCGCCATTTGGCCGGGGACGATGCCAATCTGGAGGCGCCACCTGTCAGCCAAAGCGCAGGGAGGTTGCAGATTTGTCAGGCTTCTCACATTGCTGTCATGAGGCGTGACCGGGCGTGCGATCTGTCCTAGATCGGCGGCGTGCTGAACAGGCCGGGGGCCGCGACATGAAACTTCTGCTGATCGAGGATGACGCCGATACGGCCGCCTATGTGATCAAGGGACTGCGCGAGGAGGGCCATGTCGTCGACCATCTGGCCGACGGGCGCGACGCGCTCGCCCAGGCGATGCAGGGCGCCTACGACCTGCTGATCGTCGACCGGATGTTGCCGGGGCTCGACGGGCTGTCGCTGGTGCGGGCGCTGCGCTCGGCCAAGGTCGTGGCGCCGGTGATCTTCCTGACGGCCGTAGGCGGCGTGGACGACCGGATCGAGGGCCTGCAGGCCGGAGCGGACGACTATCTGACCAAGCCCTTCGCCTTTGGCGAGCTGTCGGCACGCATCGCCGCGCTGGCCCGCCGGGCGCCGCAGGCGCTGCCCGAGACGGTGCTGACGGCGGGCGATCTGAAGATGGACCTGATCACCCGCCGGGTGACGCGCGACGGGCAGGAAATCGACCTCCTGCCGCGGGAATTCCAGCTGCTGGAGCATCTGCTGCGCCGCAAGGGGCGGGTGCAGACGCGCACCATGCTGCTGGAAGCGGTCTGGGACCTGAACTTCGATCCGCAGACGAATGTGGTGGAGACGCATATCAGCCGCCTGCGCGCCAAGGTCGACAAACCCTTCGAGCGCGAATTGATCCGCACCGTGCGCGGCGCCGGCTACCGGATCGAGGGCTGAGGGGTGGCGCTCGGCAGCCTGGCAGGATCGACCCCGGTTCGGCAGGCCTTTGGCATCGTCGCCGTGGTGGCGGCGGTCAATCTGGTGACTTTGGGGCTGGCCTACGTTGGCCTGCGCGCCTCGACGGAAGAGGCGATGCGGGCGAACCTGGTGCAGAACGTTGCCGGGTTCCAGGTTGCGGGATCGCCCCGCGCGCTGGAGATCCTCGTTGCGGCCGAGGCGGATGCAGCCGATCCGGCCTCGCGCGTGTTCGTCTTCATCGCGCCTGACGGACGCGTGACCGGGAACGCCGACGCGGTGCTTTCGCGCACCGGAGTGGAAATCCGCCAGCGGCCCGAGGGGCGGCCGCTGAGCGTCGACGGCTATCTGCCGCAGATCGAGCGGATGGCGGGAGGCATCCTGATCATCGCCGAAAGCCAGACTCCGCTGCGCCGCCTGCGGGAAAGCTTCCTGACGCTGCTTCTGATGAGCCTCGCGCCCACCGTGCTGATCTCCTTGGGCGCCGGGGCTGTGATTGCGGCACGCGCGCGGCGGCGGGTGGACCGGATCGAGGCGACGCTGGCCCGGCTGGGCGAGGGGGCGCTGGACGCGCGCATCCCGGAAGAGCCTGGGCGGCACGACGACCTCGCCCGCATCGGCGCGCGGATCAACCGAATGGCAGCGGCGCAGGAGGCGGCGACCAGCGCGCTGCGGCAGGTTTCGGCCGACATCGCACATGACTTGAAGACCCCGCTGCAGCGGATGTCGGCCCTGCTGCAGGATCTGCGAGCCCGGCTCGAGGAGGGCGGCGCCGAGGCTGTGCTGGCCGACCGGGCCATCGCGGAGGCCGATGGCGCGGTAGCGGTGTTCCAGGCCCTGCTGCAGATCGCCCAGATCGAAGGCGGCGGCGCCCGGCCCGAGCTGATGCCGGTCGATCTGGTGGCGCTGGTGCGCGGGCTGGCGGAGCTCTATGCCCCCTCGGCCGAGGATTCCGGGCGCAGCCTGACGCTCGATCTCCCCGAGGGTCCGGTCGAGGTGCGGGGCAACCGCACCCTGCTGGGTCAGGCGGTGTCGAACCTGATCGAGAACGCGCTGCGCCACACGCCCGAGGGCACCGCGATCGTCCTGCGGCTGGCGCGCGACGAGACCGGGGTTCTGCTGGAGATCGCCGATACCGGCCCTGGCATCCCGGCAGAAGAGCGCGACAAGGTGCTGCGCCGTCTGTACCGACTGGAGCGCAGCCGGACGACGCCGGGCCATGGCCTGGGCCTCGCATTGGTCGCTGCCGTCGCCGGCTATCATGGCGCCGAACTCTCGCTGGCCGACAATGCCCCCGGCCTGCGCGCAACCATCCGCTTTCCGATGCGCTGAACGGGACGCGGGCAGGGGGCTCTGCCCCCGCCGCCCGTGCCGGGCGGCCCCCCGAGGTATTTTCGAACCAGAGAAGGCGCAGACGCGGCCTTTTCCTCTTCTCTGGTTGCCAAATACCTCGGGGTCCGGGGCAGAGCCCCGGGACAGACTCTCAGCCCTCGGCGACCTCGGTCAGGCGCAGGCGGCGGCCGCCGAGATCGCGGAAGGCGCGCTGGCGGCAGGTAAGGACGAGGATCTGCAGATCGCCGGCCTGACGGTGCAGGGCGTCGAACATCCGCTCGATTCGGTCGTCGTCGGTGAAAACCAGCGCATCGTCCAGGATCACCGGGGCGTGGCGGCCGCCGCGGGCCAGCATCCGGGCAAAGGCCAGCCGGACCAGCAGGGCGATCTGTTCCTGCGTCCCGCCCGAGAGCACGTCGATCGGCTCGTCCTGGCCGTCGCGGCGCAGTGATTCAGGCAGAAGCGAGTGCTGGCCCCAGGTCAGGTCGGACTCGGGCCAGAGCAGGTGCAGCAGCGGCTTCAGTTCCGCCGCGACCGGCGCGAAATAGCGGTCGCGTGCGGCGGCGCGGGCTGTTTCCAGCGCGCTTTCAAGCCGCTGGAGCACCGCGACCTCGTGTTCGATCCGCTCCAGCTGCGCTTCGGCGGCGGCGAGTTTGTCGCGGGTTTCGCCCAGTCGCTCCTCGACCGCGTCACCGGCGCCTTGGGCGATGCGTTCGTCCAGCACCGCGATCTCGGGGCGCAGGCGGCCGATTTCGGCACGGGCCTCCTCCTCGACGGACCGGGCGCGGGCCAGGGCGGCCTCGGCGGCGGCGATGTCGGGCGCGGCGCGGCGCTGTTCGGCCAGCGCGGCCTCATCGGCGGCGCAGGTGACCTGCGCCTTTTCAAGCGCTGCGGCAAGCTCGGTCTGCATGGCTTCGCCGCCGGCCCGGTCGAGCAGGGCTTCGGCGCGGCGCAGGCGGTCGACCGCACCTGCCGCATCGGCCTCGTGCCGGGCGGCGGCGGTGCGCAGGTCGGATTCGCGCGCTGCGGCGACGTCGCGGGCCGATTGCGCCGCAGCGTGGGCCTTTTCGGCCCCGGCCAACAAGGTCTCGGTCGCCTCCAGATCCTCGGGTTCGCCGTCGTCGTCGGCTTCGGGAATGCGCGCCAGCGCCGCGCGCAGGGGGGCGATGCCCTCGGGGGCGAGGCCCTTCATCACCGCCTGGGCCTGGGACAGCGACCGTTCCGCGTCGGCGCGGGCCGTGGCGGCAGCGCGCAGGTCGTCGAGATCGGCTGCGCCCAGACGGTCCAGTGCGGTCTGCAGGGCGGTTTCGGCAGTGGCGACAGAGGCGTCGCGCCCCGCCTCGCCAGGGCGCAGTTCCAACTGACCGATGCCCTCGATGGTCAGGATCAGCCGGTCGGCCACAGGAATCGCCGTGTCGCCGGGCACCGGGGTGTCGCCGATGCGGATCGCGCCGTCGCGGCCCGCGCTGTATTGCACGCGCAGGTTCGGGGCGGCGGCATCGCGCACGGCGCGGGCGGTGGCGAGGTCCGAGGCCAAAGCCTCGACCCGGCGCAGGGTGCCGGCATCGGGACCATTCCGCGCGGCAGCGGCGGCCTTTTCCAGCGTTTCGCGGGCGGCTTCGGCCTCGGCGATGCGGCGGGTCAGTTCGGCGCGCCGCGCGGCGCCCTCCCGCGCCGCCTGCCGCAATCGGGCGTGGCGCAGGGCCCCGGCGGCCGCGCGGCGATCCTGGTCGGCACGGGCCAGCGCTGTCTGCGCGGCGTCGAGCGCGGCCCGTGCGGTCTGATGCGCGCCGCGGGCCGCTGTGGCCTGGGCCTTGCCTTCGGCGGCGGCGTCGCGGGCCTGCTGATGTTCGCCCATCGCCTCGCGCAGGTCATCCAGACGGCCGCGCGCGGTGGTGACGGCGATGCGGGACGCCTCGAGCCGGGTGGTGGCGGCGGCGACCGCCTCGGCATGCCGGCGGGCGGTGTCATACGCTTTCTGCGCCGCCTCGAGCCGGGTGCGGCGGCCTTCCATCGCCTCGGGGGCTTCCAGTTCGGCCAGCGCGCGGCGCAGCGTCTTGCGCCGGATCAGCGCGGCGTGCAGCGCCTCGGCGGTCCCGGACAGGGTGGCGGTCTCGGCGCGCAGGGCCTCGACCCGGTCGAGCGCCTCGCGCCAGGGGCCCTGGGCATAGGGCTTGCCGGTGGCGGTGGCATAGCGGCGCAGGTCCTCGCGGCAGCGGGCGAGGGCGGCGTCCATCCGCCGCCCGCCGGTCATCGCCTCGACCTCGCCGGTGACGGAGGAGAGCAGGTCGCGCCGGGCGGCGAGAGTGGCCTTCTCTTCACGCGCGCTGGCGCCGGAGAGACCCGTCACGCCCGTCACCCCCTGTTTCACCCAGACCAGACCGGATGGTCCGCCTTCGCCGCTGCCGATCAGCCGGGCGATCCAGTCCTCGGCGGCGTCGGCCTGGGCCAGCAGCCGGCCGTCGCGGGTGACGGTTGCCATGGGGCGCGACAGCCAGCGTTTGGACAGAACGAAGCGGCCTTCCGGCGTCTCGACCTCGACCGTCACCTCGGGCGCGCCGCCGGCGTGGGGGCGCAGGGACATCACGTCGCTGTCCTTGGAGCGGTGGGGCTTGAAGAACAGCGCCTGCAGCGCATCTAAGAGGGTGGACTTGCCGTGTTCGTTCGGCTCGCACAGCACGTTCAGCCCGTCGGACAGACCCTCGATCCGCACCGGGCGGGTGAAGCGGCGGACGTTGTCCAGGGTGATCGCGCGCAGTTTCACGAGGCGTTGTCCCGCACATAGGCATAGAGCCGGGCCAGCGCATCGGCGGCGATGTTGCGGCCGTCTGGCGCGGCCTCGGCCTCGGCGCGCAGGGTCTCGGCGGCGAGCCGGAGCGCACCGGCGCGGTCGATCTGGTCGAGGTCGGCAAGCTCGTATTCGGTGGCGAGCGTGTCGGTGCGCAGGTCGAAGTGGGCGAAATCGGGGGCGGCGCGGGTGGCGGCGTCGTGCAGCGCGGCCTGGGCGGGCAGACCGGCGCGCCCGCTGGCGGTGACCCGCAGCAGGATGTCGCGCTGGCCCGTGGCGGGCAGCAGCGCCGCCAGCGCGGCGGCGGCATCCTGTCCGGGCAGCAGCGGCAGGGAGGTGTCGGACCAGAGGAAATGGCCGGTCTCGATCTCCTCCACCCCGGGCGGCGCGCCGGGGCCGGCGAGCGTGACGGCCAGGCAGACGCCGCGTCGATTGTGGCGGAAGCGGTCCTGTTCCGGGCTGCCCGGATAGTGGACGCGCGCGCCCACCGCCATGCGCCCGTGCCAGTCGCCAAGCGCGAGATAGTCGAGCCGGGCCGAGCGGTCGCGGTCGGGCGGGATATTGGCGCCGCTTTCGGTGAAATCGGTGACGCCCCCGTGGGCGAGGCCGATGCGCAGTGCGCCCTCGGGGCTGGGCATCTGGGGCATCGTCTGCGTTGCATCCTCGCCGGCCGAGCGCCAGAGGACGGGGACCGGCAGCAGCGTGGCGCCGGGGGCGAGGTCGACCGGCGCGGCATCGGTCAGGGCCCGCACGTTGGGCGGGGCGTCACGGCGCAGGGCGTCCCACAGCGGTTCGGCCTCGCGCAGGTTGTCGTGGTTGCCGGGCAGCAGCCACCAGGTGAGGCCTGCCGCCTCGGCCATGGCGGCCAGCGCTTGGCGCAGCACACCCGGCGAGGGGGTCGGGGTGTCGAAGGTGTCGCCCGCCAGCAGCACATGGGCCGCCCCCTGATCCCGGGCGGCGGCGGCCAGGCGGGCGATGGCGCCATGGCGCGCCTCCATCAGGCGGCCGCGCACATTGGTGTCCGGCGCTTCGGGGATATTGGCGAAGCGGCGGCCGAGGTGCAGGTCGGAGGAATGGATGAAACGGAAACTCAAGGGCTTACGACCCTCTCGGCATGAATCACGTCGGGATCGTCGGAATAGAGCCTCTCGACCAGCGCGGCCCGGTTGCGCAGCACCGCGCGCTGGTTGATCGAGCGCTTGTCGGTCATCTCGCCCCGGTCGAAATCGAGCGGTTCGGTGAGCAGCAGCGCGCGGGTCACGCGCAGGGACGAACCGGTGGCGCGGGCGGCATGGGCGGCCAGGCGGCGGGCGAGTTCGGCGCGCACCGCCGGGTCTGTGACCGGGTCGGGCGTGGCGGCCAGCGCGCTGAGGGCGGCCATGTCGGGCACGATCAGCGCGGCCAGCGTGTCGCGGTTTTCGCCCGCGATCACCACGTCGCTGGCCAGCCCGCCGAGATCGTCGACCAGCCGCGCCCGCAGCGCGCCGACCGCGACCCAGGTGCCGCTGGCCAGCTTGAAGTTCTCGGCCAGCCGCCCGTCGAAATAGAAGCCCTTGGCCGGGTCGGCGGGATCGGCAAAACGCACGGCATCTCCGGGGCAATAGAAGCCTTCGTCGTCGAAGGCCGCTGCCGTCAGCTCGGGCGCGCGCCAGTAGCCGGGGGTGATCGACGGGCCCTTGAACCGGGCCTCGTATTTGCCGTCCTGCGGTACGAGTTTCAGCATCAGCCCGGGTGCAGGTACGCCGAGGTTGCCGGCGCTGGCCTGTCTTTCGGTATGGGTGAGGGCGAAGGGCCCGGTCTCGGTCGCGCCAAAGCCGGTGTTGAGCAGCACGCCGCCCGGCACCTCGGCTTCGGCCAGACGCGTCAGCCGGTCCCAGACCGGCTGGCTCATCCCCGCGCCGGCATACATCATCAGCTTGAGCCGGCTGAAGAAATTGCGGCGCAGGGCCGGGTCGTTTTCCATCTCGTCGAGCATCATCTGATAGCCAAGCGGCACGGTGAAATACCAGGTCGGTGCGATCTCGCGCAGGTTTTGAAGGGTCGTCCCGATCAGCCCCGGCGCGGGTTTGCCGGCGTCGATGTAATAGGTGCCGCCGTGCTGGATGACCATGTTGAACACCTTGGTGCCGCTGGCCGTGTGGTTCCATGGCGCCCAGTCGACCACGACGGGCGGTTCGCGCTCCATGAAACGATAGCAGGCGGCGACCATTTTCTGGTTAGAGCAGAGCAGCCGCTGGGTCTGGATCACCGCCTTGGGGGTGCCGGTGGTGCCCGAGGTGAACAGGAACTTGGCCACCGTGTCGGGGGTGATCGCGCGCCAGGCGGCTTCCATAGCGGCGCTGGGCGGGGTGGCGGCGAGGCGCGCGAAGGGGATCACCGCGCGGTCGGGCAGGGCGCCGTCCACCGCGACCACGGGCAGATCGGGGAAGACCGCGGCCAGGGCACGGGCATAGGGGGCGGCCTGTTCGGCAAAGACCATGCCCGGCGTGATCTGCGCCGCCACCCCGCGCAGCTTGGCGAGGTCGCCGGTGGAGAGTGCATAGGTCGGGGCCAGCGCCGCCGAGGGCACCCCGACCTGCTGTGCGCCAAGGGCCATCAGGGCATGGGCGACAGAGTTTTCCGACAGGATCAGCAGCGGCCGGTCCGGCCCCAGGCCCTGGTCCAGAAGCGCCGAGCCGATGGCGCGGATCTGCGCCCATGCCGCGCCATAGGTCATCTTCTGCCACTGGCCGTCCGCGCCGCGCTCGGCCATCCAGACGCGGTCGGGCGTGGTGGTGGCCCAATGGGCGAAACGGTCGTTCATGCAGCGGGCATAGTCGCCCAGGGGCGCGGTCTGCCAGACATAGACGGTGCCGTCGGGCCGGGTCTCGCTGGCGATCTCGGGCTGCCAGAAATCGGCGTCCTGCATGGTTCTCCCCCCGGTGCTCAGGTCGCAGGTTGGCCGACCTCGGCCGCCTTGTCGACAGCGGAATCGAGCGCGAGACCGCTGCGCGGGCGATGCTGGGTGGCGGCCCAGGCGCGCGGCGGTTGCATCCGGGCGCGGCGCCGCTCCAGCCGCCAGCGCCGCAGCGTGCCGCTGTGCGCCGGGTCCATGTGCCAGCGCGTCTCGATCCCCGGCGCGCCGCCGTCGTCCGGGGTCAGCAGCAGGCCGAGCGGCGGGGTGTCGCCGCGCTGGCCGCCCTGTTCCGCCGCCAGGTGCAGCCGGCGCACCGGGGTCAGCCCCGGCGGGCCGGGCAGGTCGGCCACCACCAGCGGCGCCGCGCCCGAGCGCAGCGCCTCTTCCAGGCACCAGAGCAGATCCGGCGCGCGCTCGGGCGTGACCAGCAGGAACCGCGCGGGATCGGCAAAGGGGAAGATGCCGTCGGGGTTCAGCCGGTCGGGCATCCAGGCCGGCGCGATCCAGAGCACGGGGCCGTGCATCTGCCCGGCGAGCCACATCGCCAGCGTCCGCCGCGCCGCGCCGCAGGCCTCGTGCACCCGGCCAAGCGCCAGCGCCGCGCCGCCGCCAAGGTCGATCCGGGGGCCGCTGGCGGCATGGGGGAGGGGGTGAGTCGGCATGGGGAGAGGATATATGTTCCCTTTTCGTTCTCAAGGGGCCGTGCGCACGGTTTGTTAACGATTGCCCGCAAAAGACGCCCCTCCCTACCACCCTCGATCCTGGGGCGAGTCGGTGTACAGGTCATGAAAGGGGGCCGGGTTTTCGGGAAAAATAAGGGCAGTGGTGGGTGTGGGCAGGGCGAAAGAGCCGGGGCAGGGGCCGGGAACAGGCGTGAAAAGCGGGGCGAGAACGGCGGAGCGGCCCTGAAACACCGGCGGGCGGTCGCCGAAGGGCGGGGCGGCCGGGCGGGCGGCGGATCCAGCCTGAAAAGCGGGCAGTGGCGGCCGGGGCGGGGAAGGGGACGGACGCCCGGGCGAAAAAGCGGGGGCGGCCCCGGACAGGGCATGTTAGAGACCGGCGCAAACAGGAAAAGGACCGCAGAATGAGAATGAACCCGCTGGGCCGCACCGGCCTGATGGTCTCCGAGCTTTGCCTTGGCACCATGACCTTCGGCAACCAGACCTCCGAGCCCGAAGGCCATGCCCAGATCGACCGCGCGCTGGCCGCCGGCATCAACTTTATCGACACCGCCGAGATGTATCCGGTGAACCCGGTCAAGGCCGAGACGGTGGGGCGGACGGAAGAGATCATCGGGACCTGGAACGCGGCCAACCGGGCGCGGCGGGGCGACTATGTGCTTGCCACCAAGATCGCCGGGGAGGGCAGCCTGGCGCGGGGTGGCGAACCGATCTCGAAGGACTCGATCCCGCGGGCGGTCGAGGCCTCGCTGCGGCGGCTGCAGACCGACTATATCGACCTCTACCAGTTCCACTGGTCGAACCGGGGCACCTACAGTTTCCGCAAGAACTGGAACTATCGGCCGAAGGGCGAGGCGCAGGCCGTTCTGGACCATGTCGAGGAGAGCCTGGAGGCGCTGCAGGCGCAGGTCGACAAGGGTAATATCCGCCATTTCGGGCTGAGCAACGAAAGCGCCTGGGGCACGGCGCAATTCCTGCGGGTGGCCGAGGCGCGGGGCTGGCCGCGGGTGGCGACGATGCAGAACGAATATTCGATGCTCTGCCGGCTCTATGACACCGACATGGGTGAACTGAGCGTGATGGAGGATGTCGGGCTGATCGCCTTTTCGCCGCTGGGGGCGGGGCTGCTGACGGGCAAGTATCAGGACGGGGCAATCCCCGACGGCTCGCGCCGGTCGCTGGTGCCCGAGATGGGCGGGCGGGTGACGCCGCGGGTGTTCGATGCCGTGGCGGCCTATCTCGACATCGCCGCGCGGCATGGCCTGCACCCGGTGCATATGGCGCTGGCCTGGTGCCGGACGCGGCCGTTCATGTGCTCGGCCATCTTCGGCGCGACGACGATGGACCAGCTGGAGGTGGCGCTGCGGGCGGTCGATGTCGAGTTGTCGGAGGAGGTGCTGGCCGAGATCGACGCGGCGCACAAGGCGCATCCGATGCCCTATTGAGCCGGGCGGCGGGGCAAGTCCCGCCCTGCGGACCTTCCAGCGTTTCGTTTGTGGACGGTCTGGTTTTTTGAGTATCTTCAAAGCGAAGAAGCCTGGGGTTTGCGGAAGTCCCGGGCCGGGCGGCCATGGGCGGCGCGGAAGGCGCGGGCGAAGCTCGACTGCGAGGCAAAGCCGGTGGCGAGCGCGATATCAGTCAGGCTGGCCGTGGTGTCGGTGACGAGGCGCAGCGCCTCGGCGAGGCGCAGCGCAAGGGCATGGGCCTGGGGCGTGGTGTTCAGCCGCTGGCGGAACTGCGCCTGCAGCGCGCGGGGGCTGGTGCCGAGGCGGCGGGCGATTTCGGCGATGGGCAGCGGGCTGTCGAGCGTGTCCTCCATCAGCGCGCTGGCCCGGGCGGTCAGGGCGGAATGGCCGGGGCGGGCGACGTCGCGGCGCTGGGCGCGGGCCGGGTCGGGGGCGGCGTCGTAGATGAAGACGCCGGCGACGCGGGTGGCGAGCGCGGCGCCGCCGCGCGCTGCGATCAGGTGCAGCATCATGTCGATGGCGGGGGTGGCGCCGCCGCAGGTCATGCGCGGGCCGTCGACGTGGAAGCGGTCGCGCAGGACCGTCACGCCGGGGAAGCGGACGGCGAAACTTTCGAAGTCTTCCCAGTGGGTTGTGGCGCAGTAGCCGTCGAGCAGCCCGGCGCTGGCCAGGATCCAGGGGCCGCCGTCGATGCCGCCGAGGGTGGCGCCGGATGCTGCGATGCGGCGCAGGCTGGCCTGCAGGGCGGGCGTGGTCTGGGCGGCGAGGTTGAAGCCGGCGACCACCAGCAGCAGGTCGCAAGCCCCGAGCCGCGCGATCGGATCGCCCGGCACCGAGAGTCCGCCGGTGAGCCGGGCGGGGTGACCGGTGGCGGTGGCATAGGTCCAGTCGAACATGCGGCGCGGGGCGAGGCGGTTGGCGGCGCGCATCGGGTCGATGGCGGCGGCAAGCGAGAGCATGTTGGTCTCGTCCAGCACGAGCACCGCGACGCGGAGCAGGCTGTTGGCCGGAACGTGGATGTTATTCGCGGATTTCATCAAGTATGATTCGTATCATGCAAAGTGTGGCGCCCCAAGCCTCGCCATCCTGCGCCGCGAACAGAAGGAGATGCCCATGCCGTTGACCATGAATCGAGAGGTTTTTATCACCTGCGCGGTGACCGGATCAGGGGGCACGCAGGACCGCAGCCCGCATGTACCGCGGTCGCCCGAACAGATTGCAAACAGCGCGATCGCAGCCGCCAAGGCCGGGGCGGCGGTCGTGCATTGCCATGTGCGGGATCCGGAAACCGGGGTCGGCAGCCGGAAACTTGAATATTATCGAGAGGTTACGGACCGCATCCGCGATGCGGAGGTGGATGTCGTGCTGAACCTGACCGCCGGGATGGGCGGCGATATCTATTTCGGACCGCCCTCGCAGCCGATGCCGGTGTCGAACGCGACCGACATGGCGAGCGCCGAGGAGCGGGTGGCGCATGTGGCCGAATGCCTGCCCGAAATCTGCACGCTGGATTGCGGCACGATGAATTTCGCCGAGGCCGATTACGTGATGACCAACACGCCGGGGATGCTGACGGCGATGGGGGGCATGATGACCGACCTTGGCGTGATGCCCGAGATCGAGGCCTTTGATACGGGCCATTTGTGGTATGCGAAACAACTGGTTAGCGATGGCGTGCTGAAGGGACCGGCGCTGGTGCAGCTGTGCATGGGGGTGCCCTGGGGCGCGCCGGACGACTTGAATACCTTCATGGCGATGGTGAACAACGTGCCGCCGGACTGGACGTTTTCCGCCTTCTCGCTGGGGCGCAACCAGATGGCCTATGTCGCCGCCGCGGTGCTGGCCGGGGGCAACGTGCGGGTGGGTCTGGAGGACAACCTGTGGCTGGACAAGGGCGTGCTGGCGAAGAACGAGGATCTGGTGGAGCGGGCGAAGGTCATCATCGAGGCGATGGGCGCGCGGGTGATCGGGCCGGAAGAGGTGCGCAAGAAGCTGGGGCTGGTCAAGCGGGCTGCGCGGTGAGCGCCGCTGTGCAGCAAAACGGGGGGTGTTCCGCGTGCACAACCCGTGCACGGCCCGTGCACCGCCGCATTGCGGCATTCCTGATGGTCCTTGCGCTGGCGGCCTGTGCGCCGGGTCCGCAGGGATACCGTGACGTGAAGACTCCGATGGGGGCCACGCTGCGGTTCGACGCGGCGCGGTTTGCCGGGGTCTGGCATGTGGTGGCGCGGATGGGTGAGGCGGGGGACGAACGCGCGCGGCTGGGCGAGGCCTTTGTCTTTGGCCCGCCCGGCAGCGGCTGGAGCGTGACGCGGGCGCGCGTGTCCTGCACCGGTTTCGAATGCGCCCAGTATCAGGAGACGCTGGCCGTGCGGCAGGTCGCGCCGGGGCGCATCGCAGTGGACGGCCAAACGTGGTGGGTGCTCTGGGTCGATGACGATTTCCGCACGGCGGCCATCGGCACACCGGACGGCAGCTTTGGCTGGATCATGGACCGCAAGGGGCCGCAAGGCATTTCCGCGGACCGGCTGGTGGCGGCGAAAGAGATCATGGAGTGGGCGGGCTATGACGTGAGCCGCCTGCAAACGGTGCAGGGACTGTTGGAGAACGTTCAATGACGGTGGCATCTATCATCGGTGGCGGTGTGATCGGCGGCGGCTGGGCCGCGCGGTTCCTGCTGAACGGCTGGGACGTGCGGGTGTTCGACCCAGACCCGGAGGCCGAGCGCAAGATCGGCGAGGTGCTGGCGAACGCCCGGCGCTCTCTGCCGGGGCTTTCGGATGCGCCGCTGCCGCCCGAGGGCCAGATGACCTTTCACGCGGATATGGCGGAGGCGGTGCAGGGCGCGGCGTGGATTCAGGAGAGCGTACCGGAGAACCTGGGGCTGAAGCACAAGATCCTCGCGCAGATTCAGGCGGTCTGCGATGCGGGGGCGGTGATCGGATCCTCGACCTCGGGGTTCAAGCCCTCGCAGTTGCAGGAGGGGTCGAACGCTCCGGGGCAGATCGTGGTGACGCATCCGTTCAACCCGGTGTACCTCTTGCCGCTGATCGAGCTGGTGCCTTCGCCCGCGAATGAGGCGGGGTTCGTGGAAAAGGCGGCGGAGGTGCTGCGCTCCATCGGTTGCTATCCCCTGCATGTCCGCGCCGAGATCGACGCGCATATCGCCGACCGCTTCCTTGAGGCCGTCTGGCGCGAGGCGCTGTGGCTGGTGAAGGACGGGATCGCGACGACCGAGGAGATCGACAACGCGATCCGGTACGGCTTTGGCATCCGCTGGGCGCAGATGGGGCTGTTCGAGACCTATCGCGTGGCGGGCGGCGAGGCGGGCATGAAGCATTTCATGGCGCAGTTCGGGCCCTGCCTGCAATGGCCCTGGACCAAGCTGACCGATGTGCCCGAGTTCACTGACGAGCTGGTCGATCTGATCGCCGGCCAGTCGGACGAACAGTCGGGGGCCTACAGCATCCGCGAGTTGGAGCGCATCCGCGACAACAACCTGGTCGCCATGATGCGGGCGCTCAAGGCGCAGGACTGGGGCGCGGGGGCGATCCTGAAGGGGCATGACGCGCGGCTGAAGGCGGGGACCGAACTGGTGGCCACCGCCGCCGATCTGACCGAGCCCAGGCCGGTGCTGACCTGTGCCCGTGCGGTGCCGCTCGACTGGACCGATTACAACGGCCACATGACCGAGAGCCGGTATCTGGACGCCTTCGCGCAGTCGACCGACCGCTTCATGGAGCTGATCGGCTGCGATGCCGCCTATATCGCGGCGGGGGGCAGCTATTTCACCGCCGAGACGCATATCCGCCACATCGACGAGGTGCACGCCGGGGCGCGGATCGAGGTGCGCACGCAGATGTTGCAGGGGGCAGGCAAGAAGCTGCACCTGTTCCATTCGATGTATGAGGGCGCGCGGCTGCTGGCGACGGGGGAGAGTTTCCTGCTGCATGTCGACCTGACGACGCGGCGGTCCTGCGAGCCGGGGCCACAGGTTCTGGAGGGGCTGGCGCTGATGCGGGCGGCGCATGGCGCGCTGCCCTATCCCGAGGGTGCGGGCGCGGCGATCCGGCGGCCATGAGCCGGGTGCTGATCACCGCCGGGGCGTCGGGCATCGGGCGGGCGATGGCCGAGGCCTTCGGCGCCGCGGGCGCGCGGGTCTGGGTGGCGGATGTGGATGCGACGGCGCTGGACGACTGCCCGGCGGACTGGGGCCGGACGGTCTGCGATGTCAGCGACGAGGGGTCGGTGGCGGCCCTGTTCGGCGAGGTGGTCGCCGGGTTCGGCGGGGTCGATACCGTTTGCCTGAATGCCGGGATCGCGGGGCCCACCGCCCTGGTGGAGGATATCCGGCTGGAGGACTGGCACCGCTGCCTGGGGGTGAACCTCGACGGCGCGTTCCTTTGCGCGAAACATGCGGCGCCGGTGATGAAGGCGCAGATGGCGGGGAGCCTGATCGTCACCTCTTCCACGGCGGGGCTCTACGGCTATCCCAACCGCGCGCCCTATGCGGCGGCGAAATGGGCGGTGATCGGGCTGATGAAGACGCTGGCGATGGAACTGGGGCCCTTCGGCGTGCGCGCCAATGCGATCTGCCCGGGTTCGGTGGAAGGCCCGCGCATGGAGGGCGTGCTGGTCCGCGAGGCGGCGGCCAAGGGGATGACACGGGACGAGGTCTATGCCGGCTACGCCAGCGGCACTGCGATGGGGCGGTTTGTCGAGGCGAAGGACATCGCCGCGATGGCGGTCTTTCTCGCCTCCGACGCGGCGCGGCTGGTGTCGGGGCAGGTGATCGCGGTGGACGGGTTCACGGTGAACCCGGATCCGTGAGGGGGCGGAGGGCTGCGGTTTCCGCTTTGAAGGGTGAGCGAAACCATGCTGGAGGACTTCATCGCCGGCCTCGGCGCTGGGCACTATGCGGCTTACCGCGTCCGGGGGCTGGCCGACTGGGGCAAAGCGACAGTCCGATGTCCTACAACGCCCTTCTTGTCGCTTACCGCCGTCGGCCCGATCCGGTCCGACTGCCCGGGGGCGGCGCCTATTACGGTGCCGAGATGGTCGTTCTCGCAGGTCTCGGGGCGGACCCACGCGCCTGTCGGAGCTGGCCGAGGCAAGCGCGGAGGTGAAAGCGGCCTTTCTGAGCCAATGGAAGGCGCATCCCCTTTGCGCCTATGTGGCTGAAAGGCTGGACTGCTGGGAGGTCATCAAGGACGGGGCGGGTCAGTCGAAGTAGCCGAGGATCGCCTTGGTCTCGAGGTATTCCTCGAGCCCCTCGCGGCCGTATTCGCGCCCGTTGCCGGATTGCTTGTAGCCGCCGAAGGGCGCATGGGGATCCCAGGCCGGGTAGTTCAGATGCACCTGGCCCGCCCGGATCCGCGCGGCGGTCTTGCGCAGCTGGATGGGGTCGGTGCCCTGCACATGGGCGCCCAGCCCGTAGATCGAGTCATTGGCGATGGCCACGGCCTCTTCCACATCGTCGTAGGGCAGGATCGCCAGGACCGGGCCGAAGATCTCTTCCCGGGCGATGCGCATGGAGGCGGTGACATCGGAGAAGACGGTGGGTTTGGAGAAGAAGCCGCGGTTCAGCCCGGCGGGCCGTCCGGTGCCGCCGGCGATCAGGCGCGCGCCCTGGTCGATGCCGGCCTGGATCATCCTCTGCACGCGTTCGTACTGCGCGCGGTTGGCGGAGGGGCCATGCGTGGTTGCGGGATCGGAGGGGTCGCCGACCACCATCGCCTCGACTGTCGCGCGGGCCAGTGTCTCGACCTCTTCCAGCCGGTCGCGAGGGACGATCATCCGGGTGGGCGCGCTGCAGGACTGGCCGACGTTGCGCATGGCCGCATTGACGCCGGGGGGGACGGCGCGGGCCAGGTCGGCATCGGGCAGGATCACGTTGGGCGACTTGCCGCCCAGTTCCTGCGCCACGCGCTTGACGGTGGCGGCGGCGGCGCGGGCCACCTCGACCCCGGCGCGGGTCGAGCCGGTGATCGAGACCATGTCGACCTCGGGGTGGCTGGCCAGACGGGCGCCCACCACGGGGCCGGTGCCGTGGACCATGTTGAAGACGCCCGCCGGGACGCCCGCGCGATCCACCAGTTCGGCGAAGAGCGCGGCGCTGAGCGGGGAGAGCTCGCTGGGTTTCAGGACCAAGGTGCAGCCGGCCGCCAGCGCCGAGCCGACCTTGGCGGTGATCTGGTAGAGAGGCCAGTTCCAGGGGGTGATCAGCCCGCAGACGCCGATGGGTTCGCGCAGCACGGCGGTGGTGCCGCGCCGGGTTGTGAAGGGATAGGCGCGCGCCACCTCGGCGGCGACGCGAAGATGTTCGGCGGCCAGAGGCACCTGCGCGGCGAGGGCCCAGGAGATCGCCGCGCCCATCTCGGCCGAGATCGCCCGGGCGATGCGGTCGGTGTCCTGGAGCACGAGTTCGCGCAGGCGGTCGATGAGGCGGGCGCGTTCCTCGGGCGGGGTCGCGGACCAGCCGGCGAAGGCCTCGCGCGCGGCGGCGACGGCGCGGTCGGTGTCTTCCACCGTGCCAAGCGCCACCTCGGCGATGACCTCTTCGGTGGACGGATCGACGACGCCGAACCGCTCGGCCGAGGCGGCTTTGGTCCAGGCGCCGCCGATGTAGAAGCGGTCGAGCAGACTGGCGGCGGTCACGGTGTCGGAAGCGGCGGTCATGTCGTGGCCTTTCGGTCGGAAGTGCGGCTGGCCGGCAGGCTACATCGCCCGGCGCAGGCAAATCTGCGGAAGTCCGTCGCGGGGCAGCAGATCCGAACGAATCCGGGGCCGGGAATGGCAGGAAAGCCTGTGTCGGCTCAGCCGTTGGCGCGGATCACGGCGGCGGCGATGAAGAGATCCTGAAGCGAGATGCCGGAACTGTCGAAGACCGTGATGTCGCTGTCGTCCCTGCGTCCCGGGGCGGCGCCCGAGAGCACCGCGCCGATGGCGGTCAGGGGTGTGCCGGCGGGGGCGTGCTGGAATTCGCCCACCTCGCGCGATTGGTCGGGGAGGTCGCAGAACAGCCGCGCCCGGTCGTAGAGACCGGTTGGCAGTTCCTGCTTGCCGCGCCCGTCCGAGCCCATGCTGGCCAGGTGGGTGCCGGGGCGGATCCATTCGGCCTGGAACAGCGGCGCCTGGGCGCTGGTGGCGGTGACGACGATATCGGCGCTGCGGCAGGCGCTTTCGGCATCGGCGGCCGCCGTGGCGGGCAAGCCCTGCGCGGTCAGGCGGGCCACGAGGTCCGCGGCCTTTTCGGGCGTGCGGCCGACCACGAGGATGCGTTCGAGCGGTCGGATGCGGGCCAGGGCCTCGACCTCGAAGGCGGCCTGGTTGCCGGTGCCGAAGACGGTCAGAACCCTGGAGTCGCTGCGGGCCAGCGCGTCGGCGGCAACGGCATCGGCGGCGGCGGTGCGATAGGCGTTCAGCCGGCCGGATTCCACGATGGCGCCGATCCGCCCGATGGTCTGGTCGAACAGCAGGATCATCGAGCCGTGCCGGGGCAGCCCGACCGCGTCGTTGGTCAGGAAGTAGGAGCCGACCTTGACCCCGGCCATGTCGGCGGTGCTGGCGGATTTGAGGGTGAAGCGGTTGCGCGGATCGCTGGCGTGGCCGATGACCACGGGATAGCTGGCCGCATCGGGCTGGATCGCGGCGATCAGGGCGTCGCGGATGGCGGGATAGGCCATTTCGTGCGAGCCGAGTTCGGCGGAGCGGGCTTCGTCGATGAAGATCATGGGGGCCTCCGTCACCAGCCGCCGAAGCGGGGCCATTCGAGCAGTTCTCCGTCCGGGCCGTCCGGGATCACATGGTAGCTGGCGTGCTGCGCCCCGGTGGCGCAGGCGTGGTTGGGCAGGATCCGCAGCCTGGCGCCCACGGGCAGATCGGGCAGCGTGGCCGAAGAGCCAGGGCGCAGGGCGATGATGCCGTGTTCCTGATTGGCGGCCTTCACGATGAGGTCGGGGTAGACCCTGCCACGGACATCGCAGACGAGGCCATAGCCCTGGTCCACCGCCTGGGTCGCCGTGCCACGGTCGCGCGACATGGCCATCCAGCCGGCGTCGATCAGGATCCAGCCCCGGTCGGGCTGGTGGCCGATCACCGTGGCAAGGACCGAGAGCGCGAGGTCGTCGATGTCGCAGACGCCGATGCCGGCCATGAACAGGTCGAAGAACATGTAGACGCCCGCGCGCAGTTCGGTGACGCCGCTCAGGTCCTCGGCGGCGTGGGCGGTGGGGGTCGAGCCGACGTTGACCACGGGGCAGGGCAGGCCGGCGGCGCGCAGCGCCTCGGCCGCGGCGACGGTGGCGTCGCGTTCCCTGCGCGCGAATTCGGCATGGGCGGCGCGGCCGCTGACGCCATAGCTTTCGCCCGCATGGGTCATGACGCCGCGCAAGCCGGCGCCGCTGTCGTGCAGCGTCCGGCCGATTTCGATCAGGTCGGGATCGCGGGCGCTGAGTCCGCCGCGGTGGCCGTCGCTGTCGATCTCGATCAGCGCCGGAATCGGCTTGCCCGCCGCGCGGGCGGCGTCGGCCACGGCGCGGGCCTGGGTCAGGCTGTCGACGAGGATCACCAGATCGCAGCCCCGATCGCGCAGCGCCAGCACGCGGGGCAGCTTCTGCGGGGCGATGCCCACGGCGTAGAGGATGTCGTGGACACCTGCCGCGGCGAAGGTCTCGGCCTCGGCCAGGGTCGAGACGGTGGCGGGGCCGGTGCCACCGGTCAGGACGCGGCGGGCGACCTCGACCGATTTCGCGGTTTTCAGATGCGGGCGCAGGGTGACGCCAAGCGCCTGTGCCTGCGCGGCCAGCCGCCGGACATTGCGCCTCATCCGCGCCTCGTCCAGCACCAGACAGGGGGTGGGCAGCTGGTCGAGCCGTGCCGTGAGATCGGTCATGGGATGGCCTTTCGGGTCTTTCGGGTTCGCGGGCCCGGCCTAGCCGATGGCCTGATTGGCGAGGGCAAAGATGGCCCAGGGGTGTTCGGCCTGCCGCGCGGGCGCCTTGTACATAGCAGTGCCGCCGCCCACATGCACCAGCCCGATGGAGGTGAGCCTGTCTGCCAGACCGGTCGCCGGCGTGGTGTCGACGCGCAGGAAGCGCCCGGCCTCGGCGACCGCGGCGATCATCGCCCAGGCGGTGTCGGCGTCCTGTGCCACGACCGGGCCGATGACCTGACCCCGCCCGAAGTCGCGGATGGCGACGTAACCGGCGTCGCCGGCGTAGAGGCGCCCGGTCTCGGCCAGACGGATCAGCATGCGGCTGCGGTCGGCGCCATAGGCCTTGCGGTCGAGCGCGATCACATGGCCGAGGTCGGCCTTGTCCTGCAGCGTCAGCGCGGGGGCGGCTCCTTGCGGGACGTCTGTGGCGATGCCCTGGAACTGGGTGATCTCTCCATAGGCGACGAAGCCCAGCTTTTCATACAGCGGGCGCCCGTCCTCGGTGGCGCAGAGGGTCATGCCGCGGGTGCCGCCGATTGCGAGCACCTCGTTCATCAGGCGCCGGCCCAGACCGCGGCCGCGCAGGCGCGCGTCCACGATGATCATATTGATCGTGACGAAATCGCCGAATTCGGAACAGAGTGCCGTGCCCACGACGCGATCGCCCTCGAGCGCGGCGACGCCGCGGGAGACGTTCAGGGCGAAGGCCCAGTCGTCCGCCGTATGAGGCCAGGACGCCTCTTGCGAGAGGCGCAGCGCGCCGGGGATGTGCCGGGGTTCGAAGGCGGTGATCGTGAGGGAGTCGGTCATTGGATCTTTCGCTGTATTCTTCCGGCCGGGACGTCACGCGACGGCGACGTAGATCTTCCGATAGGGCTTGAGGGTCTTCCAGACACCGGTGAAGCCGGGCTTGAGCAGGAAGCTGTCGCCGGCGCGGTAGGTGTGGGTTTCGCCGCCGGTCTCGGTGATCTCGACCTCGCCTTCCAGCAGGTGGCAGAATTCGAAGGTCTCGCCCTTGATGGAGGCGTTGCTGCCCTCGCTGCCCGAGAAGATGCCGGTGCGCACCTGGCCGTCCCTGGCGCTGTCGAGTTCCCAGCGCCGGAAGGTCGGGGCGCCGTCGAGAATGCGGTCGGGGGCGACCACGACGTCGAGCGGCTCGGCCGCGGGCGCGGTGCTGAGGGAAACGATCTGGCTCATGCAGCGTCCTGTGGTCTGAAAGCTGGTCCTATCCTAGGCCCCGCGACCGCCCCCGGGGTGACCAAAAAACCGCGACAGGTCCGCAGGTTGTGCCGATTTCGGCGGGTCGTGCGGAAGATAGTGCTTTGGCCATGGCCAAGCTGGCGGTGGTTGCCCGCGCCGGGGTGCAGGACGATGTGTTCTACGGGCTGGGCTATTCCGGGCACGGCGCGCACCTGGGCACCCACATGGGCCAGATCTTGGCGCGGATGGCAACGGGCGACGGCGAGGCCAATCCGACCGCGGGCATGAGCTGGCCTGCCTTCCCGCTGTATAACGGGATGCCCTGGTTCCTGCCGCTGGTGGGGGCGTATTACAAGATGAAGGACCGGATTTTCTGAGAGCGAAGTGGACCATTGTGAACAAACCTCTTAGCAGAGGCATTTTTAGCGTTCAGGAGCGTATCTGCCGTATCTCAAACCCAAGCGTCTAAAGGCAGCCGCAATTTCCTGTTCTTGAATGCCGAGCGCGCGAAAGATGTGAAAGCGGGATATTGCGCAAAGGTCATATTGAAGCCAAATGATCCGTTGATAATCTTCGGGAGACAAATTTACAGCTCGACCATGGGCTACGTCATTTCTGATTTTGGTGATTTCAGACGCTTTAATGCGCCCCCGAAAACCGCTTTTTGACCAGCTCGCCTGTAAGCGGTCAAGTCGTTCCGCTAGTGAAACGCGGTTTGGCTGTGTCCTCATAAGTTCATCCAAAGCCCGTAAATCATCATTTCGTCCGTATTCTTTGACAATTTTTCGTAGTGCTCTTCTCGCACTCCTAACATCCGCCGACGACCCGCTTCGGTTGATCATATTGTCAAAATCTTCAATGCATCCGACAAGTTCGCCAAAACTGCTCGCAGATAGCTTTTCTGGATTTTCCAATAGAAGGACCATATTCATCAAATAAAAAATTGCGTCTGGCTGATCGGATGCGGCATTCAATAAGTCTTCTGGGGTGAGGGCGCAATCTTGCCGCCGAAAAATCGCATCGTTCCAATTCACATGATGTGTCGTGCTTTTGAAGGCTGGTTGGAAAAATAGCTCAGCTGTAATGTGTTCGTCTTGATTATTCCACTTCCTTGTGTGGGTGGTTTTTATTCTATACGGATTGTGAGCCATGCGGTGACCGAGAAGAAACGAAAAAATCGAATTCACTCGCGCAATTAGGTTTTGAACAGCAGAATAGTCGATGGCGTCCGGAAACTCAAAGGTCAGAAATGTTCTTTGGGTTATCGTGGTTTCATCTCCCTTCTCATTAGCCGCTGCAAAGCTCTGAACTATTACGTTCGTTTTGCTTTTCAGTAGGAACTCTTCGCGTGTCGGACCACCAATCTCGACGGACAATGCGCGGGCGCTATCTTTAATATGCTCATTGCTCGTTTTGACTAGCTGAGGAGCGTACCATGTGCTGAATGAAGGCATGTCCATATGCATGGCTGTGAAGCATTTCTCGTTTGAACTTTCCATATGAATGTTCTTGAGTACAGCGCTGGCCAATATGCGCGACTTGGCTCGCATCACAGGCGTGTCCAAGCCACTACTGCCGCCACCTTGCGACTGTACCCAAGGGTCAATGATTGTCGTGGGTCGTTGATAATCTAGGTAGCCGGTAATTGTTCCTGCGTCACAGCAGGGAGCGTTAGAATCGGCTCTCCCGGCTCGATGACAAACGGCTTCGAGCGTGATTCCTGCGTCTTCGCTGAACTTCAGTTTCCCGGGCCATATATCTTCGTCGCTATTTCGGTTCCTAATGGCAAACCACTCTTCAAAACTCTCTAACATTGTCATTTTCTCCTGGTTTTCGCCAACCCTGACATAATCTGAAGTATTCTACACATGGTTTTTCAAAGCGCGATCCCTGCACATATCCGACTCGGGAGAAATCTCATTTGGGCTTGAAGCGAAAGGCTGTGGTTCGCGCAAGGTGGATGGAAGATATTTAAGGTCAGGGACAAGGCTTTCGACGAGACAGGCAGGCTTCTGCGGCGCCGTCCGCTGAGGGCTGTCCTGTCGGTGCTTCTGGTGCGTTAGCTCTTTCCGGACCGGAGGTGGTCCCCGTAGCGGGTGGCGGGGCCGGGGCGTTCGGCCGGTTTCAAAAATTTACTTCCTTCGGTTACATTTATGTTGACCCGGTGTATTTTCGGAGGGAATGTAACCGAAGAGTGCAAGATCGCGCTCGCAAGGGAGGAGTGGCCGGGCTGCGGGATGCGGCCCTGCCTGCGCACGGACATCGGACATCCTTGTCGCCCCGGGGCCGGCTGATCGCCGCATTCGGGGGCCGGAGAGGTCATGCCCGAACGCCGCGCGCACCGTGGGAGGAGGGCCGCATGGAATTCGCAGACGTGGTGCAGCTGACGCTGATCGGGATCTCGCAGGGCTGTGCCTATGCGCTGATCGCCATCGGCTTTGTGTTCATCTACCGCGCCACGGAGATCGTCAATTTCGCCCATGGCGAGCTGATGATGCTGGGCGCCTTCATGGTGCTGACCTTCTCGCAGATTCTGGGGCTGAACTTCTGGGTGTCGGCGGCGCTGGGCATCCTGTCGCTGGGGGTCTTCGGCTTTCTGCTGGACGCGGTGGTGATGCGGCGGATGGCCGGGGAGTCGCAGGCCTCGATCTTTATCCTGACGGTTGCCATCGGGCTGATCCTGCGCTCGCTGGCCGGGATGATCTGGGGCTGGTCGCCGCTGGGGCTGGAGGTGCCGTTCCTGGTGGACTTCGACGTGGCAGGAATCGTCGTCGGGATGGACCGGATCGCGGTGATCCTGGGGACGGCGGTGCTGTGCGTGCTGCTGTATCTCTTCTTCAGCCGAACGGCCATCGGCATTGCCATCCAGGCCTCGTCGCAGAACCAGCTGGCCGCCTATTACAGCCGTATTCCGGTCAAGCGCCTGATCTCGATCGTCTGGGCCATCGCGGCCATGGTCGCGGCCTTTGCCGGGCTGATGATGGCGCCGGTCACGCAGGTCGACACCGGCATGAGCGCCTTTGGGATCAAGGCGCTGGCGGGCGCGGTGGTGGGCGGGTTCGGGTCGATTCCCGGGGCGCTGCTGGGCTGCCTGCTGATCGGCGTGGCCGAGCCGTTCCTCGACTTTCTCTTCCCGCCGCTCAAGGGCGTCTACGCCTATGCGATCATGCTGGTGGTCCTTTTCGTCAAGCCCGACGGGCTGATCCCGCAGACTTTCACGAAGAAGGTGTGATCCCTTGCAGGTTCTCTTCAAGACTTCGTACGATCAGGACATCGACCATCTGGTCGACCGGGGCGAACGCATCCGGGTTTCGCTGGCGGTCCTGCTGGCGCTGGTCGCGCCGCTGCTGCTGGGGTCGTATTTCCTGGGCGAGCTGTCGATCTTCCTGGTTTACATCCTGGCCGGGCTTGGCCTGATGCTGCTGACCGGGTTCACCGGGCAGGTGAGTTTCGGGCACGCGGCCTTTCTGGGCATTGGCGCCTATGCCCATTCGGTGTTTCTGGGGCAGGGCGTGCCGTTCCTGCTGTCGCTGCCGCTGGCGGCACTGCTGGCCGGCGTGCTCGGGGCGGCGCTGGGGCGGGCGGTGTCGCGGATGCACGGGTTCTACCTGGCCATCGCGACGCTGGCCTTCGTCATCCTGATCGAGACGGCCATCGGCGAATGGACCCCGGTGACGGGCGGCCACATGGGCCTGCAGGTGCCGCCGATGGTGATCTTCGGGCACGAGCTGTACGAGGCCTGGGAGCAGTACTACCTGATCCTTGCCGTGGTCGTCTTCTGCATCTGGGGGGTGGCGAACCTGCGCCGGTCGCCGACCGGACGGCGGATGATCGCGGTGCGCGATTCCGAGACCTCGGCGCGCTCGCTGGGAGTCGATATCGCGCGGACGCGGATCCTGGCGTTTTTCCTCAGCGCGGCGATCACCGGGCTGGCCGGCGGGCTGATGGCGCATCTGCTGTTCTTCCTGGCGCCCGAGGCCTTTGGCATCCCGGAAAGCCTGAAGCTGCTGCTGATGGTCATCGTCGGCGGGCTGGGCACGATCACGGGGGCGATCTTCGGGGCGGTCTTCGTCACCGTGCTGCCCAACGTGATCGGGCTGCTGCGGGAAGTCCTGCCCCCGGCGATTGCCGAGGCGGCGGGGCTGGAGCAGTTCCTGTTCGGGCTGATCATCGCGGCCTTCATCGTCTTCGAACCCGAGGGGCTGTATGGCCGCTGGCGCAAGCTGCGGCTCTTCCTGGAGACCTATCCCTATTACAAGCGCGCCACCTTCGTGCGGCAGAAGCGATATCTGAAGACGGAACGGTTCAGATGAGCGATCTTGTCGTCGAGAACCTGAGCCTGTCCTTCGGGGGCGTGATGGCGATCAAGGACGTGTCCTTCAGCGTCGAGCCGGGCGAGATCTATGCGATCATCGGGCCGAACGGCGCGGGCAAGAGCACGATCTTCAACGCGATCAGCCGGATCTACCGGCCGGATGCCGGGTCGATCAGCTTTCGCGGGCAGCCGTTGCTGGAGCGCAAGGCGAACCAGATCGTCGATCTGGGGATCGCGCGGACCTTTCAGAACATCGAGCTGTTCGAGAATGCGACGGTGCTGGACAACCTGCTGGTGGGGCGCAGTTCCAAGGTGCGCACGGGCTGGGTGTCGGAGTGGTTCTTCACCCGCCGGGTGCGGGCCGAGGAACATGCCCACCGCCGCAAGATCGAGGAGATCCTCGATCTGCTGGACATGCAGCACTATCGCTATGAGAAGGTGGCCGACCTGGCCTATGGGGCGCGCAAGAACGTCGAGCTGGCGCGCGCGCTGTGTGCCGAGCCGCAGCTTCTGCTGCTGGACGAGCCGGCCTCGGGGCTGAACCCCGAAGAGACGACGGATATGTCGTTCTGGCTCAAGGACATCAAGGAAGAGCTGGGCGTGACCGTGGTGATGGTCGAGCACGACATGAACCTGGTCGGGCGCATCGCCGACCGCTGCATGGCGCTGGCCAACGGGCAGGTGCTGGCGGTGGGGTCGGTCGCGGATGTGCAGGGCGACGCCCATGTGCAGGCGGCCTATCTCGGGGGGACGGTCTGATGGGGGCGCTGCTGGACGTGCGCAACGTCGAGACCTTCTACGGTCCGATCATGGCGATTGCCGGGGTCAGCCTGTCGGTGGAGGAAGGGCAGATCGTCACCGTTCTGGGTGCGAACGGCGCGGGCAAGACGACCCTGCTCAAGACCATCTCGGGCGCCATCGACTGCCGCAAGGGGCAGGTGTTGCTGGCGGGCGAGGAGATCCAGAACCGCGATCCCGACCGGGTGGCGGCGAAGGGGATCGGCCATGTGCCCGAGGGGCGCGAGGTGTTTCCGTTCCTCAGCGTGGAAGAGAACCTGCGGGTCGGCGCCTGGGGCCGGCGCGACCGCGACGAGGTCGCCCGCGATTTCGAGACGGTCTATGCGTATTTCCCCGACCTGGCCCGCAAGAAGGCCGATATGGCCGGGTTCCTGTCGGGCGGGCAGCAGCAGATGCTGGCGGTCGGGCGCGCCTTCATGGGCCGGCCGCGGCTGATGGTGCTGGACGAGCCGTCGCTGGGTCTGTCGCCCCTGCTGATGAAGACGATCTTCGACGTGATCCGGCGGATCAACGGCGAGCAGGGGGTGTCGGTCCTGCTGGTGGAGCAGAACGCCAGTGCCGCGCTGGCCGTGGCCGACTATGGCTTCATCATGGAGGTCGGACGGGTGGTGATGGACGCCCCGTCGCGCGAGCTGCTGGCCTCGGAGGACATCAAGGAATTCTACCTCGGGCAGGCCGAGGCCGGCGTCCGGGGCGAAAAGCGCTGGAAAAAGCGCAAGACGTGGAGGTGAGCGGTGGAGTCTGTCGTCAGGAACGATTTCGTCTCGGTGGACGGGCATGACACCCTGGCCAAGCTGTTCCGCGCGCGGGTGGCGGCGTGGGGCGACCGCGTGGCGATGCGCGAGAAGAATTTCGGCATCTGGGAGGCCTTCACCTGGGCCGATTACGACCGCCATGCGCGGCAGGTCGCCGGCGGGCTGATGGCGCTGGGCCTGCGGCGCGGCGACGTGGTGGCGATCCTGAGCGAGGACAACAAGGAATGGGTCTTTGCCGACATGGGCGCGCAGATCGCGGGCTGTGTCGTCAACGGTGTCTATCCGACCTATCAGGCGCCGCAGCTGAAGCACATGCTGGAGGACAGTTCCGCAAAGGTGCTGATCGTCGAGGACGAGGAGCAGCTGGACAAGTATCTGGAGGTGCGCGACGCGCTGCCCGATATCGTCAAGGTCTATGTCATCGACTGGAAGGGGCTGCGCGGGTTCCGCGACCCCAGGGTCGAGCCGATCGGGCATCTGTACGAGGCCGGAACGCAGTTCCAGAACGATCATCCGGGCGCGCTGGATCGGGCCATCGACGGCGGGAAGAACGACGATACCGTGGTTCTGATCTATACCTCGGGCACCACCGGGTCGCCCAAGGGCGCGCTGATCCCGAACCGCTATCTGCTGTATACGATGACCGCCTCGCCGGATCCGTTCCGGATCGGGCCCGAGGACGAGATCCTGACCTATCTGCCGCTGTGCCACGCGGCCGAGCGGATGGTGTCGCTGTGCATGTGCCTGGGCCATGGCACGCGGCTGAACTTTGCCGAAAGCGCCGAGACGGTGTTCCAGAACATCCGCGAGCTGTCACCCACGGTGATCTTTGCGGTGCCGCGGATCTGGGAGAAGTTCTATTCGCGGGTCGCGACGCTGATGTCCGAGGCGACCTGGCTGGGACGCGCGGGCTATGCCTGGGCGATGGGCGTGGGCACCCGCCGCGCGGAGTATCTGCTGGAGGGCCGGCCGGTTCCGCCGCTGCTGGCGGCGCAGTACCGGCTGGCGGATGTGCTGGTCTATCGCAACCTCAAGCAGCTGCTGGGGCTGGACCGGGCGCAGTTCCTGCTGTCGGGCGCGGCGCCGATTTCGGCGGATCTGCTGAAATGGTATCTGGCGCTGGGGCTGCCAGTGTCCGAGGCCTATGGCCAGACCGAGACGGGCATGACCACGATGACCTCGGTCGCGCGGCCGAGCCCCGGAACGGTGGGGCACGCGCTGCCCTCGGTCGAGGTGCGGCTGGGCGAGCAGGACGAGATCCTGGTGCGCAGCCCCAGCCTGTTCTCAGGCTATCTCAACAACCCCGAGGCGACGGCTTCGACCATCGTCGACGGCTGGGTGCGGACCGGGGATGTCGGGCAGATCGGCAATGACGGGGCGCTGCGGATCCGCGACCGGCTGAAGGACATCATCATCACGGCGGGCGGCAAGAACGTGACGCCGAGCCTGATGGAGAACGCGCTCAAGTTCTCGCCCTATATCGCCGATGCGATCATCATCGGGGACAAGCGCAAGTATCTGACCTGCCTGATCATGATCGATCAGGAGAATGTCGAGCATTTCGCGCAAAGCCGGGCGGTTCCTTTCACCGACTACAGGTCGCTGTGCGCCCGGCCCGAGATCGTCGAGCTGATCGAGAGCGAGGTGGCGAAGGCCAACCGCAACTTCTCGCCGGTGGAGCAGGTCAAGAAGTTCAAGCTGATCAACATCCTGCTGACCGCGGAAGACGACGAGATGACGCCGACGATGAAACTCAAGCGCAGCTTTGTCGAGAAGAAATACGGCGCGCTGATCGACCAGATGTACTGACGGCCAGCCCGGCCGAACGGAGGAGGAACGATGGTGAACTTGAAGGTAGCGGGACTGGCCGCGGTGGTGTCGGCCCTGGCGGGTCTGGCCACGGCCGAGGTGCGTGGCGTGAGCGATACGGAGATCCGCGTGGGGTCTGTTGGCGATCTGTCGGGGCCGCTGGCGCTGTGGGGCGTGGATGCGGCGAACGGCATGAAGCTGCGCCTCGAGGAGGCGAATGCGGCGGGCGGTGTGCACGGGCGCAAGATCACACTGCTGCTGGAGGACGGGCAGTATCAGATCCCGCTGGCGGTGCGGATGGGCCGCAAGCTGGTGGAGCGCGACGATATTTTCGCCGGTCTGCTGAACGTCGGCACGCCGCAGACGCTGGCGGTGATGGAGATCCAGGACAAGGCCAATGTGCCGAACCTGTTTCCGCTGACCGCCGCCGGGTCGGTCGTCGAGCCGCTGAATGCGCTGCATTTCTCGCAATATGTGTCCTACGAGAACCAGGCGCGCGGGGCGGTGAAGTACTTCGCTGGGCAGGGGGTGACCAAATACTGCCTGCAGACGGTTGCGTCGGATTACGGCGAGGAGGTCGTCAAGGGCGCGCTGGGTGAGATCGAGGCGCAGGGCGCGACGGTCAGCCTGCATGGCAAGCACAAGACGACCGAGGTGGACTTTGCGGGTGCCGCGACGGCGATCAAGAACGCCGATTGCGAGGTGCTGCTGATGGGGACCACGATCAAGGACACGATCACGCTGTACGCCACGCTGCGCAAGCTGGGCTGGGACAGGCCGATCGTGGCGAACATGGTTGCCTATGCGCCGCTGGTGGCGGCCGCGAGCGATGGCGTGACCGACGGGCTTTACGTGGTGACGCCACTCAAGATCGCGGATTTCGGCGATGGCGATCCCTGGCGGGCCGATTTCGCCAAGCGGTATCAGGCGTCCTTTGGCGCCGTGCCGACGATCCAGTCGCAGCAGGGCTATGTCGCGGCCGATCTGATGGTGCGGGGGCTGGAGAACGCGGGGCCGGAGCTGACGGTCGAGACGCTGACCAAGGGGCTGGAGGCGATCACGGAATATGTCGATCCGTTCGGCGGGCCGACGCAGAGCTATTCGGCCACCAAGCATTCGGGCGCCGACACGCTGAACCTGGCGCAGAGCAAGGCGGGCGGCTGGGTCATCGTTCAGGAGAACCTGCCCTACTGAGGGCGGGCGGAGATGCCGGTGGCCGGCACGGGCCGGCCACCATCACAGAGGAGGAGAATTCGGATGAAACGACTGTTTCCGCTTGTGGCGGCCTGCATCGCCTCGGCCAGCCTGGCCTGGGCCGATCCGCAGGGCGTGAGTGACGACACCATCGTGCTGGGCTCGCTTGGCGACCTGTCGGGGCCGCTGGCGCTGGGCGGCGTGCCGAGCGTCGATGGCATGAGGCTGCGCTTTGACGCGGCGAATGCGGCGGGCGGGGTCCACGGCCGCAAGATCGACCTGCGGGTCGAGGACATGAAATACGACCTCACCCAGGCGGTGCGGGCGGCCAACAAGCTGGTGCAGCGCGACCGGGTGTTTGCGCTGATCGGCACCATCGGCACGCCGCCCTCGATGGCGGCGATGCAGATCCTGGACAAGGCCGGGATCCCGCATCTGTTCCCGGTGACCGGGGCGAGCATTGCGGCCGAGCCGCTGCACCCGCTGCATTATTCGCTGTATCTCGACTATCAGGATCAGGCTTCGGGCGCGGTGAAGTATTTCGTCGAGCATGAGGGCGTGAAGAAGCTGTGCCTGCAGGCGGCGTCGAACGATTACGGGCAGGAGGTTGTCACCGGCGTCGAACAGGCGGCCGCGGCCTTGGGGGCCGAGATCGTGCTGCGCGGGTCGCACAAGGTGACCGAGACCGACTTTGCCGGTGCGGCGACCGCGATCAAGAATTCGGACTGCGATCTGCTGGTGCTGGGGACGACGATCAAGGACACCATCGCGGTCTATGCCACCTTGCGCAAGCTGGGCTGGGACAAGCCGGTGGTGGGCAACATGGTGCCCTATCTGCCGCTGGTGGCCGAGGCGGGCGATGGCGTGACCGAGGGGTTGTATCTGGTCACCCCCTACAAGATCGCCGATTTCACCGATGGCGATCCGTTCCGCAGCAAGTTCGTCGAGGACTATCGCGCGGCCTACGGGCGCGAGCCGAACGTCTATGCCCAGAACGGCTGGATTGCGGCCGAACTGACGCTTCAGGCGCTGGAGGCCGCGGGGCGCGATCTGACGGTGGAGAGCTTCGTGAAGGGGATCGAGCAGATTTCGCAGTATGACGATCCGTTCGACGGGCCGGATTTCAGTTTCTCGGAGACCAAGCATTCGGGCGGGACGGCGCTGGTTCTGGTGCAGTCGCAGGGCAAGGCCTGGACGGTTCTGCAGGAGAACCTGCCGTATTGAGCGAAGGTTGCGCGGCGCGGGATGGATCCGCGCCGCGACGGGGCTGGGAGGACAGGACATGACGGCCGACATCACCCGCGCGGAGGGGATTGCGACGCTGACGCTGCAGACGTCGCACGCGATGAACAGTTGCAGCATGAGCGACTTCGGCGCGCTGCGCGATCGTTTCCTCGAGCTGGGCGCGGACCCGGAGGTTCATGCGGTGATCCTGACGGGGTCGGGCCGGGCCTTCTGTGTCGGCGCCGCGCTGGACACGTTTCTGGGCGAGGGGGGCCTGTCCGGGGCGCCGGAGCGGCTGCGCGAGGGGTTCGACACCTGTCTCAACCCGCTGCTGCGGGCGATGGTGGACCTGCCGAAACCGCTGGTCATCGCGATCAACGGGACGGTTGCGGGCGGCGGCATGGGGCTGGCGCTGCTGGGGGATCTGGTGATCGCCTCGGAGGAGGCGCGGTTTCACTGTGCCTTCGTGCGGATGCTGGGGATCGTGCCCGATGCGGGCGTGTCCTGGCTGCTGCCGAACCTGATGGGCCGCAACCGGGCGCTGCCACTGGCGCTGCTGGGCGAGAGCCTGAGCGCGCGCGAGGCGGTGGAGGCCGGGCTGATCTGGCGCGCGGTGCCGGGGGCGGAACTGATGGGCGAGGCCGAGAGCTATGCCCGACGGCTGAGCAAGGCGCCACCCGAGGCGCTGCGCATGACGCGGCAGCTGTTCACCGACGCGCTGTCGACCCGGTTCGGCGATCTGATCGATCGCGAGCGGGACGCCAATGTCGCGCTGTGCGCCCGGCCCGAACTGGAAGAGGGCGTGCGCGCCTTCCTGGAAAAACGCGCGCCCGACTTCCGCGCCAAGGCCGGCTGAGCCGAAAGGACCAAATCCATGTTCGATTATCGCTTTTCCTGGATGGACGAGGAGCTGGGGATGCTCTCGGACGCGATGCGCAGCTTTGTCGCCGCCGAGATGACGCCGCATGAGCCGCGCTGGATGGCGCAGGGGCATGTGGACCGCGACTTCTGGTACAAGGCCGGCGAGGTCGGGATGCTGTGCGCCTCGATCCCCGAGGAATATGGCGGGCATGGCGGCGATTTCCGGCATGAGGCGGTGATCTGCTATGAGCAGTATCTGGGGCGCGGGCATTCGAGTTTCGGCAATTCGGTGCATTCGCAGATCTGCGCGGGCTACATCCTGGACCACGGCACGGAAGAGCAGAAGCGGCGGTGGCTGCCGAAGATGGCGACCGGCGAGATGGTCTGCGCCATCGCCATGACCGAACCGGGGGCGGGGTCGGACCTTCAGGCGATCCGGACCACGGCGCGGATGGAGGGCAACGACTATGTGGTGAACGGGTCCAAGCTCTATATCACCAATGGCCAGCAGGCGGATCTGATCCTGGTGGTGACCAAGACCGATCCGGCGGCCGGGGCGCGGGGGGTGTCGATCCTGGGCGTCGAGACCGCGAATTGCCCGGGGTTCAGGCGGGGACGCAACCTCGACAAGCTGGGGATGAAGGGCCAGGACACGTCGGAGCTGTTCTTCGACAACGTGCGGGTGCCGCCCGAGAACCTGCTCGGCGGCGCCGAGGGGCAGGGGTTTGGCCAGCTGATGACCAACCTGCCGCAGGAACGGCTGGTGATCGGCCTGATCGGCTGTGCGACGATGCGCCGGGCGTTGGCGGACACGGTGGCCTTTGCCTCGGACCGGCCGCTGTTCGGCAAGCGGCTGATCGACATGCAGAACACCCGGTTCAAACTGGCCGAGGTGCGCACGATTGCCGAGGTCGCCCATGTCTTTGTCGACCAATGCGTCGCGCGTCACCTTGCGGGAGAGCTGGACACGACGACGGCGGCGATGCTGAAATGGTGGGTGGCCGAGCAGGCCTTTGGCGTGACGAACACCTGTCTTCAGCTGCATGGCGGGGCGGGATACATGACGGAATACAATATTTCCAACATGTTCTCGGAATCCCGGCTGTATCAGATCGCGGGTGGGTCGACCGAGACGATGAAGGATCTGATCGCGCGGACCCTGGCCTGATGGCGCGGGCCTGCGGCCGCTTGCGGGTTTCAACCGGTGGTTATAGATTGCTCTGGCTGGTTACATATGGTCCCGCCCCCCGGCGGCGATGGGGCTTCGGGTCCGGGAGTCTGAGCGCATGAACAAACCCAAATGGTCGCACGCCTTCGAGTCAAAGGATGACCGGCGCAAGAAGAAGCGGATGGCGGTGCTGCGGGCGGGGGCGTGGCTGTTCAACGAGCGCGGGTTCGACCGGACGACGCTGGATGACATCGCCGAGGCGCTGAACGTCACCAAGCGGACGCTGTATTACTACGTCAAGAGCAAGGACGAGATCCTGGTGCAGTGCAACCTGCGCGGGGTCGAGATGATGCGCGAGCTGGTGGAGTCGTCGCAGGACAAGAGCCTGCCGGCGCTGAAGCGGATCGAGGCGCTGTTGCATGGGTATTTCGATTTTCTGAGCGACGACATGGGGCTGTGCGTGGTGCTGTCGACCGATGTGCCGCTGGCCCCGAAGGAGCGCGAGACCGTCTTCAGCGAACGGCGCAAGATCGATCATGCGATGCGCAACATGATCCGCGACGGGATCGAGGACGGCACGATACGGCCCTGTGACCCCAAGCTGACCTCGGCGGCGATCTTCGGGGCGCTGAACTGGGTGCCCTACTGGAACCGGGGGCCGCATGCGGTGCCGGTCGAGACCGTTGCGGCGGCGCATATCGAGTTTATCCTGCAGGGGCTGAGGGCCGGCTGAGACCTGCCCGCGATCCCCTGCCAAGCAGCGACAGGAGGATCGCATGTCGTCGGACAGCCCCATTCTTTACGAAACGCCCGAGCCGGGGATCGCCCGGATTGTCCTGAACCGCCCGGCGGCGCGCAATGCGCAGGACACGCGGATGTTGTATGCGCTGAACGATGCCTTCGACCGGGCGGTGGCGGAGGATGGGGTGAAGGTGATCATCCTTGCCTCGACCGGGCCGCATTTTTCGGCCGGGCACGACCTGCGCGAGGCCGATCCCTTTGGCAATATGGCGGGCGAACGCCCGGTCGGCACCTGGGGCGGGCTGGGGTCGCAGGCCTCGGAACGGCGCTATGCGCGCGAGATGGAGATCTATCTGGGCCTGTCGGAGCGCTGGCGCAACCTGTCAAAGCCGACCATCGCGCAGGTGCAGGGCAAGTGCATCGCGGGCGGGCTGATGCTGGCCTGGCCCTGCGATATCATCGTTGCGAGCGAGGATGCCGAGTTTCTGGACAATACCCTGACCATGGGTGCCATGGGGGTGGAGTTCTTTGTCCACCCCTGGGAGATGGGCGCGCGCAAGGCCAAGGAGCATCTGTTCACCGCCGAGCCGATCAGCGCGCAGGAGGCGCTGGCGATCGGCATGGTCAACAAGGTCGTGCCGCGTGACGCGCTGGCGGAGGCGACGCTGGAGATGGCCCGCAAGATCGCGCGGATGCCGATGCTGGCGCTGAAGCTGGCCAAGGAGGCGGTGAACAACGCGCAGGACGCGCAGGGCCGGGTGCAGGCGATGCGCACGGCCTTTGCGCTGCACCAGCTGACCCATGCGCAGAACGAACAGGTGTTCGGGATGCTGGTCGACCCGACGCTGATGAAGCCGGCCTTCACCGAAAAGCTCTAGCGCCGGGGCAAATTTTCACTCATCGGTGACTTTTATCCTTGACCGGACACTTAACGGTGATCAAGGTAACGCATGAGTGTAAATTTTGCGGCCTGCCGGCGTCCCTGCGCGGCCTGGCGTGCGGGTGGAAGTCGAGGAGGAGGAGACATGTCTGAGAAGGTGATCGTCGCCGGTGTCGGCATGACGAAGTTCGCCAAGCCGGGGCAGAACGCGCCCTATCCCGAGATGGGGGCGGAGGCGGTGCGCGCGGCGCTGGCGGATGCGGGGCTGGACTACAGCGACGTGCAGCAGGCCTATGCAGGCTATGTCTATGGCGACAGCACCTGCGGGCAGAACGTGCTGTACAAGGTGGGGATGACCGGCATTCCGGTTGTCAACGTCAACAACAACTGTTCGACGGGGTCCACCGCGCTGTATCTCGCGCGGCAGGCGGTCGAGGCCGGGATCGTCGATTGCGCCCTGGCGGTGGGGTTCGAACAGATGCGCCCCGGTGCGCTTGGCGATGTCTGGACCGACCGCCCCAGCCCGTTTGCCGATTTCGATGCCGAGACCGATGCGCTGGTGGGGCATGGCGAGGTGCCCTTGGCGCTGCGCTATTTCGGGGGCGCGGGCAAGTCGCATATGGAGAAACACGGCACCACGCTGGAGGATTTCGCGCGCATCCGCGCCAAGGCCTCGCGTCATGCGGTGAACAATCCGCTGGCGCTGTTCCGCACCGAGATCACGCCCGAGGAGGTGCTGGCCTCTCCGGTGATGTGGGACGGGGTGATGACGCGGCTGATGGCCTGCCCGCCGACCTGCGGCGCGGCCGCCGCGCTGCTGGTCAGCCCGCGCTTTGCGAAGGCGCATGGGATCGACGCGACGGTGCGGATTGCCGGGCAGGCGATGACGACCGACACCCGTTCGACCTTCGATGCGCACGACATGATGCAGGTGGTCGGTTATGACATGACGGCCGCGGCCGCGCGCAGCGTCTATGAGGCGACCGGGATCGGAGCCGAGGACGTGGACGTGGTCGAGCTGCACGACTGTTTCGCCCAGAACGAGCTGATCACCTACGAGGGGCTGGGGCTGTGCCCTGAAGGCGGCGCGCAGAAGTTCATCGCGGAGGGCGACAATACCTATGGCGGGCGGTATGTGACCAACCCCTCGGGCGGGCTTTTGTCCAAGGGCCACCCGCTGGGCGCGACCGGGCTGGCGCAGTGCTATGAGCTGACGCGGCAGCTGCGCGGAACTGCCGGGCCGACGCAGGTCGAGGGCGCGCGCATCGCGTTGCAGCACAACCTGGGGCTGGGCGGCGCCTGTGTCGTGACCATGTATCAGGCCGGCTGAGAGACAGGCACATGATTGACAAGAGCTTTGTCGGGCGGACGCTCGACCCTTTGACCGTGGATGTCGAGAAGGGCCAGTTGCGGTTCTTCGCCAAGGCGACCGGGCAGAGCGACCCGGTCTATCTGGACGAGGACGCGGCCCGGGCGGCGGGCTATCCGTCGCTGCCCGCGCCGCCGACCTTCCTGTTCTCGCTGGATCTGAGCCAGCCGGATCCCTTCCGCCTGTATGACGAGATGGGGGTGGATCTGAACCGGATCCTGCATGGCGAGCAGAAGTTCCGCTATGCGACGCCGATCTGCGCGGGGGATGCCATTACCCTGAACACCCGCATTGCCGACATCTACGACAAGAAGGGCGGGGCGATGGAATTCATCGTGCTGGAGACCGATGCCACCAACCAGAGGGGCGAGGATGTGGGCGGCATGACCCGCGTGATCGTGGTGAGGAACGGATCATGAGCGATGTGACCTTTGACAGCCTCGCGGTCGGCGACGCCATCCCGGCGCTGACCACGGCCCCGGTGTCGCGTGCGACGCTGGCGCTGTTTGCCGGGGCCTCGGGCGACCACAACCCGATCCATATCGATATCGACGTCGCGAAGGCGGCGGGGATGCAGGACGTCTTTGCCCAGGGGATGCTGTCGATGGCCTATCTGGGCCGGATGCTGACCGACTGGGTGCCGCAGGCGTCGCTGCGCGCCTTCTCGAACCGGTTTACCGCGATCACCTGGCTGGGCGACGAGATCACCTGCACCGGGACGGTGGCCGAGAAGATCGAGGCCGATGGCGAGAGGCTGGTGCGGCTGGATGTGGTGGCCGCAAATCAGAAGGGCGAGGTCAAGCTTGCCGGTCAGGCGCTGGTGGCGCTGTCGTAACGTCGAGGGAAGAACATGAAAAAGCTGGACGGCAAGACCGCCTATGTCACAGGCGGAGGGCGCGGCATTGGCCGCGAGGTGGTGCTGAAACTCGCCTCGGAAGGGGCGAATGTGGTGATCAACGATCTGGACGCCGAACCGGCCCACGCGGTGGCGGCCGAGGTCGCGGCGCTGGGCGGACAGGCCCTGGCGCTGCCGGGCTCGGTGACCGACGAGGACTATGGCGACCGCTTCATCAAGGCGGGGCTGGAGCGGTTCGGCGGCGTGGACATCATCGTCAACAACGCGGGTTATACCTGGGACGCGATGATCAACAAGATGTCGGACCGCCAGTTCGACGCGATGATCGACGTGCATCTCAAGGCGCCCTTCCGCATCCTGCGCGCGGCGGGACAGTTCATCATTCCGGCGGCCAGGGAGGAGGCCGCGCAGGGCATCGAGGTGGTGCGCAAGGTGGTCAACATCTCGTCCATCGCGGGGACGGGAGGCAATGCGGGGCAGGCGAACTACTCCTCGGCCAAGGCGGGGATCATCGGGCTGACCAAGGCGCTGTCGAAGGAATGGGGCCGCCACAAGGTGAACGTGAACGCGGTGGCCTTCGGCGTCATCACCACGCGGCTGACCGAGGCGACGGACGAGAAGAAGACCATCACGGTCGAGGGCAACCAGATCGGTGTGGGCATTCCGACCAAGGTGCATCAGGGCTTTTCGGCGATGATCCCGATGGGCCGGGCCGGCACCCCGGCCGAGGCGGCCGGCGGCGTCTATCTGCTGTGCGCGCCGGAATCGAACTATGTCTCGGGCCAGACCCTGATCGTGGGCGGCGGGCTGTCGCTGTGACCGGGTCGGTCGGGGGATGGGATGGAGCGGACGCTGGCAGTTGGCTGGCCACTGTCCGCTTGGTCCGCCCTAGAGTTTGTTGATCGAATTTCCGCCGTCCGCGATCATTGCGGTCCCGGTCACGAATGACGCCTGATCGGACAGGAGGAAGAGAGCCGCCTGCGCGATCTCGGAGGGATCGGCCATGCGCTTCAGCGCGTGGAACCCCCGCACGATCTCATGATAGGCGGCATCCTCACCAGCCATCGGTGTCATGGTGCCTCCGGGCAGGAGGGCGTTGACGCGGATGTTCTCGGGCCCGTGTTCCGCAGCCAGAACCTGGGTCATGCCGATCAGGCCCGCCTTTGCCGCGGCATAGGCGCCCATGCCAGGCAACCCGATCGTGTGGCCGACGAACGAGGACGTAAACACAATCGAGCCGCCGCCGCGTTTGCGCATCGCCGGGATCTGGTGCTTTGCCGCATAGAATCCGCTGTTGAGATTCACCGCCATCACCTTGTGCCAGTTGCTCTCATCCATGTCGGGAATCGGTCCCATGTCTCCTGTTGTGCCCGCATTGTTGAACGCACCATCAAGACCGCCGAAGCGCTCTTCGGCGCGTTGTACCAACGCTTCTGCATAGCCGCTTTCTTCCACGTCCCCGACGATGAAATCCGCTTCGCCACCGTCAGCCGAAATCTCGTCGACGGTTCTTTCCAGCAGTTCGGCACGACGCGCGCCGAGGACAAGTCTTGCGCCCTCTGCCGCGAAAACCCTTGCAGCCGCCGCTCCGATGCCGCTGCTTGCGCCGGTGATGATGATTGTCTTGCCGTCCAGAAGCATTTCCGTCTCCGCCTGAAGGTGTGTCGGAACCTGCTTAGGCAATATCCTGCTGCTCTGCCGACCCGCTTCTTGCGTAAACGCCCCTGTTCGACGGGCGACATCAGCCATTTGCCTGGGGTGCGGTCGTCGTGAGGGGGGCAGCCGGACGTGCTCCCCCGCCCGCCCCCTCACCGCGACAGCGCCGCAATCACCCCGCGCAGTTCGGCGAGGCCCTTGAGGCGGCCGATGGCGGGGTAGCCGGGCTGGGCCTTGCGGCCCTGATCGTCCAGGATGTCCTGGCCGTGGTCGGGGCGGAAGGGGATCGAGCTGTCGGGGCGGCCGGCGGCGCGGCGGCGGGATTCTTCCTCGAGCACGGCGGCGATCAGGGCGACCATGTCGGTGTCGCCGCCCAGATGCTCGGCCTCGTAGAAGGATCCCCGCAGCGCGGGCGTGTCGCGCTTCACGTTGCGCAGGTGCAGGAAGTGCACCCGGTCGCCGAGGCGGCGCATCATCCCGGGCAGGTCGTTGTCGGGCCGCGCGCCCAGCGAGCCGGAACAGAGGGTGATGCCGTTGGCCGGGCGGTCGACGGCGTCCATCACGGCTTTGTATTGCGCCTCGGTCGACATGATGCGGGGCAGGCCCAGCAGCGGGAAGGGCGGGTCGTCGGGGTGGCAGCAGAGGCGCAGGCCCAGTTCCTCGGCGGTGGGCACGACTTCGGCGAGGAAGTCGATCAGATGGGCGCGCAGGGTCTCTTCCGGCATGGCGGCATATTGGGCGAGATGCAGGCGGACGTCGTCGAGGGTGAAGGTCTCGGCCGCGCCGGGCAGGCCGAAGACGACGTTGCCGGCAAGCTGTTCCCTCGCCGCGTCGGACATCCCGGCGAAGCGTTCCGCGCAGGTCTCGCGCAGGGCCTCGTCGTAATCCTCGGGCGCGCCGGGGCGTTGCAGGATGTGCAGGTCGAAGGTGGCGAAGTTGACAAGGTCGAATCGCATGCAGGTGGCGCCCGTGGGCAGGCGCCAGGCGAGATCGGTGCGGGTCCAGTCGAGGACCGGCATGAAGTTGTAGCAGATCGTCTCGATCCCGGCGGCGGCGAGGTTCCTCAGCGACTCGCGGTAGTTGGCGAAATGCGCCCTGAAGTCGCCCTGCTGCTTCTTGATGTCCTCCGAGACGGGCAGGCTCTCGACCACGTCCCACGCGAGGCCCGAGGGGCTGCCGTCCTTCATGCGGCCGACGATGGCCTGGCGGCGGGCGATCTCGGCCGGGGTCCAGACGGCGCCGGTGGGTACGTGGTGCAGGGCGGTGACGATGCCCTGCGCCCCGGCCTGGCAGACGTCGTCGATGGAGACAAGATCGTTGGGCCCGAACCAGCGCCAGGTTTGCTTCATCGCGGATTCCTCCCTTGTCCCCATTGGGGACGTGTGTGGAAAGGTGATAGCACGGCTTTCGATGGGTGACTAGTATGGCAGTATGCCAGAGGTCCGGATTTTGTGCGGGCGCCCGCCTCTTCTCTGGTTCACAAGTATCTCGGGGGAGTCGCGCCAAAGGCGCGGCGGGGGCAGAGCCCCCAACCCGCTCATCGCTGAACCGAAGCGTCGGCGGAGGCGCCTTGCCCGGGTTTACCCCGCCGCGCCGTCGCGCATCTCGGCGGCGGCGGCCTGCACCGCGCGCACGATCTTGTCATAGCCGGTGCAGCGGCAGAGGTTGCCGGCGAGCCAGAAGCGGATCTGTTCTTCGCTCGGGTCCGGGTTGCGGTCGAGCAGGTTCTTCGCGGCGACGATGAAGCCCGGGGTGCAGAAGCCGCATTGCAGGGCGGCTTCCTGGAGGAAGTGTTTCTGCACCGGGTGCAGCTCGCCGTTCCGCGCGACCCCCTCGATGGTGGTGATCGCCTTGCCTTCGGCCTCGGCCGCGAGCATCAGGCAGGAACAGGTCACCCGCCCGTCCACCTCGACCGAACAGGCGCCGCAGTCGCCCGAGCCGCAGCCTTCCTTGGTGCCGGTCAGGTGCAGCTCGTCGCGCAGTACAGCCAGCAGGGTCTGTTCGGGGCGGGCGAGGAATTCGGTCTCGACGCCGTTGAGCGTGGTGGTGACGTGCAGCTTGGCCATGTCAGGAGATCCGGGAAAGGGCGGCGAGGGCGGCGCGGCGGAAGATCACGCCGGCGATGCGGATGCGATAGGCGGCGGTGCCGCGCTTGTCGTCGATCGGCTGGCAGGCGGCGCGGACGGCCTCGGCGGCGCGATCCAGTGCGGTATCGTCGAGCGGGGTTCCGATCAGCGCGGCGCCGGCGGCGGGCACGAGACGCGCGGTGGGGGCGACGGCGCCGATGGCGACTCGGGCGGCGGTGCAGAGCCCCTGCGCGTCCAGCGTCAGGTTCACCGCGACGCCGACCACGGCGATGTCCATCTCGGTGCGCGGCGTGAAGCGGATATAGGCGTCGGCGCTGCGGGCGGGGCGCCTGGGCAGATGGATCGCGGTGATCACCTCGCCCTTGTTCAGGGTGGTGCGGCCGGGGCCGGCGGGGATGTCCTCGACCGCGACGGTGCGGAGGCCGGCGGGGCCGATCACGGTGACGGTGGCGTTGGCGGCGATCAGGGCCGGGACGGAATCGGCGGCGGGAGAGGCGTTGCAGAGGTTGCCGGCGGGGGTGGCGCGGGACTGGACCTGCATCGAGCCGATGAGGTCGATCGCCTCGGTCACGCCGGGCCAGGCCGATTTAAGCGCGGCGTTCTCGTTCAGGGCCGCGCCGCAGAGGGCGGCGCCGAGGTGGAAGCCGTCGTCATCCTCGCGCAGGTCGGTCAGTTCGGGGATCGCCTTGATGTCGACGACGAGGTCGGGCGTGCGCAGGCCGGCGGTCATCTGGACGACCAGATCGGTGCCCCCGGCGAGCACGTGGCCCGCGCCCGGGGCATCGGCCAGCAGGCGCACGGTCTCGTCGATGGTGCGGGGGGCGGCGTAGTTCATCGGCGAAAGCTCCTGTTGCACCGCCAGAATTGACCGGCGGTGCGCCAAGTGCAAGCGGCCTTAGCCGAGGACCGCCTTCACGGCCGCGGCGGTGGCGGCGACCACGGTATCGGCCTCTGCGCGCGTCAGGCAGAAGGGCGGGGCAAAGCCGAGGATGTCGCCCTGCGGCATGGCGCGGGCGATGACCCTGTGGTCGGCCAGCATCGCGGCCGAGACGCGGATGCCCACCTTGTCGGCGGCGTCGAAGAAGCGGCGGTCGTCGCGGTCGGCGACCAGCTCGACCGCGCAGAGCATCCCGTCGCCGCGAATCTCGCCCACGTTCGGGTGGTTGCCGAGGGCCTCTTGCATCGAATTGTTGAAGTAGGCGCCGGTATCGCGGGCGTTGGCGACGAGGTTCAGCTTGTCCAGCAGCTGGAGGTTCGCAACCCCCGCCGCCGCGCCGATGGGGTGGGCGGAATAGGTCCAGCCGTGGCCGAGGACGCCGTTTTCGTCGGTGCCTTTTTCCAGCACCTTCCAGACGCGGTCGCCGATGATGCTGCCCGAGAGCGGGGCATAGGCCGAGGTGAGGCCCTTGGCGATGGTGATGATGTCGGGGCGGATGCCGTAGTGATCCGAGCCGAACATGGTGCCGAGGCGACCGAAACCGGTGACGACCTCATCGGCGATCAGCAGGATGTCGTGCCTGTCGAGCACCGCCTGGATCGTGGGCCAGTAACCTTCGGGCGGGGGCACGATGCCGCCGGTGCCCATCAGCGGCTCGCCGATGAAGGCGGCGATGGTGTCGGCGCCTTCCCGTGCGATCAGCTCTTCCAGGTCGGCGACGCATTGGGCGGTGAAGGCGGCCTCGTCCTGCGTCCGGTCCTCGCGGCGGTAGAAATAGGGCGAGGTGGTGTGCAGCACGCCGTTGAGCGGCAGGTCGAATTTCTTGTGGAACAGTTCCAGCCCGGTCAGCGAGCCGGTCATCAGGCCCGAGCCGTGGTAGCCGCGCCAGCGCGAGATGATCTTCTTCTTCTCGGGGCGGCCGAGGACGTTGTTGTAATACCAGACCAGCTTGATGTTGGTCTCGTTCGCGTCCGAGCCGCCGAGGCCGAAGTAGACCTTGGACATGCCTTTCGGCGCACGTTCCAGCACCATCTGCGCCAGCGTCACCGAGGCATCGGTGCCGTGGCCGGCGTAGGCGTGGTAATAGGCCAGTTCGCGGGCCTGGTCGGCGATGGCCTCGGCGATCTCTTGCCGGCCATAGCCGACGTTGACGCAGTAGAGGCCCGAGAAGGCGTCAAGCAGGCGGTTGCCGTCACGATCCTCGATATGGACGCCCGAGGCGGTGCGGATGATCCGGTTGGGCGACTCGCCGCGCGCGTGCTGGGCGGCGTGGGTCGAGGGGTGCAGGAAATGGTCGCGGTCCCACTGGTCGATCTGGTCGTTTCTGAGCATCTGTCCCTCCTTTGGCCGGTTTGGGCAGGGATAGGACATTCAGGCGGGAAAGGCCATCTCAGGCGCGTTCGTCCGTCTTCAGCCGGCGTTCCAGCCAGCGCACCCCGGCCGAGACGATCAGGATCAGCACCAGATATTCGAGGACGAGGACGGTGTAGATCTCGAGCGGGCGGTATTCGGAGACGACGAGTTCGTTGGCCTTGCGCGTCAGCTCCTGCATCCCGATCACCGAGACCAGCGAGGACATCTTGAGCATGTAGACCAGCTGGTTGCCGAGCGCGGGCAGGATGCGGCGGATCGCCTGGGGCAGGATCACGTAGCGCATGGTGTCGCGGTAGTTGAGCGAGACGGAATAGGCGGCCTCGTATTGTCCGCGCGCGATGGACTGGATGCCGGCGCGGAAGATTTCGGCCTGGAAGGCGGAGTCCGACAGCGCCAGCGCGATGACCCCGGCCCAGAAGACCGAGAGCGACAGGCCGGTGATCTGCGGCAGGCCGTAGTAGACCCAGAGGATCAGCACGAGGATCGGCACCGCGCGGACCAGTTCGACATAGGTGCGGCTGATGCGGCGGGGCCATTTGCGCGCCGAGAGGCCCGGCAGCGCGACCAGCAGGCCGACGACGACCGAGATGCAGATGGCGGTGGCCGAGAGCTGGACCGTGTAGCCGATGCCGCTGAGCAGGAATTTGAGGTTCAGCCAGCCCTTGGGGGTCGAGGGGTTGACCACATACCAGCCCCAGTTCGAGGAACAGCCGGCCAGCGCCAGAAGGGGTGTGAGGAGGAGGAGCGCGCGCATCAGTGGTTGAGGATCTTGTCGAGGAAATCGCGGCAGCGCTGGCTGCGCGGGGCGGTGAAGAAATCTTCGGGCGGGGCGGTTTCGACGATTTCGCCGTGGTCCATGAAGACCATGCGGTCTGCCACCTTGCGGGCAAAGCCCATCTCGTGGGTGACGACCACCATGGTCATGCCGGTCTGGGCGAGGCTGGTCATCACGTCGAGCACCTCGGAGATCATCTCGGGATCGAGCGCCGAGGTGGGTTCGTCGAAGAGCATGATCTCGGGTTCCATGCAGAGCGAGCGGGCGATGGCGACGCGCTGCTGCTGGCCGCCCGAGAGCTGGCGGGGGAACTTGTCGGCCTGTTCGGCGATGCGCACACGCTCGAGATAGCGCATGGCGGCTTCGTTGGCCTGCGCGCGGCTGAGGCCACGCGCGCGCATCGGGCCGAGGGTGAGGTTGTCGCGGACGGTGAGGTGGGGGAAGAGGTTGAACTGCTGGAACACCATGCCGACCCGGGCGCGGACCTTGGGCAGGGTCTTTTCGGTGACGGTGATCCCGTCCACGGTCAGGGTGCCGCTGCCGATGGTTTCCAGCCCGTTGATGCAGCGGATCAGCGTCGACTTGCCCGAGCCGGAGGGGCCGCAGACCACGACGCGTTCGCCCTTGGCGACGGAAAAGTGAATGTTCTTCAGCACCTGGAAGGTGCCAAAGTGCTTGGACACACCGTCGAAGCGGATGATGGGCGCCGCTGTCACCTGGTTCCTTTCCCGTCACATCTGCCCGCGCGGCGGGCGACCTGCCTTGTGGCGGCAGTTCTGACATTAGTTTTTCTTGCATCGCAAGTAATTTCGGGAAACCATCGGCCCAGACCAAGGCATTCCTGAAAACCCGAGGGAGATTCCCATGAAACTGCTCAAATCGCTGGCTGTCGCTGTTGCCGTTCTGACCGTTCCGGTCGTGGCGCAGGCGCAGTCGGCGCTGAACGACATCCTGAATTCCGGCGTCCTGAAGGTGGGCACCACCGGGGACTGGAACCCGATGACGATGAAGGACGTCGCGACCAACAGCTATACCGGCTACGACATCGACGTGATGACCGCGCTGGCCGAGGACATGGGGGTGAAGGTCGAATTCGTGCCGACCGACTGGAAGACGCTGGTGAACGGCGTCACGGCGGGCACCTATCACATCACCGGCTCGGCCTCGATCTCGGCCGGGCGGGCGAAGGCGGCGGGCTATTCGCAGAGCTATTTCTCGCTGGCGACGGTGCCGCTGATCAACAAGAAGGACGCCGACAAGTTCAAGGACTGGGCGGATCTGGACAAGGCGGAGGTGTCGGTCGCGGCAACTCTGGGCACGACGCAGGAGGCGCAGGTCAAGTCGTTCTTCCCGAACGCCAAGCATGTGATTGTCGAGGCCCCGGCGCGCGATTTCCAGGAAGTGCTGGCGGGACGGGCGCAGGCCCATATCACCTCGAACGTCGAGGCCAACAAGCTGGTGGCGCAATATCCCGAGCTGATGATCGTGCCGGTCAAGGCGCCGCGCGCGCGCACGCCGGTGGCGATGCTGCTGCCGCAGGCGGATCAGGTCTGGATCAACTACGTCAACACCTGGATCACGCTGAAGAAAGAGGCCGGGCTGTTCGACGAGCTGGCGGCCAAGTGGAACCTGTCGAACAACTGACGTGCTGATCTATGCGATACCGCCCAGCCTCTATTGCGCCAAGCTGAGGATCGTCTTGCGCGCGAAGGGGCTGGCGTGGCGGGAAGAGCCGCCGCCGGGTGGCTATGGCTCGGCCGAATACAAGCGGGTGGTGCCCTCGGGGAACCTGCCCGCGCTGGTCGAGGACGGCTTTCTGCTGGCCGATGGCGAGGCGATTGCCGAGTATCTGGAGGAGCGGTTTCCCGAGCCTGCGCTGATGCCGGTGGACTTGCGCGAGCGCGCGAGGATGCGCGAGCGGGGGCGGTTTCACGACACCCGGCTGGAGCCGGCGGTGCGGCGGCTGTTCCCGCATATCGAACGCGAGGGGCGCGATGCGGGCGTCGTGCGCCAAGCGGTGGTCGAGATCGAGGCGCGGCTGGGGCAGTTCGCGCGGATGGTCGGCGACGATCTGCCCTTTGGGCTGGGCGATTGCGGCTGGCCGATCACGCTGTTGTGGATCGAGCTGCTGGGGCCGGTGATGGGGTTTTCCGTGACCCTGCCTGCGGAGGTGGCGGCCTATCGCGACCGGCTGGCGGATGTGCCCTGGGTGGCGGCGGAACTGGCGGCCTATCGCCCGGCGGTCGAGGCGTTTCTGGCGTCCGAGCGATGAGACTGGACCATATGACATGGCCCGCCGTCGAGGCGGCGATTTCCCGTGGTGCGGGGGTGTTCCTGCCGGTCGGCTCGACCGAGCAGCACGGGCCGATGGGGCTGATCGGGACCGATGCGCTGTGCGCCACGATGATCGCCGAGGGCGCGGCGCGGGCGGTGGGCGCACTGGTGGCGCCGACGCTGGCGCTGACCCCGTCGCCGTTCAACACCGCCTTTCCGGGCACGCTGTCGATTTCCGAGGGTGTCTTTGCCGCGCTGGCGGGCGAGGTGATCGACGGGCTGGCGGCGCAGGGGTTCGCGCGGATCTATGTGCTGAACGCGCATGGCGCGAACCTCGCGCCCTTGCGGGGCGTGCTGGCGGCGCGGCCTTCGGTGGTGGCGCGGCTGAAGAGCTGGTGGGATTTCGAGCCGGTCAATGTGCTGCGGCGGGACTGGTATGGCGACTGGGAGGGGATGCATGCGACGCCCTCGGAAGTCGCGATCACGATGATGCTGGGCGACCTGCCGGTGGTCGATGCCGCGCGGGAGCCGCCGGAGCGGCTGACCGCGGAGTATATCAAGGCCCATGCGGGTGACCGGCACGGCCCGCCGGACGCGCATCGGCGCGATTTCCCGGACGGGCGGGTCGGGTCGCATTCGGCGCTGGCGACGCGGGCGCAAGGGGAGCAACTGCTCGCCGCCGCCGTGCAGGCGGTGGCCGGGGATTACCGCGCCTTCGCCTGAGCGGGGGCGGTGAGGCGACCGTTTGGCCCCAGCCCGATCTCGCGCGGCGGCGCGGCAAAGGCCGCGGCGGCGCAGGGGTATTGCGCGAGGATGTCTACACCCCCTGCAATACGGTCGGGGTGGAGGCGGCCGGTGTCCCAGACCTTCACGCCGTCGAGCGTCACGGTCGGGTCGATCACGTTCAGCGAGATCTCGCCCGGCGCATAGGCGCCGCAGGTGTGGAAATGCAGGACGCGCGGGCTGCCGAAGGCGCTGCCCGACCAGCGTTCGGGGGAGTCGCCCGCGAGGCCGGCGAAGGCGCAGCCGGGGTGGATGCCGGCGTGCCAGGAATGCACGAAGGTCCAGTCGATGCCGAAGCGCGCGCCGATTTCGCGGTAGTGGCGGGCGGCGCGGTCGACATCGGCGGGGGTGCCGTCGAAGCCCAGAATGCGGTTGCCGTCGACATGCACCCGCAGCACGTCGTCGAGCGGCAGGGCGTAGGGATCGTAATAGCGCGAGCCGGTGCCGATCAGGAACCCGGCCTGGGCGATGACGCCGGCATAGGGCGCCGCCGGGACCGGGGCGAAGACGGCCATCGGGAAGCGGGTGACGCCGACCTCGCCGCCCTGTTCCGGGAAGGGCGCGCCTGGGCCGGAGAAATCGGTGCCGAGCGGGCAGGTCACGCGGATCGTCCGCGCCGAGGCGAGCGCGCTGTTGATCCGGTATTTCAGCGCCTCGAAGGCGTGGTGATGGGCGCGACCGAAATCCGAACGCAGCGCCTCGGCGTCGAGCGCATAGCTGACCACAGGGCGGATCGCGTCGAAGGCCGGGTCAAACCGCAGCTGGTCGCCCAGGCGCGCGAGGAAGAGCACGCGGTCGGCGGCCCCCATTTCGGCCAGCAGAGGCGCGTCGGGCGGGGGGGCGTCGGGGGTGAAGGCGACCTCGCGCAGGTGCGGGTGCAGGCCCATGCCACGCGCCGCTTCGATCACCGCGCCGGCGATGCGGCTGTCGTAATACCCAAGCTGCGGATCCTCGGCCAGTACCAGCAGGGTCTGGCCCGGCGCCATGCCTGCACAGTTTGCCAGCAGATTATGCGCGCCGTCCCGAAGTGCCTGCCCCACAGCCGCCCCGTCGTTTCCCTTGTCCCGGAAACAGGATAATCGGAAATCGCGGGCCGGGCCATTTGACTAACGTAATGCGGGCCGTTAGCAAAACTAATATGAAGCCCAACCTTCCCTTCACCTCGCTGCGCACCTTCGAGAGTGTCGCCCGCCTGCGCGGCTTCGGGCGCGCGGCGGAGGAACTGGGGGTGACGCAGAGCGCGGTCAGCCAGCATGTGAAATCGCTGGAGGAATGGCTGGGCCTCAGGCTGCTGAACCGGGGCGGCGGGCGCGTCAGCCCGACCGAGGAGGGCGCGCGGCTGGCGGCGGCGGTGACCGAAGGCTTTGGCATGGTCACCTCGGTCTGCCGCGACCTGCGGGAGGTGGGCGCGCAGGATCTGGGGCTGGTGCTGTCCTGCCTGCCGGGCTTCGCCTTCAACTGGCTGTTTCCCCGCCTGATCTCTTTCGATCAGGCGCATCCCGATCTGCCGGTGTCGATCAACACCTCGGCCAAGCTGGTGAATTTCGACGACGAGGATGTGGATCTGGCGATCCGCTACGGCCTGGGCGATTATCGCGGGCTGCATGTGGAGAAGCTGCTGACCGAGACGCTGTTTCCGGTCTGTTCGCCCGAGCTGCTGGCACGGGGGCCGAAGCTGGACGAGCCTGCGGATCTGGCAGGGCATACGCTGCTGTATGACGACATCGCCGATATCGGCGGGTCGCCCCCGACCTGGGAGTTCTGGGCGCAGCAGTCGGGGATCGTGCTGCCCAAGCCCGTGCGGGTGCGCCGCTTCGGCCAGTCGAACATGGTGGTGCAGGCGGCGATCCGGGGCCTGGGCGTCGCGCTGGGGCGCGAGCCGCTGGTGATCGACGCGCTGACCGACGGGCGGCTGGTGCGGCCCTTCGAGGGCACGGTCGAGTCGCAGTTCGCCTATTGGATCGTCTGCCCCCACGACGCGCTGAAATCGCCAAGGGTCCGGGCGCTGCGGGACTGGCTGCACGCGGAGGTGGCGCGGCAGGGGAGGGTGGCGTAGGGGGTGATCCGGGTGGTGTTCATGTTGGGTTGCTTGGCCCGGCGTCAATGGCTGCTGGGCGGACTTAGTTGCCTTTAAGCCTCTGGGCTTCTATCGCTGCAAGCAGCGCTTACGCTCATCTCATTCTTCTTCTAAGGTTCGAGTGAGGATGGCAGAAATTGAAACCCAACAAGACGCTCTTCTTTGATGTTTTGAAGCACGTGGCATCGGTCTGCCGCTCCGAAGGATTTGTCGAACACCCAAGTTATGTTTCGGCATGGGAACCGGCGAACCAAGCATATCAAGCAACACTAATCCGCCTGAGTGCTTCTGACCACATTGACCAATTTAACGTGTCATTCCTTCCATCTGGGCACTCGTTTCGGTTTGATGTCAATAGAAGTGCAAACTCATTTGGCATCAAATCTTTGGAAGACATTCCACAAGAGGCAGGAAAATGGACGGATTGTTGGCTTTATCGACCGCGTGACCAATACATGCTCATGAATGGTAGGGCGTGGAACGTATTTTCAATCAAGCTAGACTTTAAAGTAAGCAAGCGGAAGCCGTTGGATGTAGAAACAGAGACGCTCAAGGTCTGTCGGGATTTTGATCGTAATTCTAAATTTCTGTTTTCTGCCCTTTCCGGTGACTATCATGGACGCCTGGTAGCCGTCCGTCACTATGAAATTGCGCGCCCGGAATAACTCTACAGGCGCCCGCTTTGTCCCACATCATCGACATTGATGCCGACCGCAGCATCGGTAAGTGTGGGCTCCCAGCGGTCATCCGACAGTTCCTGTCAGGCTCTCTGGGTCGCCGAAGCACGGCAAAGTCGGCCGTGCGGACAAAGCCGTCGTCCAAAACCGCTAATTTTGCCAGTCAAACAGCAATGGAATGTGCCACGTGTAGCCGTCAGGTGCGTCGGCGGGCTCTGTTGCACAAATCGCATGAGGGATTCATCTCGTGAATCCAGCGTGGTAGCTGGGATGCAT
>NZ_JBHSGI010000017.1:0-2084 GCF_042654245.1 Seohaeicola nanhaiensis
TTTGCGTCCAAATCCCCAAATCATACTCACAGCAACACAACCAAACCTCATACCCCGTAAAGGTCGATATGACTGCCCTGCCGCAGGGATGCTGGTGTCGGATAGTGTCCACCTGGCCAAGCGGACGTAAGGAGCCGGTATGGCGAAGCCGCGCAAGCGCAGGAAGTGGAGCGACGACGAGAAGCGCAGGATCTGTGCGCAGACCATTGTTCGCGGCGTTTCAGTTGCGCAGGTCGCGCTGCGATATGATCTGAACGCCAACCAGATTTTCAACTGGATGAGGACCTGAAGTCTGCACCGGACAAGCATGCCCAAGATGAAGCCACCTTTCTGCCGGTTGAAGTCATCGCAGAACCCGTGCACTTGGAGGCCACGCCCGATGTAGCGGGCTTGATCGAAGTGGAACTGGCCAACGGTCATCGCCTTCGGGTCAGCGGCAGATTTGATTCGGAAGCGATTGCGCGGCTGGTGCAGAATTGACAGGAGCCCGGTTCCGGCGAAGAGGAAGGTCGCGGGTCTCACGGACATGCGCAAGGGGTGTGCATCCTTGGCGGGGCAGGCAGAGAAGGTGCTGAAGCTGGGTCCCTTTGTCGGGCATCTGTTTGTTTTTCGTGGCCGCCGGCGTGACCAGATCAAGATCAGTTTGTGAGATGGTCAGGGTGCTTGTCTGTCCTCCATGGGAGTCGCTGTAGTGGTCAGTGCTGCTGCGCGAGTTGGTAAACTCCTGGCGGGAACTGTCTTGACGCTCTTCCTGCTTCTGATCGCCATTGCTGTGAGCGAGTTTATAGCCTCAAAGATGCTGGGATATCCGCCAATTCCAAGATTTTTCATGCATGCATTGCCGGTCCGGGGGGGCAGAGCTTTGACCCTGAAACATGGGCCGAAGCAGGCAGCTGCGCGGGATTGTCGGATTGGAAAAGCGACGAGAAAGAAGCCAGTTGTCCGCGCGGCCCCATGGTGCGGGATCTGTTGCGGACGCACCTTCTCATCGGTGAGACACATCGCGAAACTGCGACTGCGCTGCTCGGGCAACGGAATATGAGGTCGATATTCGAGGACGGTCATGTGATGCATACAGCCTTGGAATGTGCAGCGGCCTCGGTATCGACTACGATGCTCTCTATGTATGCTATGACGAAGGTGGCGCGATAACTTCAACCGGGCACATCCAGCACTGACATACGCGACTATGCCGGACGCTTGGCATCCTGCGGCAATCGTCGCCCTTTGATCATTCTGGTCATAGGAGCGACTGTCCGGGAGGGACTCCGGCAACAGTCAACGGCGTGGTTCCGGCGGGTGCGCAAGGACGGGCCCGGCGGCGTTTGTCGCTCTGCGGGCTGCCGAGCCGAAAAGGTTTGCCTAGCGTCACAGCCCGTCTTTCCACCGCAGCAGGTTGGTCGGTCGCTGACATCAGGGCCGCCGTTCTGCGCTCGGCACCGTTTCGGGCCGGCATGGCCGTCGCGGTTGGCTGACGAGATTGGCCCTCGCCAAGGGCGGGGGGCGATCAAGCCGGGAAGGTTCGCTGTCGGTGTTATGACCTCGGGCCTCCGGTTTGCAGCATCCGCCTCAGACCCATCGGGCTGATCTCGGGAGTGGCGGACAGGGTATCGTGGCCGCCCGGTGCGGACGACCGAGGCGCGGCTGACATGTGCAGGGCGCAGCTGCCTCGCGTTCCGCAGCATACGGTTCTCGCTGCAATACTCTCTGCGTGCCAGACCGATGACCTCTCTTCGCCTGGAGAGCACGCCGCTCAGGAGTGAGAGCCGTGGGCTATCTTTTCCAGCGAAGTGCGGGAGGCTGTCGCCTGACCAGGTCGCTCGCCAAGGGTTGCGCGATTCCCTGCGATCCGCAGGGCGGCACGGCGAATCTCGGCAGGGGTGAGTCGCGGCCGATTCTCTTGTGTTAGCCCCCCGATTCTCGGTCCCGGACGTGCCAATGCAGCGAATCCGGGCTTCGGGCCGGTCGAAAAAGGTCAGGAAAACAGGCGTTTTCTCGGGGTGACGACGGGTCAACGTCAAAAAAATACGACATTGTCGTTAGAAAGGCCTTGCGGGTATGAACGTCAGCCCGTAAATACCCCT
>NZ_JBHSGI010000018.1:0-5387 GCF_042654245.1 Seohaeicola nanhaiensis
ATCCTTCGACCGGATCAGCGGGCCGGTTTCATGGGCATCGATGATGACCGGGGCCTTGGTATAGACCAGTGCCGCTGCATTCAGGCTCGCGCCACCACGGGGAAAGGCATCGCCGCGAATGGTTTTCGCCAGACGCCCGCCGAGGCCTGCGCCCTCGACATCCTGCCGCCAGCTGTCCTTCAGCAGTTTGGCAGCGCGCTGCATCACGCGGGTCACAGCGCGCTCCCCGTCCACAATCTCTTTCTCGAGCTGCTCGGCCAGCGATGCCGTGACATCCAGGTCCAGCCTCACGATGCCGGCCCCGTCCCGATCCGCCAATGCAACCGGCGGTCGTCCCGCTCGGGCGCGCCCAGAACCAGATACCGGGTGCCGAGATAGGTGATTTCGTCGCCCTCGGCAGGGGCTGCCAGGTCAGCGGTCGAGACGTGAAAAACGAAAGTCTCGCCAATCACCCGCTGGCGGCCGAACTGGATTTCCTCGTCGGGACGGACGGGAATGATGCGGACCGGGACCGAACCCGATCCGCCGGGGTGATAGAGCGCGTCCGCCGCCATGTTGGCATCACGGAAGATGGCCGCCATGGCGGTTTCGAACGCGCCCATGATCAGGCCGGGGTGCCGTTCAGGCGCACGAGGCCGAGGGTTTCACCCGCGCCCGAGCCAACCGCCGCATAGGCGACACCGATCAGGGTGTTGCCCGAAGCGGTCGTGGTGGCGACACCGCCCGAGGTCCAGTAGACCTTCGCGCCGACCGTCCAGGCCTGCGACGGCGTCTTTGGCAGCTCGAAGACGCCGGTGGTCTTGATCACGCCCTCTTCGCCATCGGCGATGTCGCCGGCGCAGACGCCGAACAGCGTGCCAGACAGCGCGCCCTGACCCGAAACGTAATCCGCGCCCGAGGGCGTGAAGGGGAACATGTCCCCCGGTGCAACATAGTTCTTCATGGAAGTGATCCTTTCGGAATGGGGAAAAAGCCGGACAGCCCTGCGCCGGCAAGGTCAGCGCCCCAGCTGAGACCGGGGCGCCGTCACACTCAGGCCGGGGCCGCGCCGGGGTTCTTGTAGAGGCCGCGCCAGTCGATCGCCTTGGCCGCGAAGTCGTGGCGCGCCTTGATCTCCATGCCGTCGACCTCGAACCCGACACGGGTCTCGGTGTAGACGCCCTCCTGCCCTTCCAGATAGGCGTATTCCACCGTGTCGATCCGTGCCGGATCGGCGGCCAGGAACCAGGGGTCCTGACCCGACGCCGGCAGCAGACGCGGCTCCGAGATGACCTCGTACGACCCGGCATAGGCGTTGACGTCCGAGGTGCTGTTCGGCGTGGTCGCCGCCACCTGCTTGCGCGCCTCGACCCAGCGCGGGCCGGTCGGCACGATCAGGAAGCGCGGACGAACCGAGATCAACCGCCCCTCGAGGCCCTTCTGTTTGCTGAAGGCCTTTTCGGCTGCAGACAGAGAGGTCTCGTTGATCACGGCGGCGGTGCCGAGGTTGCCATGGGTCGCATGGAACAGCGCCACACCATCCGCCATGTTCGGATTGTCGATGAGGACCCCGTAGACGATATCGGATTCGAGGTCCGCCGCCGAGGCACCAAACGCTTCCGGCACGCGGGTGAAGGCGTTGAGATCGTCGTTGATGATCGCCTGGCGGGTGACGCCAAGGATCTTGCCATAGGTCGCCAGGGCATAGGTCTCCTTGCCCTCGCCCATGGTGCCATACTGGAACTCGCCGCTTTCCAGAACCTTGCTCAGATCAGGCGCACCGCCGAGTTGGACGCGGTTCACCGGCTTGAAGTCGACGATGTTCGACCGGCGGGCCCAGGCCATGAACGTGCGCTGCGTCGAGGCATAAGCGTCGCGCAGCGTCTTGTTTGCCACGTTGGCCAGGATCGACGGGAAATCGCTCGTCGAGTGATACCCGGCCGAGCGCATCTCGAAGGCGGCGCCGGCAAGTTCCATCTTGGACATGCCGCGCGTGGTGACGCCGCGGCGCTCCAGCGCGTCACGGCAGATTTCCAGCATGGTCATGCCGCGGAAGTTGCGACCGTCATCGGACAGTTTGACCGCGCTGGGGTTGTGGCGATGCATCAGCGCGTTGGCCAGGGCATCGCGATACCCGATCTCGGTGGCACCGTCGCCCCGCGCCTGAGCCGGCGCCCGTTCCTGCGTCCGCCCCATGGGGTCGCTCTCCTCCAGTTTGGTCAGAACCGCATCGCGCGCCTGAGCCAGCGACACGCCGCGACCGATAAGGTCCTCGCGGAAGGCATCGTCCAGGTTGTGGCGCGCACAGAGCTTGGTGATCTCGGTGCAGCGGGTGCGTTCTTCGCTGCGAACCTTGTCCAGGTCGGGCGCGGTCGGCGGAGTTGCCGGAGTCGGCGGGGCCTCCCGCGTCTGCAGTTCGCCTTCCGGCGCGGTGCGGGCCGGGTCCTGCCCGGCCGCGGGCTTGTTCTTGTCGGACATCTGCGTCCCTTTCTCGATGGCCGCGGCTGCGGCGGTGATGTCCTGCCGGGTCAGGACACATTCGAAGCGATTGACCATTCCACCTTCGGAACGGATCGTCGCACCGGGATCGGCGGGCATAGCGACCGCCGAAATCTCGTAAGGTTCCCAATCGACGGCGCGGTAGTTATCCCGTTCGCCGTCCTTCTTGGTGATCTGGTATTCGTGCACCCGGTAGCCGACCGAGACCTTGTTGATGGTCCGCTCCATGATCCGCTGCACGATGGGCTGAGCGTCCTCGGCATCGGTCAGTCGGATTTTTGCCGTGCCCTGCCCGTTCGAAATCCGCACCGAGTCGGGCACAACCGAACCGATGACACTGCTCAGTCCCCAGGAACGGTGGCTGTCGAGGAAAGGTGCGCCGCCGTTCAGACGCTCCAGGCGCACCGCGCGCGCCGAGACCTCGAGCTCCTCGTCGTATTCGACGACATCCCAGCCCTCCCAGCGATACCGCTGGACGGTTGCGCCAGTCGTCCAGACCACCTCGATGGTCCGCGCCTCAGTGTCGATCATGTCAGCAACAACCGTTGCCTCCCGCCCGATCAGGGGCAGGTCAACCATGTCCTTCGCCATGTCTTGTCCTCTTTCAGGGGGCCGGGTTGTCCGGCGTAGTTGTTCCCGCCTCACCCGGAGACGAGGATTGCGCCTGCCCGACGCGCGTCACCTTGCGCGGGTCGCTGTCCAGAACCAGCTTGAGATTGTCGGCCTTCTCCAGCGCCTGTGCCTGCTCCGCCAGCAAGGTATCGAGGTCCCAGCCCCGCTTGCCGATCTGCTGCGGCAGGCTGGCAAATCCGGCGCGGGTTTCCAGAAGGTCGGTCTGGGCATCCTGCCAGGGATTGACACTTTCAAACCGCGGCGGCGCCCATTCAACCGGGATATCCGGGCTGTCGATCACCCCGGCGGTCCAGGCTGCATCGCAGAACCAATCCCAGATGCGCTGGCAGAACATGGGAATGACGATGGTCCACTGCACCATCTCCACCATGCGCCGGAACTCGTTCAGGCCCGCCCGGTTGCTGGAGAAGTTGGCCTGGCTCATGTCGTTCGTCATCAGCGCATAGGGAACGCGGAAGCCGGCCGAGATGATCAGCATCTGCGTAATGTTCCACTCCCGAACCCCGCCCGCATGTGCCGGCGTGTTGAACTTGATGTCGCGCCCGTTCGTGTAGGCGATCATCCCCGGCCGGAATGATTCCAGCGGGTCGTTGTTGGCGTCCCTCACCTCGGGTGTGATGTTGGCGGTTCCATCGCCCTCTTCGCCGATGACAACCCCGACCATGCAGGCCTCGGTCTTCTTCCGAACCATCTCCGCGACCTGCCAGTCGCCGAGGTCCTGCAGCGCGCGGATCGCGGGAGTGCCCCACGGCACACCGCGCGACTGGACCCGCTGCCGTTCGAAGAGATGCGCGACATTGGCGGCCGGAATGCGCACGCTTTCGAAACGGCGGCCGAAAGTCGGCGTGTTGTCGCCCGGGTGATCCGGGAACATGTAGAAGGCGGTGCGACGGCCGACCGAGTCGTATTCGATGCCCGATGTGATGCGGGTGCCGGGTTTATCGTCAAACCGGGCGGCGTCCAGGTGATCGGCCTCGAACAGCTCGATTTCGAGCGGCACCGGCGAGGTGCGGCGCGTCCGACGCGGGCGGCGCAGCGCGAACAGGTCTCCGCCCTCGATCATCTCGCGAACCGCCAGCGCGGTCAGCCCATGAAAATCGGTGTGGCCGTGGGCGTCGCATCGCGCCGACCAGGCGGCCCAGGCCGCGTCGACTGCCTTGTTGGTCGCCTCATTGCCGGTCCGGGCGCGTGGCCGAATGCCCGTGCCGACGATGTTGTTGACCAGCACCTGCACCGCCTGCGCGGCGAGAGCGTTGTTGCGCACGAGGTCGCGCATCCGGTCGCGCAGCAGGCCTCCGGCAACGCGCACCTCCGCGTCGGCCGAGGTGCTGGCCGTCCGCCAGCCATCCGAAAGCCGGCCCTTCGCGGCGCCGTCATAGGCGCGCCGCAGGTTGAAGTTGGCGATCCGCGAGGTGTAGCGCTGCCGCGCCGCCCGCGCCGAGAAGACCTCGAGCACCCGTTCCTGCCATCCCCAGGCAACTCCGTTCATGGCTCAGGTCCTCGAGAAGGTGGTATAGCCGACGCGGGCCTTGGCCTTGCCGGATTGCGATGAGATTTCGGCCTCGATCGTGCGAATTCGTTTCAGAAGGCCCGACTCGCTGTCGTATTCGATGCGCTTGCCATCGAATTGAACCACCGTGGTGCCGGCGGCATAGGCCGATTTCAGCGCGTCCAGCTCGGTTTGAGTCCAGGCCATCAGAACCAGCTTCCCTTTTTCGCGCGGGCGCCCAACCAGTCGGACCCGCCAGATTTCGTTTTCTGCTTCTCCGCCGGCGATGCCGCAGGCTTCTGCTCAGTCGGCGCAACAACAACCGTCTGATCGAACAGATCGGGCTGCGGTTCCGCCGGTGCGGCCCCACGTTCCGCCTCGAAGATCGCCCACTGTTCGGCAGTCAGCGAGGCCCAGCCCTTCCGCCGGGCCGCAGCCTCGGCATAGTTCATCGTGTCCAGGCCTTCGTTCCGGCGGGTCGTCTCGACCAGCTCCCAGCTGCTGGTCATCACGCCGTAGCGGTCCCGCTTGAGAACCCGCACCTCCGAGGTCACCTGCCGGTAATACTCATCCCCCATCCCGCGCGGGAAATCGCAGTATCCGCGTTCCAGTGGGTCTTCCTTTGCCAGCCAGGTGTAGAAATCCGCCTTTAGCTGACTGACGTTCAGCATCCAGGCCCGCTTCTGCCGGCGCTTCGGCGCGCCATCGGGCCGGCGGTCCAGCTGCTGCGGCACCATCACAGGCCCGTTGGCACTCTTGCCGCCCTTGACGATGATCACCCGCGACC
>NZ_JBHSGI010000019.1:0-2292 GCF_042654245.1 Seohaeicola nanhaiensis
CATTCAGCGGCAGGTCTTCGCTTTCCCCATAGTAGAGGCCGCCCGCTCCTGTCGCCGGGTTGTCCCTTAGCCAGGTGGTCGTGATCGTGCCCTCGGTGACGCCCTCGAGCGAAGCAATCGCCGCAGCCGTCAGGCCGTCGTTTGAGACATAGACGCGGCGGGTGTTCTGGGACGGCTCCACAATAGTCTTGCCTGTCGCGTAGTCGAATGGGGGGCAATACCCATCCCCTAGACCCCAGCCGTTGACCTCCGGGGCCGGTGCGACAATGAGCGTCGCGGTGACGCGCTGAGTGACGCCATCCTTCTCACGATCGTAGACGATGATCAGGTTGCCATCCGGGTCTTGGTCCAGCAGGTCGACGCCGACCTTTGCGTCCGGTCGATTGACTGCCCGGCCGGTAGCTGGCTGCGAGACGACAGATACACTATCCGGCCCGATCGGGTCGGACAGAACCGCCATTCGCAAACCGGTTGCGTTGAAGGTCTCGGTAACCTCTTCGACGACACCGGTCTGCTCACAGGTAACGATGATTTCGAACATCAGGCGATCCTTTATTCGGCAGAGATTGCGAGCAGAACGAGGCCAGACCTGTCGTTCACCTCATTGGTGACAGTGACGGCTGTCGCGCTTCCGGTCGGTGCGTTGTCCAGCCTTGCGCTGGTCACGTGGTTTGTTGCCGCGAGACCATCAGCAACTTCGGTCAGGCCGCCCCAGGTCACAGAGTTGACCTGGTATTTCCCGATGGATACGCCAAGGATGGCATTCATCGCCGATGTCGGCGTGATGCTGGTCGAGAAACCGGTCGCGCTATATGCGCTGAACTTGACCAGAGAGTGGCTTCCCCGAACTGCCCATTTCTCGATGGCGTGCTCGTTCGTGCTGGTTGCCAGGGTTATGCTCAGGACGTCGCTGGAAGTCCCGTTGACCGGCATAACGTAGGAGAAGCAGTGGGTGCCAAACCCGTTGGTGCCTCCATTATTTTCAACCGGCGTCATAGGGTTGCCGTTGATGGACATTGCCGTAGGAATTGCGTTGCGCCCATAGAAAATATAAACCGTGTCCCCGGCGAGAACTTCCGGCTGGTTGAGGGGAAATGTCGGGTTGGTCCCGAGATATCCGCTGGACTGGAAATTCCCGACCCGGAAGACGGAGAAGGCTGGCGCGCTCGCCACCGTCACCTCGGCCGAGCTGACCACGGCCGACACGTTGCCGCGATCGTCGACTTGGACGGCATCAACCACATAGGCGCCATCGGCCAAGCCGATGAAGCCGCCCAGGTTGCCGCTGCCGGCCTCGGGCGTGTCGTCGCTATCGGTGTCAAGAGCGTCGCCGGTGCCGTTGATGATGTTCTCGGCCGAGAGCTGCGGATTGCTGCTCAGACGAACAGCAAAGAAGATTTCGCCCACGGCATCGTTGCTGGTCACCGACACATCGATGTCCGACCCGTCCGCCGTGGCGATCAGGCTCGACAGGATCGCGGCCGTGCTGTCCACCAGGAAGGCGGCTGAGGCGACAGCCTCGGACAGGACGCCATTGTCGATGACGGCATAGGCCTTCGCGTTCTGGCGGGCGACGCCGGGGTCCAGCGTGGCGCTGAACGGGCCGGGCCAGACGCCGGTGACAATCCCGAGCGGTGCGCTTCCGCCATTCGCCTCGCCGGCCGCCACCTCTTCCGGCGCCGGCGCGTCGTCGGCCTCGGGCACGATCACAAGGAAGACGTCGTCGCCATCCTGCGCATCCGAGACGATGGTAAGAGGCTGGGCCGAGCCGGTCCAAGTGCCGGCGGTCACGCTGGTGATGGTCCGGGCCGTGATGATCACGGCCGGGCCGATCACGTCCGACGCGATTACTGCAGCACCACCGCTGTTCGCGGTCGAAGAGACCAGGCGATAATACTTACCCTCGACCATCACGGGGCCGGTCGTACCGGTCGACGCCGTGTCAGCCCAACCCGTCGTGCCATCGTCGGACACCTGCCAGACGTGTTCGGTCGTGAGGCCCGAGCCGGTGAAGGTCCCCAGAACGCCGGTCAGGGTCTGCCCGACCACCGGGCTTCCCGAGATCGAGGGGGCCGCATTCACGGCCGGCGGCGCATAGCGCACCACATAGCTCGCCGAGCTGCGCGACGGGTAGGTGTCGCTGGGCGTGGCGACGGCACGAATGCCGGACAGGTTATCGCCCGACACCGGCGTATAGGTCGCCGAGGTGGCCCCGTCGATCGCGGCCGCGCCGGAATACCACTGCCAGGCCACCGAGGAAGGTGCATCCCCGCTCCACCCGCTGGCGCTGGC
>NZ_JBHSGI010000020.1:0-5387 GCF_042654245.1 Seohaeicola nanhaiensis
ATCCTTCGACCGGATCAGCGGGCCGGTTTCATGGGCATCGATGATGACCGGGGCCTTGGTATAGACCAGCGCCGCTGCATTCAGGCTCGCGCCACCACGGGGAAAGGCATCGCCGCGAATGGTTTTCGCCAGACGGCCGCCGAGGCCTGCGCCCTCGACATCCTGCCGCCAGCTGTCCTTCAGCAGTTTGGCCGCGCGCTGCATCACGCGGGTGACAGCGCGCTCCCCGTCCACAATCTCTTTCTCGAGCTGCTCGGCCAGCGATGCCGTGACATCCAGGTCCAGCCTCACGATGCCGGCCCCGTCTCGATCCGCCAGTGCAACCGGCGGTCGTCCCGCTCGGGCACGCCCAGAACCCGATACCGGGTGCCGAGATAGGTGATTTCGTCGTCCTCGGCAGGGGCTGCCAGGTCAGCGGTCGAGACGTGAAAAACGAAAGTCTCGCCAATCACCCGCTGGCGGCCGAACTGGATTTCCTCGTCGGGACGGACGGGAATGATGCGGACCGGGACCGAACCCGATCCGCCGGGATGATAGAGCGCGTCCGCCGCCATGTTGGCATCACGGAAGATGGCCGCCATGGCGGTTTCGAACGCGCCCATGATCAGGCCGGGATGCCGTTCAGGCGCACGAGGCCGAGGGTTTCACCCGCGCCCGAGCCAACCGCCGCATAGGCGACACCGATCAGGGTGTTGCCCGAAGCGGTCGTGGTGGCGACACCGCCCGAGGTCCAGTAGACCTTCGCGCCAACCGTCCAGGCCTGCGACGGCGTCTTTGGCAGCTGGAAGACGCCGGTGGTCTCGATCTCGCCCTCTTCGCCATCGGCGATGTCGCCGGCGCAGACGCCGAACAGCGTGCCAGACAGCGCGCCCTGACCCGAAACGTAATCCGCGCCCGAGGGCGTGAAGGGGAACATGTCCCCCGGTGCAACATAGTTCTTCATGGAAGTGATCCTTTCGGAATGGGGGAAAAGCCGGACAGCCCTGCGCCGGCCAGGTCAGCGCCCCGGCCGAAGCAGGGGCGCCGTCACACTCAGGCCGGGGCCGCGCCGGGGTTCTTGTAGAGACCGCGCCAGTCGATCGCCTTGGCGGCGAAGTCGTGGCGCGCCTTGATCTCCATGCCGTCGACCTCGAACCCGACGCGGGTTTCGGTGTAGACGCCCTCCTGCCCTTCCAGATAGGCGTATTCCACCGTGTCGATCCGTGCCGGATCGGCGGCCAGGAACCAGGGGTCCTGACCCGACGCCGGCAGCAGGCGCGGCTCCGAGATGACCTCGTAGGACCCGGCATAGGCGTTGACATCCGAGGTGCTGTTCGGCGTGGTCGCCGCCACCTGCTTGCGCGCCTCGACCCAGCGCGGGCCGGTCGGCACGATCAGGAAGCGCGGACGAACCGAGATCAACCGCCCCTCGAGGCCCTTCTGTTTGCTGAAGGCCTTTTCGGCCGCAGACAGAGAGGTCTCGTTGATCACGGCGGCGGTGCCGAGGTTGCCATGGGTCGCATGGAACAGCGCCACACCATCCGCCATGTTCGGGTTGTCGATCAGGACCCCGTAGACGATATCGGATTCGAGGTCCGCCGCCGAGGCACCAAACGCTTCCGGCACGCGGGTGAAGGCGTTGAGATCGTCGTTGATGATCGCCTGGCGGGTGACGCCAAGGATCTTGCCATAGGTCGCCAGGGCATAGGTCTCCTTGCCCTCGCCCATGGTCCCATACTGGAACTCGCCGCTTTCCAGAACCTTGCTCAGATCGGGCGCACCGCCGAGCTGGACGCGGTTCACCGGCTTGAAATCGACGATGTTCGACCGGCGGGCCCAGGCCATGAACGTGCGCTGCGTCGAGGCATAGGCGTCGCGCAGCGTCTTGTTCGCCACGTTGGCCAGGATCGACGGGAAATCGCTCGTCGAGTGATACCCGGCCGAGCGCATCTGGAAGGCGGCGCCGGCGATCTCCATCTTCGACATGCCGCGCGTGGTGACGCCGCGGCGTTCCAGTGCGTCGCGGCAGATTTCCAGCATGGTCATGCCGCGGAAGTTGCGACCGTCATCGGACAGTTTGACCGCGCCGGGGTTGTGGCGATGCATCAGCGCGTTGGCCAGGGCATCGCGATACCCGATCTCGGTGGCACCGTCGCCCCGCGCCTGAGCCGGCGCCCGTTCCTGCGTCCGCCCCATGGGGTCGCTCTCCTCCAGCTTGGTCAGAACCGCATCGCGCGCCTGAGCCAGCGACACGCCGCGACCGATCAGGTCCTCGCGGAAGGCATCGTCCAGGTTGTGGCGCGCACAGAGCCTGGTGATCTCGGAGCAGCGGGTGCGCTCTTCGCTGCGAACCTTGTCCAGATCGGGCGCGGTCGGCGGAGTTGCCGGAGTCGGCGGGGCCTCCCGCGTCTGCAGTTCGCCTTCCGGCGCGGTGCGGGCCGGGTCCTGCCCGGCCGCGGGCTTGTTCTTGTCGGACATCTGCGTCCCTTTCTCGATGGCCGCGGCTGCGGCGGTGATGTCCTGCCGGGTCAGGACACAGGCAAAGCGATTGACCATTCCACCTTCGGAACGGATCGTCGCACCGGGATCGGCGGGCATAGCGACCGCCGAAATCTCGTAAGGTTCCCAATCGACGGCGCGGTAGTGATCCCGTTCGCCGTCCTTCTTGGTGATCTGGTATTCGTGCACCCGGTAGCCGACCGAGACCTTGTTGATGGTCCGCTCCATGATCCGCTGCACGATGGGCTGAGCGTCCTCGGCATCGGTCAGCCGGATTTTTGCCGTGCCCTGCCCGTTCGAAATCCGCACCGAGTCGGGCACAACCGAACCGATGACACTGCTCAGTCCCCAGGAACGGTGGCTGTCGAGGAAAGGTGCGCCGCCGTTCAGACGCTCCAGGCGCACCGCGCGCGCCGAGACCTCGAGCTCCTCGTCGTATTCGACGACATCCCAGCCCTCCCAGCGATACCGCTGGACGGTTGCGCCAGTCGTCCAGACCACCTCGATGGTCCGCGCCTGAGTGTCGATCGTGTCAGCAACAACCGTTGCCTCCCGCCCGATCAGGGGCAGGTCAACCATGTCCTTCGCCATGTCTTGTCCTCTTTCAGGGGGCCGGGTTGTCCGGCGTGGTTGTGCCCGCCTCACCCGGAGACGAGGATTGCGCCTGCCCGACGCGCGTCACCTTGCGCGGGTCGCTGTCCAGAACCAGCTTGAGATTGTCGGCCTTCTCCAGCGCCTGCGCCTGCTCCGCCAGCAAGGTATCGAGGTCCCAGCCCCGCTTGCCGATCTGCTGCGGCAGGCTGGCAAATCCGGCGCGGGTTTCCAGAAGGTCGGTCTGGGCATCCTGCCAGGGATTGACGCTTTCGAACCGGGGCGGGGCCCATTCGACCGGGATATCCGGGCTGTCGATCACCCCGGCGGTCCAGGCTGCATCGCAGAACCAATCCCAGATGCGCTGGCAGAACATGGGAATGACGATGGTCCACTGCACCATCTCCACCATGCGCCGGAACTCGTTCAGGCCCGCCCGGTTGCTGGAGAAGTTGGCCTGGCTCATGTCGTTCGTCATCAGCGCATAGGGAACCCGGAAGCCGGCCGAGATGATCAGCATCTGGGTAATGTTCCACTCCCGCACCCCGCCCGCATGCGCCGGCGTGTTGAACTTGATGTCGCGCCCATTCGTGTAGGCGATCATTCCAGGTCGGAACGATTCCAGCGGGTCGTTGTTGGCGTCCTTCATTTCTGGTGTGATGTTGGCGGTTCCATCGCCCTCTTCGCCGATGACAACCCCGACCATGCAGGCCTCGGTCTTCTTGCGAACCATCTCCGCGACCTGCCAGTCGCCGAGGTCCTGCAGCGCGCGGATCGCGGGAGTGCCCCACGGCACACCGCGCGACTGGACCCGCTGCCGCTCGAAGAGATGCGCGACATTCGCGGCCGGAATGCGCACGCTTTCGAAGCGGCGGCCGAAAGTCGGCGTGTTGTCGCCCGGGTGATCCGGGAACATGTAGAAGGCGGTGCGTCGGCCGACCGAGTCGTATTCGATGCCCGACGTGATGCGGGTGCCAGGCTTATCGTCAAACCGGGCGGCGTCCAGGTGGTCGGCCTCGAACAGCTCGATTTCGAGTGGCACCGGCGAGGTGCGGCGCGTCCGACGCGGGCGGCGCAGCGCGAACAGGTCTCCGCCCTCGATCATTTCGCGAACCGCCAGCCCGGTCAGCCCATGAAAATCTGTATGGCCGTGGGCGTCGCATCGTGCCGACCAGGCGGCCCAGGCCGCGTCGACTGCCTTGTTGGTCGCCTCATTGCCGGTCCGGGCGCGTGGCCGAATGCCTGTGCCGACGATGTTGTTGACCAGCACCTGCACCGCCTGCGCGGCGAGGGCATTGTTGCGCACCAGGTCGCGCATCCGGTCGCGCAGCAAGCCTCCGGCAACGCGCACCTCCGCGTCGGCCGAGGTGCTGGCCGTCCGCCAGCCATCCGAAAGCCGGCCCTTCGCGGCGCCGTCATAGGCGCGCCGCAGATTGAAGTTGGCGATCCGCGAGGTGTAGCGCTGCCGCGCCGCCCGCGCCGAGAAGACCTCGAGCACCCGTTCCTGCCATCCCCAGGCAACTCCGTTCATGGCTCAGGTCCTCGAGAAGGTGACATAGCCGACGCGGGCCTTGGCCTTGCCGGATTGCGATGAGATTTCGGCCTCGATCGTGCGAATTCGTTTCAGAAGGCCAGACTCGCTGTCGTATTCGATGCGCTTGCCATCGAATTGAACCACCGTGGTGCCGGCGGCATAGGCCGATTTCAGCGCGTCCAGCTCAGTTTGAGTCCAGGCCATCAGAACCAGCTTCCCTTTTTCGCGCGGGCGCCCAACCAGTCGGACCCGCCAGATTTCGTTTTCTTCTTCTCCGCCGGCGATGCCGCAGGCCTCTGCTCAGTCGGCGCAACAACAACCGTCTGATCGAACAGATCGGGCTGCGGTTCCGCCGGGGCGGCACCACGTTCCGCCTCGAAAATCGCCCACTGTTCGGCAGTCAGCGAGGCCCAGCCCTTCCGCCGGGCCGCAGCTTCGGCATAGTTCATCGTGTCCAGGCCTTCGTTCCGGCGGGTCGTCTCGACCAGCTCCCAGCTGCTCGTCATCACGCCGTAGCGGTCCCGCTTGAGAACCCGCACCTCCGAGGTCACCTGCCGGTAATACTCATCCCCCATCCCGCGCGGGAAATCGCAGTATCCGCGTTCCAGTGGGTCTTCCTTTGCCAGCCAGGTGTAGAAATCCGCCTTCAGCTGACTGACGTTCAGCATCCAGGCCCGCTTCTGCCGGCGCTTCGGCGCACCATCGGGCCGGCGGTCAAGCTGCTGCGGCACCATCACAGGCCCGTTGGCACTCTTGCCGCCCTTGACGATGATCACCCGCGACC
>NZ_JBHSGI010000021.1:0-2283 GCF_042654245.1 Seohaeicola nanhaiensis
CATTCAGCGGCAGGTCTTCGCTTTCCCCATAGTAGAGGCCGCCCGCTCCTGTCGCCGGGTTGTCCCTGAGCCAGGTGGTCGTGATCGTGCCCTCGGTGACGCCCTCGAGCGAAGCAATCGCCGCGGCCGTCAGGCCGTCGTTTGAGACATAGACGCGGCGGGTGTTCTGGGACGGCTCCACAATAGTCTTGCCTGTCGCGTAGTCGAATGGGGGGCAATACCCATCCCCTAGACCCCAGCCGTTGACCTCCGGGGCCGGTGCGACAATGAGCGTCGCAGTGACGCGCTGAGTGACGCCATCCTTCTGACGATCGTAGACGATGATCAGGTTGCCATCCGGGTCTTGGTCCAGCAGATCGACGCCGACCTTTGCGTCCGGTCGATTGACTGCCCGGCCGGTAGCTGGCTGCGAGACGACAGATACACTATCCGGCCCGATCGGGTCGGACAGAACCGCCATTCGCAAACCGGTTGCGTTGAAGGTCTCGGTAACCTCTTCGACGACACCGGTCTGCTCACAGGTAACGATGATTTCGAACATCAGGCGATCCTTTATTCGGCAGAGATTGCGAGCAGAACGAGGCCGGACCTGTCGTTCACCTCATTGGTGACGGTGACGGCTGTCGCGCTTCCGGTCGGTGCGTTGTCCAGCCTTGCGCTGGTCACGTGGTTTGTTGCCGCGAGACCATCAGCAACTTCGGTCAGGCCGCCCCAGGTCACGGAGTTCACCTGGTATTTCCCGATGGAGACGCCAAGGATGGCATTCATCGCCGATGTCGGCGCGATGCTGGTCGAGAACCCGGTTGCGCTGTAGGCGCTGAGCTTGACCAAGGAGTGGCTTCCCCGAACTGCCCACTTCTCGATGGCATGTTCGTTCGTGCTGGTTGCCAGAGTTATGCTCAGGACGTCGCTGGAAGTCCCGTTGACCGGCATCACGTAGGAGAAGCAATGCGTGCCGAACCCGTTACTGCCTCCATTGCTCTCCACCGGCGTCATGGGGTTGCCGTTGATGGACATGGCCGTAGGAATTGCGTTGCGCCCATAGAAAATATAAACCGTGTCCCCGGCGAGAACTTCCGGCTGGTTGAGGGGGAATGTTGGGTTTGTTCCGAGGTATCCGCTGGACTGAAAATTGCCGACCCGGAAGACAGAGAATGTGGAAATCGTCACCTCGGCCGAGCTGACCACGGCCGACACGTTGCCGCGATCATCCACCTGGACGGCATCGACGACATAGGTGGCAGCGCCCAGGCCGATGAAGCCGCCCAGGTTGCCGCTGCCGGCCTCGGGCGTGTCGTCGCTATCGGTGTCGAGCGCGTCGCCGGTGCCGTTGATGATGTTCGCGGCCGAGAGCTGCGGGTTGCTGCTCAGACGAACAGCAAAGAAGATTTCGCCCACGGCATCGTTGCTGGTCACCGACACATCGATGTCCGACCCGTCCGCCGTGGCGATCAGGCTCGACAGGATCGCGGCCGTGCTGTCCACCAGGAAGGCGGCCGAGGCGACGGCCTCCGACAGGACGCCATTGTCGATCACGGCATAGGCCTTGGCGTTCTGGCGGGCGACGCCGGGGTCCAGCGTGGCGCTGAATGGCCCGGGCCAGACACCGGTGACAATCCCGAGCGGCGCACCCCCGCCATTCGCCTCGCCGGCGGCGACTTCTTCCGGCGCCGGCGCTGCGTCGGCTTCGGGCACGATCACCAGATAGACGTCGTCACCGTCCTGCGCATCCGACACGATGGTCAGCGGCTGGGCCGAGCCGGTCCAGGTGCCGGCGGTCACGCTGGCGATGGTCCGGGCCGTGATGCTGATCGCCGGGCCGATCACGCTGGACGCTGCAGCCGCAGCACCACCGCTGTTCGCGGTCGAAGAGACCAACCGATAGTAGTTGCCCTCGACCATCACGGGGCCGGTCGTGCCGGTCGACGCCGTGTCAGCCCAACCCGTCGTGCCATCGTCGGACACCTGCCAGACGTGTTCAGTCGTGAGCCCCGAGCCGGTGAAGGTCCCCAGAACGCCGGTCAGGGTCTGCCCGACCACCGGGCTGCCAGAGATCGAGGGGGCCGAGTTGACGGCCGGCGGGGCGTCGCGCACCACATAGCTCGCCGAGCTGCGCGACGGGTAGGTGTCGCTGGGCGTGGCGACGGCACGAATGCCGGACAGGTTATCGCCCGACACCGGCGTATAGGTCGCCGAGGTGGCCCCGTCGATCGCGTCCGCGCCGGAATACCACTGCCAGGCCACCGAGGAAGGTGCATCCCCGCTCCACCCGCTGGCGCTGGC
>NZ_JBHSGI010000022.1:0-11701 GCF_042654245.1 Seohaeicola nanhaiensis
GTCATGCATGCTTCCTTTCGAAGAAGCATGGACCGGATCACTCATACACAGAAGATCTGACACTCTCCGCCGGCTCTGTCCTTTCGTTACACACATTGGGGTGCGGTCCGTGAGCCGACCACTCAATGGGTCCTCTTTCCCCTCCCTTCCCCGCGTGTTTGATCTGCGTCCGACGCCGGTACTGTGAGGACTGACGCTACCAAAGCACTGGCCATCTGGCGGCGGAACAGAAAAAGAACTGTTTTGGCGTCACCTGTGCTGAGCCCGACCGCGTCTGCCGCAGACCGAAGGCTTCGCCCTTCGACATCGACTTTCAGAAACAACTCGCCCGACAACCTTCAAACATCGGCTTGAACAGTGCTTCGACACTCGCAGAACACATCCGATATCAAGTCTGCGACTGCCTGCGCATCTGCCGGTTCCGTGGGCATACGATCCTCCCGAGCGGCTTCTGCATGAAGACGCCGTTTGAAGCGCAGCATTACAAAATCGCCTCAAGACGCGGTGTGTTGGTCCTCGCAATCGGTCTCTTCAACCGGATGCTCGCAGCCGTCCGGCGGACAGGAACAATCGTCAAAGCCATGACGGCAACAAGGGCCGCAGTGGGCCATCAACGCGTCACCAAAAGCAGCGCGGGCGCGGTGGAGACGCACATTCAATGTCCCGGACTTGAGCCCGAGGTCAGCTGCCACAATGCCGCGATCCTCGTCGTCGATGTCAATTCGGCGGATCAGGTCTGCATCACCCGGGCGCAGTTCGGTGACTAACCCTTTGACGCAGTTGCAGATCACGTCCATATCTTCGACCGGGTCATCCGTGACAACGGCAGACTGAGCCTCCAGTGCAACAGCCTCCTTTAGACGCCTGGACCGTCCCGACTTGCGATAGTGATCATTTAGCGCTGACCGCAACACCGCGTAAAGCCAGGCATCCATGCGGTCCGCCTCGCGCAGCTGATCCTTACGTGCCAGAACGCGGATGCAAAATTCCTGCAGCACGTCCTCAGCATCGGCTCGGTTTCCCAGCCGTTTGACTAGGAAGCCCAAAAACGCGTTTCTGTTCACCGACAGAGTTGCTTCAAGGCCGGGCTGACCGGCGCCGCTGCCCTTTGCGATATGGTTTTTAGTTTCCGACATGGTTGCACGCCGCCCTTGCATAGAAAGTCCGATCCAACCCGGCAGGCGCAGTCATCAAACATGTCGCCATGGGCAGATACCATGAACCTATCCATTCCAAGGCGAAATTCCAATATCAATGATTTTGAAGTCGGCAATCCATCGCGCCATTGAAATTTATCTGAATGGTTGCGGAAGACAATAGCACAATGTTTTTCACAGTCTCGACGTCTCGCGTAACATCTTCAGCTTCGAGAAGAAATTTCTTGTAATCGTTTTTCTTTTTGGGCGTCTTCGACTAAACGTGGTCAAAAACGGACGGCGCGCACCTGATTGGGGCGCAGCACCCGAACGGGAAAAACCGGCCAAGCACGACAGGAGCCAGGGCGGACATGAGTGAACTGACGCAATACGCCATTCTGCTCAGCATGACGCTTGGCACGGTCGGGCTGGTCCTGAGCCTCTATGCCCTCGCCCGTGCGATCGGGCGGGCGCGGGCGGAACCGGCCAAGGATGTGCCCGCAACCGCCGGCACTTTGGCGCGCGATCCGGTCTGGGTCCGATACCACGCCAAGTATTACGGCTATGCGCTCCTGTTTCTGGCCTTCGATATGGAGATGGCCTTCATGTACCCCTGGGCGGTCGTTTACCGCGAAGAGGGGCTGGTCGCCCTGCTCGACATGGGCGTTTTTCTCGCGATCCTGTTTCTCGGCCTGCTCTATGGATGGAGCCAGGGCGCGCTGAGGCGGCAATGATGGATTTGTCCGGGGCACGTCAGGGTCTGTTGCGCGGTTTCCGCGGGTTGGTCGCCGGGGCCATGGCGCGGGATTTGCGCGCGTTCGTGGTGCCTGGAGAGGACGTCGCGAATGCGCTTGGTCTCGATCTGGACGCCGCAGGGCTGATCCGCGCGGTGACGCCGCGCCACGCGAACGTCTTGCTGATCGCGGGGCCCTTGCCCACTGCGCTGGCTGATGCGGCCAGCGTCGTCTGGGCCCAGATGCCGCGACCCCGGTGCATTCTCGCGCTTGGTGAGGCCGATCTTGGCCCTCTGCCCACTGCCGACGTGACGGCGGAGATGTCGCAGGCGGGCCTGATCTCCGGACTGGAGGATCTGCGCAAACTGCTCTGCAATGGGGCTTTTGCACCAGACATCGCGGAATTTGATGCGCCTGCCCTGTCGGAGCGGATCGAATACACCTGCCCCATGCATCCGGAAGTCATTTCGGACGAACCCGGCAAATGCCCGAAATGCGGGATGTTCCTTGTGGAACGCCGCGTTTCCGGCGCGGCGTCGCACGGCCATGAGGGCCATGAGGGCCATGAGGGCCATGAGGGCCATGAGGGCCATGAGGGCCATGAGGGCCATGAGGGCCATGAGGGCCATGAGGGCCATGAGGGCCATGAGGGCCATGAGGGCCATGAGGGCCATGAAAAATCGTCCGCGGTTTCCACGCAAGCAGAAAAGGCCCATCATCAGTCGGATGCTGTGACAAGCGCCGAGACGTCCGCCTCCTATGTTTGCCCGATGCACCCGGAAGTGACCTCGGACACGCCCGGTTCCTGTCCAAAATGCGGCATGGACCTCGTCCCGCAGGCCGAGGCCGGAGAGCACGTGCACCACGGCCATCACGCCGAACCGGCCACGGAGCCGACAGGCCCCTATACCTGCCCCATGCACCCGGAGGTCACCTCTGACACGCCCGGCTCCTGCCCGAAATGCGGCATGGACCTCGTCCCGCAGGCCGAGGCCGGGGAACACGCGCATCACGAACATGGCCATCACGCCGAACCGGCCGCAGAGCCGAAAGGCCCCTACATCTGCCCGATGCACCCGGAGGTGACTTCCGACACACCCGGGTCCTGCCCTAAGTGCGGCATGGACCTCGTCCCGCAGGCCGAGGCCGGGAAACATGCGGACCACGGCCACGGCCATCACGCCGAACCGGCCACGGAGCCGACAGGCCCCTACACCTGCCCCATGCACCCGGATGTCGCCTCCGACACACCGGGTTCCTGCCCCAAGTGTGGCATGGACCTCGTCCAGCAGGCCGAGGCCGGAAAGCATGCGCATGGTGGACATGGCGGTCACAAGCACCACAAGGACATGCCAGCGCAAGAGGGCCAAGGAGAGCACGCCGCGCATGGCGCCCACGAACAGCAGGATGCGCATGGCGCGCATCATGGCCACACAGGCCACGGCGCGGCGCCAGACATCCCGGGGATCGAACCGCATTTCATGTCAATGGTCGAACTCACCGAAGGCAAACCGGTCAGCCCCGACGGATTGGTCATGGAATGGATAGACGCGCCCTTTGGCCCCTTCTTCCCGGGTCTTCCGGGCGGTCTGCACCTGGACCTGACCCTCGATGGAGACAGCGTCGCGGGCACCGCGGTCAGAGGGATGAAGATGGCGGCGCTGCCATCAGGCGTTGCTCTCGAAGACTTCGCTGATCATCTTGCGGACGCGGTGCCCTTGTCGCCGGTGGCAATGCGCGAACTGGCTTGCCGTGCTGCCGAGAAGGCTACCGGACAAACTGCACCCAAGGACACTCTGGCCGCCCGCGCCGCAGCAGTGGAACGCGAACGGATTGCAAGCCATCTCAACTGGCTGGCCGGGTTGGCTCGACAAGCGGGCCTTGCACCGCTGGGGCGCCGGGCGGCGGCCATGGAACACCGCGTCCGGACGGCTAAAGCGGATGAGGTGGCAGAGCAAGCAACTTCTATAACGAGCCTTCTGTACGGTGCACTCAACCGATCACTTATGGGACCAAAACTGACCGGGATCGGGACGCTTCAGGGAGCATCGGAAGGTCCTGTGGCACGTGCGGCGGACCATGCGTCCGATGCCAGACACGGCGACGGGGTCTACGACGAATTAGGTTTCGAACCGATCACGCAGGATGAAGGCGACGCCATGGCGCGGCTCCGCCAGCGCTGCGCAGAAATCGGGCAAAGCCTTGACCTGATATCGGCGGCGGGCGCGACCGCGATGCCAGAGATGCCGCGTGCAACAGGCGACGGCCACGGCACGGCAACGTTGGAAACACCGCGCGGACCCGCAACGCTGCACCTGACATTAAAGGGCGGTACAGTCGCCTCGGCCCATCTGAAGACGCCGTTCTCCGACCTCGCCGCGCATGTGCCCGACCTGATAAAGCAGATGGAACTTGCCGACGCACTGACCGCAATCGCCTCGCTCGATCTCGATCCCTGGAGCGCGACCCAATGAGCATCGCGGTGATTATCCTCGCTCTCGCGATCGGCTGCTACGCCGTGGCCGTTCTGGAAGGCTGGGCCGTCCATGGACGCCTCAGCCTCACACGGCCGGCGACCTCGGCGCTAGCGCTGCTGGGCCGCGAACAGATCCTGCCGCGCACATCTGACAGGCTGTTTTTCGAGGCTGGCCCGGTCCTCTTGCTGGTCGCGGGCCTGTTGTCAGTCGCCGTTATCCCACTGGCACCGGGGCTGATCATCACCGATCTGGCCATCGGCGCGTTGTTTCTGAACGCCGCGCTGGCTTACGTGCTGGTTGCGCTTATCATGGCCGGCTGGGGGCCGAACGGGGCCTACGGGATGATCGGCGGCTGGCGCTTTCTGGGCCAGTTCGTCGCCTATGCCATGCTGATCGTGATGCCCATAACGGCAGTTGCGATGCGGGCCGAGTCGCTCTCCACCACGCAGATCGTCCTGTCGCAGGCGGCCTTGTGGAACGTCGCCTATCAGCCCATCGGCTTCGTCCTGTTCGTCATCGCGGCGATGGGTGTCGCCTGGCTGCCGCCCATCGACCTGCCCACCGGCGGCGGCGATCTGGCGGGTGGAGTCGAGGCCGAATACACCGGCGCGCGGCTGGCCGTCCTGCGACTGGCGCGGCTTGTGATCATCGTCGCACTGGCCAGCGCGACCGTTACCTTCTACCTCGGCGGCTGGCTTGGACCGTGGCTGCCGGGCTGGGCCTGGACTGCGCTCAAGACACTTGGTGTAGCGGCCGCGATGCTGATGCTCGGGCCGCGCCTGCCGCGCCTGCGCGAGGCGAAGTATCTGGAACTGAGCTGGAAGCTCGGCATCACCCTGGCGCTGGCCAATATCTTCCTTGTGGGCGTCATCGCCCTCGTGGTGCCGATATGAGCCTTGCCACCGCTCTGTTTCTCGCCTTTTTCGGCACCGCCGCGATCTGGTTCGGGGTGGTCGTCTTTCGCACACATTCGATGGTGCGTTCGGCCATTGCGCTCCTGTTCAGTCAGACCGCCATCGGGGCGATGTTCCTTGTCATGCAGGCCGAATTTCTGGGCGTGCTCCAGATCATGATGATGGCCACGGAGATGAGCGTCATGGCGATTTTCATGGTCATGTTCATGATGGACCCCGGCGGCATGGGCAAGATGGACATGACGCACCAGAAACGCCTGTCGCTCTGGGCGGGCGGGATTGGCTTGGTCGCCGCACTGGTGGTGATCTGGACCGCCGGCTGGCAAGGCCCCGTGCCCGACGTGCCCGGGGCCGATGAACAGGCGCGCTTGCTGGGCCGCGAACTGCTGGGCCGCTCCATGTTCATTTTTGAAAGCGCGGCGCTGATGATCCTGACCGCGATGATCGCGGCGACCATGGTCGCGATCGCCCCGCAAGAAAAGGATAGCCAATGATCCCGGAACTCATGATCGCGCTCAGCGTCGGTGCGGCGCTTTTCGGCGTTGGCCTCTATGGTGCGCTCAGCCAGACCAACCTTGTGATGATCATCATGGGGGTCGAGTTGATCCTTGCCGCGGCACTGCTCAATCTCGTGGCGTTCTGGCGCTATCTGCACCCCGATGTGACAGCGGCGAAGATGTTCGTGCTGATCGTCATGGCGGTGATGGCGGTCGAGATGGCCGTGGGTTTCGGCATCGCCATCGCCCGGTTCCGCTCGCGCGGGTCGGTCGAGATGGAAGAAGCGCGGGAGCTCAGGGGGTGATCTGGCTTTCGCTGACGATCCTCGCGCCTTTGGGCGCGGGCCTGACGACACTTGCGCTCCGGCGCATGCCCGAGGCGATTGCGCTGACCGGTGCGGCCTTGGGCCTTGCCGGGGCGATTGCTCTGTTGGCCGGGGTGGCGGGCGGTGCGGATGTCACGGCCACCCTGCCCTTCCTGCCGGACCTGCCGATCCGGCTGGTGGCCAACCCGCTGACGGCAACGCTGGCGCTGGTCGTCGCGACCGTCGCGGCGATGGTCCTGACCTATGCGGCGGGTTACATGTCCCATGACCCCGAGCGCCCCCGCTTTTTCGGCACCATGCTGATGTTCGTGGCCGCGATGCAGCTTCTGGTGCTGTCGGGGGACTGGATCACCCTGCTGGCCGCGTGGGAGATGATTGGTTTTGCCTCCTACCTTCTGATCGGCTTCTGGCATAGGCGAAAGGGCGTGCCCGGAGCGGCCATGCGGGCATTCCTCTATACCCGGACGGCCGATCTGGGCCTCTACCTCGCGGCCTTCCTGCTGATCGGTATCGCCGGAACCTCCGAGATTTCGGCCACGCTTTCCACCACCGGCACCCCGGCGCTGATCGCAGGGCTGCTGCTCTTGTTTGCGGCGATGGGGAAGTCGGCGCAGGTGCCGATGCAGGACTGGCTGATGCGGGCGATGGCGGGGCCAACGCCGGTGTCTGCCCTGCTCCACTCGGCCACGCTGGTGGCGGCGGGGGCGATCCTGCTGATCCGGACCGCGCCGATGCTGCCCGGCGGCGCGCTTCTGGCCATCGGGATTGTCGGCGGGGCGACGGCGGTGATTGCCGGGCTGATGGCACTGGCCGCAACAGACCTCAAGCGTCTGCTCGCCGCCTCGACCGCCAGCCAGTACGGGCTGATGCTGATCGCGGTGGGGGCCGGCGCGCCCGTTGCCGCGCTTTTGCATCTGATCGCGCATGCCGCGATCAAATCGGCACTCTTTCTCGGCGCAGGCGTCTTTCAGCACGACCGCGAGAGCACCGATCTGGACACGCTTGCCGGCGCGGGCCGCGCCCGGCCCGGCATTTTTGCGGGCTTTGCACTGGCCGCGCTGGCGCTGGCCGGGCTGCCACCGCTCGCCGCCTTCTATTCCAAGGACGCAATCCTCGCCGCGGCTCTCGATAGCCCCTCTGCCGCGTGGTTTCTGCCGCTGGCCCTTGCTGGGTCGGTGCTGACCGGGGCTTATATGGGCCGGGCATTGAAGGTGCTGTGGTCCGGCACGCCGGAGAAGCCCCGCGATAAGGTGCCGCTCATGGCCGTCGGCATGGGCGTTCTCGTGATACTCGCCGCGACTCTGGGCTTCGCTTTCAAACCGCTGGAGGCGATGCTGGGCGCGCATCTGGCCGAGCCCGGCTGGATCGTCCCGGCCATGGGGCTGGCGGTGGGTCTGGCCGGGCTGGCGCTTGGCTGGCTGCTGGCCCCCGCCCGCCTTCTGGGTCCGCTGCTTGCGCCAGCACGAAACGGCTTCCCGCTCGCAGGTGGCATGGACGCCCTCGTGGTCCGCCCGACGCTGGCCCTGGCACGGCTCTGCGACCGCCTGGATGCCTGGATCATCCGCCGTGTCGTGCTGGGCGGCATCGTCGCAGGTACACAAGCATTGTCACGCCGGATCGAACGCGCCGAAGACAGTCTTCTGGCGCTGCTCAACGCGGTGGGCAGGCTCAACCTGTCCCTCGGGCTGGCCAGCCTGCGTTTTGACCGCGACACCATCGATCGTGCGATCTTTGGCCTTGTCGATCGCACAATCGCCCTCGGCACCCGCGCCCGCCGTCTGCAAAGCGGCCTTATCCACCGCGAAATGGCGCTGACCGTCGCCGGAATCGCTCTCGTCACCGGCGTACTCCTCGCCGCCCCGTTCTACTTCTGAGGATCGCGCCCATGCCGCTTCTGACCATTGCCACCTTCCTGCCCATCCTTGCCGGTCTCGCGCTCATGGCGCTGCCCGACCGGTCCACGCGAACGGCACATGCGGTGTCCATCGCCGCCACGGGGGCCGTGTTCCTGATCACACTGGCAATCTGGGCGCGCGGCATCGTGGCCGGAGACTTCGCCCAGGTCGAGGAAATCGCCTGGATCCCCGCCATCGGCGCGGCCTACCGGCTGGGCGTGGACGGATTGAGCCTGCCTCTGGTGCTGCTGACCTCGCTTCTGTTTTTCCTGTCGGCGTTGTATTCGGCGCGGATCGGGGAGCGGGCGGCCTCCTATGTGGTGCTCATGCTGATGCTGGAAACCGCCTCGCTCGGCACGTTCATGGCGCTTGACGGCCTGCTCTTCTACGTCTTCTTCGAGGTCTCGCTGGTCGGCATGTACTTCATGATCGCAGGCTGGGGCTATGAAGAGCGTCAGCGGGCCGCACTCATGTTCTTTCTCTACACGCTTCTGGGCTCGCTGCCGCTCCTGCTGGCGATCATCGGGCTTTACCTCGGATCGGGCACCTTCGACATGCGTGTCTGGGTCGAGGGCACCGCACTGGGCGGGCTTCCTGCCATGCTGGCGCTGATCGCGATGCTCGTGACCTTCGCGGTCAAGATCCCGGCCTTCCCGGTCCACACCTGGCTTCCGGCGGCGCATGTGCAGGCGCCCACGGCGGGCAGCGTGATCCTGGCCGGCGTGATGCTGAAATTCGGTACCTACGGGCTTGTGCGCTTTGCCTACCAGATGACGCCCGAGGCCTTCGCACAGGCCGGACAGGTGATCCTCGCCTTCGGGGTGGTCAGCGCGCTATACGGGGCCTTCGCGGCACTGGCGCAGAGCGACCTGAAAAAGATGATCGCCTACACGTCCGTTAACCATATGGGGTACGTGGTGATGGGCGTCGCCATTGCTGCACTGGCGACAGAGCCGCGCATCCGGACCATCGCATTGGATGGCGCAACCCTGCAAATGGTCAGCCACGGTCTGGTCACGGGCGCGCTCTTTTTCCTTGTGGGGATGTTGCAGGACCGGGCCCATACCCGCGGAATCGGCGATTTCGGCGGGCTGCTGGGCCGTGTGCCGTGGCTTGGCTGGGCCTTCATCCTGTCGGCTTTCGCCTCTCTCGGGCTGCCGGGGCTCGCACACTTCCCGGCCGAATTCCAGATCTTCCTTGCCACGCTGAACGGCATGCCCTGGGGGTTGATCGCGATCCTGGCCATCGTGATCACCGCAGCACTCTACCTGCGCGCCATCGCCGGCGTCTTCCTGGGCGAGATGAACGACAAATGGGCCGACATGCCGGATCTGGATAGGCGTGAAAAGCTAGTGATCCTGCCGCTTCTCGTCCTGACCGTTCTGATCGGTGTCGCGCCCGGCTGGCTGATTGACATGATCCACACCACTATGATGGGCCTCGGCAACTGATGGAGATGGGCCGCGATCTTGCCCTTCTGGCGCCGGAGCTGACGCTGGCCGCCGCGGCGATGCTGATGATCGTTGCGGAGATGTTTCGCGCGGCGCGGCTGGTGCTGGCCATCGGGCTGGCCGGGCTTGCGGCGGCGACGATCCTGACGCTGCCGATGCTGAGCGTCGACGCCACCGTCTTCGGCGGCACCTACCGGATCGACCTGATTTCGGGCTGGGCCAAGCTGATCCTGCTGCCCGGCACCGCACTGTCCCTGCTGCTGGTCCGGGCCGAGATTGCTGGCCGCCGGCGCGAGGGCAGCGTTCAATCCCTCGTCGTGCTGGTGACCCTCGGCGCGCTGATGCTGTCGGGGGCGGGCGACATGATGGTGGTGGTGATCGGTGTCGTGCTCACCGGTCTGGGCTCTTTTGCGCTTGTGGCCTGGCCGCGCGACGATGCGGCCACCGAAGCGGCGATGAAATACCTCGTCTTCGGGGCGGTCACCGGATCGGTGATGATCTACGGGCTGACCTTCTGGTTAGGGGGCTCCGGTTCGACGCTGTTTTCGAAACTTGGCCAGTTGCAGGGCCAGACACTTGTGATCATCACCGGGCTGATCGCCATCATCGTCGGTCTGGGTTACAAGGGAGCTCTGGTGCCGTTCCATTTCTGGGCACCGGACGCCTATCAGGGGGCGCCCGTCTCGATCGCGGCCTACCTGTCCGTCATCACCAAGGCGGCCGCCTTTTTCGCCTTCGCACAGGTCCTGCGCGACCTGCCCCGTGACGGTGGCTGGCCTCTGGCACTGGCGGTGATCGCGGCGGCGACAATGACCTATGGCTATCTCGCCGCACTGGTGCAGACCTACCTTGTGCGCCTCATCGCTTATTCCTCGGTGGCACAGTCGGGATATTTCCTGATGGGCGTCGTGGCCCTTGGGGCCAGCGGCTTTGCCGTTCCGGGCATTCTGGTCTTTGCCGCCGCCTACGTGGCGATGAACCTCGGCGCCTTTGCGGTTGTCCTGCTGGCCGGGCGCAATCTGGGCGATCTTGAAGGCTTTGGTCGCACCCATCCGTGGCTCGGCGCGGCGATGGTGGTGTTCCTGCTGTCACTGACCGGCATCCCGCCGCTTTTCGGTTTCGTGGGCAAGTTCTACCTGCTCTCGGCAGCGGTCGAGGCCGGGTATCTGTGGCTTGCGATCATCGGCATCCTGAACTCGGTGCTGGCGCTCGGGGTTTATCTGCGGCTGGTGGTGCCGATGTATCGAACTTCTTCGACAGAGCACCCATCAGAGGTGGGCGCTGTTCTGGCCCAAGGAACAGTCGTAGTCACCGTGCTTGTCACGCTTCTTACGGGGCTCGCGGCCGGGATCCTGCCCGGGCCGTAGACCAGACATCGGCATGGATTTGAAGGTGACCGGGCCAGCCCGCCGGTTTGAGACGCGTTCAAGCGAAGAGCATCGGACATTCGCGCGCGCACTTTTTGCGCGCGATGATGTAGATGAGGTGCTGGGTCCCGAGACCGGCAAGCAGGCAAAAAAATCTACGCATAAAACACGAACAGGGTATCGACCACTGCCACAATCGTCAGCGCGCATCATCGCTTGTGTCGCGTTGCCCTTTAATCTGAGACGCGACGCGTTTGGCGACAATTTTTGCCCTTAATTGTGAGATACGGCTGTCATGGGGCCCCTGTTTCTCGCGCACCTTTGCGCGATGTGATCAACCGCGGCAAGCAATCGAGGCTCCTTCTCGAAGGCGCGCAAGAGAGCAACCCTTGCATAGTCGTCGATGCTTTTGCTGACGATGGCTGCCTTAGCCAAGGGATGAGATCGAGCGGCGGCGATTGCGGCGAGGCAGAACAGCCTAACTTCCGATCTGGGGTTCTGGACAGCGAACGACGGATCCCCGCGGAAGGTTTTGAGTGACATGGCAAAGGTGACTGCGCGCATTGCGCGCCGAAGTTGCTTGGGGCCGCGCGAGCGCGCGACGCACTCAAGCATCTCTGCCCCGCGGCGCGCTCGGTATATCAGTTTTCCAGATATTTGTTCCTCACGGAGTTTGCCAAGGGTCTGCACAAGTCTCGTCCCGCAAACTTGGCAGTCAAATGCCCAGGCCCGCCTCCAATGCCTGAGCGAAAGACCCTCTCTGGCGCATTGCATGCAATGCTGGAATGGCATCTGAGCCGTCAGCGAGGCTTCTCGTAGCGTCATTGCCGGAAAGGTGTAACGGCCCGATTGAGGCCGCCTGCCTGACGAAGGCAGCGCGAGCTAAGACACGTGCATAAAGACG
>NZ_JBHSGI010000023.1:0-33465 GCF_042654245.1 Seohaeicola nanhaiensis
CAGGATGAATCACAGATCAGCCCTCAAGGGAATCCATTCCGATTCAGGTTTTGCGTCGGACGCTTTAATTTGGCCTTTGCCAAGCGTTCGTGTGTATGGCCGCTCCGCCTGCCAAGTGGCGACGCAGACCGCTCAGCGCCTGCTCCAGATCAAGGTGGTCAACAATCGAATTGGCCCCTGCCTGTCGCGCATCGCCGAACCGCATTGCATCAAGTGTCACCAATATCATCGCAGCCGTCAAATCAGCCTGATCGCCACCTTCGAACAGGTTCGCGGCAATCTCTTTGCCGTCGCGATCGAACGCAACCGCCGCGATCCGTGTTCTAAATTGCCCGAATTGCGGCAGCCACTCTGAAAGCTTTGTCAATCGCCGGGAATGCTCTGACATCCAGCGTCCGAGCCAAAGCCGTTGTGCCACTGCAAACAGGCGTGTGACAAATGGCGGATCGACGGCCAGGTAATGGTGAACACGGACTTCGCGTCCGCCAGGATGAATTCCCTCATCGGGAAACGCCACATCGAGCGCCAGTCTCGGCGCCTCGTTCTGTGCGAAACTAAACCACCAGGGGTGCGTGCCAGGAAATACAGACCGGCCCGTCACCGGGTCGTCATAAGGCTGTCCAAGCGTCCGAAAGAACCACTCAGACGCTGCCTTCCCGTAGTGACGGCCCATGCCAAGCTCGACTCCGATACGCAGCGTCTCTACCCGTTTGTCGCTTGCCAGAGCTGCCGCCATCAATGTGCTGAGACCCGGAGCAGTTCCAACACCCGTCACAAGACACCCGTTTGTCCCGTCCGCCGCCCGGATCAGGGCGTGGACATAGCTCGGCGTCGCCGATGTATCGAGCACCGTACCGCCTCTTGCGAGAATTTCAGCGACCAGCCCCGGCGGTGTCGCTTCGGTCAGATTTACGACCATGGCGTCGTCGGGAAGTGAATGGGCCGCGTCGGGGCGCGCCACGTCGAGGGCTGTGTAAACCACGTTTTCATGCGCCGTTTCAACCGCACGGTTTCGCCTGGAAACCGCCCAAACCTTCCATTCCTGATGGTCGGAAAGGAGGCGAACAAGCCGCGACCCGACATCACCGGATCCTCCGAGGATCACCAGATTGCTCACTCCGTTCACCCTCTTGGTCTCGGCGCTTCTAAATCGCAAATCCGTCTTGCATTTCCGATATCAAACTCAATCTTCGATCAATTCGCAGGCGAGCGCTCGATCGTCGGCAAAAACTGACGCCGCTCCGGTTTCCCGATAGCCAGCTTGCGCTCTGCAAAAAACGGAACAGAACGCTTGCGTTCATTGCGCGGCAACTTCCCGGAATCGAGGCAGAAACGCCGGAACATTCTCTGCATATCTCTCCCATGCCTCGCCAAACCGGGCCCGACTGTCGGCCTCCTCGCTCTTGGCAAGTCGCGCATACATCCAGACCAGAACCGGGAACATTGCAAGCGTGAGGATTGTCGGCCATTGCACGAGGAACCCTGCCATGATGAGAACGAACCCCACATATTGCGGATGCCGTATCCGGGCGTAGGGACCCGTGACCGCCAGTCGCCCGGCCCGCTGTGCTGCCCAGAGATGGTGCCAGGCCACCGAGATCAGCCAGAAGCCCCCACCGATGAATGCAAAGCTGAGGAAATGGAACGGCCCGAAATGCGGGTTCGCTTCCCAGCCGAACATCATTTCCAGAAGGTGCCCGCTGTCATGGGCGAACCAGTCAATCCCCGGCCAGTTGGATTGGAGCCAACCCGACAGGAAAAAGATCGTCAGCGGAAACCCGTACATCTCGACAAAAAGTGCCACGATGAAAGCACTGAATGCGCCGAAGCTGCGCCAGTCACGCGATGTCTGTGGCTTGAAGAAACTGAACGCGAACAGAATGAAGACCGCCGAATTGATGAACACGAGCAGCCAAAGCCCGTATGACGATCCCGGGTCGCTCGTCATTTGTCATCACCCGATCCGCGGCCGCCATGTCCGCCGTGGCCACCATGACCGCCATGCATGAAGAAATGCATGCCAACACAAAGCAGCAAAGGGAGCCAGATCAGCAACCCGCTGCCCAGAATGTGCACCCGATGCTCGTAACCCAGCAGTAGTCCACCAAGGATGAGCGCAAAGATCAGGTAGATGCCCGCGCGTGATTTCCAGAACGAGGGCGGCCTCGGCGGATTGTCATTATCCAAATGTTTTTCGTGATGTCTTGTCATAACACATTCCCGTAGTCAGTTGTGGATCGAGGGGACATGAAACCAGCCCCCACGCGTCGGAGCCATTCGCGCAGTTTCTGCAAGGTTATGGCCAGTCTTTTTTCGCGTCATACGTCATGTCCCTTGAAAAGAACTCCTGCGGGCGCGCGACGTCCCTGAACCGCATCGAATTCGGCTTCTGTCAGAAAATCAAGCGCCCGCCGCCCCGTGACATCCGCCGCAGCCGCAAGAACATGCGCCCAGGTTGATCGGTTGGCGAACAGCATTCCGTCTGCATCGAGTGTGCCACCGCGACCGCAGAACCCGAGGAATCTCGACTTCCGCGATCCGGTATCGAGGCGGCGGAGGAGACCGCCGAGCGGCTCCGGCCTGGTATGCGAGACAAAGACCCGGGCGCCTGCCGTTTCGGGAAAGAACATTTCGAGCGTCGCGTCGGAGGCGGTCATCTTCGCCTCATGATCGTCGCGGGGGCTGCGGAACCGTCCCGGCTCGACCATCACGATGACACGGTGCCGCACGCTCTTTTCTTTCAGGCGATCCGACGCCGTGAGAGTTTCGGCCAGTTGGTAGGCGCCGACGGCGACCAGGATCAATTCCGGGTCATCGCCACCGACATCGCGCAGGCAGACCGCGCCGTCGGCCAGCACCCGTTGCGCCAGTTCGGGAGATAGCACGTCTGGAACTTCGCGCTTGGGAACCACCATCGTCCAGATCGCCCCGTGTGATCGAAAGACATCCCGCAGGCATGCGACGGCACTGTTCCAGTCCACAGGAAACACGACGCGAGAGAGATCGGACATTTCCGCCCACATCGTTTCGGCGGCGGTCGTGTCCTGATGCGACAGCTCGTTCTTGCCATTTTCCCACGTATGCGAGGTGAGGACAACCGGCAGGCCAAGCCAATAGGGTTGGCGACCTGCGGCGATCAATTGCCGCGTGAAGATCAAATCCTGGCGCAAAGCGCCAAGCATTTTCGTGGCGAAGGCTTCGTAGGAGACTGCCAGATTGAGACCGCTCTTGTTTCCCAGAACGGCGCATATGACGGCTTCTTCGTTAAGGGCTGTTATCACGCCACCGGTCTCGGATTCCGGCATCCCGGGCTCGGGGGCGGTCACACGATGCTTCAGCAGATCTAGGGTCGCGTTCATCCTGTTGCTGCGCATTTCATCAGGGTTGCCGACGCGGGCGCGCAGGCCGGGATTGGCGAGGACAAGCGCTTCGAAGTATTGGTCGAGACCTTCCATCGGCGAGACGTTTCTGCGACCCTCAGAGGCGTGCCACGGCGGTTCGGGCAGGCTGGGCGTCACCGCCGGGCGCGAGATCAGGGGATGGGCCCGCTCCTTGGGACGTCCCGAGGCGTCATGGTTGTTGAGCGCAAGCACCGCATCCGACAGGTCTTTTGGCGGCACCCAGAGGTTCGCGGCACCTTCGTTGAAGTCACGGCGGGCGGCCGCGTCGGTTCGCGGATTGCCCTCGAGCGGCAGGTTATGCGCACGGTTCGTGCCGGCGCCGGGAAATCCGATACCTTTGACCGTCTCCGCGATGCCGTAGTGTAGACGGATCGCAGGTGCTTCGTCCTTTTCCCGAACGGCCAGGGCTTCGGCGGCGAGACGTTCCTCGATCTCAAAGATCGCCCAAGCGAAGGCTGCCGGATCGCGCCCGTCCAGATCGATCGGATCGAAACCGTTCAGCCGCAGGTGCCGACGGAACCAGTCCACGCCGCCGGATTGCGCCATTGTCGTGCGCTGGTCGATCCGTCGACCGTTCGCGATCATGATCGGGGCGACCGGCCCGGTGTCTTTCGAACGCCACCAGCGCGGTGCCCAGTCGCTTCCGCGCTGTTCTTCGAAAGCACCGTCACTCATGAACGCCACAAGATGTTCACCGGGCTGAGGCATGTGCCCGTAGAGCAGTCCGGCAAAGCCGAGATAGCCGCCTTCGATGAGACCGCCGGCGGTATGCGCGTTCACATGGCTGCCGAGCGCAGATGCGGGGCGTCCCTCTGCGGTGATCTCGTAGGAATAGAAATCCCGAACGAAGCGCGTCAGGCCGGGATCGGAAAACGAGTATCGGTTCTCCTGTTCGGACGACATGTTGTTGACGATGAGGTTCACCGCGTCGATCGCGGCAACGCAATGCCCCTGTCCCATCAGCCAGGATCGTGTCATGCCGCCAAGCGCGTTTGCAGCCAGATAGCCGACATAGGCTGGAACCATGTTGAGCGACCCGCCGGTATGACCATCGGGACCGGCTTTGAAATCCTCGGCGTCAAGCGGTGTCCCGTCCGTGCGCACGTTTCGCGCATAGGTCATATGCACCACGAGCCACATTGCCGCCTTCGTGATGCGATCTGCTGCGGCGAGGATACGCCAGGCTTCGGCCCTGTCGCGCACTCGCCCGCGACGCTCGAGAATATCGACCATGTCGTGGACCCGCACCTGTGTCAGGTCGTCATGGGCCGCAAGACCCGCGCCAAGCACCCAATCCGCAAAGGCCGGTTCGTTGCCACGATAGAGAGCGGCCCGATCCCTTGTCCGCACTTGCCCGGCGGCCGGCGTCTCCAAGTGCCTGTTGTGGTTTTCGGACATCCTGATTTCCCTGCTTCTCTAGTCGATGCTTGTGCCCGCTCGCACCCCAAGCGACCCGAATGCTTCAGCCAGAACGTCGGCGATTCCGATCGCATTCGATGGATGCGGTATGGTGTCGGTGGTGATGATCCTTGCGGCACCGGCTGCCAGAATGTCATCATGTGCGGAACCGGCGAAAACCGCGTGGATCACGAGGCACACCGGCGCGCGGCTGCCCGCCGCAACGAGCCGTTCAATGGTGCGCACCAAGGTCCGTCCCGAAGAGGCGATATCGTCCAGGATCACGGGCGTGCCATCGCGCAACACGGCACTTTCCGGCACGCTGACCTCGACCTGACGGTCGCCGGTCCGGACCTTGCGCAGCACTTCATAGGGCCGTCCGGCCAGCCGGGCCACCTCGGCCACCCATTGCTGGCTTTCGCTATCGGGGCCCAAAAGAACAGCGTCGGGCAGGTTAGTCTTGATCCAGTTTGCAAGCAGTGGGGCGGAAACGGCGCGCACCGCTGGGATCGGGAAAACCTCCTCCAGCCGAGCGATCCGGTGCAGATGCGGATCGACCGTCACCAGCCAGTCGAAACTTTCACCCAGGAAGTGCGCGAAAAGCCGCGCGCTGACCGCCTGCCCAGCCTCGAAACGGCTGTCCTGCCGCATGTAACCGAGATAGGGTGCGATCAATCCGACGCGGCGCGCGCCCATCTCGCGGGCCGTCGCCGCGGCGAAGCGCAACGGCAGCGCATGATGGTCTGGATTGCGTAATGTCGCCAGGAGCGCCACGTCGGCCCCGTCCAGATCGCCCGGCAAGGTCATCAGGCTTTCGCCATCGGGGAAATGGTGCCAGTCGAGCGTGCGCAATTCCGCCCCCATCGCGAGTGCCAGAGTTTCGGTCAGTAGCTTCATTTCGGGAAACGGTATGAGGATCATGGGCCCTCCTCGGACAGCGTGAGAACCCCGGTTTGGGATTCGGCATAGGCCAGGGCATAGGCCAGTTCGCCCGCTGTCTCGGCATGGAGTTCATAGAGCGGCTGGCCCTCGTCCACCCGGTCGCCCAACCGCACCAGCAAGCGAATGCCTGCGCATTTCTGACGCGGCGCGCCTGCCAGCTTGGCGATGCGGGCGATCCGGCGGTTATCCACGGATGTCAAAAGGCCCGCGTGGGGGGCGTGTATCTCGATCCGCTGCGCCGCCGTTCCGGGTTCCCGGAACCCGCCCTGCGCCTCACAGATCGCCATGAACCTGGCCTCAGCCGCGCCGCTATCCAGCAGAGCCCGGGCCCGGTCTCGTCCCTGCCCCGCCACGCCGTCGGGAGCGAGGTCCAGAAGATGCCCGGCCAGATCCAGCGCCCTTTCGCGCAGGTCCGCAGGCGCATCGGGCGCGCGTCGCAGGACCGCCAGCACGTCGATGGCTTCCAGCGTCGGGCCGATGCCGCGCCCGACCGGAGCGATGCCGTCGCTGATATGCAGCGCCAGGTTCAGACCCAACGCATTGCTGACCGCTGACACACGGACGCCGAGTGCCTCGGCAGCCTTCTCAGAGCGCACCTTGGCCGTGGGTCCGACCGGCATGTCGATCAGGACATGCGTGGCACCCGCCGCGGCCTTCTTCGACAGTACGCTTGCCACCAACTGACCGGTCGAGTCGAAATCAAGCGGGCGTTCGACACGAATGAAATGATCGTCGGCGGGGCTGAGGGCGAGCCCGCCACCCCAGACGATGCACCCGCCTTCTGCTTCGACTACCCTGCGCAGCGCGGCGGCGTCGAGCGCAACGGGTGCCATGGCCTCCATCGTGTCGGCCGTCCCTGCCGGCGACGTGATCGCACGGCTGGACGTCTTGGGAATCAGGTGCCCCGCTGCGGCGATGATAGCAACCACGATCGGCGTCGTTCGATTGCCCGGCAAACCGCCGACGCAATGCTTGTCGAGAATGGTCCGCCCTCCCCAGTCGAGCGTCTGCCCGGCGCCCTGCATGGCGCGGGTCAGTGCCACGGTCTCGGGCTCATCCAGCCGCTCACCCGCACAGGCGGTGACGAAAGCGGCAAGCTCGAGATCGGACAGCCGGCTGTCGAGCGTGTCGCTCACGATTGCCGCGAACCCAGCCTGATCCAGCCTGTCGCCATAGGCTTTCGACCGGATCATCGACGCGGAAACGGGCGGTTCGGGATGAGAAAACGCTCCCTTGTCCCCTGCTCGCGCACCAAGCGCCGCCCAAGCCGAGGCGGACAGCGCCGCCTGATCCACGCCAAGCCACGCTCCGCGGCCAACGACATTCAGGGTTGCGATGATCCAACGGTCCTCCAGGTCGATCCGCACACGGGTCTGGGCCGCGAACCCCTCGGAGCGACAGATGTGGCAGTCTTCGTTCATATAGACGACCGGTTGCCGGTAGGTGTCGATCCCGGCGGGGACAAGAGCAAGCGTATCGGTCATCGCGGCCGGTCCAGATAGACGGATTCGAGGTGCTCCGGGACGCGCACGGATCGTCCAAGCTCGTGTTTGACGCGAAATCTCAGGGTGTCCGCAGCCGAAGGTTCCCCGTGGGTCAGATAGGTCATCGTGGGTGCGGGACCGGCGGACATCCAGCGCAGGATTTCGTCGGCATCGGCATGCCCGGAAAAGGACTGGAGCTGAACCACTTCGGCCTCGATCGGGAACTCTCGTCCGAACATGCGCAAGGTTCGCGCGCCATCGGCCAGCACCGCGCCACGTGTTCCGCCGGCCTGAAAGCCGGACAGCAGGATCGTGTTCCGCCTGTCGCCGCCAAAGCTTGCCAGATGGTGCAGGATGCGCCCGCCGGTCAGCATTCCGCTGGCGGAGACGATGATCATCGGGCCCTGGCGCGTGTTCAGATCCTTCGATTGCTCGACCGTGTTGACGCGCTTGGCAATCTCGAACATCGCGACGCAGTCTTCGCGGCTGACGTGATGCTCTGCGTGGTGGCGGTGATAGATATCGGTCGCATCCACGGCCATCGGGCTGTTGAGGAACACCGGTACATAGGGAATGTCCCCCCGCGCCATGAGCCGCGCGATATGCAGCATCACCCCCTGCGCCCGTCCGACCGCAAATGACGGGATCAGTACCGTGCCGCCACGGGCAAACGTGCGCTTCAGGACTGGGGCCAGTTCGGCCTCGGGGTCGGTATCGGGATGGGAGCGATTGCCGTAGGTGGATTCGCAGACCAGCACATCGGCTCCACCGAACGGTTTCGGCGGCCGCATCAGCGGATCGGGATCATGGCCCAGATCGCCGCTGAAATGGACGACCCTGTCGCCGATCTCGAAACGGATCTGGGCGGCGCCCAGAAGGTGCCCGGCCGGGATGAAACGGGCGGCGACCCCGTCGCCGAGGTCGATCCTCTGATCGAAGCCATGCGGCCGAAGGCGTTCCAGCGCCGCCTCTGCATCCTTGAGCGTATAGAGCGGTTTGGGGTTCTTGTGTTTGGAAAACCCCCTCCGGGCGGCAAAGCGCGCCTCTTCTTCCTGAATGTGTCCGCTGTCGGGCAGGATAAGCCCGCAAAGGTCTGCTGTCGCCTCGGTGCAGTGGACCCGGCCGCCGAACCCCGCCCGGATCAGCGCCGGCAGGTATCCCGAATGGTCGAGATGTGCATGTGTGAGCAGCACAGTGTCGATCGTGTTCGGACGCACGGGAAACGTTTTGCGGTTGCGTTCTCGCAGGTTCTTGAACCCCTGGAACAGGCCGCAATCCACGAGAATGCGCCGTCCCATGGCCTCGATCAGATAACGCGATCCCGTCACGGTCCCGGCGGCACCCAGAAAGCGTAGTTTCGGACGTGTGATTTGTGTCATGCCTAAGTCTCCCTATTCGCGATGGCGTTGAAGAGCCCGCCGAAGATCAACGCGGCATACCAGCCATAGAGAAAGCTCTCGACCAGACCGACGATGAAGCCAAGCGGTGTCAGCCAGACGAACCCTGGCAGCAGGCCGGACCAGGTCTGGTACATCGCATAGCCGGGAAAGATCAGATCGAACGCGATGCAGACCAGATAGGTCACCGCCAGAAACAGGCTCAGCGCCCAGCCCAGCGGCACAAGTGGCAGGCGCGCGCGCCCCGTCGCGGTATCCGCGCCCATGACACATGCCCCGCACGTCATGCGCAGGGCCAGGAAAAGGATCGCCGCGACTGCGGTGAAATAGATGATAGGCATCATGGCTTGTTCCCTCCTCGCCGCCGGTGGGACCGGTCCGCAAGAGCCTTGCTATCCGGCGCCGCCGTGCCGTGGCTCGCGCGGGACGCAGATCCCGCGCGGGGGTGTCGTGTCAGTGGCCGCAGCAGCAGCCGGATTTGGCCGGCGTCTCCTTGGCGGATTCCGTGACGCGCGGCTCGGGCTTGGCTTGGCCCTGCGCGTCGGATTTGCCGCCGCAACATCCGGTCGATTTCTCGGCGGCGCTGGCTTGCTTCGGGGTATTGGAAAGACTGTCCATCTGGACCTCCTCTTGTTGCCTTCGTTCTATAGACGCGGCTCGACGGACAGCATTACAGGAATTCGGACATTGGCGCGTTTGCAGTGTGAGGATGCGGGCGGTCTCGCAGGCCGGAGGCAGTCGTTTGGCAGCTCCGACCGGGACGCCCGATCCGGGCTGGCATGGGTCGAGCGGTTCTGACAGCTACAGCAGTCGTCGCGCGGCCCAGCCAATCGCCTCCAGGCCACGCGCGCGCAAGCCGCGGCGGTGCCACGCCGGCTGGGTGATTTCAGCGGCCTCTGCGAGGTCGCCCAGATACTGCGCCTGCAGTTGCTCGGCCAGGGTCCGATCCCGAGCGATCAACACGAGCTCCTGGTTGATGAACAGGCTTCGGTAGTCGAGGTTTGCCGAGCCCACGATCGACCAAGCCGCGTCGATGACCGAAGTCTTGGCATGCAGTTGGCGCGGCAGGTATTCATAGACCCTCACGCCCGCCGACAGAAGGTGCGCATATGCAGCCCGAGTCGCCCAGCCGGCGACCGGCGGATCGCTCCGGCGGGGGACCAGCAAACGTGCGTCCACGCCGCGCCGGGCGGCGGCCTGAAGCGCGCGGTCGACCACGGTTCCAGGACTGAAATATGGTGAGGTCAGATAAACGTGGGTTTGCGCCATTTCGATCAGCCCCGCATGCAGACAGGCAAGCCGCTTGCGGCACAGGCGCGAGTAGCTCGGCACCAGCAACCCCTCGATCCCCTTGGTATCATCGGGAATCGCGCTGGCCGGAAGCTGGCCAGCGTCAAGCCAGAGTCGCTCGAAATGCCTGACAGCGAGCTCCACCAGCGGGCCCGCGACGCGCACATGGGTGTCTCGCTGACGGGTCTCGCCGTGAAGTCGGCGCGAGTTCAGTCGGCGTATGTTGAAACCGCCCAGGAATGCTTCCCGGCCATCGACGACCAGAAGCTTGCGGTGGTTGCGTTGCAGATATCTCAGCGGGTGCAGCAGGCTGAAGGGGCGAAACCAGCGGAACCGGACCCCGGACTGTTTCAATTCGTGTCGCAGCCTGCGAAAGTTTCTCTGGCCGGCACCGAAGGCGTCGAGGTGCAGCCGCACGTCAAGGCCGGCGCGCGCTTTTTCCGCGAGCGCGGCCACGAAACGCGCGCCGACCTCGTCGGCCGCAAAGATATAGGACTCCATGCGGATTTCGCGCGTCGCGCGCTCAATCGCGGCGATCATCTCGTCGAAAAGCACATCGCCTTCGACGAAAAGCCGGAACGTGCCCTCGCCCTCGCCGAGGTCCGGCACACACATCGCAGCGCGCGCATGTTTGCTCGACCGCGAGACGCCCGTTGCTTTGCGGCTGATACCGTCCGCCCGAATAAAATTTCTGTCAAAGACGCGCATGGTTCCCGCTTAGCGCATCGTGAATCTGGCAGCAACGTCAGGGTCGTCGACTGGTGCGCCGCTTCCTGATATGATGGCGCGAGAACCTGCTTTGATCTCGATGGTGGCGCGATGGCCAGGGCGGTCAGACACCGGACGGATCATGGAGACCGTGCTGGCACCAGACGCAATCGCAAACGACATGGTCGCAACTGCGGTCTTTGAGAGGTTCGCGATAGCGAAACCGGGCGAGCGGCAGCACGAGGCGCTTGGTAAACGACAGCCGATAGGCCGTCGCCAATACCGAGCGGGTGTCGTTGGCACCGAGTTTTCCGATCAGATAATCCAATCCGCGCGCGCCGGTCCGGTTGAACATGAACCGGTTGACCACGCCGGCACTCAGGCCCGGCTGCAAACTCTGCCGCCAGGCCCTGGAGTAGTCGGTGCCGCGTACCAGGCTCTCTGCCGCCAGTTGGCCCGTTCGCATCGCATAGCGCAACCCGAATCCTGCCAGCGCGTCCTGAAAACCCGCGTGCTCGCCGATCACCGGGTTTCCGCCCTGCATCGCTGTGCGTGGCAATCTGACATTCCCGAAACCGCCGAAGCCGCGCGCATTCTGCATTTGCAGCCCGGCGTGACGTTCGAAATACGACACCGTCGCTGCAAGATAGTGCGCCTGATCGCGAAAGCCCGTGAAGATGCAACTTGCCACCGTTCCGCGTCCTTCGTTCACGAGCAGATAGGCGTAGCCCTTCGGGGCAAGTTCCGGCCCAAACGCAAGCCAGGCACCATCGGGCATGGCCGTGTCAAAGACGTAGCCGACCGCGATGATATCAGCACGGCGCGGTCCGCCTGCCAGTATCATGTTCCCCGACGTGGCCGTGACCCGATCGTTGAACCGCACCTCGACACCGGCCGCCTGGGCCTGAGCCAGCGGGGCGCGGTCCAGCGACCCCGGCGCGCTGCCTCGCCGCAAGAGATAGAAGAGAGGCTTTGCTCCGTGCACCCGGTGGGTCCGTGCGCGGCTGTCGAAGACGACGCCTTCGGTAAGGCCGCTATGATCGAAATCGGCCTCTATTCCGGCCTCGGCGAGTTCGTCCAGAACGTCCTGCGCGTCGGTCCAGTTCTCCAGACCCTGAAAATCGTCATGGAAACGGTGACCGACATCCTTGTGCCATTCACGCACCGTGACCCGGCGGTTGGCCTTGGCCAGAACTATCGCGCAGACGAGGCCCGCGGGCCCGGCTCCAACAATTTCAATCTGGTCATCGCTGGCGGCGGAATGGTCGGGCACAGGTGCCATCATCCCGCCGCTTTCCGGCGCCCGGTACCCTCGTGCATTCTGGAGTCCAGAGTGCAACCGCAGGATCCACCGACCGGTACCATGCGGCAGAGGACAAGCCTGTCAACCAGTTTATGCGACGATGCCAGGCATCCTTCCTCTGCCGAACCTTGTGTAAACGCCTGCGGGGTCTGATCCCCCCGCAGGCCATTTCTCCATGATCTTCTGCACCACATCAGGGCCTTTCGAACATGCAGGAAACTTTTCCGGCCTGCAGGCCATGCAAATGGTGCGGAGCCTTGGCCGACAGTATTGATCATATGCCGTAGGCCCAAGCCGGAAGTCGGCCCATATGGATGTCGACGCTGCGGACACCAGACACGTTTTCCACCGCGACGCGAATGGCGTTCTCTTCGAAATCGCTGTCGGCAACGCCCCAGACCGCCACATTGCCGTTATCAACTGTGTAGTTAACCAGATTGACCGCTGCACCGGGCACCTCTTTGAGCGCCTCGTCAATCTTGGCGCGCAGCACACGATCATCGTTTGAGGGCTTGGAAAGTGCCCCGTCCGGAATTGCCGACAAGGCATGTAGCAAGTTTGCCCGACTGACGATTCCGACCACGCGCCCCGCACGCAGCACCGGCACCCGTTTGATCCGGTGCTTTTCCAGAAGACGCGCGATCTCGGCGACCGCCGTGTCCTCCTCGACCGAAACGACATCGCGGGTCATCACGTCAGTAACATGGTGGCTGTTGAGCTTGACAAAGTCGTGGGCGGAATCGCCCGACCCGCCCAGCAGTTCGAGCCACCAGGATCGGCGTGGGCCGTCGGTGTCGCGGACGCGCCGCATCAGGTCTCCTTCGCTGACCACTCCCTTGAGGGCGCCGTCCGCGTCTACGACGGGTAGCGCGCTGACGTGATGGTCGAGCATCAGTCGCACGGCGTCCTCGATTTTTCCGTCCTGCGGGACGGAGATCACGGACGTCGTCATAATATCCTTGGTTTGCATGTCGTTGCCTCCTTCGCAAGTAATGGGTCGATGCACCGATCAGGTGCCGATCACCAGTTGCAGGTCATCGCCCAAATCATAGGGTGGGATGTCAAGGTTGCGTGGTGCTGGTCCTTTCCGTATCCGCCCCGACGTGTCGTAATGCGATCCGTGACATGGGCAGAACCAGCCGCCGAATTCTCCGACTGCGGATCCGTCCTGACCCAGCGGTATACAGCCGAGATGGGTGCAGACACCGATAACGATCAGCCACTCACCAGCTTCGTCCGCCGTTCGGTTCTCGTCTCGCGCGGGAACGTCGCCACTCAGGTTCGGGTTCTCGCGCGCACTGTCGACAGTGTCGACAAGATCGTCGAGTTCGACCGCGCTCGCCGCCTCGATAGCCGCAACAGACCGGCGCCAGACGAAGACCGGGCGCCCCCGCCACTTGACGGTAATGCGCTGGCCCGGTTCGACGCCGGACAGATCGACCCTGACCGTACCGGAGGCGGTCACGTCGGCTGAGGGGTTCATCGAGTCAATCAACGGCCAGACCGCAGCCCCGACGGCAACTGCGCCTGTGGATGCCGTTGCATAATAGAGAAAATCGCGGCGTTCCTTTGCGGTTGCAGGAACAGGGTCGTCTTCGGCATGGGTCATTGTGAATCCTCCCGATTGGCGTTCATCTCGGATGCGACAACAGGGCTTTCGATGTGAACACCCGCGTCTACATGCAATACTTCGCCGGTGATGCCGCTGGTATAATCGCTGGCGAAAAGCAGCGCCGTGCGGCCCACCTCGTCGGCTTCTATGTTGCGCAGCAAGGGTGCTGCGCGCTTGGTCGCCTCTAGAAGGCCCGAAAAGCCGGTCAGCCCCGATGCCGCACGGGTCAGCACCGGACCCGCCGAAATAGCGTTGACACGGATGTTTGACGGCCCGAGTTCATGCGCGAGATAGCGCACCGTGGCTTCGAGCGCCGCCTTGACCGGCCCCATGACGTTGTAGTTTTCCACCACGCGTTCGCCGCCGAGATAACTCAGCGTGATCACGCTGCCACCATCGGTCATCAGCGGTTCGGAAAGATGCGCCATACGGATCAATGAATGAACCGAAACGGCCATCGCTTCCGAGAACCCCGCGGCAGAGCAGTCTGTCAGACGACCGTGCAGGTCGGCGGGGGGCACACTGCCAATGGCATGAAGAATGAAATCCAGCTTTCCCCAGCGTTCTGCGATGGCATCGAAAACGGCATCGAGTTCCTGTGGCGCCTTCACATCGCAAGGCAGGACGATGGGCGCTTCAAGCCGCGCGGCCAACGGTGTCACGTGGGTCTTGGTGCGCTCATTAACATAAGTGATGGCCAGCTCGGCACCCGCCTGCCGGAAGTGCAGAGCGGCGGGCCACGCCAGACTGCGTTCATTCGCGATGCCGATGACCAAGCCCTTGCGACCGGACAGGTCCAAAAGCTCCACGGGATCGCAGCATTCGGGGAAGTCAGGCATCTTCCGATTGAACCCGGGTATCGGCGGAGGCGTCCGGCACCTTCTTCTGTGCAGTTTGACGCTTCGCGGTCTTGCCGTGCTTATGCCCGCCGTGTCCATGCCCGAAGAGATGCAATGCAGCCATCCCGCCGATCACGAGGACCAGAACCCAGTTTTCGATAATCCATTCCATGATCCTTCACTCCTTGTTTGGTATGGCGGTCGGTTGGCCCGCTTGTGTGGTGGTGGCGATGGGGAAACTGCCGTACATCGCGCCAAAGACATGTGTGAGCCATGCATCGCGCGCTTTGCGCAAGGCACCGAGGTTTTCGCCGGTACGCGCGAACAACGCGCGTTCGGCAAGGATGGCGGGATGGTCTTTCGGCAGAGGATCCCGCGTCTCACGCACGGAGTCGGCTGTGGATTTCACCAGCGCCATCCAAGGGTTCACACGCTCGGAAAACATCGTTCTGGTCCATCGCATCGGATGCAGGGCGCGCAGCATCTCGGCACTGGCAGGGGACGTCGCGGCCTTGATCCAAGGGCTAACAAATGTCGAATAAGCCGCCTCGTTGATCCGTGACATCTGCGCGACCTGGGCCAGCGCTCCATGGTCTGACCCAAAACCGAGATCGTCGACGTCGCGCGGCTCGAAACGCACGTCGTAGTCGTCGGTCTTGCGCTTTGCGCCCCCGGAAGGATTATCGATGACCATCTCATAAAGCCCGGGCGCCAGCGCCTCGACCGCCTCCAGGCTTTCCAGGATCGCCCGATGCTGAAGCCGCGCGACGGACCCGGAGACGAAGATGCCCAGATGCCCGACAGTCTCGTGCGTCATGTAGACGATGCGCTGTCCGGCAGCCTTGAGCGCATCGGTGTCAGGATATAGCTTGGCAATCCAGCCCAACGCCTGCTGCGGCGGGGTGATGTTGTCGCCCTCCGAGGCAAAGACGATGATCGGGTTGCGGATCCGTTTCAGATCGATGGTACAATGCGCGTCCAGTTGCATCTCGCCCTGCTCCAGTCGATTGCCGATGAAAAGGTTCTGAGTGATGCCGAGAATTTCCTCGCGGCTCAGCGTATAGTAGCCATTCCACCAGCGTTCGAAGTCGAGGAACCGTTCACGTTCGGTATCGGCATGGGAAAAGAGGTTGGCGTATTTCTCCCAGATCGCCTTTTCAGGTTGCAGGGTCTCGAAGTTCTGCGCCAGCCACGCGCCGTCGAACCGCCCGTCGCCCAGATCGGCGATCATGTGCGCCGCCCAGGATCCGCCCGAGAGCGCGCCGAGCATCCGCATCGGGCTGGTGGCCGCGTCGCCCGACCAATAACTGAGCGGAGAGCCGTTCAACACGATGGGCCCGGTCAGACCGTCGCAATCGGCGGCCAGCAGGGCGGCGGCCCAACCGGCCTGACAATTGCCGTAGAGCACGGGTGCCGCGTTCGGGTGACGGCGGGCGACTTCGGTGACGAAGTCACGCAGTGCATAGTGTACGTCAGCCAGCGTCTGGCCGGGCATGGGTTCTGGAAAGAAGATCACGAAATAGACCGGATGGCCCTCGTGCATCGCCATGCCGACTTCGCTGTCATGCTTGAAGCCGCCGATACCCGGCCCATGTCCCGCGCGCGGATCAATGACGATGACCGGCGGCTTTGCCTCGTCCACGCAATCGTCCCAGCAATCTTCGCCTGCCCGCGTGATCCGGAGCAGTGCATAATTGGCGGGCCGTTCAAAAGTGCGGGCATCCAGCAGAAGCTCATAGTCGAAATCCAGAAGCGGCGGCATGCCCTGACGTTCATGTGCGATCATGTTGTCGGCGCGTTCGCGTAACGTGTCGAGGAACAGCACCCAGCGTTCAAAGGCGTCCTGAGCGTAGGGCACATTGGCACCAGCGGAGGGCCGTTTAGTCTCAGGTGCCGTAAGTTGCTCCGGCGTCACAGTCGCAAGGCGCAGGCTCTTATTCATTGTTGGCTTCCTTCTGTTCATAGATTTCTCTGGATGGCCGCCCTGCAAGAAGCGCAAGTGCGAGGTTCTTTGCGACATCCTCGCGCAGACCGGTCAACAGGTAGGCCGCATCACCGGGCTTGAGGCCCAGTGCGCGCGCCGCTAATTCCGGGGGTTGCTTCAAGATTTCCATGCGCTGGAACAACGCCAATGCCATCGGGGCGTCTGGATGCGCGGAGGCCTCTGCACAATTGCATATCATCCGCGACATGAACTCCGGAACGGCGGCATTCCGCGACGGTTCCGTTGCTCCCGAACGAAAATTCGTCGTCTCCCGTGGCATGATCCCAGTCCTCCTGCTGTGCTGGCCCAAGGCGTAGTCACAAAAGAAGACGTCGATTGGCGAAAAACGTTACAGAACCGACCGCGTTTCGATCAGGAATTCTGCTGCCCTGCTTCGCAATCGGTTTCGTGCTCGGCGTTCTTGCAACCCTCAGGCTGACAATAGCAATCGTCACGGTCATCCCGGCAGCAAGCGCCACAATGATTTGTCAGCGCCTCGCGCAGAGCCGTGCGCGCCCGGTGTAGCCTAACGCCAAGCGCGTTGCGGGTTAGTCCAAGGTCGCGCGCCACATGCTCACGGTCTTCTTCGCCGAAGTCGATGCGCCGGATCAGTTCCGAATCCGCCGGGCGCAGTTCGGAAATCAGACCGCCATGACAGGTGCAGAGCCGTGCCATCTGAGTCGGCGCATCAGCGGTCCAGTCTTCCGGCTCGCGCGCCACCGCCGCGGCCAGTTGGTCACGGCGCGTGCCTTTGCGGAAATGGTCATTCAACGTGGAGCGCAGGATCGCATAGAGCCAGGCATCCATCCGTTCGACGTCTCTGAGTTGGTCCTTGCGCTGCAGCACGCGGATGCTGAAATCCTGCAGGACATCCTCTGCATCCGCCCGGTTGCCAAGCCGTTTGATCAGGAACCCCAGAAATGCGCCACGTCCATCGAGCAACGCACGTTCCGTCGAGGTGTCAGGTACCTTCGGTTTTTCGGTGTCGAGCGATGCCATGACATTCCTGTCCTAATTTTCCGATATTTGCACTGTTGTCGACATGATCATCGCGTCGAGCGTGTTCAATGCTTGCAGGCGTTCACACAGATCAAATTCGCCATGCTCCGTCCCGCCGTATCGAAGGCCAAGACCCACTCTTCCCCTCTGCTAGGAAGCCTCTCACCAACCTTGTCCACAGTCACCAGGCCACATCAATCTATTGATTTAGCGAATTATATCCTATTATGCTCCGCTTTTCTGGCTTTGCGTTCTACCGCTGAGATTGACGAGAACTATACCCGCAATGACCAATACGATCCCGGAAAACTGCACGGCGGAAAGACGCTCGCCAAAGAACAGTGCCCCGATGGTGAGACCGAATATCGGCACCAGGAAGCTGAACACAATCGCCCGGTTCAGTTCCACTTCCTCCAGTACCGAAAACCACAGCCAGTAAACCAGTGCAGAGCCAAACAAGGCCAAGCCCAACAGCGACATTACGAAAACAGATGTCCATTGGATGGCCGTCTGATCTTCAAGGAGAAGCGCCGCCACGGCAAGAGGCACGCTGCCGATCAGCATCTGAAAGCCCATTGCAAAAAGTCCATCGACCTGACCTGCGATGGATTTGATCGCCACGTTGCTGACAGTCACTCCAACCGCAGCCAGAACGATGTAGGCAAAACCGATGGCCGTCCCGTCTCGCGCTCCATCGCCCAATTGTGGCAAGGCGATCACAAGTATTCCCGCGAAACCGATCAATAGGCCACCCCAACCGACCCTCGCCAGTCGCTCTCCAAGCCATGCAACGCCCAACATTGTCGCAAGCAGCGGCTGAGCGTTGGCGATAACCGTGGCGAGCCCGGGAGATACAAATTCTGCCGCATGAAACATGCCGAGAAATCCCAGACTGGTCGCGCCAAGGCCGACGACACCCAGTGTCACCCACGTGCGCCAACCACGCGGAAACGGCCGCTGCAGCCACACCGCAACAAACACCAGGGTGGCCGCAGCCAGAATTGCCCGCAGTGTCGCAAAGGTCAAATGCGGCGAATATTGCAGCCCTGCCGTGATCAGCGGAAAGCACGCCGCCCACAAGAGCATGGCCAGAACGATCTTGGTTATTGTCGTCGGCGACATCGGGATTTCCTTTTTTCAGGTCAGAACCGGCTGGAATTGCGGAGATCTTCCGGCGTGCCAAGTCAGTGTAGAATGATAAGTTTTTCTCGTAGTTGATGATCGCAGTCGCAAGTGTCAACAATTGCGGTGCGGCGGCTTGGCGACAGTGATTGGACGAACCAAACAGACGTTTCAGCGACTGAAACCTTACTGGTTATTAAGACAAACGTCTGATGACCTGTGCTTTATGAGTTCCAGGATGCACGTATAATGAAAGAAACGCAGACGTTTGTGGCAGACGGTGTAACGCATCCGACTTACGAGCGTCGTATTTTGCAGAGGTGTGTGATGAAAAATGACCAAGGCGACAAATTTTCCTTAGTTGACCAGTCCGACGTCGCTGCAAAATCCACCGACGCGGCCGTTCGCCACGCGTTGGTGGAAGGCAGACATCAAATTCTGAAATTCCTGCGTCGGCGACTGGGTGATCCAGAGGCGGCAGAGGATGTCCTGCAAACATTTATGCTGCGGGCCATCGACCGCTCAGAGCAACTTCGTGATGTGCGCGCCGTTCGCGGCTGGCTCAGTCAGATCCTTGTGTCGTCCATAGCGGACCATGGCCGCAAGGTTTCGCGACAGCGACAGAGGGAGGTGGTCATGGCCCCGACCGACCTGGAAGGCGTCCATCACGATTTTGACGAAGAACTGGACGAGGTTATCTGCAATTGTCTCTACAAGTTGTTGCCAACGCTCAAACCGGAATATGCCGAAGTCATCTGGCGGGTCGATCTTCAGGAACAACCGCGAGAGGACGTCGCCAAAGACCTTGGGATCACGTTGAACAACCTCAACGTCCGCGTTCACCGGGGCAGGCAGGCATTGAAGACAAGGTTGCAGCAGATGTGCCTGACCTGCCCGGTTCACGGCTTTCTTGATTGCGATTGCGACGCGGCAGAGAAGGTCCGCGCCCGCCTCGAAGGCCTTGCGGACGAAAGCGAAATCTGAAGAACACGCAGAACCGCGGAGCGATCCTCGGAGCTTTAATGCTGCTGCCTTACACGCGTGCCTGAGACCGAAGCCGCAATCGAAAGATGATCACGATCGCGTTTGATAAGTCGTGGGCTCATGTCCTTCGGCGAACAATAGGCTGCAATCGGGCAAATGTGTACCGAAAGCGCTTGGACCGATACGCCCAATCGGCGCTTTCCTGCTTTCAGGTGCCGACGCAATATGGCTGCGCGCTGTAACAAACACTAGCGCCGGTCGTCTTTTTGAGAGCCGGGGTCGTTCGATGCCCCTTCCAAACTCAGACAAACGCGGAGGCACCGATCATGTCCAACAGCGAAATCCCACCTGATGAGCAGTTTGAATTGCATGACGGCGCGAGGCAGCTTCCACGCCTTGGACCCGGAAGGGCCGCGATGTGGTTACTTGCCAAATTGCTCAGCCGTCTGGTTCGGAACGGTCACCTGACTGTTATCGACCCCTGTTGTGGGACTTGGCGTTTCGGTGGCGGTGACGGCCCTGCCGTTTCAGTCCGATTGACCGACAAGGCGCTGCCTGCGCAACTTCTTGCAAACCCCAGTCTGGCGCTTGGCGAGGCCTATATGGATGGAACGCTCCGCATCGAGACCGGCAGCCTGCGCGACCTTCTTTCGATTTGCATGGCTGACCTCGACGCCGTCGACGCTTTGCCCGGGAAACGGATCAGGCAAGGGCTGGACGCTTTTTTGAGCCGCAGGTTGCATCACAACCCGATCAACCGGGCCCGCTGCAACGTGGCGCACCACTATGATCTCTCGACCGAACTCTACGACCTCTTTCTTGACGCGGACCGACAGTATTCATGCGCCTACTTCGCCACAGGCAATGAAACTTTGGACGAGGCGCAAGCCCTCAAGAAACGACACATCGCTGCAAAGCTGCTGCTGCGGCCCGGCCTTGACGTTCTCGATATCGGCTCGGGCTGGGGGGCTTGGCGCTGGAGCTTGCCCAACAGCATCAGGCCCGCGTGACCGGTCTGAGCCTGTCTACCGAACAGATCGTGGCCGCCCGCGCCAGCGCAACGCAGTCCGGCCTGTCCGAACAGGTCGCCTTTAAACTCCGCGACTACCGGCAAGAGAAAGGCCAGTATGACCGTGTCGTTTCGGTGGGCATGTTCGAGCATGTGGGCCGCAGTGGATTTGATGACTATTTCAGCACGATCCGAAGGGTTCTCAAGCCGGATGGAGTCGCGCTTGTACATGCGATCGGTACGATGGCACCCAAAGGTGGCAGCGATGCGTGGATCAGGAAATACATTTTCCCCGGTGGCTATCTTCCGTCACTGTCCGAAACGATCTCGGCGGCGGAACGTTCTGGGCTTTGGGTCACCGATGTCGAGGTCCTGCGCCTGCATTATGCAGAGACCCTGCGGCACTGGTCCGAACGCTTCGCAGCCGAGCGCGGGACCGCGCGGAGGCTTTACGACGAACGGTTCTGCCGCATTTGGGAATTCTATCTGGCTGTCTGCGAAATGGCATTCCGGCATGGCCGGTTGATGGTGTTCCAGCTCCAGTTGGCCAAACGCCGCGACACCGTTCCGTTGACGCGGAATTACATCGCGGACGCTGAGGCAGATCACCACTGCCACATCAGGGCACTCGGCAAACAAATAGGGAGAGCAAGATGACAGGCAAAGGGCAAATCAAGGTCGCCGTGAACGGATACGGTGTGATCGGCAAGCGCGTAGCCGACGCGGTGGCCGTGCAGGCCGACATGGACCTGATCGGCGTGGCGGATGTCGTGGCCGACTGGCGCGCCCGGATGCCGGCAACCAAGGGCTTTGCCCTCTACGCTGCAGACCCGGAACGGGAATCCGCGATACAAAAGGCCGGCCTGAACCTCGCCGGCGGCTTGGACGATCTGTTGGCCGCCGCCGACATCGTGATCGATTGCACGCCGAAAAAGATCGCCGCTCAGAATGTGGAAACATACCGCGACAAAGGCATCCGTTTCATCGTTCACGGCGGCGAAAAACACAGCGTAACGGGCCATTCCTTTGTCGCCGAAGCGAATTATGAAACGGCGCTCGGGCGCGACAGCACCCGTGTCGTGTCCTGCAACACGACCTCGATCGTCCGCACGCTGAGCGCACTCAAACGGTCCGGCCTGCTTGGCTCGGCGCGCGGAACGCTGCTTCGGCGCGCCACTGATCCATGGGAAAGCCATCTGGGCGGGATCATGAACACGCTCGTTCCCGAACCCGAAATCCCTAGCCACCAAGGCCCCGATGCGCAAAGCGTCGATCCCGACCTTGACGTGATCACGATGGCCGTCAAGGTGCCCCAGACCCTTGCGCATTTGCACTACTGGTCCGTGAGGATGCCGCGCAAGGCATCAAAGGATGAGGTGCTGGACGCATTCTGCGCGTCGTCCCGCATTGCTCTGATCCGGATGTCGGACGGGCTGGGTGCAATCAACGCAGTCAAGGAGATGATGGCCGATCTCGGGCGCCCCAACGACAGCCTCTACGAGGTGGCCCTGTGGGAGGACATGCTCAGGGTAGAGGGCGACGAGTTGTTCTATGCCTATATGGTCGACAACCAGGCTATCGTGATCCCCGAGACCATCGACGCGATCCGTGCCCTAACCCAAGCTGAGCCAGACGGAGCCGCATCGATTGCGCGCACGAATGCGGCGCTGGGTGTCGGTGCGTTTGCGGCCAACACACCGACGCGTTAGCAAGAGGCACTGAGGACTGAATTGGCGTGACTGATCAGCCCGCCGCCATGCCCCCGTCGACGGGATATTGCGCTCCGGTGATGAACGCGGAATCGTCGGAGGCGAGGAAGAGGACGAGGTTGGCGATATCGAGGCTTTCGCCATAGCGACCCAGCGGGATCGTATCGGAAAGCTGCTGCTTTACTTCATCGCCGCGACCGGGATTGAAGCCTTCCTCCAGCGACCGCATCATCCGGGTGTTGACCGGCGATGGATGCACGGAATTGACCCGCACGTTGTGGCCCGCCGCCTCGATCGCAGCCGCGCGCGTCAGGCCGACTACGGCATGTTTCGACGTGATATAGGGCGCGACGTTTGGGCTGCCTTTGAGACCCGCAATGGACGACATGTTGATAACGCTTCCCGATTTCCGTCCGATCATCACCGGCAAGACATGCTGCAATCCAAGGAATGCGCCGCGCACGTTGACTGCCATCACGCGGTCGAAATCCTTGATCTTCTGATCGATCAGTGGCGCGACCTTGCCCTCGATCCCGGCGTTGTTGAAGAACACGTCGATGCGTCCGAATTTCTCGACGGTCTGCGCGACATATCGTTCGCAATCCTCGACCGACGATACGTCGGCCGCGATTGTCAGCACATCGCCCGAATTTCCAAGATCCCTCGCGGTATCCGACAGATCACTTTCCCTGAGGTCGACAAGCGCGACCTTGGCACCTTCGCTGAGAAAGAGCCGCGCGGTTTCCAGACCGATACCAGCTGCGCCCCCGGTGATCAGGGCGACTTTGTCGGCGAGACGTTTCATCGAGAATCTCCTTTTGATGATTTTGGGGGTGACGAACGAACCTGCGTCCCGGCCGTTCCATCCAGAAGCGCCAGCGCATCCTCAAGCTGACCGATACCAGCGAGGCCTCCTGCCTCCGCGAAATCGGCCGCTGCCGCCATCTTGGGGCCCATAGAGCCCGCCGCCAGGTCGAGCGCCCGCGCCTCTGGCGGGGTGAGATGTCGGATGGGCGCCGCATCATCCGTTCCGAAATCCCGGTAGGCCGCATCCACGTCAGTGAGCAGAAGCAGCGCATCCGCCCCGAGCCGTTGCGCAAGCAGCGCGCTGGCGGCATCCTTGTCGATCACGGCCTCGATCCCGGTCATGCTGCCGTCGGGCAGGCGCAGCACGGGAATGCCCCCGCCTCCGGTGCAGATCACGATCACACCCTGATCCAGCAGCAGGCGCAGCACACGCAGATCCGGAATGTCCTGCGGCTTTGGCGAAGGCACGACGCGCCGCCATTTGTCCCCGTCCTGCGCGATGCTCCAACCGGCGGCGGTGGCGCGTGTTTCGGCCTCGTCGCGGGAATAGACCGGGCCGATGAACTTGCTGGGCGCCTGAAACGCGGGGTCGTCCGCGTGGACCACAACCTGCGTCAGAAGCGTGGCGACCGGAAGCGCATGATCCAGCGCATTCTCCAGTTCCTGCTCGATCATGTAGCCGATCATGCCGACGGTTTCCGCACCCAGCACGTCGAGAGGAAATGCCTCGTCGGGTTTGTACACCGCCCCCTGAAGCGCCAGCAGCCCGACCTGCGGACCGTTGCCGTGGGTCACGACCAGTGTGTGCCCGGCGCGCACGATATTTGCCAGCGCAGCGGACGCAGTCCGGACGTTGGCGCGTTGATTGTCTGCCGTCAGGGGTTGACCCCGCTGCAGCAGGGCGTTCCCGCCAAGCGCTGCGACCACCAGCACGGCTAGTTAGCCAATGTGGCGACAAGGATCGCCTTGATGGTGTGTAGCCGGTTCTCGGCCTGATCAAAGACTATGGAGGCCGGGCTTTCGAACACCTCTTCGGTCACTTCCATCGCCGTGATGTCGAAATGTTTTGCGATGTCGGCACCGACCTCAGTCTCGGCGTTGTGGAAGGCGGGCAGGCAGTGCATGAACTTGGTCTGCGGATTGCCGGTCTGCGCCATCACGTCCGAGTTGACCTGATAGGGCAGAAGTTGGCGGATACGTTCTTCCCATTTGTCCTTGGATTCACCCATCGACAGCCAGACATCGGTGTAGATGAAATCGGCCCCTTTCACCGCCTCGCCCACCTCTTCGGTGATGGTGATGCGCGCGCCGGTGGTCTCTGCGATCCGGTGCGCTTCGTCCTGAATGGCTGGATCGGGCCAACAGGCCTTTGGCCCGCACAGACGCACGTCCATACCCATTTTGGCGCCGCCGATCAGCAGGCTGTCGCCCATGTTGTTGCCCGCATCCCCCAGAAACGCATAGGCAATCTGACCCAGCGGTTTGTCGGAATGCTCTGACATGGTGAGGAAATCGGCGAGGATCTGCGTGGGGTGGAATTCGTCCGTCAGACCGTTATAGACCGGCACCCCGGCATACTGCGCCAGCGTCTCGACGATGGGATGACCGAAGCCGCGATATTCGATCGCGTCATAGACCCGGCCCAGCACGCGGGCGGTGTCCTTCACGGTCTCCTTCTTGCCCAGATGCGACCCCGACGGCCCCAGATAGGTGACATGGGCGCCCTGATCGTGGGCGGCCACCTCGAAGCCGACGCGCGTGCGGGTGCTGTCCTTTTCAAAGATCAGCGCGATTTCCTTGCCGGTCAGGCGCGGCACTTCGTAGCCACCGTATTTCGCCGCCTTCAGGTCGGCGGAGAGTTTCAGCAGAAAGCCGATTTCCTGCGGGCTGAAGTCGCGCAGCGCAAGAAAATGGCGGTTTCGTAGATTGTAAGACATGGGGTTTCCTTTTGTCAGATTGCGTCGCGGATGGTGGGGCAGCTCATGCAATGGCTTCCACCCCTGCCCCGGCCCAGTTCGGCACCGGGAATGGCCAGAACTTCGATCCCGGCGTCCTTCAGCGCGGCGTTGGTGTCATCATTGCGGTCATAGCCGATGACAACACCGGGCCGCAGCGCCAGCACGTTGTTGCCGTCATTCCACTGCTCGCGCGACTGCTCGGCCAGATCGCTGCCGCCGGTCGGGACCAGATGCAGTTTCTTGAAACCCAATATCTCGGCGGTGATTTCGAAAAGATGCCGGGCGTCGCGCCGGATATCGAGCGCGGCACCGGCCGACCCGGGACGCAGGTCATAGCAGGTGATCGCGTCAGCCACCTCCTTGAACGTCGTCACGACATCGTTGCCGCAATGGGTGAATACCGTGTCCAGATGCATTGCCGCCCGCGACCGGGGCATCTGGCAGGCGATGACGCGCGTCACGTCACCCCCCAGAAACAACGCCTCGGCCAACTGACCCACCGCCTGCGGAGACGAGCGTTCGCCCATACCGACCATCACGACGCCATGGCCGATGGGCATGATATCGCCCCCTTCCAGCGTAGCCGCGCCAAATTCGCGCGTCGGATCGCCGAACCAGACACGCGCATCTGCGAACTTGGGGTGGAACCGATAAACGGCGGCCATCAACAGCGTTTCGGGCCGCCGTGCCGGCCAGTACATCGGGTTCAGAGAGACGCCGCCATAGACCCAGGCGGAATTGTCCCGCGTGAAGATGAAATTGGGCAGCGGCGGCAGAACGAAGCCGTTGAGCCCGAGATAACTGCCGAACATGCCCGACGGGGTGAAAGGAAGATCGTCGACGGTGATCCCGCCGACCAGAAACCGGGCGAGTTCCACGCCCGGCAGTGCCTCCATCCAGGCGCGCAGTTCGTCGCGCATGCCGACGCCCACATCGTTGCGGGTGATGCGGTGGTCGAGTACCCAGGCGCGCGCCTCCTTGATGTCCAGCGTCTCGGCCAGCAAGGCCATCGCATCCAGCACCTCGATCCCCTGCCCGCGCATGATGTCGGCAAAGACAGCGTGATCCTTGATCGCCTGCTTGACCCAGAACACATCATCGAACAGAAGATCGGCGCAATTGTCAGGGGTCAGGCGACGATGGGCCAGACCCGGCGGCGACACGATCACCTGCCGCAATTGCCCGGTTTCCGAATGGACGCCCAGTTTCGGTTCAGACATCTGTGATTACTCCAATGTATCTGGTCAAAGAATCGCGGCCAAGCTGATGCTGGCCGAGATGAAAACGACGAGGATCAGCAGCAATGGCCACACGAAGACGACCCACCGATCGAACGATACGCGTCCGATCGCCAGACCGCCGATCACCACTGCGGATGTCGGCGTGATCAGGTTCACCAGCCCGCTTGCGGATTGATAGGCTGTCACCACAAGGTCGCGACCGACGCCCGCAAAATCCCCCAATGGGGCGAGGATCGGCATCGACAGAACCGCCAGGCCGGACGAGGACGGCACAAGAAAGCTCATCCCGATCTCGATCCAGAGCATCAGGTTGATGAACGCGATTTCCGGCAGGCCGCCGAGGGTCTCGGCGGCACTGTTCAGGATCGTATCGGCGATCAGACCTTGTTCCATGATCACCACGATGCCGCGCGCCAGCCCGATCACGAGCGCCACGCCCAGCAGATCCTTGGCGCCATCGACAAAGGCCGATGTCAGCTTTTTCTCGCCCATCCGCGCGACAAGTCCGACGACGATAGCCATGCCGAAGAAAAGCGCCCCCATTCGGGCCATCCACCATCCCTGACTCGACACGCCCCAGATCATCACGGCGAAGGTCGCGAAGAAAAGAACCAGAACCAGCTTCTGGGTGCCGGTCAGCTTCGGCTCGCTGAATTCTGCATCCGTCTCCTTAAGGAAAAACCGCCTGTCGCTTTCGCGTTGCGCCGCAACGACGGATCGCGCCGGGGCCGCCTTGATTCTTGAGGCGTAACGCATGACATAGGCGATGCAGATCGCCAGACCGCCGATCAGGATGATCAGACGCAGCCCCATACCTTCGGTAAATGGAATGCCCGCCGCATTCGAGGCGATGACGGTGGCGAATGGGTTGATCGTCGATCCCAATGTGCCGATGCCCGCGCCGATCAGAATGATTGCCACGCCGGTTATTGAATCGTAGCCTGCGGCAATGACCACAGGGATCAGCAGCGCGTAGAAGGCGAGGGTTTCTTCGGCCATGCCGTAGGTCGTTCCGCCCAATGCGAAAAGCGACATGAGGATTGGGATCATCCATATCTCGCGTCCCTTGAGGCGACCCATCGCGGTCTGGATCCCGGTGTCGATGGATTTTGTAGCGTTCACCACTCCCAGAAAACCACCGAGAAGCAGCACGAATAGCGCCACGTCAATGGCATTGGCGGAATAGCTGTCGGGGTCATAGAACCCCGCGACAGGTGCCAGCATGACATCGACAACCCCCTGCGGATTGACTTCGACCGTCTGATAGGTGCCTGGCACCGCGATCTCGCGCCCGACCTCTTCATTCATCGCGCGGTCGTACTGCCCGGCAGGGATGATCCAGGTCAGGGCCGCAACGGCGATGATCAGCAGAAAAAGGATGGAATAGGCCGTGGGAAATCGTGCTGCCAATCCGCCCTCATCGGGCTTTTTGTCTATAGATGTATCGGTCATCGTGGCCGCCCCTTCTTTCAATGTGTTTGGTGTGTTTGAGGTGCGGAACCCGGCTCCAGGATGGTTTCAGAATCCACCGGGTTCCGCCGATCACCTGCGCCGCCTTGGCCTTCGCTGATCCCTTCCAGCCGCGTCCGCTTGAGCAGCAGCGCGTTGACCGCGACCAGCGCCGAGCTGCCCGACATGGCAATTGCGGCGACGGCAGGGCTGATGATCAGCGGGTAGAACACGCCCGCTGCAGCGGGGAAGGCGATCACGTTGTAGGCCACCGCCCAGAACAGGTTCTGGTGCATCTTGCGCAGGGTGGCGCGCGACAGCTCGATCGCGCCCACGACATCGTAGGGATCGCTTTTCATCAGCACGACATCGGCGCTTTCCATCGCCACATCCGTGCCCGCGCCGATGGCAAAGCCGACATCGGCCTGCGTCAGCGCGGGCGCGTCGTTGACGCCGTCACCGACCATGCCCACTTTCTTGCCCTGGGCCTGAAGCTCCTTGACTTTCTCGGCCTTCTGACCCGGCAGCACGTCGGCAAGCACCATGTCGATGCCAAGCTCGCCCGCGATCCGTCGCGCGGTGCCTTCGTTGTCGCCGGTCAGCATCGCGACCTCGACCCCGCGCTCGCGCAGCTTTGCCACGGCGGCCATGGCGCTCGGGCGCGGTGCATCGGCGATGGCGATCAGCCCGAGCATCCGCCCGCCCTTCGCCACATGCACCACGGTGCGGCCTTCGCCCTTCAGGCGCTCGGCTTGGGCATCGAGCGCGCCAAGGTCGATGCCTTGCTCGTCCATCAGCCGACGGTTGCCGACCAGCACTGGTTCGCCCGCGATCTCGGCGCGTGCGCCGCGGCCTTCGAGGTTCTCGAACCCGGCCATCTGCGGCACATCGAGCCCCTCGGCGCGCTGGACGATGGCCAGCGCCAGGGGGTGGTCCGATCCGCGATCGACAGAGGCCGCGGCGCGCAGCGCATCATCCTCGGTACTCCCGTCGGCCGCGACGATCTCGACCACACGCGGCTCGCCCATCGTCAGCGTGCCGGTCTTGTCGAAGACGATCACGTCGAGCTTGGTCGCATCCTCGAGCGCGCCGGCATTCTTGAACAGGATGCCGTGCTGCGCCCCCAGTCCGGTGCCCACCATGACGGCCATCGGCGTCGCCAGCCCAAGCGCATCCGGGCAGGCAATGACGAAAACGGTGATCGTCAGCGTCAGCGCGAACAGCAGCGGTGAGCCGATCCACCAGAACCAGACCGCGAAGGTGGCCAGCCCGATCACGATGGCGATGAGCACCAGCCATTGTGACGCCTTGTCGGCCAGAAGCTGTGCCGGTGCCTTGGAATTCTGCGCCTCCTGCACCAGCTTGACGATCTGCGCCAGCGCGGTGTCGGCGCCGACCTTGGTGGCGCGGTAGCGGAACGTGCCGGTCTTATTGATCGTGGCGCCGATGACGGTATCGCCCAAGCTCTTGTTCACCGGCATCGACTCGCCCGTCAGCATCGACTCGTCGACCAGCGAAGATCCTTCCAAAACCTCGCCGTCCACCGGGATCTTGTTTCCCGGGCGGATCACCACCGTTTCGCCCTGAAGCACTTCGGAGGTCGGCACCTCGGTCTCCTGCCCGTCGCGGATCACCGTGGCCATCGGCGGCGCGAGATCGAGCAGCGCCCGGATCGCCGCAGAGGCACCGGCGCGCGCCCGCATTTCCAGCCAGTGGCCCAACAGGATGAAGACCAGCAGCACCGCGACCGCCTCGTAGAACTGCACGCCGGGAAAGAAGAAGGTCGAGCCGACGCTGAACACATATCCGGTGCCGACCGACAGCACGACGAGCACGGCCATGTTGAGGATGCCGTTCTTCAGCGCCCGCCAAGCGGCTACGAAAAACGGCCAACTGGGCCAGACGATGCCCGCGCTGCCGAGGAAGAACAGCCAAAGGTCCAGCCTCAGGCCGAAAGGCGGCGCCGGGGGCGTGAACATGCCGCCCATCGGCGAGTAGATGAAGATCGGGATGGTAAAAAGCAGTGCCACCCAGAAGCGGTTGCGCATGTCGCGGACCATGTCGGCCATCTCCATGCCGCCGCCGTGACCCATCTCATGGGCCATCGCGTCCTTGGCAACGGGGCCTATCGCGCCATGCGCCGCGTGGTCTTCATGGCCGGTGTGGTCCATCTGGCAGATATGGTTCGGCATACGCTCTCCGGCGCAGTGAAAGCCGCAGGCGTCGATCGCCTTGCGCAGCGCCTCCTCGTTCACCACCGTTTCGTCGTACTGCACTGTCACACTGGCAGACGCAGGGTTCGCTTCCGCCCGGTGAACGCCGTGGAGGGCGGATACATGACGTTCGACCGCGAGATGATCGAGTTCCTCGAACAATCCGCGGACCTCAAGGGTCAAGGTTTTCAATGCTGGCTCCTGTCGATTAAACCTTGCGGTCGCGAAGGACCGTCAGGGGAATAGACGTTGCCAGGCATCGGACGTTACAGTGTCCGGCGAAAATCTTCGCAGGCACTGCCGCTGGTGTCACCCATGAGACGGTAACGCTTTACGTCCACTCGCGTCAGTATTTCCGTATGGCGCGCACTGGCGCAGGGTCGGGCAGCCTGGGACCAACCAATTGACGAAAAGCCAAATTGCGGAGTTTGAATTGAGCAGCATGACCAAAGCGAGCACTGCAACCCACAAGTGCTTTGCCCTCGTGCTAAGTGGCGGCGGGGCAAGGGGCCTCTCGCATGCTGGCGTACTCAGAGCTTTGATCGCCAGGGGCTACATCCCAAGCGCCGTCGTGGGCGTGTCGATGGGCGCGGTTGTCGGTGCTACGTATGCTCTTAATGACAAATGGTACGACGCACTCGTGGGCATGGATACCAGCGGGTTTCCGGCAACACCGGACTTTCGCGTGCCTGGAATGGCTGCAAGGATCAGGGAAATGCGGCTTGCTTTGCTTGCCGCGCGGGACATGTATTTTGGCTGGGGATCAGGCGCGCGCACCGAGACCTGGGGCCGCAGTGTCCTGTCCGGCCTGACCAAGGGCAAGAACCTGCAGGACGGCCGCATCCCGGCTTTTGTCTGTGCAACCGACATGCTGTCTGGCCAACGCGTGGTATTCGGCAAGGGAGATGCCACTGATTATGTCTATTCAAGCGCGGCGCTGGCCGGAATACTGCCGCCCCTTGTCGATGATCCGTATGTACTGATGGACGGAGCCTATTCCGATATCGCGCCGGTGGACGTCGCCAGGGCCACCGGCGCGGAAGTCGTGATCGCTGTGGATCCCAGCCAGCGCGAAAACGCGACTGGCCCGAAAAACGGCTTGCAGGCGATGATGCGATCCATCGAGGTCTGCCAGTATGAACATGCGCGACTGCGTTTTGAGCAAGCGGATTTTGTGATCCGACCCGCTTTCAGCCAGACCATCGGCACACTGGAATTCCGGCAAAAGCGTCATTGTATTGCGGCAGGCGCCGTGGCGACCCGCCGCGCATATAACGACATCAGCATGCTGCTCGCCCCCTGATCGGCGAGTTGCCCCCGACGTGCGATTGCGCTCAGTTGCAGTCACCCAGGAAACATCCCTGCAAGCTACCCCATGAGCAGCGTGATCGGCGCGGTCGCGCCCAACACGATCATCAGCGGCGGCGCCGGGGCGGCGCTGTCCTGTCCGGACTCTCGCGGCTGACACATCGGCACCACGATGCGCAGGTAGGCCGCCAGCGCCAGCACGCTGTTGAGAATGCCGATCACCGCCAGCCACAGATAGCCCGCCTCGATCGCCGTACCGAAGAGCAGCACCTTGCCGAAAAAGCAGAAAAGCGGCGGAATGCCCGTCATTGACAGCAGGAACACCACCATCGCTACGCCGATCACAGGGCGCGCGCGGCCGAAGCCCCGGAAGTCGTCAAGGCTGCGTCCGGCGACCATGATCACCGCGAAGGCGCCGAGATTCATCGCCACATAGGCAGCGCTGAACACGATCACCGAGGGCAGCGCCAGCAAGCCTGGCCCCAGATCCACGATCCCCATCATGAAATAACCCGCCTGCGCCATCGACGAATAGGCCAGCAGGCGCACCTCGTTGCTTTGCACCAGCGCCGCCAGGTAGCCGCACGTCATCGTCATGGCGGCGATTAGCGCGACCACCATCGGCCAGCTGGTACCGACCGGTAGGTCGCGCAAGATCTGCGCGAAGGCGAAGATTGCCGCGACCTTGGTAATTACCGACAAATAGGCGGCCACGGACACCGGCGCGCCGTCATAGGCGTCGGGTGCCCAAAACTGGAACGGCACCAGCGCCGCCTTGTAGCCCAGCCCGATCAGCACCGCGGTCAGCCCGGCCAGCGCGATCAGCGTCCTGCCCGCCAGCCGGCCCAGCTCGGAAAAGAGCGTCGAGCCGGCACCGCCGTACGAGATGGACCAGCCGGAGACCCGGCGTTCAATCGTGCCGCTTTAGCCTCTGCGCCCGCGTGACTGCCGCGGCGACGCGGAGCAGGCCTTCCGCCTCCTGTTTTTGGGGGGAGCCGGACCAATCCTGCGGCTGACGATTTGCATTCTTTTCAAGGCTGTAGAAGTCGCTTACGTTTGGAAACAGAGAGTAGGCCTGAAAAGGAAAATGCCATGTGCCTGTCGGCCCAAGTCAGTTTTGCTGCAAGCGTTTTCCTTGTCGGGGGTGGGGCCGCCATTTCAATCGTGGCCTTCCAGCGCAACAAACGCTATCTCCCGCTTGCATTGATGCCGCTTTTCGCAGGTCTTCAGCAATTCACTGAGGGTTTCGTGTGGGTTGGCATGAACGGAAATGATCCCCTGACGGTCTTGTGGGGGGCAATGGGGTTCATCTTCTTCACGTGGTTCATGTGGCCGATATGGGTTCCCTTCTCGGTTTATGTGCTGGAGCCGGACGACAGTCCGCGCAAGCGATTGTTCCGCCTCATGGCGCTGATCGGACTGGCCTTCGGCCTGCTGCTATACATCCCGCACGGGCTCAACAGCGACATGGTTGTGGTAGAGATCAACAACCAGTCGCTGGCCTATGAAAAATCCATGTGGCTCGATTTCATGATGCCGCGGTGGTTGACCAACACGATCTACGTGACCCTCATCACCCTGCCGCCGGCCCTGTCGCACTACAAACATGTGCGCCATTTCGCCTTGACGCTGGTGGCGGTGATCGTGGTCGATATTGCTTTCCTGCAATATGCCTACATCTCTTTCTTCTGCCTGCTGGCAGGACTTGCGACGCTGCATCTGGTCTACATCATCCTGACAAATAAGTGCGCCCGTGAATGTCCTGAACTGTTTGCCTAAATCCGACAAGTAAATGGCGCGCTCTACGGAATCACAACGGCGATTCTCTGTATTTTTTACCGGCCTGTCCAAGGGGTCGTCGTAGGCTGAACGTCAGGGCTTCCGGGACGCTGCCATGGTACCGGCGCGTGAATGGCAGGGCGGGCTGTCTGGTCGGTCATTGATTATTGCGCTTCGTCTTGCGGGCTTAGACTGTGTTGGTTGGTTTGGTCACTGTGGCGTCATGTGGTCTGCGGGCGGCCTTCCCTGCCTTGCGCCTAGCGTCGGTTCCTGTCTTGAGGGCTTTTTACAGGGATGGCCACGAGCGCTTCTTCGACAACAATGCCGTCACGATGTGCTTCGACTATTCTGCTGGCGAGCAAAACCGAAACGAGGATACCAACCAGAATGAGAGGTCCGAACATGTCTGTCTTCCTTACTGATGAACGCTGATTGCGCGGTTCATAAGGGTAGACGCCGGCTGGGAGTGTCCTGAACTTTGTGTATCCGGGCCGGCCCATGCGGTTTGGGATACTCAAGCGTCGAAGCG
>NZ_JBHSGI010000024.1:0-738493 GCF_042654245.1 Seohaeicola nanhaiensis
CGCTTCGCCATCCGCGAAGGCGGCCGCACCGTCGGTTCGGGCGTCGTCGCCAAGATCGTCAAGTAAGGCGGACCTTGTCCGCCGGTTGGATGGCCGGAGGCTTTCTTCGAAGGTCTCCGGCGTGCCCGCACCGGACTAACGAAGGAGGCCCCCGCGGCCTCTGCCAAGAAAAAGAGGTTCGATGAGGGGCGGCGATGGGCGCCGGCCCTCCTCTCAACCGGACATGCCCTCGAAGGGGACGACAAAATGGCCATTCAAAGCCAAAACATCCGCATTCGGCTGAAGGCGTTCGACTATCGCGTGCTGGACGCCAGCACCGCAGAGATCGTCAGCACCGCCAAGCGGACCGGCGCGCAGGTGCGCGGACCGATCCCGCTGCCGAACAAGATCGAGAAGTTCACGGTTCTGCGTGGGCCTCACATCGACAAGAAATCCCGCGACCAGTTCGAGATCCGCACCCACAAGCGGCTGCTCGACATCGTCGATCCGACCCCGCAGACGGTGGACGCGCTGATGAAGCTCGACCTCGCCGCCGGCGTGGACGTCGAGATCAAGCTGCAGTCGTAATCAGGGAGGCGAGACGCGATGTTGCGCTCTGGAGTCATTGCTAAAAAAGTCGGTATGACGCGCCTCTTCATGGAAGACGGCCGTCAGGTTCCGGTGACCGTTCTGCAGCTCGACAACCTTCAGGTTGTCGCTCAGCGCACGGCCGAGAAAGATGGATATACCGCAGTTCAGCTCGGTGCCGGCGCGGCCAAGGCCAAGCGGACCAGCGCCCCGATGCGCGGCCACTTTGCCGCGGCAAAGGTCGAGCCCAAGCGGAAAGTGGCAGAGTTCCGGGTCGACCCCGAGAACCTGATTGGCGTCGGTGAGGAAATTACAGCCGACCACTACTTTGCGGGCCAGTATGTCGATGTGGCCGGCACTTCAATCGGTAAAGGCTTTGCCGGTGTCATGAAGCGGCACAACTTCGGCGGCCTTCGGGCGTCGCACGGTGTGTCGGTCAGCCACCGCTCGCACGGGTCGGTCGGTCAGTGTCAGGATCCCGGCAAGATCTTCAAAGGAAAGAAGATGGCCGGTCACATGGGCACCGTCCGTGTCACCACCCAGAACCTGGAAGTGGTGCGCACCGATTCTGCCCGTGGCCTGATCATGGTCAAGGGCGCGGTCCCGGGTTCGAAGGGCGGTTGGGTGACGGTGAAGGACGCCGTCAAAAAACCGTTCCCCGAGAATGCGATCCTGCCGGCCGCTCTGCGTTCGGCTGCCGAAGAGGCCGCCAAGGCCGCTGAAGTAGCCGCCGCCGCCGCCGCCGCAGAGGCCGAAGCCGAAGCCAAGCGTCTTGCCGAAGAGCAGGCCGCCGCCGAAGCCGCCGCGCTGAAGGCCGCCGAGGAATCGGTCGCCGAGGACAAAGCCGGTGACGAAGCCGCCACCGAGAAGAAGGAAGGCGAAGAATGAAACTCGACGTGATCAAGCTCGACGGCGCCAAGGCTGGCAGCGTCGATCTGGACGAGGCCCTGTTCGGGCTGGAGCCGCGCGCCGACCTTCTGCACCGTGTGGTGCGCTGGCAGCGCAACAAGGCACAGGCCGGCACCCACTCGGTGCTGGGCAAGTCGGATGTCAGCTATTCGACCAAGAAGATCTATCGCCAGAAGGGCACCGGCGGCGCTCGCCACGGCTCCAAGAAGGCCCCGATCTTCCGTCACGGCGGCACCTACAAGGGCCCGACGCCGCGCAGCCACGGGCATGACCTGCCCAAGAAGGTGCGCAAACTCGGCCTGATGCATGCCCTCTCGGCCAAGGCCAAGGCGGGTGAGCTGGTGGTGATCGAAGCCGCCGAGGCCGCGGGCAAGACCGGCGCCCTCGCCAAGCAGATCGCCAGCCTCGGCTGGAAGCGCGCGCTCATCATCGATGGCGCCTCGGTCAACGAAGACTTCGCACGCGCCGCACGCAACATCGAAGGCCTGGACATCCTGCCGACGATGGGCGCCAACGTTTACGACATCCTCAAGCGTGACACCCTGGTGATCACCAAGGCGGGGATCGAAGCACTGGAGGCTCGTCTGAAATGAGCGCGAAACCCCAGCACTATGATGTGATCCGCAAGCCGATCATCACCGAAAAGGCAACCATGGCGTCGGAAGCCAACGCCGTTGTCTTCGAGGTGGCGATGGACAGCACCAAGCCGCTGATCAAGGAAGCAGTGGAGACGCTGTTCAATGTCAAGGTGAAGGCCGTCAACACGACCATCACCAAGGGCAAGGTCAAGCGGTTCAAGGGCCGTCCGGGCACGCGTCGGGACGTCAAGAAGGCCTACGTGACGCTCGAAGAGGGCAACACGATCGACGTGACCACGGGTCTCTGAGGCCACCTCCGTCCGTGAAATTGGAAGCCCCCGGCAATGCCGGGGGTTTTCTTTTTGCCGCGCGGTTCTGGCGGGGGCGCACTTTTGTTGGTTCGGAAGTTGCGTCGCAATGTCTTTGCTGTCGGTAAGCCCCCGTCGAAGGGGTCGCACAGGCGTAAATTCGGCATTACCTGCCAGCCTAGGTCACAAAGTCTCGGCGTAACGCTTGAAACTGTCCAGAATGGCCCGCCAGCCGTCCCTTTGCATCTCGACTGGGTGGGTGTCTTCGGCTTCGAAAACCGTCGTCACGCGCACGCCATCGCCTTCCGGCGTGAAATCGGTCTGCACCCGCCGGCCGTCACCGATGGTGTAGACCAGCCGTTCGCCGGGCTTGACCTCATTGTAGACAGCCTCGAAGTCGAAGCCAAAGCTCTTGTCCTTCGCCTCCATACGCGCCTGGTAGACTCCACCGACGCGCAGGTCGTTCTCAGCCCAAGGGCAGCACCAGTCGTCGCTCGCAAAGTTCCACTGGGTGATGTGGGCGGGCTCGGTATAGGCCCTCCACACAGTGTCGATCGGGGCCTTCACCAGCGCGTCTATCGTGATCGTCCCAGAATTCATGGCCCGTTCTCCCAAACCGCTCGCGCGTGATCCTAGCATCACCCCGGCGTATTCCCAGCCTGCCTGGGCGTCTCGGCAATAAATCGCGGTGAACCTATGGACAGGGCAGGGGCGCTCTGTTACCTGACCGCAGTCGCGCGGCCCCGGATTCGTTCCGGGGCCTGTGACTTTATACGAACCGGGGACCTTCGGGGCCCTATACCACGGGCCTCAGGGCCTCAAACATAGCGGTGGGGATACCCGCCGCAAAGCTAACGGAAGACAGAAAGCATGGCACTCAAGTCGTATAAGCCGACGACGCCGGGCCAGCGCGGGCTGGTGCTGATCGACCGTTCGGAGCTGTACAAGGGCCGTCCTGTCAAATCCCTCACCGAGGGTTTGAACAAGCACGGTGGCCGTAACAACACCGGACGGATCACGATGCGCCGCCAGGGCGGCGGGGCAAAACGCCTCTATCGGATCGTCGATTTCAAGCGCGCCAAACTCGACGTGGCCGCTACCGTGGAACGGATCGAATACGACCCGAACCGCACCGCCTTCATCGCGCTGGTGAAGTATGAGGATGGTGAGCAGACCTATATCCTTGCGCCCCAGCGTCTCGCCATTGGCGATCAGGTGATCGCCTCGGCCAAGGCCGACATCAAGCCCGGTAACGCGATGCCCTTCTCGGGTATGCCGATCGGCACGATCGTCCACAACATCGAGATGAAACCCGGCAAGGGCGGCCAGATCGCACGCGCCGCGGGCACCTACGCCCAGTTCGTCGGCCGTGACGGCGGCTATGCGCAGATCCGCCTGTCCTCGGGCGAACTCCGCATGGTTCGTCAGGAGTGCATGGCCACCGTCGGTGCCGTCTCGAACCCGGACAACAGCAACCAGAACATCGGCAAGGCTGGCCGCAACCGGCACCTTGGCAAGCGCCCCGCCGTCCGCGGCGTCGCGATGAACCCGATCGACCACCCGCACGGCGGTGGTGAAGGCCGCACCTCGGGTGGCCGTCACCCGGTGACCCCGTGGGGCAAGCCGACCAAGGGTGCCAAGACCCGCAATCGCAACAAGGCGTCCAGCAAGCTGATCATCCGGTCGCGGCACGCCAAGAAGAAGGGGCGCTAAATGTCTCGCTCTGTCTGGAAAGGTCCCTTCGTCGACGCCTATGTGTTGAAGAAGGCCGAAGCGGCCCGCGAAGGCGGCCGTCACGATGTCATCAAAATCTGGTCGCGCCGCTCGACGATCCTGCCCCAGTTCGTGGGCCTGACGTTTGGCGTCTACAACGGCAAGAAGCATATTCCCGTCAACGTCTCCGAAGACATGATCGGTCAGAAGTTCGGTGAGTATTCGCCGACCCGGACCTATTACGGTCACGCGGCCGACAAGAAAGCGAAGCGGAAGTAAGTCATGGGCAAGGAAAAGAACCCCCGCCGCGTGGCTGACAACGAAGCAATGGCCAAACTGCGCATGCTTCGCACCAGCCCGCAAAAGCTGAACCTGGTCGCCGCAATGATCCGCGGCAAGAAGGTCGACAAGGCGCTGAGCGACCTGACCTTCTCGAAGAAGCGGATTGCCGAGGACGTGAAGAAATGCCTTCAGTCCGCGATCGCCAACGCCGAGAACAACCATAACCTGGACGTCGACGAACTCGTCGTCGCCGAGGCCTATGTCGGCAAGAACATGGTGCTCAAGCGTGGCCGTCCCCGGGCACGTGGCCGCTATGGCCGCATCCTGAAGCCGTTTTCGGAACTGACGATCAAGGTGCGTCAAGTCGAGGAGCAAGCCTGATGGGTAACAAAGTCAATCCGGTCGGCATGCGCCTTCAGGTCAACCGCACCTGGGACAGCCGTTGGTACGCCGACACCAAGGATTACGGCGATCTTCTTCTCGAAGATCTCAAGATCCGCGCATTCATCCATGAAGAATGCAAACAGGCCGGCATCGCCCGCGTGATCATCGAACGCCCGCACAAGAAGTGCCGGGTCACGATCCACGCGGCTCGTCCGGGTGTCATCATCGGCAAGAAAGGCGCGGACATCGAGACGCTTCGCAAGAAGATCGCGTCGATGACCAAGTCGGAACTGCACCTCAACATCGTCGAGGTCCGCAAGCCCGAACTGGACGCCCGCCTGGTCGGCGAGAGCATCGCCCAGCAGCTGGAACGCCGTGTGTCCTTCCGCCGCGCCATGAAGCGCGCCGTGCAGAACGCCATGCGGATGGGTGCGCTCGGCATTCGGGTCAACGTTTCGGGCCGCCTCGGCGGGGCCGAGATCGCCCGGACCGAGTGGTATCGCGAGGGCCGCGTGCCCCTGCACACCCTGCGTGCCGACATCGACTATGCACATGTCGAGGCCATGACCGCCTACGGGATCATCGGGATCAAGACCTGGATCTTCAAGGGCGAGATCATGGAGCACGATCCCGCTGCGCGTGACCGCAAGACGCAGGAACTGCAGGATGGCCCCGCACCGCGCGGCGCCGCCGGCGGTCGCCGGTAAGGAGTAGAACAGATGCTTCAACCAAAGCGTACGAAATTCCGCAAACAGCACAAGGGCCGTATCCACGGCGAGGCGAAGGGCGGAAGCGACCTGAACTTCGGCAGCTTCGGCCTGAAGGCGCTGCAACCCGAACGCGTCACCGCGCGTCAGATCGAGGCCGCACGGCGGGCGCTCACGCGCCACATGAAACGCCAGGGCCGCGTCTGGATCCGGATTTTCCCGGATGTTCCGGTGACCTCCAAGCCCACCGAAGTCCGGATGGGTAAGGGTAAGGGTTCGGTCGACTATTGGGCCTGCCGGGTGAAACCGGGCCGGATCATGTTCGAACTCGACGGCGTCGACGAGGAAATCGCCCGCGAGGCCCTGCGCCTTGCGGCGATGAAACTCCCGATCAAGACCCGCGTCGTGCACCGCGAAGACTGGTAAAACCTCGCGCAGCGCGGTTCAGCGGGTTTCGAGGAATCCGGGGTCCGCGCGCCGATGAACAGTAAGAGCCCCCGCCGAAGCGTTCGGCGGGGGTTTTGTTTTCCGACTAGCATCTGGCCAGCGGGACGCGTCAAGAACCGTCGGAAGAGAGCGAAAGGGCCAGCTGGAGTGCTCTCGCCAAATTCCGGAACCTGCTGTATGTCACCGCCATGGCTCAGATCGATTCACTCTTCGTCACCCGTTTTTATCGCGCGCAACTGTCCGAGCAGGGCAAGCCGGTGGATCTGGACGAGTTGGAAAACTCGTGTCTGTCGATTGCAGAGGACGACGAGGCCGGCCAGAAATGGTGCGAAAAGAACGGCTATCCGGGCTACACCAGCTACGCCTCGCTCGCAGACCTGGCCTGGCGCTTTCCGGTCTTCAAGGAGCTGGTGAAGGTGCTCGACAAACACGTCGCGGCCTTCGTCAAGGAACTGCAATTCGATCTCGGCGGCCAGAAGGTCAAGCTCGACTCGCTCTGGATCAACATCCTGCCTCCCGGAGGGGTGCATACTTCACACATCCATCCTCACAGCGTGATCAGCGGCACGACCTATGTCGCGGTGCCCGAGGGCGCCAGCGCGCTCAAGCTCGAGGACCCGCGGCTGCCGATGATGATGGCCGCCCCACCACGTCGCAAGAAGGCGGACCCCGAGCTACGCCCCTTCGTCTACGCTGCGCCGCTGCCGGGGGAGGTGTTCCTCTGGGAAAGCTGGCTGCGCCACGAGGTGCCGGTGAACATGTCCGACGAAGACCGGATTTCGGTCAGCTTCAACTACGGCTGGGGCTAGGGCTGTGTAGGGTGGGCGATTCCGCTCACCTTGGCCGGGAAAGGTGGGCAGATTGCGCACCCTACGCGACAACGGGCATGAAGGGCTTGCCATCCCCGCCAATCCCGCCTATAGGGGCCGCTCATCCATGTACTCCACTGGAATCAGGGTGACCCTCGCGCATGAGGCAAGGGGCCTTCCGGTGATGTTGAAAGGAGTTTGGCGCATGAACGCCAAGGAACTGCACGACAAGACCCCGGACCAGCTCCGCGAGGAACTGGCCAACCTGAAGAAGGAAAGCTTCAACCTGCGTTTCCAGCAGGCCACCGGCCAGCTGGAAAACCCGGCCCGGATCCGCGCCGCCCGCCGCAACGCGGCCCGCGTGCTGACCGTGCTGAACCAGAAGGCCGCCGCTGCGGCCGCGCAGGAATAAGGAGTTTTCGAAGATGCCCAAGCGTATCCTGCAAGGCACCGTGACCAGCAACGCCAACGAGCAGACCATCACCGTTCTGGTCGAGCGTCGCTTTACCCATCCGGTTCTGAAGAAAACCGTCCGTCGGTCCAAGAAGTATCGGGCCCACGACGAAAAGAACGCATTCAACGTGGGCGACACCGTCCGCATCATCGAATGCGCTCCGAAGTCGAAAACCAAGCGCTGGGAGGTGCTGGAGGCGTAAGTCTTCAACACACCCGGTTTGAGCGAAACCCTGGGGGCAATAACCAGAACAGCCCCCAAAGGTCGGGAGAAACCAAATGATCCAGATGCAGACCAATCTGGATGTCGCTGACAACTCCGGCGCCCGCCGAGTTCAGTGCATCAAGGTCCTCGGTGGGTCGCATCGGCGCTACGCGTCGGTTGGCGACATCATCGTGGTATCGGTCAAGGAAGCGATTCCGCGCGGCCGCGTGAAAAAGGGTGACGTCCGCAAGGCCGTTGTCGTTCGCACCGCCAAGGAAGTCCGCCGTGAGGATGGCACGTCCATCCGCTTTGACCGCAACGCCGCGGTCATCATCAACAACAACATGGAGCCGATCGGCACCCGTATCTTCGGGCCGGTGGTGCGCGAACTGCGCGCCAAGAACTTCATGAAAATCATCTCGCTGGCTCCGGAGGTGCTCTGATGGCTGCGAAACTCCGCAAGGGCGACAAGGTCGTCGTGCTCACCGGCAAGGACAAGGGCAAGGAAGGCACTATCGCCTCCGTTGACCCCAAGGCCGGCAAGGCCGTCGTGGAGGGCATCAACGTCGCCATCCGCGCCACCCGCCAAAGCCAGAACAGCCAGGGCGGCCGCATCCCCAAGGCGATGCCGATCCAGCTGTCCAACCTCGCACTGATCGACGCCAACGGCAAACCGACCCGGGTCGGATTCAAGTTGGACGGCGACAAGAAGGTGCGTTTCGCCAAGACCACGGGGGACGTGATCGATGCTTGACACCGCCAACTACACCCCGCGCCTCAAGGCCGCTTTCAAGGACAAGATCCGTGCGGCCCTGAAGGAAGAGTTCGGCTACAAGAACGACATGCAGATCCCGCGCCTTGAGAAGATCGTTCTCAACATCGGTGCCGGCGCAGAAGCGGTTCGCGACAGCAAGAAGGTCAAGTCGGCCCAGGAAGACCTGAGCACGATTGCCGGCCAGCACGCCGTCGTCACCAAGGCCAAGAAATCGATCGCCGGCTTCCGCGTCCGCGAGGACATGCCGCTGGGTGCGAAAGTGACCCTGCGCGGCGACCGGATGTATGAATTCCTCGATCGCCTGATCACCGTCGCCTTGCCGCGCGTCCGCGACTTCCGCGGCGTCTCCGGCAAATCCTTCGACGGCCGCGGCAACTATGCCATGGGTCTCAAGGAACATATCGTGTTCCCCGAAATCAACTTCGACAAGGTTGATGAAGTCTGGGGAATGGACATCGTGATCGCCACCACGGCGAAAACCGACGCTGAAGCCAAGGCGCTGTTGAAACATTTCAACATGCCCTTCAACTCGTAAGCGCGGGAAGGAACAGACATGGCCAAGAAATCGATGATCGAACGCGAGAAAAAGCGTCAGGAACTGGTCGACAAGTATGCCGCCAAGCGGGCCGCGCTCAAGGCAATCATCAACGACCAGAGCAAGCCGATGGAAGAACGCTTCCGCGCAACGCTCAAGCTCGCCGAACTGCCGCGCAACAGCTCGGCAACCCGGCTGCACAACCGCTGCCAGCTCACCGGGCGTCCGCACGCCTATTACCGCAAGCTGAAAATCAGCCGGATCGCGCTCCGGGACCTGGGCTCGAACGGCCAGATCCCCGGCATGGTGAAATCGAGCTGGTAAGGGAGAGACAGTCATGAACGATCCTATCGCAGACATGCTCACCCGGATCCGCAACAGCCAGCTGCGCGGCAAGTCCACGGTAACGACCCCCGCCTCCAAGCTTCGCGCCTGGGTGTTGGATGTCCTCGCCGCCGAGGGTTACATCCGCGGCTACGAGCACACCACCGGGGCCGACGGCCATCCGGCTCTGGTGATCAGCCTGAAATACTTCGAAGGCACCCCTGTCATTCGCGAGCTCAAGCGGGTTTCCAAGCCCGGCCGCCGCGTCTACATGGGCGTCAAGGACATTCCTTCGGTCCGTAATGGCCTGGGCGTGTCGATTGTCTCCACCCCGAAAGGTGTGATGTCGGACGCAGCCGCACGCGACGCCAACGTTGGCGGCGAAGTGCTCTGCACCGTATTCTAAGGAGGGTTGAAATGTCTCGTATTGGCAAGAAGCCCGTTCCGCTGCCCTCGGGCGTGACCGCGACGGTCAAAGGTCAGTCGATCGAAGTCAAGGGCCCCAAGGGCACCCGCACCTTCAATGCGACGGATGACGTGACGATCACCGTGGGCGACGGCGAAGTGAAGGTTGAACCGCGCGGCATGTCCAAGCGGGCCCGCCAGCAGTGGGGGATGACCCGTTCGATGATCGAGAACCTCGTCATCGGCGTCAGCACCGGTTTCAAGCGCGAGCTTGAGATCAACGGTGTGGGTTTCCGTGCGGCAATGGCCGGCAACATTCTGAAGCTGAACCTCGGGTACAGCCACGATGTCGACTTTGCGCCGCCTCCGGGCGTCACCGTCACGGTGCCGAAGCAGACCGAGATTGTCGTCGAAGGGATCGACGAACAGCAGGTCGGCCAGGTCGCCGCGAACATTCGTGCTTGGCGCGCCCCGGAGCCCTACAAGGGCAAGGGCATCAAGTACAAGGAAGAGTTCATCTTCCGCAAGGAAGGCAAGAAGAAGTAAGGACGCGAGAGATGGCAAACAGCAAAAGACAACTGTTCCTCAAGCGCCGCCTGCGCGTCCGGAACAAACTTCGCAAGGTCAACGCCGGGCGTCTTCGCCTGTCGGTGCACCGCTCGAACAAGAACATCAGCTGCCAGCTGATCGACGACGTGAAAGGCGTTACCGTTGCCGCGGCCTCGACCCTCGAAAAGGATCTGGCCACCGGCAAGAACGACGCTGCCACGGCGGCCAAGATCGGTGCGGCAATTGCCGAACGCGCGAAGAAGGCCGGTGTATCCGACGCCTACTTCGACCGCGGCGGCTATCTGTTCCACGGCAAGGTGAAGGCTCTGGCCGACGCCGCGCGTGAAGCAGGGCTGAACATCTGACGGTGGCGGTGGGCAGATTGCCCACCCTACCCATACTCGTAGGGTGGGCAATCTGCCCTCCTTGCATTTGCAGGCGGCACCTGTCGCCTCGATGATCCGGGAGCCTTACGCTCACCTGGATTGGAAAACCGGGCGCCACGGCGCCGCGACAGAAAGGATGCCGTATGGCACGGGAAGACAACAACAACCGCAGGGGCAACCGCCGCGAACGCGAGGAAACCCCCGAATTCGCCGACCGCCTGGTCGCGATCAACCGGGTCTCCAAGACCGTCAAGGGTGGTAAGCGCTTCGGTTTCGCGGCGCTCGTCGTCGTGGGCGACCAGAAGGGCCGCGTCGGCTTTGGCAAGGGTAAGGCCAAGGAAGTTCCCGAGGCGATCCGCAAGGCGACCGAACAGGCGCGCCGCCAGATGATCCGCGTTCAGCTGCGCGAAGGCCGCACGCTGCACCACGACATCGAAGGCCGTCATGGCGCCGGCAAGGTCGTCATGCGCAGCGCGCCGGAAGGGACCGGGATCATTGCCGGTGGTCCGATGCGCGCCGTGTTCGAGATGCTGGGCGTCAAGGACGTTGTGTCCAAGTCGCTGGGCTCGCAGAACCCCTACAACATGATCCGCGCCACCATTGACGGGCTGAAGAACGAACAGTCGCCCCGCTCGGTGGCTCAGCGCCGTGGCAAGAAGGTTTCGGATATCCTGCCGAAGCGCGACGAAGCCCCGGTCGAAGCGGCCGAAGCCTAAGGAGAGCCGGACATGGCAAAAACCATCGTCGTCAAGCAGATCGGTTCGCCGATCCGCCGTCCCGCCAAGCAGCGTGCCACGCTGGTTGGTCTGGGGCTGAACAAGATGCACCGCACCCGCGAGCTCGAGGATACTCCCTCGGTGCGCGGCATGGTGAATTCGATCCCGCATCTGGTGCAGATCGTCGAAGAGAAGGAATAAGGCGCCCTTACAGCGCCTTGTGCGACGCCCCGGAGACATCTCCGGGGCGTTTTCCTTTGCGCCGAGCCCTGCCTCTGGCGCAGGGCGGCTTTGCCGGAATGGCCGTTGTTGACGCGCTGCAGTATGATTATTCTGCATTGCAGCAATTGCGGGTTCCGGGAGGCGGAGGAGGCGGGCCCCGCGCAACTTGAAAGGGCCTTGAAATGGCACAGACTCTCCGCGCTACGGCACAAGACATTCACTTCGGCGACCGCTTCCGCGCGCTGACTGCAGCGGTTCGCGAAGCCTATTCGCGCAACAAGGTTTACCGCCGCACGGTTGCAGAACTTGCCGGCCTCTCCGATCGTGAACTCGCAGACCTCGGCCTGCACCGCTCGCACATTCGCAGCATCGCTCGCGAGCACGCCTACGGCAAATAAGCTGTCTCTGGATCAGGCGCGCAGCATGCGCCTGACCAGCACCAGCCCCAAGACGGCGCCGATCAAGGCGCCGACGGGTCCGCCAACAAATGCGGCTGTCATCGCGCGTTCCCCTTCGAAATCGCCCAGTCCCAAAGCCGATCCCAGTATCAACAGCAGAAACATACCCGCCGCCGCGCCCACAATCGCGCCTGCGGCAATACCCAAAGCGCTCAGAACGATTTTCATCAGATGATACCCCTCACGGCGCGAGAGGCTAATCCGGCCATGCGGCGCTTGCAATCGGATCAATTGCGAATGATCTGTGCATCCATCTGCATCAGATAGCTGTCCACCAGCGCGGTCTCCTCCACGCTCAGCTGTTGTGCGCGGGGATAGAGTGGCGCCGGTCGATCATCCAGAATGGGCGCGTTCCAGCCATGTGTGGTGGAAAAGAACCGGCCGACTCCATCGCGGCCGAACTCTCGCAGATAGCCCTGAACCACCACGTCGAGATAGCTGAGCAGAATCGGGTGCGAAATATCCGGGGAGGCCTGATGGGTGTTGGGTACTGCGTAGACGGCGATCTCCACCGAGCCCGGCAGGTCATGGACGACGTCTGTTGTCAGCAACCGCTCATAAGCCCATTCGCGCGCATCCAGCGCCATCCAGTCGCCGCCCGGCACGGGGGCGATCAGACCGTCTATGGTGCTGGATGGATCGCGCACAGCCGTGAGGAAGGCGACCGGTCGCAGCGCGGTGTGCTTCCACGTCCGCGCCCAGCCGGTCAGTCGCGCGGGCCGCGGCATCGGGTAGTCATGGGTGGCCCGGTTCACAAGGCTTCCGTAACCGAAGAAGTATGGGTCGGGGCCGGACATCCGCCTAATCCGTCATTTGACTTGTATCAAATCGCGGTCTGCCCCGATGTGAGACAGTGACGCAAGTGGATTTACCGGGAGAGTCCATAAATGCGTGTCACCAAAAGAACCAGTATCGCGATGCGACTTCTGATGTATTGCGCGACCAATGACAGCCGGCTCGTGACAAAAGCCGAGATTGCCCAATGTTGCGATGTGTCTGAAAACCATCTGGCCCAGGTGATTAACCAGTTGGGCCGGCTTGGCTATCTCGACACCCAGCGCGGGCGGAACGGCGGTATCCGGTTGGGACGCGCGCCCGAGAAAATCGGCATCGGTCAGGTGTTTCGCGATGTCGAAGGATGTGTGTCACCGGAAAATTGCGTGGCGGATGCGGACTGCTCTTGCCGCTTTGTCGCCGTCTGCGCGTTGCGTGGCGTCCTGGAAGAGGCCACACACGCCTTTTACAACCATCTCGACAATTACACCTTGGCTTCGGTCATGCGGGACAACCCCGCGATGGCTCAGCTTTTGCAGCCGCTGCGCAGCGTGGCCTGACCTACTCTCGAGCGCGCAGCACCCGGGCGGGCCGAGCGGCCAGCGGCCGCCAGGCAAACAAAAGGCCAGCAACCAGGGTCGTCAGGACCCCGCCGCCCACGATCCCAAGCGCCGAGGGCCAGATCACGGCGAATTTCGTCTCCATGATGAACCGGCTGACGGCCCAGCCTCCGGCGATCCCTGCTCCCAATGCCACCACTCCGGCCGCCAGGCCAAGCAGGGCGGCGCGCAGCGCAAAGCTCGACAGAATGCGCGCGCGGGTCGCGCCCAATGTCTTCAACACCGCGGCTTCGTAGGTGCGTACGCCTTCGCCTGCGGCCGCCGCTCCGATCAGCACAAGGAACCCGGTGAGCAGCGTCGCTGCGGCCCCCCATGAGGTTGCGGCGGCCAGGCTCGCCAGCACGTCCGACACCCGGTCGATCGCATCGCGTACGCGAATCGCGGTGATGTTCGGATAGGCTCCGGCCAGATCGCGCAGGATCGCGGCCTCGGCCTCCTCGTCGGCGTAGACGGTCGAGATGAAGGTATGTGGTGCGCCTTCCAGCGCGCCGGGGTTCATCGTCAGGACAAAGCCGATTCCGGCGGTCGAGAAATCCACCTCGCGGAAACTGGTGATTGGCGCGGTGATGTCGCGCCCAAGGATGTTTACCGTGATTTCGTCACCCAGTTTCAGTCCCATCTCGGCGGCTTCTTCGGCGGCAAAGCTGATCTGCGGCGGCCCGGAATACTCCGCACCCCACCAGGTGCCGGCCGTAATGTGCGTCCGCGCGGGCAGGGCGCCAGCATAGGTCACCCCCCGGTCGCCACGCACCACCCAGTGATCGCCTGCCACCTCCCGCGCGGGGCGGCCGTTGATCCGGGTGATCACGCCGCGCAGCATGGGCGCCGAATCGACGCGATGCACCGCCGGGTCGGTTTGCAGCCGTTCGGTGAAACCCTCCATCTGGTCCTTCTGGATGTCGACGAAGAAATACGACGGCGCGATATCTGGCAGGTCGCCGGTGATGGCATTGCGCAGGTTGCCGTCGATCTGTCCGACCGCAGCCAGCACCGACAGCCCCAGCCCGAGCGACAGCACCACGGACGCCGCCGCCTCACGCGGGCCCGAGATGGCCGCCAGCGCCCAGCGCAGCGGTGGTCGCCCTCGCGCCAGCCGGGTCGACCGTCGCGCGATACGGCGAATGGCCCAGGCCGCGCCCGCCAGCAACAGCAGGGCGCCCACGAGGCCGCCACCGGTCCAAAGCGTCAGCCACAGCGTGCCGCTGAACCAGGCCGCGAGTCCCACCAGCAGCGCCAGCCCCAGGGCGGTGGCGGCCAGATAGCGCGGCGCCGGAAGCAGTCGCGCGCCCGATAAGGCATCACGGAACAGCGTGGCCGCCCGCACCTCCTCAGTCCGTGCCAGCGGCCAGAGGGTGAACAGGAAGGCCGTCAGCAGCCCGTAGGTCGCGGCTTCCATCAGCGGCGCGGGATACAGCGCAAAGGCCGAAGGGACCGGCAATTGCGCCTCGATCAGCGGACCCAGCAGCACCGGGATCAGCCCGCCAAGGGCCAGCCCGATGACAATGCCGACCAGTGAAAGCACGCCGATCTGCAGGAAATAGGTGCGGAAGATCGTGCGGCGTTCGGCCCCGAGGGTGCGCAGGGTGGCAATCACGCTGGTCTTGCTGGCAAGGTAGGACCTCACCGCCGCCGAAACGCCAACGCCCCCCACGGCCAGCCCCGACAACCCCACCAGCACCAGAAACGCACCCATCCGCTCGACAAAACGCGAAACACCGGGTGCGCCGTCGCGCGAGTCTCGCCAGCGCATCCCGCTGTCGCGAAACTGCGCCTCGGCTTCCTGCGACAACGCTTCGAGGTCGGTGCCCGCCGGCAGGTCCAGCCTGTATTTCGTCGAATAGACCGACCCCGGCGCCAGCAGCCCCGCACCCTCCAGCGCCGGTGTCGCCACCATCGTGCGCGGCCCAAGGCCGAACCCCGCCGAGGCATTGTCCGGCTCGCGCACCAACGCTGCCATCAATACGAAATCCTGCGTGCCTAGTCGAAAGGTATCGCCAGGCGCCAGCCCCAGGCGGTCGATCAGCACACGCTCCATCAAAGCACCGGGCTGGCCATCCCTGCCGGCCAGCGCCACTTCCAACGGCATCTCAGGGTCCAGAACGGCGGCGCCGATCAGCGGATAGGCCCCGTCCACCGCCTTCACCTGCGTCAGCGCACGCTCCGGCGTGCCGTCCCGGTCGACCAGGGCCATCGAGCGGAAATCGACCACTTCCGACACTGCCAGCGCCTGCTTGCCCATCCAGGCCTTTTCGGCATCGGTGGCAAAGCGATAGGTGAAATCCATCTCGGCATCGCCGCCCAGCAGCGCCGCTCCTTCGCGCACCAGCCCGGCCTCGATGCTTGCCCGGACCGTGCCAACCGCAGCAATCGCCGCGACGCCAAGCGCCAGACAGGCCAGGAAGATGCGAAAACCCCGCAATCCGCCCCGCAACTCGCGCCGCGCCAGCCGCCACGGCAGGCCCCAGTTCATTCGGCGGCGTCCCGCTGCGCGTCTTGGGCAATGCGACCGTCATGCAACCGAACCACCCGGTCGCACCGGGCCGCCAGGTCGTCCGAATGCGTCACCAGCACAAGCGTCGCCCCGTGGCGGTCGCGCAACCCGAACAGAAGTTCGACAATCGCGGCACCATTGGCGGCGTCAAGGTTGCCCGTCGGTTCGTCCGCCAGCAGGATCTGCGGGCGGGGCGCGATTGCCCGGGCCAGCGCAACCCGCTGCTGCTCCCCACCCGACAGCTGCGCCGGATAGTGGTTTGCGCGCGCGCCAAGGCCGACGGCCTCCAGTTCTGCCGCGGCCCTCGCAAACGCGTCCTTGGCGCCGGCCAGTTCAAGCGGCGTCGCCACATTCTCCAGGGCTGTCATCGTCGGGATCAGGTGGAACGACTGGAACACGACCCCCATGTGATCGCGCCGGAAACGTGCCAGCGCATCCTCGTTCATGCGCGTCAAGTCTTTGCCCAGGGCCAGGATGCTGCCCCACGTCGCCATCTCCAGCCCGCCCATCAACATCAGAAGAGAGGATTTACCGGATCCCGATGGCCCGACCAGCCCCAGACTTTCGCCCTGCATCACGTCCATCGTGATGCCATGGAGGATATCGACACGCCCGGCATTGCCATTCAGCGACAAAGCAGCATCTTTGAGGGAAAGCACTGGGTCTGACATCGGCCCTGTCAATTTGATGATCTGTTCCAAGCCATATGGAGTTCCGCTCGCAATGCGCAAGCTAATGGCCGTCATTCTCGTGATTTTCTCGCCGTTGATGGTCCATGCCGAGGAAATTACCATCGCCGCCCTCGGCGACAGCCTGACCCAGGGCTATGGGCTTCCTCCCGACGACGGTCTGGTGCCTCAGCTGCAGCGCTGGCTCAACGGGCAGGGGGCCGAGGTGCATCTGATCAACGCCGGCGTCTCGGGCGATACCACGGCCGGCGGCGCGGCGCGGGTAGGCTGGACCCTGACGCCAGATGTCGATGCAATGATCGTGACGCTGGGCGGGAACGATCTCTTGCGCGGCATCGACCCCGCCGAGGCGCGCAGAAATCTGGAAACCATTCTCAAGGCGGCCGGTTCGGCGCAGGTGCCGGTCCTGCTGATCGGGATGCGCGCCCCGGGCAACTACGGCCCGGAGTACAAGGCCGAGTTCGAGGCGAATTACGCGGATCTGGCCCAGCAATACGGCACACTCTTTCTGCCCGATTTCTTCGCGGGCCTGGGTGGGGGAGGCGACCCCGCGGCGCTGCGCGCATGGTTCCAGCAAGATGGCATTCACCCCAACGCACAGGGCGTCGCCAGGATCGTCGCCAGCATCGGGCCGAGCGTCCTCGACCTCGCCGCACGTGCCCGGGCCGATTAGGTCATGCCGGGCCGGGTGTTCCTGACAACCCCCGTGGCCGAGATCGCGGCCCGGTTCGGCCTTGATCCAGAGCCGGTTGCCAATGAGCCACCGCGTCAAAACATATCCCCCGGACAGACGGTCGTCGCGCTGACTCCCGAAGGCCTGCAACACATGCGCTGGGGGATGATCCCTGTCGGCCGCGTCAACGCGCGTGGCCGCCCGGTGATGGAGACCATCGTCAACGCCCGGTCGGAAACCGTTTTCGACAAGAGCGCCTTTGCCGGCACCGGCCGCGCCGTCCTGCCGGTGGACGGTTGGTACGAGTGGACCGGCGAGCGACGCCGCAAGATCGCTTGGCGCATCCGCTCCGCCGAGCCCGGCCTTCTGTTCTTTGCCGCCATTACCGATACCTGGACCGCTCCCGGCGGACAGGTGGTGCCCCAGATCGCCACGGTCACCTGCGAACCCAATGCCGACGTCCGCCCGGTGCATCACCGCATGGCCGTGATCATTAAGGCCGAAGACGTGCCGATCTGGCTGAACGGTTCGGAGGAGCGGGCGGCGCAGCTGATGAACCCATGGCCTGACGGTCGTTTGGTCGTGGAAGCGGCGACAGGAGTGGATTGGTCCGACACCTGAGGGCCAAGGTGCCTATGCGGACGAAACAGTCATCCGCGACCAGGAAACCGCCCCTGTTCATCGGGCCACGTCCAGATACTGTCACCCGCGGCCTGAATGGCTTCCACGACAGCTTCAGCCCGTTGACGGGATGTCAGACTTTCCCCAAGTCCCATATGGCTGGTTTCGATGTCAACGAGGTAATCGACCACCTTCTCGGTCAATTCTCCTCGCCTTAACTGTGAGGCTGCATGAACAAGGTAGCGGTCATATTCATTTGCAAACGCCTCGCAATTCTCATCGTCCCATTCCCCTTGCGAAACTTCGTCAGAATCCAAAAGTCCGATGGGATCCCAAAGGTTCCAACCAATGTCACGTAGCTTCGAAAGCTTGACACGAGGAGCAGAGGTATTGCGTTGCATGACGGCACTAAGCCCCACAAAGTCATTAAAAAGCTGATATTGGACTCAATCGCCTCAAAAAGCAAAACCCAGAGATCGGCGTAACAAGAAAAAAGGCCGGACGCTTGCGCATCCGGCCCCTATTTCGCGGTATCGTCAGGCTTAGTCGGCCAGAGTGATATTCACGGCAGCTTCGCGGCCATCGCGGCCGGGCTGGATGTCGAAGTTGACCTTCTGGTTGTCGGCGAGACCGGTCAGACCGGCGCGCTCAACAGCCGAAATGTGGACAAACACGTCCTTGGAACCGCCCTCGGGGGCGATGAAACCGAAACCTTTGGTGGCGTTGAACCACTTGACGGTGCCTTTGGCCATCGTCGTTACTCCTGTTTGTCAGCTGCCCACGGGATGCGGCAGGTCGGCTCAGTCTTTGCAAGATCGAGGACTGAGCCGGGTCGGAGCAGTTGGGTCGATAGCTTAACGTCGCAGCATGCCATATGGGACTAAAAACACATTCTGGCAAGTGTTTTCAGGGGGCGCCGCCTTCGAGGGCAAGCAGTTGCCGATGGCTGTAGCGGATCGCGATGACTCCGTCATCGCCGTCGTGAAAGTCCGGATCCTGCGGCAGGCAGCCGGTTCCGCACAGCTGATAGGTCACCATCCGCACGCTATCGATATACCATAACCGCCCTCCCGGAGTGGCGACATATCCCGCAACACCCTCGCGACGGTCGCTCTCCAGATCGAGAGTCGTGGGGAACTCGGCCGGCACCTGCGGATCGTATGAACCATGGGTATGTACCGAGGCCACCACACGGGGCCCGGAATCTGGCATCCGGGGCGTGCAGCCGTCCCGCCCGCCGCGGGTCATCTTGGTAAAGAACAGAACGCCGCCCCTGCCTTCCAGAAGATAGCCGCAGAACTCGCGATCGGTCGCGAAGGACATGGTCTGCAGCGGACCCAGCTTGCGGATCACCAGCGCGACCTCATCGGCCGGAGGCGGCCGCGGCGGAGCCGGACTCCGCCCCAGCACAAGCGCCGTTGCCAGAAACAGAAGTATGATCACGGCGCTCTGCCCGACGTGCGCGGCAGGCTCAGAATACCGTCACGACCGTGCCGAGCGGCACCCGGTTGTAGAGGTCCATCACGTGTTCGTTGATCATCCGGAAACAACCGCTCGACGCCGCCGTGCCAATGGATTCGGGTGCGATGGTGCCATGGATGCGAACGCCGGTGTCGCGGCCGTCCTGGAACAGGTAAAGCGCCCGCGCCCCCAGCGGGTTCCCGGGTCCTCCCGGCTGCACATAGTCGGAATTGACGAATTTCGCATAGGTGCGCGGATCGCGCTGGATCATCTCCGGCGTCGGCCGCCATGTGGGCCATTCCTTCTTGACCTGCACCACCGCCTGCCCGGTGAACTGAAGCCCCGCGCGCCCGACGCTGATCCCGTACCGGATCGCCTTGCGCGGCTCGGTCACGAGGTACAGGTAGAAGTCCGCCGGGGTGATCAGAATCTGGCCGGGGAGGAAATCCCGTTTCACCCGGATATATTGCGGGGTGGGATCAAAGGTCTCGGCCGCTTTGGCACGTGCGAGCGTCGGCGCGGCCAGGGCGGCGGCGGAACCGGTCAGAAAGCTGCGGCGCGAAAACATCTCAGGTCTCCGGCAGGACATCGTCTGGTGCCATGATGAATCCACTCGGCCCTGCGGTCAATATGCTCGCGCATTCGTAGCAGGCGTTCCGGCCCGCTTACTTCTTGCCGATCAGCGCGCGGCCTTGCTTGGTCTTCTTCTTGACCTTGTCGTTGAACAACTGAATCACCTGCGTCAGCTGGTTCGTCAGCATCTCGGAGTTCTTCGCATCGCTGGTCTTGGCGAAATAGAGGTTCTGGTCGATGCAGAATGCCTTGGTCTTCAGCTCGCGGCAAATGTCCTTGATATTGCCTCCGGTATGCACGCGCACCTTGTTCAGCTTGACTCCAAAATGTTCTTCAAGCCCTTCCTTGACCTCCTTCGGCAGCTTCTTTTCGCGGGTGCCCGAAGGTTCAGTCTCCAGTTTTTTCATACGCGCCTTCTTGCCCTCTCTGGACTGGGCCATCTGGATTACGTCATCCTTGCTCATGGTCTCCCTCCCGATTTGGGCGCGGTCGATTCGCCGGCGTCATGCACAGCATAACCGCTTGCCGTCGCGATAACTGTGAACAATGTCACCGACGAAGCGGTCTGATTAAGGTCGCAATGGCGTCACAGAACCGCCCGGTTCCGGGCCGATGATATTTCGGCGCTGTACCGGCCAGACTCGGAAAGGGTGCCCATGCAAGGCCAGAGGCCAGGCAGATTCGACACAGGACGAAACGCGCGCAGGTTTGGGCAGGTAGGAATTTACCGCCAATTAACCGGTTTGCGGAAAGACTGATTCCATGTTGCACCGATCTTTTGACCTCGACAGCCCGTCGACCATGTTCATGACCCTCGCGCTGGCCAAACCCGGGCAGCAGCTTCTGGTCGAGGAAATCGACGCCCTGCGCGCCGCCTTCATGCGTGTTCAGAAGCATCGGCCCTTCCGCCTTGACGCCTGGGTCGCGCTTCCCGACCGTATGCTCTGTGTCTGGACCCTGCCACCGGGCGACTTGGATACCGCCGGGCGCTGGCGCGCGATTCGCCGCGCGTTTGCCGGGGCGGTGGGCCCGGGCCGCGCGCGCTGGCGCTCTGCCGAACCGCCCCGCATTGTCAGCAGTGTCGTCGATTACGCCGACTGCGTGCGCCAATGCTGGTTCGCGCCCGTTCGCCAGGGGCTGGCCGGCCGGCCGGAAGAGTGGGCGCATTCCTCGATCCACGACGATTCGCCGATTTCCGGCTGAGCACGGCCGCTAGGCGTTTCGCGGGTCCGGTGTTAGAGTTGTGAAAATTCAAGACAATGCGATTGGATAGTGCCGTTATGATTTCTTATGCATTCCGCCTGCTGCTCGCAGTCTCCCTTGCCTTGCCCACAACCGTTTTCGCCTATGGCGACGGCTACGACAGCTCGAGCCGGCTGCGAATCAACGGCTCCACTGGTGGCGCCTCGTCGGGCTGGTCTTCGGGAAGCAATTCAGGCGGCCAGATCAGTGCGGCGACCACCAATGCCGTTATCAAGCTGCTGACCAGCGGCGTGCGCGGCTGCCAGCGGCTGGACAAGGTCTATCGCTACGACTGCTATGGTCAGGTCTACGGCCAGGCCGCGGGCCAACTGGCGGGCAACGCGGCCTACGAGCAGGCGCGGATCATCCTGTCCGACGTCGAGCGCTCGCTCAGCCGCACCGTCCGCCGAAACCAGGACCGCCGCGCGCCGCAGGTTCGTATGGGCAGCCAGCAATTCCGCGCGATCCGGGCTGACGCGCTGCCCTCTGCCAAGACTGAGTTTATCGCCGCTCTGGAGCAGGCCGAAACCCGGCTGCTGCGGTCCTCTGCCGGCGCGGGCGATCATCACATCCGCATCGCCGCCGCGCTGAATTCGAACAAATTGCTGCTGCGCTCGGCCCTTCTGTTTCTTCCGCTGGTGGTCTGAAAAAACCACAGACGTTTTCGCGAGACGTGACGCGTTCGATGGCGTCACCCGAGGATCCGCAAGCCTTTCGGGAATGTCGTCAGTGACCGGCAGCCATCCTGGGTGACGAGCATGTCATCCTCGATGCGTACCCCGAAGCCGCCAATGCAATAGAGGCCCGGTTCATTCGTGAACACCATCCCGGGCTCCAGCAGCTGACGGTTGCCGCGCATGATATAAGGCGCCTCATGCACCTCGCGCCCCAGGCCATGCCCGGTCTTGGTGCGGATCCTGTCGGCAAACACCGAAGCCTCCAGCACACCCGTCACCGCATCATCCACGTCATGTGCGGTGATACCGGCGCGCGTCACCTCATGGCCCTTCAGGTTCGCCTGCAACACGGTCTCGTACACGGCCTGCGCCTCGTCGCTGGCATGGCCGACAAACACCGTCCGCGTGATGTCGGCGCAGAAGCCGCCATGTCGCGCGCCCCAGTCGAACAGCAGCGCATCGCCGGGCTGCACCGGAACGTCGCGCGCGTGCGCATGGGGCAGGGCGGAGTTCTCACCCGCCGCAACAATCGGACCAAAGGCCAGCTCGGACGCCCCGTGCCGGAACATTGCCTGGATCAGATGCCCCTCGATCTGCGTCTCGGTCATGCCGATACGCACATCGTCCAGCACCTCGGCCAACGCCAGCTCGGAAATCCGGATCGCCCCTTCCAGCGCCGCCACCTCCTCGGCGGTCTTGCGCAACCGCAGTCCGGAAATCTCGCGCTCGGCATCTACGATTTTCAGCCCCGGAAAGGCGGTGGCCAAGGCATGATGCACAAAGACACGCATGACTTGCCCCTCGACCGCCAGCGAACCTAAAGGGATGTGCCGCGCCAGCGCCGCGAAAGCGCCAGCATAGCCGCTCTGGTCCATCCAGTCGAAAACCTCGCCCTCGAACCCCAGTTTCGCGAAGGACGACAGCTCCAGGTTCGGCACGATGGCCGCCACCGGTCCCGCGGCCGGGATGACGAGAAGAAGCGGCCGCTCATGACTGTGGAAATCCTGCTTCATCAGCCGCACGAAATTCGGCCCCGGCACCAGCGCTACCGCATCGACGCCCAGCGATTGCGCCAGCGCGCGGTATTCCGCATACCGGCTCATCGCGTCGTCTCCTGAACGAGGTCCTTGTAAAGCTGACGGATGCGTCGGAACACCGGACCTCGCCCGCCCTCGGTGCCAATCGCCTTGCCATCGATCTCCGAAACAGGCGTCTGCGCACCAAATGTCCCGGTCAGAAAGGCCTCGTCCGCCCCATAGGCATCGACCAGCGAGTAATTCCTCTCGAACACCGGAATGCCATCGGCCCGGCAAAGGTCGATCACCTTCTGTCGCGTGACACCGTTCATGCAGTAGTCGCCCGTGCTCGTCCACACTTGGCCTTTCCGCACGATGAAGAAGTTGCAGGCGTTGGTCGTGTTCACGAACCCATGCGGATCGAGCATCAGCGCCTCGTCCGCGCCCGCCTGCTCCGCCTGCAGGCAGGCGATCACGCAGTTCAGCTTCGAATGGCTGTTGTATTTGGCATCCTGGCTCATCGGCAGTCCGCGCACCTGCGGCACGGTGGCCAGGCGGATCCCCTTCGATTGCAGCGTGTCGACCGGTTTCGAATGCTCCATGATGATCACCACCGTCGGCCCCGACCGTGAAAGCGAGGGATGCTGAAACGGCCGCACCTTGGCGCCGCGCGTCACCATCAGCCGGCAGTGTACGTCTTGGGTCATGCCATTGGCCGCCGCCGTCTCGGTCAGCGCCGCAAGCACCCCCGCGCGATCCATGCCGATGTCGAGGCTCACGGCGCGGCAGGAGTCGAAGAGGCGGTCCATATGCTCGTCAAAGAACGCCCATTTGCCGTTATACAGGCGCATCCCCTCCCACATGCCGTCGCCCAGCATGAATCCCGAATCATAGACCGAGACCTTGGCCTCGTCGCGGTGTTTCAATTCACCATTCACCCAGATCAGGATATCTCGGTTGCGCGCATCCTCCTCGGCGCTGTGGGTCGTGCTGCTTTCGGGGGCCATCCGCCATTCTCCTTGCCGGGTCGCGGCAGGGTGTCGGCAATCGGCGCGATTCGCAATTCAGCTGCGGGCAAGGACCGCTTCGATCTCGGCAACCAGTGCCTGCATTTCGGCATGGGCCGGGCCTTTCGGAGCCTCCAGTACCGAGCGGCCATCGCCCAGCGTCTCGGCATAGACCACTCGGTTTGCCATCGCCGAAGAAGCCACTTCGGCCGCCATATCGGCCGCTTTCTCGGACACATCGGCAGACAGCTTGGTGCCCGGTCGGGCACGGGTCATCACCATCAGCGCGGGCGTCTCGGCACGTTCGGTCAGGTCCAGCACAGCTTCGACAGCCCAGAGATCGACATGGCTGGTTGCCACCGGAATCAGCACCAGATCGGCGGCGCGCAGGGCAGGCCGCAGGTCGCTGTCGGCCTTGGGCGGCGTGTCGATGATCACGATATCATGGGCATCGGCCAACTTGCGGCACTCATAGGATACACCCCAGGCCGAAGCGGTCGAGAAGTCGAGCAACGGATCCTCCATCGCCTCGACCCTTGTCATGAACCAGCGCCCGGCGCTGCCCTGCGGGTCGATATCCATCAGGGCCACGGATTTGCCAGCCTGCGCAAAGGCGACGGCCAGGTTCACCGCCAAAGTTGTCTTGCCGGCGCCACCCTTCTGCTGGGCGATGGTCACTACATATCCCACGAGGCCCTCTCAGACGTTGCTGCGCCGCAGCATAGCGCAAGCGCCACGCTCCGGAAAGAATATTCCCCCGGTCGCCCTGCGCCAGTAACGGGATGTTAACCGAGATTAACCATCCTGTCCGCCGAAAGGTGTTCCATGCGCATCTGGCTGATCTCACTTCTGCTGATATGGCCGGCGCATATCGCGGCGGGCGGCGCCTTTCCGCAGAGCGAAGGCACCGCCTTCCTGTCCACCTCCGGCACCTACCGCTGGAACACACAAGGCGCGCAACAGGAGGTGGGCCTCTACGGCACATACGGGTGGAAACCGCGGCTGACGATTGGCGTCGATGCCTATTTTACGCCCGGCGTTTCCGGACATGCTCTGATGTTCTTGCGCCTGCCGCTGAGCAGGATCAGGGGGACGAGCCACATTGCCGTCGAATTCGGTGCAGGCGCCGCGCAGGATGCAAACGGCTGGGCGCCGATGTATCGCCTTTCGCTGTCCCATGGCCGCGGCTGGCCGCGTGGGTGGTATGACCTAACCGCGTCACTCGAACGCCGCTCCGGCGAACCGGCCCTCGGCTGGAAACTCGATGGCACCCTGGGGTGGAAGGGGGCGGCGCGGGTGCAACCGATGCTTGAGGTCGGCGTGGGGCGAACCGGCTGGGACACCCCGGAACGCCGCGTCTCTGCAAAGCTGAGGATCGCAAGCCGGCGCGGACCGGTCTGGGTGCTGGGGATCGAGCGCAAACGATCCGGCACCGAAACCACCGGACTGTCGCTCGCCCTCTGGCGCCGGTTCTAGGCGCGCGCTACCGTGCGCGCATGCCCTCGCCCATCCGCCCGACCGATGAAGCTGCCCGCCAGATGGCCCGCGACCTGATCGCCAACGCCCGCATCGCAGCCCTCGCGGTGACGCTGGACGGGGCGCCCTTCGTCAGCCGTATTGCCTTTGGGACCGCCCCCGACGGCGCACCGCTCACCCTGATCTCCAGCCTGGCGGCGCATACGCGCGCGATCGTGTCCGACCCGCGCGCCGCGCTCCTTTTGGGCGAGGCCAACGGCAAGGGCGACCCGCTGAACCTGCCGCGGCTCACGCTGATTGCCCGCGCCGTGGCCGTCGACGAAGACCAGCGCGCAGCGACGGCGGCGCATTACCTGCGCGGCCACCCCAAGGCGAAACTCTACATCGGGTTCGCCGATTTCACTCTGTTCCGCTTTTCGGTGACGCGCGGCCATCTCAACGGCGGTTTCGGCAAAGCTTTTGCGCTGACCTCCGCGGACATGGGCCTGCCGGGCTGAACAGGGCGTCTGCTGTCCAATCCCTCAGTTGTCATCCCCCGCCGTCAGAGTCATTTGCCGCTGCACCGGAGAATACTTGAAGGCGGTCTCATGTCGCCGTTAAGGAGCCGGAATCAGGCGTTCACACCCGGCGGCTCGAGCAGACGAACACCGTTGATCTTCCATCCGGTGTCGAGCTCGATCATCTCGTATTCCAGAAGATGCGTGCGGCCGTCGCCATCTGTGATCTGCACGGTCTGATATAGCCGGCCGCCTCGTTCCGACAGATCGAGATAGCGCACCTCGGCCGGCCGCCACACCATCGGATAGCCGCCGCGTACCATGCTGCCGAAGTTCTCGGGTGTCTGGAACATGCCCTGGATCGTCGGGCTGGCGAAGGTGAAGGCGCGGCCGAAATCGTCGGCCTTGAAGGCTTCGATCTGGCTGGAAATCGTGCCTTCGATCTCGGCGGTCTGGGCCATGACCGGCAGCGCCGGACCAACGAGGAAGAGCAGTGCGATGAGGAATTGGCGCATGGTTCAGCCTCCTGACATTCATTGATCATACGGATGCGGGGTTCCGCTGGATCAAAATCAGCAAAACAGGAACGCGAAAGCGCGGCGTAATTCGTCGACGGCACCCGTCTCAAACCAGCGCCCGTGTGCCAGGATCAACCGCTCAGGCGCCCATCCGATCATCTGCTCGACCGCCGCGCGCAGGCTGTCATGATGGCCCCGGAAGGTCGCCCGCATGTCGCGCGGCATTCCGCCATGGGGCGCGAGGATCCCGGCAAGGCGCAGGAACGGACGCATGTACCAGGGCTGAAGCTGCGGTTCAAAATTCTCGATCAGGTCGGTCAGGATCAGGGTGCGAGAGGCGCGGTGAAAGAACACCGCCTCGCGGTGCACGTCGCTGCCCATCACGATCAACTGGTCGATTTGTCCGGCCCAGGGCGCCTCAGCGCGCAGCGGGTCCAGCAGATGGTCGATGTGCAACGCATGTCCCCGGCTTTCCGCCCGCTGGGCCACACCGGGCGCCGCCCAGGTCGTCGCACCAAAGACCTTCTGCCATTCCGTCACGAATGCATAGTGGATCCAGTTCGGTGCCACCAGGTGACGGACCGGCCCCAGGGCGCGCAACTCAACTGTCAGTTCCGGTGTCAGCTTGGTTGGAGAATGCACCCAGAGATCACCGTTTTCCAGCCGCACCACCGTCGCCCGTGTGGGGAAAGGCAGGCCAAAGAATCGGATGGCCGGGGCATCGATGATCCAGATGTCATCGGCCACCGGCTTCAGGGTATTCAGCGGTTCGTATCCGGTCATCCCGCCCTTTCCTATCCGGACGGGCGGCGGCTTCAGGCCAGCTCGCCCGCCAGTGCGGCATCAATCAGTGCGATGGTCTCGGCGACGCCATAAAGCGCGATGAAGCCGCCAAAGCGCGGTCCTTGCGAGGCGCCCAGCAGAACCTCGTAGAGTGCGGTGAACCAGCCACGCAGCGGGTCGAAGCGGTCGCGGCCGACAGCGTAGACCACGGATTGCAGTGCCTCGTCCTCCAGCGGTCCATCATAAGCTGCCAGTTCGGTCCGCAAGGCTTCAAGCGCCTCTCGCTCCTGGTCGGTCGGCGCACGGAAGCTTCGGGTCGGCTTAACGAAATCGTTGAAATACCGAACCGCAAAACCCGCCGCCTGATCCAGATCGGGATGGCTTTCGGGCGAAGCGTCGGGTGCGTAGCGGCGGATAAAGCCCCACAGAGCCTCCTTGTCCGTCGCGCCCGAGACCGAGGCCAGGTTCAGCAGCATGGCAAAGGGCACGACCAGCGTCGACTCCGGCACCTTGCCGCCATGGATGTGCCAGACCGGGTTCGCCAACTGCGCGGCCGCGTCCTGCGTCGGATAGGCCCGAAGCTGCTGGTGGTATTCGTCCACCGCCTTCGGGATCACGTCGAAATGCATCCGCTTGGCCGTCTTCGGCTTCTGATACATGAAATACGCAAGGCTCTCGGTGCTGGCATAGGTCAGCCATTCGTCGATGCTGACACCATTGCCCGATGATTTCGAAATCTTCTGGCCATTCTCGTCAAGGAACAGCTCATAGGTGAAGTGCTCGGGCGCCTTCACGCCCAGAATTTCACAGATCGCGTCATAGATCGGGGTATTGGTCGAATGGTCCTTGCCATACATCTCGAAATCGACGCCAAGCGCGGCCCAGCGGGCGCCAAAATCGGGCTTCCACTGCAACTTCACGTTGCCACCGGTCACCGGCAGGGTCCATTCGCGGCCCGTTTCGTCGTCGAAGGTGATGGTGCCCTCGGCGGCGTTCACCTCTTTCATCGGAACGTAGAGCACACGCCCCGTTTCCGGATGGATCGGCAGGAAGATCGAATAGGTCTGCTGGCGCTCTTCCCGCAGCGATTTCAGCATGACCTTCATGATTGCGTCATAGCGTTCGGCCGCCAGGCGAAGGGTCGCGTCGAATTGCCCCGACTTGTAGAACTCGGTGGCCGAGTAGAATTCGTATTCGAACCCGAAGGTGTCGAGAAACCGCCGCAGCATGGCGTTGTTGTGGTGCCCGAAGCTCTCGTATTCCCCAAATGGATCGGGAACGCTGGTCAGCGGCATCTGCAGATATTCGCGCAGCATCTCCTGGTTCGGCACATTGCCGGGCACCTTGCGCATCCCGTCCAGGTCGTCCGAGAAGCAGATCAGGCGCGTGGGGATGTTCGAGATCTCCTCGAAGGCGCGCTTGATCATCGTCGTCCGCGCCACTTCGCCAAAGGTGCCGATATGCGGCAGCCCAGACGGGCCGTAACCCGTTTCGAACAGCACATAGCCCTTTTCCGGCGGCGCCTTCTCGTACCGTTTCAGCACGCGACGCGCCTCGTCGAAGGGCCAGGCTTTCGAACTCAGGGCGGCGTCGCGCATGGTCGGCATTTCAGTCTCCGGGGTCAGGGCCGCGCCGGGCGCGGCGTGACGTCGCTACCTATTGTGCGAATGCAGCGACGTCAATAATTTGGGCTCCAATCACAATTCAATCGTAAGGATCGCGCCCGTGCCCGATACCCTCGACCACCCGCTCAGCGAACAGGATTGCCTCGTCGCCCTCATGGTCGCTGTCTCGGCCGCCGACGAAAACATCCGAACCTCCGAACTTGTCCGTATCCAGGCATCGGTCAACCATCTGCCGGTTTTCGCAGACTATGACATCAATCGCATGAAAGAGGTCAGCCAGACCGTATTCTCCCTCTTCGAACAGGAAGACGGCCTCGACGCGCTCTTCGGCCTGATCCGCGACAACCTCCCCGAGCGGCTGTTCGAGACCGCCTATGCGCTGGCCTGCGACGTGGCCGCTGCCGATGGCACGATTACCGAGAACGAGAACCGGATGCTGGAAGAGATCCGCTACGAGCTCAGCCTCGACCGGCTGCACGCCGCCGCCATTGAACGCGGAGCCCGGGCACGGCACCAGACCTGAGCCGCGGAGGGGGGCGGTGCATCGTGCTTGAACTGCGCGCGCTCCTCGCCTATACGCCCCCGGTGGCCTCATGCGGGGCGACTCGAAACCAGATTTGAAACGCCGTGGTCGGCCGCTCCCGTCGCTGGGGGCCGCATCCGGCAAGGAGAAGCGACAATGAAACTTCATGAACTGCGCGACAACGAAGGCGCGACCAAACGCAAGAAGCGCGTGGCGCGCGGCCCGGGTTCGGGCAAGGGCAAGACCGCAGGCCGCGGTATCAAGGGCCAGAAATCCCGTTCAGGCGTGGCCCTGAATGGCTATGAAGGCGGTCAGATGCCGCTCTATCAGCGCCTGCCCAAGCGCGGCTTCAACAAGCCGAACCAGAAATCCTTCGCCGTTGTGAACCTGGGCCTGATCCAGAAGTTCATCGACGCCAAGAAGCTGGACGCTGCCTCGATCACCGAAGACACGCTGGTGTCCAGCGGTCTGGTCCGTCGCAAGCTCGACGGCATCCGCGTCCTGGCCAAGGGTGACTTCAGCGCGAAAGCCACTATCGAGGTCACCGGCGCATCCAAGTCGGCGGTTGAGATGGTCGAAAAGGCCGGCGGCTCGCTCACGGTCAAGGCGGCGCCCGCGACCGAGTGACGGGTTGTGAGCGGCGCCCGTGCCGCTTACATAGTCTAGAGTTTTCCCTGGCGCCGCCCGGACCCGAAAACGGTCCGAGGCGGCGCAGCACCAGATAGAGACCCCTTTCATCATGGTATCAGCAGCAGAGCAGATGGCCGCCAACACCAGCTGGGCAGCGCTCGGCAAGGCGACGGATCTGCGCAACCGGATCCTGTTCACGCTCGGTCTTCTGATCGTCTATCGCCTTGGCACCTACCTTCCGGTTCCCGGCATCGACGGCAATGCGCTGCGTCAGTTCATGGAACAGGCGGGGCAGGGGATCGGTGGCATGGTCTCCATGTTCACTGGCGGTGCCCTGGGCCGGATGGGCATCTTCGCCCTGGGCATCATGCCCTATATCTCGGCCTCGATCATCGTTCAGCTGCTGGCAGCGATGGTGCCCTCGCTCGAACAGCTGAAGAAAGAGGGCGAGCAGGGCCGCAAGAAGATCAACCAGTATACGCGCTACGGTACCGTCATTCTGGCAACGGCGCAGGCCTATGGCCTCGCCGTCAGTCTGGAATCGGGCGATCTGGCGACCGACCCAGGCCTGTTCTTCCGCATCTCCTGCATGATCACCATCGTCGGGGGCACCATGTTCCTGATGTGGCTGGGCGAGCAGATCACCTCGCGCGGGATCGGCAACGGTATCTCGCTGATCATCTTCGTCGGGATCATCGCCGAAGTTCCGGCTGCCCTCGCGCAGTTCTTTGCCTCGGGCCGGTCGGGTGCGATCAGCCCGGCGATCATCGTCGGGGCCATGTTGATGATCGTGGTGGTGATCACCTTTGTCGTCTTCATGGAACGCGCCCTGCGCAAGATACATATACAATATCCGCGCCGTCAGGTCGGCATGAAGGTCTATGACGGCGGCTCCTCGCACCTGCCGGTCAAGGTCAATCCGGCCGGCGTGATCCCGGCGATCTTCGCCAGCTCGCTGCTGCTGCTGCCGGTCACCATCTCGGCCTTCAGCCAGGGTGCTGCCTCGGGTTCAGTCATGTCGTGGCTGCTGGCCAACTTCGGCCCCGGCCAGCCGCTGTATCTGCTGTTCTTCGTCGCAATGATCGTGTTCTTTGCCTACTTCTACACGTTCAACGTTGCGTTCAAGCCGGATGACGTGGCGGACAACCTCAAGAACCAGAACGGCTTCGTGCCCGGCATCCGTCCCGGCAAGAAGACGGCGGAATATCTCGAATACGTGGTCAACCGCATCCTCGTCCTTGGCTCCGCATATCTGGCGCTGGTCTGCCTGCTGCCGGAAATCCTGCGGCACCAGTTCTCGGTTCCCTTCTACTTCGGCGGCACTTCGGTTCTGATCGTCGTCTCGGTCACGATGGACACGATCCAGCAGATCCAGAGCCACCTTCTGGCCCACCAGTACGAAGGTCTGATCGAGAAATCGCAGCTGCGCGGGCGCAGCAAGAAACGCACCACCAAACGGAGTCCTGCGCGTCGATGAACATCATACTTCTCGGGCCCCCGGGGGCCGGCAAGGGCACCCAGGCCCGCTTTCTTGTCGACGAGCGTGGGATGGTCCAGCTCAGCACGGGGGACATGCTGCGCGCCGCCAAGGACTCGGGTACCGAGATGGGCAACCTGGTTGCCGGAGTGATGGCGCGGGGCGAGCTGGTGACGGATGAGATCGTCATCGGCCTGATCCGGGAACAGCTGGAAAGCGGCAAGGGGACCGGGTTCATCTTCGACGGCTTTCCGCGCACGCTGAAGCAGGCCGATGCGCTGGGCGAACTTCTCGCCGAGACCGGGCAAAAGCTGGATGCCGTGATCGAGATGGAAGTGGACGATGCAGCGCTGGTGGCTCGGATCACTGCGCGCTCGACCTGCGGCACCTGCGGCGAAGTCTACAACGACAACACCAAACCGATCCCGGCAAACGGAAAATGCACCAACTGCGGCGGCACCGAGTTCAAGCGCCGGGCGGACGACAATGAAGAATCGCTGCGCACCCGGCTGATGGAATATTACAAGAAGACATCGCCGCTGATCGGATACTATTACGCCAAGGACAAGCTCTCGAAGGTCGACGGTCTGGCCGACATGGATTCGGTCAAAGCGGCGATCGCGAAGGTTCTGGGCGGCTGAACCGCGCGGAAGCGGCTTTGCGCAACAGCAACGGCGGGCGCCTCGGGTGTGCCGCCGTTTCCATTTGAAACGGCACAGTTTCGACCCGGCACTCCAAGCCTCTGCAACCGTCTCGCCCGAAGCTCTTGACCCTCCTCCCGTTTCCCACTAGGACGCACCATCCCGAAAGGGAATCACTTCGTGTGCGATTCCTTAACGGATCGCACGGATCACCTCGAAGTTTTGCCGGACCGGACGGGTCTCCCGCCCGGTTCATGTTGTGAAAAAAGGGTCTGGCACGACGGACCCGCGACGAAAGGAAAGACGACCGTGGCACGTATTGCCGGCGTGAACATCCCGACTGCCAAGCGGGTTCCCATCGCCCTCACCTATATCACCGGAATCGGCCATACCTCGGCCAAGGCGATCTGCGATGCCGTCGGCATCGACCAGACCCGTCGTGTCAACGAGCTGTCGGATTCCGAAGTTCTCGCCATCCGCGAGCACATCGACGCCAACTACACCGTCGAAGGCGACCTGCGTCGCGAGACCCAGATGAACATCAAGCGCCTGATGGACCTCGGCTGCTACCGCGGCCTGCGCCATCGCCGCAACCTCCCGGTGCGCGGTCAGCGGACCCACACCAACGCTCGCACCCGCAAAGGCCCCGCAAAGGCCATTGCCGGCAAGAAGAAATAAGGAGGCAGGCAGATGGCTCGCGAAAAAACCCGCGTCAAGCGCAAGGTTTCCAAGAACATCGCCGCTGGCGTTGCGCATGTGAACTCGTCCTTCAACAACACCAAGATCCTGATCTCCGACGTGCAGGGCAACGCGATCTCCTGGTCGTCCGCCGGCACGATGGGCTTCAAGGGGTCGCGCAAGTCGACCCCCTATGCCGCCCAGATGGCCGCCGAAGATGCAGGCCGCAAGGCGCAGGAACACGGTGTGAAGACGCTCGAAGTCGAAGTGCAGGGCCCCGGTTCGGGCCGCGAGAGCGCGCTGCGCGCCCTGGCCGCCGTCGGCTTCAACATCACTTCGATCCGTGACGTGACGCCGATGGCCCACAACGGCTGCCGCCCGCCGAAGCGCCGCCGGGTCTGACACTTTTACCTTTCGGGGGTCGTGCTTTGCGCGCGGCCCCCATCCGTCATTTTGAAACCTCGAGCGTTTGCACCTTACGGACATGGGGCGCAGGCAGGAATGGAGGGACCGCATGATCCACAAGAATTGGGCTGAACTGATCAAGCCGACCCAGCTTGACGTCAAGCCGGGCAACGACCCGGCGCGGCAGGCCACCGTCATCGCCGAACCGCTGGAGCGCGGCTTTGGTCTGACTCTGGGCAACGCGCTGCGCCGCATCCTGCTGTCGTCGCTTCAGGGGGCCGCGATCACCTCGGTCCAGATCGACAACGTCCTGCACGAGTTTTCCAGCGTGGCCGGTGTGCGTGAAGACGTCACCGACATCGTGCTGAACCTCAAGGGCGTCAGCCTGCGCATGGAAGTCGAAGGCCCCAAGCGCCTTTCGATCAACGCAAAGGGTCCGGCGGTTGTGACTGCCGGTGACATCAGCGAAAGCAATGGCATCGAGGTCCTGAACCGCGACCATGTGATCTGCCACCTGGACGACGGCGCCGACCTGTTCATGGAACTGACTGTGAACACCGGCAAGGGCTATGTCTCGGCCGACAAGAACAAGCCGGAAGACGCACCGATCGGCCTGATCCCGATCGATGCGATCTACTCGCCGGTCAAGAAGGTCAGCTATGACGTCCAGCCTACCCGCGAGGGCCAGGTTCTGGACTATGACAAGCTGACCATGAAGATCGAGACCGACGGCTCGCTGACCCCGGACGACGCCGTGGCCTATGCCGCGCGCATCCTCCAGGATCAGCTGTCGATCTTCGTCAACTTCGACGAGCCGGAAAGCGCCTCGCGGTCCGACGATGACGACGGGCTGGAGTTCAACCCGCTGTTGCTCAAGAAGGTGGACGAACTGGAACTGTCGGTGCGTTCTGCGAACTGCCTGAAGAACGACAACATTGTCTATATCGGCGACCTGATCCAGAAGACCGAAGCCGAGATGCTCCGCACCCCGAACTTCGGCCGCAAGTCGCTGAACGAGATCAAGGAAGTGCTCTCGGGCATGGGCCTGCATCTGGGCATGGACGTCGAGGACTGGCCGCCAGACAACATCGAGGATCTGGCGAAGAAGTTCGAAGACGCGTTCTGAAAGCTGCGCCCGGGTAGGGCGGGGCTTGACCCCGCCGACCCGCAAGACAAATGCCCGGACAGCCGGGGAAAACAAGGGCAATGGTGCCCCAACAGAGCCTCCGGCCACGCACCGGCGGTCGTACAAAGCATAAGTAGGAGACTGACATGCGTCACGCCCGCGGCTATCGCCGCCTGAACCGTACTCACGAACACCGCAAGGCGCTGTTCTCGAACATGGCCGGCTCGCTGATCGAGCACGAGCAGATCAAGACGACCCTGCCGAAGGCCAAGGAACTGCGCCCGATCATCGAAAAGATGATCACGCTGGCCAAGCGCGGCGATCTGCACGCCCGCCGCCAGGCCGCGTCCAAGCTCAAGGAAGACAAGGACGTCATCAAGCTGTTCGACGTGCTCGGCCCCCGCTACAAGGACCGCAACGGCGGTTATGTGCGCGTGCTGAAAGCCGGCTTCCGCTATGGCGACATGGCGCCGATGGCGATCATCGAATTCGTGGACCGCGACCGCGACGCCAAGGGCGCAGCCGACAAGGCCCGTCTTGAAGCTGAAGAAGCTGCTGCCGAAGAATAAAACTCGTCCCGTCTCAGGATGAAAAGAAACCCCCGCTCGTGCGCCGAGCGGGGGTTTGTGTATGTTGAAGAACCCGTAGTCTGACCGTCCAGCCTCAGGCGGCGTCAAGCTCGCTCTTGACCAGCTTTTCAATCTCGCTCAGCGGATGATTGGTTAGGGTCTTGGGGACTTCCGCAATGATTTTGTCCGAAACTTCCTTGTGAAGCGACTCGCGCAGGTTGCCCAGAACCTGCGGCGACGCCACCAGCACGAGAGAGTCAAAGTCACCGCGGTGCGCCCGGGCATACAGCCTGTCCGACAGATCGGCAGCAAAGCGCTCCTTCGCCAGTTGATGCCAGTCTGTGTCGTCCATGGCCGATTTCTGGCCCTGTCCGTTGTCGTTCATGCGCCCAGGTCGATTGGCGCCCTGTTCACGGCTCGGCGGGTTTTCCTGCTCTTCCTTGCTCACCACCTCGAAATTCGGGTCTTCGTGGTCGGTGAGGTTGCGCAGGAACAGCGCTTTTTCGCTGTCAGTCACAACCACCCAAGTTCCTTCCTTCAATTCAGCCATCGTCATTCTCCTTCTCGTCCGCCTTGCGCACGCGCGTGGCGCCCGGCCGATCCTGCGTGGCGCGCTTTAGCATGTCGCGGGTGCCGACCTTGCGCTCAAGATCCCCACCCGCGCGACCCTGCTGACCCGGTGTCGCAGCATCGTCCAGATATTGGTCCGTTTCCCTTTTGGGACGTTCGGTTTCACGAGACTTGGTCATCAGTGCTCCCTTTCTGTTCGGAGGGGAAACGCCCCGACATGGTGAATGTTCCGGACCTGTCGCCTTGCATTGCCGCGATCGGCCAAGCATATCTGCCGCAAAGACGGAGGGTTTCCATGTTCCGCACCATCCTGACGATCACCGCAATTGCCCTGGCTGCGCCGGTCGCCGCCGAGACGCGCGTGCCGTCCTCACCGGCCGAAATCTCTCTGGGCTTCGCACCGCTGGTCAAACAGGCCGCGCCCGCGGTGGTCAACATCTACGCCCGACGCGTGATCGAGGCCCAGCAAAGTCCCTTCGCCGATGACCCCTTCTTTCAGCAGTTCTTCAAGGGCTTCGGCACACCGCGCCCAAGGGTTCAGAACTCGCTCGGCTCCGGCGTGATCCTGTCCGAAGACGGCTATGCCGTCACCAACTTCCACGTCGTGGGGATGGCGACCGAAATCCGCGTCGTCATGGCAGACCGCCGCGAATACAACGCACAGGTCGTGCTGGCCGATCAGGACGCCGATCTGGCCATTCTCCAGCTGGACGGCGGCAAGGGATTGCCCCATCTCGAGCTTCGCGACAGCGACGAGGTCGAGGTCGGCGAACTCGTTCTGGCCATCGGCAACCCCTTCGGCGTCGGACAAACCGTGTCGAGCGGCATCGTGTCGGGGCTCGCGCGCTCGGGCATCGCCACGGGGAACGAGCGGGGGTATTTCATCCAGACCGATGCTCCGATCAACCCCGGCAACTCGGGTGGCGCCCTGATCGACGTGAACGGCCGGCTGATCGGCATCAATACCTCGATCCTCAGCCGGTCCGGCGGATCGAACGGCATAGGCTTTGCCATTCCGGCGAATCTCGTGGCGCAATTCGTCAGCCAGGCCCGGGCAGGCGAACACAGCTTCCAGCGGCCGTGGGCCGGCATGGCCGGGCAACCGGTCGATGGCGATCTGGCCGGTTCGCTGGGACTGGCGGTGCCCGAGGGCATCGTGATCAGCGATATGCACGACCAGAGCCCGTTCAAGGCGGCCGGGGTCGAGGTCGGCGACGTGATCACCCATGTCGACGGCGAGCCGGTCAACTCGCCCTCGGAAATGCTCTTCCGCATGAGCATCGCCGGTATCGGCAACGCAACCACGATCCGGCTCAGCCGCGACGGCGACACCCGCGAACTCTCGGTGGTGATGTCGCAGGCCCCTGATGAGCCGCCCGCAGAAGAAGTCACATTGGGGGACGATACTGCCGTGCCCGGCCTGCGGGTGGCGCGGGCCAATCCGGCGGTGATCGCGCGGCTTCCCGGGGCGCTCAATGTCGAGGGAGTGGTTGTCACCGATCCCGGCCCACTGGGCGCGCGTGCCGGGTTCCGCCTGGGCGACGTTCTGGCCCAGATCAACGGGCAGGACATGGCGACAAGCGGAGACGTGGTGCGCGCGCTGACCGATCCGGGCCGGCGTCTGCGCGTCGACATTCTGCGCGGCGGCCAGCGGGTCACGCTGCAGTTCCGGCTTTAGGCACATGGCTGACCTGTTCGACAACCAGACCCCTGAAGAACCGGCCAGGAACCGGCCGCTTGCCGACCGGTTGCGACCGACGATGCTGGCGGAGGTGATTGGCCAGGAACAGGTGCTTGGCCCCGAGGCGCCGCTGGGCGCGATGCTCGCAGCCGGTTCGCTCGGCAGCCTGATACTCTGGGGCCCGCCGGGTGTGGGCAAGACCACCATCGCGCGCCTGCTGGCCGACGCGAGCGATCTGCATTTCGTTCAGATCAGCGCCATTTTCACTGGGGTCGCCGACCTGAAGAAGGTTTTCGAGGCGGCCCGGATCCGGGCGCGGAACGGGCAGGGGACACTGCTGTTCGTCGATGAAATCCACCGCTTCAACAAGGCCCAGCAGGACGGCTTCCTGCCTTACATGGAAGACGGCACCATCCTGCTGGTTGGCGCGACAACCGAGAATCCGTCCTTCGAACTGAACGCCGCACTGCTCTCTCGCGCGCAGGTGCTGGTCCTTGAACGCCTCTCCCCCGCCGATCTCGAACGCCTTGCGCAGCGTGCCGAAAAGGAACTCGGCCGCAAGCTGCCCCTGAGCGGCACTGCGCGCGACCAGCTGATCGGAATGGCCGATGGGGACGGGCGGGCCCTTCTGAACCTGATCGAACAGGTCAGCGCCTGGAAGGTCGATGCGCCCCTGGAGCCCACGGCGCTCGGCAATCGTCTTATGCGGCGGGCCGCGAAATACGACAAATCCGGCGAAGAGCACTACAATCTGATCTCGGCCCTGCACAAATCCGTCCGCGGCTCCGACGCCGACGCCGCGCTCTACTGGTTCGCGCGGATGCTGGAAGGCGGCGAAGACCCGCGCTTCCTCGCGCGGCGCATCACCCGGATGGCGGTCGAGGACGTGGGCCTCGCCGACCCTCAGGCGCAGGCGCTCTGTCTGCAGGCATGGGAGACGTACGAGCGCCTCGGTAGCCCGGAAGGCGAACTGGCGCTGGCCCAGGCTGTCGCCTATCTCGCGCTCGCGCCCAAGTCGAACGCGATCTACGTGGCCTACAAGGCTGCTCGCAAGATGGCGCGCGACACCGGAAGCATGATGCCGCCCAAGCATATCCTCAACGCACCTACCGGCATGATGAAGGATCAGGGCTATGGCGCCGGATATGCCTATGATCACGACGCAGAAGACGGTTTCTCGGGGCAGAACTATTTCCCCGAAGACATCAAGCGCCCGGTGCTTTATGCGCCGGTCGAACGCGGATTCGAGCGCGAACTGAAGAAACGGCTGGACTGGTTCGTCAAGAAGCGTGCAGAACGCGGCGGTAACTGAATTCAAGGAGATACCCATGATCGAACGCATCCAACCCGGCCCCCGCATGACCGGTGCAGTGAAATACAACGGCATCGTCTGGCTGGCTGGACAGGTGGGCGAAGGCGCGACTGTCGCCGAGCAGACCAAGGATTGCCTGCGTCAGATCGACGAGCTGCTCGCCGATGCCGGCAGCAGCAAGGAGAAGATCCTCCAGACGATCATCTGGCTGGCCGACATGAACGACTTCGCGGAAATGAACGCCGCGTGGGATGCATGGGTCCCCGCTGGCAACACGCCCGCCCGCGCGACGGGCGAGGCCAAGCTTGCCGCGCCGAAATACCGCGTCGAAATCATCGTCACCGCGGCCTGCTGAACCGGCTCGCTTGACAAGGCAGCGTGGGCGCGCGACACGGGCGCCCATGCTCTCGACCCTTTCCCTCGTCGCCTTCGGGGGCGCTGTCGGCGCCAGTCTCCGGTATCTTTCCGGACTGGCGATCCTGCGCCTTCTGGGACATCCCTCTTTCCCCGTTGCGATCATCTTCGTCAACGTGGTGGGATCGTTTCTGATGGGGGCCTTCGTCGTGGCCGCGGCGAACAAGGGCCTGACCCATCTCAGCCCGCTTGTCATGACCGGCATTCTCGGCGGCTTCACGACCTTCTCGGCCTTCTCTCTCGAAACCATGAACCTGATCGAACGCGGCGATACAATCCAGGCGGCGCTCTACGTGCTGCTTTCGGTCATCCTTTCGGTTGGCGCTCTGGCGGCGGGCATGGCCACTGCACGGGGCATCTTCGCATGATCCGTGCCCCGATACACCCTGACCGGGCGCCTTGCGCGCGTCCCTCTCTGCGAAAGGGCCGGAAATGAGCGGCGTGATGATCCTGACCGTGGCCGAAGGCGATGGCGACCAGCGGCTCGACCGCTGGCTGCGCCGGCTGTTCCCCCATGTCAGCCAGGGGCGCATCGAAAAGATGTGCCGCAAGGGCGAACTGCGCATCGACGGCGGCCGCGTCAAGGCATCCACCCGGGTCGAAGTCGGCCAGCAGGTGCGCATTCCACCGCTCGAAGCGGTCGACACACGCCCCGCACCGGAACCCGGCCAGATCTCCGAGCGCGACGCCAAGATGATCCGCGCCTGCGTGATTTACCGGGATGACCACGTTCTGGCGCTGAACAAGCCGCACGGCCTCGCCGTGCAGGGCGGCAGCGGTCAGACCAAACATCTGGACGCGCTCTCCGAGGCTCTGCGCTTCGATCTCGACGAGAACCCGCGCCTTGTGCACCGCCTCGACAAGGATACCTCTGGCGTCCTGCTGATGGCCCGTACCCGCGCGGTCGCCGCCGCGCTGACTGAGAGCTTCCGCCACAGGGCGACCAAGAAAATTTACTGGGCTGTCGTCGCCGGCGTGCCCGCGCCCAAGGCCGGCACCATCCGGACCGGTCTGGTCAAGGCCCCCGGGCATGGATCCAAGGGAGAGGGCGAGAAGATGATCAATGTCCATCCCTCCGAGATCGACGCGACACCCGGCGCCAAACGCGCGGTCACCGAATACATGGTGCTCGAGGCCGCGGCGCGGCGCGCCGCCTGGGTTGCACTGAATCCGATCACGGGCCGTACCCACCAGCTGCGCGCCCATATGGCCGAACTTGGCCATCCGATCGTCGGCGACGGCAAATACGGCGGTTCCAGCCAGGAAAACGCAGGCGACGGCTGGGGTGCGCAACTCGGCGGCGATCTCAGCCGCAAGCTGCACCTGCACGCCCGTTCGCTGATGCTGGAGCATCCAATGACCCGCGCCCGTCTGACGCTGACCGCGCCCTTGCCGGAACACATGCAGCAGACGTGGGACACCTTCCAGTGGTCCACCCGGGATGCCCCGGAGGATCCGTTCGAGGATGAGGAATGACCCGGCTCGTGATCTTCGACGTCGATGGCACTCTGGTCGATAGCCAGGCCGTCATCCTCGCGGCCATGCGCGAGAGCTTTGCCCAGCACGGCCTTGCGGCGCCTTCGCGCGAGGCCATCCTTGGCATCGTCGGTCTCTCGCTCGACCAGGCCCTCTGGCGTCTGGCGCCGGAACAGCCTCCCGAAATGCGCGGCAGGCTTGTCGATGGCTACAAACGTGCCTATCAGGACAACCGTGCGCATCACGGTGCCGCCGCCGGCTCGCCGCTCTTCCCCGGTGCCCGCGAGGTGCTTGAAACGCTGGCCAACACGCCGAATACCCTTCTGGGCGTGGCAACCGGCAAATCGCGGCGCGGGCTGAACGTCTTGCTGGACGATCATGGTCTGACGCAGCTTTTCGCAACCACACAGGTGGCCGACGACCACCCGTCCAAACCGCACCCGTCGATGATCCTGACTGCTCTGGCCGAGACCGGCTGCAGCCCGGACAATGCCACAATGATCGGCGACACAACTTTCGATCTCGAAATGGCCCGCGCCGCCGGCGTATCCGCCATAGGGGTCAATTGGGGCTATCACAAACCGGAGGCGCTCGCCCCGCACGCCCAATTCATCGCCCGCGATTTCGGCGATCTCGGGGCACTGCTTGCCAGCCCGGGGCGCGCGGCATGAGCGAGTGGCGGCCCCGCGTCTTCTGGAAAGAGGTCAGCGTCGTCCCTGTGGACGAAGGCTTTGCGATCCAGCTTGATGGCCGTCCGGTCAAGACGCCGGCCAAGAAGCTCCTCGCTCTGCCGACACGGGGGCTTGCCGGCGCCGTGGCGGCGGAATGGGCCGCCCAGAAAGACCATGTCGATCCGGGCTCGATGCCGATGACCCGCACCGCAAATGCCGCCATCGACAAGGTGGCCCTCCAGCATGCCGAAGTGGCCGATATGCTTGCGGCATATGGCGACACCGATCTGCTCTGCTATCGCGCCGACAGCCCGGCCGAACTGGTGGCCCGCCAGTCATCTCTCTGGGATCCGGCCCTTGATTGGGCCGAAACCACCCTTGGCGCGCGACTGAATGCTGTCGCAGGCGTCATGCACGAACCGCAGTCGCCCGACGCTCTGGCCCGGCTCTCCGCCCGCGTCCATGCGCTCGACCCGTTCCGCCTCGCGGCGTTTCACGATCTCGTGCTGACCTCTGGCTCGCTGGTGCTCGCCTTCGCCGCGGCCGACGACTGGCAGGATGCCGAAACGATTTGGCAGATGTCTCGGCTGGACGAACTTTGGCAGATTGAACACTGGGGTGAAGACCCCGAGGCGCAGGCCTCCGCCGAACGGAAACGGCGGGCGTTCCTGCACGCCAAGCGATTTTTCGATCTCGCCTGATCGGTGGGCGACGCTGGAAAGATTGCCGTGTGGTCAATCTCCAGTCCATTCGAATCCCTGATGAACCGCTTGACCTTTGTTGATGATTGCGCCCAAACTCGCTCCACTGAGGGGGGATGCCCCACAATCGGTGTTTCGTCCGGCATGAAAATGCCGGGATAAAAGTCGCCCGACACGAGGCGAAAAATCAGGAAGAGGTAAAAATGAAAAAAACCGTATTTTTGGGCGCGTTGACAGTGGCCAGCTTCGCGGCAGCAGCCGCGGCGGCGGGTACTCTGGACGACGTCAAGGCACGCGGCAAGCTGAACTGCGGCGTGACGACGGGCCTGGTCGGCTTCGCGGCCCCGGATGCGAACGGCGTCTGGAGCGGCTTTGACGTGGCCCTGTGCCGCGCCGTCGCAGCCGCTGTGCTCAGCGATGGCAACGCCGTGGAATTCGTGCCGACCACCGGCAAGACCCGCTTCACCGCGCTGGCTTCGGGCGAAATCGACATGCTGGCCCGGAACACAACCTGGACCTTCAGCCGCGACGTCGACCTCAAGTTCGAATTCGTCGGCGTGAATTACTATGACGGTCAGGGCTTCATGGTTCCGAAGGAACTGGGCGTGACCTCCGCCAAGGATCTCGACGGCGCCACCGTCTGCATCCAGACCGGCACCACCACCGAACTGAACCTGGCCGACTTCTTCCGCGCCAACAACATCAGCTACGAGCCGGTTCCGATCGAAACCAACGCCGAAGCGCAGCAACAGTATCTGGCCGGCGCCTGCGACGTCTATACCACCGACGCCTCGGGTCTGGCCGCAACCCGCGCCACCTTCGAGAAGCCGGGCGATCACATCCTGCTGCCCGAGATCATCTCGAAAGAGCCGCTGGCACCGCTGGTTCGCCATGGTGACAGCGAATGGGCCGATGTCGTCCGCTGGACGCTCAATGCCCTGATTTCGGCCGAAGAGTATGGGATCACCTCGGCCAATGTCGAAGAACTGGCCAAGGGCAGCGACAACCCCGAGATCAATCGCATCCTCGGCACCGAAGGCACCCTGGGCGAAATGCTCGGCCTGGACAACGCCTGGGCCAAGCGCGCGATCGCCGTGGGCGGCAACTATGGCGAAATCTTCGACGCCAACATCGGGGAAAGCACCCCCATCGCCCTGTCGCGCGGCCTGAACGCGCAATGGACCAAGGGTGGTCTGCTCTACTCTCCGCCCTTCCGCTGAGAACGACACCGAAGGGCGCGGCGCAGGTCGCGCCCTTCTGCTAAAGACGAAAAACGCACTCGGGACGCGAGGAGCTGGGGGAAACCCGGCCGGAGGACGTAACCGGGGAAGCCAACAGGGACCAAAGCATGACGACGATCACAGACCCTCCTAAGGGGGATTTCCGCCTATCCATGCTGCTGTACGATACGCGGTTCCGGTCGCTGACCCTGCAGGTCATCGCCGCCATCGCCCTCGCGCTTGTGCTGGCCTATCTCTACCACAACCTTGCCACCAACCTGGCTGAAGCCGGGCTGAACATCTCTTTCGGGTTCCTCTCCAACCCGTCCGGATACGACATCAACCAGACCCTGATCGACTACAACAGCCAGTCCAGCAACCTGCGCGCCGCAATGGTCGGCATTCTGAACACCCTGCTGGTGGCGTTCCTCGCCTGCATCACGGCGACGGTCTTCGGCGTCATCGCAGGTGTCCTGCGCCTGTCCAACAACTGGCTCGTCCGCAAGCTGATGGCGGTCTACGTCGAGATCTTCCGGAACATTCCTGTGCTGATCTGGATCATCATCATCTTCACCATCATGACGGCAGTCCTTCCGTCGCCAAGCGCGTTCCGGGGCGAAAACTCCGAGTCGTCCATGCTGCTGAACCTCTTCGCCTTCACTAACCGGGGTGTCTACGTTCCCGGGCCCTATTTCACCCGTGGATTTGCCGGCGAGAGCGCCATCCTGAACTGGGTGCTGGTTATCGCTGTGCTGGTCGGTTCGCTGCTGGCCACACGTGCCGTGACCGCGCGCGCGAACCGCATCCAGGAACAGACCGGCAAGCGGCCCGTCACCGTCTGGACGAACCTCGCCATCTGGCTGGTTCCCATCATCGCGCTCTGCCTCATCCTCGGACTGGCCTGGGACGTCCCCGAACTCAAGGGCTTCAACTTTGCCGGCGGCATCAAGGTCGGTGGCCCGCTGATCGCGCTCTGGTTCGCCCTTTCGATCTATACCGGCGCCTTCATCGCCGAGAACGTGCGCGCCGGCATCCAGGCCGTTTCCAAGGGTCAGACCGAGGCGGCATCGGCGCTGGGCCTGCGCCCCAACCGCACCATGAGCCTCGTGATCCTGCCGCAGGCCTTGCGGGTCATCATTCCCCCGCTGATCTCGCAGTATCTCAACATCACCAAGAACTCGTCGCTGGCCATCGCCGTCGGTTATGCGGACATCACCGCCACGCTGGGGGGCATCACGCTGAACCAGACCGGGCGTGCCATCGAATGCGTTCTGCTGCTGATGCTGTTCTACCTGATCATCTCGCTGCTCATCTCGGCCGGGATGAACGTCTACAACAACGCCATCAAGCTGAAGGAGCGCTGAGATGTCCGACACGCACGCACACTCAGTCGCCTTTGTGCGGGAAACCGCGATCCCGCCCGCCCCGGCGCCGGCCGATGCCACCGGCCCGGTGAAGTGGCTGCGCGAGAACCTGTTCGCCACCTGGGCAAATGCCCTTCTGACCATCCTGGCAATCGCCTTCATCTACCTGATCCTGTCGAAGACCCTTCCCTGGATCCTGAATGGCGTCTGGAACACGGCGTCCCTGACAGAGTGCCGCGAGGTGCTCGCGGGCAAGGCGGGGGCCTGCTTCTCGGTCCTGGCCGATCGCTGGTATCAGTTGCTGTTCGGCTTCAAGTATCCCAGCGAATACTACTGGCGTCCGACGCTGGCCCTTGTCCTGCTTTTCATTGCGGCGGCGCCGGTGTTGTTCTTCGACCTCCCGCGCAAGCTGCTGATCTTCACGGCCCTCTACCCGTTCATTGCGTTCTGGCTGATCTGGGGCGGCCCCCTTCTGGTTCCGGTCTTCGCGCTGCTGGGGTTCGTCGCGGGCTATGTCGCCTTCAGCCGGCTCGTGAACCGAAGCTTTGCCGCAGGCTTTTTCGGAGCCGTCGTGGCAGCCCTTGTCGTCTGGTTCATCGGCAGCCTCATCAACGGCGCACTGGCGGTCGAGAACCCGCTGCTGGGCGCCGTGCCCTCGCGTGACCTGGGCGGCTTCATGCTGAACCTGATGCTGGGCGTCACCTGCGTGTCGCTGTCGATCCCGCTGGGGATTGCACTGGCGCTGGGGCGGCAAAGCTCGATGCCTCTGATCAAGGGCATCTGCGTGATCTTTATCGAGTTCGTGCGCGGCGTGCCGCTCATCACCCTGCTGTTCGTCGCCAGCGTGATGCTCGCCTACTTCTTCCCGCCCGACGCGACCGTCGACCTGTTCCTGCGCGTGGTGATCATGATCACCATGTTCTCCTCGGCCTATATCGCCGAGGTGATACGGGGCGGTCTCGCCGCCCTGCCAAAAGGGCAATACGAGGCGGCGGACAGCCTCGGGCTGGAATACGCCCAGGCGATGCGGCTGATCATCCTGCCGCAGGCGCTCAAAATCTCGATCCCGGGTATCGTCAACATCGCCGTGGGTCTGTTCAAGGACACGACGCTCGTCTCGGTCATCTCGATGTTCGACCTTGTCGGCATGATCCGCGGTCCGATCCTGGCCTCGACCGAATGGAACGGCGTTTACTGGGAACTTCTGGGTTTCGCCGCCCTTCTGTTCTTCGTTGTCTGCTACGGCATCTCGCAATATTCGCAGTGGCTCGAACGCCGCCTTAGAACCGATCACCGGTAAGGACTCAAGCTATGACCAACACCTCAGAAACCCTCGCCAAGGCACCGGCCGACATGAAGGTCTCGGAAGAAGTCGCGATTTCCATCCAGAAGATGAACAAGTGGTATGGCGCGTTCCACGTGCTTCGCGACATTGATCTTACTGTTTTCCGCGGCGAACGGATCGTCATCTGCGGGCCGTCCGGTTCGGGCAAGTCGACGCTCATCCGTTGCATCAACGCCCTGGAAGAGCATCAGAGAGGCACCATCACCGTCGACGGGACGCTGCTGAGTTCAGACCTGAAGAACATCGACCGCATCCGCTCGGAAGTCGGGATGGTGTTCCAGCACTTCAATCTCTTCCCGCATCTGACGATCCTCGAGAACTGCACCCTGGCACCCATCTGGGTGCGCAAGACTCCGAAGAAAGAGGCGGTCGAGACCGCCATGCACTTCCTCGCCAAAGTGAAGATCCCCGAGCAGGCGAACAAATACCCGGGCCAGCTGTCGGGTGGCCAGCAGCAGCGGGTCGCAATTGCCCGTTCGCTCTGCATGAAGCCGCGGATCATGCTCTTCGACGAACCGACCTCGGCGTTGGACCCGGAGATGATCAAGGAGGTGCTAGACACCATGATCGAACTGGCCGAAGAGGGGATGACCATGCTCTGCGTGACCCACGAGATGGGTTTTGCCCAGGCCGTGGCAAACCGCGTGATCTTCATGGATCAGGGGCAGATCGTCGAACAGAACGAGCCGCGCGAGTTCTTCAACAATCCCAAGAGCGACCGGACCAAGCTGTTCCTCAGCCAGATTCTGGGGCATTGAAAAAAATGCCCGACCACAGCGGCGCCCGTTCCCGCGGGCGCCGTCTGCTCGTCTACTCCGTCAGCTCGCGCGGCACCACGAACGCCGCAGCCTCACCGATGCCCCAGCGCAGAGCGCTCCAAGTGTCGAGCGGAAATCGCGCGATCAGCGTGGCCCCGGTCGGGTAGTCGCGGAACCGGCCATGACGCGGCGCCGCCGCCAGCAGCAATCTGGCAAATTCGGCAATACCCGGGTTGTGACCGATCAACAGCACTATGTCGCCCTGCGCCGCCTTCAGAGTCTCCTGCATGACCTCCGGCCCCGCATGGTAAAGCACATCGAGAAAGCGAACCGGCGCCTCCAGCCCCAAACCCTCGAGCGTTTCGCGCGTGCGCAGGGCGGACGAGCACAAGACCTCATCCGGCAACCAGCTCTTGTCGCGCAGCCAGTCGCCCAAAGCCAGCGCCGAGGCACGCCCGCGCGGGTTCAGCGGGCGGGCATGGTCGCTGTCAATGCCGCTGGTCCAGTCCGATTTGGCATGGCGCATCAGGATCAGGGTTTTCATCGCTTGTGAAACGCCTTCATGTGGTGGTGCGACTGCGCCGCGACACGTCCCGCGCCCGCGCTCAGCGGGCAGGCCCGACGCACGGCACAGCCCCGCTCCATGCAGTCCTGTCCGGGACCAGTTTCAAGGAACCCATGACAGGCGTCCAGATCATAGGCCTGTCCGGCCGCCAATGCGCCGACCGGACAGGCCTTGGTGCAGGGTTTCGCGGCACAGGAGTGGCAGGGATGCGCAGCGGGCGGGGCAGGGCAGTCCACCAGCCCCGGAAGGTGTAGCGCCCCGCGATAGGAAATCATCAGCCCCACCCGATCATGAACCAGCATCCCGACCGGGCTCTGAAATGCGCGTCCCGATTGCCGCGCCCAGGCGATGAACGGCTGATAGGGCGGCCCACCGAAAGGGAACAGGGCCTGCGCGCCGAACCGCGCGGCCAGTGCGCCGACCACCCGCAGCGACCAGCGGTCGACCGGATCGGGCGCTGTGTCGCGGGCTTCGGGTGCCGCCTGGAAGGCCGGCCAGAAGTCAGCCCCGGCGCCCAGCAAAACCAGCGTACGCCCGTCTTGGACCAGCGTGCCCATGACGATCAGCCCGACGGCATGGGCCGCCTCTTCGATCTCGCCATACCCGGCCGCAGCCGGCATCGGATCAGTCCGCCCGGATCATCGACCCGGCGCCATGCTCGGTGAAAAGTTCCAGCAGGCAGGCGTTGGGCGCACGGCCGTCCACGATCACAGCGGCCCGAACCCCGCCTTCGACGGCGTCGAGCGCCGTTTCGGTCTTCGGGATCATGCCCCCGGCAATGACGCCGCTGGCCGTCATCTCGCGGATATCCTGCGCCTTCAGCTCGGTCAGAACCTCGCCCGCCGCGTTCTTCACCCCGGCCACGTCAGTCAGCAGCAGCAGGCGGTCGGCTTTCAGCGCCTTCGCATAGGCGCCGGCAGCCGTATCGCCGTTGACGTTGTAGGTCTCGCCGTTGCGCCCCGCGCCGATGGGGGCGATCACCGGGATGATCTCCTTCTCGAACAGCAGCTTGAGCAGCGAGGTGTCCATCTGCACCGGATTTCCCACCAGCCCCAGTTCGGGCTCGGCGGATTCGCAGATCATCAGGTTGGCATCCTTGCCCGACAGGCCGACGGCCTTGCCGCCCTGTTGCTGGATGGCGGAGACGATCTGCTTGTTCACCGTGCCCGAAAGCACCATCTCGACCACCTCGACCGTGGCGGCGTCGGTCACCCGTTTGCCCTTCACGAACTCGGACTTGATCTCCAGCTTGTCCAGCAGCCGGTTGATCTGCGGTCCGCCACCATGCACCACAACCGGATTGACCCCGCACAGACGCAGCAGAACCACGTCGCGCGCGAACTCGAGCAGCGCCTCATCGCTGCTCATGGCGTGGCCACCCAGCTTGATTACCACAATCGCGTCGTCGAAGCGTTGCAGATACGGGACCGCGCGCGACAGGGTCTCGGCGGTGGCTTTCCAGTCGCGGTTCATGTCCTGGGTTTTCATCCTTGGCTCCGGTTTTCAGCGGTTATCGGAAATGGGATCAAACGGCGCAAGCGCTTTTCCCGCGACCGGCTTATTCCAGCCCGGCGATGATACTGCGCAGGGTGGGGATGCCTTCGCCCTTTTCCGACGATGTCAGCACCAGCTCTGGATAGGCCGCGGGATGTTTCGCGAGCGCGCCGCGCACCTGATCCAGGACCTTCTCCCGCTCGGCGAGCGAAATCTTGTCGATCTTGGTCAGAACGCATTGGAAGGTCACGGCCGAGGTATCGAGCAGAGTCAGGATTTCCTCGTCCACAGTCTTTATGCCGTGGCGCGAGTCGATCAGTACGAAGGCCCGGCGCAAAGTCTGCCGGCCCGAGAGATACTGCTTCAGCAGCTTCTGCCACTGCTTCACCTTGTCGAGCGGCGCATTGGCGTAACCATAGCCCGGCAGGTCGACCAGATAGAGCCCGGGTCCCTGGGTGAAGTAATTGATCTCTTGCGTCCGTCCCGGTGTGTTCGAGGCACGGGCCAGCGCCTTGGTGCCCGTCAGGGCATTGATAAGACTGGATTTTCCGACGTTCGATCGCCCGGCGAAACAGACCTCGACCCGGTCGGCCGGAGGCAGGCCAGACATCGCGACGACACCCTTCACGAAGAGGGATTCGCCTGCGAACAGCTTGCGCCCGGTCTCGGCGGCCTGCTCGTCCGGAGCCTCGGCCACGGGGAACGGAAGGGCCATTACGCCACCCCCTCCAAGGCGCCGGACCGTATCATTTCTTGCCGGCCTTCGCGTCAGCCGCCTTCGGCTTGCGCCGGAAGCTCTTCTTGATGTTGCCAAACACGTCAGGCCGGTGCCCGTGGCTGCGCATGATGATATATTGCTGCGTGAAGGTGATGGTGTTGTTGGTGATCCAGTAGACGACAAGGCCGCTCGCGAAGCCACCCAGCATGAACATGAAGATCCACGGCATCCAGGCAAAGACCATCTGCTGCGTCGGGTCGGTCGGCGCCGGGTTCAGCTTCTGTTGCAGCCACATCGAGATGCCAAGCAGCAGTGGCAGGATGCCGATGAAGATCAGCGCCAGGATCGTCCCCGGCTCGGGCGGGGCGATGGGCAGAAGACCGAACAGGTTCAGCAGCGAGGTCGGGTCCGGCGCGGAAAGGTCCTGGAATGGCCCGAACCAGGCCGCATGGCGCAATTCGATGGTGACGAAGATCACCTTGTAGAGCGAGAAGAAGATCGGGATCTGCAGGAGGATGGGCAGGCAGCCCGAAGCAGGGTTCACCTTCTCGCGCTTGTACAGCTCCATCATCCCCTGCTGCATCTTCTGGCGGTCGCCGCCGGACTGCTCCTTCAGCTTCTCCATCTGCGGCTGAAGTTCCTTCATCTTCGCCATCGAGACATAGGATTTGTAGGCCAGCGGGAACAGCAGCGCCTTGAGGAAGAAGGTCAGGGCGATGATCGACCAGCCCATATTGCCGATCAACTGGTGCAGATGGTGCAGCACCCAGAAAATCGGCTTGGTCAGGAAAAAGAACCAGCCCCAATCGATGGAGTCAATAAAGCGCTGGATGCCGCCCGCCTCATAGTCGCGGATGGTCTCCCACTCCTTCGCTCCTGCAAACAGCTGGGTCTTCGCGGATACCGTGGCCCCGTCGGCGATCTGCTGCGTCGGCAGCACGGCCTCGGCCTGATAGATGTCGCGCCGCTCGTCATATTTGACCACCGACTTGAAGGCGCTCCCGGGCGAGGGCACCAGCGTCGCCATCCAGAAGTGATCGGTGAAGCCGATCCAGCCGTTTTCGGCGACCTGAATGACCTCGGCCTTGGCGCCTTCGGCGGGCACCACCGGCAGGTCGGCCAGGTTGCTGTAGGTGGTTTCCTCCAGTTCGCCGTCCGACATCCGGACGACGCCTTCGTGGAGGATGAAGAACTTCTTACGGTCCTTCGGTTCGCCATGGCGGGCAATGATGCCATAGGGCGCCGCGCTGACCGCAGTTCCCGAGGCATTGGTGACCGACTGCGTCACCGTGAACATGTAATTCGCGTCGATCGCGATGGTCCGGCGGAAGGTCAGCCCCTTGCCATTGTCCCAGGCCAGCGTCACCGGCGTGTCAACGGTCAGCGTGTCACCCGATTCCAGCTGCCACTGGGTTTTCGGCCCAGGCACGTCCTCGACCGCCAGACCGGCGCCCGGCGCCCAGCCATAGAGCGCATAATAGGCGTCTTCGCTCCCGGCGGGCTGCAAGACCTTCACGATCGGCGACGTATCGTCGATGGTTTCGTGATAGTCCTTCAGGGAAAGATCGTCGATCCGTCCGCCCAGGGTCGAGATACTGCCCGTCACCCGCGCCGTGTCGATCTTCACGCGCGGCGCGGTCGCCAGAGCCTCCTCGGCGGGCGCGGTTGCGGGCGTTGTCCCCGTGGCAGGCACCGTGCCGGCCGTGGGCGTCGCTGTGGCGGTCGACGGGGGTGTCGCACCCTGTTCGGTCTGCACCGCTTCGGGCTTGGGTTCCGGTGGCGGCATGAGGAAGGTCCAGGCCAGGATCACCAGGAAGCTGAGCACCGTGGCCAGGATGAGATTCTTGTTCTGATCGTCCATGTGGAGACCGCCGCCTTCTTCCGCTTCGACAGGGTGCGTTCAACAGAGTGCGGCCCGAAAGGTCAAGCCGAATCCGGGCCACGGGTCAGCAGGTCGCGCCCCGGCAGCATATTTCGGCTGGCTCGGACGCCACAGCCCGCCGGACTGGCCGGAACCCGTCCCGCCTGAGCGCGCTCAAGTCCGCCCGGCGTCAGACCGGCAGCGCCAGTGATCGGACTGAGCAGCCGGTCCTTCGCCGGCGGACGCCCTTGCTCTCCCAAAGGCAGGCGGACGCGGCGCGTTCAACGGCTTCCTTTCCTGCATCGGGCCCAGCCCAAGACGTGTCCGGCCTCAGGCCGGGAGACGCCCTGCCGCAGGCAGCAACCGCAGTCGGCGCCAGCGCCATGCGGCCCCTGTCCCCGGAAATGCCACACCGCCGGTCTTCGGGGCCTGCGACGCAGGTTGTCGGACCAGGCTCCCGCCCTGCGCACCTGCGCCCAGAGGGAGATCATCCGCGGGCGCACGTCGTCCCGTTGGCGCTGTGCCAGAGCGAGCCCGAGTCCCATGGCGCTGCTTGCCGCGCCACATACGGCCGCTGGTCTGACCTATCCCGCTCCGCGACCGATCTGAGGGGCGTCTGCCAGGGTCGCCTCATGCGCGAAGATCCAGTCGACAGTCTCGCTGAAAGGCATCGGCCGCGCGATGCCAAAGCCCTGGACATGCGCGCAGCCGAGCTGCGCCAGCAGAGCGTGTTCGCCCGCGGTTTCGACCCCTTCGCCCAGCGTGTCGAGACCGAGCTGCTCCGCCATGGTCAGGATCGCGGCGATCATGCGCTGCTGCTCCGGGTCCCGGTCGGCCCGCGCAATGAAGCTGCGGTCGATCTTGATGCGCCGGATGGCGAACCGGCGGAGGGCGGCGATCGAGGCCTGGCCGGTGCCGAAGTCGTCAAGGTCGATGCGGCAACCCAGCTGGCCCAAGGCGCGCACCGTCCGGGTCAGGGCGTCGTCCGGGCTGTCTGTCACCACGGTTTCCAGGATTTCTACGGCCAGCCGTGACGGTGCGAGATCGAAGCGGTCGAGTTCCCATTTGATCCGGTCCACCAGCGCCGGATTGCGCAGTTCCGTCGTCGTGAAGTTCACCCCGACACTGGGGACTTGTACGCCCGCCCTGTCCCAGGCGGCCAGCGCGCCCAGGGCGTGCGACAGCGTAACCTGGCCCATGCGCTCGATCAGACCGTTTCCCTCGAGCAGAGGCAGGAAATCCGGCGGCTGAATCACCCCATGCCGTGGGTGGGTCCATCGCGCCAGCGCCTCGAAACCCGAGACTCTGCCGGTGTCTGTGGAGATCTGCGGCTGAAACCAGGGCTGAATCTGGCCGTTCTCCAGCGCCGCCGCAGCCTCGTCGCGCAGGTTCGGCTGCAGCAAGGAGCGACGCCGTTCCTGCGGTGTGAAACTGCGCATCGAAGAGGGGCCATGGCGCCGCGCCTCGGCCAGCGCCGTTGCGGCGGCACCGATCCAGTCCGCGGCTCCGGCCCCGGGCGCGCGGCCGGACAAGCAGAAGCCAACCGTGCAGGAGAGATAGACCGCCACGCCGTCAACCATCACCGGTTCCTCCAGTGCGACCTGAAGCCGTCCGCAGAGCTGGATGCACATCTCGAGATCGAACTGGCGTACCGGGTGAAGGCATACCGCAAAGCGGCTGTCGTCAAGCCTGGCGACCACGTCCGCCGGCCGCAGCGCCTCGGCGATCCGCTGGGCCACGCATTGGGCCAGCACATCGCCCGCGCCTGCACCATGCCGCACCACCGCCTCGGGCCATTCGTCGAGATCGACAAGAATGCAGGCCGATTTCAGGTCGCTCTCCGCCAGTTCCGCCCCGATCCGCTCCACTTCGGCCTCGAACCCGGCTGACCCGAGCAGTCCGGTCACCTGATCGCGGCCCGGCGGGCGCACCGACTGAAGACCGAAGGTTCCGGCGACGGTGAAAAGCAATGGCAGGCCCAGCGACGCAACCAGCAGCGCCCGTTCTCCCCCCAGCCAGAAGGCACCCAGCGAGAGCGCCGGCAGGAAGGCGAGCAGGGGCGGCCCGGTCAGGCCGGGGGCGATCCAGTCCCGGAACTGGCTCAGAAGACTGGAAAGGCGCATCTGACGGCTCCTGCATGGGTTGGGTTGCAGGGCGCAGTCTAGGTGGCGGTTCTCACCGGATGATTAACGGAACCGCGGAAATCAGTGCTATTTCTCCGCAGGCCCAGGTGCGCTCCGCACCAGGCCCGCGAAATCGAACAGCGCCGGATCCAGCAGATGCGACGGCCGGGCGTTCATCAGCGCGCGGAACATCTTCTGCCTCCGCCCCGGATGGTTCTTTTCCCACTGGTCCAGCAGCGCCTTGATCTGCATGCGCTGCAAGCCGTCCTGGCTGCCGCAGAGATCGCAGGGAATGATCGGATAATTCATCGCCCGGGCGAAACGGTCGCAATCGGCCTCGGCCACATGGGCCAGCGGGCGATAGACGAACAGGTCGCCCTCTTCGTTGACCAGCTTCGGCGGCATGGTGGCCAGCCGGGACCCGTGAAACAGGTTGAGAAAGAAGGTTTCGAGGATATCGTCGCGATGGTGGCCCAGCACCACTGCCGAACAGCCCTCTTCGCGCGCGACACGGTAGAGGTTGCCCCGCCGCAGCCGCGAGCAGAGCGCGCAGAATGTTCGGCCCTGCGGGATCTTGTCCATCACGATGGAATAGGTGTCCGCGTATTCGATCCGATGCGGCACGCCCATCTTCGCCAGGAACTCGGGCAGCACCGTCGCGGGAAAGCCCGGCTGACCCTGGTCCAGATTGCAGGCCAGAATGTCCACCGGCAGCAGGCCGCGCCACTGCAGCTCTGTCAGGGCCGCCAGCAGGGTATAGCTGTCCTTGCCGCCGGACAGGCAGACCAGCCACCGCGCGCCCGGCTCGATCATTCCATACTGGTCCACCGCCTCGCGCACGTCCTGCACGATCCGCTTGCGCAGCTTCTTGAACTCGGTGCTCTTCGGAGCGCCGGCGAACAGCGGATGGATGTCGTCATTCTGGTCGAGCATGGGCCTGCTTTAGAGCCTGACGGGCGCCGCGGCAACGGGTTTGGTGCGTCAGATCCGGCTGATCGAAGGGTCTGTTAGGAAAGCACGGCCGCCGATGACCTGACGCGCATCCGCGTGATTCTGAAAAATGCGCGAAAACCGCACTTTTTCGACCCCGGTATTGTCGCTGCTTCGAGGACAGTTTGATCGAAAGGTGGGAATTTTCCACCGGGCCCAATGCCCAAATCAGCGTGGGGTCGTCCCTGTGAGTGCGGAGCACAGCTCATAGTTGTATTTGTGGCTGGAACGGCATTCTGTCGCGAAAGGCTTTGTGTATTCCTGCAGAATAAGGCAAAATATTGTCCAATGCGAGCCAACTGACGACAGCTAGCAGCGTAACTATGATCCTTTTGACTTGGGGAAAATAAGATGATTGGGAGTATCCGGGGCATCGCATTCGCCGCGACAGCGGCAGCGTGCTTCATGGTCGGAGGCGCGGCAAACGCGGCGCAGATGACTCTGACGAAGATTACCAACAACACGAACTTCAGCGCGGTAAGTCAGATCGTCATCGACGTGATCGACAACACCACCAGCGCGCTGTTCAAGATCTCCGGCATCAGCGGGAGCGCCTTGACCTCTTTCGCTATTTCAGAGGCTTACTGGGACGACAATGGCGGTCTTTTCAATGCCATTTCGATCAACAGCAGCTCGAACGGGCTGAATAACAGCGTCGTGAGCTGGAAGACGACCGGCGTCACCCCGCCGAACCTGCCTTCGGGCAATACCGCCAATCCGACCTTCGACGGTACCGGCGGTCTGAAGGCTGCGGCAAACAATCCGTCGGCTGCGAATGGCGTCGGCATCAATGAATTCGTGCAGTTCAAGCTGACCTACACGAACGGCACCAGCTTTGCCGATGTGATCTCTGATCTGAAGGACGGCAGCCTGCGTCTTGGCCTGCACGTGCAATCGCATAACGGTGGCGAAAGCGAAAGCTATGTCGCCGGCGGCTGCAAGGGCGACGACTGCGGCGACGGTGGTTCGGGCATCGACCCGGTTCCGGTTCCGGCCTCGCTCCCGCTTCTGATCGGCGCGCTCGGCCTTACCGGCTACATCGCCCGCCGCCGCAAGGCTGCCTGAGCGTTTCGCCGCCGCCCGCGCCCTCGGGGGCGGCGACAGATTGCTCAAATCAGCATGAAAAGACAAAAGGCGTCCACACGGGCGCCTTTTTTCTGCCATAGCCGAACCATAGCAAGATCGCCGGATGGGCGACGACAGGCAATCGGGACAGGATATGGCAAAACACGGTGTGTTTGCGGGTCTGCACGAGCGGGCAATCAGCAATCTTCTTCCAGACAATTTCGACGCGGACCTGATCGCCGGTTTTTTCGGCGAGAAAAGCAAGGCGTCGGAGAAGGCCCTGCTCAAGGTGGCAGAGCTGCTCGGATATCACGACTCCGACCAGGGCGGCACGCCCTCGGTTCCGGTCGATGATCCGGTGATCGACGACGACAGCATGGAAGGCGGAGCCAAGCCCAGCTGGTCGGGCGGCAAGGAGACCTCCGGTGGAACCGACCCGATCGACTCCGGCACCGGCGGCAAGGGCCACGGCAAGGTAAAGAACACCACGCCGGACACCGGCACAGATACCGGTGGCACCGGAACGGACACGGGCGGCACGGACACCGGCAGCACCGACACCGGCACGGGCGGGACTGGTACGGGCGGCACGGACACGGGCGGAACCGACACCGCCCCCACCACATCTGCCGATTTCATCAGCGGCCTCGACACGCCCGGTGGCTTCAACATCGCCATCAACTGGGTCGGCACCTGGACGCAAAGCCAGATGCAGTCGGTCATGCAGGCCGCCGAGATGATCAGCGACATCATCATCGGCGATCTGCCCGCGACGAATGGCATCGACGACGTGCGGATCAGCGCGCAGATGACGGCCATCGACGGGGCTGGCAACTATTTCGGCAAGGGCGGCTATACCGCGCTGCGCTCCGACAGCCTGCTTGCCAGCGACGGCTATCTCAAGCTCGACTCTGCCGACATCGGCACGATGGAGGCCTATAACCTCGTCGATGACTTCGCCTTTCACGAAATCCTGCACGCGCTTGGCTTCGGGCTGACCTGGAGCGCGATGGGCCTGACGACGACCTCGCCGGACGGACAGCTGCGCTTTACCGGCGAAAACGCGACGCTCGCCTACAAGAACGTCTACGCCTCGATCGCAGCAAACGACAAATACGCCGATATGGGCGTTCCGATCGAAATGGACGGCGGCAGTTCCACCGCGGGCAAGCATTGGGACGAGATCATCTTCAAGTCCGAAATCATGACGGGCTCGCAAAGCACTGCCGGCAATGTCGTCTCCGACATGACCATCGGGGCCCTTCAGGACATGGGCTATCAGACAATCTTCAACCCGTCGGTCTACGAAATCGCCTGAGGCTTATTGCCATTCAAGGTCGAAAGGGCGCCCGTTTGGGTGCCCTTGTCATTTCGGCGGCACCGGATCGTAGCCCGATCCGCCCCAGGGATTGCACCGCGCGATCCGCCGGGCCGCCAGCCAGCCGCCCTTCAACGCGCCATGCCGCTCCAGCGCTTCCAGCGCATAGGCCGAGCAGGTCGGTTGAAACCGGCAGCTGTGGCCGATCCAGGGACTGAGCAGCAGGCGATAGGCGCGAACGGGCAGGGCGAGAACGTGGGCCAGCGGGCTCATCGCGGTGCGTGGCAGGCCGTCAAGGCCCGGCGCAGGTCGTCCTGCATCGCAACGAAATCCCGCGTCGCGGTGGCCGACGGACGGCCGATCAGCACATAGTCCCAACCGGTTTGCCCGGCGTCCGGCAGCACCAGCCGCGCGATCTCGCGCAGGCGCCGCTTGGCCCGGTTGCGGGCGACTGCGTTGCCGACCTTCTTGGAACAGGTGAACCCCACGCGCATCCCTGCGCCGTCGTCTTCGGCCCGCGCGCGGGCCTGAAGCGTGAAAGCCGGCATCGCCTGACGGCGCGCCCGTGCTGCGGCCAGGAAATCGCCGCGCTTTTTCAGAACTGTGTAAGGCACGGTCATAGGAGCAACGCAAAAACCGCCGGGTGCAAACAGCCCGCGCTGGCAAGGCCAGTCACGGGAGTCCCCGGCGGTGTCATCGCTGTGCGACCTGCGCTGTGCGCCTTACGCGCAGAGCGACTTGCGGCCACGTGCGCGACGGGCGTTCAGAATCTTCCGGCCGGCCTTGGTGGCCATGCGGGCACGGAACCCATGGCGGCGCTTGCGGACCAGGTTCGACGGTTGATAGGTGCGTTTCATCGCGCTTCTCCAGCTTTTCGGGGCGGACCAAGACGTGGAATCGCGTGGACCGTGGTATTAGAGGCCCGGTCTCTACTGTGCCTTGTCGCCCAAGTCAAACCCTGCGGACCGGGTTTTTTGCCCATCCGGTGAAACATTTGCCCGGTGTCGGGATGCAGACCCGTTCGAACCCGCTCCGGACGGCGCGATAAGTTCACGAAACCCCAAACCGCGATCAAGGCGGCGTGATCCGTCGCTCGTCTGCTGTTGCCCGGCAATATTCTCGGTAAGGAAGAAAGACAACTGCACAGGCGGCACATGCGCGACACCGAGCCAAGCGAACAGACCGGCGGATGGATGCGCCATGTGCCACTGGCGGTGATTCTGCTGGTGGCCCTTGTCGGATTCGTCACCCTGCGGGAATTCATCAGCTTCGAGACATTGCGCGAGAATCGCGAAGAGCTGCTCGCCTTCCGCGAGTCGCATCTCGCCGGCATGGCGCTGGCCTTTGTTGCCGCCTACGTCGCCATTGTCGCCTTTTCGCTGCCGGGCGCAGCCGTGGCCTCGGTCACTGGCGGATTCCTCTTCGGGCTGGCGCTTGGCGCGGCGCTGAACATACTCGCGGCCACCATCGGCGCGGCCGCGATCTTCCTGGCCGCCCGCTTGGGCCTGGGCGCGGCGCTCTCCGCGCGTCTCGACGCCACCGAGGGGCGTATCGCCCGTATTCGGGATGGCCTGCGCGAAAGCCAGGTCTCGGTCCTGCTTCTCCTGCGCCTCGTGCCGGCGGTTCCCTTCTTCGTGGCCAACCTGTTGCCCGCCCTCGTCGGCGTGCGCTTTGGCACCTTCCTCTGGACGACCGCGGTCGGCATCGTTCCTGGCGCGATAGTCTTCACCTCCATTGGCGTCGGCCTGGGCGAGGTTTTCGACCGTGGCGAGACCCCGGACCTCTCGCTGCTCTGGACGCCGCAGGTGATCGCACCGATCCTGGGGCTCTGCGCGCTGGCCGCCCTGCCGCTGGTCCTGCGCGCCTTTCGGGCCGGCAAGGAGGACTGAATGGAGCGGATCAAGACAGACGTGCTGGTGATCGGCGCTGGCTCCGGCGGCCTCTCGGTGGCGGCAGGGGCGGTCCAGATGGGCGCCTCGGTCGTGCTGCTGGAAGGGGCCGAGATGGGCGGCGACTGCCTGAACTATGGCTGCGTGCCCTCCAAGGCGCTGCTGGCGGCCGCCAGGGCCGCGCAGGCCCAGCGCACCTCCGGGGTTTTCGGCATAGCGCCCGTGACGCCTCAGGTCGACTACAGCGCCGTCATGGCCCATGTCGGCGAGGTCATCGCGCGGATTGCCCCGGTCGACAGCCAGGAGAGGTTCGAGTCGCTCGGCGTCCGGGTCATCCGCGCATTCGGCCACTTCATCTCGCCAACCGAGGTGCAGGCCGGCCCGCATGTCATCACCGCCCGGCGCGTTGTCATCGCCACCGGCTCTCGTCCCCTGGTCCCGCCGATCCGCGGTCTCGACACTGTCGACTATCTGACCAACGAGACTCTGTTCCAGCCGCGTGGGAAGCCCGCCCACCTGCTGATCATCGGCGGGGGGCCGATCGGGATGGAAATGGCCCAGGCCCATGTCCGCCTCGGCTGCAAGGTCACGGTGATCGAAGGCGCCCGGGCGCTGGGCAAGGAAGACCCCGAAACCGCCGCCGTGGTGCTGGGCGCCCTGCGCGCCGAGGGCGTCGAGATCGCGGAAGACGCCCAGGTGTCAGAAGTGGCGAAAACCGAGACGGGCATCTGCGTGATGACGAAGGACGGGCGGCGCTTCGACGGCTCGCATCTGCTGGTGGCGGTCGGCCGCAAGTCAAACGTCGAAAACCTGAACCTCGACGCGGCAGGCATCGAGACCACCAAGACCGGCATCCGTGTCGATGCCGGCCTGCGCACCACCAACCGCCGCGTCTACGCCATCGGCGACGTGGCCGGCGGCATGCAGTTCACCCATGTCGCGGGCTACCACGCCGGCGTCGTGATCCGCTCCATGCTCTTCGGGCTGCCCTCAAAAGCCGCGACCGCTCACATTCCCTGGGCCACCTATACAGACCCCGAACTCGCCCAGATCGGCTTGACCGAGGCCGAGGCCCGCGACCGCCACGGCGACCGGCTGGAGATCGCCCGCTTCGAATACGCCGACAACGACCGCGCCGTGGCCGAGCGCAAGGGCAGGGGGCTGATCAAGGTGATGGTCGTGCGCGGCCGCCCGGTCGGCGTCTCGATCGTCGGTCCGCAGGCGGGCGAGGCCATCGCGCTCTGGTCGCTCGCCATCTCGTCGCGCCTGAAGATGAGCGCCATTGCCGGCATGGTAGCGCCCTATCCCACATTGGCGGAAATCAACAAACGCGCCGCGGGGGCCTATTTCTCGCCCCGACTGTTTGATAACCGTCTGGTGAGGATAACGGTCGGGCTGATCCAACGTTGGCTGCCCTGACTTTCGGACAGGGCATATGCTGAACACGCTCTCAGGGCGCTTTCTTATTCTGACCACGGTCTTCGTCATGCTGGCCGAGGTGCTGATCTTCGTGCCCTCCATTGCCCGTTTCCGCGAAGACTACCTCCGCGACCATCTCGAACGCGCCCAGATCGCATCGCTGGCGCTGCTCGCCGACGACATGCTCGAAGTCGATCTCGAACGCGAACTGCTGCAGAACGCCGAGGTCTTCAACGTCGTGCTGCGCCGGGACGAGGTGCGCCAGCTCATGCTCTCATCGCCGATCCCGAAACCGGTCGCCGAAACCTACGATCTGCGCGCTTCCGGGCCGCTGACCCTGATCGGCGACGCGCTGACCCAGCTCTTCGTCGCCGACAACCGGATCATCCGCGTCATCGGCGCCCCGGTCCGCGACGCCGGCCTTCTGATCGAGATCACCATGGAGACGAAACCGCTGCGCACCGCCATGGTCGATTATGGCCTGCGCATCCTCGTTCTCTCGGCGGTGATCTCGATCTTCACCGCCATCCTGCTGTTCATCGCCGTCCGCGTCTTCCTGGTCACGCCCATCAAGGGCGTGGTCGGCAACATGAAGCGCTATGCCGCCGCGCCAGAAGATGCGCGCAGCATCATCCGGCCGCACGCCGTCCTGCGCGAGCTGCGCGAGGCGGAAGAGGCACTTTCCTCGCTCCAGACCGAACTCACCCACGCTCTCAAGCAGAAAGAGCGCCTGGCCCAGCTTGGCGGTGCGGTGGCCCGGGTCAGTCACGACCTGCGCAACATCCTCACCTCGGCCCAGCTCTTCACCGACCGCATCGAGACCAGCGAAGACCCGCTGGTGCGCCGCATGGCGCCCAAACTGGTCAATTCGATCACCCGCGCCGTATCGCTGTGCGAAAGCACCCTTGCCTTCGGGCGCGCGGAAGAGCCGGCCCCGACGTTGACCATGGTGCGCCTGATCAGCGTGGCGCAGGACGTGCTCGACAGCGAAAGCATCACCTATCCCGAAGGCGCGGTGACACTCGCCTGCGACATCCCGCCCGACCTGACCCTGCGCGCCGACCCCGAGCAGCTGTTCCGCGTGATTCTGAACCTCGTGCGCAACTCGGGCCAGGCTATCGCCGCCACGGGCCAGCCGGGAACCGTTACCGTCTCGGCCCGTGAGGGCGACAAGGCCTGGACCATCACCGTCGCCGACACCGGCCCCGGCCTTCCCCCCAAGGCCCGCGAGCATCTCTTCAAGGCCTTCCAGGGCGGCACCCGCAAGGGCGGCTCGGGCCTTGGCCTCGTCATAGCAGCCGAACTGATCCGCGGCCACGGCGGAACGCTCGACCTCGAACACTCGGATTCCACCGGCACGCGCTTCCGCATCACCCTGCCGAAAGACGATGGCACGATTTAGTGCGAAACCGCTCTTGCATTGCTCCGAAGGCTTGTCTACATGCAGCCCTCAGTGGACCGATAGCTCAGCTGGATAGAGTACTTGACTACGAATCAAGGGGTCGGGGGTTCGAATCCTCCTCGGTCCGCCACTGATTTCAAGGGCTTGGAGGGTGCCGCCTCCAGGCCCTTTCCTTTCCGCTCATAGCGTGTCGATAGCCCACACCGCCTGACCGGGCGGGCACAAACGCGGCGCGCGATCGTGAGAGCGACCAACCAACGCGCCCAGGGCTCAGGCCAGCGGACGCACCCTGAAAGGTTTGGCGATCTCGATCTGCCTCGCAGCCTGCAATACCAGCGCGTCCTCCCCCAGCCGCCCGACGATCTGCGATCCCACCGGCAGCCCCTCCGGCGTGTGGTGAACCGGCAGCACGACGGCAGGGAGGCCACTGGCATTGAACGGAGCCGAGAAGGGGCTCAGCTCGAACAGACGAGTCAGGAAGCCGTCCAGGTCGGTCGAGGTCATCGGCAGCGACTTGTGCGGCAACGGGGGTGTCGCTGTGGCCGGCGTGACCATCAGATCGAACCGTTGGAAGTAGGCCGCCAGGCGTCGCACCTCGCGGTTGATCACCGCTGTCCGCATCAGGTGATCAGAGAGGGACACGCTTCGCGAGTAACGCAGTGCAGCGCGGGTCATCGGCTCCAGCCCGGCCAGCTCCGCTTCGCCCAGATCGCCGGCGCCGGGATAGAGCCCGGCCAGGGAAGCCAGCAGCACGCGGATCATCGCATCGGTCAATGCGTGAACGTCGAACGCGGGCATCGCCTCCTCTACCTCATGCCCAAGCCCCTCCAGCAGGGCGCCGGTCATCCTGGCAGCTTCTGCACAGGTCGGATCGACCGGCTTTCCGTCGAACCGCGTGGTCACCAGCCCGATCCGCAGCTTGCCTGGCGCCCGTTTGATCAGTCTTTCGAAGGGCTCGGAGGGCTTTGCCGTGAAATAGGGTGCTCCCGTGTCAGGTCCGGACGTCACGTCAAGAATCGCGGCACTGTCGCGCACGCTGACCGTGACCGCATGTTCGTGACTGATCCCGTGATTGGGGTCGCCCCGGTGCGGCCCGAAGGGATTCAGCGCCCGGCTCGGCTTGAACCCGACCAGCCCGTTGAAGGCCGCCGGAATTCGGATCGACCCGGCGCTGTCTGTTGCATGGGCTGCGGGCATCATCCCGCTGGCCACGGCGGCACCGGCGCCCCCGCTCGACCCGCCCGCGCCCCGATCCGGGTCCCAGGGATTGCGCGTCAGGCCCCAGGCCGCGCTGTCGGTCTCCATCGTGAGCCCGAACTCGGGCGAGGCGCTGCGCCCCAGAAATCCGAACCCCGCCGCGCGCAGCCGCCCGACCAGTGTCGAATCGAAATCGAAAACCGCGCCCTTGAACCGTTCCGAACCGTTGGAAAGTGGCAACCCCCGCACCGGCGCGTGCAGGTCCTTGATCAGATAGGGCATTCCCAGGAATCGCGGCTGGTCCCCCTGCGCCACCCGCGCGTCCAGCGCGTCCAGCGCCTCTTCGAAGTGCGTAACGACCACCGCGTTGACGCGCGGGTTCTGCGCCTCGATCTCGCGAATTGCCGTCTCAAGCACCTCGCGCGGGCTCACCTCGCCCCGGCCCGCCAGATCGGCAAGCCCCACCAGGTCCAGCCCGATCCATTCCTCGCGCGTCAGCATGTTCAGTCCTCCAGAGGCAGCCCGCCGCCGCCGGTCACGATATTCAGAAGCGTAGCGTCCTCGTCCGAGACCGAGATCAGCGCATGCCCCATGCCGGCGTCGTAATAGGCGCTGTCGCCGGCTTCGAGGCGGATCGGCGCATAGAGATCCGAGTGCAGCTCCACCGCACCCGTCAGGACAAAGACCAGCTCCTCGCCGGGATGCGAAACCAGATGCTCGAACTCCGTGACATCCCGCGCCTTCACCACGACCACAGTCGCGTCGATCAACTTCTGCTTAAGCCCCATCGCCAGCGGTTCGTAGATATAGGTCGCCGCGTCATAGCCCACCCTCTCGGCCGCTCGCGTCACGTCCAGGCGGCCCATCACCTGAACCGGCTTCTTTGCGGCGGTCTGGTCGCCGTCCAGCAGGGTCGACAGATCCACCTCCAGCCCGCGCGCCAGTTTCAGCAATCCGTCGAAAGTGGGCGACAGGTTTGAATTCTCGATCTTCGAGATGGTCGAACTAGCCATGCCAGCCCGATCAGCCACTTGTTGCAGCGTCAGCCCCTTCCCACGCCGCAGGGTCCGCACCTTTTCTCCGAAGGCGCTCAGCGCATCCAGCGTGCTTTCGTCTTCCGTCTTTCGGATCATCAATATTTCCCATTGGAAATTTATCGCTTGACATATTGCGTATACGAAAGTGACGATCGCGGCAAGGAGCTTGTCCATGGCCTTCGGTCTCATCACGGCGTTTGTCGCGCTCGCCATCGCCGGCGGGGTGGCGATCAGCTATGTCGCTGGCTCGGCCGCCGTGCTTGCCTTCCTGGCCAGCGGCTACGGCAATTACCTCGCGATCATGCCCCAGCGCATCTTCAGCCAGATCGACGTGTTCACCTTCCTCTCCATGCCGCTGTTCATCCTGGCCGGAGAGATGATGACCCGGGGCGGCGTGACCGGCGCCCTGATCGACCTCGCCATGCTGATCGTCGGCCGCATGAAGGGCGGGCTGGGATACGTGAACATCGCCGCGTCGGTGTTCCTCGCCGGTATTTCGGGGTCCGCCGTTGCAGATGCGGCCGCCACCACCAAGACCCTCGTGCCGGCGATGGTCGACCGCGGCTATCGCCTGGACTTCGCCGCCGCGCTCACCGCTGCCAGCTGCGTAATCGGCCCGATCATCCCGCCCTCCATCGTGATGATCTTCTACGGCGCGCTGATGAACGTCTCGGTCGCGGCCATGTTCGCGGGCGGCATCGTGCCCGGCCTGCTGATGGCGCTGTTCCTGTTCGCCTACAACGCCTGGTGCGCCCGGCGCGAGGATCACCCCGGCGGGGCAGGGGTCGTACTGCCGCCTGTGCGTCCGACCATTGCCCGCGCGCTTCCTGCCCTGCTGATTCCCGTCGTCATCGTCGGCGGCATCGTCTTCGGCGTCGTCACCCCGACCGAGGCTGCGGCGCTGGCCGTCGCGATCACCGCCGTCTTGGTCTTCGCCTATCGCCTGATGGAGCGTGACCGCCCGGCCAACGCCCTGCGCCACCTGTTCTCCGAAGGATCGCGCGCTGTGGAAAGTGCCCTGATGCTGACCGGCTCGATCTTCATGATCCTCTTCGCCGCCGCCATCTTCGGCTATCTCATCGGCATCATGCGCCTGCCCGAGGCGATTGCCGCAACGGTCACCAATCTCGACCTCAGCGCCACCACCTATTTCCTCCTCGCCAGCGCCATCATGTTCGCCGCCGGCATGGTGATGGACGTGACCATGGCGCTGGTGCTCATGGTGCCCGTGCTGATCCCTGCCGCCATTGCTGCGGGGGCCGATCCGGTGCACGTCGGCGTGGTCAGCTGCCTCAATCTCACGCTGGGCCTGATCTCGCCACCCTTCGGCGGTATTCTGATGGTCATCTCGGCCGCCAGCGGCACCACCTATCTGCGCCTGTCCTTGGCCATCCTGCCCTTTCTCGCGGTGCAGGTCGTCCTGCTCGTGCTGCTGATCCTCGTCCCCGACCTGACTCTGGCACTGCCCCGCCTTCTGGGCCTCGTAAATTGAACAACAAACTCAATCCAAAGGGAGATAGACATGTTTGACTTGCCCAAGACCGCCTCCGCAATCGCCCTCGGCCTCGCGCTGGCGTCCCCCGCCGCCGCTGAGGAAGTCCGCATCGCGGTCCAGTGCCCGGCCGTCCCGGCCTGTGCCGACTGGGTCTATGCCGAGGACTTCGCCGCCGCCCTGCGCGAGGGCGGGATGGAGGCCACCGTCTTTGCCGGCGCAAGCCTCGGCAAGGACCCCGAAATCGTCGACCAGCTGTCGCAGGGTCTGCTGCAGTTCGGGGTCACCAACTTCGTGATGATCGCCCAGGTCGATCCCCGCATCATCGGCTTCCTCGCCCCCTATGTCTTCGAGAATTCGCGCCAGTTCTTCCGCGCCACGCAGGACGTGGACAGCCCGCTGCTGGATGGCATCCGCGAGAAAATGGAGGCGCAGGGCATAAAGGTTGCCGGGCTGCCCGGCCTCGGCGGGCAGATGGGCCTGTTCAACTCCAAGAAGGACGTCACCTCGGTCGACGACCTTGCCGACCTGCGCCTGCGCGCGATTGACGCCAATCAGGTCAAGCTGTTCGAGGCCTGGGGCACCCAGGGTGTCGTCGTCGACATGCCGGAATTCGCGGGCGCCGTGCAGCAGGGAATCGTCGATGGCTACTTCAACCCGCCCGCCGTGCCGCTGATCTTCAAGCACACCGAGTTCCTCACCCATTTCACCGACCTCCGCGCCGGTACGCCCTTCCGCGCCGCGCTGATGTCGGCCGACTGGTACGACGGTCTGGGCGAGGCCGAGAAGAAGACCGTCGATGATGCCATCGCGGCCGCCAACGCCAAGAACCGCGAATGGACTTTCGCGGCCGAAAAGGCCGAACTCGGAATGCTCGAAAAGGCCGGCGTCACCGTGGTCACTCCCACGCCCGAAGCTCTGGCCGAATTCAAACGCCGCAGCCAGGAGGCCTGGGACACGCTGATGCCCGAAGGCTCGGTCGCCGACATGCAGGCCCTCGCCGACGCTTCGAAGGAATGAACCGCATCGAACGGCTGAGCGCGGGGCTCGACAGGGTCTGTCTCGCGCTGGCCAAGGCCGGGCTGATCGGCATCGCGCTCACGATCCTGCTCCAGGTGGCTGTCCGATATGGCCTGCGCAGCCCCTTCGCCTGGACCGAGGAACTGGCCCGCTACCTGATGATCTGGAGCGGCCTGCTCGGGGCCACCTGCGCCTTCCGGCGCGGGCTGGACCCGGTCATTCTCTCGGTTCACGCGCAGTCCTCGCCAGGGCTGCAGAGGCTCGCGCGGGGGATGCTCGCGCTGGCCGTCGTGATCTTCCTGCTGCCGATGCTGCACTATTCCCTCTTCGGTCCCGGATGGAACATCGAACGCGGCTTCCTCTGGCGCGGCGCTGGTCGCAGCTCTCCGGGGCTCGGCCTCAACATGGCGCTGGTCGGGGCGGTGATCCCGATCACCTGTCTCGTCATCCTGACACATTGCGCGGCCCGGGTGACCGGCCCCTTCGCGCCCCCGAAAGGCATTCCCGAATGAAGGTCATCACCGCCCCGCAGGTGCTCGGCCGCATCTCCGTCGCCGAACTCGTTCCGGTGATGGAGCAGACGATGCGCGACGTCTCGGCCGGTAACGCCCTGCATCCGCCCCGCTTCGCCATCCCGATCAATGACGCCGGGCGCATGGGCCTGATGTATGGCGCCCTGCGAACGCCGGCGGTCCATGGCGTCAAGGTGCTCAGCCTCTATCCCGATGCGGCGCGCCACGGCTTGTCCAGCCATCAGGGCTTTGTCCTGCTGTTCGAAAGCGCTCTGGGCCAGCCGGTTGCCGCCATCGAGGCCGACGCCCTGACCGCTCTGCGCACCGCCGCCGTTTCCATGTTGGCCACCCGTGTATTGGCCCGGCCCGCGCCGCTGGTCTTCACCATCTGCGGTGCAGGCGAACAGGCCGAATGGCACCTGCGCGGCGTGCTGGAATGCTTCGCGCCGGAAGAGATCCGCCTCTGGGCCCGCCGACCCGAAGCGGCGCGCACTCTGGCCAGCCATTTCCCCGAGGCCGCGATCCAGGTTGTCGAGGACCTCGCCGTGGCGATCCGTGGGGCCGATGTCGTCACCACCACCACCTCGGCCCGCGCGCCCTTCCTCGCAGGAGCGCTGCTCGAGCCGGGGCAGCACATCAACCTCGTCGGCGCCAGCCTGGCGGACTCGCGTGAAATCGACGATGCCGGGGTGGCGCGCCTCACGATGTTCACCGACTCGCTGGAAAGCTCCGGCCGCGAGTCCGGCGAAATCCTCGGTGCCAGGGCATCCGGCGCCATCGCGGATGACTATCCGCTGCACGAAATCGGCGCGGTTCTGGCGGGCGACGCGCAGGGCAGGACGGAGGTCGACCAGATCACCGCCTACAAGTCGCACGGCCTCATCGCCCAGGATCTGGCCGCCGGCTGGCACATCGCCCGGGCGCTGGGCTGACCGCGAACGACAGCGCGGTCAGCCGCAAGCCTCAGCCCTGCGCGCCGTTCTTCCGGTTCCAGCGCACCGATGACCAGAAGGCCAGCCCGATCAGGCAGGCGCCGCCCAGCCCGGTCAGAACTTCGGGGATGTGATACAGCGATTGCGCATACATGATCACCGAAAGGATCAGGATCGCATAGAACGCCCCGTGCTCCAGATACTGGTAATGCGCCAGCGTGCGCTTCTCCACCAGCATCACGGTCATCGAACGGACATACATCGCGCCCACGCCCAGGCCGATGGCGATGACGAACAGGTTCTGCGACAACGCAAAGGCCCCGATCACCCCGTCGAACGAGAACGAGGCATCCAGCACCTCGAGATAGAGAAACGCGCCGAGCCCGCCCTGTGCGGCGGCGGCGGTCGCCGCCTGCTTGCGGTCCAGCACCTGGCCCAGAACCTCGACCGCAAGGAAGGTCAGCAGGCCCCAGACGCCGGCTTTCAGGAACACCGGCACATCGGCCGGCGCCTGCAGGTTCGAACATCCGACCAGGATTGCCAGAACGATGGCGATCTCGATCCCCCGAACCGAGGAATACCGCGCCGCCCAGCTTTCCAGCTGCCGCACCCAATGCACCTCCTTCTCGTGATCGAAGAAGAAGTTCAGCGCCACCATCATCAGGAAGGTGCCACCAAAGGCCGCAATCGGCAGATGCGCCCCCTTCATGATCTCGGCATAGCGGTCCGGTTGCGATGCCGCCAGAACCAGCGCTTCAATCGGGCCCACCTTCCCGGCGATCACCACGATCAGCACCGGAAACACGATGCGCATTCCGAAAACCGCGATCAGGATGCCCCAGGTCAGGAACCGCCGCTGCCAGAGCGGCGACATGGTCTTGAGCTTGTTGGCGTTGACGATGGCGTTGTCGAAGGACAGCGAAATCTCCAACACCGACAGCACTGCGACGATGAACAGCACCGACATCGTGCCGCCCAGCGTTCCGGTCATCGTCCAGCCCAGCCAGGCGCCCAGCCCAAGCCCCGCGGCGGTCACCACAAAGGCCCATGCGAAATACGACGCAATCGTCCTCTGCCCAGCCACGCCGCCCGTCACGTCTGCACCTGCGCACACGCCGAAAGCGGCCGCCCCGGGCCGCAGGAATTCAACGAAATCATAAAGTTATGCCGTCTGCGGCTTTTCCCTTGGTCTGCGCCGACATCGCAAGAGTGCCGCACAACTCTTGCCAGAGGGGCCCGGTCGCCGCCAACCCGAATCGCCGAAGCGGCCGGATCAGGATGGGCCAGAACCTAGGGTCCCCATTTCCAAACTGCAAGGCGCAGCACTGGCGCCGCACGCCACCTCACTCCGCGCCCACCAGTGCGAAAGCCGCCCAATAGGACGGATGATGGTGCAGCGCCGGACGGCCAGGGTCGTCCAGAATGTCCAGCACCGAGCGCCGCAGCGCTTCGGAGAACCGCAGCCCGGGGTCGCGGTCCAGCGCGGTGAACAGCCCCGTTGTCACATCCACCGCCGCCTCGGAATAGACAGCCCAATGCGTCACCAGCAGATTGCGCGCGCCCGCCTGAAAGAAGGCCCGTGCCAGACCCGACAGCCCATCCTGGCCGGTATCCCCGCCGGCGGCGGTATTGCAGGCCGAGAGAACGACCAGCTGCGCATCCAGATCCAGCCCCGCGATCTCCCCGGCGGTCAGCAGCCCGTCGTCTTCCAACGTCGCAACTGCCGGCGGTGTCAGAACCAGCCCCGGCGCGGTGGCGCCCGTCTCGCCCGCCGTCAGCCCGTGCGTGGCAAAGACCAGCACGTCGGCCCCGCGCAAGAAGCCCTCCGCATCCATCGCCTTGACCCGAGTCTCGGTCGCCGCATCGCCCAGCACCAGGTCGCCGGCGCCGCCAAAGGCATCTCGGATCGCCTCCAACTCGCAGACCGAATCCGGCAGCCGGGGCAGGGCGGCCAGCCAGGTCACATCCGCCAGCGGCACCGCGCGTGCCGCCGCAGCGTGCAGCACGGCGCCGCCCGACGGCGCGGCCCGCAGCGCGGCCACCGCGATATCGCCGCAACGGGCCGGCGGCGCATGGCCGATCACCGGATCGCCAAAGCCCACCATGTGTTCCATCCGCCGTGGCAGCCGGTCCTGCGCCCGCAACGCCCGCAGGCTGTAGATCGCCGGCAGAACCGAAATCGCATGATCCCGGATCAGCCAGTGGACATCGGCCAGCCCGCCCGACCACTCGGCCGACACCGGCAGCGCCTCGAACGGCAGGCGCAGCAGATCCGGCGGCGGCGCGATGATCAGATGGGGATAGTCCGCCATCTCGTCCGCAAGGTCCCCGAACAGATCGGCAAACAGTGCATGGGCCGCCGCCACATTGAAATGATCTTCCGCCCGTGGTTTCGGTCCGCTTGCCGCCATCGCGCCGCGCAGGCCCGCCGCCCCGCCACCCCGGCAGCCCGGATCGCTGACCGCCACGTCGCAGCGGAAGGCCTGAATTCGCCGGTTCAGCGCGCCCCGGCTCGCCTCGCCCATGCGGGCGATATGCACACCGTCGCGCGTCACCCCGATCACATGGTTCGCCGGCCCCTCCAGCCCGGCGATCCGCCCCGGCGTAAGCCCTGGCAAGAGGAAGGTCACCAACATCTCGTCCGGCGCCAGCAGGGCCTGGACCTCGGCCAGCGGCAGCGGTTCGATACTCCCAAGCCCCAGCGCATCCAGTCCCAGAGCGTCCAGCCGGCTGTCGACCCCGGCCATCTCTGCCGCCACCGCGGCAATCTCTTCAGCCAATGCGCCGGTGTCTTGTCCCGCCGCCTGAGCCCGCGACAGCCGCGCGGCCAGCCCCGCATGGGCCTCGGCAAGGTCCTGCCGCTGCCGCAGCAGGGCGCCTCGCGCGGGATCGTCCACCGCCAGCCGCGCTTCCAGCAGCGCGGTCGCCTCAGCCGATCTCGTCACCTGCGTCCATTGCAGCGCCTCGAAGGCCTCGGCCACCCCGGCGGCCGTCCGGTCGGGCCGGTCGATCAGCAGCCAGGCGAATTGTTCGAAATCCGGCGCCGCGGCGGCGAGGTCGTCGCGGTAGACCGGCGATTTGCGGGCCGCCACGACGCGGCGCAGCTCTGCGGTGGCGCCGGCGCGGTCGCCCTCGATCATCTCGACCCGCGCGAGGAAGCCGCGGGTGTGCAGGGCCTGGGGCACGACGTCGGGCAGGGCGGTGCGGTTGATCTCGACCGCTTCGCTGAGCAGCCGCCGAGCCGCTTTGCGCTCTCCTGCGACCATCAGCGTGTCGGCGGCATTGGACAGCGCCATGCTGTAATCGGCGTTGTCGGGCGGGGCCACCTCGCGCAGGGCGGCGATGGCGGTTTGCAGCGGCCCGGTGTCCGCGGTCGCGCCCGAGGCCAGCGCCATGTCGGCGATCTGGGTGCGCACCAGCTGGGCGCGGAAATCCGACGCGGTGCCGAGGGCGGTCTGCGCCTTGTCGATCTCGGCCCGGGCCAGCTCTTCGCGGCCGGTCCATTCGTAGAAGCGGGCCCGGTTCACCAGGCGGAGCGCGCGTTCTTCGGGGGTTTCGGGGTCCGGCTCTTGGGCCAGGGCCACCTCGCGGGCGGCGTCTGCCTTGGCATAGACCAGATCGGCGCGGGCGTATTCGCTGTTGAGGGCGAGGGCCCACGCCAGATCCTCGTAGAGGAGGAAAACCTGGCGGCGGCCCGCCTCGGTTTGCTCCAGGATCGAAGCGCCGACTTCGAGCGAGCGGATGGCGGCCGCGGTCTGGCCGAAATAGGCTTCGGCGCCGGCCAGGGTGCGCAGGGCCAGACCGATGCGCGGGTCCGCCCCGCTGTCGAAGGCGCTGGCGAAGAACAGCGCCTCGCGCACCGTTTCGAGGCGGTCCAGGGTGTCGATGTTGCCGCCCTCTGCCAGCGGCAGGGCGAGGGCCATGCGCTCTTCCACGAAGGCGCGCTCGGGCTCGGTCAGGGTGCCGAAGGACTTCCACGCCAGCAGTTGGGTGCGGGCGCGGGCGTAGTCGCCGATCTGGCTCAGCGCGAAATAGCGGTTGAACATCAGGTTGCGGATCGCGGTGTCGCGGTCGTCGAGGTCGTAGAAGGTGCGCAGGATGGTCAGCTGCGCCTCCAGAAGGGGGGCGACTTCGGTCCATTTCTCCTGCTCTTCCAGCGCGGTCACCTGCTGGCCGAGGCGACCGTAATACTGGCCGTAGACCGGGCGGATCAGCTCGGGAGCGACTGCGATCACCTCTTCGAAGGCGAGCGCGAAGCCGGTGTAGTCGCCGGCCGCGTAGAGCGCGTCGGCGACCATCTTTGCGGCCTGACCGTGCCACTGGGTGCCCCGCGCCATAGGCAGGGCAGAGCGGAACAGCTCCACCGCCTCTTCGGTTCGGCCCTGGCGGGAGAGGTGGTTGGCCAGTTGCATGCGGGCCAGCAGCGCCTCGACTGTGGTCGACCCGGCGGCGTCCTGGGCGGCGATCACCTCGCGCCAGAGCGCCTCGGCCGCGGCCATGTCGCCCCCGGTGGTGGAGGTGAGGAAGGCGGCATTGGACAGCGCGGTGGACCAGGCGGCGAGGTCGGAGGCGCCGTCTGGCGCGCGTGCGAGTTCCACCGCCTCTGCGGCGATCTTCCGGGCGCCTTCGGCGTCGCCGGCGGAAAAGGCGGCCTGGGCGCGGCTGTTGACCTCGGCCAGGGTCTCGGCATCTGCGGTCCCGGCGCAGGACAGCGCCAGGACGAGGGCGAGGACCCGGCGCATGCGCCTCACATCCCCGATGGCACGACCTGCAACCCCGCCATCTGCCAGGCGGTGATGCCGCCGCGATACCAGTAGACGTTGGCGAACCCGGCATTCACCACGCGCAGGGTTGCGTTGTAGCTCAGCCAGCAATGCGGGTCCGAACAATAGATCACGATGGGCAGATCGCGCCGCCCGCCGGTGATCTGGTTCAGCCACTGGCTCGCCTGCTGCTGCGTGCGGTCCTGGAAGTTCCCGGGCGAGGCCAAGGCCGGCGCCATCAGCGCCCGCGGCAGGCTGTATTGCCCGCCCAGCACGTCGATGAGCACCATCTGCTGCCCCGAGGCAATGGCCCCGGCCAGCGCGGCCGTCGACACCGCATTGGCCCCCGGTATCGCCGTCGGCGTCGGCGCATGCATCTGTCCCTGTCGCAACAGGTTGGTGGGCTGCACCCCGAAGTCGCGGGATTCAAAGGCAAAGATCTGCGGATCGACGCCGCCGGTATTCGGCTGCGGCTGTTGCTGATAGGGTTGTGGCTGCGGTTGCGGCTGCACATTGACCACCGGCGGCTGCGGTTGCTGGTAAGGCTGCGGCTGTTGCGTCACCCCCGGCTGCTCGTCGGTCCCGAAGGTCCCGCCAAAGTTGTCCCCTCCCGGCGCCGGGGCCTGCCCTTGGGGCGGCAATTGCACCGGCGCCGTCGGCTGGCCATCGAACGACCCGCCGAACCCGCCACCCCCCGGCGCGGGCACCGGCTGTTGCTGCACAGGTGCAGGTGCCTGGCCACCGCTATCGAAGGATCCGCCGAACCCGCTCTGCGCGCCCGCCGCCGAAGCGGTCAGAGCCGCGACCACACAGAAAACCGACCGCATGAACATGGCGCTAACCCCGGACATGGCGTGCGATCCAGTCGAAATAGGCCGGTATCCGGGTATAGACGCCATACAGGCTCTCATGCCCGCAGGCCGACTTCGCTCCGATGGGCGACCGGTTCCAGCTGACGATCCCAACCTGGAGCCACTGGCCGTTCTGCTGCTTCACCATCAGCGGCCCGCCGCTGTCGCCATTGCACATCGTGCGCTGCCCCGAAGGCGTGCCCGCGCAGATCATGCCCGGGCTCAGCGCCGGTCCGATCTCCTTGGTCAGGATCGCATAGGCCTGCTCCAGGTTCTCCATCGGAATGCCGTTGGCCTGTCCGACCCCCAGCAGAAAGCCTCCCATGTCCCGCTTGGTCTGCTCGGCCATTCCAGCGTTGCAGGTCGCATTCGGAACGATGTCGATATCGGTCTCCATCAGCTGATAGGGGAACTTGCCGTCCTCCATCATGCCCCAGCCGATCACCATAGCCGGACCGGCCGGCACCTCTGTCCCCTGCGGCGCGATGGAAATCGCGCCCACCGGCCCCGAGGCCTGCTGTATCGGCTCGGCCAGTTGCACCAGCGCCACATCGTTGTCGATCCGCTTGGGGTCGTAGTCCTCGTGCACGATCACCCGTGCCACCGGGCGGTAATCGCCCTCGCGCACATCGACGGCGCTGGTATGCACCAGCACATCCGCCGCCTGTGTTGGTGATCCGTCCGGCTTGACCAGGCAATGCGCCGCCGTCAGCACCCATTGCCGCGCGATCAGAGAGCCGCCGCAGAACTGCGACTGGAACCGCGCCTCGGGCGTGCCTTCGCCCGCCTTGTTGGCATCATGCAGCGAAACCTGCGCGGGCCAAGCCCCAGTCTGCGCCGCGCGTCCGCCAAAGATCCGCGCCGCCGTGTCGGCCTCGATCGCGCCCGCTTGCTCTTTGAGGCCCATCACATAGGCCTTCACCAGCACCTCGTCTCCCCCGGTGGGCACTGCCACGGCAGCCAGACTGGTCTGCTGCGCCGACACCGCCAAGGGCGCCAACGCGCCGGCCAGAGCCATCCCAAACATCCTTCGAAATCTCATCGGTCGTTCTCCCAGTTCGTCATTCAAATCACATCACTTCGCAATTCCTGCCCGGGCAAAGGCTTCGGGCTTGGGCAGAACCCGCCAGTCGTGCCGCTCCACCCAGACCTCCGAGGCCGCCGCCCGCGCCCCGAAGGCCCCGCGCGTGCCCGGCCGCTGCGCCAGCCCGGTCAGGAAATCGATCACCTGTCCCTCTGCCGCCCCCCGCGTCGGTGCGCCCGCGCAGGTCTCGATCATCCCCTCCAGGTTCAGCGCCTCGGCATTCGCCTCCGCCTCAGTCACCACCAGAAACAGTCGCTCCTCACCCGCTGCATAGCCTTCGGGACAGTCCGAACACAGGATCATCCCATCGCCCACCGCGCGCGGCCGGGCGGTGTCCTCGATCCGCTCATAGGCCGTGTTCACGCAGTATTTCGCGTCGATATGGATGCGGTTCACGTCCCGCGCCCCCGCCGTTGCCCCCTGCGCCGAAACCGTCAGCGCGTCGCACTGCTTGAGATCGGCCGAAGGCGCCAGCGCGACCGGCGCCGCCGCGCCCTCCATCGCCACGCCACATTCCTCGTAGGGATCGACGCCCGCGTCGACCGGCGCCAGCGCGCGCGCATCCGCCGCCGCGACGTCGATGCGGATGTTCACCGGATTGGGCGAAAGCAGCGAGGGCTTGGTCGCCACCGACGACAGCAGCCGCGACAATTCCTCCGCCTTGCGAATTCGCCGCAGCGCCGCCGTCAGCGCCGCCACCTCGGGCGCCACCTGCAGCCCCACCGGGCTGCCGCCGATCTGCGCGCGCGGTCCGAACCACAGTGCACCCTCGGCCAGCACACTCTCCACGTCGTAAGCCGTCGCGTCGTATTCCACCCGCGTGCCGCCATCGGCATTCACCGCCGCAACCGCCGCCTCCAGCGCCACGGCCGCCGGATCGCCCGGTGCCAGCGCCAGCCCGTCCATCCCGCGCGGTGGGGCCAGCCGCACCACCAGATCGACCGGCCGGGCCAGCACCTGCGCATAGCGCGCTCCGGGCGGCAGGCTGCCCGAATCGGGGCAGGGCAGGGCCGCCTGCGGCACACAGTCTGCCGCGACCGGGACCAGCCGCGCCGTCGTGGCCGTGCTCTTCTGCACCTGCGCCGTGCCGATCAGGGCGTCGGCCGGATCGGCCGGATCGGCCACCAGCCCCATCACCGTTCCGTCCGCCAGCCCATGCACCCGGCCGGCCCGCAGCCTGTTGCCCTGAACGGCGAACCGGCGCAGCCCGGCGGTATCGCGGCCGCCCAGAACCGTGGCGTCAATCAGCGTGCCGGCCCAGAGCGGCGTCTGCAACCGCGCGCCTCCGGGCACTGTCGTGTCGTTCATGTCGGCCAACACGCCTTGGAACAGCTGGCGATAGCTGATCGCTCCGGCATCCTGCAACCGCGCCGCAAGCTTGGCGGTGAACAGCCCGTACCAGACCTCGCCCTCATCGGTGGCAAAGCTCACCTCGCGCGCCACCTCCGAGGAGCGCGCGGCATAGAAGGCAAGGTAGCCGCCCGGCGGCTCTGGCCCGTCCTCTTCCACCGTATCCGCCTCGGTCACCCGGCTTGCCGATGCGCTCACGCCCAGCAGCGCGGGATCGACATAGCGTGCCGCCGTCCCGTCCGGCGCCGCCCGCAGCCCGCTGCCCGAATGACAGCTGTCCATGACGAGCCAGACATCCGCACCCGTCTCGCGGATCGCCCGCACCATCCGTCCGATATCGTCATCCACCAGCGCATTGGGGATCAGCCCCGCCCCCGGCTCGGCCCGCCCGGTGTCGGCCGGCAGGAAGACCTCGTCCAGCCCGTCGGTCTCGTCACCGTCCTGATCCGGCTGGCGCGTGCCGTGCCCCGACATCGAGATGAACACCAGATCGCCCGGGACCGAGCGTGCAGCGAGCGCGGCAAAACCCTTGATGATCGCCGCCCGCGTCGGCACGCCGCCGCCCTCGACGCCATCCGCCAGGATCGAAATGTCACGGACACCGCGTCCGCGCATCACCTCTTGCAGGAACCGCACGTCATGCGCAGGACCCTTAAGGTCGGCCATGCCGATCGAATTGTCGTAGTCGGAAACGCCGATCAGCAGCGCGCGCACCTCGGCTGCCGCAGTCTGCGCAAAGAGACAGACGCAAACCGCCAGAACGGACGGCCACCACACCCTGACCACCAAGCAAACCCCCGGTCGAATGCCAAAATAAAAAATTCCTTGCGCCCATCATGACACAAGCCGGCCAGCAATTGAAAGAGCTTGGCGATGTTTACACAGACCGCGAGTCGGGCCACCATGACCGCGGAAACTCCGGCGAGGATCGACGAGTGCTCAAGCGTTGGATGTGTGCCCTGACCGTGGCGCTAATGGCGGCCTTGCCCGCTGGCCTCACCGCGCAGGAGGATCCCGGCCTGATCGGCCTGGCCTATCTGGCCGAAACCGATCCGCCCGCCGCGCTCGACCGGATCGACGCACTGCTGGCGCAGGAAGAGGCCAGCCCCGATCCCGACATCCGCCTGGTCTTCGACCTCTACCGTCTTGGCGCCGACCTGCTGATCGGGCAGGGCAGGGGCGCCGAGGCCGCCGGCGTGCTGCTGCAACTCGGCCGCTATGCCGCCGGCAACCGCGCCGTGCTGAACGTTGATCCCGCCCGCCTCTTCGACGAAGCCGCGCGCCTGTATCAAGCGGCGGGCGACCCCGCCTCGGCGGTTACGGCCCTCACCGCCCTTGTCGAGGAACAACGTTCCGGCGCCCGGCCGGGCGCGGTCATCGCCGAAACCCTGAACCGCCTTGCAACCATGGCCGAACAGGCCGGCGACACCGCCGCCGCCACCCGCCACCGCGCCGCCGCTTCCGCCGCGCTCGAACCGCTCACAGCGGGCGCGCGCGGCAGCGAAGAGGGCTTCCGCGAGGTCGAGGTCTATTATGCCACCGACCGCGCGCGCACCGGCGAGGCCGACCCCAACGAGTTCTACGGCCCCGGCCGCGGCACGCTGGAGCTGGGCGTCGCCACCGTTTCGGTCCCTGAGACCCATACCCCCGGCCTCGTCGAGGCTCCCTCGATCTGGCGTCTCGAATTCCGCGCCGACCCTGCCAAACACGTCGTTCTGCAATCGGTGGAGCCGATGGAACCCGCGGGCTTCTGGCGCCGCCTCAGCACCGAATTCACCCACACGCCGGAAAAGGAGGCCTTCGTCTTCGTCCACGGCTATAACGTGACCTTCGACGCCGCCGCCCGCCGCGCTGCGCAAATCGCCTATGACATGAATTTCGCCGGCATCCCCATTCTCTATTCCTGGCCCTCGCGCGGCACCACCGTTGGCTATGTCGCCGACACCGCCGTGGTCCAGCTCTCGGGCCGCCGCCTGACCCATTTCCTCGACGACTTGGTCGCAAAGTCCGGCGCCGAGACGATCCACCTCGTCGCCCATTCGATGGGCAACCGCGCCCTCACCGAAGCGCTCGAACTCATGGCTCTGCGCCAGGGGTCCAAACCCGGCGACCCGCCGGTCTTCGGGCAGATCCTCTTTGCCGCCCCCGACGTCGACGCCGGCCTGTTCAAGGAAATCCTGCCCACGATCCGCCCGCTCGCCAAGCGGATGACTCTTTACGCCTCCGAGGAAGACTGGGCGCTGACCGCCTCGCGCAAGCTGCACGGCGACATGCCCCGCGCCGGAATCGGCGGCAAGACCACGCTCACCTCCTCCCAGATCGACAGCATCGACATGTCCGAACTCGGCGAGGACATGCTCGCGCACAGCTACTTCGCCGACGACAGCTCGGCGCTCGCCGACATGATGACCCTGTTCTGGACCAACAATGCCCCGCAGAACCGCTGCGGCCTGTTCGCCGATTCGCCCGGTGCCTCCCCGGTCTGGACCTATCGCCGCGGCATCTGCTCGGACCGCAGCCTGATCTCGGTCCTGGGCAACCTGCAGCGAGAGAACGTCCACTCCGCCCAGCAGGCGCGCATCGTCCTGCAGCGCACCGTCTCCGACGCCGAAGTGGTGAAAAAGCTGGCCCCCGTGGTCGAGGCCATCGTCTCGCAATAGCTACTGGCGAATATAGTCCAGGAATCGCTGATGCTGCTGGTCGTTCAGCAGTTCGCGCTGGATCCGGTCCCGCTCGCGCTGCTGCGCGGTCTGCTCGTTGGCCTGCCGGCGCTGCTCCGCCAGCTTCTGCTGCACCTCGCCCACCTTGCGCTGCCACTCGGGATTGGCCCGGAACGACGCGGCGATCTGCTTGATCAGCGCCTCGTCCGCGGCCTGTCGCTCCACCGCCACCCACTCCAGTTGCATCGCGTTCACCACCGTATGCTGGTTCAGCGCATACATGTTCGAATCCCGCAGCTCGCTCTGGAACATGTACCAGCTGAACCCGACCCGCTCGATCACCGGTCCGCCGCCCAGCCGATAGGTCAGCTCCAGCGTGAAGGCATCATAGGCCACGCTGGAGCCCGGAACCTGCGTGCCCCCAGCCATCTGCGCGTATTGCGCCCGCAGCGCCTCGTTCGGTGTGCGCTTCAGCACCTGAGCGCCCGGCCGCTGCGCCAGCACGAAATTCTGCACCAGCGACTCGGCATCCCGCACCAGACCGACATGGCAATTCGATCCCTGCCACTGGGTGCGCAGCCGGTTGCGGTCGGCCTCGACCTGCACCTTCATCTGCGCTTCCAGATAGGGATCGAGACCGGCGAGGATCGCCTCGGTCCAGAGGATCTGATGCCCCGGCACCACCCGGACGCCGGTGCGACCGTCGGGAGACCGCGCCGTCAGAACCAGTTCGTAAAGATCGTTGCCGGAACAGGGCTTCTGCCACAGGATCTGCCCCTCGACCTGCCAGTCGCGCGGCACGTCGATCGTATAGGCCACGATCTCCCGGTCGAACCCCTGCCGGTCCATGACCTCATGGGTCACCATCTGCGCGCGCCCGGCGCCGGCGATCAGGGTCAGGGCGGCCAGCAGCGCGAAACGCAGCATGTGAAAACTCCTTGCTTCAGAAAATCCGCCAGTAGCTGACCAGAGGCGCGAGGATCAGGTAACTGATGATCGCCCAGGCCACGATCAGGATCGCCGCCCGGCGCATCGCGTGCATGTCGTAATTCTGCGCCCTCGCCCAGACATAGACATGGCTTTTCGGGTCGGCGACCTGTGCCAGATCCTGCACCACGGCGCGCAGCCCGCCATAGGCATCCCGGAAGGCGACATAGGTCACGATGGAGTTCATCGTGTAGAAGAACACCACCAGCATCCGGGGAATGGCGAAGGGAAACTCCGCCGAGGCAAAGAAGACCAGCACGCCGACCATCACGCCATGGGCATAGATCACCCTCTGCCAAAGCGTATCGATACGTCCGTTCAGCTTGAGCGAAAGATCGACGAGATCGGGAAACCCCAGCGCCGGCGGCGGATCGCTCGCGGGAACAATGGGCACGGACGGCTGTGTCTCGGTCATGAAAAAAGGCCAGCTTGAAATCAATGCCCAAGGGCTAGCACGACTCACGCCCGCGTTCAATTTCGCCCGCGTACCCAGCTTCTTCTCTTTCCGGATACTCATGACTCCCTTCCCGTCCGCGCCCTCCGCTTCTCAAATGCGCGTCCCCTCGCCGTCGGAGAGGGGCGGGGGCCTCCCCAAAGACTCCCGCGCCTGCATTCCACCGCCTCGCCTTTCCCACCTCCCGCGTGCTATGAAGGGCCATGAGTCTTCCTCCCGGATTCCTTGACGAGTTGCGCAGCCGTGCCAGCCTTGCCCGCGTGGCGGGGCGCAAGGTCACCTGGGATCCGCGCAAGTCGAATCAGGGGAAGGGCGACCTCTGGGCCTCGTGCCCCTTCCACCAGGAGAAATCCGCCTCCTTCCACGTCGACGACCGCAAGGGCTTCTATTACTGCTTCGGCTGCCACGCGAAGGGCGACGCGCTCAGCTTCGTGCAGCAGACCGAAAACGTCGGCTTCATGGAAGCCGTCGAAATCCTCGCCCGCGAGGTCGGCATGACCATGCCCGCCCGCGATCCCCAGGCGCAACAGAAGGCCGACCGCCGCACCGAACTGGTGCAGGTGATGGAACAGGCCGTACAGTTCTTCCGCCTGCAGCTGAAAACCGGCGCCGCCAGTGCGGCGCGCGACTACCTGACCAAACGCGGTCTCGACGACAAGACGCTTGAACGATGGGAGATCGGCTTTGCCCCCGATGCCTGGCAGGGCCTGTGGGACCATCTGCGCGGCAAGGGTGTGGCCGAGGATCTCATCCTGGACGCGGGCCTTGCGCGACCCTCGTCCAAGGGCGGCAAGCCCTATGACGTCTTCCGCAACCGCATCATGTTCCCGATCCGCGACGCGCGCGGGCGCTGCATCGCCTTCGGCGGGCGCGCGATGGATCCGAACGACAACGCGAAATACCTGAACTCCCCGGAAACGGTGCTGTTCGACAAGGGCCGCAACCTGTTCAACCATGCCCCCGCGCGCGAAGCGGCCGGAAAGGGCGCCCAGCTCATCGTGGCCGAGGGCTACATGGATGTGATCGCGCTCGACGCCGGCGGCTTCAATGGCGCCGTCGCCCCGCTCGGCACCGCGATCACCGAGGAACAGCTGCACCTGATGTGGCGCATCTCTCCCGAACCGGTCATTGCGCTCGACGGCGACACCGCCGGACTGCGCGCCGCCATGCGCCTGATCGACCTCGCCCTCCCACTGCTCGAGGCCGGCCAGTCGCTGCGCTTCGCCCTCATGCCCGAAGGCCAGGATCCCGACGACCTGATCCGCAAGTCGGGCGCCCCGGCGATGCAGAAGCTGCTCGACGAGGCGATCCCCATGGTCCGTCTGCTCTGGCGGCGCGAGACCGAAGGCCGCGTCTTCGACAGCCCGGAACGCAAGGCCGCGCTGGACAAGGCCCTGCGCGAGAAGATCAAGCTGATCCGCGATCCCTCGATCCGCGGCCACTACGCCGAAGAGATCAAGGCCCTGCGCTGGGCGCTGTTCAATCCGCGCCGCGCCCGCACGCCCTGGACACCCAGGGGCAAGGCCGCACCGCTCGCCCCCCTCGCCAGCACGCGCTCGTCCCTTCTCGTCGCCTCCGACGACTCCGGCCAGCTCCGCCTGCGCGTCGCGGTCGTTCTGGCCACGCTGATCGCGACCCCCGCGGTGATCCACGCCTTCGAGGCCGAGATCGAGCGGCTCGACTGCTCCGACCCCGATCACCTCGCGCTGCGCGACCTGATCCTGCGCCACGCCGGCGCCTCTTCCGAGGCCCTGCGCGCCGAAATAGTCACCCGGATCGGCCCCGCACCCCTTGAAAACCTGTTCTCCCTTGGCCATGTGGCCATCACGCCCAGCGTACGCCGTCCCGGGGATGCCGACGTCGCGCGCATGGTGCTGAGCGAGGAACTGGCGAAATTGCAGGCGCAGCGCGGGTTGCAGGCCGAAATCGACGAGGCGGTGGAAGACCTGCACCACATGGCCGACGAAGCCCTGACCTGGCGTCTCAGCCAGGCGGCCGAGGCCAGCCATCGCGCCCTGCGCAGCGAACAGCAGGAGCGGACGGAATATGAAACCGGAGCCAACGGCGCGCGAATCAGTCGCGACGAACGCACGGCGTTTGACGCGCTTCTGCAGCGTATTGGACACGCTAAACCGGACAATTGACCAGAAATGGTAGGGAAACCCGGAAGAAAAACCGCTAGACGGGTGGCCGAATCACTCGATCGCGCTATTGATTCGCGGACCCGCGAATCGACCGAAGTAGAATCGCCCGTAGCAATCGTGCAGGAGCTCTGAATGGCCGCCAAGGACACCGACGACGTCAAGACCGAGGATCAGGACAACGAGATCTCGCTCGACATGAGCCAGGCGGCCGTCAAGAAGATGATCGCCGAGGCGCGCGAGCGCGGATATATCACGTACGACCAGCTGAACCAGGTTTTGCCGCCCGATCAGGTGAACTCGGAGCAGATCGAGGACGTGATGTCGATGCTCTCGGAAATGGGCATCAACATCATCGAGGACGAGGAAGCCGAGGAGGAAGAGCAGAAGGGCTCGACCGAAGTCGTCGCCCAGTCCGACGCCCGCGAGGTCTCGCTCGCCTCCACCGGCAACGAGAAGCTCGACCGCACCGACGACCCGGTGCGCATGTATCTGCGCGAGATGGGCTCGGTCGAACTGCTCTCCCGCGAAGGCGAGATAGCCATCGCCAAGCGCATCGAGGCCGGCCGCGACACCATGATCGCGGGCCTCTGCGAAAGCCCGCTGACCTTCCAGGCGATCACCATCTGGCGCGACGAACTTCTATCCGAAGACATCCTGCTGCGCGACGTCATCGACCTCGAGACCACCTTCGGCAACCAGCTCGACGACGACGACGATGTCGGCGCGCCAATCGTTTCCTCCGAAAGCGGTGAGTCCTCCCGTGAGGAAGGCGGCTCGGACCCCGAACTCGACGCCGACGGCAATCCGATCATCAAGGAAGACGACGATGAGGACGACGAGCAGGCCAACATGTCGCTCGCCGCGATGGAGGCCGCGCTCAAGGACCAGGTGCTGAACACTCTGGAGCGCATTGCCCACGACTATGCTCTGCTCTCCGAGATGCAGGACAGCCGGATTTCGGCCACCCTGAACGAGGACGGCTCGTTCAGCGCCCTCGACGAATCGACCTACCAGTCGCTGCGCTCGGAAATCGTTGTGCTGGTGAACGGACTGCACCTGCACAACAATCGCATCGAAGCGCTGATCGACCAGCTCTACGGGATCAACCGCCGCGTGATGGCGATCGACTCCTCCATGGTCAAGCTCGCCGACCAGGCCCGCATCAACCGCCGCGAATTCATCGACGAATACCGCGGGCGCGAGCTCGACCCCAACTGGCTCTCCGACATGGGCGAGAAGGGCGGCCGCGGCTGGCAGGCTTTCATCGAACGCTCGTCGGACAAGGTGGAAGAGCTGCGCGCCGACATGGCCCAGGTCGGCCAGTATGTCGGCCTCGACATCACCGAATTCCGACGCATCGTCGCCCAGGTCCAGAAGGGCGAAAAGGAAGCCCGCCAGGCCAAGAAGGAAATGGTCGAGGCCAACCTGCGCCTCGTCATCTCCATCGCCAAGAAATACACAAACCGCGGCCTGCAATTCCTTGATCTCATTCAGGAAGGCAACATCGGCCTGATGAAGGCGGTCGACAAGTTCGAATACCGCCGCGGCTACAAGTTCTCGACCTACGCGACGTGGTGGATCCGTCAGGCGATCACCCGGTCGATCGCCGACCAGGCGCGCACGATCCGTATCCCGGTGCACATGATCGAGACGATCAACAAGCTGGTCCGCACCGGCCGGCAGATGCTGCACGAGATCGGCCGCGAACCGACGCCCGAGGAACTGGCCGAGAAGCTGCAGATGCCGCTCGAAAAGGTCCGCAAGGTGATGAAGATCGCCAAGGAGCCGATCTCGCTCGAAACACCCATCGGCGACGAGGAGGATTCGCAGCTCGGCGACTTCATCGAGGACAAGAACGCCGTCCTGCCGCTGGATTCGGCCATTCAGGAGAACCTGAAGGAGACGACGACGCGCGTTCTGGCCTCCCTGACGCCGCGGGAAGAGCGGGTGCTGCGGATGCGCTTCGGCATCGGCATGAACACCGATCACACGCTGGAAGAGGTGGGCCAGCAGTTCAGCGTGACGCGCGAACGGATCCGTCAGATCGAAGCGAAGGCGCTCAGGAAGCTGAAGCACCCGAGCCGGAGCCGCAAGCTGAGGTCGTTCCTGGATCAGTGAGCGCTCTCCGCGCAACAGCTTCCCGAGAGGGGGGTGCAACGGGTTCATTCAGAAAGAAGACGCAACAGGGCGTTTTCCGTCACGGAGAACGCCCGACGTCCGGCAAGGGATTTTGCGCCCGGCGTCGTCGCCGGATTCTGCTTTTCTGACCGGGAAACCAGACCGAAGTCCGCGCAGGAATCCGCCCGGTCAGCGGTCTGCAAGAGGCCTTTCCCGGGCGCCCCAAAAAGGTCACTCCTAAAAAATCGATTGAAATCAATAATATGACCCCCCGTCCTAGCTGGGACGCCCCAAATGCTATCGTCCGCGCTGGGCGGAATGCCCCTGTGCGATGGCGATGAAATCCCGCGCGGCCGCCGACAGAGGCGACCCCTTCCGCCAGGCCATTCCCACCTGAACCACCGGCAGGGCCCCCGAGACATCGCGCTGCTCGATCCGGTCCCCCTCCAGCGACCAGGGCCGATAGACCAGATCCGGCAGCAGCGTCACACCGGCCCCCGTCGCCACAAGGCTGCGCACCGCCTCCACCGACCGGGTCCGGAAAGCGACCCGAGGCTTGCGCCCCAGCGCCGCCAGCAGCGTCGTCGCCGCGCCCCCCATCTCGTCGATATCCAGCATGATCAGCGCCTCGTCGGCCAGATCGTCCACCCGGATACTGTCCTGCGCCCCCAGGCGGTGGCCCATCGGCAGCCACAGCCGATAGGGCGAGACATCCAGGATCTCCACCTGCAGCGCCAGACGGTCGTGCAGGTTCGACAGCACCATCACCGCCACATCCAGCTCGCCGCCGATCAGCAGGTGTTCGAGATATTCCCCGTTGTCCTCGATTGCCGAGACCTCGACCTGCGGATTGGCCCGCCGGTAGCGCGCCAGCAGATCGCTCATCACATAGCCCGCCATCAGCGAGGTGACGCCCAGATGCAGCCGCCCGGTGATGTCTTCGTCACGCTCCGCCATGGCCCGCCGCGCGCCGGATACCTCTGCAAGGATCGACGTCGCATGGCGCAGGAACTGGTGCCCCTTGTGGGTCATGTGCAGCCCCCGGGCATGCCGCTCGAACAGCCGCAGGCCCAGATCGTCTTCCAGCCCCTTCACCGCCTCGGTGACCGCCGATTGCGAAATCGCCAGCGCCTGCGCCGCACCGCTGACGGTGCCGTGTTCGCAGACGGCGACGAAATACTGAAGCTGACGGATCGAGAAGGCCATGACCGAAAGATTAGGACACCCTTGGCCCAAGGGAAACGGCCTTCCGGCCGCCGGGGCTCTGCCCCGGACCCCGGGATACTGCCGGCAAGAGGAAAAGCGGGACCTCGGCTTCCTCTTGCCAGAAATATCCCCGCCGGAGGCATCGCGCGCAGCGCGATTTCCGGTTCAGCGGGCGTACCAGTCATCCTCGACGTAGAACGGTCCCGGCTTTTCGCGCAGCTGTTCGTATTTGCAGATTTCGGGTTCCGCGCCAACTGGTGTCGGAACGCCGTCGCGGAAAGCCCATTCGCCCCGGTCGGTCTTTTCCGCACGCAGATAGCTCGAGATCAGGAAGGCGCGGTCGTGATCCGAGGTATTGGCCTGGCTGCCATGCACGGTGAGCAGGCTCCAGAGGGCGACGTCGCCGGGCTCCAGTTCCAGATCGACGATATTGGCCGGATTCAGCCCGACCCTTCGCAGCTCGTCCATTGCTGTGTCGCCCTTCATGAGCGCGCCGCCGTCATCCGAGAGACCCAGGTATCCCAACTTGTGGCTGCGCGGCACCACGCGCAGACAGCCGTTCTCCTTCGTCGCGGGATCGATGGCGAGACCGGTGTTGATGTAGGAGGTCATCACGTCCCGATAGGCGTCCATCCGCTCGCGGAACCGCAGATCCTGGTGAAATCGGAAGCCGGTGACCGAGGCTCCGGGCGGCTTCCAGTGGATCTGGTTCGATACCTGCCGGATGTCGCGTCCGAGCAGGGGTTCGAGCATGGCGAAATAGGCCGGATCACGGCGCAGTTCCTCGAAGAGGGGCGAGATCCACGACATCCAATGTGCCTGAAGCACATAGCGCTGACCGGCAAATCGCTCGGGCAGGATCTCGAAAAGCACGTTCTTGTCGCGATAGGTGGCGTGATGCTTCAACCCTTCCTCGTAGATGCGCCGGGTCTCGGCCTGAACCGCCTTCATGCGGTCCTTGGAAAACAGGCCGCGGACCACCGCATAGCCCTCTTCCCAATACTGTTCGACGTAATCTCGGCTTTCCGCCGCAAGGTTAAGTCCCATCGTGTCAGACCTTTCGTGAGCGACTTGACTTGCACCAGACTGCCGCAGCAGGTTTCATGAGACAAATTCGAAATCTGCGGGAAACCGATGAGCAACTCTCATGACTGGACCGGTCGGTTGCCCCAGCTGGATCTGCGCCACCTGGCAATGATCGACGCCCTGGGGCGCACCGGGGTTCTGACGCAGGCGGCCGAGGCATTGGGCGTCACCCAGTCTGCGCTGTCCCACCGGCTGCGCGAGGCCGAGCGGAGGCTGGGCGTTGCGCTGGCAGAAAAGCGCGGTCGCGGCGTGGTGCTGACACTGGCTGGCGAGCGGCTCCGCGTCACCGCCCAGCGGCTGCTGCGAGACCTCGCGGCGGTCGAGGCCGAGGTGACCGAGGTCGGGGCCGGCGGCATCCGCCACAGGGTGATCCTGGGGCAGGCGGGATATTCCGATGTCCACTGGCTGCCCGCGTTCACCGACTGGCTGTCCGCGCGGATGCCCGCGGTGCAGATCGCTCTGCACGCCGGCAATGGCGGCAGCCGGATCGGCGACCTGCTCGACGGCGCCATTGACCTGTTGCTGACACCCACCCGTCCGCTGGCGCCGGGGCTCGACATGCTGCCAGTCGGGACGGACGACCTGATCGCGCTGGCCGCCCCCGGTCACTCTTGGGAAAGCAAGGCAGAGATCGTTCCATCGGATCTGACCGGCGAGACTTTTCTTTCCTACAGTTTCGAGCGCGCACCGGACATGGAGAATGCCCGCTTCATGCAACCGGCCCAGACATTTCCCGGGCGGGTGATCCGGGTCGGCCACACCGAGGCGGTGTTCGAACTCGTCGCCGCTGGGCGCGGCGTGTCGATCCTCGCAGGCTGGCCTGCGCGCAAACGGGCCGGGCGGGGCGGTCTGGTGCTGCGGCCCTTGCGGCCTCTGGGCAGCGCCGGACCGGGCCTTGCCATAACCTGGCGCGCCGTGGTGCGGGCGGGCGAGGAGGGCAGTGCGGCGCACAGCTGCATGGGCCTGCTTGCCGAATGGGCAGGCCAAAGCCGCACATTCTGCACCGGCAGCAGCGCATGAGCCTCGATCGCCTCGAAACTCTGGTGCGGGCCTTGCCGAAGGCGCAGGCGCGCATCCTGATCGCGCTTGCCGGGCCGCCGGCCGCGGGCAAGTCGATCCTGGCCGCCGCCCTGGTCGACCGGCTTGGCCCCGGCGCCGTCTGTGTGCCGATGGACGGCTTTCACCTCGACAACCACGTGCTTGCCGCGCGCGGGCTGCTGCATCGCAAGGGGGCTCCACAAACCTTCGACACCGGCGGGCTTGTCCACGCCATGCACCGGCTGGTGCACGAAGCCGAGATGAGTCTGCCAGACTTCGACCGCACCCTCGACTGTTCCATCGCCGGTCGGATCGCGGTGACCGCCGGGCACCGGATCGTTGTGGTCGAAGGCAACTATCTGGCCTGCGCAGAACCGCCCTGGGCGGCCCTCGCGTCCTTGTGGTCTCTGGTCGTCTTTGTCGATTCGCCGGACGCGGTCTTGCGCGCCCGGTTGCTTGCGCGGTGGCGTGCGCAGGGGCTGGACGCGGATGCAGCGCAGCGTCGGACCGACGCGAATGACATGGCGAATGTCGCCTTCGTGCGGCGCAGCCGGATGCCGGGCATCCTCACCCTGTGACGGGCCGCGGCAAGCTTGACAAGGCGGGGCAGGGCTGCGCAGATGCCGGACGCTGGTGCCCGGTGACGCTGTCTCCGGGTGAAAAGGGAATGCGACAGGGGCAGGGGCCCCAAAGCGCAGCCGCCCCCGCGACCGTGACCGGAGAGGTCGCCCGCAGCCACTGGTCCCGACGGGTCCGGGAAGGCAGGGGGGCCGCCAGGGAAACCTGACATCCGCAAGCCGGGAGACCTGCCAGCAGCGACGACGACGTGAACCGGGCGGGGTGTTCCGGGGACGGGTCCCTGACCGGATTCGGCCATTCTCCCGCCTGACTGAAGGGATTATGCGCGTGAGCGACACTGCCGAAACCGAACTGCTGGTCTGCACCACCTGCCGCATGGGCCTGCCCGTAGTGGACGGCGAACGGCGTCCCGGTGCGCAGCTGTTCGCCGAACTTCAGGCGATGAATTGGCCCGAGGGGGTAATCCTGAAGGCAGTCGAGTGCCTTTCCAACTGCGACTCCGGCTGTTCGGTCGTCCTGCGCGGCGGTCCGGCGCGCTGGACCTACGTCTATGGCCGGCTCGATCCGGGCAAGGCGGAAACGGTGCATGAGGGCGCCAGCCGCTATCACGCTACCGCCGACGGCCTGGTGCCCTGGCGCGAACGCCCCGAACATTTCCGCAAGAACTGCATCGCCCGAATTCCCCCGCTGGAGACACCCGCATGAAAGACCTCACCAAGCTGCCCGTTACCGTGATCACCGGCTTTCTCGGTTCCGGCAAGACGACGCTGATCCGCCATCTGATGCAAAATCCCGGCGGCAAGCGCCTGGCCGTTGTGGTGAACGAATTCGGCGACGTGGGCGTGGACGGAGAGATCCTGAAGTCCTGTGCCATCCCCGACTGCCCGGCCGAAAATATCGTCGAACTGGCCAATGGCTGCATCTGCTGCACCGTGGCAGACGATTTCATTCCGACGATCGAAGCGCTGATGGCGCTCGATCCGCGCCCGGATCACATCCTGATCGAGACGAGCGGGCTGGCCCTGCCAAAACCCCTGCTCAAGGCCTTCGACTGGCCCGACATCCGCTCGCGCATCACCGTGGACGGGGTCATCGCCCTGGCCGATGCGGAGGCTGTTGCCGCCGGACGGTTCGCGCCGAACGTGGCTGCGGTTGATGCGCAGCGGGCGGCGGATGACAGTCTGGATCACGAGACTCCGCTGAGCGAGGTCTTCGAGGATCAGATCTCCTGCGCGGATATCGTCCTGCTGACGAAACCCGATCTTGCCGGCCCCGAAGGCGTGGCGGCGGCCCGTGCGGTCATCGCGGCCGAGGCGCCGCGCCCCCTGCCGGTGGTCGAAGTCTCCGAGGGGGCCATCGACCCGCGAGTCATCCTGGGCCTTGGAGCCGCCGCCGAAGACGACCTCGAGGCCCGCCCCAGCCATCATGACGGTGCCGACGATCACGATCACGAGGATTTCGACTCGATTGTTGTCGAGATTCCGGAAGTGGCCGATCCACAGGATCTGTCCACAAGGATATCCACCTTGGCAACGACCCGTAACATCCTGCGCGTCAAGGGTTATGCGGCGGTCAGTGGAAAACCGATGCGGCTTCTCGTGCAGGCGGTCGGGGCACGCGTTCGCCACCAGTTCGATCGGCCTTGGCAGCCCGGCGAGGAGCGGCGTGGCCGGCTCGTCGTAATTGCCGAGCATGACGACATCGACGCGGTGGCGATCCGCGAGGCACTGGTGGGGTAGGCGCATGAACATCGGCCCGCATCTCATTGACAGCTCGGGCGTTCGGGCCCGCGCCGAGGGCTGAGCCGATGCATGTCATCTTCCGTGAAAGCCACGGCCTGGAAGAAACCGACTCGCCGACCGACCTGGGGCAGAGCCCGGCGGATCTGATTGTCCTCTCCTTCTCGGACAGCGATCTCGGGGCCTTTGCCGCAGGCTGGCATCGCGCGGCGGGCCGTCTGCCCGGCCTGAGGCTCGCCAATCTTGCGGCGCTGAAGCATCCCCTCTCGGTCGACACCTATGTTGAGCGCACGCTGTCCGGCGCCAAAGGCATCCTGATCCGGCTGATCGGCGGCGTGCCCTATTGGGCCTACGGCCTGCAACAGGTCGAAACGCTGGCCCGGGCACGGGGCATCGCTCTCGCCGTGCTGCCGGGGGATGGACGGGTGGACGATCGGCTGGATGCGGTCTCGACCGTGCCTGTCTCGACCCTGCGGCGTCTGGCGGCGCTCTGCGACATGGGCGGAGCGGTGTCGGCGCAAGCGGCGCTGGCGCAGCTGGCCCTGGCGGCCGGGCTTTATGCTGGTCCGGTGCGTGGGGCGAAGGCGCTCCCGCAGGTCGGCGCCTGGTCGCCCGACGCCGGCGTGGTTTGTCCCGCCGTGGCCTGGCCTGCCGCCAGCGACCGCCCCCGCGCGCTGATCACCTTCTACCGCGCCTATCTGGCGGCTGCCGACACTGCGCCCATCGCAATCATGCACGACGCGCTGGTGGCGCAGGGCTTCGACGTTACCGCACTCTTCGCGCCGTCGCTCAAAGCGCCCGAGGCTGCGACCTGGCTCACCCGTCAGGTGCGTCGCCTGGCGCCCGACGTGATCGTCAACGCCACCGCCTTTTCGGGGATCGGCGAAAGCGGCGCCTCACCTCTCGACGCCGCCGATGCGCCTGTGTTGCAGATGGCCCTGGCCACAAGCACCCGCGCCGCGTGGGAGGAGTCTGCCCGCGGCCTCTCGCCGGCCGATCTCGCCATGCATGTGGTTCTGCCCGAGGTCGACGGCCGCATCCTCGCGGGCGTCGCCTCGTTCAAGGAACCCGCCGCACGCGACACCGCGCTGGAATTCGCCCGCCACGAACACCGCCCCGACCCGGACCGGATCACCGCCATCGCGCGCCGCGCGGCGGCCTGGGCGCGACTGCGGCACAAGCCGGACGCAGAAAAAACTGCCGCGGTGGTGCTCTCCACCTATCCCGGGAAGGCCTGGCAGATGGCTCATGCAGTGGGCCTCGATGCGCTGGCCTCGGGCGAGGCGGTCCTTGCGGATCTTGCCCATGACGGCTGGCCGGTCGCGCCTGGCGCGCCATTGGCAACAGGCCTTCAGGAAACCATCGCCTGGCCCCTGGACGAGTACCGTATCGCGCTGTCCAGGCTGCCCGCCGCCCTCCGCGCCGATCTCGCCCGCCGCTGGGGCGATCCCGAGGCCGAAACGACCGATGGTGCCTTCCACTTCGCCGCCACGCGCCGCGGCGCCGTACTCGTGGCTCTCCAGCCCGAGCGAGGCGATTTCACGGCGCGCGACGACGAATATCACGACCTCGCCCGCGTCCCGCGCCATGCCTACGTCGCCTTCTATCTCTGGCTGCGCGCCCAGAATGTCGATGCCCTGATCCATGTCGGGGCGCATGGCACGCTGGAATGGCTGCCGGGGAAGGCGGTTGCGCTCTCCTCTGCCTGCTGGCCCGATGCGCTGATCGGCGATCTGCCAGTGATCTACCCCTTCATCGTCAACGATCCGGGCGAGGCGGCGCAGGCGAAACGCCGCATCGGTGCGATCACGCTTGGCCACATGCCCCCGCCGCTGAAGGACAGCGGCACGCCCGAGCGGTTTGTGCGGCTGGAAAGCCTGCTCGACGAATTCTCGAATGCCGATGGCCTGGACCCGCGCCGTCGCGACCGGCTTCAGTCCGAAATCCGCGACGAGGCGCGCGCGCTGGGCGTCGAGGACGACCTCGGCCTCGACGCCGCCGCCAGCGCTGCCGAGGCGATCACGCGGATCGACAGGTTCGTCTGCGACATCAAGGAAAGCCAGTTCGGCGACGGGCTGCACATCTGGGGCGCGGGCGCCGGAGAACGCGAGGGGCTCACCGCCGCGCTGACCGGCCGCCGGGTGCCGGCAGGGCCGTCCGGCTCGCCCTGGCGAGGGCGCAGCGACGTTCTGCCGACCGGGCGAAACCTCTTCACCACCGATCCACGCTCTGTGCCGACGCGCGCGGCCCATGCACAGGGCGTGAAGCTGGCCGAGGAATTGGTGCGCCGGCACCTGCAGGACCAGGGCGACTATCCCAGGGGGCTGGTCGTCGACCTCTGGGGCTCGGCCACGATGCGCACGGCGGGCGAGGATTTCGCCATGGCGCTGCATCTGCTCGGCGCGAAACCCATCTGGGACGCCGGCAGCGAACGAGTGTCGGGCGTGGAAATCCTGCCCATCACCCTGCTCGAACGGCCCCGGATCGACGTCACCCTGCGCGTCTCGGGCCTGTTCCGCGACGTCTTCCCCTCCCTCTCGGCACTCTTCGGGCAGGCGGTCGGCGCCCTGTCGCAGCGCGATGAAAGCCCGGAGTGGAACCCCTACGTCGGGCTGGCCGACGTAGCGCGGGTCTTCGGCCCGGCTCCCGGCAGCTACGGCCTCGGCATCGGGCATCACGCCGAAACCTTTACCGCCGAGGCGCGGGGCAGGGCCGGTCAGGCTTGGCTCGACGCCAGCGCTTGGGCGTTGGATGGCACTCAACCGGAGCGCAACCGCGAGGGAATCGCGGCGCGAGTCGCGGCGTCGGATGTCTTCGTGCACGCCCAGGATCTGCCCGAAACCGACCTGCTGCTGGCCGCCGACTACGCCGCCCACGAAGGCGGGTTTGCCGCGGCCAAGGCGGTGACAGGCGGTGCCCCCGCCCAACTCTACCATCTCGACAACACGCGGCCAGGCGCCCCGCGGGCCCGTCCGCTCGACGAAGAGATAGCCCGCGTCGTCCGCGCCCGCGCGGCTCATCCGGGCTGGATCGCTGGAATGATGCGGCACGGCTTCCGGGGGGCTGCTGAAATCGCCGCCACGCTCGATCACATGGCCGCCTTCGCCAACCTGGCCGGCGCCGTGCGCCCGGCGCTCTTCGACCTCTTCTACGACGCAACGCTCGGCGATGAGCAGGTCGACGCCTTCCTGCAATCGGCCAATCCCGGCGCACATGACGCGATGCGCGCCCAATTCTCCGCGCTCGACGCCGCTGGGCTGTGGCAGACTCGGCGGAATTCCATCCGGGCACGACTGGAGGCAGGGGAATGAGCGAGATCAAGGGCTGGTGCCCGGGTGCCTATACGCCGATGCGCTCGGGCGACGGTCTGATCGTGCGGGTGCGCCCGAAGATGGGGCGCATCAGCCGTGATCAGGCCCTTGGCCTCTGCGCCGCCGCGCGCGGTCTGGGAAGCGGCGTGATCGACCTGACCAACCGCGCCAACCTCCAGCTTCGCGGCGTGCCCGATGCGGGGCACCAGCCGCTGCTCGGGCAGTTGCTGGATCTTGGTCTACTCGATCCCGACCCTGAAACCGAACAGCGCCGCAACGTGATGATCACGCCCTTTTGCGAGCCGGGGGATCTCAGCACCCGCATCGCCGAGGAACTGGTCCACCGACTTCAGGCTCTGCCGCCTCTGCCGGCGAAATTCGGCTTTGCCATCGATTGCGGCGACGCGCCGGTGCTGGCGCGCGACCCTGCCGACATCCGGTTCGAGCGCGCCAGCGATGGAGCCTTGCTGATCCGGGCCGACGGCGCCGACTGGGGCCGTTTCGTCGCGCCGGACGACGCAGTGGATGCCGCCATCATGCTGGCCTACTGGTTCGCCCAGAACCGGACGGCCGAGGCGCGCCGGATGCGGGCCCTGGCCGACCGCTTGCCTGACGTCTGGCAACAGGAAATGTCGGCGCCGCCCGCGCCCCCGGCCGCGCCCGGCCCGCGCGCCGACGGCTTTCTTCTGGGCGTCGCCTTCGGCAGCATGACCGAAGCCGCGCTGCGCGGACTCCTCGACCAGACCGGAGCCCAGGAAATCGTCCTGACCCCCTGGCGGATGATGCTTCTGCCCGGCGTGACCGAGGCCCGCCGGCCCGGGTTTGTCACCGCGCCGGGCGGCCGGCTGCTTGCGACCCATGCCTGCCCCGGCGCGCCGGGCTGCGCGTCGGCCACCGTGCAGACCCGCGCGCTGGCCATGGCGCTCGCCGCGCGCACAAACGGTAGCCTGCATGTCTCCGGCTGCGCCAAGGGATGCGCCCTGCCGCGCACGGCCGACGTCACGCTTGTCGGGCGCGACGGTGCCTTCGACCTTGTCCGCGCCGGCGCTTCGTGGGATGAGCCGGCCCGGCGCGGGCTGAGCCCCGATGACCTGATGACCGGACGGGAGACGCTGTGATGCCCTACGAATACCAGACCGATGGCGCCGCGATCTATGCCCAGTCCTTCGCGACGATCCGCGCCGAATCCGAACTCGCGCGCTTTGACCGGGACGAGGAACAGGTGGCCGTCCGCATGATCCATGCCGCCGGCATGGTCGAACTTGCGCCCCATATCCATTTCTCGCCGGACTTCGTCGCGGCCGCACGCGGCGCACTGGAACGCGGCGCGCCCATCCTCTGCGACGCGCGCATGGTCAGCGAAGGCGTGACCCGTTCCCGCCTTCCCGCCGACAACGAGGTGATCTGCACCCTGCAGGACCCCCGCGTGCCGGAGATGGCCAGAGAGATGGGCAACACCCGCTCCGCCGCCGCACTCGAACTCTGGCGACCGAAACTCGAGGGCGCGCTGGTCGCCATCGGCAATGCCCCCACCGCCCTGTTCCACCTGCTGAACATGCTGGAAGACCCCGACTGCCCGCGCCCCGCGGCGATCATCGGCTGCCCGGTCGGCTTTGTCGGCGCGATGGAAAGCAAGGACGCGCTGTGGGAAGCGCAAGCGGTGCCCTGCGTCATCGTGAAAGGCAGGCTCGGCGGCAGCGCGATCACCGTCGCCGCGATCAACGCCGTGGCGAGCCGCGCGGAATGAACCGGGGCACGATATACGGTCTCGGCCTAGGACCGGGCGATCCCGATCTCATGAGCGTCCGCGCCGACCGTCTGCTGCGCACCGCCCGCCACGTGGCCTTCTTCCGCAAGGCCGGCCGCGCCGGCCAGGCACGCGCCATCGTCAGGGACATGATTCCCGAGGACGCCGTCGAATTTCCGATGGAATATGCGGTAACGACCGAGATCCCTCTGGCCGACCCGCGTTATAACGCCATGCTTTCGGCTTTCTACACCGAGTGCTGCGACCATCTGCGCGCGCTGTCCGAGGCGGGCGAGGATGTGGTCGTTCTCTGCGAGGGCGACCCGTTCTTCTACGGATCGTTCATGCACCTCTATTCGCGTCTCCGGGACGTGGTCCCGGTCGAGGTGGTTCCGGCCATCACCGGAATGTCAGCCGCCTGGACCGCCACCGGCCAGCCGATCACCTGGGGCGACGACGTACTTTCGGTATTGATGGGAACGCTCTCCGAGGCCGATCTTCTGCGCCACATGCAGGCCGCCGATGCACTGGTGATCATGAAGCTCGGCCGCAATCTGCCCAAGGTGCGCCGCGCGCTCGACGCCGCCGGGCTGACTTCCCGCGCCTGGCTGGTGGAATATGCCGCCATGCCGGGACAGACCGTCACGCCGCTGGCCGAGGCCGATTGCGACAAGGCCCCCTATTTCTCCATCGTCATCGTGCATGGGCAGGGCCGCCGGCCATGAGCGGACGCCTGGTCATCGCAGGCCTTGGCCCGGGCGCCGACGACCTGGTCACGCCGCAGGTCCAGGCGGAACTGGCAGCGGCCACCGATGTCGTCGGCTATATTCCCTATGTCGCCCGCGTGGCGCCGCGCGAGGGCCTGACCCTGCACGCCTCGGACAATCGTGTGGAACTCGACCGCGCCGCCCATGCGCTCGACATGGCGGCGGGGGGACGGCGCGTCGTTGTCGTCTCCTCCGGCGATCCCGGTGTGTTTGCCATGGCTTCGGCAGTGTTCGAGGCGCTGGAGACCGGCCCGGCCGAGTGGCAGGCCCTGCAGATCGAAGTCCTTCCCGGCATCACCGCGATGCTGGCCGCCGCCGCGCGCGCCGGCGCGCCGCTTGGCCACGACTTCTGCGCCATCAATCTGTCGGACAATCTCAAGCCCTGGCCGCTGATCGAAAAACGCCTGCGCTTGGCCGCCGAGGCCGATCTGGCCATGGCCTTCTACAATCCGCGTTCCGCCTCGCGCCCCGAGGGCTTCATCCGCACGCTGGACATTTTGCGCGCAGCCTGCGCCGACGCCCGTCCGGTGATCTTCGCCCGCGCGATCTCCACTCCGGAAGAGAATATTCTCACCGTCCCGCTGCCCGAGGCCCGTCCCGAAATGGCCGACATGCGCACCGTGGTCATCGTCGGCAACTCGGCGACCCGCATCCTCAGGCGGCCCGGCGGCGATATTGTCTATACACCTCGTTCGGTGCCGGCATGAACCCAGTCCAGGACCTGGTCGATTGTGTGCACCTCCCGACGTTCGGGCAGTTCCGGTCGTTCGATCATCACCACCGGAAGGCCCAGCGCCCGCGCCGCGTCGATCTTGGCGCGCGCGCCGGTGCCACCCGCGTTCTTGGCGACCAGCATGGTGATCCGGTGGCGTTCCATCAGCGCGCGGTCTGCTTCCAGAGTGAACGGTCCGCGCGAGACCTCGACCGCGCAGTCGGGAAACGGCAAGGGTTCATCCGGCGGATCGACCAGCCGCAGCAGGTAGAAATGCCAGGGCGCGACGGCGAAGGCCGCCAGATGCATCCGGCCGATGGCCAGCATGACCCGTTCCGGCGTCTCGCCCAGCGCGGCGACGGCAGAGGCGATATCAGGCACGACGGACCAGCGGTCGCCGTCCTGCGCGCGCCACGCCCGGCGGGTCAGCGTCGCCAGCGGGGTTCCGGTCCGTTCGCAGGCTGCGATGGCATGCGCGCTCATCTGCGCGGCAAAGGGATGCGTTGCGTCGACCACGTGGGTGATGCCATGATCGGCGATCCACCGCGCCAGCCCGTCCACCCCGCCGAACCCGCCGACGCGCACCGCAATCGGCTGCTCTTGCGGACGCTCCACTCGGCCCGCATAGGAAAACGTCGCATCGATACCGGCCTTCGCCAGGGCGGCGGCCAGAGCCGTCGCCTCGGTGGTTCCGCCAAGGACAAGCAGGTTGGGGGACATGGCTGAGGCTCCGTGGCTGACCATTATCGGTCTGGGCGAAGATGGCCCGGACGGCCTGACCGGCGCAAGCCGCGCGGCGCTGGACGCGGCGGAATTCGTCATGGGTCCGCCCCGCCACCTTGACCTGCTCGGCCCGGTCTCTGCCGAAACCATCGCATGGCCCGTCCCCTTCGCCGACGGCATTCCCCGCCTGATGAACCTGCGCGGCCGGCGGGTGGTCGTGCTGGCCTCGGGCGATCCCTTCTGGTTCGGCGCCGGCTCGGTGCTCGTGCGTGACCTCCCTCCCGGCGAATGGACGGCCATGCCAGGCCGGTCCACCTTTTCGCTGGCTGCCGCGCGTCTCGGCTGGCCACTGGAAGCCACCCATTGCCTCGGTCTCCACGCGGCCCCGCTGACCCGGCTCAGGCCCATCCTCGCGCCGGCCGTGCGCGTTCTGGTCCTGCTGCGCGATGGCGCGGCGGCAGGGGAGCTGGCGCAGTGGCTGGTTGATCAGGGCTTCGGAAAAACCCGGCTCCACCTGCTGGAATCGCTCGGCGGCCCGCGCGAGCGACGGCGCGTCACCACGGCCGCAGACTTCGCCCTCGACGACGTGACCCATCCGGTCTGCGCCGGGCTCGAAATCGCCGGGCAGGGCAGGGTGCTCCCGCTGGCCGCGGGCCGAGCCGATGACTGGTTCGATCACAACGGCCAGATCACCAAACGCCCGGTGCGGGCCCTGACCCTGTCCGCCTTGGCGCCCACGCCCGGAGCCCACCTCTGGGACATCGGCGCCGGATCGGGTTCCATCGGGATCGAATGGCTTCTGGCCGGGCGCGATCTCACCGTGTCAGCCATTGAAAGCGATCCGGCCCGCGCCGCCCGCCTGACCGGCAACGCCGCGCGCCTCGGCGTCGGTCATCGCCTCACCCTGATCGAAGGCCGCGCGCCCGAGGCCCTGTCCGGACTGCCCGTGCCGGCTGCCGTCTTTGTCGGCGGCGGCCTGTCGCAGGCCCTGCTCGAAACGCTCTGGCTGCTGATCCCCCTCGGTGCCCGGCTTGTCGCCAACGCTGTCACCCTCGAGTCCGAGGCCCTGCTGTCCCTCTGGCACGCCGATCGTGGAGGTGAGCTGTATCGCATCGAACTGGCCGAGGCCTCCGCTCTCGGGCGAAAACGCGGCTGGAAATCCGCCTATCCCATCGTGCAATGGAGCGTGGTCCGATGATCGTCGCCGGCTTCGGTTTCCGCGCGGCTGCCACCCCGGCCAGCCTGCACGCGGCCCTTTCCGCCACCGGTGTGACGCTGCCCGCTGCCCTGGCCGCGCCCGCCGACAAATGCGCCGCACCGGCCTTTCAAGCCTTTGCCGCGGATCTGGGCCTGCCGGTCATAGCCATTTCTCCCGACGCGCTTGCGGCCGCCGAAACGCATACCCGATCGCCGCGCGTCAACGCCGCACGCGGCACCGGCAGTGTGGCCGAAGCCGCCGCCCTGTCCGCCGCTGGACAGAACGCCCGCCTGATCTGTCCAAGAGTGGTCAGCACCGACCGGATGGCAACCTGCGCGCTTGCAGAAGGAATGACTTCATGACCGTGCATTTCATCGGCGCCGGCCCCGGCGCACCCGACCTGCTGACCCTGCGCGGTCGCGATCTGATCGCGGCCAGCCCCGTGTGCCTCTATGCCGGCTCGCTGGTGCCCGAAGAGATTCTGGCCCATTGCCCGCCCGGCGCGAAGATCGTCAACACCGCCCCCCTCGATCTCGACGCCATCATCGCCGAATGCCGTGCCGCCCATGACGCCGGACAGGATGTGGCGCGGCTGCATTCGGGCGACCTTTCCGTGTGGTCGGCAATGGGCGAGCAGATTCGCCGCCTGCGCGCAGAAGACATTCCCGTCAGCGTGACCCCCGGCGTGCCCAGCTTTGCCGCAGCCGCCGCCGCGCTTGGCGCGGAACTCACCCTGCCAGGCCTCGTGCAATCGGTGGTTCTGACGCGCACCCCCGGCCGCGCTTCGCCCATGCCCGGCTCCGAAAGCCTGGCGAATTTCGCCGCAACCGGGGCGACGCTGGCCATTCATCTCTCGATCCACACGCTCGACAGCGTGACCGAAGCGCTGATACCCGCCTACGGCGCCAGTTGCCCGGTCGCCATCGTCTATCGCGCAACCTGGCCCGACCAGCGAATCCTGCGCGGCACGCTCTCCGATATTGCGGCACAGATGACCCCCGAGATCGACCGCACCGCGCTGATCCTCGTCGGTCGCGCGCTCGGCAATGCCGACTTCGGCGAAAGCTGCCTCTACTCCACGGACTACGACCGCCGCTATCGCCCGCAATCGGCCCGAGGCGAGGCATGAGCGTCCCGGGCCTGCTGGTCGCCGCCCCCAGCTCGGGCACCGGCAAGACCACGGTGATGCTGGGCCTGCTGCGCGCCTTCGCCGAGGACGGCCTGACCGTGCAGCCTTTCAAGAGCGGCCCCGACTACATCGACCCGGCCTTCCACCTCGCGGCAGCGGGGCGCAATTCCTTCAACCTCGACAGCTGGGCGATGGGCGCGGGCCTGATCGACACCATCGCCGGCCGCGCGCAGGGCGCCGATCTGGTGATTGCCGAGGGATCGATGGGTCTGTTCGATGGCGTCGCCTTTTCCGGTGCAACCGGTCACGGGTCTAGCGCCGAAACCGCCGTGCGCATGGGCTGGCCCGTGATCCTCGTGCTCGACGTGTCCGGACAGGCGCAATCGGCGGCGGCAACCGCACTGGGCTTCGCCCGCTTCCGTGACGACCTGTCCATCGCCGGCGTCATCCTCAACCGCGTGGCCAGCCCGCGCCACGAACGCCTGACCCGCCTCGGGATGGAACAGGCCGGCCTGCGTGTTTTCGGCTCCCTGCCGCGCCGCGGCGATCTCGTTCTGCCCGAGCGTCATCTCGGGCTGATCCAGGCGGTCGAACACCCCGACCTCGACGCGGCCATCGCCGGCTATGCCGCCTTCCTGCGCGAAAATGTCGATCTCGCAGCGATCCGCAGTGCCGCCTCGGCGCTTCCTCAGGGCGCGGCCGGACGCTTGCCGAAACCGCCGGCCCAGCGCATCGCCCTAGCGCGAGACGCGGCCTTCTCCTTCACCTATCCTCATATCCTCGAAGGCTGGCGCGAGGCCGGGGCCGAGGTCCTCCCGTTCTCGCCCCTCGCCGACGAGCCGCCCGATCCCGGCGCCGATCTGATCTGGCTTCCCGGCGGCTATCCCGAATTGCACGCAGGCGCGCTGGCGGCGGCCGACCGCTTCCGCGCCGGTCTGATACGGCACGCCGAAACCCGCCCCGTTCATGGCGAATGCGGGGGGTACATGGCGCTGGGCGCGGCCCTGATCGACAAACAGGGTGTTCGGCACCGGATGGCAGGGCTGCTTGGGCTGGTCACCAGCTACGAAAAGCGCAAGCTGCACCTCGGGTATCGCCTCGCACGGCTCAATGCCCCGATGCCAGGGTATGCCTCCGGAGCGGCGCTGCGCGGCCACGAATTCCATTATTCGACAATTCTGGAGGAACCCGACTCGCCCCTCGCCGCGGTCACCGACGCCGAAGGCGCGGCCGTGCCCGAAACCGGATCGCGCCGCGGTCAGGTGACCGGCACCTTCTTCCACCTGATCGCGGAGGCCGAATGACCGGTTTTGTCAGCTTTGTCGGCTCCGGGCCGGGAGACCCGGAACTGCTGACCCTGAAAGCGGTCGACCGCCTGCGTCGGGCCGATGCGGTCCTGTTCGACGATCTGTCCTCCGGCCCCATTCTCACCCACGCGCGACGCGATGCCGATCTGGTCGGCGTGGGCAAACGTGCTGGGCGACCCTCTCCAAAACAGGACCATGTCAGCCGGCTGCTGGTCGAATATGCACAGGACGGCGCCCGCGTCGTGCGTTTGAAAAGCGGCGATGGCGGACTGTTTGGCCGGCTCGAGGAAGAACTCGTCGCCCTGCGCGCGGCCGGCATCCCCTATGAGATCATTCCCGGCATCCCCTCGGCCTGCGCCGCGGCGGCCGCGGCGGGCATTCCACTGACCCGCCGGCTGACCGCGCGGCGGGTGCAATTCGTCACCGGTCATGACGTCACCGGCCGACTGCCCGAAGACCTCAACCTTGCCGCGCTGGCCGACGGCCAGGCGACAACGGTGATCTTCATGGGCAAGCGGACCTTCCCGGCACTGGCCGAGGCGCTGATCGCCCACGGGTTGCCGGGCGACACCCCCGCCATGCTCGCCGAGGCGATCAGCACGCCGGACCAGTCGATCAGCCGGACCACCGTCGCCGAACTGGCCCAACGTCTCGCCCATTCTCCCGGCGACGCAGCGGCACTGATCCTCTACGGACCGCTGGCAGAGGAGGGGTGATGCGCGACCTGCTGCTGATCGGCATTGGAACCGGCAACCGCGACCATGTCACGCTGGCGGGGGTTCAGGCGATGCGGTCGGCCGACCTGATCCTGATTCCGCGAAAGGGGCCGGACAAGGCCGATCTGGCCGACCTTCGCCACCAGATTTGCGAAAGCGTCCTTTCGGGATGCGATGTGGCCCTGGCCGAGTTCGATCTGCCGGTGCGCGACGCTTCGGGCGATTACCGTGCCGGAGTCGATGCCTGGCACGACGCCATCGCCAAGGCCTGGAGCGACGCGATCGACCGCCACGCGCCCGACGCGCGACGCGTGGCGTTGCTGATCTGGGGCGACCCTTCGCTCTATGACAGTTCTCTGCGCATCGCTGCGCGGCTGCCCGACCTGCGCGTGCGGGTCATTCCCGGCATCACCGCTCTGCAGGCGCTGACTGCCGCCCACGCGATCCCGGTCAATGAGATCGGCGCACCCTTCATCGTCACCACCGGCCGGCAACTGCGCGACAAGGGCTGGCCGCCGGGTGTCGATACCGTGGCAGTCATGCTGGATGGCGACTGCGCGTTCCAGACGCTGGATCCGGACGGGATCGAGATCTGGTGGGGCGCCTATCTGGGCATGGCCGAGGAAATGCTCATTTCCGGTCCATTGGCGGACAGGTCCGCGCAAATCCTGTCCGATCGCGCACAGGCGCGTTCCCGGCATGGCTGGATCATGGACATTTACCTTCTGCGGCGGCGTAGCTGATGCATTCGCTCTTGCCAGCGGACGATCCGGCGGGATACACCAAAAGAGCTTGATGTCCGGCGGATGGTCCGCCGGGCGATGGGAATTCGGTGCGGATGGTCCGATCGGGCCGCCAAAGCCGAAGCCGCCCCCGCGACTGTAAGCGGAGAGCGCCTGCCGGAATACCACTCGCATCCTTTGTGGGGAAGGTCGGCAAGGCGCAGTGACCCGCGAGCCAGGAGACCGATCAGGCCGAAACGTGTAGACTCTGTCGGGTGTGACAGGAAGGAGATCGAAATGAACGCAATCGCAAAGAACGCCTCCAGCGTTAAGTCCGGTTTGGCGCAGGCGCTGATGGTCGCGGTTTTTGGAATCGGCATCGTGTTCGTCGCCGGCCATCTGCAGGCCTCGGCCCTGCATGATGCGGCCCACGACGTGCGCCACGCAACCGGTTTCCCCTGCCACTGAGATGGCTTCCAGACTGCTGACCAGCGCGTTGTTCGCTGGATTCTGCGCGGGGCTCGTGGCAGCCTTGTTGCAGTTCGTTTTCGTACAGCCGGTGCTTCTCCATGCCGAGTTGTACGAGTCCGGTCAACTTGTCCATTTTGGAGCGGAGCCCGTCTCGGCCGATCCCGATCTGGGCGGTCTCGACCTCATGCGCGATGCGCTGTCGGTGATTTTCTCGGCGCTGGTCTATACCGGCTATGCGCTGGTTCTGATCGCCGTCATGTCGCTGGCCGAGGCGTCGGGGGCGGGGATTACCGCCCGCACCGGACTGATCTGGGGTGTTGCGGGCTTTGTCGCCGTGCATCTGGCCCCGGCAGTCTCGCTCCCTCCCGAAGTGCCCGGCGTGGCCGCGGCCGACGTCTTCCTGCGCCAGATCTGGTGGTGGGCGACTGTCGTCGCGACGGGCATCGCGCTGGCGCTGCTCGCCTTCGGGCGCTCCTGGATGGCCTGGGGTAGTGCAATCGTTCTGCTCGCCGCGCCTCACCTGATCGGCGCGCCACATCCGGACAGCTTCAGCGGCAGGGTCCCCCCCGAACTCGCCGCGCTCTTCGCCGCGCGGGCGCTCGGTGTCGGGCTCGCGGCCTGGGTTCTGCTGGGCAGCCTCTGCGGCTACTTCTGGCAGCGCGAAGGCTTGCGTCAGACCGCGACGGCCTGATCATGCTTGATCGAGGACTGGCTCTCTTCGCAATCGGGCTCGTGTTCGGCGGCGGGTTCGGTTTCCTCACCGCCGCCGGCATGGGCGTGACGCTGGACGGGCACGACCATGCCACCGGCCACGATGCGGGCGGACATGCCGAAGTGCATGACCACGCCAATGCCCGACCTGTCGAGATCGCGCCCGGTGCCACGGTTCCCGCCGTGGCGCTGACCGCCACCCGGGACATGGCCTCGGGCTGGAACGTACATGTTGCCCTTACGGGTTTGGCCTTCGCGCCGGAGCATTCGGGCCAGGAGAATAGCCCGGGCGAGGGGCACGTGCATCTCTACCTCGACGGGGTCAAGGTCGCGCGCGTCTATGGCCCCTGGGTGCATCTGCCCGTGGGCGACCCCGGCGCCCGGCTGACGGCGGCGCTTTATTCCAACGACCACCGTCCCCTGACTTCGGACGGCGCGCCTATCCAGGCATCAGTCACCCTCGGCGACTGAGGGCAGGGCGGGCACACGCGCCCGAAGATGAAAGCGAAGCTGCCCGGCTGGCCGGGCATCTTCGATCCACCCGTTCGGCGCATTCAGATACAGCCGGCAGAAGGCGGCGATGTCGTGGTCCGGCCAGTCTGCACCGAGCCCCGAGAACACGTAAGAGGCGCGTCCGGCCGCCTGAACGGCAATGCTGCGCGGCGTGTCGCATCCGCCAAGACAGGCGAATTCCGCAACATCGGCTTCGATTCCCGCCTGCGCCATCATCGCCTGCGCCCTTAGGCATTCTTCCGCGGCGCTGCCGCTCTCGCGGTGGCAGGTCGAACAGACAAGCAGGCGCAGGGCAGGGTCGGCAGGCATTTTTTGCATCGGCAGGGTCTTTCGATTTGCCCGCATCTGGCCCGTATTTCCGCGCGCTTTCAATGCGAAACCTCCCCCAATAGGCTACAAGTGGGGTGACTTTGCACCTCACTTCGGCAAATACTCGCGACCAAATCATCATGCACGGGGATCATTCATGAAACATCTTTCTCTCGGGCTGGCCTTCGCTGCCCTCGCCGGGTCGGTCCACGCCGCTGAACTGGGCGCGGTGGACGAGCCCATCAAGCTGGCTGTCAACGAATGGACCGGACAGCACGTCACCACGCATATTGCGGGTGAAATGCTCAAGGCGGCGGGCTACAAGGTGGAATATGTCACCGCCGGCATGATGAACCAGTTCCAGGCGCTGGCGGACGGCGATCTGGACGCGACCCTGGAAATCTGGTCCTCGAACGTCTCGGACGAATACGCCAAGAAGGTTGCCGAAGGTAAGGTTGTCGAAATCGGCGACCTCGGGCTCGACGCTCGCGAAGGTATCGCCTATCCCGCCCATGTCGCCGATCTCTGCCCGGGCCTGCCTGCTTGGGAGGCGCTGAAGGACTGCGCCGGCGTCTTCGCCACTGCCGACACGCTCCCGATGGGCCGTCTGGTGGACTATCCCGCCGATTGGGGCACGCCGGGCGCAGACCGTATGACCGGCTTCGCCCTGCCGTTCAAGGCCGTCCCCGCCGGCTCGGAAGGTGCGCTTATCACCGAACTGCGCGCCTCCGTCGAAAAGAAATCGCCGCTGTTGATCACCTTCTGGCAGCCGCACTGGGCGATGTCCGCCTATGACGTGAAGTTCGTCGATCTGCCGGTCGGCAACGAGGCCTGCTTTACCGATCCGGCCTGGGGGCCGAACCCCGATGCCGTCAACGACTGCGACTTTGCACCCTCGCGCATCTTCAAGGCTGCCTGGTCCGGATTTGAAGAGAAATGGCCCGCAGCCTTCGAAATCCTGTCCAATTATGAACTGGCGGTCGAGGATCAGCAGCCGATGATGGGGGAGATCGACGTCGACGGCGGCAAGGTCGAAGAGGTGGTGACCGCCTGGATGGCCGCGAACGAGGCCAAGTGGCGCCCGGTGGTGGACGCCGCGACCAAGTGAGCGAAGACGCCACACCGGCCATTGCCTGCCGCAACCTCTGGCAGGTGTTCGGGCCCAATGCCGGGGCCGAGCTGGCCTCGGCCTTGGCGGCAAACGGCGGCGATGCCGCCGCCGCGGCGGCAGAACTGCGCGACAAGGGCCTGATCCCGGCGGTTCAGGACGTCGGCTTCGACGTCCGACCGGGCGAACTCTTTGTCATCATGGGCCTGTCGGGGTCCGGCAAGTCCACGCTGGTGCGCGGTTTGTCGCGCCTGCTCGACGTCACCGCGGGCGATGTGCGGATTCAGGGCGAGGACATCGCTGCCGGAAGCAAGGCCCGCCTGATCGAGCTGCGCCGCAAGAAGCTCGGCATGGTGTTCCAGCACTTCGGCCTGTTCCCGCATATGAGCGTGCTCGACAATGTGGCCTATCCGCTCCGGGTGCAGGGCATCCCCCGCGCCAGGCGCCACGCCAAGGCGCGCGAGGTGATCGAACTCGTCGGACTAGGCGGGCGCGAATCCGCCTTCCCGCGCACGCTGTCCGGCGGCCAGCGCCAGCGGGTCGGCATCGCTCGCTCGCTGGTTGGCGATTGCGAGGTCTGGTTTCTCGACGAACCCTTCAGCGCGCTCGACCCGCTGATCCGCCGCCAGCTGCAGGACGAATTCCTGCAAATCCGCGCCAAGCTGAACACCACCATCGTGTTCATCACCCATGACATCGCCGAGGCGCTGAAACTGGCCGACCGCATCGCCATCATGCGGGACGGCGAGGTGATCCAGATCGGCACCCCGGCGCAGATCGTGCTGAACCCGGTGGACTCCTATGTCCGCGAATTCGCCCGCGATGTGGCCAAGGGCCGTCATGCGCGCGTCGCATCGGTGATGAAACCAGCAAGCGGGATCACCGGCGACGGCCCGGCCCTGCGCGAAGGCATGACACTTGACGCGGCTCTGGCAACTTGTGTCGCCGCGCAGGCTCCGGTGCCGGTGACCGACGGCGCGGGTAAGATTGTGGGGCAGGTCGATCCCGCCGATCTGGTGAGCGCCCTGCACGTGGACGACCGGTGAGCGTGCCGAGCGGACCAGCACCATCCCGCCGGCCCGAGATCCCCGCCGGACTCTGGGCCGCGCTGCTCACGCTGGTGGCGGGCGCGCTCTGCCTCGCCCTCTCCCCGACGCTGCCGTGGCTGACAAAATGGCCGGCCGACTGGGTTCTGCTCGACACCAAGAGCCTCAGCGCCTGGCTCGAGGCCGTGTTGCGCTTCATCCGCCCTGCCGCAAGGCTGGTTTCAGCCGTGCTCGCCTACCCGATGGGCTGGGCCAACGCGCTCTTCCTCGCCACGCCCTGGCCGTTGTTCATCGGCCTCGTCACCGCCCTCGGCTGGCTGATTGGCGGCTCGGCGATGGCCCTGCTCGGCGGCCTCGGGCTCGGTTTCGTGCTGATCTCGGGGTATTGGGTGCAGGGGATGAGCACGCTGGCGCTGGTCGCCGTCTCGGTGCCCGTCGCCCTGCTGGCCGGGATGGCCATCGGCCTGCTCGCCAATGAAATTCCGCGCGTCAAGGGCGCGGTGCAGGCGCTGCTCGACGTCATGCAGACGGTGCCCACCTTTGCCTACCTCACACCGCTCGTTCTGCTCTTCGGCTTTGGCCCCGTCGTCGGCCTGATCGCCTCCGCGATCTACGCCGCGCCGCCGATGGCGCGCAATGTGATCCTCGGCCTGGAGCGGGTCGAAACCGACGTGAAGGAAGCCGCCGTGATGAGCGGGGCGACCCGCTGGCAGCAGCTCGTCCAGGTCGAAATTCCCTCCGCCGGGCATCAGATCATGATCGGGTTCAACCAGTGCCTGATGGCCGCCCTGTCCATGGTCATCATCGCGGCGGTGATCGGCGGCTTCAACGACATCGGCTGGGAAGTCCTGCTGACCATGCGCAAGGCGCAATTCGGGCAAAGCTTCCTCGCCGGCCTCGTCATCGTCGCCTTCGCCATGGTAATCGACCGGATGAGCGGCGCACTCGCCTTCGAGCGCGCCCGCCACGACCGCCGCGTTGCGCTGGCAATCCTCGGCCTCGCGCTGATCGTCACACTCGCCGTCTGGCGGCTCCATCCCGATCCGGCCCGCTTCACCCTGCTTGCCCCGGCGGCCGAGGCGGTAGACAAGGGCCTCGGCGCCTTCACCTCTGCCTATGGCGCAAGCCTCGACCACCTCAAGAACAGCGCCATGTTCTTCGGTTTGCTGCCGCTCAGGATTGGGCTCGACGACTCGGTTCTCCCCTTCACCTGGGGCTTCCAGTGGAAGCCGTGGATGAGCGCCGTCTGGTATGCCGCCGCCTTGGGGCTGGGCTTGCTCGTCGCGCTGCGGGGACGGCCGGTGGCGGGCGTCGCGCTGGTCATCGGCATGGGCATCCTCGAAACCGGCATAGCGCAGCTGCCCTGGCCCTTCGTCCTGATCGGCACCGGCGCGCTCGGCCATGCCGCCGGCGGCCGGCGGCTCTCGGCGCTGTCGGTGGGCCTGCTGACGCTCATCCTGGTCTCCGGACTGTGGGAGCGTGCGCTTCTCTCGCTCTACCTTTGTTTCGCGGCGGTCTTCGCTTGTGCCGTCGTCGGCGGCGCGATCGGCCTTGCCAGCGCAGTCAGCCCCACCGTCTGGCGCATCGTCCGACCGATCTGCGACATGCTGCAAACCATACCGCTCTTCGTCTTCCTCATTCCGGTTCTGATGTTCTTTCAGATCGGCGAGTTTTCGGCCTTCCTCGCGATCTGCGCCTATGCCGTCGTCCCGATGATCCGCTACACCCGCCACGGCCTGACCGAGACGCCGCCCGAAATGGTCGAGGCGGCGACCGCGTCGGGCGCAACCACCTGGCAGATGTTGCGCGACGTCCGCGCGCCCTATGCTGCGCCAACCATCCTGCTCGGCCTGAACCAGACGATCCTCTACGCCTTCGCCATGCTCGTGATCGCCGCGCTGATCGGCACCACCGGCCTCGGGCAATCCATCTTTCTCGCGCTCGGGCAGGCCGACATCGGCCTCGGCGTCTCGGCCGGGGCCGCCATGGCCATCCTGGCCTTCATTGCCGACCGACTGGTTCAGGGCTTCGCAAGGGGACAACGCGAAGCGCTGGGGCTCTGAGCCGAACTCGTTGCAGGAATTCGGACATTTTCCACGAGGGAGAACGTCTAGCCGAACCGCGGCGGCACCAGGCTCGACTGGAACCAGCTCACGAAACTCAGGATCGAGAAGACCGGCAGCCCGGTCGCCGCGCGGATATCGGCGGCATAGGGCACCATATTGGTGCATTCGAGCACGATGGCGCCCAGATCGGGGTTGGCATCCTTCAGCGCCAATGCCGCCGCGACATTGTCGGCGCGCGCCAGTTCCACGTCCAGCTCCAGCTCGTTGTCCAGGATCGCCCGGGTGAATTCGCGCCCGCCCTCGGTGGATCCGATGGGCGTGTCCTGCGGCACGCCGGCCTTGACCAGATGCATCGGCGTCAGGGTCGAGGCGGAGATGGTCAGCACACCCGCGCGTCGACCGGCAGGTAGCAGACGGTTCACCATCTCGACCTGCATCAGCGACGAGGTGGCGACCGGAACCCCCACCGCCGCAGCCAGCTCGTCCTGGAACAGCGACAGGAACCCGCAGTTCGTGGTGATCCCGTCTGCCCCGTCCGCCACCAGCGTGCGGGCGGCGTCGACAAAGGCGCCCAACATCCCCTCGGCGCCATGGCGCACCACCCGGTCGGGCGAGGCGCCCCGCACGATCCGGTAATGCACTGGAAAGGGCCAGGTTAGCGCATTCCCCATGTCTCCGGGGATGCGTGGAAACCGAGCCTCCAGCATCAGGATGCCTACTGCGGCGCCATAGACCGCCTTGCCGCCAACCGCCTTGGTCATGATATCTCCTCATCGGGAACGTAAAGCTGCGAATAGGCGATGCGCACCGCCTGCGCGGCATCCTCGCGACGCCGCTCGATATGGCCGCGCATGACCTGCGCCGCGGCAGCCTCATCGCCCGAGGCGATGGTCGCGGCAATCGAACGGTGCGCCGTGACACGCGCCGTCCGCGGCGTGCCGTCCTCCACCATCCGTTTCATGAACATCAGTCGGATAAAGCGCACGCGGTCGTTCAGGTTCTCGACCATGCGCCGCAACTCGTTGTTGCCCGAGAGCGCGGCGATCTCGAGGTGAAACGCTTCGTCCATGTCCAGCAGCCGCGCCGCGTCGTCGCTTTCAGCGTATTCCGCGGCCCCCGCCTCGACATGCGCGACCAGCCTGGCCAGTCCCGCGGCCCCCGCATTGCGCGCGGCCAGACGGGCGGTCTCGGTTTCCACGGCAACGCGCGCCTCGTAAAGCTCCATGACCAACCCGGGCGAAAGCGAGCGGCAGAAGAACCCGCGCCCGCTGCGGAAGGTCAGAAATCCCTCGGCCACCAGCCGGTTCAGGGCCTCGCGCAGTGGTGTGCGGCTGGCGCCCAGTTGCTGCGACAGGGCGCTCTCGTTGATACGTTCGTCTGGCTTCAACTCGAAATCCGCCGCCATCCGGCGCAGGGTCGCGTAGACACGGCTCACATTGCTGTCGGTTCTGGACATCTGCCGGCCTCCCTCACGGGCGAAATTACAAGGCGATTGACATGCGCGCAATCCTGCATATCAATCTGTATACAGCTGGACGGGGGACGACATGGACAACCGGATGACCGGGGCCGAAGCGGTGGTGCGCATGCTGCAGGCGCACGACGTGACGCATATGTTCGGCCTTTGCGGCGACACCACGCTGCCCTTCTACGACGCGCTCGCCCAGCTCGACCACGGCATCACGCACTATCTCACCCGCGACGAACGCCATGCCGGCTACATGGCCGACGGCTATGCCCGCGTGACCGGCAAGCCGGGCGTCTGCGAAGGCCCCTCGGGGGGCGGCGCGACCTATATCCTGCCGGGCGTGGTCGAGGCGAACGAAAGCTCAATTCCGATCCTGGCCATCACCACCGACGTTTCCACCGCCTCGCGCGGGCGATATCCGCTGACCGAACTCGACCAGAAGGCGCTCTTCGCGCCGTTGACCAAATGGAATGCCTCGCTAGACGACGCGGCGCGCCTGCCCGCCATGGTCCGCGCCGCCTTTCGCGCGATGACCACCGGGCGCCCCGGCGCCGCGCATCTGGCCTTGCCCTTCGACACCCAGAAGGCCCCGGTCGACCAGGCCGAGGTCTGGGCAGATCCGCGCCACCGCGCCTTCCCCGCCGAACGCGCCGCCCCCGATCCGGAGGCCATCGCCCAGGCTGCCGAGCTGCTCGCCGCCGCCCGTCGGGCGGTCGTCATCTGTGGCGGGGGTCCGGTGATCGCCGGCGCGTCCGCCGAACTCGCCGCACTCGCCCGCCTGCTCGACCTGCCGGTCGCAACCACCGTCTCGGGTCAGGGCGCCATTGCCGAGACCGATCCCCAGGCGCTGGGCGTGGTCGGCTCGAACGGAGGCAACCCGGCCACCCGCGCCGTCGTGGACGAGGCAGACTTGGTGATGTTCATCGGCTGCCGGGCCGGCTCGGTGACGACCGAGCGCTGGCGCTCGCCAAAGCCGGGCGTGAAGATCATCCATATCGACAGCGACCCCATGGTGATCGGCGCGAATTATTCGACCGACGTTGCCATCTGCGCCGACGCCCGTCTGGCACTGGCCGCGCTGGCGACGGAACTCGATGGCCGCGATCTGGCAGGGCAGGGCGGACAGGCCCGCGCCGCTGGAGCGTGGCAGGCCAAGCTTGCCGCCTTCGCGCCGCTCGCCACCAGCGACGAGCGTCCGATCCGGCCCGAACGGGTCATTGACGCCCTGCACGACCTTCTCGACGACGACGCCATAATCGTCGCCGATCCCGGCACGCCTTGCCCCTACTTCAGTGCGCATTACCGCTGGCGGCAGGCCGGACGCCATTTCATCACCAACCGCGCCCATGGTGCGCTCGGCTATGCGCTGGCGGCCTCGATGGGCGCGCACGCCGGCCGTCCCGACGTCAAGACAGTCGCGGTGATGGGCGACGGCTCCTTCGGTTTCTGCTGCGGCGAATTCGAAACGATCTGCCGCTACCGGATGCCGATCACCTCCATCGTCTTTTCCAACTCGGTCTATGGCTGGATCAAGGCGGGCCAGAACGCCGGCTTCGGCCAGCGTTTCTACAACGTCGACTTCAACCGCACCGATCATGCCGCCGTCGCCTCGGCCTTCGGTGTCAAATCCTGGCGGGTCGAGGATCCGGCCGAGCTGCACCGCGTCCTGAAGGAGGCGCTGGCCCACGACGGCCCCACGCTGGTCGACGTCATCTCGCAGCCGCTGCACGAGGCGGCCGCACCCGTCTCCGAATGGGTCGCCTGAACATGAGCCAGCCCGACGATATCATCTCGGGAATGGACCTCTGGCACTGCGCCCTGCCCGTAACAGGGCGGCGCGACCACGGCATCGGCAGCGTCGGTGGTGCGATCGAGGTCATCATCCTGCGCCTCACCACCGAAGGCGGTCTGGAAGGCTGGGGCGAGGCCTCGCCCTGGGTCGTCTTCACCGGCTCGCCCGAGGCCAGCTTCGCCGCGCTCAACCGATACATGCGACCCCATGTGGTCGGCCGCAAGGTTTCCGAACACGCCGAGATAATGGAGAAGGCCGCCCGCGCCGTGGTCCATTGCACCGAGGCCAAGGCCGCGCTCGACTCTGCGCTCTGGGATCTTGCCGGAAAGCTGGCGAGCCAACCGGTCTGGTCGCTGCTGGGCGGGCACGACCCGCAGCCGATCCCCCTATCATGTTCCATCGCCAATCCGGATTTCACCGCCGACAAGGCCCTGCTGACCCGCCTGCGCGACGACGGCGTACGGATCGTCAAGCTCAAGACCGGCTTCAGGGGTCACGCCTTCGACATGGAACGCCTCGACTATATCCGCGCCCATCACCCCGAGATGCGCATCCGCGTCGACTACAACCAGGGCCTGACCCGCGACGAGGCCCTGCAGCAGGTGCCGGAGGTTGCTGGGCTTGCCCCCGACTTCATCGAACAGCCTGTCGCCGCCGGCGACTGGGCGACGATGTCCGAGCTGCGCGCAAAGATCGACGTGCCGTTGCTCGCAGACGAAAGCGTCTTCGGCCCCGAGGACATGGTCCGCGCCATCCGCGAAGGCATCTGCGACGGCGTCTCGGTCAAGATCATGAAAACCGCCGGGCTGGAACGGGCCCGGCAGGTCGCTCACCTCGCAGCCCAGGCCGGTCTTCTGGCCTACGGCGGCGACATGTTCGAAACCGGCCTCGCCCACCTCGCCGGCGCGCATATGATCGCCGCCACACCGGAAATCTCGCTCGGGTGCGAATTCTACCAGGCCCGGTATTTCCTGGCCGAAGACCTGCTCGCCACGCCCTTCCCCTGCGACAACGGGCATGTCCGGGTTCCGGCCGGCCCCGGATTGGGACTTGTGCCGGACATGGACAAGGTTCAGAAATTCGCCATTGCGGCGGCCCCGAGGTGACCAGATGAACGACAGCCCCAAGACCGTTGCAATCGTCGGAGCGGGTATCGTCGGTGTCTCGACCGCCCTCTGGCTTCAGCGCGACGGTCATAAGGTCATCCTGATCGACCGCCGCGGTCCGGGCGAGGGCACCAGCCACGGCAACGGCGGCGTGCTCGCCTCCTGCTCGATCATCCCGGTCGCCGTACCGGGCCTGATCGGCAAGGCCCCTCGGATGCTCTTCGATCCGAACCAGCCGCTCTTCCTCAAGTGGAGCTATCTGCCCAGGCTTGCCCCCTGGCTCTGGCGCTACCTCAAGACCGCCAACAGCACCAGCGTCCGCCAACGAGCCGCCGCGCTCGCGCCCATCATCGGCGACAGCCTCGCCGACCACCAGGCGCTGGCCGCCGGCACCGGCGCGGAAAAATGGCTGATCCCCGCCGACTACCTCTTCCTTTACAACAATCGCGCACACTACGAAGGCGACGCCTTCGGCTGGGCCATCCGCAAGGAATACGGATTCGAAGGCGAAATCCTCGAAGGTGCCGCCTTTCGGGCCTATGACCCAGGCTTCAGCAGCGTGCTCGATCTCGCCGTTCGGATGCCCGATCACGGGCGCATCGCCGATCCCGGCCAATACGTGAAGGACCTCGCCGCCCATGCCGAACGCCAGGGGGCAAAGATCATCCGGGCCGAGGTTCAGGACATCGTCCGTGACGGCGGCCGCGTGACCGGCGTGCGCGCGGGGGGCGAGACCATCCGCTGCGATGCGGCCATTCTCGCCACCGGCGTCTGGTCGGTGCCGCTGACCAACAAGCTCGGCCTGCGGATCCCTCTGGAAAGCGAACGCGGCTATCATCTCGAACTGTGGGAACCTTCGATCATGCCGCGATCCCCGGCCATGGTCGCCTCGGGCAAATTCGTCGCCACCCCGATGGAAGGCCGCATCCGCCTTGCCGGCGTGGTCGAATTCGGCGGTCTCGACGCACCACCTTCGCGCGCGCCCTTCCGCCTGCTCGAACGCAATATCCGCGCCGCCATGCCCGGCCTCACCTGGAAGAAAACCGTCGAATGGATGGGCCACCGTCCCTCGATGGTCGACTCGATCCCCGTCATTGGCAAGGTGCCGGGCGTCGAAGGCGCTTTCCTCGGCTTCGGCCACGATCATGTCGGTTTAACAGGCGGTCCCAAGACCGGCCGCATCCTCGCGCAGCTGGTTTCCGGCCGCTCACCCAACATTGACCTTGCCCCCTACAGACCTGAACGATTTAACTGAAACCGGAAGGAGGCCGTCCGAGCCTCCAAACACCACAACAGGGAGACGACCATGAAGACGATTGCCAGACTGATGGGCGCAAGCGCCATGACCCTGGCCGGTGCCGTGACGGCACAGGCCGAAAAGTGGGACATGCCGATGGCCTATGCTGCCACGAACTTCCACTCCGAGATCGGCGCGGCCTTCGGCAAATGCGTGACCGACGGCACCTCCGGCGCGCTCGAGATCGTGACGCACCCCTCGGGCTCGCTTTTCGCTGGCAACGAGATCAAGCGCGCGGTGCAGACCGGCCAGGCCAATATCGGCGAACGCCTGCTGTCGGCGCATGAAAACGAGAACCCGCTCTACGGCGTCGACTCGATCCCTTTCCTCGTGTCCTCCTTCGACGAGCATGAAAAGCTCTGGAAGATCGCCGAACCCTACGTCTCCAAGGTTCTCGAAGGCGACAACCTGCACTATCTCTATTCGGTGCCATGGCCGCCGCAGGGCCTCTACATCAACAAGCCGATGACCTCGGTCGCCGATCTCAAGGGCGTCAAGTTCCGCTCCTACTCCACCGCCACCGCCCGCATGGCCGAGCTGACCGGCGCTCTTCCGGTGCAGGTCGAGGCGGCGGAACTCTCCCAGGCGCTGGCCACCGGCGTGGCCGAAAGCTTCATCTCCTCGGGCGCAACCGGCTATGACCGCAAGGTCTGGGAGCATCTGAGCCACTTCTACGAGGTCGATGCCTGGCTGCCGCGCAACGCCGTCTTCGTCAATATGGACGCCTGGAACGGGCTCGATGACGCGACCAAGAAGGTGATGAACGACTGTGCCGCCACCGCCGCAACCGACGGCCTGGCCAAGGCAAAGGACTACACTGCCTTCACCCTCAAGGGGCTCAAGGAAGGCGGCATGACCGTCGAACGCGCCGGGGATGAGCTGATGAACGGCCTCAAGGAAATCGGCGCCACGATGACCGAAGAATGGCTGGCAAAGGCCGGTGACGACGGCAAAGCCATCGTCGACGCCTACAAGGCCGGTAACTGACTCCGGACGACCGGACCGGGGCCAGAGAACTTCGCAAGATCTTTGGCCCCCCTTCCAGCAGTGCAACGCGGGGGTGAGCGATGCCGATTGCCAGGGTGCTGCGGCGCCTTCTTGATGGCCTGTACACTCTTGGCGGGGTGATCGCGGCCTTTTTCCTGGTCGCGATCCTCGTGCTGATCGTGCTGCAGATGCTGGCCCGATGGACGGGCCATGTCTTCCCCGGCGCCACCGATTACGCCGGTTACTGCATGGCGGGCGCGTCGTTCTTCGCCTTCGCCTATGCCCTGAACCACGGCGCCCACATCCGGGTGTCGCTGTTCCTCTCCGTCCTCGGGCGGAACCGCTGGTGGGGCGAGCTTTGGTGTTTCGGCATCGGTGCCGCCACGGCCACCTATTTTGCCTGGTACGCCATCAAGGGCACGCGCATCTCCCACCGGTTCAAGGAACTCAGCCAGGGCCTCGATGCCACCCCGATGTGGATACCGCAGCTGTCGATGAGCATCGGCACAGTCCTTCTGGCGATCTGCTTCTGGGATCACCTCATCCGCCTGATCTTCACCGGCTCCCACGGCATTGCCGAGGACACGGTCGAACAGGCCCACGCGGAATAGGGGCGCGTCATGGAACAACTGATCCCGATCGGCATCTTCCTCTTCGTCCTCTTCCTGCTGCTGGGCTCCGGCGTCTGGGTCGGCCTCGCGCTGATGGGCGTGGCTTACGTCGGCATGGAGCTCTTCACCTCGCGTCCGGCCGGCGACGCGATGATCACCAAGATCTGGACATCTTCGTCCTCCTGGACGCTGACGGCGCTGCCGCTTTTCATCTGGATGGGCGAAATCTTATATCGAACAAGGCTTTCCGAGGACATGTTCAGAGGGCTCAGCCCCTGGATGGCCCGCCTCCCGGGCGGCCTGATCCACACCAATATCGTCGGCTGCACCGTCTTCGCCGCAGTGTCGGGCTCGTCAGCCGCCACGCTGACCACGGTCGGCAAGATGTCGATCCCCGAACTGCGCAAACGCGACTATCCCGAAAGCATGATCATCGGCACCCTCGCCGGCGCGGCGACCCTGGGTCTGATGATTCCTCCCTCGCTCACGCTGATCGTCTATGGCGTCACCATCAACGAATCGATCACCAAGCTCTTCATGGCCGGTGTCTTCCCGGGCCTGGTGCTGGCGGCCATGTTCATGGCCTATGTCGCCATCGCCTCCTTCCTGAAACGCGATTTCAACCCGAAGCCCGAACCGGTCATGACCTTCGCGCAGAAGCTGAAGAACTCGCGTTTCCTTCTGCCGGTGATCTGCCTCATCCTCGTCGTCATCGGCTCGATGTATCTCGGCTTTGCCACCGCGACCGAGGCGGCGGCCTTCGGCGTCATCGGCTCGCTGATCCTGGCGGCGGGGCAGGGGTCGCTCTCCCTCTCGACCTTCACCGAAAGCCTCATGGGCGCCGTGCGCACCTCGGCGATGATCGCCCTGATCCTCGCCGGCGCCGCTTTCCTCTCGCTGTCGATGGGTTTCACAGGCCTGCCGCGCGGGCTGGCCGACCTGATCGCCTCGCTCGAGCTGACGAAGTTTCAGCTGCTGATGGCGCTGCTGGTCTTCTACATCATCCTCGGCTGTTTCCTCGACGGCATCTCCTCGGTCGTACTGACCATGGCGGTGGTCGAACCGATGATCCGTCAGGCCGGCATCGACATCATCTGGTTCGGCATCTTCATCGTGGTGGTCGTCGAGATGGCGCAGATCACGCCGCCCATCGGCTTCAACCTCTTCGTGCTGCAGGGGATGACCGGCCATCAGATGACCTTCATCGCCCGCGCCGCGATTCCGATGTTCTTGATCATGGTGCTGATGGTCTTCGTTCTGATCTTCTTCCCCGAGCTCGCCACCTGGCTGCCCGACAACATCCGCCAGCGCCCGGGCGCCTGAGGCGATGCCTCTCCTGGTGATGGCGGCCCGGCACGGCCGGCTGCTTCTGGTCGCCGGGCTGGTGGCGGGGCTGGTGCTCCAGGATCTGGCCCAGGCGATGCGCGCCTGGCTGCCGGTCATGGTGGCCGGGCTGATCTTCATCGCGGCCTTCCGAATCGGGCATCGGCAGGCGGCGACTTCGCTCGGGGAGCTGCCCCGGCTGCTCGGCGCGGTTCTGGCCTTTCAGGTCGCGGTCCCGGTCATCGTCGCGCTTGTCTTCCTCGCCCTCGGAATGGCCGACACGCCGCTGGCGGTGGCGCTGACCCTGATGACCGCCGCGCCCTCGGTCGCCGGATCGCCCAATCTCACCGTCATGGCCGGCGGACCGCCAGTGCCGGCCCTGCGCCTCGTCATCGCGGGCACGGCCCTGCTGCCGCTGACGGTGTTCCCGGTGTTCCTGCTGACTCAGGGCCTCGGCGGACCTGCCGCGCTGGTCTGGGTCTCGCTGCGCCTGACCGCGATCATCCTGGCCGCCGCCACCTTCGCCTTCTGGCTGCGCGCGCGCTGGCTGCCCACGCCGGACGCGCGCCAGGTTCAGGCCATCGACGGCGCTTCGGCCCTGCTGATGGCGGTGATGGTCATCGGGCTGATGTCCGCCGCCGGCCCGGCGCTGACCCACGAGCCGGCGCGCTTCTTCACCTGGCTCGCCGCCGCCTTTGCCGCCAACTTCGGGCTGCAGCTCCTCGCCGGAGCACTGCTCAGGGGCCGCCCGGACCGGACGCCGCTCTCGATCATCGCGGGCAACCGCAACATCGCGCTGTTCCTCGTGGCGCTGCCGCCCGAGATCACCACGCCGATCCTGCTCTTCATCGGCTGCTATCAGATGCCGATGTATCTGACTCCGCTACTGATGCGCTGGTATTACCGCTAGAGCGCGCCGTCTCTTCCTCTTGCCGGAAATATCCTCGGGGGGACCGGGGGGCAGACAGCCCTCCGGCTCAGCCGACCTTTGCCTCGATCACCTGCCAGATCTTCTCGGCCACGTTGATCCCGTCGAAACGTTCCAGCTCCTGGATGCCGGTGGGCGAGGTCACGTTGATCTCGGTCAGGTAATCCCCGATCACGTCGATCCCCACGAAGACCTGACCCTTCTCGCGCAGCAATGGCCCGATGGTATCGCAGATCTCGCGGTCGCGCGCGGTCAGGCCGATCTTCTCGGGCCGCCCGCCCACATGCATGTTTGACCGCGTCTCACCCGCCTTCGGCACCCGGTTGATCGCGCCGACCGGCTCGCCGTCGACCAGGATCACCCGCTTGTCGCCCTGCGCCACCGCCGGCAGGAACTTCTGCACGATCAGAGGCTCACGCGAAAAACCGGTGAACAGCTCGTAGAGCGAGGCCAGGTTGCGGTCGTTCTCGTCCAGCCGGAACACGCCGGCCCCGCCATTGCCGTAAAGCGGCTTCAGGATGATGTCGCCGTGGCGCGCCTTGAAGGCGCGGATGGTGTCCAGGTCGCGCGCGATGGTCGTGGGCGGCGTCAGGCCCGGAAAATTCAGCACCAGCAGCTTTTCGGGATAGTTGCGCACCCAGAACGGGTCGTTCACCACCAAAGTCGTCTGCTTCAGCCGGTCGAGCAGATGGGTCGAGGTGATGTAATGCATGTCGAAGGGCGGATCCTGACGCAGCCACACCACGTCGAAATCGGCCAGATCCACCTCGCGGCTCTCGCCCAGGATTGCGGGGGCAGCCGGGTCCCGCTGGACGGTCATGTCCTGCCCGCGCGCGGTGATGCGCCCTTCCTGATAGGCCAGCTGGTCCGGGCCGTAGTAGAACAGCGAATGCCCCCGCTTCTGCGCCTCTTCGGCGAGGCGGAAGCTGCTGTCGGCATTGATGTTCACCGTAAGGATCGGGTCCATCTGGAAGGCGATTTTCATGGCGGTTCCCCTGTGTTCGGCCGCATTCATGGCGCAGGCGCGAGGGGGGATCAATGGCGATCAGGTCTCGCCGAAGGCGTTTTCGATGATCCGGAAGGCGCCGGTGGCGTTCACCAGCGCCACGTCAAACCGCATGTTGGTCATCAGCCCGTTCGGTTCCCCGGCCAGAAACTGCTCCGCCGCCGCGCAGATCCGGCGCATCTGGTGACGGCACAGGGCGTCGGCGGCCCGGGCAAAATCGCTGCTTTTCTTGACCTCGACAAAGACCAGCCCGTCCTTGTCGCGCGCGATGATGTCGATCTCTCCGCCGCCCGCGCGCCAGCGCCGCGCGGCCAGCGCAAAGCCGCGCCGCTGATAGTCTTCGGCGATCCGCTCCTCCGCCGAGGCGCCCGCCTCATAGGCCAGCTTCCCGCGCAGCGCCTTCTGCATCATCCCTTCCCCAGCGTCAGCGCCATCTGATAGACCTTGCGGCGTGGCAGATCGTGCAGCCGCGCCACAAGATCCGCCGCATCGCGCAGGCTGTTCCCCTTCATCGCCTCGATCAGATCCGCTTCTACGTCGGATTCCCTAATTTTCACCGAACGCCCGCGGTCGACCACCAGCACGATCTCGCCCTTCACCGGCGCCCCCTCCAGCGACCGCGCAAGCTCCCCCAGCGGCAGGCGGCGAACCTCCTCGAATTTCTTCGTCAGCTCACGGCACAGCGCGGCGGGGCGCTCTTCGCCCAGCACCTCCGCCATGTCGGCCAGGGCCGCCGCCACCCGCTGCGGCGATTCGTAGAACACAAGCGTGCCGGGGATCTGGGCCAGCTCTTCCAGCCGCGTGCGGCGCGCCGCCCGGGCCGGGGGCAGAAATCCGCCGAAGAAGAACGCGTCGGTTGGCAGCCCCGCCAGCGCCAGCGCGGTGGTCAGCGCCGTCGCACCCGGCGCCGCCGTGACCGGATGACCCGCCGCCGCCGCCGCGCGCGCCAGGTCGAATCCCGGATCGGCGATCAGCGGCATCCCCGCTTCCGAGGCATAGGCGACCGATCGCCCCTCGGCCATCGCCTCCACAAGCCGTGCGCGCACGCCTTCTCCGCTATGGTCGTGATAGGCGATCACCCGCCGCCCCTCCAGCGGCACGCCGTGGATGTCCATCAGATGGCGCAGGCTGCGGGTGTCCTCCGCCGCCAGCACATCGGCCGAGGCCAGGGTGTCCAGCGCGCGCAGGGTAATGTCCCGCGCGGTCCCGATGGGTGTGGCGACAAAATGCAGGCCCGGAGCCAATTGTACCTTGCGGTGATTCAATGCTGGACCCGCCTTCGCTGACGTCTATTATTCCGGACCGACCAGCACGCGGTATCAAAGCCGCGCGATCCGAGGGAGAGAGTTCCATGTTCGCTGTTTTTTCCAATGCCCGCAAGGCGGCCCTTGTCGGGCTGACACTGATCGCCGGCGCCCTGCTTTCCGCCTGTGATGTCGCCACAGGTACAGGTGGCCCGTCCATCGACACCTCCGCGCCTGTCCCCGTCGCGCTGCTCGTGCCGCGCGGTTCGGCCCAGCCCGGCGACGCAATCCTCGCGGTCAGCCTCGAAAACGCCGCCCGTCTTGCGATCGCCGACCTGCAGGGCGTCAAGATCGACCTGCGCGTCTATGACACCGCGGGCGACGCGGGCACTGCCGCCACCGTGGCCAGCCAGGCCGTGGACGAGGGCGCCCGGATCATCCTCGGACCGGTCTATGCCGAATCCGCCAATGCGGCCGGCCTCGCCGTGCGCAACCGCAACGTCAATGTGCTCTCCTTCTCGAACAACGCCTCGATCGCCGGCGGCAACGTCTTCATCCTCGGCCCCACCTTCGAGAACACCGCCACACGCATGGCCAACTACGCCGCCTCCCATGGCAAGCGGAACATCGTCGTGGTCTATTCGACCGACCTCGCCGGCACTGCTGGCCGCGACGCCTTTCAGGCCGCCGCAACCCGGGCCGGCGCACGGATCGCCGGGGCCGTACCTTTCGAGCTTTCGCAGCAGAGCGTGATCGCCTCGGTGCCCCGCATCAAGGAAACCGTCTCCAGCACCGGCGCCGACGCGCTGTTCCTGACCGCCAACACCGCCGGTGCCCTGCCGCTCCTGTCGCAGATGCTGCCCGAAGCCGGGGTGTCGCCCTCTGCCGTGCAGTACATCGGCCTCACCCGCTGGGACATCCCGGCCCAGACGCTCGAGCTTCCGGGCGTGCAGGGCGGATGGTTCGCGCTGCCCGACCCGAACAAGGCCGCGCTCTTCAACAGCCGCTACGCCGCCGCCTATGGCGCCGCGCCGCACCCGATCGGCGGCCTCGCCTATGACGGCATCGCCGCCATCGGCGCCCTTGTCGGTGCCGGCAAGGCGAACGCGCTGACCGGCGCTGCGCTCACCCAGGGGGCCGGTTTCCAGGGTGTCGGTGGCATCTTCCGCCTGCGCTCGGATGGCACCAACCAGCGCGGCCTCGCCGTCGCGACGATCCAGAACAAGCAGGTGGTAGTGATTGACCCCGCCCCGACAAGCTTCGCGGGTCCTGGCCTCTGAGCCAGCGGTCCAGGCCCCCGAACTCGCGCTGATCTGCGACGATTCGCGGTCCATCTTCGATGTGGACGCCGTCACCGCCGCGCTCGACGCGCTGGCGGTCGACGCGCTGCCGCCACTCGAAATGAGGGCCGAGACCGTCCGCATCCTGCGCGAGGCGAACCAGACCGGGCGCGCGGCGATTGCCGACGCCTTCGCCAAGGCGCCCTTCAACGCCGAGGCACTCACCCGCTCCTACGCCTGGCTGACCGACTGTCTGGTCATCTCGGCGCTGCGGGTCGCCCGCACCCGCCTGCACCCGCTGCCCAACCCCACTGCCGCCGAGCGCATCGCCCTGATCGCGGTCGGTGGCTATGGACGGGGCGAGATGGCGCCCTTCTCGGACGTCGACCTGCTGTTCGTCACCCCCTACAAGATCACCCCCTGGGCCGAGAGCGTCATCGAATCGATGCTCTACATCCTCTGGGATCTTCGGCTGAAGGTCGGCCACGCCAGCCGCACCATCCGCGAATGCGTGCGCCTTGGCCTCAGCGATTTCACCATCCGGACCGCGCTGCTCGAACATCGGTTCCTGACCGGCGACGGCCGGCTCGCGGCCGAACTCGACAAGCGCCTCAAGGCCGACCTCTTCGCCCACGACGCCCGTGCCTTTCTCGAGGCCAAGCTCGAGGAACGCGCCGCGCGGCACGCCAAGTTCGGCCAGCGCTATGTGGTCGAACCCAACGTCAAGGAAGGCAAGGGCGGGCTGCGCGATCTCCAGTCGATGTTCTGGATGGCGAAATACGTCCACGGCGTGGACGACGCCGCCGACCTCGTGCCGCTCGGCGTCTTCCGGCGCGAAGAGTTCGAACGCTTCCGCCGCGCCGAAGACTTCCTTTGGGCCGTCCGCTCGCACATGCACCTGCTCGCCGGCCGCGCCACCGAACAGCTGACCTTCGACCTCCAGGTCGAGGTGGCCGAGCGCATGGGCTATCAGGACAAGGCGGGCCGCCGGGGGGTCGAGGTCTTCATGCAGGACTATTTCCGCCACGCGACCGCGGTGGGCGACCTGACCCGCATCCTGCTGACCAAGCTCGAGGCGATCCACGTCAAGCCCGCGCCGCTGCTCGACCGCATCTTCCAGCGCAAACGCCGCGCGCGCGAGGGTTACGAGGTCATTCACAACCGTCTGGCGATCAGCGATCCCAAGGAGTTTCTTGCCGATCCGGTGAACATCCTGCGCCTTTTCGACGAAGGTCTGCGCACGGGCATGCTGATCCACCCCGACGCCATGCGGCTGGTCACGGCCAACCTCCACCTGATCGACGACGAGATGCGCAACGACCGCGAGGCGGCGAACATCTTCATGGGTCTGCTGCTGAAACACGGCAACCCGGAACGCGCCCTGCGGCGGATGAACGAGCTGGGCGTGCTGGCAGCCTTCCTGCCGGAATTCGAGCCCATCGTCGCGATGATGCAGTTCAACATGTATCACAGCTATACGGTGGACGAGCACATCATCCAGTGCATCCGCAACCTCGCCCAGATCGAAAAGGGCGAACTGCGCGAATCCCTTCCCATTGCCTCGGGCATCCTCAAGGAGGGCGTGAACCGCAAGGTGCTCTACCTTGCCGTCCTGCTTCATGACATCGGGAAGGGCCGCAGCGAGGACCATTCGATTCTCGGCGCCCAGATCGCCCGTCGCGTCGCCCCGCGCCTCGGCCTCAACAAGGCTGACAGCGAAACGGTGGAATGGCTGGTGCGCCACCACTTGCTCATGTCCGACATGGCGCAGAAACGAGATATCGCCGACCCGCGCACCGTGCGGGACTTCGCCAAGGCGGTGCAGACGGTCAAGCGGATGGACCTGCTCACTGTTCTGACCGTCTGCGACATCCGCGGTGTCGGCCCGAACACCTGGAACAACTGGAAGGCCGCGCTCATCCGTGCGCTGTACCGCCAGACGCGGCGCGCGCTGGAAGAGGGGATGGAGGCGCTCAACCGCGAGAACCGCGGCACCGAGGCCAAGCGTCTTCTGCGCGAGGCGCTGCCCGACTGGCCCAAATCTGCGCTCAAGACCGAGACGTCGCGTCACTATCCGCCATACTGGCAGGGTCTGCACGTCACCGCCCATGTCGATTTCGCCCGCATGCTGCGCGAACTCGAAGAGGCTAACGATCCCGGGAAGGTTCTGATCAACCTGCACCCGGACGAAGACCGCGACGCGACCCGCGTCTGCTTCGTGATGGCCGATCATCCCGGCATCTTCGCACGCCTCGCCGGCGCGCTGGCCCTCGTCGGCGCGAATGTGGTCGACGCGCGCAGCTATACCACCAAGGACGGCTACGTGACCGACGCCTTTTGGATCCAGGACGCCGACGGCCATCCCTACGAGGCCGCGCGCCTGCCGCGTCTGGCGCAGATGATCCACAAGACGCTCAAGGGCGAGGTGGTCGCCCGCGACGCGCTGAAATCCCGCGACAAGATCAAGAAGCGCGAGAAGGCCTTCAACGTCGCCACTCACATCTCCTTCGACAACGACGGGTCGGAAATCTACACGATCATCGAGGTCGACACCCGCGATCGCCCGGGCCTGCTCTACGATCTGGCGCGCACCCTGGCAGCCAGCAACGTCTATATCGCCAATGCGGTGATCGCGACCTTTGGCGAGCAGGTGGTCGATACCTTCTACGTGAAGGACATGTTCGGCCTGAAATACCACTCCGAAAGCAAGCAGCGCTCGCTGGAGGCGAAGCTGCGCAAGGCGATCGAGGAAGGGGCCGCCCGCGCCCGAGACTGACAGGTTCGGCAGAGCGGGTGCAGACGATTGCGCCCGGCTGTTTCCGAAAGGCGACAAGCCCCGATCCCAGGACAACGCAAAGCCGCGAACGAATGTCGCTTTTGATCGCACCCATGGTCCCCGCGGGGTATAGACCCATGCACGGATCATTCGGAGTGACGGTGCGATGACTGTTCAGGACGGCAAGGGTATTTGGAAATCGGGCAAGGGCAAGGGCCGCCACGTTCCCAAGGGGCGCCAGCTTGACGACGCCGCACTCGCCGAGGTCCGTGGCCTGCTGGGCGATGCACCCCGGCGCCGAGACCTGCTGATCGAATTTCTCCACCTGATCCAGGACGCCTATGGCCACCTGTCCGCCGCGCACCTGCGCGCACTGGCCGAGGAAATGCGCATCGGTCAGGCCGAAGTCTGGGAGGTCGCCTCCTTCTACGCCCATTTCGACCTCGTCAAGGAAGGCGAGACGCCGCCGCCGGCCCTCACGATACGTGTCTGCGACTCCCTTTCCTGCGAGATGGCCGGCGCCCGGCAGCTGAAAAGCGCGCTGGAAAAGGGGCTTGATCCAGCCAAGGTCCGCGTCCTGCGCGCGCCCTGCATGGGCCGCTGCGCCGCGGCTCCCGCACTCGAAATCGGGCACAACCACATCGAACATGCCACGCCCGAAAAGGTGCAGGCGGCAATCGACGCACAGGATATCCACGCTTATATCCCCAGCTACGAAACGCTGGAAGATTACCGAGCCGCAGGCGGTTACGCCGAACTCCTGAACCTGCGCGCGAAGGGCGACTGGGAAGAAGTGCAGGCCACCGTCGCCGCCTCCGGCCTGCGCGGTCTCGGGGGTGCCGGTTTCCCCTCGGGCAAGAAGTGGGGCTTCGTCCGCGCCCATCCCGGCCCGCGTTACCTGGCGGTAAACGGTGATGAGGGCGAACCCGGCACCTTCAAGGACCGCTTCTATCTCGAAAGCCAGCCTCATGGTTTCCTTGAAGGAATGCTCATTGCCGCCTGGGCGGTCGAGGCGCAGCGCTGTTTTATCTACATGCGCGATGAATATCCTGCGGTGATCGAGATTTTGCGCAGGGAAATCAGAGCTTTGGAAGATGAAAACCTTGTGGATAAAGGCTTCGTTGAACTGCGTCGCGGCGCGGGTGCCTATATCTGCGGCGAAGAGAGCGCGATGCTCGAATCCATCGAAGGCAAGCGCGGTCTCCCGCGCCATCGCCCGCCCTTCGTCGCCGAGGTTGGCCTCTTCGGCCGCCCGACTCTTGTCCACAATGTCGAAACGCTTTTCTGGCTCTCGCAGATTGTCAGGGAAGGACACGAAGTCCTTTCGTCGACCCAAAAAAACGGCCGCACCGGCCTGCGTTCCTATTCCGTCTCCGGCCGCGTCCGGTCTCCTGGTGTCTACCTTTTGCCCGCCGGTTCGACGATGAGGGACATTATCGAGGCCGCTGGCGGAATGCTCGAAGGCCATGTCTTCAAGGCCTATCAGCCCGGCGGCCCCTCCGCCGGCCTGTTGCCGGCCTCGTTGTCCGACATTCCGATGGATTTCGACCAGCTGCAAAAACACGGCACCTTCATCGGCTCCGCCGCCATCGTGGTCCTCTCCGACCACGATTCCGCCCGCGCTGCCGCGCTCAACATGCTGCGCTTCTTTGAGGACGAAAGCTGCGGCCAGTGCACCCCCTGCCGCGTCGGCTGCGAAAAGGCGGTCAAGCTGATGGAGGCCGACCGCTGGGATACCGCGCTGCTGGAGGAGCTCTGCCAGACGATGGCCGATGCCTCCATCTGCGGTCTCGGGCAGGCCGCGCCGAACCCGATCCGCCTGACCATCCGGCATTTCCCCGACGAAATCTGACCCCGCACGTTCCTACAGAGCACTTTTTACCACCGCCACCCTCTCCAATCCGGTCAGAAACGCCCCGACCGCTTTCCAATCGCCGCGAAGCGCATTAGGTGAAGGCAAGACCCTGCGGAGACGACTATGGCGTTTTTCCAGAAGCTGAAGGATCGGCTGTTCAACTCCTCCTCGAAACTCGACGAGGGGTTGGATGCCATTGTCGGCGATGGCGGCGACACCGAACCTGCCGCGCCTTCCGCGCCTCCTGCCGCGACCCCAGCCCCCGCCGCCCGGTCCGAACCTTCCCGCCCCGGTCTGCTCGGCCGGCTCATGTCGCGCGCCGCGCCGCAAACTGTGGTCCGTCGAACCCTGGACGACGAGATGCTCGAACAACTGGAAGAGCTGCTCATCGCCGCCGACATGGGGGTCGACACCGCGCTGCGTGTCACCGCCAACATGGCCGAGGGTCGGATGGGGCGGAAACTCTCCTCCGACGAGATCAAGCAGATCCTCGCCACCGAGATCGCCCGCATCATGGAACCCGTGGCGCGGCCGATGCCGCTCTACCCCAAGCGCCCCCAGGTGGTGCTGGTGGTCGGCGTGAACGGCTCGGGCAAGACCACCACCATCGGCAAGCTGGCCAGCCAGTTCCGCGCCGCGGGCAAATCGGTGATCATCGCCGCCGGCGACACTTTCCGCGCGGCGGCCGTCGAACAGCTTCAGGTCTGGGGCGACAGGGCAGGGGTCCCGGTGCTGACCGCGCCCGAAGGTTCCGATCCCGCCAGCCTCGCGTTCGACGCGATGACAAAGGCCCAGACCGAAGGTGCCGACCTCCTGCTGATCGACACCGCCGGACGGCTGCAGAACCGTCAGGACCTGATGGAGGAACTGGCCAAGATCGTCCGCGTCATCCGCAAGAAAGACCCCGACGCGCCGCACAACACCCTGCTCGTGCTGGATGCCACCACGGGCCAGAACGCGTTGAATCAGGTCGATATCTTCCGCAAGATCGCCGATGTCTCCGGGCTGGTGATGACCAAGCTTGACGGCACCGCCAAGGGCGGCGTTCTGGTGGCTCTGGCCGACCGGTTCGGCCTTCCGATCCATGCCATCGGCGTCGGCGAGCAGATCGACGACCTTGCGCCCTTCGACCCCGAGGAATTTGCCGCCGCCCTGACCGGACTGGACCTCACCGCTTGAGTTATTCCTCTTTGTCTCTCCAGCCCATCCGGCGTTCCACCCATCCCAGCAGCAGCAATATCCCGAAGACGAGCGCCGTCGCGAGCCCGGCCAGCGCTTCCTGCCCTGCGCCGCAGGCCAGCCCGATCGCGCCAGCCAGCCACATGGAAGCGCCTGTTGTGATGTTTCGCACCCGACCGCCCGAGGTGAAGATCGCGCCCGCGGCCAGAAACGCGACCCCGGCAGTCACCGCCTCGATCAGGCGCAGCGGATCGACCCGCATCGACTCGCGCGGGCCGAAATCCAGCGTGGCGAGGTTCTGGCTGACCAGGATGAAAAGACAGGCCGCCATCGAAACCAGCATATGCGTTCGCAACCCGGCCGGCTTGCCGCTCGCCTCGCGCTCCAGACCGATGACCGCGCCGAGAAACAGCGCAACCCCCAGCCGGATGGCCGATTGCTCGACCGGGACCACGGAAAACCCGCCGGTGATTTCTTCCTTGATGATCTCGAGCATGCCGTACCCCTCGCAACGAAACGCCAACGTCCATCGGCGGTTCCGCCGACGATGAGCGCCTGGCTGATCTCGCTCGAAGGCACCGAGGCCGGCCACACTCTGGCCATGGTTCTCGCCCTGTTGGCCGCCTTCCTGCACGCCGTCTTCGGAGCGCTGCAGAAGGGGCGGCACGATCCTTGGCTCACCCGCGGTGCCATTGACGCGAGCTATGGCCTGATCGCCGCGCCCTTCGCGTTTTTCGTTGTGCCCTGGCCCGAACCGCATATGTGGGCGATCTTCTTTGGCGCCTTCGTGATCCACGTCGCTTACAAAATGCTTCAGGCGCAGGCCTATACCAAGGGCGCCTACACCGTGGTCTATCCCGTGGTGCGCGGCACTGGCCCTCTGTTTGCCGTCATCGGCGCGCATTTCCTGTTCGACGAGGTCTTCACGCTGACCCAGTGGCTGGGTATCGCGGTCCTGCTCGCCGGCATCTTCGGCCTGGCTGTCTACAACCTGATCTACCTTCAGGCCGCGCGCGACACGCTTCATGTCGCTCTTGCGCTGGCGGTCGTGACCGGCCTCTTCGTTTCGCTCTACACGACATACGACGCCTACGGCATTCGCTCCACGGCCGATCCATTCACCTTCCTCGCCTGGTTCTTCATGATCGACGCGCTGGTAATGCCCGTGATCGCCGCGCTGCGCTGGCGCAACATGACCATCCGCCCGGCCGTCGCGCCGCTGATGCTGCGGGGAGTCATCGGCGGAATCATCGCCTTCGGCAGCTTCGGCTCGGTGATGCTGGCGACACGACTCGACAAGGTGGGCGAAGCGGCGGTATTGCGCGAGACCTCGACGGTCTTTGCCGCTTTGATCGGCTGGATCGTCCTCAAGGAAACCGTCGGGCCACGGCGCATCGCGCTGATGACCCTGATCGCGCTGGGCGCGGTGATTGTCGAAATGGGAGGCTGATAGGCCCGATGGCACAAACGGAAAAGGCAGTGAACACCTGGGTGAAACAGGCGCTGGAACTTGGTCCCACGATCCTGTTCTTCCTGATCTACCTGTGGATCCGCGACAATACCTACACCTTCCATGGCGTCGAATATTCGGGGTTCATCGTCGCCACCATCGTCTTCGTGCCCATCCTTCTCGCCGCGATGGCGATTCTGTGGAAACTCTCGGGCAAGCTCAGCCGCATGCAGATCTTCACCGCCTTCATGGTGATCTTCTTCGGCGGGCTCACCGCCTGGTTCAACGACGAGCGTTTCTTCAAGATGAAGACGACCATCGTCTATGGCGTCTTCGCGGCTCTGCTCGGCATCGGCCTGCTGCAGGGCAAATCCTATCTCTCCTATGTGATGGGCGAGCTGATCCCGATGCAGGAGGAAGGCTGGATGATCCTGACCCGCCGGCTCTTCGTCGCCTTCCTGGTGCTGGCCGCGGCGAACGAATTCGTCTGGCGCACCATGTCGACCGACCTCTGGGTCAAGATCGAGACCTTCGCCTTTCCGCTCGCGCTCTTCGGCTTTCTCTGGTGGCAGATCGTGGCGCTCCAGCGCTACATGATCGACCCCGACGACACCTCTGCCTGAGCGCGTTCCGCGCGGCGGCGCCTGCGGCGCCACGCCTTTTGTCTCGTCTCCGGCCTCACGGCCTCCGCCTCGGACGCCGGGCCTTGCGGCCCGTCGCTTTGCCTCCGGCGGAGGTATTTTCAGAACCAGAGAAGAGCAGGGGCCCGTCTCAGCGGCGGAACAGGATGGCCTGCGCCTCCTTGCCCTGTGGCGCCGGGCTGCGCAGCTCCTCGTGCAGCGCGCGGCCCCTCTGCACCGCCGGGCGGCTGCCGACCGTCTCGATCCAGCGCGCGAAATGCGGCTTGTCCGAGATGTCCTGTTCCTGCCGCTTCCACAGGTGTGCCCAGGGCCAGATCGCCATGTCGGCGATGGAATAGTCCGGGCCGGCGACATAGGCATTGTCGGCGAGCTGCCGGTCCAGCACGCCGTAAAGGCGCGCCACCTCGGCGCGATAGCGGTCTCGGGCATAGGGCAGATCCTGCGGCGGATCCATCTGCGGCGCGTAGTGGATGAAATGATGCGCCTGCCCCGCCATCGGCCCAACGCCGCCCATCTGCCACATCAGCCACTGATCGACCGCCACGCGCGCCCGCTCGGTGGCGCCGCCGAAGGTGCCGGTCTTGCGCGCCAGATACTGCAGGATCGCGCCGCTCTCGAAGATCGAGATCGGCGCCCCGTCCGGCCCGTCGGGGTCGACGATCGCCGGCATCCGGTTGTTGGGTGAAATCTTCAGGAAGTCCGGTGCGAACTGTTCGCCCTTCGAGATGTTCACCAGATGGGTGCGATAGTCGAGCCCCATCTCTTCCAGCGCGATGGAGATTTTCCAGCCATTCGGCGTGGGCCAAAAATACAGGTCGATGGTCATATGCGTCCTCCTGCGCCGGATCATCGCGGATCCGGCTGCCGGCGCAAGCCGGCAGTTGTCGTGCCGCGCGGCAGACCCATGACCTGCCGCAAAATCGGTCAGCCGGCTGTCACAACGCCCGCCAGCCGATATCGCGCCGGCAGAAGCCCTCGGGCCAGTCCACCGCATCGACCATCGCATAGGCGGCGGCATGGGCCTCGGCCAGCGTCGCTCCCCGCGCGGTCAGGTTCAGCACCCGCCCGCCATTGGCGACGACCCGGCCGTCCTTTTCGGCGGTCCCGGCGTGGAAACACATCTGCCGTCCGGTCTCGGGCAGGGCGTCCAGCCCGCCGATCACGCTGCCCTTCTCATAGGCGCCGGGATAGCCGCGCGCGGCCATCACCACGGTGATCGCGTGATCGTCGGCCCAGTTGACCCGCATCGTATCCAGCCGCCCCTCGGCCACCGCGTGCATCAGATCCATCGCCTGCGCGCCCAGCCGCATCATCAGCACCTGGCATTCAGGATCGCCAAAGCGCACATTGTATTCCACCAGCCGCGGCTGACCGTCCTTGATCATCAGCCCGGCATACAGAATGCCCTGATAGGGCATCTCCCGCCGGGCCATCTCGGCCATGGTCGGACGCACGATTTCGTCCAGCGCCTTGGCGGCGATCTCATCGGTCAGCACCGGCGCCGGGGAATAGGCGCCCATACCGCCGGTGTTCGGCCCGGTATCGCCCTCGCCAACCCGCTTGTGATCCTGCGCCGTGCCCATCGGCAGCACCGTCTCGCCGTCGCAAAGCACGAAGAACGACGCTTCCTCGCCCTCCATGAATTCCTCGATCACCACCTCGGCCCCGGCCTCGCCGAACGCGCCGCCGAAGATCTCGTCGATGCCGTCCAGCGCCTCGGTCTCCGTCATCGCCACGATGACCCCCTTGCCGGCCGCCAGCCCGTCGGCCTTGATCACGATCGGCGCGCCCTGGGCGCGCACGTAGTCCTTGGCCGGCCCGGCCTCGGAAAACCGCGCCCAGGCCGCGGTAGGCGCACCCGCCGCGTCGCAGATCTCCTTGGTGAACCGCTTGGAGGCCTCCAGCTGCGCCGCCGCCGCCGAAGGGCCGAAGACCAGGAAGCCCGCCTCGCGCAGCCGGTCCGAGATTCCGGCCGCCAAAGGCGCCTCGGGTCCGACGATCACGAAGTCGATGGCATTGGCTCCGGCAAATTCGACGACCTCGGTGGCGTCCAGAATATCCAGCTGCGCGCATTGCGCGATCTTGGCGATCCCGGCATTGCCGGGCGCCACGATCAGCTTGTCGCATTTCGGATTCTGCATCACCGCCCAGGCCAGCGCATGTTCGCGCCCGCCGCCGCCGAGAATGAGGATATTCATGCGCCTGCGCCCCCGTTGCCGTTTCTGGCGCCTGCTTAGGCGGCAAGGCAGGGATAGGCAATAACCCGCGGAACAGGGAACGCCCGGTCGCCCAGGCACGTTGTGGGGGCAGGAAACATCATCAATAAAGACAAGGAGAGCATCATGCCCCGCATCCAAGGGAAGAAAATCGCCATTCTCGCCACCAACGGTTTCGAGCAGTCCGAGCTGGAATACCCGCTCCGCGCGCTGCGCGACGCGGGCGCCGAGGTTCATGTCGTCTCGCCCGAGTCGGGCGAGATCAAGGGCTGGGATAACAAGGACTGGGGCGATGCCGTGCCGGTCGACCGCGCTCTCTCGGACGCCTCGGCCAGCGACTACGACGCACTCGTCCTGCCCGGCGGGCAGATCAACCCTGACCTGCTGCGCGTCAACGAAGAGGCGCTGTCTCTCGTGCGTGCCTTCTGGGAGGCCGGCAAGCCGATCGGCGCCATCTGTCATGCCCCCTGGCTGCTGGTCGAGGCGGGCGTTATCGCCGGCCGCCAGGTGACCTCCTACAAGTCGATCCGCACCGACGTGCGCAATGCCGGCGGTCTCTGGGAAGACAGCGAGGTTGTCTGCGACCAGGGTCTGGTCACCAGCCGCCAGCCAGATGACCTGCCTGCCTTCTGCTCCAAGCTGATCGAAGAGATCGCCGAGGGCAAGCACCAGCGTCGCGCGGCCTGAGATGGACGGGCGGGCCTATCGGCCCGCCCGTTCCGCCATCCATTCCGCCGCTGCGGTCAGCTGATCCGCCGGAAGTTCCTGAGCCAATGTGGCAACGAGCTCCGACAGGGTCACTGCCTGAAGTTCCCGCCGCCACGCGGCGTCCGCCTGCCACATCACCCGCGCGATCTGACAGGGCCCCCTGGGCTTGTGATCCTCCGCCAGGCAGGGGGAATTGCACCGGATTTCCGTGCAGGCAAAGCTTCGACCCGCGCCCTCGACCGCCTCCACCACGTCGAGAAAGCTGATCTCCGCAGCCGGCCGACCCAGCCGGTAGCCGCCCGAAGGGCCCAGCGACCCCTCGATAAGCCCCGCCTGCGCCAGATTTTGCAGCGCCTTCGAGAGGTAGTCCTTCGGCACGCCATGAAATTCGGCCAGCACACGTGTCGACAGGCGCGCGCCCTCGGGCAGCCCGGCCAGGACTGCACAGCAATGCAGCGCCCATTCAACCTGATTGCGCAGCTGCATCAGGCAAGACCTGCCTTCGACAGCCCCAGCGCCGCATCCGCAGACCCCGGCACCGGCGTGAAGGCCGCAACCAGGCGATTCCAGCCGTTGATCGCCACCACCGCGAAGGTCAGCTCGGCCAGCAGCGCCTCGCCGAAGATGCCGCGCATCCGTTCGAACATCGACGGCGGGATGCCTTCGGCCGGCAGCCGGGTCAGCGCCTCGGTCCATTCCAGCGCCGCCCGCTCGCGCGCGTCGAACAGCGGCGATTCCCGCCAGACGGCGACGTGATGCAGCCGCAGTTCGCGCTCTCCGGCCAGCCGGGCGGCCTTCACATGCATGTCCGTGCAGAAGGCACAGCCATTCATCTGCGAGGCGCGCAGGTTGACCAGTTCACGCATCCCGACCTCCAGCGCCTTGCCGCCAGCCGCCCGGCTGAAAGCCATGTAGGCCCGCGCCGGATCCGGTGCCGCCGCGTTGTAATCCAGTCTCTGAGTCATGATTCTTTCGCCTTATTGCGGATATTAGATATCTATATAGATATTTAATATCCTTAATTAGAGTCAATCGCCTTTCGCCCCTTTTCCTCGCCGGCGCGCTGGGGCAGACTCGCCGCATGGATCTGATCGACGACCCGGCCCCCGGCCAGAACACACCCGAATACAGCGTCTCGGAAATCTCGGGCGCGGTGAAACGCACGCTCGAGGGCGAATTCGGCCGGATCCGCGTGCGCGGCGAGGTCGGGCGCGTGTTTACGGCGCGGTCCGGGCACCTCTACTACGACATCAAGGACGACCGCAGCGTCCTAGCCTGCACCACCTGGAAGGGGCAGATCTCCCAGCTCTCGGTCGTCCCGGAAGAGGGGCTCGAGGTCATCGTCACCGGCCGCCTGACCGCCTTCGGCGCGCAGTCGAAATACAATCTCAACGTGGAAGAGGTGGCCGTCGCGGGGCAGGGCGCCCTGATGGCGCTGCTGGAAAGGCGCAAGAAACAGCTCGCCGCCGAAGGACTTTTCGATGCCGCCCGCAAGCGGAAACTGCCCTTCCTGCCCGAGATCATCGGCGTCATCACATCGCCGCAGGGCGCGGTGATCCGCGACATCCTCCACCGCCTGCGCGACCGCTTCCCGCGCAAGGTTCTGATCTGGCCCGTCGCCGTGCAGGGCGCCAACTGCGCCCCCGAGGTCGCCCGTGCCATCGAAGGCTTCAACCGCCTCACCCCCGGCGGGGCGATGCCGCGCCCCGATCTGCTGATCGTCGCCCGGGGCGGCGGCTCGGTCGAAGACCTCTGGGGCTTCAACGAGGAAATCGTCGCGCGCGCCGCCGCCGCCTCGGCCATCCCGCTGATCTCGGCAGTCGGTCACGAGACCGACACAACCCTGATCGACTTCGTCTCGGACATGCGTGCGCCGACGCCGACGGCCGCAGCCGAACTGGCCGTGCCCGTGCGGGTAGACCTGATCGCATGGGCCGACAGCATGGGCGCGCGCCTCGTCCGCGCCGCCTCGGTCGGCGTGCGCTTGCGCCAGCAGCGCCTTGCCGATCTCTCCCGTGCGCTGCCGCGCAAGGAAAGCCTGCTGGACACCGCGCGGCAGCGTTTCGACCGCACCGCCGACCGGCTCGACGGCGCGCTGACCACGGGCGTTCAGCGCCGCCGCCTGCATGTCTCCGAGATCGCGGGTTCGCTGCGCCCCGGCCTGCTCAACCGCATGATTGCGGCGCAACGCAACGCCTTCCAATCGCGCGCCCGCAGCCTGCGTCCCGCCCAGCTCCAGACCCGCCTCAGCGCAGAGCGTGACGCGCTGGCCCGGCTGGCACGCCGCCTGTCTATCGCCGCCAGCGCCCAGCACCAGCATCGCGTCACGGCACTCGCCAGCGCCGACCGGATGCTCGCCACCCTTGGCTATCAGGCGACGCTGGCCCGCGGCTATGCCGTCGTGCGCAGCGGCGGCGACCTCGTGACCACCCGCGCCGATGCCGCCCGTCACGCAACGCTGGAAATCGAATTTGCCGATGGCCAGATCGACGTCGCGCAGACCGGCGCTCGAACTGTGCGCAAACCGAAGGCCGAACCGCCGCCGGGCGGGCAGGGTACTCTGTTCTGAATCGCCCCGCCGGTGAAACCGGTGCGCCGCAGTTTGTTCAATGAAAAGGCAGCCAGACGGGTCTCCCGACTTGCTGCTTCTTCTCTTCAATAAATACTCAGTTCCCGGCGCCAGACGAAAGTCTCAGGCCAAGGGCAGGTGTACCTCAGACCCCGATGTCGGGTCCATAGCACAGCATCTCGTCGCCCATGTCGCGCGCCTCGTAAAGCTCAGTCGCCGCCGGATCGTTGCGGAACTGCGCGACCAGACCGCTCTGGGTCTGCTGAAAGGTCCAGCACTGTGGCCCGTCGCTGTCCTCGTAGACAAAGCAGATCTGCCCCGCCTCCTCGTACCAGATCCCGTCCTTGCACTTGCCGTCGAGGAACGACCAGACCACGCGCCGCCCCTCCAGATACCGCTCGACGCCATAGGCCTCGCCGTCGTTGCCGTAATACAGCGTCTTGCCGCGCGTGTAGGCGTCAAACGCCTCCGCGCTCAGCGTCGATTGCGCTGAGGCCGGCATCGCCGCGAGGGCGATCAGAATCAATGCCACTCTCACCATGGCCCGAGTCTGCCAGAATCGGTGACTTCGCGCCACTTTTGGTTTGCAAAAGGTTAACGTCGCCCCGGGTCAGTGCGGCGACACGCGGGTCCATCACCCGCCGCCACAGCCACGGAAAGGCCGCCAGCAGCCCCATCGCGGGCATTGCCAGAGGCAACATCGGCAAATCCGGCGCGTCCAGTCGCAGGCCGGGGAAGGCGCGGGCGGGATGCAGGTGATGGTCGGAATGGCGCGGCGCGTTCAGCATCATCGCGCCCGAAAACCAGGGCGCCGCGTTCCAGGACTCCTGAACGCTGACCGGCAGCGGGCTGCCATCGCGCCGCAGCGGCCGGCGCAGCCCGTAGTGCTGCACGTAATCGGCCAGCAGCAGCTGCGTCTGCGCCCAGGCCGCCAGCACCAGCAGGGCAGCCACGCCGCGAATGCCGCCGATCAGCGCCGCAGCCGCCAGCGTCGCCAGCGCGCCGCCGACATAGATCGCATAGGGATGCAGGTGCCCGCCGCCGCCCCTCTGTCGCAGCCGCGCCTCGGCCTGCCAGCCCGCGCGAAACGACCCGATCCAGGCCCGGGGCCAGAACCGGTAGAAGCTCTCGCCCAGCCGCGCCGAATTGGGATCGCGCGCGGTTCCCACATGCGGGTGATGCACGCGCAGATGGGCCGAGACATGGTGTCCGAACAGCAGCGAGACGAAGACCGCCGTGCCCAGCCGCACCCGCCAGCGCCCGCGCGCATGGATCAGCTCATGCGCATCGGTGTTCGACACCTGCCCGAAGAAACTGCCCAGCGCCGCGGCCAGGGCGACGCTCTGCCAGGGCCCCAGCGGCACCGCGCCCGACAACGCCCGCACGCCCAGGAACAGCAGCATGAAATGCACCGCTGCCACTGCCATCGCCAGTGCCGCACCGCTCTCTGCACGCGGCGGCAGGGACACGCGCGTGAACCGGTCCAGTGCCGCCACCAGCACGGTCATCGCTGCCAGAGCGGCCCAGGCCCAGGCGCCACCCAGCAAACAGGCCAGCGCCACGACAGCGGCCGGCGACAGGGTTGCGATCACATACCAGTTCATATGGGCTCCTTCGGAACCGACTGTCCGCCGCCCGTGCCGCGCTGTCCAGTGCCTCAGACGGCGGCGGCATCCTCCAGCCGCAGTTGCACCTGCGCCCGCCCGCCCCAGGTGTTGATCTCCAGCCGCCCCGCCACGTGGAACCGCGCGCCGCCGTGCTCCACCAGCTTTGGACCAAGGTCGCTGTCAAAGGCGCCAAAGGCGATGGCATCGATCTTCTGCCCGGCGCCATCGTTCAGAGACAGCTTCAGGTGCCGGTCGCCGACCTGTTTGGCAAAGCCCACCCTCATTTCCGGCAGCGCAAAGCGCGGGGCCGGCGCGCTGGCCCCATAGGGCCCTGCCTGCTCCACCTGCGTTATCAGCTCGGGCGTCGCCGCGCCCGGCATCAGCGCGCCATCGATGCGCAGATCAGCCACCCCGCCGACCCCGGCCCTCTGCCGCGCCAGCAGTTCGGACAGCCGCGCCATGGCCGCCTCGATCTGGCCTTCGGCCACCGTCAGTCCCGCCGCCATCCGGTGACCGCCTCCCTTCAGCACCAGCCCCTCGGCTGCCAGCCGCTGCACGGCCGCGCCCAGATCGACGCCGGCCACCGACCGGCCCGATCCCTTGCCGATACCGTTCTCGACCCCAATCACCACGGCCGGCCGGTTTGCCGACTCCTTCAGCCGCGCGGCCACGATCCCGACCACACCGGGATGCCAGCCCGCGCCGGCCGCCCAGACCAGCGGAGTCTCCAGCCCGCGCGACTCCGCCTGCGCCAGCGCCGACAGGCGCACCGACTCCTCGATCTCGCGCCGCTCGGTGTTGAGCTGGTCCAACCGCGCGGCCAGCGCCTGCGCCTCGGCCACCGAGTCGGTGGCGAGCAGCCGCGCGCCCAGGTCCGCCTTGCCGATCCGCCCGCCCGCATTGACCCTTGGCCCCAGCAGGAACCCCAGGTGATAAGGGGTCGGCGCGGTGTCCATCCGCGCCACATCGGCCAGGGCCACCAGCCCGGGCCGCTCGCGCCGTGCCATCACTGTCAGCCCCTGCCGCACAAGCGCCCGGTTCACTCCGATCAGCGGCGCGACATCGGCCACCGTCGCCAACGCCACAAGGTCGAGCAGCCCCATCAGGTCGGGCCCGGTCGGCCGCCCAGCTTCGCGCAGTTGCCGTCGTGCCTCGACCAGCATCAGGAAGACCACGCCCGCCGCGCAGAGATGGCCCAGCTCGCCGTCCTCATCCTGCCGGTTCGGGTTCACCACCGCCAGCGCGTCAGGCAGGGTCTCCCCGCCCAGGTGATGGTCCAGCACGAGCACATCCGCGCCCGCCGCCGCGGCAATCGGCTCGTGCGAGAGCGTGCCGCAATCGACGCAGACGATAAGATCATGTGCCTTCGCCAGCATCGCCATCGCCTCGACATTGGGGCCATAGCCCTCGTCGATCCGGTCGGGGACATAAAGCGTCGCCGCGATCCCCATACCGCGCAGCCAGACCAGGAGAAGCGCCGCCGAGCTGCCGCCATCGACGTCATAATCGGCGAATACAGCGATCCGCTCGCGCCGCGCCACCGCGGCCAGGAACCGCGCCGCGGCCTTTTCCATGTCGCGCAGACGACGCGGATCCGGCAGCAGGTCGGCCAGCCGGGGGGTAAGGAAACCGGTCGCCTCCTCCGGCGGCACGCCCCGCCGCGCCAGGATCTGACACAGCGGCCGGGGCAGGGCGGTGGCCTGCGCCATCGCCTCCGCCGCGCGCTCCACCTCCAGCGCCGGGCCCGTCCAGCGCCGCCCGGTCAGCGAGGCCGAAACGCCAAGAAATCCGGGGTCCGCCACAGCGCCCAAGCCTCTGTCCCTTCTGTCCTGTCAGTCGGGCCGAAGCCCGGGTCCTCAGACCACGGGCGTCCGGTATTCCATCCGCCGCACCGACCCGGTCTTCGACCGCATCAGCAGCGTCGTGCAGGTCACCCAGCCCGGTTCGCGCCGGATGCCGGGCAGCAGCGTGCCGCCGGTCACGCCGGTGGCGGCAAAAATCACGTCCTGCGTCACCATCTCGTCGCGGGTATAGACCCGGTCGAGATCGGTGATCCCCGCCTTGGCCGCGCGCGCCTTCTCGTCATCGTTGCGGAAGACGAGCCGCCCCTCGATCTGTCCGCCCATGCACTTCAGCGCAGCCGCCGCCAGGACGCCCTCGGGCGCACCGCCGGTGCCCATATACATGTCGATGCCGGTCTTCTCGCTGTCCGCGCAATGCATCACACCGGCCACGTCACCATCGGTGATCAGCCGGATCGCGGCCCCGGTCGAGCGCACCTCGGCGATCATCGCCTCGTGGCGCGGCCGCTCGAGGATGCAGACGGTGATGTCCGACGGCGCGCAGCCCTTCTCGGTCGCCAGCGCCGACACGCGGGTGGCCGGCGGCATGTCCAGTGTCACCAGCCCCTCGGGATAGCCCGGTCCGATGGCCAGCTTTTCCATGTAGGTGTCCGGCGCGTGCAGCATCGAGCCGCGCGGCCCCATCGCGATCACGGTCAGCGCGTTCGGCATGTCCTTGGCCGTCAGCGTGGTGCCCTCCAGCGGGTCGAGCGCGATGTCCACGCCCGGCCCCTTGCCGGTGCCGACCTCCTCACCGATGTACAGCATCGGCGCCTCGTCGCGCTCGCCTTCGCCGATGACGACGACACCGGCGATGTCGAGCAGGTTGAGCTGGGTGCGCATGGCGTTCACCGCCGCCTGGTCCGCAGCCTTCTCGTTGCCGCGCCCCACCCAGCTGGCCGAGGCCAGCGCTGCCTGTTCGGCGACCCGGGCAAGCCCGAGAGAGAGCATGCGGTCCTGGAAATCGGTGGTCGTGGTCATGTGGGCATTCCTGCTGAAGCGATGTTTGCCCCGGTTTAGCCGCGCGCAGGAAGCGGCACAAGCCTGCGCACAATTCCCTCCGTGCACGGAACCGGGCCGGGGCAGGGGGCGCTGCCCCCGTCGCGCCTTCGGCGCGACACCCCCGAGGGTATTTGGAAACCAGAGAAAGGGCGGGCGCCGCGCCTCAGACTTCCTCGATCCGCAGCGCGACCGGCTCGCCCGCCACCACGTCGGTTTGGCGCATCGCGGCCAGCGCCTCGTCCAGCGCCGCACGGCTGGTCTTGTGTGTCACGAAAAGCACCGGCGCGGTGGCTTCGGAATGGCCGTACTGCCGCATCCGGTCGATCGACACGCCCGCCTGCCCGAGGATTGCCGCGATCTTGGCCAGGGCGCCGGGTTTGTCCACCAGCTTCATGCGCAGGTAATAGGGGGCGGGCAGCGACGAGCGCGCGGCGGGCAGGCTTGCCAGCGTCGCCGCCGGCTGGCCGAAGGTGGCAATGCGCAGCCCGCGCGCGATGTCGCAGACATCGCCCATCACCGCGCTGGCGGTCGGCCCCTGACCGGCGCCGGGGCCGCGCAGCACCAGCTGCTGCACCGCATCGCCCTCGATCACCACCATGTTGGTGCCGCCCTCCAGTTGGCCGAGCGGCGAGTCGGCGGGCACGAGGCAGGGCTGCATCCGCTGTTCCAGCCCCCGCCCGGTCCGCTGCGCCACGCCCAGCAGCTTGATGCGATAGCCCATGTCGGCCGCCTGATGGATGTCGTCGATCGCGATCCGCTGGATCCCCTCGATCTCCATCCCGTCGAAATCCGGCGCGGTGCCGAAGGCGATGGCGGCCAGCAGCGCCAGCTTGTGACCGGCGTCGATGCCGCCCACGTCGAGGTTCGGGTCGGCCTCCAGATAGCCCAGGTCGGCCGCTTCCTGAAACACCTGGTCATAGGTCAGCCCGGCGGATTGCATCCGCGTCAGGATGTAGTTGCAGGTGCCGTTCATCACGCCCATCACCCGGGTGATCTCGTTGGCCGCCAGCCCCTCGGTCAGCGCCTTGATCACCGGTATGCCTCCGGCCACCGCCGCCTCGAAGCGGATCACCCGGCCCGCCGTCTCGGCCATCTCGGCCAGGGCGCGTCCGTGATGCGCCAGCATCGCCTTGTTCGCCGTCACCACGTCCTTGCCGCTCTGCAGCGCCGCCTTCACCGAGTCCAGCGCCGGGCCGTCCGACCCGCCGATCAGCTCGACAAAGACGTCGATGTCATCGCGCCGCGCCAGGACAACCGGATCGTCTTCCCAGGCATAGCCGCTCAGCGATACGCCCCGGTCCTTGCTGCGATCCCGAGCCGAGACGGCCGTCAGCACAACGCTGCGCCCGGTGCGCGCTTCCAGCAGGGCGGCATGCTGGCGCAGGATGTGCACGACACCCGCGCCCACGGTGCCAAGACCGGCGATTCCAAGGCGCAACGCAGCACTCATCTGGCGTATCCTCTTTCTGGGATTGATCTTGAGCCCGTCGCTTAGCCGGTTCGCCCGCGCAGCGCAACGCGGCAGATATTCACGGATGCACGCCCTCTTCCATCCGTGTCCGAGTGGCCCCATCGACCACCGAGGCCTCGTTCAGCGCCTGCGCCCGCCGCTTCAGCCGCGCCACCCGTGCATTCAGGTTGTCCGAGACCCGCTCGGCCTCGGCCGTGGGATCCTGCGGCACCGACAGCTCCGGGCCCAGCGGGATCAGCTGCGGATATTCCGCCGCGCGCAGATCGGGCGGCACCACCGCGCCCAGTTCCGGCACCTGGGTGCAGGCCGCCAGCGCCAGCAGGGCGGCAGAGGCGAGGCGGGTCAGGGGCATCGTCGGCACTCCGGAAGGGACCCCGCCAGTCTCGCCCGCGCGCGCGGCGGATGCAAGCGGGGCTTCTAATTGAACGCCCGGTCAGTTACTCTGCCGCCCATGGCCCGCACCCATGGTTCGCATTCCGACATCACCGGCCCGCGCATCCGTGACGCGGCCCTGCGCCTGTTCGCGCGCCACGGCTATGCCGCCGTCTCTATGCGCCAGATCGCAGCCGAGGTCGGGGTCCAGGCCGGCGCGCTCTACAACTACATCCCCGACAAGCAGTCGCTGCTCTTTGAACTGATGCAGGGCCACATGTCCGAGACCATCGCCGCCTGCGAGGCCCGACCGAAGGCCTCCGGCGCCCTGGCCCGCCTGCGCGACTTCATGGGCTTCCACATCCGCTTTCACCTGGCCCGGCCCGACGCGGTCTTCATCGCCTATATGGAACTGCGCAACCTCAGCCCCGAGAACTTCGCCGTCATCGAGGGCCTGCGCCAGCGCTACGAGAGCCTGCTCGAGTCGATCCTGACCGAGGGCATCCACGAAGGCACCCTCGCGCCCCCCGACCCCAAACTGGCCACCCGCGCCGTCATCGCCATGCTGAACGGCGTCAACACCTGGTACCGCGAAGGCGGACGCCTGACGCTGGACGAGGTCGAGGCGATCTATTGGGACATGGTGCGCAGGGCCGTCGGGGGATAAGCGGCGACGCCGCCGGACACCGGCGGTTCTCGCCCCGCGATGGCATCGCTGCCGCGCATCCCGCAAACGTGTCCAGATGTGCCCGGCGAAAGCCGGGGGTCGCTGAGCGCCAGGAATCCGGGACAAAAACCTCGTCCCGGATCCTCACTCCCGAATTATCCCGCTAAATCAGCCCCTTGACCCCCCGTCCCAGCTGGGACACCTAATGGGCGGGCTTGATGAAGGTGCCGTTGCGCAGCTCGGTCATGGCCTGCATCAGCTCGGCCTTGGTGTTCATCACGATCGGCCCGTGCCAGGCCACCGGCTCGTTGATCGGCGCGCCCGAGATCAGCAGGAAGCGCGCCCCTTCCGGACCGGCCTGCACGGTGATCTCATCCCCTGTGCCAAAGCGGATCAGGGTGCGGTCGCCCGACAGGTCACGGATATTGACCTCTTCGCCGGCCACTTCCTTCTCCAGCAGCACGCCCGCGGGCTTCGAGGCATCGGCAAAAGCCGCCGCCCCCTCGAAGACATAAGCGAAGGCCCGGCGATAGGTGTCGATCCGAAAGGTCTTCTTCACCCCGGCCGGCAATGAGACGTCGAGATATTGCGGATCGGCCGCGATCCCGTCCACCGGCCCGGTCTTGCCCCAGAACTCGCCCACGATCACCCGCACGCGGGTGCCGTCATCGTCGATGATCTCCGGGATCTCCTTGGCCTGCACGTCCTGATAGCGCGGCGCGGTCATCTTCTGCGCCGAGGGCAGGTTGCCCCACAGCTGAAAGCCGTGCATCTGCCCCTTGGCGTTGCCCTGCGGCATCTCCTGATGCAGGATGCCGGACCCGGCGGTCATCCACTGCACGTCCCCCGCACCGAGGAGGCCGGTATTGCCCAGCGAGTCGCCGTGCTCCACCGTACCGGCCAGCACATAGGTGATGGTCTCGATCCCGCGGTGCGGGTGCCAGGGAAAGCCGCGCAGATAGTCCTGCGGCCGCTCGTTGCGGAAATCGTCGAACAGCAGGAAGGGATCCAGTTCGCTCGGATCCTGGAACCCGAAGGCGCGGTGCAGCTTGACGCCGGCGCCTTCCAGAGTGGGCTGCGCGCGGCGGGTCTCGAGAGTCGGTCGAAGCGACATGGTCGGTCTCCTGATAAAGGGCTGCCATGACAATAGGCGCCCGCAGGATCCATTCAATGCGCGCGATCACACGGCACCTGTGCGGTGCTGCAAGACCATCGGGCCAGCGCGCAAGACCTGCGCGTAGAAATACCGATGTTACTCGTTACAGACGTCAAATCATCGCCCGGCAACGTGCCAGGCGGGAAAAACCATTCAAAACGGGGTGGTGCAGAACCAAGTGCCCTCCACCGAGACCATCTCCTCGTCGCCCAGGTGGAAGCGGTAATAGGTGATATCGTTCCGCCGGCTCCGCATCATGTTCGGCGTGTCCTCCATCTGCTGCGCGGTGCGCGCGATAAAGCCGTCGCCGGGCCGCGAGAGCCAGAGCTTCTGTGCGGGCGACACCAGCATGTGGCGCACCGGAAAGGCACCGCCCATCGCCCTGGCGCGGATCATCACCGGCTGCGCGGCCGGATGGCGTTCCAGAAAGTCGGCGTCCAGCCGGATTGCCTCGACCTTTTTCACCTCCTTGAAGGCGCCGCAGATGGTCCGCACCTGGTCGCGCCGGCGCAGCGCCTCGACGGGGAGTTCCCCGAAAATGGTGGTGATACGGCATTTGCCCTCGAAGCCCGGCAGATTCCAGATCAGCGGCGCGGGGGTATCCGCGCGTTGCCCAGGTTGAGCCTCCGGGGCGCAATTGCCGGTCTGCGAGAGCACGGCCTCCAGCACCCGGCGATCGGACGGCGCCAGTCCGCCTGCACGCTCGGCAAGCTCTCTGGTGGCGGGCCGGGCACGGGAGCGTAGCGTCGGGGTGTGCATAGAATTGTCCATGCACGCAGACTATGCCAGCGCTGCCGGACACGCGACGAATATGGCCATTTTGCGGAGTTAGGCGCCGGAAACTGCATATTGCAGGAAACAATTTCGCGAAAATCCCGGGGTTTCAGGTGAATCCGGAAACGCAGACAAACTCAGGTTGAGTCGTGCCACCAATGCCCCGGCTTCACTCGCTTGCCCCGGCCGCGGTCCAGCCACAGCGCCAACCGCCGGAACCGCGAGAGCGCAACGCGCAGCCACAGCCGGTGTCTCCTTCGCCGGAAGTCGCGGTTGAACGGGCAGACCCGCATGCAGATCGCGCAATCGGTGCTGGTCTTGGCCCAGAACGAAAAGCACTTCTCGGCGTCCGAAGTCCATTTGCGCACGCCCTGGATGGCCGAGACGTTGGCGCCGCCTACCTTCGGCGGTCCATAGGGCAGCGCCTTCGGCGGGCAGGCATCGGCGCATTTTGTGCATATCGCGCAGAAGTCGGCCACGCCCAGCGGGCGCGGGCGGTCATGGGTCAGCGGCAAGTCGGTGAAAATCTTCGAGAACCGCAGGCGCGGCCCGAACTCCGGGGTGATCACCATCTGGTTGCGCGCATATTCCCCCAGGCCCGCCTTCAGCGCATAGGGGATCACCAGCCCGGTGTCGTTCATCGAGGCCACCGCCCGCCAGCCAAGGTTGCGGATATAGGCCGCGACCTGCATCACCACCGCCGCCTCGTGGCTGTATTCGCGGCCCGTCGCCGCGCCCGCCAAAGCCGAGGGATAGGTGGCCACCAGCCCCGCGTCCATCTCGTGGCCCAGGACGATCACGCTGGTCATCCCCTCGGGCAGGCCCAGCGGCGCCTCGCTCATGTCGCGCACATCGACGCGCGCCGAATAAAGCCACCGCTCGTCCATTTCGGTGATCCCGCACAGACCCGCACCAAAGAACCGCGCCACCCGCTTGATCTCGGCGGCCATCGCAGCAGGGTTCTCGACCGCGACCCGCTCGGGCGCAACCGGCGTGTCGTCGCTGATCGGGGCCTGGAATCCCTCGCGCCGTCCGGCACCGGCAAATCGGTTCGTGATCACGTCCGAGATCAGCCAGGCCGCGTTGCGCAGCGCGAAATCGCGCTGGGCAAAGCCCTCGCCGCGCCGCGGCACAGCCTCCATGCGATACGAGTTGAAAAAGCCCTCCGTCGCCTTGCTGCGCACCGTTTCGTCCCACATCGCGCGGGTAAAGATGTCGTTGCGCTGTGCGAAGGGCTCGAACGCCTCGGTCACGTCGATCCCCGCCTCGGCATCGCCGGGACGGGTCAACGACGCGCGGTTGGCCGGATAGCTCATGCGCGCGATGCTAGCCCTGGTCCGCGCCTGCGGCAATTCTTCTGTTTGCACCCCGGTACCAGATCGCCCGGCGGGCCATCGTGTGCCGGATCGGGGACCTGGGGCAGGGCGCTCGGGTCATCGACCGGATCGCGTTCACCGAAGAGAGACCGTTGGAAATCGCCGCCGCCCTTGCCCACCTGTGACCCCAACCATCCGGTCGCGCCGGCCGCCGACGCCGCGCCCTGTCTCCACGCGCTGGGCCGGGTCTTTCCCGGGTCGCGCATATTCATCTGTAACTCCGGCCAGGCCGTCGCCTCCGACAAGCCGCGCGACAGCTGATCCGCCCGCGACCTCGAAAGCCCGCCGCCCTGTCGCAAACAGAAGCGCGCGCGTCCGGGCCGCGCGGCAGGCTTGCCGCGACAACAGCGGGGAGCGGTCACATGAAGGTCGGATTCATCGGTCTGGGCAACGTCGGCGGGAAGCTCTCCGGCAGCCTGATCCGCAACAAGGTCGATGTGACGGTTTTCGACCTCAATCCCGATCTCGTCGCGGCCTCGGTCGCCAAGGGTGCCCGCTCCGGCAGCTCCGCCGCGGCGCTGATGCGTGACTGCGACGTGGTCATCACCTGCCTGCCCAGCCCCGCGATTTCGGCCGCTGTCGTAGCCGAGATGCTGCCCGAGGTCCGAACGGGCAAGATCTGGCTGGAAATGTCCACCACCGACGAGGCCGAGATCCGGCGCCTCGGGGCAGAGGTCATCGCGCGCGGCGGCGCGGCGGTCGACTGCCCGGTCTCGGGTGGCTGTCACCGGGCCGACACCGGCAACATCTCGATCTTCGCCGGCTGCGACCGGGCTACCTTTGAACGGGTGCTGCCGCTGCTCACGATCATGGGCCGCCGCATCCTGCACACCGGCGAGATCGGCAGCGCCTCGATTCTCAAGGTCATCAGCAACTACCTCGCCACGGCCAACCTCATCTCCTGCACCGAGGCGCTGACCGTCGCTGCCGGCGCTGGCATGGACCTCGGCACCGCCTTCGAGGCGATCCGCATCTCCTCGGGCAACAGCTTCGTTCATGAGACCGAAAGCCAGGTGATCTTGAACGGCAGCCGGGACATCTCCTTCACCATGGACCTCGTCGCCAAGGACATCGGCCTGTTCCAGGCGGTGGCCGACCGCGCCGGGGTGCCGCTGGAGCTTAATCCGCTGCTGATCGGCATCTTCCAGGACGGCATCGCCCGCTACGGCGCGCGCGAGCAGTCCGACAACATCATCAAACGGCTGGAAGAGGCCACGGGCCTCGACATCCGCGCTCCCGGCTTTCCGGCCGAAATGGTCGATGACGAACCCGAAGAACCGGGCGCCGAGGTGATCGTGCGCCGCGCCGCCGCCAACTAGGCTGTTCCTGAGCGCTCAATTCCGCTAAGCGCGTCGGAACGGTGCGAGGGGGCAGGAATGAACGACGAAGTTCTGGCAGTGGTAAAGGCCTCGGCGATGCGGCGCTGGATCGGGCTGGCCATGCTCGCGGGCCTGGGCATCGTTACCCTCTATGTCGCCATGACCCAACCGCCCGCACTGCTCTGGCAGGTTTTCCTGATCGCGGTCGGCCTGCTGGCGCTCTGGGGTGCCGTGCGGTTGTATGCCGCGACCCAGCTCCACATCGAACTGACCCGCGACGAAGTCCGCGACAGCGAAGGCACCGTGCTGGCCCGCGTCGCCGATATCCGTGGCATCGACCGCGGTGCGATGGCCTTCAAACCGTCCAACGGCTTTCTGATCAGCACCGTCACCCCCGGTCCGCGCACCTGGCGGCCCGGCCTCTGGTGGCGTTTCGGCCGCCGCGTCGGGATCGGCGGCGTCGTGCCCGGCCATCAGACCAAGCTGATGAGCGACATCCTCTCGGCTCTGCTGCTCGAGCGAAAGGAACACGGCGCGGACTGAGGCCCGCGCCGCGAACGTCATCCCAACAAACGCTGGTCAGGTGCCGGAGGATGTATCGACATTGTCGTCATGGCTTTCGTTCGACCCGTTCTGCGTCCCCTCGAAGACGATCTGCGACACGAACCGCGGCCGGGTGAACACGAAGTTCGACAGGTTGATATCGTCCAGCCCCACGTTGAACAGCGGCACGAAGACGTTGTTCGTCTCCACCAGAATGACGCGCTCGTCAGCCGGCATCACCGGCAGCTTGTCCTCGATGTCCGAGATGTTGTCGTCGGTCAGCGCGTTGATGAAACCGCGATTGGCTGACCAGTCCAGGTAATAGCGGTCGTCCGTCGCGTCCCAGCGGATCACCGAAATGCGCAGGTCCACATCCGAGGGCGTGCGCGTCATCAGCTCCAGCAGGTTGACCATGCTCTGGATGTAGGCGTCGTTGATCGTCCCCGTCTCACGCGAAACAAGGTCGCTGATGGTATAGGCGGCCTTGAGGTTGATGGCGCTCTGCCGGTAGCCGTCGAAAAAGACATAGCTCGCCATGAAGCTCCAGAACAGGATCGGCATGGCCAGGCAGAACTCGACCGTCACGTTGCCCGAAGTATCGGACCAGAAGGCTTGCAGGCGGGATTTCAGCTTGAGCGTCAGCATGGCTTATCTCGGCTCCTGAACGAATGCGGATACGGCGACCAGCGCGAATTGTCCCGCGCCGTCCTTGACCAGGTTCTTGCCCAGGCCGGCGGTTGGAAACACCGGGTCGATCTTGGCGCAGGCGCGAAGGATCATCAGTGCGTTGTCGCCGGCGTCATTCTTGAACTGGACCACCGGCGCGACCTCTTCCGACTTGTCGGTGCAGGCTGCGTTCTGCGAAAGTCCCGACCAGTTGCGAGGGTCGACCTCGATCATCTCAAGCATCATGTTCTGACTGCAATTGTCGATGAAACCCGCCCGCTCGCACAGCAGATCCTTGATCTCGTCATGTTGCGGCGCGTTGCCGGTCGATAGACGGATATCGCGCACGGTGATGTCCATCGCCCGCTCCAGCATCGAATGCTGCAACGAGATCAGGCCCATCTCCACCGAAGAGAGCAGCAGGAACAGCATCGCCGGGAAGACCAGCGCAAATTCGATCGTGGCATGGCCGCTTTCCGACCGGCGGAACCGGCGAAGCATCGGGATAAGGGCGCGGCTCATTGGGTCAGCCTCAGCTTGCGGATCGAGGTGGCGATCGAGGCGAAGGCCTCCGAGATTTCCAGGCCATTAACGTCGAAGTAATGGGCATCCGAGCTGGCGCAGTCCTTCAGCACCGTCCGCCCGTTGTAGGGCGCCTCGAACCCGATGGTGAAGACGATCACGTCCTTCGCCTTGGCCGCCTCGCAGATCGCATGGGTGCGGCTGTTCTTGGACGAGGAGTTGACCTCGCCGCGCACGCCGTAATTCCATGTGTTCTGCGCCGTTGAGTCGTTCATCCAGGGGTCGTAGTTCTTGTCTACGTTCACGGCGAGCGGCGTTCGCGCCCAGAGCTCGCTGTAACTGAGCCGCACCGATGTGCCCGTTTCCGTGCGATTCTTGCAGCTATAGCTGCTCGACACGCTGTTCGTGGAAGAGACGCAGCTGTTGGCGCTCTGGCCATAGCCGTTGTCGCCATAGGGCTGACCATATGCATGATCGGCCCAACGGTCGTAGGACGAGTTGCTGTTGTGCGGCCAGTAGAATTTGCCATACTCCGGCACCCAGACCGAATACTCCTTGACGTCGGGATTCCACCAGATGTTCGAGAGGCCGTCATAACCGGGCCGGATGTAATACTGCGAGGTATTCTCGCCATCGCTCATCAGCACGATCACCTTGAGAATGTCCTGATCGTCGTAATTCAGCGGACGCGCCGCAAAATCCGCCGGGATCGTGCCCTCTCCCGCCATTGCGGCAAAGACCGGGCGCATCGCCGGATCGACAAGCGCCGTACCCCACTTCATCCCGATGTCGATCGAGGTATTGCCCCCCGCCGACAGGTTCGAAATGAAATTCTTCAGAATGGTGCGATCCTTCTGCATGATCAGCATTTCACGAGACGACATGGCCTCGCAGACAGGCTGCTTCACCAGTGCGGACGGGCTGCTGTAACGCCCATCGCGCGAGTCGCTCGATCCGCTGGTCCAGGGATCGAAATGCATGCTGCGCTCCAGCGTCTGAGTCGTGGTCACCGCGGTATCGTTGAAATCGCTCGCCGAGAAATTGATGCAGTTGGAATAGGGGTTCACGCCCGTGGTGGTGAGACGGTTGATGAAGGAACTCGGCATCGACACCTGGGTGGCGTAGGGGATGATCGAGATCGACATCTTGCCGTCCTCGGTATTGTCCACCATCGTATCGATGAAGTCGCGCGCGGCGATCTTGAGGTTGTAAAGCCGGCTGTTCGAGTTCATCGACCCCGACACGTCCAACACCAGTGAGATCTCGACGCCGTCGATGCGTTCTTCCGCGGTGCCGGCCGCCGGCGCGGTGATCATGTCGAGGCCGGTCATGTGCATGAACTGCGTCTTCACCTCGGTGCGCGCCGTCGCCGAGACGGTGCGATAGCCCAGGCCCTCGCTGACCTGCGTGCCGGTCAGGTATTCGCCCAGCCCCGCCTTGTCGAAATAGTCCTGAACCACGCTTGCGGGATCCAGCGTCTGTTCCAGGTCGGCAGCGGCCAGAACCGCGCGGTCCAGAGTATATTGCAGTTCGGCCCGGTCGCGCTCGAACCGCATCAGGTCGATGCCGATGCCGGCGACCATGAGGATGAGGACCAGGATGTAGACGCTGAAAATGATCAGCGATCCCTCGTCGTCGCGGCAGAACCGACCCAGCGCGCCTCTGACTCGCCGTTTCCTGCCGAGTGCCAGACCGAAGGAACGAGCAGCATTCTTTCCGTATTGCACAGCCATGGAGACCTCTCTGCCGTGGCAACGTCACGGCGATCATCGTCAAATCATCATGCGGTTTCTGGCCGAAAAACGTGTCGTAAGTTTGGCGGAATCCCGCCGGAGCCGTCACCATTCCGGCAGCAAGGCGCCACTATTGGCGCGATTCCGCAGAGTTGTTGACGGGGCCCGAACAACGAATCGAATCGCCAGCGGCCGCGCGACGGTTCCGGCAGCGTCGCGGCGAAACCGTAAAATTGCCAATATCCGTGGGCATTCCGTTACAACCTGCTAATACTTTGGGCAGTAGGAACGGGGCGCGACTCGCGCGAGGCAACCGGGAGGAATCGAAAGAATGGCGACGATCAAGGAACCGAGTTTCCGCGAAAGCGTGGATCTGATGTTCAACCGCGCGGTGGCGCTACTCGATCTCTCGCCCGGGCTGGAAGAGAAGATCCGCGTCTGCAACTCGACGTACACGGTGCGCTTCGGCGTCCGCCTGCGCGGCCAGATCCACACTTTCACCGGCTACCGCTCGGTCCATTCCGAACATATGGAGCCGGTCAAGGGTGGCATCCGCTATGCGATGGGCGTCAACCAGGATGAGGTCGAGGCGCTCGCCGCCCTCATGACCTACAAATGCGCGCTGGTCGAGGCGCCGTTCGGCGGCTCCAAGGGCGGCCTGCGCATCGACCCGCGCCAGTATGACGAACACGAACTGGAACTCATCACCCGCCGCTTCGCCTACGAGCTGATCAAGCGCGACCTGATCAACCCCGCCCAGAACGTTCCGGCCCCGGACATGGGCACGGGCGAGCGCGAGATGGCCTGGATCGCCGACCAGTACAAGCGGATGAACACGACCGAGATCAATGGCAACGCCTGCGTCACCGGCAAGCCGATCAATGCCGGCGGCATCCAGGGCCGGACCGAGGCCACGGGTCGCGGCGTGCAATATGCCCTGCGCGAGTTCTTCCGCGACGCCGAGGGGGTGCAGAAGGCCGGGCTGGCCGGCACGCTTGACGGCAAGCGGGTGATCGTCCAAGGCCTCGGCAACGTCGGATACCACGCCGCCAAGTTCCTCTCCGAAGAGGACGGCGCGCTGATCACCGGCATCATCGAACGCGACGGAGCGCTGTTCAATCCCAAGGGCCTCGACGTCGAGGCGGTGCATCACTGGTTGGTCAGCCACGGCGGCGTGTCGGGCTATCCCGACGCGACGCACACCGCCGCCGGTGCCGCGGTGCTGGAAGAAGACTGCGACATCCTGATCCCCGCAGCCATGGAAGGCGTGATCAACCTCGACAACGCCGCCCGCATCAAGGCCCCGCTGATCATCGAGGCCGCCAACGGCCCGGTCACCGCGGGCGCCGACGAGATCCTGCGCGAGAAGGGCACCGTAATCATCCCCGACATGTATGCCAACGCCGGCGGGGTGACCGTCTCCTACTTCGAATGGGTCAAGAACCTCAGCCACATCCGTTTCGGCCGCATGGGCCGCCGCCAGGAAGAGGCGCGTCACCAGCTGATCGTGGAGGAACTCGAACGTCTCAGCGCCGACCGCGGCCTCGGCTGGACCCTCAGCCCGGGCTTCAAGGACAAATACCTGCGCGGCGCGGGCGAACTTGAACTGGTGCGCTCCGGCCTCGATGACACCATGCGCACCGCCTACCAGGCGATGCGCGACATCTGGCATGGCCGCGACGACGTGCACGACCTGCGCACGGCGGCCTACCTGATCTCGATCAGCCGCGTCGCCGCCAGCTACCGCGCCAAGGGTCTGTAACGGCGGCGGACCCGCCCGGTTCCCGCCGGAAACGCTGAGCCGCGCCCGGAACGGGCGCGAAATCGCGCGTGCCGCGCGATGCCTCCGGCGGAGGTATTTTTGAACCAGAGAAGCCATAGCGCCGCGCCCCGTCTTCTCTGTTTCAAAAATACCTTCGTGGGAGGCGCGCCGCAGGCGCGGCGGGGGCAGAGCCCCCATTGCCCGGCCGGTCACGCCGCGTTGGCGTCAATCCGCCGGGACGGGTCGCGCGCTGACCGCCGAATGTCGAAAAGCGCTGCGGCACCGACTTCGGGGATTGATACTCCTGTCCCGAGCCGTTTGACTGGACGCGGTTCGCCAGGGAGTTCCACATGCGCTTTTCCGCCCTCCGCATCCTCAAGGAAGGCCTGACCGGCAACAAGGGCTGGACGCCGCACTGGCGCGACCCGGCGCCCAAGCCGGCCTATGACGTCATCGTCATCGGCGGCGGCGGCCATGGTCTGGCCACGGCCTTCTATCTCGCGCAGGAACACGGGCTGACCAACGTGGCGGTGCTGGAAAAGGGCTATATCGGCGGCGGCAACGTCGGGCGCAACACCACCATCGTACGCGCCAATTACAACATGCCCGGCAACTCCGAATTCTATTCCCACTCGCTCAAGCTTTGGGAAGGGCTGGAGGAAAGCCTCAACTACAATGTCATGCATTCCCAGCGTGGTGTGCTCAACCTGTTCCACTCCGACGGTCAGCGCGACTATGCCGCACGGCGGGCGAATTCGATGATCAACCAGGGCGACGACGCGATCCTGCTGGACCGCGAGGGCGTGCGCAAGATGGTGCCCTATCTCGACTTCGAGAACGTGCGCTTCCCGATCTACGGCGCGCTCTACCATCCGCGCGGCGGCACGGCCCGCCACGACGCGGTGGCCTGGGGCTATGCCCGCGGCGCCGACATGCGCGGCGTCGACATCATCCAGAATTGCGAAGTCACCGGCATCGACATCGACAACGGCCGCGTGACCGGGGTGCAGACCACCCGCGGTGCGATCAAGGCGAAGAAGGTCGGCATCGTGGTCGCCGGCCGCTCCAGCCAGGTCGCCGCCATGGCCGGCATGCGCCTGCCGATCGAAAGCCACGTGCTCCAGGCCTTCGTCACCGAGGGGCTCAAACCCTGCATCGACCAGGTCATCACCTTCGGCATGGGCCACTTCTACATCAGCCAGTCCGACAAGGGCGGCCTCGTCTTCGGCGGCGACCTCGACATGTATGCCTCCTACGCCGCGCGGGGGAACCTGCCGCTGGTCGAACACGTGATGGAGGCGGGCATGACGCTGATGCCGATGATCGGCAAGGCGAAGGTGCTGCGCTCCTGGGGCGGGATCATGGACATGAGCCCCGACGGCTCGCCCATCATCGACAAGACCCATATACAGGGGCTCTATCTCGACTGCGGCTGGTGCTATGGCGGCTTCAAGGCGGTGCCGGGCTCGGGCAACTGCTTTGCCCATCTGGTCGCGCAGGACCGCCCGCATCCGGCTGCCGCGCGCTTCCGGCTCGACCGCTTCCGCACCGGGGTCGGGCTGATGGACGAAGAAGGCACCGGGTCGCAGCACAATCTGCACTGAGGCGCGTGATGAGGGCGGATGTGAGTATTTGGAAAGAGAAGAAGGTGGGGAAGCAGGCATGAGACTCCCGTGTCCGATCTGTGGCGAGCGCGACCGGCGCGAGTTCTACTACCGCGGCGCGGCCCTCGCGCTGCACCGCCCCGACCCCGAGGCGGGCGACGCGGCCTGGGCCGATTACGTCCACCTGCGCGAGAATCCCGCCGGGGTGACGCGCGACCTCTGGTATCACGAAACCGGCTGCTCGGCCTGGATCGTGGTGACGCGCAATACCCTCACGCACGAGGTCCTCGGCGCCGAACTGGCGGAGACGGCGCGATGAGACTCGCAAACCGCGGCCAGATCGATCGCAACGCGCCGGTGACCTTCACCTTCGACGGGGTCAGCCACACCGGCTACCAGGGCGACACGCTCGCCTCGGCACTGCTTGCCAGCGGCGTCCGCCTCGTCGGCCGCTCGTTCAAATACCACCGACCGCGCGGCATTCTTACCGCCGGCAGCGAGGAACCCAACGCGCTGGTGACCATCGGGCAGGGCGCCCGGCAGGATCCGAACGTGCGCGCCACGGTGCAGGAGCTCTACGACGGCCTCAGCGCCCGCAGCCAGAACCGCTGGCCCTCGCTTGACTGGGACGTGATGGCGGTGAACGACCTCGCCGCGCCCTTTTTCGGCGCGGGCTTCTATTACAAGACCTTCATGTGGCCCAAGGCCTTCTGGGAAAAGCTCTACGAGCCGGCGATCCGCCAGGCCGCGGGTCTTGGCGCGCTCTCGGGGCTCAACAATCCCGACACATATGAACGCGCCTATGCCTTCTGCGACCTGCTGGTGATCGGTTCGGGCCCCGCCGGGTTGATGGCGGCGCTGACCGCTGCCCGCGCCGGGGCCGACGTGATCCTGGCCGAGGAAGATTTCCGCATGGGCGGCCGCCTGCTGGCCGAGACGCATGAGATCGGCGGCAAGCCGGGCCATCTCTGGGCGGCCGAGGTTCTGGGCGAACTCGCCGCGATGGACAACGTGCGCCTGATGACCCGCACCACCGTCACCGGTGCCTACGATCAGGGGACCTATGGCGCGCTGGAACGTGTCAGCCACCACGTCCCGCGCTCGCGCGCGCCGCTCGAATGCTTCTGGCGCATCGCCGCCAGGCGGGCGATCCTCGCCGCTGGCGCGCTCGAACGCCCGGTCGCCTTCCGCAACAACGACCGCCCCGGCATCATGACCGCCGGCGCGGTGCGGGCCTACGTGAACCGCTGGGGCGTCGCGCCGGGCAAGGCGGTCAGCGTCTTCACCAACAACGACGACGGCCATCGCACCGCACGCGATCTGGCGGCGGCCGGGGTTCACATCGCCGCGCTGATCGACAGCCGTCACGACGGACCCGATCTGCCGGGTGTCCACGTCATCAAGGGCGCACAGGTCTGCAACGCCGCCGGGCGCAAGGCATTGGAAAGCATCACCATCCGCAGCCATCGCGGCGAGGAAAAGCTGCTGACCGACTGTCTCGCCATGACCGGCGGCTGGAACCCGACCGTGCACCTGACCTGCCACATGAACGGTCGCCCCAAGTGGCGCGAGGACATCCAGGGGTTCGCCCCGGTGCCCGACATGATCCCCGGCCTTCAGGCCGTCGGCGCCTGCAACGCTGCCTTCTCGACCGCCGCCTGTCTGCGCGAGGGCGCCGAGGCTGGCGCCGATGCGGCCGAGGCGCTGGGCTTCAAGCCAACCGAACCCGACCTGCCCCAGGCCGAGGACGATCCCTTCCGCATCGCTCCGCTCTGGACGGTCGAAGGGCAGGGGCGCGCCTGGCTCGACTTTCAGAATGACGTCACGGTCAAGGACGTCAAACAGGCCGCGGTCGAGAATTTCCGCTCTGTCGAGCATATGAAGCGCTACACCACCCAGGGCATGGCCACCGACCAGGGAAAGAACTCGAACGTCGCGGCGCTCGCGGTGCTGGCCGATGCCACGGGCCGCGCGATCCCGGAAACCGGCACCACCACCTTCCGTCCGCCCTACAGTCCGGTTTCCATTGCCGCGATGGGGGCCGGGGCGCAGGGAAAGGGCTTTGCGCCGCAGCGCTTCACCACCTCGCACAAGGCCAGCGTCGATCGCGGCGCGCCCATGATCGAGGCGGGGCTGTGGTATCGCCCCAGTTATTTCCCTGCCCCGGGCGAAACAAACTGGCGCCAGGCCTGCGACCGGGAGGTGAAGATGGTGCGCGAGACGGTCGGCGTCTGCGATGTCTCGACGCTCGGCAAGATCGACATCCAGGGTCCGGATGCCGCCGCTTTTCTCGATTTCGTCTATACCAACACCTTCTCCACGCTGAAGGTCGGCCGCACCCGCTATGGCCTGATGCTGCGCGAGGACGGCTTCGTCATGGACGACGGCACCACAGCGCGGCTGGGTGACACGCATTTCCTCATGACCACCACGACCGCGGCGGCAGGCGAGGTGATGCGCCACCTGGAATTTGTCCACCAGTGCCTGCGCCCGGACCTCGACGTGGTCTTCACCAGCGTCACCGAGCAATGGGCGCAGTTCGCCATCGCCGGGCCAAAATCGCGCGACCTGCTCGACCGGCTGCTCGATACGCCGCTGAACCCTGACGACTGGCCCTTCATGGCCTGCGGACCGGTCACGGTGATGGGCGTCGCCGGGCGGCTGTTCCGCATCTCCTTCTCGGGCGAACATGCCTACGAAGTCGCGGTGCCGGCGCGCTATGGCGACAGCCTCTTCCGCGAGCTGCTGACCCGCGCCAGCGCTCTGGGCGGCGGTCCCTACGGGATGGAGGCGCTGAATGTCCTGCGCATCGAAAAGGGTTTCATCACCCACTCCGAGATCCACGGACGCACCACCGCCTATGACGTCGGCCTCGGCAAGATGGTGTCCGACAAGAAGGACTGCATCGGCAAGACCATGTCCGAACGCGACGGCCTGCTCGACCCGATGCGCGAGCGTCTGGTCGGACTCAAGCCGGTCGGTGCGGTCAAGCAGGTCATCGCTGGCGCGCATCTCTTCGAGATCGACGATGCGCCCGTCCGCGAGAACGACAAGGGCTACATCACTTCGGTCTGCTACTCGCCGACGCTGGGCCACATGCTCGCGCTCGGTTTCCTGAAGAACGGGCCGGACCGGATCGGCGAAAGGATCAAGATGGTCGACCACGTGCGCAAGATCGAGGCGATTTGCGAGGTGGTGCCACCCATCGCCTTCGACCCCGAAGGAGGACGGATGCGTGACTGACCTGCTTGCCAGAACCGCCTGCGACGGCCTGCTGCCACTGACGGCCGGAACGGTCACGCTGAGCGAGGAACCCTTCGCCCCGCTCACCTCGCTGATGCCCTACAAGGGCCGCGAAAAGGACCTCTCCGCGGCGCTCGAAGCGACACACGGCGTGAAACTGCCCGGCGTGAACCGTTCGGCGTCCAAGGCCGGCACCTCGGTGATCTGGTTCGGCCGCGGCCAATACCTGCTCATCGGCGCCGAGCCCGGCGCCGCGCTGGCCGATCATGCCGCCGTGGTCGACCAAACTGACGCCTGGGCGCGGGTGCGCCTCGACGGGGCAGGGGCCGAGGCGGTGCTGGCCCGGCTGGTTCCGGTCGATCTGCGCGCGGCCGTGTTCAAGCGCGGCCATACCCTGCGCAGCCCGCTCCAGCACATGATGGCATCGGTCACCCGCACCGGCGCCAACGTCTTCAGCGTGATGGTTTTCCGCTCGATGGCCGGGACATTGGTGCATGACCTCAAGACAGCCATGGAAGGCGTCGCCGCACGCGGCTAAGATGGCGGCCCAGAGGTATGTGAATCGAGGAGCCCGTTGCCATGTTGATCCGCCTGACCCTTGCCGCCGCCCTGCTGGCGGCCCCCGCCTACGCCGAAGACACCCAGGCCGAAAGCTGCGCCTATCAGGCCCAGGTGGTCGCTGCGATCCAGCAGGCCCGCAAGGACCGGGTCAAGGAACAGGACGTGCCCGCCGCCATCGCGGCCACCAACCCGACCTGGCCCGAGAACTACAACGCCGCGATTCCCCTCATCACCCCCTGGGTCTACGAGCAGAAGATGCACGACATCCGCCAGAACGACCTTGCCGCCGCCTGGAGCGATCTCTGCAACAAGCGGTAAGTTGCGGACGGCCGGGACGCAGGTGACAAAACGGCGTCCCGGGCGGCCACTCCGGTCTTCGCCCTTGCATTCTGCGGTCGCCTCGCTTAGGTAGGTGGGGCGAAGCATCTTCTTTCGACCTTCTGTCTCCTAACGGCCTCAGTAGTTCTTTCGACGACACTGAGCCGGGTCATCGCGTGTTGCGGATGGCACTATACTATGGAGAAACACGATGGCCGCAGGCACCGTGAAATGGTTCAACACTCAAAAAGGCTTCGGCTTTATCGCACCGGAACATGGCTCGAAGGATATCTTCGTGCACATCTCCGCGCTGGAGCGCGCTGGCATCCAGAAGCTGGATGACGGTCAGAACGTGACGTTCGACATCGAATCCGGCCGCGACGGCCGCGAATCCGCGACCAATCTCGCACTGGCATAAGCCTTTGCGCGATTGACTGAACTGGCGGAAACGGTCCCTCGGCCGTTTCCGCCTTTTCGTTTTTGACGGGCCCATGCCCGTCCCCCGGTCACGTCCCCATCCGGCTGTGCCCACACGCTCGCCTTCCCCTGTCCGAAAGGAGACTGACATATGGCCAGACTTTCCAAGACAACCCTTTTCAAGGACGTCCCCCAGCGGTCCGAAACACCGATGGACAAGACGACACGTGCCGCCAAGGAAATCCTTGACCACGAAAAGGAAGTGCGCGAGGGCAAGACCGACCGTCTGCGCAAGGCCCGACTTGCGCACGAGGCGGCGACACCGTCCGAACCGCCGAAGAAGGCCACGCGCAAGAAACCTGCCGCCAAGGCCGACAAATAACGCACGTCAGGCGCCCGAAACCGGACGCCCCATGTCATTTCCCGCCTTTGGTTCCGACAGGAAAGAGTACCGGATGCAATCTACCGAATGGACCCGCATCCTCGCGAGATACCGCGAACCGATCCTGTCGCGCAGCTTGTTCGAGCTGGCCGTCACCCTGCTTCCCTTTCTGGCGCTCTGGGCGCTGGCCTGGTGGTCGCTGTCCGTCAGCCCCTGGCTGGCCATCGCCCTGGCAATCCTCAACTCCGCCTTCCTCGTCCGCCTGTTCATGATCCAGCACGACTGCGGTCACGGCGCCTTTTTCCGCAACCGGCGGATGGGTGACTGGATCGGGCGGACCATCGGCGTTCTGACGCTGACCCCCTATGCCGTCTGGCGCAAGACCCACTCGATCCACCACGCCACCACCGGCAACCTCGACCGCCGCGGCCTCGGAGACATCCCCACACTGACGGTGCGCGAATACCGCCAGATGGGATGGATCGGCCGCACCCTCTATCGCCTGCTGCGCAATCCGGTTGTGCTCTTTGGTCTGGTGCCCTTCTACACCTTCTTCCTGGAACACCGCCTGCCGGTGGGACTGATGCGTTCGGGCTGGCAATACTGGTACAGTGCGCTCGCCACCAATCTCACCCTCACCGTGCTTCTGGCCGCGCTGGTCTGGCTCGGCGGCTGGCAGCTGGTTCTGCTGGTCTTTGTGCCCACCACTCTATGTGCCGCCATCATCGGCATGTGGCTGTTCTATGTGCAGCACCAGTTCGAAGAGACCCACTGGAACCGCGAAGCCGAATGGAACGTCCAGGACGCCGCCTTGCACGGCAGTTCGCACTACGATCTCCCCTGCGTGCTTCGATGGCTGACCGCCAACATCGGCGTTCATCACGTGCACCACCTCGCCAGCCGTATTCCCTTCTACCGGCTGTCCGAAGTGATGCGCGATCACGACATCCTGGCCCAGTCGCAGCGCCTGACGCTGCGCGACAGCTTCGCCTGCGCCCGTCTCCACCTCTGGGACGAGAACAGCCGGCGGCTGCTCTCCTTTTCCGAGGCCCGCCGCGTCGCGGTCTGACTGCCCAGCCTCAGTGCGCGATCATCACATGACGCACGGCGGTGTAATCCTCCAGCGCCGACATCGACATGTCCTTGCCATAGCCCGATTGCTTGAGGCCGCCATGCGGCATCTCGTTGACCAGCATGAAATGCGTGTTCACCCAGGTGCAGCCGTATTGCAGCCGCGCCGAGACATCGAGCGCGCGGCCAACATCCCGCGTCCAGACCGATGATGCCAGCCCATACTGGCTGTCATTCGCCCAGCCCACCACGTCGTCGTCCGCGCCGAAGCGGGTCACGCTGACCACCGGACCAAAGACCTCGCGCTGCACGATCTCATCCGTCTGGAGTGCCCCGGCGATCACGGTCGGCTTGTAGTAAAAGCCGGGCCCATCGGGCTGCCCGCCGCCGGTGACGATCTCGATATGCTTGCGCTCCGCCGCCCGCTGCACGAAGCTCGCCACCCGGTCGCGCTGCCGGCTGGAAATCAGCGGCGGGATCTCGTTGGCCGAATCGTCCGACTGGCCAAAGGCAATCGAACCGGCTGCCGCGGAAAGTTCGGCGACCAGCCTGTCGTAAATCCCGTCCCCGGCATAAACCCGGCAGGCCGCCGTGCAGTCCTGCCCGGCGTTGTAGAAACTGAAGGCGCGCAGCCCCTCGACCACGCGCTCCAGATCGGCGTCGTCATAGACGATGACCGGAGCCTTGCCGCCCAGCTCCAGATGGGTCCGCTTCACCGTATTGGCGGCGGCCTGCAAGACCTTCTTGCCGGTCGCGATATCCCCGGTGATCGACACCATGTCGATGCCCGGATGGTGGATCAGCGCATTGCCGACGCTCGCGCCCTGGCCGACGATCACGTTGACCACGCCTTCGGGCAGGATCTCGGCCAGCTTGCCCGCCAGTTTCAGCGCCGTCAGCGGCGTCTGCTCGGAGGGTTTCAGCACGACCGTATTGCCGCCGGCAAGGGCAGGGGCCAGTTTCCAGGCCATCATCATCAGCGGATAATTCCACGGTGCGATCGATCCCACGACTCCGATCGGGTCGCGCCGGATCATCGACGTATGTCCGGCCAGGTATTCCCCTGCGACGGCCCCATGCATGTTGCGCACCGCGCCCGCGAAATAGCGGAAGCAATCCGCAATCGCCGGAATCTCGTCGTTTAGCGCGCAGCCGATGGGTTTGCCGCAGTTCAGCGCCTCAAGCTGGGCAAATCCCTCGGCATCGGCCTCGATGGCATCCGCAATCGCCAGCAGCTTGGCCGACCGCTCTGCCGGCGTGGTGCGCGACCAGGTGACAAAGGCCTTGCGCGCCGCTGCCACCGCCCGGTCGATCTGCCCCGCGTTCGCCTCGGGCATCATCAGGATGCTCTCGCCCGTACGCGGGTTCAGGACGTTTTCCTCGGTCTCGGTCCCGGCCTCGAAGGCGTTCCCGATCAGCATCTTGGTCTGCATGGGTCTCTCCTCATTTGCCCTGTCCGGCAACGCTCTCGGTGCCGCGGGTCAGATAATAGGCGGCCAGGATCGGCAGGAAGGTGACCAGCACCACCACCATCGCCACCACATTGGTCACGGGCCGCTGGCGCGGGCGCACCTGTTCCTCCAGCATCCAGATCGGCAGCGTCTGCTGCTGCCCGGCGGTGAAGGTGGTCACGATCACCTCGTCGAAGGACAGCGCAAAGGCCAGCATCCCGCCGGCCAGCAACGCAGTTGCGATATTGGGCAGGATCACATGCCGGAAGGTCTGGAAGGCATCCGCACCCAGATCCATCGAGGCCTCGATCAGATGGCCCGACATCCGCCGGAACCGCGCCACCGCGTTGTTGTAGACCACGACGATGCAAAAGGTCGCGTGCCCCAGCACGATGGTCCAGAAGCTGAACGGGATTTCCGCCAGGTTGAAGGCCGACCGCAGCGCGATCCCGGTGATGATGCCGGGCAGGGCGATCGGCAGGATCACCAGCAGCGACACCGTCTCGCGCCCGAAGAACCGCGACCGGCTGACCGCCGCCGCGCAAAGCGTGCCCAGCACCAGCGCCACCACCGTCGAAATCGCCGCCACCCGCAGCGACAGCGACAGCGCCTCCCAGACATCCGCCCGGTTCCAGGTCACCGCGAACCACTTCAGCGTGAATCCCGGCGGCGGCCACTGATAGGACTTCTCCTCGGTCGTGAAGGCATAGACGAAGATCAGCAGCAGCGGCAGATGCATGAACAGCAGCCCCGCACCGGCGGCGATCTTCAGCCCGAGTGAGGCGCGCTCAGCCATGTCCCGCCTCACAGCGCATCGAACGCCCCCTGCCGCTTTGCCGCCCAGAGGTACAGTCCCATGATCACGATGGGCACCACCGCGAATGCCGCCGCCAGCGGGATGTTCCCCGCCGTCCCCTGATGGGCATAGACCGCCTGTCCGATGAACAGCCGCGAGGTGCCGATGATCTGCGGGATGATGTAATCCCCCAGCGTCAGCGAGAAGGTGAAGATCGACCCGGCGATAACCCCTGGCAGCGCCAGCGGCAGGATCACATGCCGGAACGTCTGCCCCGGCGCCGCGCCAAGGTCGCCCGAGGCCTCGATCACCGAAACCGGCACCCGCTCCAGCGAGGCCTGCACCGGCAGCACCATGAACGGCAGCCAGACGTAGAGGAAGACGAGGAATGTCCCGGTCCAGCTGACCGACAGCGAATTGCCCCCCAGCACCGGGATCGCCAGATAGGCGTCCAGCAGCCAGGTCAGGTGCAGCGTCTCGAACAGCCAGGACAGGATGCCTTCCTTGGCCAGGATCAGCTTCCAGGAATAGACTTTCACCAGATAGGACGACCACAGCGGCAGCATCACGCCCAGATAGAAAACCGCCTTCCACGCCCCCCGCGCATAACGCGCGGCATAATAGGCGATGGGAAAGGCGATCACCGCCGCCGCCACTGTCACCGCCGCCGCCATCGCCACGGTGCGCAGGATGATGTCGAGGTTCGCCGGGTTCAGCAGCTCGCGATATGTCTTCAGCGTGAACTCGCGGACGATCAGCCCCGAGAATTCGTCGATCGAGAAGAAACTCTGTGCCAGCAGCGCGAAAAGCGAGCCCAGATAGACAATCCCCAGCCAGGCCAACGGCGGCCCCAGCAGCAGCGCCAGCAGCAGTCGGGGATTGCGCCACAGCGCGTCCGAGGCCGGGCGCAGCCAGGTCATGACGCGCCCGTCATCAGATGAAGGTCATCGGCGTCCCAGTCCAGATGAACGCGGCTGCCCGGAGGCGGGATCTCCACTCCCTTGGGCAGCAGCGCCACCAGCTGCGCATCGTCGGTCTCCAGCACGACCCGCGTATTCGCACCGTGGAAACTCGCGCTTTTGACCACGGCAGCCAGTCCGCTATCGCCGATCCGCACCGCCTCCGGACGCAGCGAGGCAAAGCGCCGCGTGCCCGTCAGCCGCTCGGTCAGGGCCGGCGGCAAGACATTCGACGATCCGACAAAATCGGCCACGAAGGGCACTTCGGGGCGGTAATAGACCTCCTGCGGCGCGCCCACCTGAACGATCTGGCCCTGGTTGAACACGGCCACGCGGTCGGCCATCGACAGCGCCTCGCCCTGATCGTGGGTCACGAAGACAAAGGTGATCCCCAGCCGCCGCTGCAGCGCCTTCAGCTCTTCCTGCATCGCCTCGCGCAGCTTCAGATCCAGCGCGCCCAGCGGTTCGTCCAGCAACAAGACCTTCGGCCGCATCACCAGTGCCCGCGCCAGCGCGACCCGTTGCCGCTGCCCGCCGCTCAGCTGCGAAGGCTTGCGACCGCCATAGCCGGGCAGGGCGACCATTTCCAGCGCGGCCTCCGCCTCGCGGTGCCGCTCAGCCTTGCCGCGCCCGGCGATCATCAGCCCATAGGCGACGTTATCGACCACGTTCAGATGCGGAAACAGCGCATAGTCCTGAAATACCGTGTTCACCTGCCGCCGGTAGGGTGGCAGTCCCTGCGCGGGCTGGCCGAAGATCTCGACGCTGCCCGCTGTGGGCTGCTCGAACCCCGCGATCAGCCGCAGGCAGGTCGTCTTGCCTGACCCCGACGGCCCCAGCATCGCAAAGAACTCTCCCTCGGCGATGTCGAGGTGCACGTCGTCCACGGCGCGAACGGCCCCGTAATGGCGCGAGACGCCGGAAAAGCGGACAGCAGAGGTCATGAGATATCCATGGATTGCGTCCGCGCCCCGGCCGGGGCGCGGACCCGGAGGCGCCTCAGCGCCCGCCGATCACGCCGATATAGTCCGACACCCAGCGATAATAGGGCACGCATTCGCCCTGGCTCTCGCATTTGGAAACAGGGGTCTGCCAGAACCGGATCTTGTCGAAATCTTCCATGCCGTTCGTCTTGCATCCCGCCTCGTCCAGCATCCCGGACCCGTCCGTGCAGGCTGCCGGCACGCTCGGGTTGGCCCCGAACCAGACCGCCAGGTCCGACTGAAGGTTGGACGACAGCGTATGCTCCATCCACATGTAGGCGCAGTTCGGGTGCTCGGCCTCGGCATGCATCATGGTGGTATCCGCCCAGCCGGTCGCGCCTTCCTCGGGAATGGTCGAGGCCACCTTCACCCCGTCCGCCACAAGCAGGTTCACCTGAAACGGCCAGGACCCCGAGGCCGCCATGCCTTCGTTCTTGAAGTCGTCGATCTGGATGAAGGCATCGTGCCAGTAGCGGCTGACCAGGGTACGCTGCACCCGCAGCAGATCCAGCGCGGCCTTGTACTGGTCCTCGTTCAGCTCGTAGGGCGTCTTGATCCCCAGTTCGGGCTTGTGCGCCATCAGATACATCGCCGCGTCCGCGATGTGGATCGGGCCGTCATAGGCCTGCACCCGCCCCTTGTTGGTCTTGCCGTCGGGCAGGTTCATCTCTTCGAAAACGACATTCCACGAGGTCGGCGCCGTCCCGCCAAAGACCTCGGTGTTGTACATCAGAACGTTCGGCCCCCACATGTAGGGCACGCCGTAATGCACGCCATCCACTGTGTGCCAGGGCGCATCCTTCAGCCGGTCGTCCACCTTGTTCCACGACGGAATCAGATCGGTGTTGATCGGCTGCACCCGCTTGCCCGCCACCATCCGCAGCGAGGCGTCGCCCGAGGCGGTCACCAGGTCGAACCCTCCCTCGTTCATCAGCGCGACCATCTCGTCCGAGGTATTGGCGGTCTTGACGTTGACCTTGCAGCCCGAGGCCTCCTCGAACTTGGTCACCCAGTCAAAGGCCTTGTCGGTCTCGCCCCGCTCGATATAGCCGGGCCAGGCGACGATGTTCACCGCGCCTTCGCCGGCGCCAAGGGCCGTCGGCATCTCGGCAAGAACGGGCTGCGCGGCGATCAGCCCGGCGGCCACCAGAGCGGTGCAGAATTTCAGCGAGGATGTCATGGGTCGTCTCCCTATGTGAGCGATAGCCGGCCCTTTCCGGGCCTTGTTCTTGACGATCACTGTGCAGCCGGCCCGCAGGTTTCACAAATTCTATTGTCAGAAGAGTGATATCGGTTTTTCCGAATTTGCGCTCTGACAGCATCCCTCGGATATGCCGACCCCGATACCCTCGGTAGGATCGACTGCGCCGCGCCGCTCAGGGCGAAAAACGCGGTCCAAAACCGTCACTCTCATTTAGTTCCGGATTATCAATGGGATGCCCCCCCGTCCTAGCTGGGACACTCCAAAACGGTCCCTTTCCCAGCCCCCCGCCGCCGCCTCACGCTGCCCTGAAAGTGATCCACTTGATATTGAATTTGCCCCGCCAAAGACTCAGATTACCCTCAAACCGGTCCCGACCTCCGAAAGGCTCCAGACCATGAAACACATCACCGCTCTGACCGTCGCCTCAGCCCTTGCTCTCGCCCCCGGTTGGGCTGCCGCCTGGCGGGCGATGAACCGGCAAGAGGTGCTGCCCGTCTCCAACTCGGTGTTCGAGGTCGTCGCCCGCGCCGGATCCGGCCCCGCCGACTTCTGGTGTGCCGCCGGCGACTACGCCTACCGCGGCCTCGGCACCCCGGCGGTCCAGCGCGTCTATGTCTGGCGCGGCATCGGCCCCAGCGTGAACCGCCCCGGCTATAAGGCCATGCAGTTCTCCCTGACGCCGCCTCCGGGCGCAGACACAAGCCCTTCGCTCACCCTCTCGTTGCGCCGCATCGGCGACAACCTCAGGGCCGCCAGCGCGCAGCAGTATTGCTATAGCGAACTGGAAGACCGCGACTGGCTGAACTGATCCGGTCCGCCTGAGCCATCCCGGGATGCACACCGATTTCATGATCCCCACCCGCGGCGCGGGCTGCTACGAATTCACCCGCGACGTCGCCCGCTGGCTCACCGACCAGCGCGCCGGGGATGGGCTGCTCACACTCTTCGTGCGCCATACCTCCTGCTCCTTGCTGATCCAGGAAAACGCCGACCCCACCGTTCAGTCCGACCTGCTCGACTACCTCGACCGTCTCGCCCCGCCCGCAACCGACCCTTCGATGACCTGGCTGCGTCACACCAGCGAAGGGCCCGACGACATGCCCGCGCACATCAAGGCGGCACTGCTTCCGGTCTCGCTCTCCATACCGCTGCGCGCCGGCCGGATGGTCCTCGGCACCTGGCAGGGGATCTACCTGATCGAACATCGCGCAGCCCCGCACCGCCGCAACGTCGCGGCGCACGTCTCCTGAGGGCGCACAGCCTGCGCGATGGCGGAACCGCCACAGGATATGGTGGCGGAACAATTGCTCTACACAAAGAAAATCGCACCCCCTATAGTGAATGCGATCAAAGGGGCGAAAGACCCCAACAGACAGATAACACGAGGATCAGGCATGCGCTGTCCGTTTTGTGGCAATATCGATACCCAGGTAAAAGACAGCCGACCCGCCGAAGACCATGTCGCGATCCGGCGGCGGCGCTTCTGCCCGGCCTGCGGCGGACGTTTCACCACCTACGAACGGGTGCAGCTGCGCGATCTCGTTGTCATCAAGAACTCGGGCAAGCGTGAGGATTTCGACCGCGACAAGCTCGAGCGCTCGATCCGCATCTCGATGCAGAAACGCCCGATCGAACCCGAGCGCATCGACCAGATGATCTCTGGCATCGTCCGCCGCCTCGAAAGCATGGGGGAGACGGATATCCCGAGCCACAAGATCGGCGAGATCGTGATGGAAAGCCTGGCCCGCATCGACACCGTGGCCTATGTCCGCTTTGCCAGCGTCTACAAGAACTTCCAGGCCGCCGATGATTTCGAGGACTTCGTGAGCGAGCTGCGTCCACCGGCGCAACCGGAAGAGTGAAACAGACAGACGAACGGTTCATGGCGCTGGCCCTGTCGCTGGGTCGGCGCGGACAAGGCAACTGCTGGCCCAACCCGGCGGTCGGCTGCGTGATCGTCGCGGAGGGCCGGATCGTCGGCCGCGGCTGGACGCAACCGGGTGGCCGACCCCATGCCGAGACGATGGCCTTGGCACAGGCCGGTGCGGCGGCGCGCGGCGCAACGGCTTATGTCACCTTGGAACCCTGCTCTCATCACGGCCAGACGCCGCCCTGTACCGATGCGCTGATCGCGGCCGGCCTCGCGCGCGTGGTGGCCCCGCTCGCGGACAGCGATCCGCGTGTCTCAGGCCAGGGGTTCGCCCGGCTGGAAGCGGCCGGGATCGAGGTGACCACAGGCGTGCGTGCAGCCGAGGCGGCAGCGGATCACGAAGGCTTCTTCCTGAAGACGGAACACGGCCGCCCGCGGATCACGCTCAAGCTCGCGTCCAGTTTCGATGGCCGGATCGCCACCGCTACCAAGCAAAGCCAGTGGATCACCGGCCCTGAGGCCCGTCGCCAGGTCCACGCCCTTCGCGCGCGCCACGATGCGGTGATGGTGGGCGGCGGCACGGCGCGCACCGACGATCCCTCGCTCACCGTGCGCGATCTGGGTGTGACCCGGCAACCGGTGCGCGTTGTCGTCTCGCGACGGCTCGACCTGCCGCTGATCGGACAGCTGGCGCGCAGCGCCCGCAAGGTCCCGCTCTGGCTCTGCCACGGCTCCGACGCGGACGGCGACCGGATGCGGGCCTGGCGCGAAATCGGTGCGACGCTTCTCGCCTGCCGGGTCGAGGCCGGGCAGGTCGATCCGCGCGACATGCTGGGACAGCTCGGGCAGGCGGGCCTCACCCGCGTGTTCTGCGAAGGTGGTGGCGCGCTGGCGGCCTCCTTGCTCTCCGAGGACCTGGTGGATGAACTGGTGGGCTTCACGGCCGGGCTGGCCATCGGGGCCGAAGGACTTCCGTCGGTCGGGGCGCTGGGCCTCGCCCGGCTCGATCAGGCGCAGCGCTTCGTACTGGTGGAGGCCCGCGCCGTCGGTGGCGACGTCATGCATCGCTGGCGGCGCATGGTCGCCTGATCTCAGCGCCAGAGATGGGCGTAGGTCGCGAACATGCCCTGCAGCTTCGATAATGTGCGGTTCGTAAGGCCCGGATGCGCAATGCGGCCGGCGGCCAGATGCTCGGCGACCACCTCGGCGGGGCAGGGCCGCCCGGTGACCGGATCGCGATAGCGCGGGTAGTCGATCAACGCCGCGTGCACCAGCCCTTCCAGCGTGGGCCGCGCACTGCGGCGGTCGGGCTGCGGCGCCAGATCCCGGGTCAGTCCCCAGCCGGAGTAGAAGGGCGTCCCCAGAACGGTGACGGGCAAACCGCGCAACAGTGCCTCGAACCCCAGGAGCGAGGTCATGGTCCAGACCTCGTGCACCGCATCCAGAAGGACAGCCGGATCGGCGCCGAAGGCAACCACATCCGCGAGCCCGTCGTTATTGTCCAGCGCTCCCGCGCGCAGGCCGGCCTCGACATCGGGATGCGGCTTGTAGACGATCACCGCGTTCGGCCGCCCCTCGCGGGCCGCGCGCAGCAACTCGCGGTTGGTGCGAACGCCGCAGGCGCCGCGAAGGACCGAGGCATCGTCTTCTACCTGCCCGGGCACCAGCACCTTGTGGCCGGCGGGCAGGGGCGGAGGATCGCCGCCCATGTTGTATTTGCTCAGCCCCTTGCGGGTCATAAGCTGGATAAGCCGCTCGGCCCGCTGGCGCTGGCTCGCCGTCAGATCCGCCCGCTGGCCGATCAGCGACTCCAGCCGGCTGGGGCCGGTCGGATCGTAGTAGATGCCAAGGTCGTCCGTCACCAGCGACAGCGGCGGAACCAGCTCGGCACCCAGCCCGCGTGAGCGCAGGAAACCGTCCTCGACGCGGGTCCATCCAGCGTGCTCTGCCGTCGCCTTTCCCGCCCAGACCATGCAGGGGCGGCCCGTCGCGCGCGCCTTGGCGGCGTCATCGGTGAACACGACGCGCCGGGTCTGGCCGAAGAAGCCCTGCAATGGTTTGCGCTTCCACAGCCGCATCCCGCTGGCGGCCCAGCCGCGGCGGTCCTGCCGCCAGGCTCGGCTCTGCGCCTCAAGCGTGTCGAGCACACACTCCAGTTCGCACAGCCGGTCGCGGAAAGGATCGTACCACCACGGGTAAAGGATCATCGATGCCGCAAACAGCTGCGCCCGGGTCAGCCGCCGTTCGCGGCGCGGGACCGGGGCGTCGTCCTCGGTCAGGCCCCAGCCGGCATAGAACGGCTGTCCAAAGACGCGCGGGCGATGGCCCGCCAGGATCGCTTCGAACCCCAGCTGCGATGACACGGTATAAACGCCGACCGCACCTTCCAGCAAAGCCCAGGGGCTGACCGGATCGGCCAGCAGGCTGACCCGGTTCGACGTGTCATCGGTCGAGTAATACCCCGGCCGATATCCGGCCACGGTTTCAGGATGCACCTTGATCACGACCCGGGCGCCAGGATGCTCTTCCTGCGCAAAGACCAGCATCTCCCGAAAACGGGCCGCGTCCGCGCCCGAGGCGCGCACGGATGCATCGTCGCGAGTCTGATCCACGACCAGCACATAACCGGGCGCGGGCACCTCGGCGGCCGGATCAAAGCCGCTGTATTTGCTCAGATGGCCTTCCTTCAGCCGGGCGATGGCGTCGCGGGCGCGGTCCAGCAGCGCAGTGTCGTCGAGCGGCGCCTGTGTCAGCAGGCGTTCCAGATCGGAAGGAACCCCCGCATCGAAATGAACGCCGGACCAATCCAGCGACAGCCCGATCGGGGGTTCACCCGCGCGGCCTGGAAACAGCGAGCGCAGGAAGGCATCCTCGACCCGCACCACCGGAGCGCCCCTTTGCGCGGCCATTGCAAGGCCGCGATGGGCGGTCTGGCTTTGCCCCCAGACCGCGACCGCATCCTCCGGGCCGGGCAGGCCAAGCGCCAGGCGGTAGCCGGCGAGCGTCAGAATCCGTCGGACGCGACGCTGGGTCAGGAAGCCGCCGTTAAAGACGAAAAGCCGGAGACCTTCGCCCCCGGCTTGCGCATTCGGCGCCCTCGGCACCATGCTCAGCCGCCGGTCAGGGTCTTGGCACTGGCCACGGGGGTCAGCGAACCGGCAATCAGCGAGATGGTCTTGCTCCACTGCGTATACGGCGCTTCGGTGACATAGATGGTGTCGCTGTCGCGGATCACGAAGTCGCGCGCCTGGAACAGCCCGTTCGGCTGTTTCAGGTTCAGCACATAGACCATCCGCTGCGCGCCCTGCAGGTCGTTTCGGCCCAGAACCGCATTGGCGATCTCGGCCGGCTCGTTGCGGAAGATGAACACCCCGGTCGGGTCCGAGCTGTTGGCGACAAGGCCGCCCACCTGGGCCAAAGCCTCAAGCGCCGACAGGTTCTGCGAGGTGAACGGCACCCGAGCCTGCTGGCTGGTCGCGCCAAGCGCGGTGAACGAACGGCTGTCCTCCTCGACCAGAATGCGGTCGCCAGCCCGCAGCGCAATGTCGAGGCGGGGGTTGTTGTAGAGGTCCTGGAACCAGATCTTGCCGCGCTGGTCGCCGCGGATCACGGTGATCTGGGCGATATCCGGTTCGATGGTCACCCCGCCGGCCTTGGCCAGCATCGTCGAAAGCGTCCGCGTCGGACGCTCGATCGGATAGACGCCCTGACCGCCGACCTTGCCTGCCAGCGACACGGTCGATCCGTCGCCTGCAACCCGGCGCACCTCCACCTGAGGATCCGGCGTCTGGTCGCGCAGCTTTTCTGTGATCAGATCGCGCAACTGGTTGGGCGTATTGCCCGAGGCGCGCAGCCGTCCGGCGTAGGGAACAAAGATATACCCGTCGCTGTCGACCTGAACCTCCTGCAACGGCGTGGCATTGACGCCGGTGCTGGCCAGCAGTCCGTCATCGACGTTTTCCCAGATCGTCAGCCCCAGCACGTCGCCCGGGCGGATGATGTCCGAGATCAGCAGACCGGCCGAGATGAAATTGGAGGAAAACCCCAGCGCCGGCGCAACGGCGGTCGCGCGGGTCACCCGGTCGTTGACCTCCACCACAAAGGCATCGCCCTCACGCTGGACCGACCCGGCGAAGATCTGCTTCTTGTTCGGACCCAGCTGCGGCAGGCCGCAAGCGGCCAGGGCGCCCGCCAACGCCAAGGCCGCGATGGGCTTCGCCCATCGTTTCTGTAGGGGATTCACTGCCCGGTCTCCTCGACCTGTTCTTGTTCTGCCTCGGGTTTTTTCTTTATCCGTAACGGAATCCGGAACAAAAAACCAGCGACCGAACCCGCCGGCTCTATTGAACCAGACGCAACTGTTGCCGAGGCGCCGCGGTCCCGGATTTTAATGCGTCGTACGGATCGTCGGGCGACAGGATCATGTCCACCACCAGCCGCAGCAACTGCCGGCGCCCGCCGGACGAATAGAAGCCCCCCGGAACCTGACTGGTTTCCAGCAGGAAGCGGCGGTAATCCTTGTAGGCGCGGGCATCCGGCCGGGCGGCGGCGGCGAAGAATTCAACCAGCGGCTGCTCGGAGACGAACTCGGGCTTGTCATAGACCGCCCGCCCGAACACCTTGAGCGGTATGCCCCGCCACAGCACCTGCTGCCCGGCGGTCGAATTCACCGTCACCGCGCTGCGCGCCTCGTTCAGCAACTCGGCCAGCTTGCCCCCCCGCACGTAGTGGACCCGCCCGGTCAGGCCATGGGCGGCCGCCAGTCGGGCGACCTCGCGGCGCAGCGGCACTTGCCCGGATTCCAGCGGATGGGCCTTGATCACCAGATGATGATGCCCCGGCGCGCCTGCGGCGAACCCCTCGATGATCTCCGCCAGGAATTCGGTCATCGTCGAAAACGGCGAATGCGCCTGGAAGGCGCTGTCCTGCTCCAGTTGCAACAGCGCCAGATGATAGGGAAATCCCCCGGACCGGATTCGCCATGTGGCAATGCGCCGGTCGATGGTATGGACCGGCATCAGCAGCAGGCGCTTGAGATAGAGCTGGAATTCGCGGGCGACGGGCAGGGTGCGATGCGGCCGAAAGTGGCGATAGCCGCGATTGGCGAACATCACGAACCAGTGGTAGAGCGCGCCGTAGAACACATGCTGGCGCATGTCGCCCCAATGCGCAGGCGGCAGCGGCGCTTCCAGATCCGACCGGTCCAGCGCCTCCTGCATCTCGGCCACGCTCATGTCCATGAGGCGCGAATGCCCGTTGGATCCGCCGCGTTCGTAGGTGACCCAATAGGGCCGCATGTAGCCTTCTTCGAAGACATGCACCCGCAGGCCCAGCGCGCGGGCACGCTCGATTGCCGCCTGATGCACGGGCCGGGTGTCGCCATAGAGAAGGATATCCGTGACGCCACGCTCGGCGACGATCTGCGCGAATTGGTCCGACCAGTCCTCGATCCTTCCGCGATACGGCAGGTAACTCGCCTTCTCGCGCCAGAACACCGCGTCGCCCGCGTTGAAGCCAACCCGCCATGTGACACATCCCGCCGCGCGCAGCATCCGGCCCAGGGACCCGAAGAAGGGGCCATGCGGGCCTTGCAGGAACAGAAAGACCCTTGGCTCGGGCCGGGCGGAACGCATCGCAAAACCTTGCTGCTGACTTGACCGGGAAGAAATGCAGGCCGTTCAGGCAAATTTATGGCCCGGATATGATATCCGCGCAATATATTGCGGCCCGGTTTAAACTTGGCTTGCCCAGGTCGGGCGCCGGGTCTAGGTCGAAGGCAACTGGAAAGGAAAGGTCCTATGTTCACGGGCATCATCACCGACATCGGTAGCATCAGGGACATCCGGCAGGCCGGCGACATGACCGCGCGCATCGCCACCGCCTATGACACGGCGCGGATCGACATCGGTGCGTCGATCGCCTCGGATGGCGTCTGCCTGACGGTGACGGCGCTGGGCGAAGATTGGTACGAGGTGCAGATCAGCGCCGAAACCCTGTCCAAGACCAACCTTGGCGCCTGGACACCCGGCCGCCGCGTGAACCTGGAACGCGCCCTGAGGGTGGGAGACGAACTTGGCGGCCACATCGTCTCGGGCCATGTCGACGGCGTGGCCGAAGTGGTGGCGATGACCCGCGAAGGCGACAGCACCCGAGTCACGCTGCGCGCGCCCAAGGCTTTGTCGCGCTTCGTCGCGCCCAAGGGCTCGGTGGCGCTGAATGGCACGTCGCTGACCGTGAACGAGGTGGATGGCGATACCTTCGGGATCAACCTCATCCCCCATACGCAAGAGGTGACCACCTGGGGCGAGGTCAAACCGGGTGATCGGGTGAACATCGAGATTGACACTCTGGCGCGCTATGTCGCGCGCCTGGCGGAGACTGTGTGATGGCAGGAATCGGACACAACAACGGCCCGACGATGGAAAAGGGCCAGGCCATGCGCGCCTACCAGTGGCGCAAGGCGCAAGAGGCGCTGATGCCCAAGGCGCTGCCCCTGATGGTGGTCAAGATGCGAGTCAAGCGCGCCGCCGAACTCGGCATGGATTACAAGACCTACGCCAGCATCCGGCAGTATTCGGGCAGCGACATCCTTGGACTGCTCTTCTCGTCCAACGCTCTGCGCATCATCGGCAACGGCGCCCGGATGCCCGAGGCCGAACACCGCGTGCTGGCTCAGGTCAAGTCTGCCCGCAAGCTGTCGCTGGTCCATCTGCCCAACCGTCCCGAGGCGGTCGCGCTGATGAACCCGGTGCTCGACGCCACCGCCGCGGCCCCGCGCTTTACCGACAGCTGGAGCCAGACGCGCGACCGGCTGGAAGGCTTCATCCGTGCGCAGGCCCTCCCGGGAGGGCGCGTGGTCATCATCGGCGACGCCCCGCTCGAGGCCGAATGGGTCGCCGCCGCCCGCGCCGCCGGCTATCTGCCGTCCGAACGCTACTTCACCCACCAGTCCGCCTGAGCCCCCGGGGCGGCGAGGGGGCTCTGCCCCCGCCGCGCCTGCGGCGCGCCTCCCCGAGATATTTGAAAACCAGAGAAGCACAGACAGCGCGACGCGAGGTTGCCGGCGCTGCCCTCTGGCCTTTGGCGCGCGGCTGGTCTATCTGCCCGGAAGCCCGAGACAGAACACATAGGCCACCCCATGAGCTTTGAGACCCCCGGACCCGTCGAGGCCGGCTTGCGCGGCGCGATCAGCCCGATCGAGGAGATCATCGCCGAGGCGCGCAAGGGCCGGATGTATATTCTGGTCGATCACGAGGACCGCGAGAACGAGGGCGATCTCTGCATCGCTGCCGAATTCGCCGACGCTGCAGCGATCAATTTCATGGCCACCCACGGGCGCGGCCTGATCTGCCTGCCGATGACCGCCGAACGGATCGATCGGCTGGGTCTGCCGATGATGGCGGTCAACAACTCGTCCCGCCACGAAACCGCCTTCACCGTCTCGATCGAGGCGCGCGAGGGCGTGTCCACCGGCATTTCCGCCGCCGACCGCGCGCTGACCGTCAAGACCGCGATCAACGAGCAGAACACCATGGCCTCGCTCGCCACTCCCGGCCACGTCTTCCCGCTGCGGGCGAAGCGTGGTGGCGTGCTGGTCCGCGCCGGCCATACCGAGGCGGTGGTCGACATCTCGCGTCTGGCAGGTCTCAACCCCGCCGGTGTGATCTGCGAGATCATGAAGGACGACGGCACCATGGCCCGGCTCCCCGACCTGGTGGAGTTCGCGCAGGTGCACGGCCTCAAGATCGGCACCATCTCCGACCTGATCGCCTACCGCTCGCGCAATGACAACCTGGTCGACGAGACCGGACGCAGCATGGTCGAATCCGAATTCGGCGGCTCCTGGGAGATGCGAATCTTCACCGACCAGACCCACGGGATCGAACACGTCGTGCTGATCAAGGGCGACATCACCACGCCCGAACCCGTTCTGACCCGTACCCATGCGCTGCACGAAGCCTCGGACGTGCTGGGCCTCGGGCCGAAGTCGGCCCGCCAGCTGCCGCGCGCTATGGAGATCGTCGCGGCCGAGGGGCGCGGCATCGTCTGCCTGTTCCGCCAGCCGCGCAACGCGCTTTACGCGAGCGAGGATGAGGGGCCGCGCACCATCAAGCAGACGGGACTTGGCGCTCAGATCCTCTCGGGTCTCGGTCTGCGCGAACTGATCCTGCTGACCGACGCGCCGCAGGTGCGCTATCTTGGACTTGAGGCTTATGGGCTGACCATCGTCGGGACCCGGCCGATCCTGGGGGAGGGCTGATCATGGCCGCGAACGAAACCCACACCATCCTGGCCCGCCCGGTCTTCGATGCGCCGGTCAAGCTGCTGATCGTGGTTGCACCCTATTACAAGGATATCGCCGACCAGCTGGTCGCCGGAGCCAAGGCCGAGATCGAGGCTGCGGGCGGCACCTGGGATCTGGTCGAAGTACCCGGCGCACTCGAAGTGCCCACCGCCATCGCCATTTCGGACCGCCTGTCGAACTTCGACGGCTACGTCGCGCTCGGCTGCGTGATCCGGGGCGAGACCACGCATTACGACACCGTCTGCAACGACTCGAGCCGCGCGCTTCAACTGATGGGCCTTCAGGGCCTTTGCATCGGCAACGGCATCCTGACCGTCGAAAACCGCGATCAGGCCGTGGTGCGCGCCGATCACACCGGCCAGAACAAGGGCGGCGGCGCTGCGGCGGCCGCGCTGCACCTGATCGCGCTGACCCGCAAGTGGGGCGGCAAGCCGCGTGACATGGGCTTCCGTCCGTCGGAGGACTACCGCATCGCCGACGGAGGTCTGGCATGAGTGCGGCCGAACCTTCGGGCAACCAGAAGCGCAAGATGAAATCAGCGGCCCGGCTCTATGCCGTTCAGGCGCTGTTCCAGATGGAGCAGTCTGGCCAGTCCTCACGTCAGATCGTCGCCGAATTCCTGGATCACCGCTTCGGTGCGACTTACGATGGTGACGAGATGATCGAGGGCGACCCCGATCTGTTCAAGACTCTGATCGAGGATGCGGTCAACTATCAGGCCAAGATCGACCAGATGACCGACCGCGCGCTGGTCGCGAAATGGCCGATCGCCCGGATCGACCCCACCCTGCGCGGCCTTTTCCGCGCTGCCGGCGCCGAACTGGTGGGTAAGGAAACCCCGCCCAAGGTGGTGATCAACGAATATGTCGATGTGGCCCGCGCGTTTTTTCCCGAAGGCAACGAGGTTCGGTTCGTGAACGCCGTGCTCGACCACATGGCCCGGGAGGCCCGGCCGGCGTCATTCTGACACTTTCAGCACCACCATATGGCGACTTGTGTGTGACTTTTATACCCTTTAGGTTGTATTTCATCCTTGGATTTAAAAGATAAAGCCAGTAGTCATGCTGAAATCGGTAAATATATCGGAACCCCATATTTTGCGGGCACTGGACGCGGCTGACCCTGGCCTGGCGCAGGCTCGGCTTGATGCCATAGAGGAGCTGAACCCGCGCCGGCGTGCGGTGTTGCAGGCCCTCATTCTCGAACTGCAGGGAAAATCCGACGAGGCGGAAGCCCTGACAAGGCCACACGCCAAGGTCATGAAGACAAGTTTCTGGCACAACGCCCTTGCGCGGGTTCGTCTGGCAACCGGCGATCCTGACGCGGCCTTGGCCGAACTGGACAAGGCCGCCGACGAAGAGCCCAGGCCAGCTGATCTGCGCACCAGGATCTCTGCACATTCGGCAAAGGGTGATGTCGCGGCAACGCTTGCGGCGCTGGACAGGGCCAAGGCCGCCTTTCCGGACAAGGTGCCGCTTTCCTTTGGGGTTAACGTGCTGACGCGCGCAGGTGCGCTGGATCGGGCCGCCGCCCTCATAGAGACTGAAGCCACCGCCGGGGGCCGGCCATCAAAGGCTGTTCTAGAGACCTTTGTCCGGGCCTGCCTCCTTCAGGGTGAAGCAGAAATTCTGGCCAGGCATATCCCCATGCTGACGCGCGTGTTCGAGCGGGATTTCGTGCTGACGCCAACGGCGTTGCAGAGCGATACGCCGCAGGAATGGACAACAATCGTGACGACGCTATTGGTGGTCGTCGATCGCCGGAGGGATGGCTTGATGGCCTATCGCCTGGCAAACCACCTGCTGAAGCTGGGCGACGAAGAGGCCGGTGGGCGCATGATCGAGCGCTACCGCGCCTTCGAAGCGGAAAGGCCGGTACTCGACGGTCCGGCGCACGCAGAGCTGACGCCGGATCGGTCGTGCCTCGAGAAGATTGCCGCCTGGATCGGGATTCCTGACGCCGAACGCTCCGCCTGGATCGACCACGCGGGACGTATTGCGCCGTCTCTGGCGCTGCAGGATTATCTGACCCTGGCCGATCCCGCCGGTTTGGACAACCTGCAGGCTATGATGCAACCGGCCGAACTCGACCCGTTGCGCAATCTTGTCCAGGCGGGAAAGCCCGCGATTGTCGCGATGACACACGCCGGTCTGCTGACAGCCACGATTGGCTATTACGAGCGCGAAGGGATTCCAGTCTGGTTGCTGGGCGGCGTTCCGGTGATGCGCCATCTGATTCCTGGCGGCTACAATCTGAACCTGATTTCCGTTCGGGAGCCGCCGACGCGCTCCCTTCGGCGACTCCTGCAACAACTGAACGACGGTCGTCTCGTGGGCACGACAGCCGACGGGACGCGCGGTCGGATGTCGGCTCCCATCCACCATCACGGCGCTGTCTTCCAGTTGGCGAACGGCATTCCGCATATGGTCCACAGCCGCGACCTGCCGGTCTTCTGGATGGCCGCCCACTGGCGTGACGGTAAGGTGTTCTGCGATTTCAAACCCGCTCCGAGGCCAGAGACGGATGAAAGCCTGGCTTCGTACAGCGAACGATGGTTCGTCTTCGTGCTCGATCAGATCCGCGAACTGTGCCGAGCCGATCTGCGCAACATTCCGTTTAGCGGTTCCCTGTTTCGCCAAGCCTTCGGCTGAGCCGCGCCGCTCAGAGCGCCACGGCTTCGCCCAGGGCCAATACCTTGCCGGTCGGCGCGCCGGTCGTCGAGCCGCCTGGCGGCTCTTCGCTGATGGCCAGGATCAGGCCTGCCGGATCGCGGAACGCCTCGGGCAGGGGCACGGCGGTGGTTTCTGCGTCAGACAGAACGCCCAGTGAGGCCGGTGCCGCATCCCCACGGATCGCCCAAAGCTCCAGCACGCGGCCGGACGGCGCGCCACCGGCGGTCCGCGTCAGCTTGAGCTCCCCTCGGGTTGGATCATAGGCTGCGAGCAGGCGCAGGTTCTGGGTCTCGGAAACGATTTCAGACACATAGACCGCACTGCCGGGCGGTGCCGCGGGACCGGTCAGCGACTGCACCCCAAGCACGGCGGCCAGCGTGAGGGCCGCCAGGCTGATGCCCTGCCACAGCCAGACGCGCCGCCAGATGGGTTCCGTCACCCGCGGCGTATCGAACAGGCGTTCCATCAGCCGAGTCTTGACTGATCGGCGAACCGACTCCTCGGGAAACTCGACATTCAGCGCCTCGAAGTGCCGCAGCCATGCGGCAACCTCGGCCTCCAGCGCGCGATCGCTCCGCATGGCGGTCTCGAAGGCGGCCTCATCCTCGGGGTCGAGCAGGCGCAGCACATATTCAGCGGCGGGCGGCAGGTCGCGGGGATCCATGGTCATCGGTCCATGCACTCCTGCAAGCTTTGCAAAGAGCGCCGCAGCCAGGTGCGGATCGTGTTCAGCGGCACGTCAAGCTTCTTCGACAGCTCGCTATAGCTCAGCCCGTCCAGATAGGCCCAGCGGACAGCGGCCGAGCGCTGCGGATCCAGCTCGCCCAGGCAGCGCGCAATGCGCCCGGCTTCGGAGCGCGCGACCGCGGTCTGCTCGGGCGTCGGGCCCTTCGCCGACAGCCGGTCCGCCAGGGCGTCGACATCCTCCGTCTCCCGGTTGCGGCGCAGCCGGTCGATGGTGGTGTTGCGCGCGATTGTGATCAGCCAGGTCATCGGACTCATACCGTTTGCCGCGTAACGATCAGCGTAGCGCCAGACCTTCATGTAGGTCTCCTGAAGCACATCCTCAGCGCCGGCGCGGTCATTCAAGATACGCAAGGCCACACCGAAAAGTTTCGCCGAAGTCGCGTCATACAAGGCGGAAAACGCTCTTCGGTCGCCCAAAGCCACCTTGCCGATCAATGCTTCCAAAGTCTCCGCCACGCCTGCTCCCGGTTTCACAGCTCTGGTAAACCGGCGCCCCCGCAGGTTTGAAGGCGACGTTACCCGAAGCCTTCGGCGCGTCCAATGCATTCGTCGGCCCTGCCCAAACCGGCGTGGCGCGCGTGACCCGGCTGCACCGGGCGTGCAGCTTTGTCGCGCTGCAACTTGATGGGAAAGCTGTTATATTGGGTCGGGAACGCGCGCCATACATCGGGAGAGTGATCATGCCCAAACTGGTCGGGCTGTATATTCGTCAATGCGCCATCGGTTTCGCCCTGTCCGCCATCTTTGTCGGGGCGATGCTGTGGCTGGATATCGGCGGATTGGCCCATCTGATCCTGGCCTCCGACGCTGCAGTCCTTGCTGTCGTGATGCTCTGGGTGATGAACGGTATTGTCTTCGCGGGCGTTCAGTTCGCCTGGGCGATCATGTCGATGGCCGAGCGGGACGAGACTCCGCGCGGGGGCAAGCGACTCGTTCTGGAACCGGTTCCGGTCAGGGCAGAGAAGCGGCGGGACCACCAGACAACCGTGGGGTACTGATTCCCGAGGACCTGTATGTACAGGTGGGCGCCAGGTAACCAGGCCAGGGCCAGATCAGAGCCAGCTCCCTCGGATATGTTTAAGGCCACCGGAATGCAACCTTGCACGAGAAGGGCAGAACCCGCCGCCTCTCTAGATAGGCGTGGCGGGTCCGTCCGGCAAGGGGGCAGGGGACTTCTCTCCGCTGCAAACCCCACTTGAAAAGTGTTCACGGATTGTTCATGTTTGCCCCATGAACCTCGTCATGCAGACACAACCCAGACCCGGACAGCTGTTGGCCCGCGGCGTCAGTCGTCTGTTGTTCAGTTATGGCTTTGTTGCCGTCGAGGAATTCGTGCCCGACCGGGGCCTGCGCGTCGATGTGGTCGGCCTCGGCCCCAAGAGCGAAATCTGGGTGATCGAATGCAAGTCAAGCCGCGCCGATTTTCAGTCCGACGCCAAGTGGCACGGCTACCTCGACTGGTGTGATCGGTACTTCTGGGCGGTGGACATCGACTTTCCCACCGATCTCCTGCCTGAAGGCACCGGCCTGATCGTCGGCGATGCCTATGACGCCGAAATTCTCAGGATGCCCGAAGAAACCAGGCTGTCGCCCGCGCGCCGCAAGGTTCTGGTGCAAAAGTTCGCCATGCACGCCGCGCGCCGCCTGCATGCCATGCGCGATCCCGGATTTATCGCCTGACCGACCGTGCCGCCGCTGCGGCGGCGCGAATTTCCTCGGCGATTTCCTCGGCTTCCTCGGGATCGAAGTCCATCGGAATCTCGACGCCCTGCGCCTCGATGTAAAGACGGACCATGCCCTTGTCGGTCGGCCCGATCTGGAGATTGGCCTCGACATCCTTTTCCGTGTTGATACCCATGGGCTCTCTCCGTCGCGATCGGCTCCTGCTAGACCGTGGCCGCTTGAGAATCAAGCGGACTTGGGGCTTTGATCGCGCATGACCGAGATCATGCTGCGCCCCTTCCGCCCCGAAGATACCAACTGGGTCGTGCACGAGCATGGCGTCAACTACGCCCGCGATGAAGGCTTCGACGACACCTTCGGCCCTCTGGTCGCCGGCATCCTCGCCGATTTCAACGCCAGCCACGATCCCACCCGCGAAATGGGCTGGATCGCCGAACGCGATGGCGAGCGGCTCGGCTGCATCTTCTGCGTCGCCGCCACTGAGACCACAGCCAAGCTGCGCATGTTCCTGCTCACCCCGCAGTCGCGCGGGCAGGGGCTGGGCAAGCGGCTCCTGCGCACCTGCATGAAGTTCGCGCGCGACAAGGGCTATGCGGACATGACCCTGTGGACCCACGAAAGCCACAAGGCGGCCTGCGCGCTCTACGCCGCCAACGGCTGGCAGTTGGTCAGCAGCAAGCCCGTGCATTCCTTCGGTATGGATCTGGTCGAACAGATGTGGACCATCACTTTGTGAGCCGCGCGGCCGGCCTTGCCGCCGCGGCCCAGGCCGACCTTCCACTCGGTCGGTCCTCGGACGCCGGATACTTGTTCAGGCTCTTGGCCCTGAAATACGCTCGGCCGTTCGCGGCGACGATCCTCGTGGGTGTGCCGCCCGTCACTGCCGTTCTGGCCGGGCACGCCTTTCTGGACGAACCACTTACTGCAGGCTTTGCGCTGGGCCTCTCCCTGGTCTTCCTGGGCGTCACTCTGGCGGTCCTCGCGCGCCATTAGCCCCTTGCAATCAGGGGAACGCTTGGCTAAATGCCCCTCGAGTGCCGCCTTAGCTCAGTTGGTTAGAGCGCTGGATTGTGGATCCAGAGGTCTCCCGTTCAAGCCGGGAAGGCGGTACCATTCTCCCCGTTCGGCTCCCGTATTGACACGCCTTGACCGGAGAGGTTCTTCCGCAACTGCGCAAGTCGCGTCAGTTGCTGCCTAAAGAACACGCTCCAAGCTCTGGATTCCAAAAGACTTCCCCAAGCGAATCACCTCTGTTACCGTGACGGCAACAAAAAGACGTCACGGCAGGAACACAGGCAGATGAAAACGGGCTTTCGCGGCACGTTTGTCATGTCATGGTCGCAGACCGAAGTCGAAGGCCAGCGCAATGCGCCGGTCGAGGCGCTCATGGTCGGCGCGGCATGGGCATGGCAGGGCGAGGCGGTCCAGGTGGACGGCCCCAACGATATCCTGCGGCTCGACCGGGCCGAGGATCAGGTCGCATTGCGCCGGCGCGCCGCCCGCAAGGTGCGGCGCATGGTCGGGCAGGTGCTCGGCGGGCAGGATATAGCCGCGCCGGCCGATCGCGACGAACCGCTGATGGACGCGCGCTTTGTCGTCACCGACGGCCATCGCGGCTATACCGCCACCCTGATCCCTGTGGCGCCGGGCCAGCCGCCGCTGCTGATGTTCGTCGACGAACTGCCGCCGCGCGGTGTGGACCTCTACGTGGTGCACTGCGCACTCGGCCGGTTCGCCAGCCCGCAAGTGCCCCGGGACGCAGGCGTGATCTGCTTCACCCCTGGAACGCTCATCTCCACCCCTGAGGGCCCGCGCCCCGTGCAGACGCTGCGTGCCGGCGACAGGGTGCTGACGCTCGACAACGGCCCCCAAGAGATCCGCTGGATCGGTGCCCGCCGCCTGACCGGCGCCCGCCTTCACGTCGAGCCCCACCTGCGCCCGATCCGCATCGGCGCCGGCGCGCTGGGCATCGACCGTCCCGAACAGGCGCTGCTGGTCTCGCCCGAACACCGGATGCTCGTGCGCGGCCCGGTCGCGCAGGCCCTGTTCAACACCCGCGAGGTGCTGGTGGCCGCGCGCGATCTGGTCAATGTCGGAACGATCAGCGTCGACACCCAGGCGCGCGAGGTCACCTACATCCACCTGCTGCTGCCGTCTCATCAGGTGCTCTGGGCCAATGGCGTGGAATGCGAAAGCTTCCACCCCGCCAGCGCCTCGCTCGCAGCACTCGACGAATTCGACCGCCTGCGCCTGCTGGCGCTCGACCCGGAACTCGAGCGGGACCCGCATCGCTACGGCACCTACGCGCGCCGCAACCTGACCACCTCCGAGGCGGCCATCCTGCGCTACGAAGCCGCCTGAAGCGCCGCGCGCCCGATACCGCTCCAAGGACGGTTGACTCCGCTGCCGCGCCGGATATAAGCGCGGCTTCATTGGTGTTGGGGGCCCTCGCAAGAGGCTGCCTGTCGTCCGGAAACGGAAGAGGACAACGCCCTTCATCGCCGCCCTCATGGCGGCCAAACCGAAGGAGATCAGACGGTGACCAAACGCACCTCTGCCAAGTATAAGATCGACCGCCGCATGGGCGAAAACATCTGGGGACGTCCCAAATCCCCGGTCAACCGCCGCGAATACGGCCCGGGCCAGCACGGCCAGCGCCGCAAGGGCAAGCTGTCCGACTTCGGCACCCAGCTGCGCGCCAAGCAGAAGCTGAAAGGCTACTACGGCGACCTGACCGAAAAGCAGTTCCGCCGCATCTATTCCGACGCCGAGCGCGTCAAGGGCGACACCGGTGAAAACCTCATCGGCCTCCTCGAGCGCCGCCTCGACGCCGTCGTCTACCGCGCCAAGTTCGTCCCCACCGTTTTTGCCGCACGCCAGTTCGTGAACCACGGCCATGTCACTGTGAACGGCCAGCGCGTCAACATCCCCTCGTATCGCGTCAAGGAAGGCGACGTGATCGAGGTCCGCGCCAAGTCCAAGCAACTCGCCATCGTGCTCGAAGCTGTCGGTCTGGCCGAGCGTGATGTGCCCGACTACATGGAAGTCGATCACTCCAAGATGACCGCCACTTTCGTGCGCACCCCCGGCCTGGGCGATGTGCCCTATCCGGTCGTCATGGAGCCGAACCTGGTCGTGGAATACTACGCCAAGAACTGATCTCCGAATCGGATCTCGGGTCTTTCAGGCCGCGCAGCCCCCGCTGCGCGGCCTTCTCGATTTCAGGCCATGGCGACCGCGTCGCCGTCGCCCTCCAGATCGCGCGCCGCAGTGCGGGCGGTGGCCACGACACAGATCGCGGCAACATCGGCGCCCCGGTCCTGCCGGGCCACGCAATCCTCCAGCTGCACCGCGCCAAACCCGGCATCCGCCAGCAAGGACCGCAGATAATCCGGCGAATGGGCGAACCGCCGGGTCTCGCGCAACTCGACCTCGCCGTCGCCCCGCTCGACGGTAAAGGCCAGCCGTCCGCCCGGCTCCAGGCTGCCGGCGCACCAGGCGATGATCCGTTCCAGCGCGCCGACATAGTTGAACACATCCGCTGCCACGATCAGGTCAAACCGGTCCGGTCCGAGGACAATCTCGGTGATGTCGCGCTTTTCCAGCGCGTCGTAGATCCCCTTGCCGCGTGCTTCGGCCAGCATCCCCGCCGATATGTCCCAGCCTTCCAGCCAGTCCGCCCGGTCGCGCAGCGCCAGACCCATCAGACCCGTACCGCAGCCCAGATCCAGCACGCGCCGGGCTCGCACGAAACCGGACCGGCTCAGGCTGTCGGCCAGCAGCCCCGGCCCGCGATAGTTCAGCCGCCCGACCAGCGCGGAGTCGAAGTTGGCGGCATATTGATCGAACAGCAGTTCCACAAAGGACGAGGGCATCGATTCCAGCGTCCCGACCCCGCGCGCCAACGCCCAACGCAGACGTGCGCCCAGGCGATCAGCCGGATCGGCCGCGACAGCCCGTTGCCAGGCGTCGGCGGCGGCCTCGCGCTGCCCGGCCTGTTCCAGCCATTCGCCCAGGCGGTACCATCCTGCCGCCCACCCCGGAACCAGCTCCAGCGCGCCGGTCATCACTTCCGCTGCGGCCTCGGGGGCGCCATGAGCGGCCATCGTTTCGGCATAGGCGGCGCGCCGGTCCGCGACCGGGTCGCCCGAAGGGAATGGCATTGAAACCATTTGTCAGACACTCGAAAATTCGCCGTTCTTGTGCCGGATGGCCATGCGACGGGTGACATGCGACGGGGCGCCAATTCCCCGGCGAGCGGGCATAAATACCTCTTCCATCGCCCTGTCAATCGGGCTTCTTCCGCCTCTCGCGAACCGAAGCAAGGACGTCTGGCCAACCGGTTGAAAGACCCTGGGTTCTACCCGTCAGAGAAGAGTCTTGACGTAATCCCATTCTGCGGCATCAATGGACATATTGTGTGTTCGAGAACGAGAATTAATCAGTGGCCTATTCCATTTCCGCCGCCGTCGGCGACAGCAAATCGAAATCCCCGAAACCCGCCAACAAGAAGAAGGACGTCGAACTGGTGCAGCTCATGCTGCTTGCCAACGGATATCCGCTTCCGATTACCGGGAGCGTCGACAGCGCCACGCTGAACTGCATCACTGCGTTCCAAAGGAAGGGCGGCAAGATCAAACAGCCCGATGGCGTGATCCAGCCGGGCGACGCCACGTGGAAGGCCGGGCTGCCCAAGCTCACCCGCCGCGCGAAGGAACTCGAAAGTTTCGAGGCCTACGAGGTGGTCGAGAACGGGAAGAAAAAGCTCATCACCGTCCAGGAATTCATCCGCATCGAGGAAGAGACCAAGTCGCGCATCCTGCGCCGGGCGCGGTCCATGTCCTGCGATGCCGAGAACATCTACGACCTGATCCGCGAGATGCACAGCGCCGCGGACGGCAGCCAGGGCTACGTCAACGCCTTCGTCAGCCTGGGTATCCGGATGGCGAAGAACATTGAGATCCCCTCGGACTCCGCCGCGCTCGACGCCAAGGCGGCCGCCGACCTGATTATTGCTTACGCCGACCGTTCCAAGCCGGACTGGGCCAAGGTCAACGCCCAGCACAAGAAGGCGGTCGAGCTTCTGAACAAGGCCAAGAAGGAATGGGCGGCCTACGAGAAGAAATTCGTCAGCGGGGCCGAGGCCGGGCTGATGGGCGCCACGATCACCCGCGATGTCAGCTTCGCGGTGCTGGAGGTGCTGGCCACCGGCTATCTGGTGACGACGCGCGGGATGCCTCTGACGCAGGCCAATGCCTTGGCGGCAGCAGGCTGTGAGGGGCTCAAGACCGGGGCAGGGGAGGTCGGCGAATATGCGGCTAACGACACCTTCGACCCCAAAGGCTCGGCCCGGCGCATCATCGGCAATACAGCCATCGCCGGGGCCGCCGCGCTGGTCGGGGGCAAGCTGACCGGGCCGGTGATGAAGAAGATCGCCGGCAAGCTTGGCGAACAATTCGCCCGCCGCGTGTCGGCGCGCGCCGCCAACTATGCCTGGCCCTTCGTGGAGAAAGTCATCGACAGCCAGGTCGGTCAGGCTCTGATCGAGAACGCGACCAAAGAAACCATCAAGCTGTTCCAGAAGCCGATCTCGGAAGGAAAGATGCCCTCCGAGCAAGACATCGTGAACGGGGCGATCAATGTCCTCACCGGCAGCTTCTTCAAATGCGCGCCGGTCAAGGCCTTCGCCGATTTCGACGCGAACTGGCCCAAGAAGGCACTGTTCGAGCTGTCCGACAGCTACGCGCGCCCCGCCGTCAAGGCGATCAAGCTCCAGATGGTCAAGCACTATCCGACCGACGCGGTGAACGCGCTGATTTCCAAGGGCGGCAAGGACATCATCAACGAGGTGTCGACCAAGCTTCTGGAAAGCGCGACCACCATCGGGATGCAGGCCGCCTATGGCGGCGCGACCGGCACCGAGACGAAAGAGGCCGACTTCCGCAAACGCGCTGCCGCCGCCGTCCAGACCGACGCGCGCCTTGGCCGTGAATTCGAGGCCGCGGTTCTGGCCGAGGCCGAGCGTCGCCTGAAGAAGATGGAAAAGGCGCGCTGATCTCACTGCCGCCTGAGGCCGCAGCGCCAGTCAGGCGATGCGGCCTCGGCCCTTCATTTGCGCCTCCTCGCATTGCCTCTGCTCCAGCGATCACGCAGGATGGCCCGGTCTCGGTCGCGCTGACGGCCATCCCGGAACGCCCTGCACGAGGAGCAAAGCTTGTCCCATCCCGTATACGGCCGCATCGACGGCCCCATCGTCATCATTGGTTTCGGCTCGATCGGGCGCGGCACTTTGCCCCTGATCGAGCGCCATTTCGACTATGACGCCGATCAGCTGGTCGTCATCGAACCCAACGACGACGTCGCCAACTTCCTGCACCAGCGTCGGATCCGGCACATCCAGACCGCCATCACCCGCGAGAACCACCGCGCGATCCTGGGCGATTTGTTCAAGGATGGCAAAGGCTTTTGCGTCAATCTGAGTGTGGATACATCCTCGCTCGACATCATGCGCCTCTGCCGCAAACTCGGAGTGCTCTACATCGACACCGTGGTCGAACCCTGGGCCGGCTTCTACTTCGAGACCACCGACAACGCGCAGCGCACCAACTACGCCCTGCGCCAGAGGGTACGCGACGAAAAGGCCGCCAATCCCGGCGGTCCCACGGCGGTCAGCTGCTGTGGCGCCAACCCCGGCATGGTCAGCTGGTTCGTGAAAGAGGCGCTGATGACGCTGTCTCGCGATCTCGGCCGGGATGACGCGATGCCCGCCAGCCGCGAAGGCTGGGCCGCGCTGATGCAATCCCTCGGCGTGAAGGGTGTCCACATCGCCGAACGCGATACCCAGGCTCGCCGAACCCCGCGCCCGCGCGGCACCTTCGTCAATACCTGGTCGGTCGAAGGCTTCATTTCCGAAGGCTTCCAGCCCGCCGAGCTCGGCTGGGGCACGCACGAAACCTGGTTCCCCGACAACGGCCACAGCCATTCCACCGGCTGCCGCGCCGGCATCTGGCTCGAACGTCCCGGCGCCATCACCCGCATCCACACCTGGTGCCCGACGCCTGGCCCCCAGTTCGGGTTCCTCGTCACCCATAACGAGGCGATCTCGATCGCGGACTACTACACCGTCGGCGCGCCCGAGGCCCCCGATTTCCGCCCGACCTGCCACTATGCCTACCACCCCTGCGACGATGCCGTGCTCTCGCTGCACGAAATGTTCGGCTCGGGCCGCCAGCAGACCGAACACCACATCCTAGCGCCGGACGAGATCGTCGAGGGCATCGACGAACTCGGCGTCCTGCTCTTCGGCCACGAGAAGAACGCGCTCTGGTACGGCTCGCGCCTCTCCAACGCCGAGGCCATGCGCCTCGCGCCCTACCAAAACGCCACCGGCCTGCAGGTCACCTCGGCAGTGATCGCCGGAATGGTCTGGGCGCTCGAAAATCCCAGCGCGGGCATTATCGAAACCGACGAGATGGACCACAGCCGCTGTCTCGAGGTGCAGCGCCCCTACCTCGGCCCGGTCGAGGCGCATTACACCGACTGGACGCCGCTGCAGGACCGCTGGGAACTGTTCCCCGAAGACATCGACGAATCCGACCCCTGGCTGTTCCGCAACGTGCTGGCCAGCTAGGCCACAGCCCCCTGCCGCCACGGCGGCGGGGGCTATTCGTCCACGTCGTCCATGTCCGACTGGCCCGAGATCATCCGGCGCACGTGGCTCCAGCCCATCCCTATGCCCAGCACCAGCGACAACGCCAGGATGCCGAGCCATATGTTCAGGCTGCGGTCCTCCAGCGTCAGCATCCCGAAATCGTAGAGCACCCAGAGTATCGCCGCCACCACCGCAAGGATCAGCAGCACTCCGAACGGTCCGATCGAGCGCAGGGTCGCCCGCAGATAGATGATATAGCCGATCAGCAACACCAGCCCCGACAGCACCACGACCGACCATTGCCGATCCGATCCGGCCATCGCCCAGCTGACGAAATTATAGTCCGTCGGGTTGTATGTCGCCGCCAGAAGCAGGAAGGCGAACAGCCAGCGCAGCAAGAAACCCATATGTCGCCTCCTTGGTTTGCGCGCAGACTCGCGCGAAGCCGCGCCCCTGTCCAGAGCTTCGCGCAGGTGCGGCGAAATTACGGTTTCGCTGCCGGTCTCACACCGCTATACGGGCGCGGGTTTGGCAAAAGGATTCCAGCTATGGCCAACGTGGTGGTTGTCGGCGCCCAGTGGGGCGACGAGGGCAAGGGCAAGATCGTCGACTGGCTGAGCGAACGCGCCGATGTGATCGCGCGCTTTCAGGGCGGCCATAACGCCGGCCACACGCTGGTCATCGACGGCAAGGTGTTCAAGCTCTCGCTCCTTCCGTCGGGCATCGTGCGCGAAGGCAAGCTCTCGGTCATCGGCAATGGCGTCGTGCTCGATCCCTGGCACCTTGTGAAAGAGATCGAGGGCCTGCGCGGTCAGGGGATCACCATTACGCCCGAGACGCTGATGATCGCCGAGAACACGCCGCTGATCCTGCCGATTCATGGAGAGCTCGACCGCGCGCGGGAGTCGCAGAACTCGGTCGCCAAGATCGGTACCACCGGCCGCGGCATCGGTCCGGCCTATGAAGACAAGGTGGGCCGCCGCGCCGTCCGCGTGGCCGACCTCGCCGACGACGCCACGCTGGAAGTACGCGTCGACCGCGCGCTGGTGCACCACAATGCGCTGCGCGCCGGGCTGGGACTGGAGCCGGTCGACCGCGAGCGTCTGCTCGCCGACCTGCGCGCCATTGCGCCCGCCGTGCTCGAATACGCCGCACCCGTCTGGAAGGTGCTGAACGAAAAGCGCAAGGCCGGCAAACGCATCCTCTTCGAAGGCGCGCAAGGAAGCCTGCTTGACATCGACTTCGGCACCTATCCCTTCGTGACCTCCTCGAACGTGATCGCCGGTCAGGCCGCCACCGGCACCGGCATCGGCCCGGGCGCAATCGACTTCGTCCTGGGGATCGTCAAGGCCTATACCACCCGCGTCGGCGAAGGCCCGTTCCCCGCGGAACTGAAAGACGCCGATGGCGAACGCCTTGGCCAGCGCGGCCACGAATTCGGCACCGTGACGGGGCGCAAGCGCCGCTGCGGCTGGTTCGACGCGGTTCTGGTGCGCCAGACCTGCGCGACCTCGGGCGTCAACGGCATCGCCCTGACCAAGCTCGATGTGCTCGACGGCTTCGACACGCTGAAAATCTGCGTCGCCTACGATCTGGATGGCGAACGGCTCGACCATCTGCCAATCGCCGCGGATCAGCAGGCCCGCTGCAAACCGATCTACGAAGAACTTCCCGGCTGGTCAGAATCGACCGAGGGCGCGCGTAGCTGGGCCGACCTGCCCGCCGAGGCGATCAAATACGTCCGCCGCGTCGAAGAGCTGATCGACTGCCCTGTCGCGCTGCTCTCGACCTCGCCGGAGCGCGAGGACACCATCCTCGTCACCGACCCCTTCGCCGACTGATGGCGCTGTCCTACAAGGCCCGCCGGCGCTGGTCGCTGGTCATCCTGCTGGTGGGCCTGCCGCTCTACATCGGCGTGGCGCTCTACGTCATCTCGCTCTTCGACCGCCCGCCTTTCTGGGCGGAGCTGGTCGTCTATATCGTGCTGGGTGTCCTCTGGGCGCTGCCCTTCCGGGCCGTCTTCCGCGGCGTCGGCAAGGAAGACCCAGATAAGAAATAGGCTACCCGGGAAAGGCGCGTCGCGCGCGCCGAAAACGGGTCACTTTCATTTTTTTGAGAAGAATCAATAATTTGACCCCCCGTCCTAGCTGGGACACTTGAATCCAGGCTTCCAAAACGCGAGCGGCGGCCCTCTGAGGGGCCGCCGCAGTGTTCCGAAATTCGGGCTGTTCAGCCGGCTGCGCGGCGGTCCGGACGATACCCGATATCATGCGCGGCGGTGAACCGCCCACCGCCTGTCTTCTCGATCTTGCCATCCCGCAGCAGCTGGCCAAAGGTGCGCAGCCCGTCCTCGCGGTTGAAATCCTGATTTTCCAGCTGCCGCACCTTGCGCATCAGCTGCGGGCGCGAGAACTGCTCCTGTCCCTCGACAAACGAAAGATAGGCCGCCGCCGCTTCCAGAAGCTGCGGCAACTCGGTCACGCCCTGTTCGCGGGCGAACTCGACGAACCCCTTGTCGTCGTCCTCTTCCTCGAGGTCGATCTCATGCGACAGGCGGCGCGGCTGCACCGGCGCCCGCTGGGTGCTCTCCAGATCCACGCGCTGTTCGGCCACCAGTTTCAGAGGGGCAGGGCGGCTGCCATCCGCCGGCCAGTCGGGGCGCTGGCCGGCCGCCGTGCCAGGCCGGCGCGGCCGCACCACGTTGGCAAGGTCGTCGCGATAGGCATCGTCGGTCGTCTGGGTATCCAGGGTCCGGCCGACCGACTTCTCGGCCTTGGCCACGGCCACGGCAGCACGCAGATGGCTGTAGGCCTCACGGCTCGACGAGCTTTCCGGCGTGTCCATCCGCTTCTGCGCATCCGCCATCAAGCGGGTAATGTCGCCGCCGGTCCCGGCCTCGCTGAAGCCGCGGGTGAACCGGTCGACAGAGCGGTCGTCGTCCTCCTCATCTTCGTCTTCATCGGTCTCGGTCAGTACGCCCGCCAGCTCACGCTCCAGCTCTGCCTCCTGTTCGGGGCTCAGCGCGGTGGTGCGCGACGGCGCCTCTTCCTCGTCGTCGTCAACCTCTTCCAGATCGCCTGCGGCGATCGCGGCGTCCAGTTCCGAGCGGCGGATTTTCAGCAGCCGGGGCGCGCCGCTGTCCTCCCCGTCGTCCATGATGTTGACGATTTCATCGTCAGCGGCGTCTTCCTGATGTCCATCCGTTTCCTTGTCATCGAACAGGGCCGCCGGCGCGCTGGCCTCGGGGTCCTCCTCGCCCTCATCCGCCAGGAAACGCGACAGGCGCAGCACGTCGCTTTCCGCAGTCTCCTGTACTTCGGTCGGGAAGGGCGTTTCCTCTGCCTCATCCACTGGAACCTCTGCGGGGTCATCCTCGAGCACGAACTCTTCCGACGCGCGCGCCACCGCGGTGACCGAGACCGGGCTCGCGAGCTCCTCGTCGTAAACCTCGTCCTCCGGACCATCCTCGGATGCCGCTTCCAGCATGGCGAGGGCGGCGCTGATCTCGGCGCTGGCGGCGATGTCGTCTGCGGTCTCCTCCGCTTCCATCGCGGCGTCATCCACGTCCATCGCGGCCGAGATTTCGATGATGTCGTCCCGCAGACCGCGCGGCGAAAGCGGCGCCTCGGCGTCCGGATCCTCGACAAAGCCGCCGCCCGGCGCAGCATCCGCCTGAGAGACCACGGCGCGGATGCGTTGCAGCTTGGCCGCAATGCTGTCGGCCATCGGCGGCTCGCCAACAGGAGCAGTCGGTCGCGCTGCCTGTTTCTCCGCCACGGGCTGCGCCGGAGCAGTCTCGGCCGGTTTCAGATCATCCGCGCGAAGGACGATTCGGTTGGAGTCCTGCCGGGCGCGCACCTGCCGGGTTATTTCCTTCTCAGCGATCCGGGCCAGCATATCGGCATCGGGCTGGGGCGGCTCCGCGCCGAAATACCGATCGTCGGCGGCCAGATCACGGAAATACTCCGCAATGGCCTTCATCGTGCCGAACGAATCCTCGAAGCCTTCCAGCGTGCAAGAGAACGTCCCGTAGGAAACGGTCAGGATCTTGTTGCTGTTCACCATGTCTCGCGCGTCCTTTGCCTGGAGTCTTGCCGGCATTAACCACACTCACGGGGTCAAAAGCGGCCCGAAACTGTGCCCTTCGACGTATGATTTTGTGGCCATATTGTGGTGACTCCCTGAAAATGCAATTAACTCGTACATGAGCGACACGATAGTAAAGTCCGACGCGCCGGTCACTCTCGTCGGCGGCGGAAACGTCGGGCCGGGCGATCTCTCGTCAGCCCTGCGTCTCGCCCCGACGTTGGTCGCAGCCGATTCCGGCGCCGGTGCGGCACTGCGCGAAGGCCATGTGCCGCAGGTGGTGATCGGCGATTTCGATTCCCTGACGTCCGAGGACAAGGAGCGTATTCCACCCGGCAGACTGTTTCCCATCGACGATCAGGATACCACGGATTTCGACAAGGCGCTCGAACGAATATCCGCGCCGCTCGTGCTGGGCGTCGGTTTTCTGGGCGCTAGGGTTGATCATCAACTCGCTGCCTTCAGTTCTCTGATGCGCTATCGCCAACAGTCCTGCATTCTCATCGGGCCAGAGGAGATCGTCATTCACATGCCGCCGCGCATCGCCTTTCCGGTCGACGCGGGCGAGGTTGTCTCGCTGTTTCCGCTGGCGCGCGTCACCGGCCGCTCGTCCGGACTGCAATGGCCCATCGACGGTCTGGTGCTCGAACCGGGCCGGCGCGTCGGCACGTCGAACCGGGCGCTGGGCGGCCCCGTGACGATTGACACCGACGGGCCCGGCCTGTTGGGCATCTTCCCGCGTCACAGGCTCGAGGCGGTGGCGCAGGCCCTCAGATCTCCGCGGGATGTGGCTCCGCGCTGAGATGCGCCTGCTGCGCACGGCGTGATTTTTCCTCGCGTGCAAGCCGCCCCTCGCGCAGGACAATATACAGCCCCGCGCCAATGGTGACACAGATCCCAAGCGCCGCAAGCCGGTTTGGCAGATCGCTGAAGATCAGCCACCCGATCAGCGTCGCGACCGGAATTTCGAGGTATTGCATCGGCGCCAGTGTGGCGGAGGGCGCAAAACGCAGCGACCATGTCATCAGCAGGTGGGCACCGCTGCCCAGCACGCCGATAATCATCAGCAGCAACCACTCCCGTCCATCCGGCGCAATCATTTCCAGCGGTGCCCAGCCCAGAACGTCGCCCAGCAGCATGAGCGGCGCCAGGATGGCGACGGCCAGCGCACCGCTGACCGTCTGCAATCCGACAGGGTCGGTTTCCTTGGCGATCTGGCGTGTGACCAGCATGAACACCGAGAAATTCACCGCCACCGCGACCGGCCAGAGCGCCGGCCATCCGACCGTGGCGAAACTTGGCTGGATCACCATCAGCGTGCCGCCGAAGCCCACGGCGCAGGCGATCAGCCGCCGCGCGCCAACCTCTTCGCCCAGCACGTATTTCCCAAGCAGCAACATGATGAAGGGCATCACGAAGGCGATCGCGACAGCATCCGCCAGCGGCAGGTATTTCAGTGCCGTGAACATCGCGCCAATCCCAAGGATGTGAAGCACCGTCCGCAGCGCCGTCAGAGCCAGCACCCGGCCCCGCATCCGCCAGGCCCGACGGCCCAGCCAGACCAGCGGGATCAGAATCACGACCTGAACGGCGAACCGGATCAGCAGCAATTGGCCGAGTGGCACGCTCTGCCCGATCAGCTTGGCCACCGCATCGCCCATCGGCGCGACGACGCAAAAGCCCAGCATCAGCAGGATTCCAAGGATCGGTCGGTCTACATTCATATTCCGAACGCTAGATGCAGCTCCCGCACCGCGCAACAATTGTGTGACTGATTTGACGTTTGCCGGTTCGGCGGTCGCATCTGGTAAGCCGCGCCGAGCGATGGTTAAGGTGTGAAGGTGAGGAAATACGCCTGGCCGGATCGGTCGGGGACAAGGGGAGGACGAAATGGAAAAGATCGGATTCATCGGCCTGGGCCGCATGGGGCTGCCGATGGCGTCGAACATGGTGAAGAAGGGGTTCTCCCTGATCGTGCACGACATCAACGGCGCGGCGGTGGACAGCCTCGTCGACCTCGGCGCCGACCGGGGCGCCAGCGTGGCCGATGTGGCGGCGCAGGCCGACATCATCATCACCATGTTGCCGAACTCCGCCATCGTCACCCAGGTGATCGAAGGCCCGGACGGCATCCTCTCGGCCGCGCGGCCAGGTGCACTGGTCATGGACATGAGTACGGTTTCGCCCGATACCACGGACTCTGCCGCCCGCGCCTGCAAAGCGAAAGGGCTGGGCTTTGTCGACGCTCCGGTCGGGCGGCTTGCCAGCCACGCCGACGAGGGAAAGTCGCTTTTCATGGTCGGGGCCTCCGACGCCGACTTCCAGCGCGTGAAACCGGCGATGGAGGCTTTGGGGACAACCATCTATCACTGCGGCGATTGCGGCACGGGCACGCGGACCAAGATCGTCAACAACTTCCTCGCCGTCTCGCTCTGCCAGCTGAACGCCGAGGCGCTGACACTGGCGCAGGGCCTGGGGCTGGACCTCGAGAACACGCTGGACGTCCTGCACGGCACCACCGCGACCAACGGCCAACTCAAGGTCAACTGGGCCTCGAAGTGCCTGATCGGCGACACCAAGCCGGGCTTCACCATCGACCTCGCCCACAAGGATCTGACGCTGGTGGTGGAGTCCGCCAACGCCGCCAGGGTGCCGATGCCGATGGCGGCGGCGGCGCGCGAGGCCTTCTCGCAGGCCCGCGCCCGCGGCTTCGGCGCCACCGACTTTTCGGGTATGCTCGACGCCGCCTGCGACGCCAATGGCCTGACCCCGCCGCGCCTGCCGCACAACTCGCGCCACCGGGTCTGAGCGATGGCCGATACCACATGGAAGGACGATATTTACAGCGTCCTGAAAAGCCACGACGTGCGCCACATCGCCTATGTCCCCGACGCCGGCCATGCGGCGGCGATCAAGTTGGCCGAGGCCGACACCGACATGACTGCGGTGGTCCTGACCACCGAAGAAGAGGGCATCGGCTATCTCGCCGGTGTCCACCTGGGCGGCCAGCGCGGCGCGCTGCTGATCCAGTCGTCCGGTGTCGGCAACTGCATCAACACGCTGGCCCTGAACCAGATGGCCCGCATCCCGCTCCTGATGGTCGTCACGATGCGCGGCGACTGGGCCGAGTTCAATCCCTGGCAGAACCCGATGGGGCAGGCGACCGAATCCGTCCTGCGCAGCATGGGCGTGCTGACCTGGCGCGCGGACAGCGCCCAGGACGTGGTGCCGCTGCTGAACGGCGCCGCGGGCATGGCCTTCAACGGCGACCAGGCCTGCGCGCTGCTCTTGGGCCAGCGACTGATCGGAGAGAAGAAATGGGTGAAGTGACTGCTCTGGACCGCCGCGCGGCGGTGGCGGCCCTGCTGGAGGGGCGCAAGGACCTGCTGGTGGTGACCGGTCTCGGCTCTGCCTCCTACGACGTGATGGCGGCAGGGGATCACGCGATGAACTACTATCTCTGGGCCGCGATGGGCTCGGCCATGACCGTCGGCCTCGGGCTGGCGATGACCCAGACCGACAAGTCCGTTCTGGTCATCACCGGCGATGGCGAGGCGCTGATGGGCTTTGGCGCGCTGGCGACCATCGCTGTCAAGGCCCCGCGCAACTTGACCATCGCGGTGCTCGACAACGGCCATTTCGGCGAGACGGGCATGCAGGAAAGCCACTCCGCCCGCGGCATCGAACTCGACCGCGTGGCCGAGGCCTGCACCTTTCCCCGCACCCTGCGCGTCACCACGATGGATCAGGTTGAAACCCTGCGCACCCATGTCGCCGCCCGCGACGCGCTGACGCTCGCCACCATCAAGATTCGCGCCGACAACCCGCCCCGCGTGCTGCCGCCCCGCGACGGCCCCTACATCAAGAACCGTTTCCGCGAGGCGCTGGGGTTCAGCCCGATCTGACCCTCAGCAATTCGGCACGTTGACCGCCAGACCGCCCAGCGAGGTTTCCTTGTATTTCTCGCTCATGTCCGCCCCGGTCTGGCGCATCGTCTCGATACAGGCGTCCAGCGGGACCAGATGCGTGCCGTCGCCCCGCAGCGCCAGCGAGGCCGCGCTCACCGCCTTGATCGCGCCCAGTCCGTTGCGTTCGATACAGGGCACCTGCACCAGGCCTTTCACCGGGTCGCAGGTCATGCCCAGGTGATGCTCCAGCGCAATCTCGGCGGCATTCTCCACCTGCGCCGGTGTGCCACCCATCACGGCGCACAGCCCGGCGGCCGCCATTGCGCTGGCGCTGCCGACCTCCGCCTGGCATCCGGCCTCGGCCCCGCTGATGGAGGCGTTGTATTTCACCAGTCCGCCAATTGCGGCTGCGGTCAGCAGGAAGTCTTCCACATGCGCGCTCGACGCTCCGGGCACGTGATCGAGGTAATATCGCAGCACTGCCGGCACCACCCCCGCGGCCCCGTTGGTCGGCGCGGTGACCACCTGACCGCCGGCGGCGTTCTCTTCGTTCACTGCCATTGCATAAGCGCTCATCCAGTCGTTGATCACATGCGGCGGTGTGAGATTCAGTCCGCGCTCCGCCACCAGAGCGTCGTGGATCGCCTTCGCCCGCCGCTTGACGTACAGGCCGCCGGGCAGGGTGCCCTCGGTCGACAGGCCCCGGTCGATGCAATCGCTCATCACCTGCCAGATCCGCGCCGTCCCCGCCCGCAGGTTTGCCTCGCCATTGCGGGCAATCTCGTTCGCACGTTTCATCGCTCCGATCGACTTGCCCGAGCGGCGAGCCATGTCCAGCATTTCAGAGGCGCTCTTGAACGGGTAGGGCACGGGCGCGCCCTCATCGGTCGCCTTGCCGGCCGCCAGTTCCTCCTCTGTCATCACGAAGCCACCGCCGATGGAGTAATAGACCTGGCTGAGGATAACGTCGCCCTGTGCGTCGGTCGCCATCAGGATCATGCCATTGGCATGGCCGGGCAGGGTGCGGTCATAGTCAAAGACCAGATCCCGGGACGGGTCGAAGCGCAGTTCCGGCAGGCCCTCCGGTGTGACCCTCTTCCTCGCGGCGATGTCTTCCAGCGCGGCAGCAGCCTTGTCGGCGTCATAGCTCGCCGGCTCGAAACCGGCGAGGCCCAGTATTGTCGCCCGGTCGGTGGCATGGCCTACCCCGGTGAAGGCCAGCGAGCCGTGCAGGCTGGCCCTGACTCCGGCAAAGGTGAAGGGCGCGGCGCGCATCTGCTGGAGAAACCGCGCGGCGGCCACCATCGGCCCCATCGTGTGGCTCGACGAGGGACCGATGCCGACCTTGAACATATCGAAGACAGAGAGAAACATCAGGTGGCCGATCCTTCCGGAGGAGAAGCAAGTTGCGGGGCAGTAAAGGGCCGCGGCCCGAGCCCTTCGGCAGCAGCTGCGGCCCGCGTGGCCGGGCGGCCTTCCAGCCCGCCCAGGAGAGCCGAAAGGTTCCGCGTATCCTCCAGTTGGAACCAGCTGCGGTCAAAGGTGCGCGGGTAGAGCGCCATCCAGCGCATCAGACAGGCGATGTACCAGCACAGTCCCGAAGGCGACGCTGCGTCAAACCAGGCAGGTCGGGCACCCGCCACTGCGTCGAGAGTCGCCAGATGCCGCGCCAGGCGATTCTGCATCTGCGATACCAGCAGAGCCTGCGCGCCCGGATCCTCGCCGATATAGCTGGCTGGATAGAAGGTGACGCGCAAATCGGCATGCAGGGTGTTGGACGCAAAGAACAGCCATTTGAGATAGTCGCCCCTTGCGGCATCGGCGGGTTCTGGGGCGAAGCCATGCCGATCGTGCAGCCACAGCAGGATTGCCGCCGTCTCGAAGATTGCGCCTTCGGGCGTTTCAAGGACCGGGATCAACCCGTTCGGGTTAAGCCGCAGATAGTCCGGCGCCTTGTGACCCGTCCGGGTCCGGTCGACCAGCGCCGTTTCATAGGACAGTTGACGGTCCTCCAAAAACAGGCGGATGACCAGCGAGGCGTTGTCGGGGGCATAGTGCAGGCGGTAGAACGGGCGCATGGACGCTTGGATAGCGCATAACTTAGTCCTCGCGAGGCCAAAACCGACATTCGGCGGAGATTTGCGCTTCCGCGCGCCAGCGGGCACCCAGCGTCTGCGTCGCGCCGCCGATTGTGCCGACCAAGACGACAAAGACCGGGGAGCGCGTCCAATTCTCGCTCGCCCCGTCGCGCCATCTCTCTTATAAGCCCGCCAAACAAACCGGAGTCGGCCCGATGCGCGGAACGCTTTCACCCATCGACAAGGCAAAGTACGCGGCCGCCCGTCGCGCGGCCGAACTGGTCGAGGACGGAATGCGCGTCGGTCTCGGCACCGGCTCCACCGCTGCCTGGCTGGTGCGGTGCCTTGGCGAGAAGGTACGCGACGAGGGCCTGCGGATCCGCGGCGTCCCGACCTCTACCCGCACCGCCGCCCTGGCGCGCGATGTCGGTCTCAACGTCATCGGTCTGGACGAAGCGCGCTGGCTCGACATCACCATCGACGGCGCCGATGAATTCGATGGCGATCTGAACCTGATCAAGGGCGGCGGCGGCGCCCTTTTGCAGGAAAAGATCGTCGCCGCAGCCTCGGACATGATGGTGGTGATCGCCGACGCCGGCAAGGAGGTCGAGACGCTGGGCGCCTTCCCCCTGCCGATCGAAGTTATCCCCTTCGGCTGGCAGACGACGCAGGCGCTGGTTGAAGAAACACTGATTTCGCTGGATGTGCTCGGCCGCAACACCTCGCTGCGCATGAACGGCGCAAGTCCCTTCGTGACGGATGAGGGCAACTATATCCTCGATCTGCACCTCAACCGCATCGGCAATCCGCGCCAGCTGGCCCTGGTGATCAACCAGATGCCCGGCGTGGTGGAAAACGGGCTGTTCATCGATATCTGCGACATGGTCTGCATCGGTTTCGGGGATGGCCGCGTCGAGATGCGCGATATCAACAAGGGCACCATCGCGCACGAACGCCTCGATTTCACCGAGACGGACAACCTGTTCAGCGATCTCGCCGACTGAACCTCTGCCTGGCGCTGCAACCGTGGCGGCCGCGATGGTCGCGCCTTCGGCGCGAGGCCTCCGGCGGAGGTATTTTTGAACCAGAGAAGGCGGGGGCGCCGGCGCTACGGGACAAGGGCGGCGCACAGCGACCCAAAGGCGCATGCGACCTGACCCAAATGTGATCCATCCCCCTTGGAAGGAAGCGCCGCAATGCCCAAGTTCTATGGTCATGAACCGGCGCTTGTGAAATAAACCGGCGGAGCGGATGTCTGGGACAGGCGACGGATGACTTTCGACTATGATCTTTTCGTGATTGGCGGCGGCTCGGGCGGGGTCCGGGCCGCGCGGGTGGCTGCGGGGGAAACCGGCGCAAAAGTCGCACTGGCAGAGGAAGACCGCTATGGCGGGACCTGCGTCATTCGCGGGTGTGTGCCCAAAAAGTTGATGGTCTTTGCCTCTGAGTTCTCGCACCTCTCGGCCAACGCGGCAGGATACGGCTGGAACATTCCGCAAGGCACCTTCGACTGGACCGCGTTCCGCACCCGGCTTGATGCAGAGCTGGACCGGCTTGAAGGCATCTACCGACGTCTTCTGAACACTGCCGGGGTCGAGACCTTCGACACCCGCGCCACACTGGTCGACGCGCATACAGTGCGATTTGCGAATGGCGACACCAGGACGGCCAAGCATATTCTTGTCGCAACTGGCGGCCATCCGACCCTGCCCGACATCGACGGCAAGGAACTGGCGATCACCTCGAACGACATCTTCCATTTGGACAGCCTGCCCGAGACGATGCTGATTGTCGGCGGTGGCTTCATCGCCTGCGAGTTCGCCTGCATTCTCGCCGGGATGGGCGTGAAGGTGACGCAGTTCTACCGCGGCGATCAGATTCTGCGTGGCTTTGATGACGAGGCACGCAACCTTCTGGCGCACGAGATGCGCCGCAAAGGCGTCGATCTGCAGGTGAACATCAACGTCACCGGGATCGAGCAGGATGGCGACGCAGTCAGGGTCACGGATACCAACGGCGATACCCGGACTTTTGGCAAGGTGCTGTTCGCGACCGGACGCGCGCCCAATACTGCGGGTCTGGGGCTCGTCGAACTGGGTGTCGAGTTGAAACCGGGCGGCGCCATCGCGGTCGACGACTACAGCCAGACCGCCGTTCCGTCCATCTATGCGATCGGCGATGTGACGGATCGCGTCAACCTGACCCCGGTGGCGATCCGCGAAGGTATGGCCTTTGTCGACACCGTGTTCCGTGGCAGGCCGACGCCGGTCGATCACGACCTGATCCCCAGCGCGGTCTATACCCAGCCCGAACTGGGCACCATCGGTATCACCGAGGAACAGTTGAGCGAACCGGCGGAAATCTATTCGACCACCTTTCGACCGATGCAGACCGCGTTTATCGGTTCGGAGGATCGGGTGCTGATGAAACTTATCGTCAGCAAGGAAACGCGCCGCGTTCTTGGCTGTCATATCGTCGCACCCAACGCGGGCGAGTTGATCCAGATGGCCGGCATCGCGATCAAGATGGGCGCGACAAAGGAAGATTTCGATCGCACCGTTGCGGTGCATCCCACGATATCGGAGGAAATCGTGACGATGCGAACGGCGGTGCGCAGCGTCTGATTGGACGCGACAACCAATCCGGGTATAAGTGATTGCCGCGGCGCGCCGCGGCTGCAAGAGGAGAAACACACGGCATGGCGGGCAACAGTGGCGGCCCCTGGGGGGGCGGAGGCTCTTCCGGCGGCGGAGGCAACCGGGGCAACGGCGGCGGGGACGATCGCAACAACGGGGGCGGGCGCCGCCCGGAAGGGCAGGGAATTCCCGAAATCGACGATCTCGTCCGCAAGGGCCAGGAGCAGCTGCGCGTCCTGATGGGCGGACGCGGCGGCAACGGTGGCGGCGCCAACGGCCCGCGCCGGCCGGGCGGGCCGATGTTCACCCGTGGCACCGTCGGTCTTGGTGTGATCGCCGCCGTGGTGGTCTGGGGGCTCGCCAGCTTCTATACGGTCAAGCCCGAAGAGAAATCGGTCGAACTGTTCCTGGGCAAGTTCTCGGGCATCGGCGAGCCGGGTCTGAACTTCGCGCCCTGGCCGCTGGTCACCGCCGAGGTGATCCCGGTCACGCGCGAACAGACCGAACAGATCGGAGTCGGCCGTTCCGGGGGCCGCGATGATGACGGGTTGATGCTGACCACCGACGAGAACATCGTCGACATCGACTTCCAGGTGGTCTGGAACATCACCGATCCCGCCAAATACCTGTTCAATCTCGCCGAGGCCAAGGAAACCATCCGCTCCGTCAGCGAGTCGGCCATGCGCGAGGTCATCGCCAAGTCCGAACTGGCGCCCATCCTGAACCGCGACCGCAAAAGCATTGCAGACGACGTTCAGATGCTGATCCAGACCACGCTCGACAGCTATAACTCGGGCGTGAACGTGGTGCGTGTCAACCTCGACAAGGCTGACCCGCCCGGTTCGGTGATCGACGCCTTCCGCGATGTGCAGGCGGCCGAGCAGGAGCGCGACCGCCTCGAACGGCAGGCCGACGCCTATGCGAACCGCGTTCTTGCCGGTGCCCGCGGTGAAGCCGCGCAGGTGCTGGAAGAGGCCGAAGGATATCGCGCCCAGGTCGTCAACGAGGCCGAAGGCGAGGCAAGCCGCTTCTCTGCCGTGCTCGAAGAATACCTCAAGGCGCCTGACGTGACACGCAAGCGTCTCTATATCGAGACGATGGAGGAAGTTTTCGGAAATCTTGACAAGATCATTCTCGATGAAGGCGCCGGCAACGGTCAGGGCGTAGTGCCCTATCTGCCGCTGAACGAGCTGCGTCGATCCGCACCCGAGAAGGAAAACCAGTGATGCGCAAATCGACATTCATTCTTCCCGTCATCGTTGTCCTTGTCATCGCCGCGCTGTCTTCGGTCTTCATTGTGGACGAGCGTGAAAAGGCGCTGGTCCTGCAATTCGGCCAGATCAAGAGCGTCAAGGAAGACCCGGGCCTGGCCTTCAAGATTCCGCTGATCCAGGAAGTTGTCCGCTACGACGACCGCATCCTGTCGCTCGACACCCAGCCCACCGAGGTTACGCCCTCGGACGACCGCCGCCTCGTCGTTGACGCCTTCGCGCGTTATCGCATCGCCGATGTGGTGCGCTTTCGGCAGGCTGTGGGCACGGGCGGGCTGGTGGTGGCCGAGGATCGGCTTCAGGACATCCTGAACGCGCAGGTGCGCGCCGTTCTGGGTTCCGAAGGGGTGACGTCCAACACCATACTTTCGTCCGACCGCTCTGCGTTGATGGCGCGGATCACCGCCTCGACCCAAGTGCTGGCCGCGCCGCTGGGTCTCGAAGTGGTGGATGTCCGACTCAAGCAGACGGCCCTGCCCGAGCAAAACCTTGCCGCAACTTTCGACCGGATGCGCGCCGAGCGCGAGCGCGAGGCGACTGACGAACGCGCCCGCGGCGAGGAAGCCGCGCAGCGCGTCCGCGCGCAGGCCGACCGCACCGTGGTGGAGCTTGTGTCCGAGGCGCGCAAGCAGGCCGAGATCACCCGTGGCGAGGCCGACGCACAGCGCAACGCCGTCTTTGCCGAGGCTTTCGGAAAGGATCCGGAGTTCTTCGAATTCTACCGCTCTCTGAATGCCTATGTGAAGGCGTTGAAGGGCAGCAATTCGTCGATGGTCATCTCGCCGAACTCCGAATTCTTCAACTACCTGAAATCGCCCAGCGGCGCCGAAGCCGATGCCGCAGCCGGCGTCAACCGGTAAGGCGCGCGCTTGGGCAAGGTTCTTGTCGCATTCGGTCTTGTGCTGATCGTGGAAGGCGCGATCTGGGCGCTTGCACCGTCGAGCGTCGAGAAGATGCTTCAGGCCCTGCGCGACCTGCCCGAACCAGCGCGCCGCCAACTTGGCGCGCTGGCCGTCGTGACGGGACTGATCCTGCTTTGGCTCGCCCGCTCCATCGGCGGCTGAAGTCAGGGCACGGTCGGTCACATAAGCTTGAAGCTCCGTAACGGACTTTCCGGGGCCGGGCAAAGGGACTACATTGTTGCCAATGCGGCGGCGCCGCGCCCCGTGCCATGCGGTGTCGCCTCCCATCGAGTGAGGAGATTACACGTGCAGCCAAAGGCCATTTCGCGAACCCGCACCCTCAGACCCGCAAGCGACGCGCCAGTGCGAGTCTTCTGGTTCGGCATTCTTGCGCTGCTTGTCCTGTTCCTGCAGGCCACGCTGGCCCAGGCCCGCCCCGACAGTCTCGCCCCGCTGGCCGAACAGATCAGCCCCTCGGTCGTCAACATAACCACCTCGACCGTCGTCGAAGGCCGCACCGGGCCCCAGGGGATCGTGCCCGAAGGATCGCCCTTCGAGGATTTCTTCCGCGACTTCCAGAACCGCAACAACCCCAACGGCGAAGCACCGCGCCCTCGCCGATCGTCCGCGCTGGGCTCGGGGTTCGTGATCTCCGAAGACGGCTTTGTGGTCACCAACAATCACGTCATCGACGGCGCGGACGAGATCGAGGTCGAGTTCTTCTCTGGCAAGAAATTCCCCGCCAAGGTCGTGGGCACCGACAAGAACACCGATATCGCTCTTCTCAAGGTCGAGGCCGATGCCCCGCTGCCCTTCGTCAGCTTCGGTGACAGCGATGCCGCCCGGGTCGGCGATTGGGTCATGGCGATGGGCAACCCGCTGGGCCAGGGTTTCTCGGTCAGCGTCGGTATCGTTTCGGCCCGCAATCGTGCGCTCTCGGGCACCTATGACGACTTCATCCAGACCGATGCCGCCATCAACCGGGGCAACTCGGGCGGGCCGCTGTTCAACATGGATGGCCAGGTCATCGGCGTGAACACCGCGATCCTGTCGCCCAACGGCGGCTCCATTGGCATTGGTTTCTCCATGGCGTCCAACGTGGTGTCCAAGGTTGTGGGCCAGCTCAAGGAATTCGGCGAAACCCGGCGCGGGTGGCTCGGTGTGCGCATTCAGGACGTGACTGATGACGTGGCCGAGGCGATGGGTCTTGAAAAGGCCACGGGCGCGCTGATCACCGATGTTCCCGATGGGCCTGCCAAGGAAGCCGGTATGCTTTCGGGCGACGTCATTACCAGCTTTGACGGCGTCGAGGTTGCGGATACCCGTGCCTTGGTCCGGCAGGTTGGCAACACACAGGTCGGCAAGGCCGTGCGCGTCGTTGTCTGGCGCGATGGCAAGACCCAGACGCTCAGTGTGACACTGGGCCGCCGCGAGGATGCCGAACGCGATACAAGCGCCGAAAGCGAAGGCTCGGAGGACAAACCGGACGTGACCGAAAAGTCGGTTTTGGGGCTCACTCTCAGCCCGCTGACCGACGACAAGCGCGGCGAACTGAACCTCAGCGATGACGCCGAGGGACTGCTGGTCACCGCTGTCGATGAGACCTCGGAAGCCTTCGAGAAGGGCTTGCGCGCGGGCGATCTGATCACCGAAGCCGGTCAGCAGAAGGTAACCAAACTGTCCGATCTCGATGCCCGCATCGCCGAGGCCTCCGAAGCCGGGCGCAAGTCGCTCCTGCTTCTGATCCGTCGTGCCGGCGAACCGCGCTTCGTCGCGCTTTCGCTCGAATAAAAGTAACGGGAGCCAGCCGCAAACGAATGAGGCCATGTGCTCTCGCACATGGCCTTTTTCGTTTTGAAATGCTTGCTGAAACGGCCTTCTGAAAACCAAGGCACTCCTTCGGCCGCTACAGGCCGGTCCCGGCAAATGGCCGGAGAACTCTTTACAGAACCAAGACACTCATTACGTCACACGCCTTGTTACTCTTCACTCTACCGCCGGTTTCCCGGTCTGTTCCTGTCGGCGCGGGTGGCCAGGGACGGGGAAAGGGCCAGCCCGCGCCGATCAGGGTGTGTCAGAACCGCGCCGCATGAACGTGGGGAGGAGCGATGCGTCACTTGCGGTTCCTTCTTTCGTTGAGGCCGCTCTGGTTGGGATGGGACGGGGCGACCTCATGCGTTCACAATCGCATCGGGGGACGCCAGCGTATGTGACCTGGTTCACAGAGGTCAAAAAACACCGGGATTGGATTTAAATATTTGATTTTGATGGATAAAAAATGTGACAACTATCGTTTTCCGCGCGGACGCTGGGCCCGCTTGCCAAACGTACTTCAGACTCGAGAGGTATTGACGGTCAGAACTGATCCGGATCTGCAAGGGCGTGCAGGGCCGGCCGGTCCACGACCATCAGCGCCCCGCGCGCGGAATCGACAACGCCCAGTTTCTTCCAGCCCGAGAGTGTCTTGGACACTGCCTCCCGGGTGGCGCCGACGAACTCCGCCAGTTCCGACTGACTGAGCGCCAGCGTGCTTGCCCCGCCTTCGGGGCGCTCGGTCAGATACAGGATCTTGCGCGCCAGACGGGTCGGCATCGGCAGGAAGACCTGTTCGTTCAGCTGCCGGTCCATCCAGCGCATCCGCTGGCCGGCCAGGTGAATCAGGTCGATCGCCAGTTCGGGTTCTTCCCGCACCTGATCCAGCACGTCGTCATATCGCACCCGCCGCAACACCGAAGGCTCCAGCGCCGTCACCGTCGCGGTGCGCTCGCCCGGATCGAACAGCGCGATCTCTCCGAACAGCGCGCCCGGCCGCAGCATGTTCAGCGCCAGCTTGCGTCCGTCCATCGAGAGCACGCTGACTTCCAGCAGCCCGTCGATCAGCGCATAGATTTCACGCGCCTCATCGCCCTGTTCGAACAGGACGTCACCTTGGTTCAGCTTCACCTCGTTGGCCAGCGAGGTCAGCATGTCGAGCAGCGTTTCGGAAGCCTGGCTCAGAAAACCGGACTTGGGCAGTTTATCGGTGAGCATGGGCGCGTCTCCTGAGGCTCGGCCAGACTAGCAAAGACGTCCCGTGGCACAAGGATTTTGCGCAGGCGATCAGGCGTTGTCCGGTTGCGGCAGCAGCCCCAGCTTGCGCGCGGCCTCCACCGAGAGGGCAGAAGACCAGATGCCCAGCGTGGCCTGATAGGACCGCACCGCCTCGTCCGTGGCTTCGCTTTGACTGCCGGTGATCGGCCCATGATACAGCCCGCGCGCAGCCAGCGCGCGCTGCACCGATGCGATGAACTCCGGCGTCAGAACCTCGGGGCAGGGCACCTGATAGCGCCGGGGCGTGCCGTCCGGCAGGCGCTCATCCTTCCAGCAGGCGCCGTCCGGCGCGACCAGATCCAGTTGGGACACGGTTTCCGGCTCCCGCGCCGCGCAGGCGCTCAGGAATAAGGCCGCCAGAAGGGCGGGCCGAAGGACAGGATTCATGCTCGATGGCCTCTGACGGGCGGTTTGCGCCAGTCTACCCCACCGGACCCTCCTGCGCCAAGTCCTGCTTTCCGGCCACCAGAAGCAGGTCCAGCATGGCCGAAATATCCTCGACCTCTTCCGCGATCACATGCACCACCCCATATGCGCGCTGCACCCGTCCGATCACGCGCAGCATCCGCCCGGCAATCACCGCGCGGCGAAAGCGCTCGTACATCTTGCGCCAGACGATCACGTTGACCACGCCCGTCTCGTCTTCCAGCGTGATGAAGATGACCCCCTTTGCGGTCCCCGGCCGCTGACGCAGGATCACCAGCCCCGCCACCGCGATGCGTGCGCCCTCGGGCGGGTCCGCAAGCCGGCTGGCGGGGAGGGCGGCCGGCGGGCGCGGCCAAGGTGGCTGGAGGCGACTGGCTGTCATGAGAACAAAATTAGAACAATCTATGCATCTGTCCAGCGGTACAATGGGATGACAGATTTGGGTGGCGTCAGGCGGAACGCTTGGCTAGGAAGTTACCGCAGGAATCGGAAGGAGTCCGCCGCATGGCCAAGATCACATATATCGAGCATAACGGCACCCGGCACGAAGTCGAGGTTGCCAATGGCATGACGGTGATGGAAGGCGCGCGCGACAACAACATTCCCGGCATCGAAGCCGATTGCGGCGGCGCCTGCGCCTGCTCGACCTGCCACGTCTATGTCGATCCTGCCTGGGCCGGTAAACTGCCGCCCAAGGAAGACATGGAAGAAGACATGCTCGATTTCGCGTGGCAGCCCGATCCAGCACGCTCGCGCCTGACCTGCCAGTTGCGCGTCACCGATGCACTCGACGGACTTGTCGTGCAGATGCCCGAAAAGCAGATCTGATGGCGGGGCGGGGCCCGGCGCACCGCCACATCCTCGTTGCCATTACACTCGCCTGGGCGGCAATCGCTTCCGGCACTTCTGCCTGCGAGGCCCGCTTCCCGCCTGGCGGGTTTCCGGGCCGCACGGCGCAGGCCGAATTCTACAACCCGCGCTCGGACGGCCCGCACGAGAATTGGGCGCCTGAAAAGACCCGGCTCGAGTTTCACGCGGGCTTCGCGCAGGAAAGCGTGGAATACGATCACCACATCCTCGGCAGCCTCGGCGATATGAAACTGCTGACGATCCACGTCCGCCTACCTGACTCCAACCGCATCACCTGTCCCGCCGAAGCGCTGCTCGGTCCCGGCGAGGTCTTCGAGGATATTGCCCCGCGCATCGTCGATATCGACAACGACGGTATGCCTGAGGTCATCGTGGTGCAGACCGATATCCGCCGCGGCGCCCGCCTGGCGATCTACGACCGCCGTGCGCATCTGGTCGCGGCGACGCCCTATATCGGCCAGACCCATCGCTGGCTCGCGCCGCTTGGTGCTGATGATCTCGACGGCGACGGCAACGTCGAAATCGCCTACGTCGACCGCCCGCATCTTGCCCGCATCCTGCGGGTCTGGCGGTTTAGGAACGGCACGTTGACCGAACTGGCGCAGGCACCGGGGCACACCAACCACGCCATCGGCGAGGAAACGATTTCGGGGGGCCTTCGCTTCTGCGATCTGCGCAACGAGATCGTGACCCTAAGCCCCGATCGCAGGCGCATTCTGGTCACGACGCTCGCTGAAGACCGCCTGACAACCCGCGACCACGCCGCCTTTACCGGACCCGGGAGCCTGACAAGCGCACTGCTCTGCCGCTAGGCCACCGCCTGCGCGCGCAGCAGGGCAAAGCGCCCTGCCAGCGCCAGAATTCCGAGGGCTGACAGCGCGATAACGGGCCAGTTGTCCTGTGGTAGATTCGCCGCAATCACGCCTGTCAGTGCCCAGATTACCGCCAGCGGATAAGCCCACTCGCGCGGCCGCAGGCCCTGCACGAACAGCGCCACGATCAACACGGCGACCAGCATCACCAGTGCCGAGACCTGCGGCGAGAGGATGCCATAGCCGCCCAACACCACGCCAGTACCGACTCCGGTCGCAGCGGTCAGCCACCCGGCATAGAGCGCAACGGGACGAACCTGCCAGAGGGTGGCCGAAGTGCCGGCGCGGTGCATCGCGAGAACCGCCAGCACCGCCATGACGACGATCATCGCCGTCGCCCAGACGGGCGAGACATTGGCAACCGCGACCCAGAACGTGCCGATGGCCAGACTGCCAATCAAGGGCGCCCGCATGGCGCGCCAATCCGGATCGTCCGCCGCCTTCAGCAGCCCCCAGAGGGCGCCCGCTATCAGCCAGAGATAGATCAGTCCCCAGATGCCAAAAGCCCACCCCGCCGGCTGCACCGGCGGAGAGGTCACCATGACCGGAAATTGCTCGGGGCTATACCCCGCAAAACCCGGCGTCAGAAGTGGCGACAGGGCAAAGGCGATCGAAGCGATCACGACGCCGACGGCTAGTCCGCGATTTGTCATTCTGACGCCCTCCCCTCGCTATCGGCCGGCCGCATCGTTGCCACCAGTTCGGCGACCTTCACGCCGAATTTGCGCATTTCCGACTTGTTCATGATAACGCCGTTGTCCATCAGATACAGCCAGTCGATCACGTCCAGCCTGTGCCCGCCGGCATCCTCTGGCAGGACAATGGTATACTCCAGCCTCAGGGTCGCCCCGGACAGGACACCGCGCGCTTCGCCCACGAGATCGTCGGCGATTGCAGTCAACGTCGTTTCGCCGGTGCGGGTCATGACCCACTTCCGGCTCTGTGTCCGGCCGGTCGCATAGGTGAATTCCTCGGTCAAGGTGCCGCTGTCACCGCTCCACTCGCCGCGCATCCGCGCCACGAAACGGCTGGCGAGTTTGCCGTCGGGGCCAAAGATCACTCCTTCTGACAGGATATCGCCTGAAAGATGGTTGCCAGGATCGAAGGTGGGCCCGGTAGAACGGTAATCCGCCGGGAGCTGCGCCCGAAAGCTGAAGAACATGCTTTTCGCGAGAACCGCGATCAGGGCCAGCGCAAGCAGAACGACAACGAGTTTCATTGCAACCAGTCCTCCGATGCCATCGCCGGGTCAGCATTGTAAATTCCGGGTGCGGGCGTCACGATACAGCTCTCAGCTGCAGCGTGTCCTCATCCCCCAGCGCGCCCCAGCCTTCGATACGTGCAGGGTCGTTGATCATTCCGACGATGCGCTTCGCACTATCGATTCCGTCCTCGTGAAACCCGTGGCGGTTCCAGGCGCCGGCAAACCAGGTCCGGTTGCGGCCCTGCAGCGCAGCGACGTCTCCCTGCGCCTTCAGCGCGTCGCGGTCGAACACCGGATGAGCAAATTCGACTGTATCGTAGATCGTGTCGGGGGCGATTTCCGACGAAGGGTTCAGAGTGACGAACAGCGGATCGGTTTCGGGAATGTTCTGCAGCCGGTTCATCCAGTACGTGATCCCGATGCCGCCATCCTGCGCACGATAGCTCCAGCTCGACCAGCAGGCCCGGCGGATCGGCATCTGGCGGGCGTCGCAGTGAAGCACGGCCGTATTGGGCTGATAACGGATCCGCCCCAGCGCCGTGGCCTCTCGGGTCGAGGTATCCTTGCCCAGGATCGCCAAAGCCTGATCGGAATGACATGCCAGGATCAGTTCGTCAAAGCTCTCCTCCAGTCCGCCGTCGCAGGACAGGCGCACGGAATACGCATCACGCTGCACTTTTCGCACAGGCGTCGCCTTGCGGATCGTGCATGCTCGCGCCAGCAGCGCGGCTTCCAGCCGCCGGACATATTCGATGCTGCCGCCGTCGACCGTCCACCACTGGTGTTGCCCGGATGTCTTGAGCAGCGCGTGATTGCGAAAGAACTGCACCAGCGTGCGGGCCGGAAAGCGATCCACCTCGGTCACCGGCGTCGACCAGATCGCGCCACACATGGGCATAAGATAATGATCGCGGAACGACTGTCCCAGCCTCAGCTGGTCCACGAGTTCTCCGATGGTCTTGTCGTCATCCTGCGCCGCGGCTTCGGCCAGGTTGCCGAACCGTATGATGTCTCCGATCATCCCGTAGTGGCTCGGGCGCAGCAGATTGCGCTTCTGCGCAAACAGTGCCTGAAGATTTTTGACCCCATATTCCAGCCGGCCATTGTCTATGCTCGCCCCAAAACTCATTTCGCTTTTGGCGACCGGTACGTCCAGTTCCGCGAACAACCGCGTGAGATGCGGATAGGTGGCATAATTGAAGACGATGAACCCTGTGTCGACCGGCCGGTCGCCCCGATGGCCGGCCATTACGGTGCGCGCATGGCCCCCCAGTCGGTGGGCTGCTTCGAACAGCGTGACGTCATGATCGGGCGACAGGTAATAAGCTGCCGAAAGCCCGGAAATGCCGCCTCCGACGATGGCGATCTTCTTGCGAGTCTGAAACTTGTCGAACATGCGGGGACCATTTCCTGAATTTCCTCAAGGAGATACGCCGCCCTTGTCGCAGTGGATCAAAATACGCCGGAGATGGGTGTTGCCGGCACCCTTTTACCAGGAAAAATGATCCGCACGCCCCGCACACCCGTAACCGAGTCACCATGCTGGACCACATACAAGCAAAGACCCGACACGCCCGCCGCGGAGCGGTCAAGAACGCCTTTACCTATGGTGTCGATTTCGTGCTTACCGACATGGGGGCGACCCGACCCTGGCCAATCTCGCGCAACCGCTTCAACCTCTGGTCGCTCAACGACATTCACCACGGCGGCGCACGCGGCGCGGGCAGGGGCCTCATGTGGTTTAAGCAGGTTCTGGCTGCGCAAGGTGTTCCAGTAGAAGGCTCACAACTCCTGCTCCTGACGCAACCGAGTTTCCTGTGGTTCCACTTCAATCCGGTCAGCTTCTGGTTCGCCCTCGTCGAGGGCGAGTTGATCGCCTTCGTGGCCGAGGTCGACAATACCTTCGGCGACCGCCACTGCTATTTCTGCGCTCATGAGGATTTCCGCCCCATCCTGAAGGGCGATACCCTGACCGCGGAGAAGCTCATGCATGTCTCGCCCTTCCAGACGGTCGAGGGGTGCTACCGTTTCAACGTGGCGCTGACGGATGACCGAGTGGCAATCCGCATATTCTACGAGAACGCCGATCAGGGCGTCACCGCCACGCTCTGGGGCGACCGACGCACGGCGACCAGCGGCTCCCTCCTCTGGGCGGCACTACGACGACCGCTCGGGGCCGCGCGTGTGGTGACGCTTATCTTCTGGCAGGCGGCGATCCTTCGGCTGAAGGGCGCGCCTTACCTGAGCCGGCCACAGCCGCCCGAAACGCTGGTCTCCAGCGGAAAACCGGCTGAGTCCAGCGCCCCATGACGGAAATTTCAGGCAAGACATACTGGCTGGTGGGTGCGAGCGAAGGCCTGGGTCGAGCGCTCGCCGGTCGACTGGCTGCTGAAGGCGCCGAACTGATCCTCTCCGCGCGCACGTCCGACCGCCTGAACGCACTGGCATCCGAGATCGGTTCTGCGCGGGTTCTGCCGCTCGACGTGACCGATATTGCCTCGGTGCGCTCCGCAGCGTCCAATACGGGCGAGATCGACGGCCTGATATACAACGTCGGCACTTATGATCCGATGGCCGCCACCGAATGGAACACCGACGCGGCGCTGCGAATGCTGGACGTGAATTTCACCGGCGCGCTGCGCGTTCTGGGGGAGGTCGTCCCAAAATTCATTCAGCGGGGCAGGGGCGACATCACTCTTGTGGGCTCGCTTGCCGGATATCGCGGCCTGCCCGGGGCCATCGGCTATTCTGCAAGCAAATCGGCACTGATCAGCCTCGCCGAGACCATGCGCTTTGATCTCAAGGACACTGGCGTCATCGTCCGTGTCGTGAACCCCGGGTTCATCCGGACCCGACTCACGGACAAGAACGATTTCAAGATGCCCATGCTCATGGAGCCGGAGCAGGCCGCCGCCAGAGTCCTGAAGGCCATGCGCAGCCGGCACTTCCGTACCGACTTTCCCGCGCCCTTCTCTTGGGCGATACGCGCCCTCGAGCTTCTCCCCGACTGGCTCGTCTATCGCGGCCGGTGAAGCGCCCGCTCATATCCGGAAGATCGGCTGCAGCAGGCGCGGCACCAGCGAGCGGAAGCGCAGCGGCGCGTCGGTGGCCGCCAGACAGATGCAGGCGTCGCCCTCATCGGCGACCGGGGTATGCTCAAGCGTACTGTCCGCGATTTCCAGATCTCCCACACCAAAGGCGCCGGTCTCGTCGCGGAACCGCCCCTGCAGGACCAGCGTCAGTTCCAGTCCGTTATGGCTGTGATCCGGCACCGCCTGTCCCGGCGGGATATAAAGAAGACGGACAGATCCCTCCGCATCATGCATCAGGATATCCTGACGCACCCCCATGCCAAGCGCCTTCCACCGCGGGGGGCGCCCCTTCAGCGCGGCCACGACGGGCCCCGGAAAGACACCCGCGCGCCTGAACTCACGTGCTGGCTCTTCCTGGGTATCAAGCCGCAACAGCAAATCGCGCTTGAGCGACGCCGAAACCGGCACGGTCTCGGTCTCTTCGAGGATCACGCCGCCAACAGCCTGGTGCGCTTCCAGCGCAGTCCGGCATTCTTCGCACAGCGACACATGGCTCGCCACGACGACCGAAAAGGCGTGGGGCAGGCTGCCCGCCGCATAGGCCGCCAACATCGCGTCGGGGACATGGTGGGTAATGGCGGTCATCACTTGAGGTCCTTCAATTCGTGTCTCAATCGCTCTAGGCCAAGCCGGATTCGCGATTTGATGGTTCCCAAAGGCAGCCCGGTCTGGGCGCTGATCTCCTGATGCGACAACTCGCCCAGATAGGCCCGCTCGACGATATCCCGCTGTTCGGGCGACAATCGCGTCAGCGCGAGCTTTAACCGAGAGGCTTCCTGCTCCAGGCCGAGTATCTGGTTTGCATCGGCCTCAGTCCCGGCCTCTTCCTTCAACTCCTCCGGCACCGGACGCCGTTCCTTGCGCGCGATGTCGATTTGCCGGTTCCGGGCGATCTGATAAATCCAGGCAGAGACCTGCGCCCGGTGCGGGTCGAACGTCGCCGCCTTCCGCCAGATCGCCAGCATCACGTCCTGAACGATCTCTTCTGCCTGTTCCGGCTTGGCGCCCGACCGAATGAGGAAGCCTTTCAGACGCGGCGCGAAATGATCGAACAGCGCGGAGAAGGCCCCGCGATCTCGCTTCTCCCGGACTGCCATCATCCAGGCGGTCTGCTGCGATAGCTCAGAGCTTTTGGTTGTCTTCGGCGACACGGGCTTGCCTTCGTCCTGACGCGGCACGGGACCACGGAGGTTTCGTTGCGGGATATCCAGGGCGAGTGTCAACATAGCCCGGATACGCACCGAAGTCGCAACCGGATTAGTTTTTCTCGAGACACGCTCCCGGCCGAACCGGGAGCGCTATCGGTCTGGAACTCCGCTCAGGCGGAAACCGATTCAGGGGCTTTCGCACCAGCCTGCTGCTTCACCCGCTTCCGGTTGAAGATGCGCGCGACAACCACGAAGAACAGCGGCACAAAGATCACACCAAGCACGGTCCCCGTGATCGTTCCTCCAAGCACCGCATAACCGACTGCCGTCCGCCCACCTGCGCCTGCGCCGGTAGAGAGAACCAGCGGCAGCACGCCCAGAGAAAACGCCAGCGACGTCATGATGATCGGCCGGAAGCGCTGCCGCGCCGCAAACTTGACGGCGGTGAACAGATCCTCACCCGCCTCGAACCGCTCTCGCGCGAATTCGACGATCAGGATCGCGTTCTTGCCGGTCAGACCGATGACGGTCAGCAGCCCGACCTGAAAGAACACGCCATTCTCGAAGCCGAACCAATAGGCAGTGCCCATAGTCCCCAGCACGCCGATCGGCATCGCCAGCATCACCGAGAAGGGGATTGCCCAGCTTTCGTAGAGCGCCGCAAGGCAGAGGAAGATCGCGGCCAGCGACAATGCATAGAGCATCGGCGCCGATCCGCCCGAGTCGAGTTCTTCCAGCGACAACCCGGTCCAAGCAACGCTGTAACCCGGCGGCAACTGCTGGACCAGGCGTTCGATCTCGGCGATGGCCTCCCCCGTGCTCACACCAGGGGCAGGCGAGCCCTGAATCTGCATCGACGGGATCCCGTTATAACGCGTCAGGCCCTGCGGACCGTATTCCCAGCTTTCGCTGGTGAAGTTGGCGAAGGGCACCAAATCGCCGGTCGCGTTGCGCACCCGCCATTTCTGCAGGTCGGACGGCGTCGCCCGGCTGTCCGGTTCGCCTTGGACGTACACCCGCTTGATGCGTCCATTGTCATTGAAATCGTTCACGTAGGATCCGGCCCAGGCGATGTTCAGGGTGGTACCCACATTCGCTGGTGTCACCCCCACGGCGCCCGCGGCGCGCCAATCGATGTCCAGCTTGAATTGCGCCGCGTCCTCCAGTCCCGAAGGCCTGGCCGAGCCGATGAGCGAGCTTTGCGCCGCCATTCCCAGCAACTGGTTGCGCGCGTCCAGAAGCTGTTCGTGGGTCTGTCCTGCCTGCGCCTGCAGGAAGAAGTCAAACCCCGACACGTTGCCCAGTTCAATCACCGAAGGCGGCACGATCGGAAAGACCATCGCGTCGCGGATGCCCATGAAAGCCGGGAAGGCGCGGCCCGCGACAGCCTGCACGGATTGACCGGGCGAGGGGCGCTCGCTCCAGTCCTTCATGCGCACAAAGGCCAGACCCATGTTCTGTCCCTGTCCGGCAAAACTGAAGCCGACCACACCGAAGGTCGATTCGACGCTGTCGGCCTCGCCCTGGCGGAAGTGGGTCTCGACCTGCTTGACCACGTCCAGTGTCCGCTCGGCGGTCGCACCGGTCGGCCCCTGGATCAGCGTCATCAGGATCCCCTGATCCTCCGACGGCAGGAAGCCGGTCGGTGTGTTGTTGAACAGGAAGACCATGCCATAGGCCATCGCGGCATAGACGATCAGCACCCGAACCGGCCGCCGGATCAGATAGCCGACCGTGCCGCCATAACCTCCGGTTACTTTGTCAAAGCCGATGTTGAACCATCCCAGCGGGCCGCGCCGGCTGTGATGGCCATGTCGGGACTTCAGGATACTGGCGCACAGCGCGGGTGTCAGCGTTAGCGCCACCAGCACCGAAAGCCCCATTGCCGAGACAATGGTGATCGAGAACTGGCGATAGATCACCCCTGTCGAGCCGCCGAAAAACGCCATCGGCACAAACACCGCCGACAGCACCAGCGCGATACCGATCAGGGCGCCGGTGATCTGACCCATCGATTTGCGCGTGGCCTCGCGGGGCGACAGGCCCTCTTCTTCCATGATCCGTTCGACGTTCTCGACCACGACGATTGCGTCATCCACCAGCAGGCCGATGGCCAGCACCATCGCCAGCATGGTCAGCGTATTGATCGTGAAACCCGCCATCGCGAGGATCCCGAAGGTCCCCAGGATGACAACCGGCACCGCCAGGGTAGGGATCAACGTGGCGCGGATGTTCTGCAGGAACAGCAGCATCACCAGAAAGACCAGCCCGATCGCTTCGAACAGGGTCTTTTGTACCTCGTGGATCGAGATCTCGACAAAGGGCGTGGTGTCATAAGGGATCACATAATTCACGCCCTCCGGAAAGAAGGCGGAATATTCCGCGATCCGCGCCTTCACCCTCTCGGCCGTGTCAAGCGCGTTGGCGCCGGATGCCAGGTTCAGCGCCATCCCTGACGCCGGCTGACCGTTGAACCGGGCGATCGTCGAATAATTCTCGGCGCCGATCTCGACCCGTGCCACATCCTTGAGCAAAACAAGCCCGCCATCGGTCTCGGCCCGCAGCACGATGTTGCGGAAATCCTCGGGCGTCGACAGCAGCGACTGTGCGGTGATCGTCGCATTCAGTTGCTGACCCTCGGGCGAGGGGAGAGAGCCGAACGACCCAGCCGAAATCTGGGCGTTCTGCGCCGAAACGGCCGCCACCACGTCCGACGGGGTCATCTCGAAGGCCGCCAGCTTGTTCGGATCCAGCCAAATCCGCATCGCGTATTGCGCCCCGAACACCTGCGCGCCCCCCACGCCCTCGATCCGGCTGAATTCGTCCACCAGGTTCGAATTCAGGTAATCGGACAGGTCGGCCTGATCCAGCCGCCCGTCTTCGGAAATCAGCGCGATCACCATGAAGAACGAGGACGAAGCCTTGCGCACGCGTACGCCCAGCCGCTGCACCGTCGCGGGCAGCAGCGGCGTCGCCTGTGCCAGCTTGTTCTGAACCTGCACCTGCGCCACGTCCGGGTCGATTCCGGTCTCGAAGGTCAAGGTGATGCTGGTCGTCCCGGCCGAGGTCGAGGAGGACGACATATAGCGCATCCCGTCCAGCCCGGTCATCTGCTGCTCGATGATCTGGGTCACCGTATTGGCCACCGTCTCGGCCGAGGCACCCGGATACTGCGCGCTGATCTGCACCGAAGGCGGCGCGATCTGGGGATATTGCGCCACCGGCAGCGTATAGATCGACAGCAGGCCGACACCCATGATCAGGATCGAGATGACCCAGGCAAACACGGGCCGGTCGATAAAGAAGCGGGCCATTTCGGTCTCCGTTGGAGAGAGTTCAGTTCGAGGCTTCGGAGGTTTTCGCCGGGCGCTCCTCAGGGACGACGGTCATCCCGGCCGCAACCTTCTGAAGCCCTCCGACGATGACCCGATCGCCGGCTTGCAGACCGTCTGTCACCACCCATTGGTTGCCCTGGTCGCGCTGCACCGTCAGCTCCCGCGTCTCGACCTGGTTTTGTGCGTTTACGACCATCGCCATTGGCCGGCCGCGCCGGTCGCGTGTAACCCCTTCCTGCGGCGCCAGAATGGCGTTCTCGATCACGGCCTGGGGCATTTCAACCTGCACATACATGCCGGGCAGCAGAAACTGGTCTGGGTTGGGGAATTCCACCCGCAGAACGACGACGCCGGTCTGCTCGTTCACATGCGGTTCCGCCGCGGCTAGGAATCCCTGATGCTCATAGGCCGTTCCATCGGCCAGGCGCAGCGTGACCACGGTGCTTTTCTCTGCCGCCAGCTGCTGGCCCGATCGGCGCCACTTCAGGAGGTCGGCGGCGGATTGCGTCACATCGACATAAACCGGGTCCAGCTTCCGGATCACGGTCAGTGCCGAGGCCTGGCCCGCGGTCACCAGCGCGCCCTGCGTGGTCTGGCTCAGCCCCACAACGCCCGAGATCGGCGCCCGGATCGTCGTCCGGTCCAGATCAATCGCGGCCGCCTGCACCTGTGCTTCAGCAACCTTCACCGCCGCATTGGCGCTCTCCAGGGTGGCAACGGCGTCGTCCAACACCTGCTGGCTGACAACGGCACGTTCGCGCAGTTCCTGCTGCCGCTTCTCCTCGCGCTCGGCCGAGCGCTGCTGCGCCTGAGCCTGCGCCAGCCCGGCCTCGGCCGCCGCCTTCGCGGCCTCATAGCTCGCCGCGTCGATATGATACAGCGCCGCGCCCTGCTCGACAGGGCGCCCCTCCTCGAACATCCGTTCGGTGACGATGCCGCTCACCTGCGGGCGCACCTCGGCCACGCCGGACGCCGTGACTCGCCCGGGCAGGACCGAGATCAATGTGACGTCACTGGCTTCCAGCGTCACCACGGTCACTGGCTGCGGGGGCGGGGCACCGCCGGCCTGCTGTGCATGGGCAGACGACACGCAGGCAAGGACAAGGGCCAGAATCGGAAAGGAGAGACGAGAGATCGGCATCGCGGGCTCCGGAAGGCGAACATCCGCCAGAACGGCAGAAAACTTGCTTCCGGCAGTTATGGAAACTAAACAGTTTTGTAAAGATCGCTATATCGGGGATACAGCTTTTCTTTGAGGGAGTGTCAAGTATTGGGGCGCGATGTGACGGATAGCCGGGCAAATCAGGACCAACCGAACGCAACGTCGACCCGCCGCAGGGGTCGGCCCGTCCAGATGTGTCCGGTCGAACGGGAAACCGCCGTCATCGACTGCGCCATCGCCCTGCTGTCCGAACGCGGCGCCGAAGATGTCACCATGGCCGACATCGCCAAGAGTGCAGGCATGTCCAAGCGCACGCTCTACGAGCTTTTCACCAGCCGCGAGGAGCTGCTGGGCGCGGGCCTCGCGCGGATGGGGGCCAAGCTTTTCCGACCGCTGAGGCCCGACGAACGCGACGCCTCGCTGGAAGAGCGCCTACGCATCCTGCTGACTTTAAGCCCGTCGTGGGAGCCGCCCGAGGTGGTGATCAAGATGCTGCGCGCGGTGATCGCCGAAGTGCCGACCTATCCCGACCTCGGCCGCCGCCTCAGCCGCACCGGTCCCGGTCAGGTGGTCGATTTGCTGGTCGAGGAATTGTCCCGCGCGGCCGAAACAGGCGAGATCGAACTGCGCGCCGACGAGATCGTCCCCACCGCCGAACTGCTTGTCGACATGGTCGTCGGCAACACCATCCCCTGCCTGCTCGACCCCGACCGCATCCTCAGTCTCCCCGAGGAACAGGCTGCCCGTCGCGACCGCGCCCTAGCCATCTTTCTGAACGGCGTGCGTCCGCGCAACGCCTGATCGCGCGAGAGTAGGACAGGACATGCGTGTCAGACATCGGTCGGCTATGCCTGTTCCGCATCCGGCCAACTTTCACCTCGCCACATCGTCGGAACCTCCGAGACCTTGCCTGCGGATCAAAGGTCATCGCCTTGAGTGAAACCTGTGGCAGGGAAACGCTGAAGTGCGGGCTCTACATGCATCACAGACACAACATGTTCCCCGGAATCGTGTATTCCACCGAAGAGATTGACTGCGCGCCAGTTGCGGCCGACTCTGCCGTCGCCGCACTGGCGAAAGGACGACGCCGCGATGACTGAACTGATCGAAGAGGAGATCGAGACCGGGGCCGACAACGAGCCACTGTCGGAAGTGGTCTATGCCCGACTGCGCCGTGCGCTGATGCGGGCCGAACTCAAGCCGCACGAGCGTCTCAAGGTTCGCGATCTCGCCCAGCAGATGGGTACGTCGGAAACACCTGTCCGCGAGGCGCTGTTCCAGCTGGCCCACGAAGGTGCCATCGAAATTCGTCCGCGCTATTACATCCGTGTCAAGCGCCTCACCCTGCGCGAATACACCGAGATCCGCGATATCCGCATGAACCTCGAACCGATGGCGGCCGAGCGGGCGTTGCCCTTCATCAACGACGATATCATCGAACAGCTTGCCGCCACTCACGAGGCGCTGATCGCGGCCGAGGCGGCGCATGACTGGCCGACGGCGTTGCAGACCAATTTCGATTTCCACTTCGGGCTCTATTCGCGCTCGGGCATGTCGACCCTGACCGAGGTTCTGGAAGGCCTGTGGATCCGCGTCGGACCAGTCCTGAGCGAACTTTATCCCGACGCGCACCCGACGTATGCCGAGCGTCACCAGCACCTCAACGTGCTCGATGCCCTGCGCGCCCGCGATCCATACTCCCTGCGCGAGGCGATCCGGATGGATCTGATCGAGGGTGGGCGGAACCTGCGCCAGCACCTCGGGGCCTACGAGGCCGCGGCTGCTGCGGCAAGCAATCGCCGCCGCTGAGCCCGGCTTACAGCCCCGGTGGCCTGAGGTGGGCCCACGGGCGGTCTTCCTCGACCAGCGCGCCGAGGCCTAGCAGGTCCATGTCGCTGTACCAACGCCCCACGAATTGCACCGAAGTGGGCAACCCATCGCCGGCAAAGCCCGAGGGTATGGCCAGTGCCGGATGGCCGGTCAGGTTGAACGGATAGCAATAGGGCGACATGCCCACGCGGGTCAGCCCGTTTGCCGCGCCGTCCACCATCACCTGGCCGTCAAGCGCCTCGAAATCGGCAGGCAGGGCGGTGCGAGTGAGCGTAGGGCTGACCAGAACGTCATACCGTTCGAACAACTTCTGCACGTGGCGGTAGAGCCGCGTACGGGCCAGCTGTGCGCGGCGGTAGTCCTCGGTGCTGAAAGCGCGGCCCCGCTCGATGAATCCAAGGTAAACCGGGTCCATCTGATTGCCCCATTTGCCTACATGCGGCCCGCCGGCCACGGCAATATTGGCCTGGTACATCACGCGGCCCTCATATTCGATCCAGTCGATCTCCTCGGTTACCTCCTCGATGTATGCGCCGCGCGCGGCAAGCAGGGCCAGCACCGCCTGGGTGTTGGCCTCGACGTCGCGGGCGATCCGCCGGTTCACCGTGCGCGCGACATATCCGACACGCAGACCGTGCAGCGTCGCGCCGGTGCGGGTCGCCACCGGTCGCGGGGCCGCCAGCGACCACGGATCGACAGGGTCGGGCCCGGCCAGCGCGCGCAGCATCAGCGCCGCGTCCTCGACGGTGCGCGAAAGGGGGCCGGCGGCCGCGTAGTTGAAGAATCCGTCGACCGCCTCGGCGTAGGGCAGGAGACCCGGCGACGGCTTGAGGCCGACCGTGCCGCAGGCGGCCGCCGGAATGCGGATCGATCCGGCGCCGTCGGTGCCCAGACCCAGCGGGCCGATCCCCGCCGCCACCGCACAGGCCGCGCCCCCCGACGATCCACCGGCATAGCGCGAGGTGTCCCAGGGGTTGCGCGTGGTGCAGAACTGCGGACCATCCGTCTGGCCCTTGTGGCCGAACTCGGGCGTGTGCGACTTGGCGAACATCACGCCACCCGCTGCCCGCAGTCGTGTAACTAGCAGGTCGTCGCTGTCAGGGATATTGCCGGCGTGGATCGCAGACCCGTATTCGGTCGGAATGCCGGCGGTCTTCAAAAGATCCTTCACGTGCACCGGCAGTCCGTGCAGCGGGCCAAGCGCTTCGCCCGCCATCACCGCTCGCTCGGCCAATTTGGCATCGTCCCGTGCGTGTTCGGCGGCGACATAGGAAAAGGGGTTCAGCCGCTCGGCCTCGGCATCGGCGCGGGCCAGCAGCGCCTCGAGGTATTCTACCGGCGACAGTGCCTTGCGCGCGATCAGCGCCACGGCCTGCGCGGCGGAGAACCAGGCGAGTTCACTCATGTTCAGCTTCCTTCGTGGAGATGGCAGGCAACCTTGCGGCCAGGAGATATCTCGCGCAGCCTCGGCGCTTCGACCCGGCAGCGGTCGAATGCATGCGGACATCGCGCGCAGAGGCAGCATCCGGCCGGGCGGTTCAGCAGGCTCGGCACCTCGCCCCGGATCGGCGGCTTGCGCACGCCCGCCTGCGGCCGTGGAATCGCGGCCAGCAGCGCCTGGGTATAAGGGTGTTTGGGGTCCTCGTAGAGCGCGCGGCGTTCGGCCAGTTCGACGATCTCGCCGGCGTAGAGCACCGCGATCCGGGTCGATACGGCGCGGACGACGGCCAGGTCATGTGCAATGAAAAGATAGCTTAGCCCGAGTTTGTCCTGCAGGTCCATCAGCAGGTTGATGACCTGCGCCTGCATCGACACATCCAGCGCAGCCACAGCCTCGTCGCAGACCACAATGCTCGGATCGAGCGCCAGGGCCCGGGCGATGACGATGCGCTGCCTTTGGCCGCCAGAGAACTCGTGGGGAAAGCGGTCGGCGAAATCGCCCGAAAGCCCCACGATCTCCAGCAGCTCGGCAACCCGATCGGCGCGGTCCTTGCGGCTCCAGCCGCCACGCACGTCGATCGGCTCGGCGATCACGTCGGCGACCCGCATCCGAGGGTTCATGGAGGCATGCGGATCCTGGAAGACGAATTGCAGCCGGTGGCGCACGCGGGCCAGCGCCTGCGCGCCGCCGCGCCCGGTGATTGTTTCGCCGAAGAGCTCGATGCTGCCGCCGGACGAGGGCAGCAGCCCGACCAGCATCCGGCCAATGGTCGATTTCCCTGAGCCGCTCTCGCCGACGACGCCCAGCGTCTCACCGGACATGACGTCGAAGCTCACGTCGTTCACCGCGCGCAGCACTTGGCGGCCCGCGCCACGCCGGCCCACGGTGAAGTCGCGTCGCAGATCGCGCACGCGGATGATCGGCTCCTGGTTCATCGGATGCCCTCCGAGAGACGCACGGGACACCGCACGAGATGTCCCGGCGAAGCAGTGTCCATCGGTGGCATTCCCGCCGAGCAGGCGGGCAGTGCCAGCGTGCAGCGCGGAGCGAAGGCGCATCCCGGCGGCCGCCGGCCCGGGTCTGGAATGCGTCCCGGTATTGCGTAAAGGCGGAACACATCCTCGTCGGGCGATGGAATCGCCCGCAGCAGTCCCTCGGAATAGGGATGCATCGGCTGCTCGAAGATGGTCTGCGCCGGCGCGTCCTCGACCAGGCTGCCGGCATACATCACCAGGACCCGTTCGGCGAATTCGGCAACCAGCCCCAGATCGTGCGAGATCAGGATCACCGACATGCCGATTTCGGCGCGCAACTCGCGCAGAAGTTCGAGGATCTGTGCCTGAACCGTCACGTCCAGTGCGGTTGTCGGTTCATCGGCGATCAGCAGGCGCGGTCGGCAGGCGATGGCCATGGCGATCATGACGCGCTGCCGCATCCCGCCGGACAACTGGTGGGGAAAGTCGGCGATCCGGCTCCGGGCATCCGGGATCCGCACCATGTCGAGCAGTTCCGCCGCCCGTGTCATCGCCTGATCGCCTGACAGGCCCTGATGGATCCGCAACGTTTCACCAATCTGGTCGCCGATCGTCAGAACCGGGTTCAGCGAATGCATCGGATCCTGGAAGATCATCGCAATGTCGCGCCCCCGCAGCCGTCGCAACGCGCGTTCGGGCATGGCCAGAAGGTCCTTGCCGTCGAACAGGATGCGTCCGGCCATGCGGGTGGTGCGCATGGCGTGCAACCGCAGAACCGAAAGCGCGGTCACCGACTTGCCCGAGCCAGATTCGCCGACAATGCCCAGTGTGGCATTGGCCGGCAGGTCGAAGGACACACCGTCAACCGACCGGATCCAGCCGGTATCGACGCGGAAATCGACCGAGAGGTTTTCGACACTCAGCATCATTGCTCGATCTTCAGCCGCGGGTCGAGCACGTCGCGCAGACCGTCGCCCAGCAGGTTCATGCCTAGCGCAGCCAGGCTGATCGCGAGACCCGGGAACAGCATGATCCACCAGGCCTCGACCGAATAGTCGCGCCCTTCCGCGATGATGTTGCCCCAGGAAGGGTGCGGCGGCGGCGGACCGATGCCAAGGAAGGACAGCGCCGCCTCGGCCAGGATCGCATAGGCAAAGACGAAGGTGACAGAGACCAGCAACGGCGCCATGCAGTTCGGCAGGATGTGACGGAAGACGATCCGCGCCCCCCCCGGCGCCGCTGACCCGCGCTGCGTCGACATAGTCGAGTTCCCGAATGACCAGCGCGGCCGCCCGCACGATACGCGCCATGCGCGGCACATAGGCCGAGGCTAGCGCGATGATGACGCTCGACACCTGCGGACCAAGGGCGGCGTTGATGCCGATCGCCAGCAGGATCGCCGGAAAGGCCAGCAGCGCGTCCATGATGCGCATGATCAGCCCATCGAGCCGGCGGAACCAGGCAGAGGCCAATCCCACCAGCGCGCCGCCGGCCGCTGCCAGCATTGCCGAGGCGAAACCGATCCAGAGCGAGATCTGCGCGCCGTAAAGGACCCTCGTGAAAATGTCGCGCCCGAAATTGTCGGCGCCGAACCAGAAGTCGGCCGAGGGCGGTGCGAACCGGTTCCGGAGCGACATGGCGTTGGGCTGACCGTTGGTGAGGAGCGGCGCAGCCAGCGCGAGAACCAGCACAACCAGCACGATCCCTGCGCCGACACGGAACGAGCGATGCCGCCAAAGCCGTTGCATCAGCACCCGCCATCGCGCCGCGCGCGGCGGCAGTGCGGCGGCGTGCAGGGGCATCGTCGCGTCAGTCATAGCGGATCCTCGGGTCGACATAGGCGTAGATCAGGTCGATCACGATATTGATGAAGACGAAGGCGAAGCCGAGCATGAGCATGGTGCCCTGCACCACAGGGTAGTCGCGCGCCATGATCGCCTGGACGAGCAGCCGTCCGATGCCGGGCATGGCGAAGATCTGCTCGATCACAACAGAGCCGCCGATCAGCAGTGACAGGATATAGCCCGAAACTGTCACCACCTGCATCAGCGTGTTGCGGAAGGCATGTTTCACGATGGTTGTGAAGGGCGAAACGCCTTTGGCGCGGGCGGTGCGGATATAGTCCTGGTCGAGTACCTCCAGCATCGCGGAGCGGGTCATCCGCGCCAGGTATCCGATCTGGAACAGCGCCAGCACTACTGCCGGCTGGATCAGCGAGGCCAGCCAGTTCCCGACCCCCTGTGACAGAGGCGCGTAGCCGGACGAGGGCAGCCAACCGAGCGTCACCGAAAACAGGATCACCGACAGGATCGCGATCCAGAAGTTGGGCACCGAGACGCCCACCAGCGCCAGCATCATCACTGCGCTGTCGGCCCAGGTGTCCCGCCAGACGGCGGCGACCACGCCCAGCACGATCCCGACAGGAATGGTGATGACGAAGGCAACCAGCGCCAACGAAAGCGTCACCGGCAGGCGCTCGGCCACGGCGGTGGCGACCGGCTGGTTCAGCATCAGCGAACGACCGAAATCGCCTTGCAGCAGGTTGGTGATCCAAAGCCACAGCTGCGTCGCCACCGGCTGATCCAGCCCGAGATCGCGGCGCACCTGCGCGATCGCATCCTGGTCGGCCATGTCACCGGCAATGATCGTGGCCGGGTCGCCGGGAAGAAGATGCATCAGCAGGAAGGTCAGCACCGCCACCACCAGCATCACCGGGATCGCCTGCGCGATGCGGAAGGCTATGAGCTTGGGCATGCAATGCTGCTCCTGCCGGTCGGGGCTTTGGGGAAGGGAAGGGCACGGGCGGCAGGAGCCGCCCGCACAAGCATTTGGGTGGGCTTCAGCGGTCCAGCCACATGTCCCAGAACAGGTTGATGTTGAACTCGCGGAATCCCTTGAGATCGTTCGAGATCGCCCGGTTGGAACCGCGGTCCGACACCTTGATCATGTAGGCGCCCTCCAGGACTTCGGCCTCGATGTCCTTCCACGCCGCCACACGGTCCTTCAGGTCGAGAGAGCCGTAGAACTTGGCAAAGGCATCATCGAGCACCTTGTTGTTCTCGATATGGGGGAAGTTGTAGATCATCGTCTGCCACTGTTGCGGCCCGAGGATCGGGTTCGAGCAGAAGGATGTCGTCGAGACGTTCCAGCCGCCATTGCCAGACTGCAGGTTCGACGCGTTGGTGGTCCAGTCGGTGATGTCGACCTTGACCTTCATCCCCGCCAGCTTGAGCTGTTCGGCCAGCACCAGAATCGAGTCGCGCATGTAGCCGTAGTTCGTGTTTGATTGCAGCACGATCTCCTCGCCCTTGTAGCCTGCCTCCTTCAGCAGCGCCTTCGCGGCCTCGGGATCGCCCTGGTCGTACCAGCCGGCATTCGCGTCGCCGATGAAGTAGGCTCCGCCCGGATAGACCATCGAGAAATTCGGCCGCGCCGCCTCGCCGGAGGCGAGGATCAGGTCGTCCACTTCGGTCGCGGTGCGGATGGCCTGCCGGATCAGCCGGTTGTCGGTCGGGGCCTGCGCCGAGTGGACGATCAGGTATTGCTGGCAATAAGGGAAGACCGTGACCGGGGTCACGCCTTCGGTTCCCTCCAGCCGCTTGGCCAAGTCGAGCGGCAGCGCGGTGGTGATGTCAGCCTCGCCGGTCTGCATGGCGGCCACCCGCGCATTGGCCTCGGGCAGGAAATTGTAGCGCACAGCATCCACGTAGACGGTCTTCTTGCCGACATAGCCGTCCGGCCCCTCGGCATCTTCTCGCGGAACGTAGTTCGGGTTCTTCTCTATCACCAGGTGGCTGTCCTTCACCCATTCACCCAGCGTGAAGGGTCCGGTGCCGATCACTTCGATCTCACGCGGCGGCGCATTGCGCTGAGAGGCCGGCATGATCGAAAACGGATAGACCGGCGTCTTAAGCTGGTCGATGAACACCGTGTTCAGCTTGTTCAACTCGATGATGAACGTATAGGGATCCGGCGTGCGGTATTCTTTGACGTCGGCCAGTGTTGCCTTTCCTGGACTTACTTCGGCATAACGCTCGAAGGTCGCCTTGACGTCGGCCGACGTCATCTCGTCGCCATTGTGGAACTTCACGCCTTTCCGCAGGTGGAAGGTGAAGGTCTTGCCGTCTTCCGAGATGTCATAGCTCTCCGCCAGCATTGGCTTGGCGTCATAGTTGCTGTCCATGAAGACCAATGGCTCAAAGATATGCGCGATGACCTCCAATTCGACGAGGCTCGCAGCCATCTGCGGGTCCAGCTGCCCGGGACCCGAGTTGTTGGCATAGACGATCGTGCCGCCTTGCTTGGGCGTCTGCGCGAAGGCAGCGGCAAGCGGGGCAGTCGCCAGAAGCGCGGCCGAAAGCACGAGACCGGCGGCGCGGCCGGGACTGAAATGTTTCATTGCGTCGTCTCCCTGTTGTTATCCGTCTGCTGTCCGGCTGCAGGCCGGTCGTCGTTGGTCATGCCGGCATGTAGCGGCTGCGGGTGACCGCATGGGCCTCGACCGCCGCAGAGCTGTAGGGCATCGGCACCAGTTCGCCCTGCGCCCAGAGCGGGTTCTGATCGGAATAGTGCCGGTCGCCGGGACGCCCCGAGGTTCCGTGCAGCACGATCCAGCGGCTGTTGTCCCAGTCGGCGAGATCGAAGATGTAACGCGCGACCGGACCATAGACCGACCGGGTGCCAAAACCCGGAAAGCCGCCGGTCGCCAGCACGCAGTCTCCGTCCCCGCCGGTCGGATTCGACACAGGGGCGGCGGTGCCCTCGGACTGCGGGAACGCATGTGCCAGCGGGTGAACGAAGACAGGCAGATGCGCCGCTCCCCAGGGCATGGGCGCCGGGCCTGCGGTAACTGTCGCCACCGCCTCGCGGATCACCTCCGCCCAGCTGGCGCCGCCCAGCAGCGTGGTATCGTCCGAACGCAGCAGGTTCGGGAGCGTCCACCATAGCTGGTTCAGCGCCGGAATGCCGGGCGCGGGCGAGGCGGCAACATCGCGCGAGGCCGCTTCCAGTCCCGAGCGGCGGCCCAGGATACGGGTCATTTCCTGGCGGATCAGATAGTAGAGCGTCGGCGCTGTCAGTCCCGCGTCCATCCGACCGTCCCAAGCCTCCAGCACTGCCAAGAGCGTCTCGCCGCTGTCGCATTCCGCAGCGAGGATACTTGCCACGATCTCGCGCGCCGGGGCGCTGTCGGTGTCTCGAAGGATGTCGGCCACATCTCCAGCGGTCAGACCCTGCACCCGCTCGATGCGCGCAGCCACCCGCGCCGCGCGTGTCGTCGGATGGCAATCGGTGGTGAGATAGTCGGGATGATCCTCGGGCACGAGGCGATTGTTGGCCGTGACGACGTAACCTCGCACTGGGTCGATCTCGCGCGGCATCCGCTCAAAGGGAATCAAGCCCTGCCATTCATGTGCACCGGTCCAGCCCGGCATCGGCAACCAACCGTTGGCGCGCTCCCGCACCGGGACAGCCGCGCGCACCAGCACGCCGATTTGCCCGTCGCGATCGGCGCCCACCAGGTTGTGATCGATCACCCCCCAACCCTTGCAGCTGTCGTAGAAATCCGCCAGCGTGGGCGACTTCAGCATTGGCAGCAAGCAGTCGAGCGAGCGGTCCGTGTCGAACAGCTGGACCGATTTCAGCACCAGTGCGCGCCCGCTTTCGGGACGGCCCGCAATGACCGGCCCGTGCCGGGTCTCGGTCACGGTGATCGTTTCCGCAGCTTCGCCACGCACGGCGATGGTCTCCTGCCGCCGCACGGACGGATCCCAGCCATTCTCGGCGCGGAACTGCGCGCCACTCTCGGCGAAGTCCTCGATATACACGTCGTGGATGTCGGCGAAGGAGTGGGTCACACACCAGGCGACGCGCTCGGTATGGCAGAAATGCGGGAAGGCGGGCACCCCCGGCACCGAAAAGCCGATGGCGTCGAAGTCTGGCCCGGTCAGGTGGAGCTGGGTATACATTCCCGGGATTTCGTATTGGCGGTGCGGATCCCCCGCAACCAGCGGCATCCCCGACGCGGTGCGCGCGCCGCTGACCGCTCAGTTGTTCGATCCGCCAACCGTGCCGTCCGGCGGCGCCTTTCTGGTCAGGGCCTCTACCGCGGGTTTCAGCGCCTCGAGATCCGCCACGACGCGCCGTCCGGCCTCGCCTTGCGGCACGATGAACTGTTCGATCCCACCATCGTCATAGCGAAGCAGCGAAATCGCATCGGGTCCGATTGTCGCAACCGCCGCCGCGCGCCACAGCTTGAACCAGACGGATCCCATGAGAAGGCCCCGCTGGCGCATGACCGCCACCGAAAACCAGGGCTCCCATCGCATCGGGCGTTCGCCGAGCAAGTCGTATTCGGGTGCGCTGCCGCCTGCGTCGATCCAGGCGTTCACCCCGGCGGCATAGGAGACAAGCATCGCGCGGGTCTCGGCGCAGAGCGCGTCGTAGTCGCGCCGAGAGGCCGCTTCGACCCCCAGTTGGCGGGCGAGCCGGTCGGCGGGCAGAGCGGAAGGTCCCGCCCATTCGGCAAACCGCCCAACAGCCCGGCGAAGGGCGGCTTCCATCTGCCACATGCGGTCCTCTGCATGGACATGCCCGTTGAGGAAGAAGAGGTCGGCCGTCGTCTCGGCCCGCACGTGAGGAATGCCCCATTGGTCGCGCAGAACCTCTGCGGCGGCCTCGATCCCCTCCAGATTCGCCGCTGGGTTTTCCTCGGAGCGGTTCGCGAAAGCGGCGGCGGAAGGTGTCATGACGGCCAGTTCACTTGATTCGGATATATCATAAGCCTGACACATGTTCCGATTGCTTCAAGAAATAATCCCGATCAAGCACCATCTAGGGTGCTCGCTACGGAAATATCTGAGGAAATACGCATTTTCTTGAGCTGTTTTTCCACATTATGATATATTAAAAACCTGTTCCCTAAGGAATTTTGTCCCGACTCGGGGGGAGCGGCAAAGGGCGATGACCGGCATGAGCAGTGATTTTTCCTTCGGTTCGGCCTACATGAAGGGGCGATACATGCCTGTCAGCGAGGCCGCGATTCCGGTGCTCGACGCGGCCTACCGGCGCTCGGACGTAACCTATGACGTCGTCGGCGTTCGCGACGGCGCCTTCTTTCGGCTCGACGATCACATCAACCGATTCCGCGCCTCGCTCACCCGGTTACGGATGACGCCGGTCGAGACGGACGACGACATCCGCGTGATCCTGAACCGAATTGTGGCGCTCAGCGGCTTGCGCAATGCCTATGTCTCAATGGAATGCCTGCGCGGCGCTCCGCCGCCCGGCAAGACACGCCATCCTTCCAACTGTGAGAGCTATCTCTGCTGCATCGCCATACCTTGGGTCTCGGTAGCCTCTGACGAGATGTTCCGGCGCGGAATGCACTTGATCATCCCGAAGGTGCGCCGCATTCCGCCCGACAGTTTCGATCCGACCGTGAAGAACTTCCTTTGGGGCGACTTCACCCAGAGCCTGTTCGAAGCCGAGGACGCGGGCGCCGACTATGCCGTCTTGCTCGACGCCGAGGGCAATGTGACCGAGGGCGCGGGCTTCAACGTTATGTGCATTGTCGATGGGACTGTTGTTTCACCCGCGCACGGCGCGCTCGAGGGCGTCACCCGCGCCTCGGTCTTCGAACTTTGCGAGGAACTGGGGATTCCCACCGAGATCCGCGACATCTCGGCCGACGAGCTGCGCAACGCCGACGAGATCTTCACCTGCACCACGGCGGGCGGCATCATGCCGGCCTCGCGCATCGACGGGCGCATCCTGACCAATGACGCGCCGGGGCCGATCTCGTCGCAGCTGCGTGAGCGGTTCTGGAGCCGGCGCGCCGAGGGTTGGCATGCAACGCCGGTCGATTACTCCGTTGTAGCCGGGAGCAACTGACAAATGATCATCGTGACCGGGGGCACCCACGGCATCGGCCGCGCGGCCGCGCGCATCCTGGCGGGCGAGGGGCATCGCGTGCTGATCGCCGGCCGCGACGCCGAGGCCGGAGAGGCCGCAATGCGCGAGATCGCCGGCCTGCACTACATCTGCGCCGACATTTCCGAAGAGGCCGGCTGCCGGGCGATTGTGGAACGCGCGATGGAACTGGGGGAGGGCCTCATCCGGGGCCTGGTCAACAACGCGGGGCTTGGCCGCCGCCATGTCTTTGCCGATACGACGGTGGCGGACTGGGACTTGCTGATGACCGTCAATGCCCGCAGCGTCTATCTCATGACCCGGCTGGCGCTCGACGGTTTGATCGCGGCGCGGGGATCGGTGGTGAATGTCGCCTCGATCGCCGGTCGCGCAGGCGAAGAGGAACTCGCGCTCTACACAGCTTCCAAGGCGGCCGTGATCGGTCTGACGCAAGCGCTGGCACTCGAACTCGGCGACCGGGTGCGCTTCAACGCGATCTGCCCCGGCCAGATCGGTACGAGAATGATGGGCAAGGTGCTCTCCGACCCCTATCGCCGCCGCGCGCTGGAACTGCGCATTCCGGTCGGCCGCATCGCCGACCCTGCCGAAGTGGGCGAGGTGATCGCCTGGCTGGTCTCGGACAGGTCGAGCTATGTCAACGGCGCGGTGATCCCTGTCGATGGCGGCGAGACCGCAGGTCTGCGAAATCCGCGCGCCGTGGATGAGCCTAGGATATGACCTCTGCCGGCGTGCCGTAGCCGTATGTCTTGTACTGCCGGTGCACCACGGCCATCTCTTCTTCCGACAGCAGCACCGGCGAACCCATCGCGCGCGCGAGTTGAAACTGGCGCGCCAGCACCTCGAGCTTCTCAGTGCGTCCCATCGCCGTCTCGAGATCGCCGGCCAGCGCGATCATACCGTGATTGGCCATGAGGCAGGCGGTAAAGCGGGTGCCCATGGTCGCGACCACCGCCTCCGCCAGCGCCTGCGAGCCGAAGGTCTCGTAGGGCGCACACGGCACCTCGTTGCCGCCAAAGCTTGCCACCATATAGTGGAACGGCGGCATCGGCTCGCGCAGGCAGGACAGCGCCACACAGTAGGTCGGATGGGCATGCAGCACGGCGCCGGCCTCGGGCCGCCGCTGGTAGAGCGCGGCGTGGAGCGCCCATTCGCTCGACGGCTTCCAGTTGCCGCTGAACCTCCCGTCGAAGGATACCGCAGAAATCTGCCCCGGCTCCATCCGGTCGGGCGGGATGCCCGATGGTGTGATCAGCATCCCCGCTTCGAAACGCATGGAAATATTGCCGGCCGTCGCGTTCGAAAGCCCGCGTTCCACGCAGAGGCGGCTGTAATGGACAAGCGCCTCGCGGATCTCGCCTTCTGTCATTGCCTTTGCTCCTCGCTTAGGGCCGCATGGCCTCAAGGGCGCGCAGCAGGACGTCGGGCGTCCCGAGCTTGCCCGATTTCAGGAAAAGCGACATCGGGTCCTCGCCCTCGGCGATGCAGAAGCCGCCGCCGAGAGGTCCGCGGCCCAGCGCTCTTACGCGGGCAATGCCGAGAGCGCCAATGACAGACCCAGAGGTCTCGCCACCGACCACGATCAGCCGCCGAACGCCTCCCGCATGAAGTCCACGCGCGATTCCGGCGAGCAGACGTTCCGCTCTGCGTGCGGCGCCAATGCGGCCCATTTTCTCCTGCGCGCGGCCGACACCGGCGGCATCGGCGCAGGTGGTGATGGCGAAGGGAGCCGCCCCGATCCTGCAGCGCGCCCAGTCGAGTGCCGCCTTGATCTGCGCGTCTTCCGTCCGTTCGTCCAGCAGGTCGAGAGTCAGGATCTCGTGGCTTGCGCAGAAGGCCGCCAATTGCCCCTCGGCCACCGGCCCGACACTACCGACCAGCACAGCCGCCGGTCCGTCCACCTGTTTTGGCGGCGTGGCAGTTCCCCTGAAGGCGGCCGCCCGCGCCAGCCCGAAACCGACCACCAGCGGGTCGCTGGCCACGAAGGCCCGGCTGTCCAGTGCGAGTTGCGTGCTGATCTCGATGTCATGTGCATCGCTGCTGTCGAGCAGCACGTGGCGATGCCCGGCCGCGACCACACCCGCCAGCGCCGCCCGGGCTGCCGCTTCGCCCTGGATGAGCTCGAGATGGCTGACCAATCCGAGCGGGCTGCGCGTCTGGTGCGACAGGAAGCGCACGAGGTTCGGGTCCGGCATGGGCGTCACCGGGTCGAACCGCTTGACCGACTCATTGACCAGGGTTGCCTGGTAAAAAAGGTACCCCTGATGCACCGTTGCGCGAAACTCCGGGAAGCCAGCGCTGATCAGCATCGGTACCTGGCTGTAACGGTCTGCCAGGAGGTCGGCGGCAATGCCGATATTCCCTTCCTCGGTTGAATCGAAGCTGGCGCAGGCCTTGTAGGCAACTGTGCCGCAACCCAGCGCGTCGAGCGAATCTAAGCCACGCGTCATCTCGGCCAGCGCATCGGCCGGAGGGCTGAGGCGCATCCGCCCCGCGACGACGACTATGGGTGCCCCGCTGTCATCCGCCGCCGCCACCGCCGGATCGAAGTAGACCGGGCATTTGATCCCGGCCTCCTCGAAGTAGCTCGCGACAAGCAAACCGCCGGTAAAGTCGTCCGACAGGATGCCGTAGACCGGCTCGCTCCGTTCGCTCATTCCATCCTCCCCCGAAACTGCGTCAGAGGCCGCCGAAGCGGTCCAACGCATTGCGCGTGATCGTTTCGGTGAAGGGATCGCGCCGCGTCAGGCCCATGATCCACTCGCAGGAGCCGGCCGTCAGCACTTCACCCTTGCCGCGCTTCATCGAAACCACCATGCCCGAACCATACTGGTAATTCCGCCGCGCCGTGTCGAAATCCTCGGGCGCCAGTTCGGCCAGCCCGTTGAGGTCGGAATCGCGCACGTAGTATCGGTAACCCGGACCCTCATGCTCGTATTCGAAAAGTACTGCCGGGCTCATCGCCAGGATTTCTATGCCATCGGGGACACCTGGATCGGACACGGCATAGGGCAGGCCGCGCTCGAAGGTATAGTTCAGCCCGTCCACCTCGTAGCCGAATATTCCGGCCTCGGCACCGAACACATCCGCATAGCGCAGGTCGGTTCCTTCAAAGACCCAGTGCTCCGGCCGGTAGACTGTGAACCCTCGCGACCCGCGCGGTGCGAAGCCGCCCCAGCTTCCGTACATCCCATGGCAGCCGTTCACCCCCACGGTCGAGGCTCCGGGCCAGTTCACTCCTCCGCTTTCCCAGCTTGCCGTCAGCAGGTGCTTTAGCGACGGATCGTCCCGCACTGGGTCCATTGTCGGCGCCTTGAATTTCCAGCAGACCTGCCGTGCCCCTTCATTCTCGAGCCGGATCTGCCAAAGGAAGTTGCCGCCGAACCGCGAAAAGCCGCCTCCGCGCTCGACAAAGGCTTCGACCGTCTTGCGCATGTCGTATGACCAGTATTCGTCATGGCCCACAGTCACGAGGCAGCTGTAGTCGTCCAGGATCTCGGGGCGGAACTGCAGGTCGGTCTGGGTAATGATGTCGAAGCCATAGCCTTCGCGCTCGGCCCAGACCGCGAAATGCCGGTCGAACTGCGCCCAGCCTGCGGCGGCATAATACTGGCCCCAGCCATGGGAGTAGCCCCACTCTTTCGAAGGGTAGCCCGGCAGGTCGTTCATCTCGGGCATCCGATTCTGCGCAATCCGGGCCGCACCCTTCGGCAGCCAGAGCATCCCCCGCGTCCACGGGCGGTGCAGGCTCAGGTGCGGCGAGCCCTCGTTGCCATTCGGACCCCAGGTGCCGAAATAGTGGTTTGCGCCGCCCCAGTCGTTGTAGGCGGTCCAGGTGCCGGTCGCGAGCATGAACAGGATCTTGCCCTGCCGCGTATCGGCGGTTGGCCGGACTACGACAAAATGATGTTGAACGAACCTTTGTCCGTCCTTTCTCAGGCAAGTCGAGACGATCCGGTAGAAGCCGGGGCGCTGGCTCGCCGGGATTGCCCAGGAATGCACCACCGGCCAGTCACAGCCGTCCATGTAAGCGGTGCCACTGGTCGGAGCGAAGGTGCCCGGCAGATCGAAGGCCTCATGCGCCATCTCGGGCTTCCAGCCGTCGCGATAAATCTGGATCGACCATCGGTCTGCCGTGGTCGACCCGTGAAACTCCACCGTCTCGCCCGGATCATAGGACATCCGGTCGGTATAGACGAAAACCTCGGCCAGCTCAGGGTCCTCGCGAGGGCCGTGATACCGGTAGTCCGAGAGGAAATGCTCGTCGGCATGGCCTTTGCGCACCGCCCAGGGGCGGATGGCGTGCGGCCCGGTTTCGGGAAAGCGGAACGTGGATCTTGTCATGCGCGGCCCTTTCAGGGACAGAGAGAGCAGGGCAGGCGCACCCAAGCCGGCCCCGGCGAAAATCGGCTTTCAGTCGCGCCGCTCACGCCACGGCGGTCCGGTTGCGGGCCAGGGCGGCAAAGGCCTTGTCGATCGCGTCCAGCGCCTCGTCGATGACTGAGTCGGTATGGGCCAGTGACAGGAACATGTTGTGCTTGTTGTGAAGGTAGACCCCGCGCGCCAGCGCCTCGCGGCACAGGGCCTCGCCCAGCCGCACGTCAGGGTCGTCGTTGAACTGCATCAGCGGAATCGCGGGCGGGCCGGAGAGGCTCACCTCAAAGCCGTGCCGCGCGGCCGAACCGGTCACGCCCTCGGCGAACCGCTTGCCGGCTGCCTCCAGTCGGGCCGGGCCGTTTTCGCGCTCGAGAATTTCGATCACCTTGACGGCCGCCGCCATCGGCGCGCCGCCATACCAGAATGATCCGGTGACGAACACCTGCTCGCCGGCCGCGCGGAACCGGGCGTTTCCGGTAACCGCGGCCAGCGGCCAGCCGTTGGCGATGGCCTTGGAATACCCCGCGAGGTCTGGCCGGACGCCGACGTTTTCCCAGCTGCCGCCCAGGTTCAGTCGGAACCCCGCACGCACGTCGTCCAGAACAAGCGCGGCATTCAGCCGGTCGCAATGCGCCCGCGCAGCCTGCGCGAAGGCGCGCGTCGGCAGCTCCTGCCGAACGCCCAGATCGTGGCGGAAGGCCGACACCACGATTGCGGCCAGATCCTCGCCCGCCTCGGCAACCGCCGCGTCAAGGCTGGAAATGTCGTTGTAGGTGAAATGGAGCAGGTGCGCCCGGTCTTCCGCGGTCACACCGATCAGCGAGGGCGAGCACCACGGCACCGCGCCATGATAAGCGCCTCGCGCCACCAGCACCTTGCGACGTCCGGTGCCCGCGCGTGCGAGGGTGACGCAGGTGGTCATGGCATCCGAGCCGTTCTTCTGAAACAGCGCCCAGTCGGCATGGAGGATGGTCGCCACCAGCTTTTCCGCCAGCACCACCGCGTGTTCGGTCGGCCCGTCGAGGCAGTCGCCCGCATCGAGCTGCGCGCGCGCCGCCGCTTCCACTTCGGCATGGCGGTGCCCAAGGATGATCGGGCCCCAGCTGCACATGAAGTCGATATAACTGCGCCCGTCCACGTCGCGCACCCGCGCGCCTTCGCCGCCGGCAAAGAACTGCGGATAGCCGGCCGGCACCGCCGCTGCGCGCATATGCCCCCACATTCCTCCTGGAATCACATGCCTTGCGCGCGTTCGCAGCAGAGAATCACGTGTGGGGGTCGGATCGGTCATCTGAGGCTCCGGTTCGCGGCTGGGGCGCCTTGTGGCGCAGGGCAGGATCGCCCTTTCACGATATAACAAAAATCCGAGTCGATCGTCGTTCGTCAAGAGGGAATCGGGAAGTAGTTAGATTAATTTCAGACAAGCACTTCGCGGCATCCTGCATGCCCGGATTGTAACCGTAACCTTTGATTGTGCCGTAAAACATGGGGTTTATCGCTATGTTGAAATGGTCGGCGAGCACCTGAACTGCGTGATTTTCAAAGCATGAGATCAGGTGGGGGCAAAATTATCGGGGCTAAACCTGAACTTTATTGATTTTTCTGGTATATCATCTAGCGTCAGATTCGTCCGCTGCGGGAAAGCCGTGGGGACGTGGTCCAAACAGGGGGTGCGCATGGGCGAAGAGGCGGTCAGGCCGGTCGTGGGGGCCCGTATTTCGGTGCGCGGCCTCGATAAGGCCTTCGGCACGTTGAAGGCGGTCGACGACGTCTCCATCGACATCGCACCCGGTGAATTTCTCGCCCTGCTCGGCCCCTCGGGCTCGGGAAAGTCGACGGTGCTGATGATGCTCGCCGGCTTCGAAGTTCCGACCGCCGGCCAGATCCTGATCGACGGGCAGGATTGCACGCGCCTGCTGCCGCAGAAGCGTAACATCGGTATGGTTTTCCAGCACTATTCGCTGTTCCCCCACCTCAGCGTCTTCGACAATGTGGCCTTCCCGCTGAAGATGAGGGGCATCGGCCGCGTCGAACGCCGGCGCCAGGCAGCCGCCGCGCTCGAGGTCGTGAGGTTGCAGGGCTACGGAGACAGGATGCCCGCGCAGCTTTCCGGTGGTCAGCGTCAGCGGGTCGCGCTGGCCCGCGCCATCGTATACAAGCCGCGGCTGCTGCTGATGGACGAGCCGCTCTCGGCTCTCGACAAGAACCTGCGCGAGGAAATGCAGCTTGAGATCAAGCGGCTGCACTCCGATCTGGGTATCACGGTAGTTTTCGTCACCCACGACCAGGGCGAGGCGCTGACAATGGCCGACCGCATCGCCATCCTCCGCGGCGGGCGGATCCAGCAGATTTCCCCGGCACGGGAACTCTACGAACGCCCCGCCAATCTCTTCGCCGCCGGCTTCATCGGAGAGATGAACATGATCCCGGTGGTCTGGGACGGTGCAAAGCTGGCGCTGGGGCAGGGCGACACCATGGTGCCATCCGCTTCTTCCTTTGTCGGTGCGCCGGGCCAGGGCCCCGCCACACTGGCGATCCGTCCCGAACGCCTGTCTGTCACCGCGCCCGAAGCCCCCGGAGCGCTGTCTGCGCGGCTCGAGGAAGTGGTCTATGCCGGCGCCGGCACGCTGGTCATCGCTCGCCTCGACGATGGCACCGAGATCCGCGCCCGGGTCGCCTCGGCCGCTTTGCCGTCGCTGTCCAAGGGAGAGCGGATCGGGCTCCTCTGCCCTCCTGAAGCCATGCTCGTCTATGGCGAGAGGGCCGCAGCGTGACCCTGTCCGATTTCTTCCGCCCGGACGGTCGCCGGCTTTCAAAGGCAGGAATTCTATTGCTGATGGGCCCGTTCTTCCTGCTCATCGGCTTCGCTTTTCTCTATCCGTTGCTCAGCCTGCTCTCGATTTCGGTCCTCGAACCGCAGCCCGGCCTGCAGAATTACGAGCGCATCCTCGATAACCCGGTTTATGCGACAGTGCTTATGCGGACGCTCTGGATCGCCTTCTTGGTCTCGGTCCCGTCGCTTCTGCTCGCTTTCCCGGTGGCCATGGCGATGGTTTCCTCGGGGCGGGGCATGGCGATTTTTATCACTGCCTGTGTGCTCCTGCCGTTCTGGTCGTCGGTACTGGTGCGCACCGCAGCCTGGGCCGTGCTGCTGCAACGCAACGGCATCGTCAATGGCCTACTCCAGTTGGTCGGGATCACGGACGAGCCCGTCCGCCTGCTTTACACGCAAGGCGCCGTCGTGGTCGCGATGACCCACGTGCTGATGCCGTTCATGGTGCTCCCGATTTATGGCGCCCTGCGCAACATACCCGCTGACTATGGCCGTGCTGCGCAGATTTGCGGCGCCGGACCGATACGCAGTTTCCTGGAGGTGACGCTGCCGCTGGCCCTTCCGGGCGTCCTGGGGGGGGTCATTCTCGTCTTCCTCAGCGCGCTTGGCTACTTCATCACCCCGGCCCTGCTCGGCTCGCCGCAAGAGATGATGATCTCGACCCTGATCTCGCAACAATTGCGCGAGTTTCTCGACTGGCCCTTCGCGGCCGCGCTCGTCGGCGTCCTGACGCTCTTCGTCACCGCGATCACGCTGATCTTCAGCCGCGTTTTCCGCTTCGACCGCATGCTCGGAGGCCACCTGTGAACGCCGCCGTGAATCCCCGCAAGCTCCTGCTCAACGCCTATGTCTATGCGGTGCTGTTCTTCGTCCTGGCGCCCATCGTCATCATTCTGCCGATGGCGTTCAGCACGACCGACTACCTGACCTTCCCTCCGGTCGGCTTCACCACCAGCTGGTTCGGAGAGTTCTTTGGAAGCTCGCGCTGGATGGGCGCGACCGCCTTTTCGTTCAAGATCGCCCTGCTCACCTCGCTGACAACCGCGGTGATCGGCACCATGTCCACTTACGCGCTGATGCGGGGCGCAGGCAGCCTGGGAACCTTGTTTCAGGGACTGCTCATCGCACCGATCGTGGTGCCGCATATTGCCCTGGCCGTGGCGCTTTACCTGTTCTTCCGCCAGACCGGCCTCTCCAGCACGGTAACCGGATATGTTCTTGCGCATTCCGTGATTGCGATGCCCTTTGTCGTCTTCACCATCGCTGCCGCGCTCAGTTCGGTCGATCCCACTCTCGAGGATGCCGCGATCAGCTGCGGCGCCTCGCGTTTCGCCGCTTTCCGGCTGGTGACGCTGCCGCTGATCCTGCCGAACGTGCTCTCGGGGGCGCTCTTCGCCTTCATTCTTTCCTTCGACGAGCCGGTCATCACCTTCTTCCTCGCCGGCATTCGCGACAAGACGCTGCCGCGAATGATGTTCGACGATATCGAACAGAACCTGACCCCGGTCATCCCGGCGATTGCCGTGCTTCTCACCGTCATCTCGATCTTCGTCCTGCTCGCCGCCGCGCTGCTGCGGCGCGTGGCCGAAACCCGGTCCAGTCCGTCCGATGCGGACTGAACGGAACGTCTGTGGAAATTCAGATCAACAAGGAGGCCGACTATGAAGACACCGAACCGAATAGTGACCCTGGGAACGGCGCTTGCCGTTGTCGTCGCCGGCACCGCCGCAAGGGCCGACGAGATCGTCATCGCCACAACCGGTGGTCTGATGCGCAACACGATGGAGGAATTCTTCTACAAGCCCTTCACCGAAGCCACCGGAACCGAGGTCATTCCCTTCGACATCGAAGTGCCTGACCAATGGGCGAGGGCCGAGGGCATGGTGCGCTCGGGCACAGTGGAATTCGACATCGTGACCGCGACCGGGCCCGACCTAGTGGGCAAGGCCGACATGCTGGCCGACATCCCCTGCGATACGCTGGAGAACGTGAAGAAATACGCGCTGCCCGGCGCCTGCCAGCCCAAGGGCGTCGCCCGCACCACCGGCGGCATGGTGCTCAGCTACAACAAGGAGGCGTTCGCCGGCAAGGAACCCAAGACTTGGGCCGACTTCTGGGACGTCGAGACCTTCCCGGGCCCGCGCGGTCTGCCTGACACCGGCGACAGGGATTGGTGGCTGCCCACTGTGGCGCTGCTGGCCGACGGCGTAGCCAAGGAAGACCTTTATCCGCTCGACCTCGATCGCGCCTATGCCAAGCTCGAGGAAATTCGCCCGCATATCGCCGTGTGGTGGAAGACCGGCAACCAGGTTCAGCAGATCATGCGCGACAACGAGGTCGTGATGACCATGGCCTACAGCGGTCGTGCGCTGAAGGTGATCCAGGACGGTGCGCCCTTTGCCATGGCATGGGATGGAGCGATCCGCGATACCGGCTATCTGGCCATCCTCAAGAATTCGCCCAACCCCGAGGGTGCGATGAAGTTCATCGACTTCTTCTACGGCGACGCGGAGGGGCACCCGGGCTTTATCAAGGCCGTCGGATATGCCACGTCCTCGACCATCGGGCTGAGCCAGTTGCCGGAAGACGAACAGAAGCTCTACGCCACCTATCCGGCCAACTACGAGCAACTGGTGTCGCCCGATTTCGAATGGATCGGTGCCCACCGCGACGAGCTGCGCGAGCGCTGGAACGCCTGGCTGCTGAAGTGACTTAGAGGCGGGCGGGACGGCCCTGCGCCGCCCCGCTCCGCAGCCGCCGCGCTTGTGACATCCGGGCTGACACCGTAAGTTGCCCCCCAGTCCGCGGAGAGCAAGGTTTGAGTAGGACCAACGAAAACGCGATAGCCGGCAGCGCGAACCGTTCGATGCGCCGCCGCGGAGTCGAACGCTACAACCTCCTGCTGGACGCCACAGAGAAGCTCCTGACCGACAGCGGAGACGAGGATATCAGCCTCGCCCAGATCGCCGAGGTGGCCGGAGTATCCCTGGCTTCGGTCTATTACTTCTTTCCCAACCGCAATGCCGTCTACGTGGCGCTGGCAACCCGCTTCAACGAAGAGATCTACCGCCGCTCGATCCTGCCGCTCCGCGATCCCGAACCGCAAACCTGGCAGGAACTTCTGGCAATGAAACACACCAGCGCTGCGGCCTTTCAGAACAGCCGTCCGGCCGCGCTGCGGCTGTTTCTAGGGGCAGGGGTCTCGGTCGCCGTGCGCAATGCCGACTTCGCCGGCAACGCCCATATCGCCCGGAGCCGGGCACGGATGTTCGAGGCCTATTTCGACATGCAGCCGATGCCGGACCTCGCCCATTGGCTCGAGATCTCCGCGGCGGCGATGGACGGAATCTGGGCGCTGTCCTACGGCCGTCATGGCGAGATCACCGAGGAATACCGGCGCGAAGGCACCGCCTGCGCCATCACCTACCTGCGCCGCTTTCTCCCCGAGTACCTTCCCCGCAAGCCGCTCACGGAAGGAGCGCTCGACCGAATCCTGATCGTGGACTGATCCCGCCGGCCCCCTCTGTAAGATGACCTCGACGCGAGATGGGGCAGGGCGCCAGATGGCCTATCTCAATGTCGCTGCGCGCACGGACGCTCTGTCCTGGAGTTGTGCGCGCAGGTCGATTGGAAGCGACCGAGGTTAAGCGCTACCTCGATTGCGGAGATCACCGAACGGGAGGGACTGCGCAGCGGAAGTGTCAGCTGCATCCTGCCGCCCGCCTGGCTCGCGGCGGACATTGCCACCGCAATCCTGGCCGGACATCAGCTCGCCGAGCTGTCGGCGAAACGGCTGAGAGACCTCCCGGACCTCCCCCTGAACTGGGCCAAGCAACGCCGCGTCCTGGGATTCCCGGCCCGCTGACACCCCTCCGGGAATAGCCCAAGACCTCACGCGAAATCGGGCCACAGAGACTTTTGCCCGAAACGGCCGAAAGCCGGCCCGACAGAGACGTCTCTGTGCGAAATCCACAGCAGATATGTCCGGTAACCTCCTGAAATGTCGAGGTCTCTCCCTTGAGGGGATATCTGCCGAGCATGGAAGGGGTGGATGGTGGGCGACCCTGGAATCGAACCAGGCGTGCGTCTCCGCGAGGGAGTTACAGTCCCCTGCCACACCTTGCGGCCTGTCGCCCACACCCCTTGTGCATTGCACCCGGAGTGGAGGCGTGATTACTAGCGGGCCTGAGGGGCGTCAACAGGAAAATCCGGAGCCTTGCAGAGAGATTTGGCGGAGGCGGTGATGGTCAAGAAACCCAAATGGGTCATTGAGAAGGAACAGGCGCAGAAGGTTGCGGCGACTGAAACTGTCTGGCTCTTCGGCCTCCATGCGGTGCGGGATGCACTGCTGAACCCGCGTCGTGAAAAGCTGCGCCTGCTGGTGACGAAGAATGCGCTGGACAAATTGGCCGAGGCGGTCGCGGCAGCAGGAATGGAGCCCGAGATCGAGGAGGCCCGCCGTTTCAGCGCCCCCATCGACCCCGGCTCGGTCCACCAGGGCGCCGCGCTCGAGGTCAGGCCGCTCGACTGGGGCCGTCTGGAAGAGGTCTGCATCGGCGCCGCCACGCCCCGCGTGGTGCTGCTCGACCGGGTCACCGACCCGCATAACGTGGGGGCCATCCTGCGCACTGCCGAGGTCTTTGGCGCCAGCGCCGTGATCGGCACCCGCCACCATTCCGCGCCCGAGACCGGGGCGCTTGCCAAGGCCGCCAGCGGGGCACTCGAGCGCCAGCCCTACCTGCGCGTCAAGAACCTGGCCGAAACCATCGAGGAACTGCAGTCCTTCGGCTATCTTGTGCTCGGTCTGGCTGGCGAGGCCACACAAAGCATCGAAACCGCGCTCGAAGGCCGCCGCGACCGCCCCGTCGCGCTGGTGCTCGGGGCCGAGGGGCCGGGCCTGCGCGAAAAGACCCGCGCGACGGTCGATGAACTCGTCCGGATCGACGCCGCAGGCGACTTCGGCTCGCTCAACGTCTCTAACGCCGCCGCCGTGGCGCTCTACGCTGCACGCGCCACAGGGGTGTGAGTCAAAGTCCACACGGCCGCGCGCAGCGGATCACATCGGCGTTTGTCGGCTTCCGGCAGAAGGATCTGCACCCTATTCTGCTCTGCATTCACTGCCGCGGAGCCGCCCGATGATCCTGCGCCACCCTCTGGCCCTTCTTGCTCTTGTCCTGCTGCTGCCTCTGGCGGCGCGGGCGGACGAGCCGATGATCTATGCCAGCAACGGCCAGGCGATCCAGGGCTATGACACGGTCGCCTATTTCACCGATGGCAAAGCGGTAAAGGGCGACCGGCGTTACAGCGTGATGTGGAAGGGCGCGATCTGGCTCTTCGCCAGCGCTCAAAATCGCGAACTCTTCGAAGCCAACCCCCGCGGATATGCGCCCCGCTATGGCGGCTACTGCGCCTATGGCATGGCGCGGGGCAGGGTGGTCGGCTCAACCCCGGAAACCTGGGCCATACGCGATGGCCGACTGTATCTTGTCAACGGCAGCGCCATCGCCGCGCGCTGGCAGAAGGACGCCGAAGCCGAGATCGCGCTTGCCAATGCCAACTGGCCGGCCGCTCTTGCCCGTTGATGCGGCGAATCACAGTTTTGCGATCCGGCCTTTTCGTTTTCAAACCATCACCTAAATACATCACAGGCGCAGGCCGGAACGCCTGTTGCTCATATTACTGTCCCTCGTTCCGTACCTTGCGCCCCTGGTCTCATCCAGGGGCGCTTTTTCTTTCCTGACAGGCTGCTATGGTGAACTCATGCCACAGTATTCCGACGACCTGCTGACCCGGACCCTCAAGCGCGCGCGGACCATCGCCGTGGTCGGTGTTTCGACCAATCCGGTGCGCCCCAGCTATTTCGTGGCGCGCTACCTGGGCCTCAAAGGCTATCGCGTGATTCCGGTCAATCCGGTCAACGCCGGCGAGACTCTCTTCGGGCAGACCATCGTGGCCAGCCTCTCCGACATCACCGAGCCGGTCGATATGGTCGATATCTTCCGCCGCTCCGAAGCCGTGCCCGAGATCGTGGACGAGGCGCTGGCTGCCTTCCCGGACCTCCAGACGATCTGGATGCAGATCGGCGTCGAACATGCCGAAGCGGCAGCCAGGGCCGAGGCACGGGGCGTTACAGTGATCCAGAACCGCTGCCCCAAGATCGAATATCAGCGTCTCTTTGGCGAACTCCGCATGGGCGGCTTCGCCACCGGCGTGGTTTCGTCCAAACTCTAGGCGCCCGGGCGCCCCGCCTTCTCGGCGATGCCTGAAGTGCCCTCGCGTCGCTCCAGCTCGGCCAGCACGTCGTGCAGCGAAACATCGCGCGCCGCCAGCATTACAAGGAGGTGGTAAAGCACGTCCGCCGCCTCGGCGGTCAGCTTCTCCCGGTCGCCTTTCACCGTCTCGATGATCGCCTCGACCGCTTCCTCACCGAACTTCTCGGCGCATTTCTCCGGGCCTTTCGACAGCAGCTTGGCGGTCCAGCTCTCGCTTGGATCCGCCCCGCGACGCGCCGCGATGGTGGCGGCCAGCCGCTCCAGCGCACTCATGTCAGCCTCATCGGAATGCCTGCCGCAGCCATATGGGCCTTGGCCTCCCCGATGGTGAAATCGCCGAAATGGAAAATCGAGGCGGCCAGGACCGCGCTGGCATGACCCTCCAGCACCCCATCGACCAGATGGTCAAGCGTGCCGACCCCGCCCGAGGCAATCACCGGGACATGCACGGCATCGGCAATCGCCCGCGTCAGGGGCAGATTGAACCCGGCACGGGTGCCGTCCCGGTCCATCGAGGTCAGCAGGATCTCCCCAGCGCCCTGGTCCACCACCGTCCGCGCGAAATCCACCGCGTCGATGCCGGTCGGCTTGCGTCCGCCATGGGTGAAGATTTCCCATTTGCCCGGCGACACGGTCTTGGCGTCGATCGCCACCACGATGCATTGGCTGCCGAAACGATCCGCCGCCTCGGCCACCACTTCAGGTCGCGCCACGGCCGCCGAATTGAAACTCACCTTGTCCGCCCCGGCCAGCAGAAGGTCTCGCACATCCTCGACCGTGCGAACGCCCCCGCCCACGGTCAGCGGGATATAGCACTGCTCGGCAGTTCGCGTGACCAGATCGAACATCGTCCCCCGGTTCTCGTGCGTCGCGTGGATGTCGAGGAAGCACAGCTCGTCCGCCCCCGCCGCATCATAGGCGCGCGCGGCTTCCACCGGGTCGCCGGCATCGCGCAGGTCGACGAAATTGACGCCCTTGACGACACGGCCGTCGGCGACATCGAGGCAGGTAATGATCCGGGTCTTCAGCATGTCCCGCTTATGGCGCGGATCTCGGGCTTGGGAAAGGGGTCGCGCGCATACGAAGGGCAGGGTATGAGGCGCGATGGACAGTGATTTCGAGATATTCCTCGTCGCCCCGCCCGGACTTGAACCACACCTCGCCGCCGAGGCGCGCGCGGCGGGTTTCGACGGCGTGACAGAACAGGCGGGCGGCGTCGCCCTGCGCGGCGGCTGGGCAGAGGCGATGCGTGCCAATCTCGACCTGCGCGGCGCGGTCCGCGTGCTGGTGCGCTTCGCCAGCTTCCGCGCGATGCACCTCGCCCAGCTCGACAAGCGCGCGCGCAAGGTCGATTGGTCGGCAATCCTGCGCCCCGATGTGCCGGTCAAGGTAGAGGCGGTCTGCCGCGCCTCGCGCATCTATCACCACAAGGCCGCCGCCCAGCGGATCGCCCGCGCGATCACCGAAACGCTCGGGGCACCACTCGCAGAGGATGCATCGGTGCGTATCCTCGCCCGCATCGACGATGACCTCTGCACACTCTCCATCGACACCACCGGCGACCCGCTGCACAAACGAGGACACAAGGAGTTCGTTGGCAAGGCGCCCCTGCGCGAGAATATGGCGGCGATGTTTCTCGCGGAATGCGGCTTCGACGGCTCGCAGCCCGTGGTCGACCCCATGTGCGGCTCCGGCACCTTCGTGCTCGAAGCGGCCGAAATCGCGGCCGGTCTGCAACCCGGCCGCAGTCGCACCTTCGCCTTCGAGCAACTCGCCCTCTTCGATCCCGCCGCCCTGGCCGCGCTCCGCCGTCCCGCGCCCGATCGAACGCCCGAGCCGCGCTTTCTCGGCTTTGATCGTGATCAGGGCGCGATCCGCGGCGCCGCGGCCAATGCTGCCCGCGCCGGCCTCTCCGCTTGGTGCCGCTTTGCCTGCCAGCCGCTCAGCGCGCTCGAACGCCCCGATGGCCCGCCGGGCCTGGTCATGATCAACCCGCCCTACGGCGCCCGGATCGGCGAGAGGAAACAGCTCTTCGGCCTCTACGGCGCGCTCGGCACCGTTTTGAAAGAGCGATTCCGTGGCTGGCGCGTCGGCATCGTCACTTCCGACGCGGGGTTGGCCAAGGCGACCGCGCTGCCCTTTCTGGAACCCGGCCCGCAGGTCGCCCACGGCGGCCTCAAGGTCCAGCTCTGGCGCACCGCGCCCTTGCCCTAAACCCTGTACGCGCCGGTTCCAGGCGCGAAGCCGCCCGGTCAGCCCAGAAGTTTCAGGGCGTCCGCCAGATCGATCGCACCATCATACAGCGCCCGCCCCGAGATCGCCCCGGCGATTACCCCGGTCGCCTTCAGCGCGACGAGGTCCTCCATCCGGCTCACCCCGCCCGAGGCGATCACCGGAATTGTGACCGCGCGCGCCAGCGCCTCGGTCGCCGCGATGTTCGGCCCCTGCATCGCCCCGTCCCGGTCGATGTCCGTATAGATGATCGCCGCTACTCCGGCGTCCTCGAAACTGCGGGCGAGGTCGGTCGCCATCACCTCGGTTTCCTCCGCCCAGCCCCGCGTCGCGACGCGTCCCTTTCGGGCGTCGATCCCCACCGCGACCTGTCCCGGGAACGCCCGGGCCGCCTCGCGCACAAGGTCCGGATTCTCCACGGCGACCGTGCCCAGGATCACCCGGGCCAGCCCGCGCCCAAGCCAGTTCTCGATGGTGGCCATGTCGCGGATGCCGCCGCCCAGCTGGCAGGGCACCTCGACCGCCGCCAGAATCGCCTCGACCGCCGCCGCGTTCACCGGCGCGCCGGCAAAGGCGCCGTTCAGGTCCACCAGGTGGATCCAGCCGCAGCCCGCCGCCGCAAAGGCGCGGGCCTGCGCCGCCGGGTCGTCGTTGAAGACCGTCGCCTTCTCCATCTCGCCGCGCAGCAGGCGCACGGCCTGGCCGTCCTTGAGGTCGATGGCGGGATAGAGGATCATCGGCAGGTCCTTTCGCAGTCGGATCGGCGCGATATGGCACAGCCCTGCGCAGGATTGCAACGCGCCCCGACGTCGCCCTTGTCCGACTCGATACTGCCTGCGACACTTGCGCCGAACCGGAAAAGAGGTCCCAAATGAAATACCTTCTTCTCGGCGTTCTCGCCTCCTTGACCTTGGCCGGCGCCGCCCTGGCCCAGGATCCGATCTTCGGCACCTGGAAGACCGAGCCGGATGACGGCAAATACTCCTACATCGAAATGAAGCAATGCGGCGCGGTGATCTGCGGCGTCGCGGTCAAAAGCTTCAACGAGTCGGGTGAATACGCCAGCCCGGTGCTGGGCAAGCAGATCGTGCGCAACATGAAAAACGACGGCGACGGTCAGTATTCCGGCGAGGCCTGGCGCCCCTCGAACGACAAGGTTTACGTCGGCAAGGCCACTCTCAACGGCGACACGCTTCGGATGAAGGGCTGCGTGTTAGGTGGGCTGATCTGCTTTGGTCAGAACTGGACGCGGGTCAACTGACCAGCGCCTTCAAGGCCGCCACCGCAGGAAATTGGCGATCAGCCGCAGGCCCACCGCCTGACTTTTCTCGGGGTGGAACTGAAACCCGATCATGGTGTCGCGCCCGACGATGGCGGTGACCTCTCCGCCATAGCCGACATGGGCGATCCGCTGGGTCGGGTCGCTCATCCGCATCTGGTAGGAGTGCACGAAATAGGCGTGATCTCCGGTCGAAACGCCCTCCATCACCGGATGCGCCCTGTCGATCACCAGATCGTTCCACCCCATATGCGGCACCTTCAGCGCGGGATCGTCCGTTACGATCCGCTCGACCTCGCCGTCGATCCAGCCCAGACCTTCGACCGTCTGGTATTCGTGCCCGCGCTGCGCCATCAGCTGCATCCCGACGCAGATGCCCAGAAACGGGCGCCCGCGCCGTTCGACCGCCTCGACCATCGCCTCGAAACAGCCCGAGCGCCGCAACGCCGCCGAACAGGCCGGAAAGGCGCCGTCGCCCGGCAGCACGATGCGGTCGGCGCGCGCCACGTCCTCGGCCCGGTCGGTGACCAGTATCTGTCCCGCGCCGGCCTCGGCCGCCATCCGCTGAAACGCCTTCTCGGCGGAGTGCAGGTTGCCGCTCTCGTAGTCGATGATGACGGTCAGCATGGGGCGTGCCTTTCGCAGTTCGGCCGAGGATTAGGCGAGATCGCCGCCGGTGCCAAGCCGGCGGTCGCCCTCAGAGCATACCCTTGGTCGATGGCACCGCATCGGCCTTGCGCGGGTCGGTCTCGACCGCTTGGCGCAGCGCCCGCGCCACTGCCTTGAAGGCCGCCTCGGCGATATGGTGGCTGTTGATCCCGTGGACACGGTCCAGATGCAGGGTGATCCCGCCATGGGTGCTGAGGGCCTGAAAGAACTCGCGCACAAGCTCGGTGTCGAAACTGCCGATCTTCGCCGTCGGCATGTCCACGTTCCACACGAGGAACGGCCGTCCCGACAGATCCAGCCCGCAGACAACCTGCGCGTCGTCCATCACTAGCCGGCACTCGCCATAGCGCCGGATACCCCGCTTGTCGCCAAGCGCCTGCGCCAGCGCCTGACCCAGCGCGATACCGGTATCCTCGACCGTATGATGGTCGTCGATGTGCAAATCCCCCGTGGCCCGCACGGTCATGTCAATCAGCGCATGCCGCGCCAGCTGGTCCAACATGTGATCAAAGAACCCGACCCCGGTCTTGTTGTCATAGACCCCGGTTCCGTCGAGATTGATCTCGACCGAGATATCGGTCTCGGCGGTCTTCCGCGTGATCGTGGCCTTGCGCATTGGTCATTCCCTCATGGTCGCGCGGCCTTATAGGCGGCGGCGGTGTCCATTCCAAGGCAGCGCGCGGGGATTTCCCTCGGATGTGGCGGTGTTACTAGGGGAAGGAGGCGGCGCGGAAGACGCGCAATGCAAGCTTGGCGCGATGACCTGAGGCTCAGGGGAAGAGGATTTTGCCCTGTTCTCCATCCTGTCATCAGGTTACTGGCACCTCATGACCGATACATTGCCGCCATGTCCCGAATGTTCCTCGACCTACGTCTACCAGGTCGATGCTCTGCTGAATTGCCCCGAATGCGGACACGAGTGGGTGCCCGAAGAGCCGGGCAAAGGAGCTCCAGAGGTGCGTGACAGCGTCGGGAATGTCCTCACAGACGGCGACACCGTCACGGTGATCAAGGACCTCAAGGTTCAGGGGTCTTCCTCGGTGGTCAAGGTCGGGACCAAGGTTCGCAACATTCGGCTGGTCGACGGCGATCACGACATCGATTGCAAGATCCCGGGCATTGGGCAGATGGGCCTGAAATCTCAATTCGTGAAGAAAGTGTCTGGATAGACCGCCGGCCACGGCCGCCCCGGCCGGACGTCAACTCCGGATCTCACCAACACCCGCCCGCCGTTCAATCCGCCGCAGGGGGATTGCATGGACCCCGTTGCCATGCCAGCTTGGCGTCGACCAAGCGAGGCCCCAAAGACATGAGCACCTGCGTCTTCATCCAGATCCGTTGCAAGCCCGGCACCACCTATAAGGTGGCCGAAGACATCGCGCTGCGCGAAATCCACTCGGAACTTTATTCCACATCCGGCGACTATGATCTGTTGATGAAACTCTACATCCCCGCCGACGCCGATGTGGGGAAATACATCAACGATCATCTGCTCGACATTCCGGGCATCGAGCGGTCGCTGACGACCATGACCTTCAAGGTGTTCTGACCTCCGCCGACGGGTCTGGTATCTGCACTTGCATACAGTGATTGCTGGGTCGGGGGGCTCTCGATCTCTCATTCCGTTCGATGCGTGTTAAGCTTCGCGAACCGCGCGCAAGAAGTTATTTGCATCTGCATATAAATTCGCTAGGTTTCCTGCGTCACCACAGGGAGAATCCGCGATGGGCACCGCAGAACTGCTGGTTCAACTCGGCGACGGGCTTCTCTCCGGCGCAATCCGCGTCGTCGATCTGAGCGGCCCGCTGGGGCCAGACACCCCGATCCTGAAACTGCCGCCCGAACTGGCACGCGATACGCCCAGGATCGAGATCCACAAGATCAGCGAATACGACAAGGACGGTCCGTTCTGGGCCTGGAACTGGATGAAGCTGGGCGAGCATTCGGGCACCCATTTCGACGCGCCGCACCACTGGATCACCGGCAAGGACTATGCCGACGGTTTCACCGACACGCTGGACCTTTCCCGCGTCGTTGCGCCGGTCAATGTGATCGACTGCTCGGCCGAGGCCGCCGCCGACCCCGATTTCCTGCTGACCGCCGAAGGCGTTCGCCACTGGGAGGCCGAGTACGGTGCCATCGGCGCCGGTGAATGGGTGGTGATGCGCACCGACTGGGACGCCCGCGCCACCAGCGAAGCCGCTTTCCTGAACGCCGACACCACCGGCCCGCATTCGCCCGGTCCGACGCCTGACTGCATCGAATACCTGCTCTCCCGCAAGATCGTCGGATGGGGCACGCAGTGCATCGGCACAGATGCGGGGCAGGCGGGCGGCATGACCCCGCCTTTTCCGGCCCACAATCTGCTGCACCGCGACAACTGCTTCGGCCTTGCCAGCCTCGCCAACCTCGACCAGCTGCCCCCGAAGGGCGCGATCCTGATCGCCGCGCCGCTCAAGATCGCCAACGGCACCGGCAGCCCGATCCGGGCACTGGCCCTGGTCGCGGGCTGAGCGGTGGACGACCAGACCCCTCCGGCCCGGGCGATCCCCACGCTGGGCGAAATCGGCCTCAACCGGTTTGTGCCCTACCTGATGAACCGCACCATGGGCCGCTACAACGCCGACCTCCAGCGCGCCCTGAAAAAGCGCGGCCTCACCACGATGAAGATGCGCACGCTTGCAATCCTCGCCGTGGTGCCGGGGCTGACGATCAACGAACTCTCGGTCTACGCCATCAGCGAGCAGTCGACGATGAGCCGCACGCTCGAATCGCTCGAAGCGGCCGGTCTCGTCCGCCGCGAGGAACGCGAATCGGACGGTCGCGTGCGCGAAATCTACCTCACTGCCGAAGGCCGAGCCTGTTTCGGCGATATCTGGCCGCTCGTGCATCAGGGCTGCGAACGCATGTTCGACGGCATAACCGAGGCCGAGCGCGAGGCCTTTGTCCAGACGCTGCAGAAGATGTTGCACAACGTGCGCCGGAACGAATTCTGACCCCGACCCTCGAAGGAGAGACCAGATGGCGGAACGCTCATTCAGGAAGGAGGTCGAACAGTTGCGCATCGGCTCCGGCCAGACCTTCCGCGGCGAGGGGATCCTGGCGATCACCAAGGCCTTGCTGGAAAACCGGGTCGGCTATGTCGGCGGCTACCAGGGCGCGCCGATCTCCCACCTCATGGACGTGCTCGCCGACGCCGAAGAGCTGATGGGCGAACTTGGCATCCGCTTCGAGGCCAATGCCTCCGAGGCCGCCGCCGCCGCCATGCTCGCCGCCTCCGTCCACTACCCGATCCGCGGCGCGGTGACCTTCAAGGGCCCGGTTGGTGTCAACGTCGCCTCCGACGCGCTCGCCAACCTCGCCTCCGGCGGTGTGACGGGGGGCGCGCTGATCATCGTCGGCGAGGATTACGGCGAAGGCTCCTCGATCATGCAGGAACGCAGCCACTCCTACGCCACCAAGTCGCAGATCTGGCTGCTCGACCCGCGCCCGAACCTGCCCTCGCTGACCCAGGCCGTGCGCCACGGGTTCGAACTCTCCGAGGCCTCCAACACCCCCGTCATGATGCTCATGCGCATCCGCTCCTGCCACGTCCACGGCGCCTTCGAGGCCAAGGACAACGTCTCCCCGCCGCTCAACGTGCGCGACGCCCTGTCCAACCCGCGCCGCGACACCAAGCGCATCGTCCTGCCGCCGTATTCCTACATCCACGAAAAGGAAAAGATCGAGAAACGCCTTCCCGCCGCGCTCGACTACATCCGCGCCAACCGGCTGAACGAACTCTTTGGACCCGGGGCGAGCAAGGTCGGAATCGTCGTTCAAGGCGGCATGTACAACGCCGTCGTCCGCGCGCTCCAGCGCCTCGGCCTCGCGGACCTTCACGGCGACACCCAGGTGCCGCTTTACGTGATGAACGTCGCCTATCCGATTGTCGAGAATGAGTTTCTCGACTTCTGCGCCGGAAAGGACTCGGTGCTGATCGTCGAGGAGGGCCAGCCCGACTATCTCGAACAGGCGTTCCGCGCGATCCTCCACAAGGCCGGTAATCGCGAGACGCTGGTCTCTGGCAAGGACGTGTTGCCGATGGCCGGCGAATATACGGGGCGCGTCATGCTCGAAGGCGTCGAAGCTTTCCTGCGACGCCATGCCGTGGACTTGCTGCCCGCCGAGCGGCGAGCGCCGAATGAACCCAAGGAAGCCCTCCCGATCCCGGATCTCACCAAGTCCGTTCCGATGCGCCCGCCCGGCTTTTGCACCGGCTGCCCCGAACGCCCGATCTTCGCGGCGATGAAGCTTGTGGAAGAGGAAATGGGCCAGCACCAGATTTCCTGTGACATCGGCTGCCATCTATTCTCGATCATGCCCCCGTTCGAGATCGGCGGCACCACGATGGGCTACGGCCTCGGCCCAGCCTCGAACGCTGCATTCGACGGCGGCGGCGAGAAGCGTCCCATCTCGATCATCGGCGACGGCGGCTTCTGGCACAACGGGCTGAACTCGTCGATCGGCAACGCTGTGTTCAACAAGTCGGACGGCGTGACCATCGTCGTCGATAACTACTACTCCGCTGCGACCGGCGGGCAAGATATCCTGTCCTCGCGCGCCGACAACAAGAGCAAGGCGACCAAGCACGCGATCACCAAGGCGGTCGAAGGGGTGGGGGTGAACTGGGTCCGCCAGATCGACCGCACCTATGACGTCAAGAAGATGCGCGACACGCTGAAAGAGGCGCTGACGACGGACCACGAAGGGCCCAAGGTCATCGTCGCCTCGTCCGAGTGCATGCTGAACAAGCAGCGCCGCGAACGCCCCCTGATGAATGCCGCGATCAAGGAAGGCCGCCGGGTCGAAAAGCCAAAATTCGGCGTGGACGAGGACATCTGCACCGGCGACCACGCCTGCATGCGCCTCTCGGGCTGCCCCTCGCTGACGCTGAAGATGCCGGACGACCCGCTGCGCGACGATCCCGTCGCCCATATCGACACCTCCTGCGTCGGCTGCGGCAATTGCGGCGAGGTGGCGGATGCCGCGGTTCTCTGCCCGTCGTTTTACCGCGCCGATCTCGTGCATAACCCTTCGGGCCTGGAACGTTGGTGGGCACGCGTGAACGCCAGGGCCATCGCGTGGCTGCAACGCCGCCGCGAGGGTAGACGGCTGATCTGGAGCGAAGGTCTGGAGGCCGCTGAATGAATGCTCCGATGAAATCCGCGGCTCGCGACACCCGCGTCGACCAGATCGTAAAGCTGGCGGTGATGGCCGTGGGCGGGCAGGGCGGCGGTGTGCTGAATGGCTGGATCGTCGCTCTGGCCGAACGCAACGGTTATGCTGTTCAGGCCACCTCGGTCGCGGGGGTGGCACAACGCACCGGTGCCACGATCTACTACGTCGAGATGCTGCCCGACACAGGAACGCCCCCCGTCTTCGCCTTAGCCCCCGCCGAGGGCGATGTCGATATCCTGATCGCCGCCGAGATGATGGAGGCCGGCCGGGCCATCATGCGCGGCTTCGTGACCCCCGACCGCACCACGCTGATCGCCTCCACCCACCGCAGCCTTGCGACGCTCGAAAAGGTGATGCCCGGCGATGGCCGCGGCGACCCGGCCGAGGTGCGCAAGGCCGCTGCCATCGCCGCGAAAGAGGTCATCGCCTTCGACATGGAGGCGATGGCCCTGAAATCCGGGACGGTGATCTCGGCCAGCCTCTTCGGCGCGCTCGCCGGCTCCGGCACCCTGCCATTCCCCGTGGAAAGCTACCGCGACTGCATCCGCGCCTCGGGTCGCGGCGCCGAAGCCTCGCTGGCCGCCTTCGAACTGGCCCGCACGGCCGCAGAAACCCGCGCGCACGATGCAACGCCCCAACCGACCGAGACCCGAACGCGCATGCAAGGTCCCGACACCCTCCGCCGCGACTACGAGGCGCTCGAAGCCCGCATCGCCAGCCTCCCGCCCGAGGCGCAGGACATGGCCCGCGCCGGCCTGCGCAAGGCCGTGGATTTTCAGGACATCGCCTACGGCGGCGAATATCTCGACCTGCTCGCCGCCCTCGCCGCCAAGGACCGCGCCGCCGGGGGCGAGGATCATGCCTACGCCTTCACGGTGAACGCCGCGAAATATCTCGCCAACGCCATGGCCTATGACGACCTGCCCCGCGTCGCCGACCGCAAGACCCGCGCCGCCCGAACGCCGCGCATCGCCACCGAAGTCTCCGCGCAACACAACACCCTGGTGCAGGTCACCGAATACCTGCATCCCGGCGCCGCAGAGTTTGCCAGCCTGATGCCCGCCCGTATCGGCGCTTACGTCGAGAGCCGCCCGTCCCTCATGCGGCTGCTCGACCGACTCGTGAATCGTGGCCGCCGGATGCGCTCCGACCGCGTGCCGTCCTTCCTCATGCTCTACACCGTCGCCGGACTTCGGCGCTGGCGGCGGTCCCTGCTGCGCCACAAGACCGAACGGGCCCACATGGTCAACTGGCTCGACACCGCCACGACCCGTCTGCCGAAGAACTATGACCACGCGGTTGAGACGCTGAAGATCCGCCGCCTGATCAAGGGCTATTCCGACACCCACGCCCGGGGCCTCTCGAAATTCGACCGCGTCATGGCCGGCTCGGCCCTGGTCGAGGGCCGCGTGGATGCCGCGCAATGGACCGCCCGCCTGATCGCCGCCGCGTTGGCCGACCCCAAGGGCACGGCGCTCGACGGCGCGCTCGACACCGTCCGTTCCTTCACGACCAAGGGGCAAAAAGCGTTTGAAGCTTGAAATTTCAGGCTTGAAATTTCCCGCCGTTCGGAGACAGTCTCCGCAACTGGCGCTACCGGAGGAGGTCCCATGCCCGCGATCACCGTTCACCCCGAAGGCTGGAAACCGGCCAAAGGCTATGCCAACGGCATGGTGGCCGAGGGCCGCGTACTCTTCGTTGGCGGGCAGATCGGCTGGACCGCCGATCAGGTCTTCGAATCCCACGACTTCATCGGCCAGATGACCCAGGCGCTGAAGAACATCCGCGACGTGGTCGAGGCGGCGGGCGGGCAGGTCTCCGATATCACCCGTCTCACCTGGTATGTTACCGACAAGCGCGAATATGTCGCGCGCCAGGCCGAAGTCGGGGCTGCCTATCGTGACGTCATGGGTTATCATTTTCCGGCGATGACGATGGTCGTCGTGGCCGGTCTGGTCGAGGACGAGGCCAAGATCGAGATCGAGGCAACGGCGGTTCTGCCGTAGGGAGGTCGCATGAGCAGACACGATCAATACCGGGAAAACGTGGCAGGGCGCGCCAATGTCGAGGACACGCCCGAACTGCTCGCCTATTACGACGATCTGAAGAAGAAGGGCGCCGCCGCGCTCTGGACCGTCGCCAACAAGATCGAGCCCTGGGAACCGGTCAGCCAGTCCTTGCCAATGGTCTGGCGTTACAAGGACTTGCGCGACGATGTTCTCAGATCTGTCGAACTGGTCACGCCTGAAAAAGCCGGGCGCAGGGTTATCTATCTCGACAACCCCGGCCGCTCCGACGTTGCCGCCGCCGTGGGCTGGATCTATGCCGGTCTACAGGTCATGCACCCGGGCGAACGCGCCTCGGCGCACCGCCATTCAGCCTCGGCGATCCGTTTCATTATGGAAGGCACGGGCGCCTATACCGTCGTGGATGGCCACAAGATGACGCTTGGCGCCAATGATTTCGTGCTGACGCCAAACGGCACCTGGCACGAACACGCGGTTTCCGAGGACGGCACCGCCTGCATTTGGCAGGACGGGCTGGACATTCCGCTGGTCAACGCGTTGGAAGCCAACTTCTACGAGGTCCACCCGGACCTGACACAGGCCGTCGGGCATCCGGTCGATGACATGACCCGCACCTGGGGTAACCCCGGCCTGCGCCCGGGAACCGGCGCCTGGTCAAAGGGCTACAGCCCGATGTTCAAGTATGAATGGGCTCCGACATACGAGGCGCTCTCGCGTCTGGCCGAAACCGACGGTTCGCCTTTCGACGGCATCCTGATGCACTACATGAACCCAGTTACCAGCGGCCATGTCATGGGCACACTGGGTGCCTCGATGCAGATGCTCCGTCCGGGCGAGCGCACCAGGGCGCACCGCCACACCGGAAGTTGCCTCTATCAGGTGTGCAAGGGCTCGGGTCATTCCGTCATCAATGGCCAGCGTTTTGACTGGACCGAACGCGACATCTTCTGCGTGCCCTCCTGGGCCTGGCACGAACATGCCAACGCGTCGTCCAGCGAGGAGGCCTGCCTCTTCTGCCTGAACGACCTTCCGGTGATGGAGAAACTCGGCCTCTACCGCGAAGAGTCCTTCGGCGAAAACGGCGGGCACCAGCCACTACGGCAGCCTTGAAATGCTCTATGAGACAAGCGCTTATCCGCCGGAGTTTACTTACAAGCTGCTGACCGCGACAATCACGCCGCGTCCAATTGCCTGGATCACGACCCAGTCTGCCGATGGCGCAAGAAATGCTGCGCCCTACAGCTTTTTCAACATGATGGGCGACAATCCTCCCATCGTGGCGGTCGGCATGATGCGCGATCCCGTCAAGGGCTTCAAGGACACTTGCAGCAACATCCTCGCAACCGGCGAATTCGTGGTGAACCTCGTGCCGGTCGCGCTCGCCGACCAGATGAACGCGACCTGCGTGAACGCACCCGCCGGCGTGGACGAACTCGATCTGGCCGGACTAGAAACCCTTTCGTCCGTCCGGATCTCCCCGCCACGGATCAAGGGCGCGCCGGTGAACCTGGAATGCACCCTGCACAGCGCCGTCGTCACCGGCCCCCACCAGACTCTTGCGATAGGTCGTGTCGAAGTCATCCATATCGCCGACGAGATGCTGCTGGACGCCGAGCGCGGCCATGTGGACAATGGTAAACTCGACCTGATCGCCCGCCTTCACGGCTCCGGCCTGTATCAGAAGGGCGGCGAGCGTTTCGAGATGACCCGCCCGGTCTGGGGCGAGTCGTGATGGCGGATTTTTCGCTTGAGGTGCCCGTTAGTTTCGGCCATTGCGACCCGGCCGGAATCGTCTTTTATCCCAATTATTTCCGCTGGTTCGACCGCTGCTTTCATGCCTTGCTGCAAGACCGGGCAGGGGGGCACCGCGCGATCTGCGCCCAACTGGGCGCAAAGGGGCTGGGCCTCATGGACGTCGGCGCCCGATTTCCTGCGCCAGCCACGGAGGGCGATCTCATGCGTCTCGATCTCACCCTCGCCGAGTGGGGCGGCAAGACGCTGCGCCTGACCTACTCGGGCTTTGTCGGCGACCGCACCGTGGTCGAGGGGTACGAGCTGCGCGGACTGTTCCTCGAACGCGATGGCCGGATGCGCGCCGGTGACATCGCACCCCTGCGCGCCTTGCTGGAGGCGAGATGACGGCAATCCACATCCTGAACGGCCCCAACCTCAACCGCCTCGGCACGCGCGAACCGGAGATCTACGGCACGACGACCCTGGGCGATATCGAGGCCGCCTGCCGCACGGCCGCCGGCGGTCATCCGCTGGTGTTCCGCCAGTCGAACGCCGAGTTCCAGTTGATCGACTGGGTGCACGAGGCCGTGGACTCCGCCGGTGGCGTCATTATCAACCCCGCCGCCTTTACCTTTACCTCCATGGCGTTGATGGATGCGCTCAAGATGCTGAGCGTACCGCTGATCGAGCTTCACATCTCCAACATTCACCGCCGCGAGAAGATGTATCACCATTCGCTGGTCTCCCCGATTGCCACCGCCTTCATCGCCGGCTTCGGCGCAAGGGGGTATCCGATGGCCGTGCGTGCCATGCAGGAGATGATGGCGTCGCCCTGATCGGGACCGACCTGCGGCGGAGCCTCCAGAAGTCACTCCCGAAGATTCTCTTTTGGAATCGTTGGAATGAGCTCCTGTCCCGGCTGGGACACCTGTTTCAGTCGACCACGACCGTCTGTTTCAGCTGCCCCGAGGCCCGGTCGAAGATCAGAATCTTCCGGCCACCTTCGGTCACCACCGCGTACCAGTCCGGCGCCATCGTGAAGGCCTCGGCGGTCACGCCATCCGGCAGGGTCACACTGTCAGGCACCATCGGCGGGACCGCAGAGAAGCGGATGACAAGCAGGGCAACGATGGTTAGAACCCCGCCAATCATCACCACGGTCAGCACCGTGACCAGAATCCGCAGGAACCGGAGATTCGCCGGCTCGGGCTGCGGTTGCAAGGGATCAGTCATGGCCACCCGCCGGATCACATTCACCATCGCGGCCGATCCGCCGCCCCGCCTTGATAAGGCGCTTTCCCGCGATGTGCCAGAAGTCGAATCGCTCTCGCGCACCCAGCTCTCCCGTCTGATCGCCACGGGCGGGGTGATCATCGACGGGCTCCCCGTGACCGACGCCAAAGCCCGCCTGAGCGAAGGCGCAGAGGTCGTCATCACGATGGACGCGCCCGAGGAAAGCGACATCTCCCCCGAAACCATCCCGCTGACCGTTGTCTTCGAAGACGCCGACCTTATCGTGATCGACAAGCCCGCCGGAATGGTCGTCCATCCGGCCCCGGGCTCGCCCGCCGGAACCCTCGTCAACGCGCTGTTGGCCCATTGTGGCGACGATCTGTCCGGCGTCGGGGGCGTCAAACGTCCCGGTATCGTCCATCGCATCGACAAGGATACCTCGGGCCTGCTGGTCGTCGCCAAATCCGACGCCGCCCACCACGGCCTTGCCGCGCAATTCGAAAAGCATTCGGTCGAACGCTATTACCGCGCCCTCTGTTACGGCGTGCCCGATGCCAACGATCCCCGCCTGCGCGGCATTCGCGGCACCAGCTTCGAGCCGGGCAATATCCTCAAGCTCACCACCCAACTCGCCCGCCACAAGACCGACCGCCAGAAACAGGCGGTCCTGTTTCAGGGCGGCCGCCATGCGGTGACCCGGGCACGTACCGTGGCCGCCTATGGCACACCTCCGGCTGTCGCCCAGCTTGAATGCTGGCTGGAAACCGGGCGCACCCATCAGATCCGCGTGCACATGGCCCACGCAGGCCACGCGCTGGTGGGCGATCCGGTCTATGGTGGCCGGCGCAAGGTGGCCAAAGGGGCGTTGAAGCCCGTTGCGGAAGAGGCGCTCAAGGCCTTTCCACGCCAGGCACTGCATGCCGCGGTTCTGGGATTTGTCCATCCGGTCAGCGGCAAGTCCATGCGTTTCGAGGCGCCGCTGCCGGACGACATGGCACTTCTGATCGCCGCACTGGAGAGCTGACCGCGCCTTGGCTGAGGCATGGATTTCTGCGCGGGCTGCCGATGATAGCGCAAACATCAGGCAAGGCCAAGCACCCGGCTTCGCTTTGAAATGATACGCACTTGTGCGTGAATGCACAGGAAATTCGCTGCCGTTTAGCCTATTTTAATCTCGTTATACAATCAGCCCCTTGAAAGGGTGCAGGACCGAACCATATGGCATGTTAAGGGGCTAAACATTGCCCCGCTACAGGTGGGAGTGACGCGACACATGTCGAATTATGCAAATCTGCCGGCTCCGTCGCCCGAAGGCGGCCTCAACCGGTATATGCAGGAGATCCGCAAGTTTCCCCTGTTGGAGCCCGAAGAAGAATACATGCTCGCGAAGCGCTGGGTCGATCACCAGGACACCGAGGCGGCGCACCGGATGGTCACGTCCCACCTGCGTCTCGCCGCGAAGATCGCCATGGGCTATCGCGGCTATGGCCTGCCCCAGGCCGAGGTGATTTCCGAAGCCAACGTCGGCCTCATGCAGGCGGTCAAGCGCTTCGATCCCGAACGCGGCTTCCGCCTTGCGACCTACGCCATGTGGTGGATCCGCGCCTCGATCCAGGAATACATCCTGCGGTCCTGGAGTCTGGTAAAGCTCGGCACCACCTCGGCGCAAAAGAAGCTGTTCTTCAACTTGCGCAAGGCCAAGGCCCGCATTGGCGCGCTCGAGGAAGGCGACCTTCACCCCGACAACGTCAAGCAGATCGCGCACGATCTTGGCGTGACGGAAGAGGACGTGATCTCGATGAACCGGCGCATGTCCGGCTCGGACGCCTCGTTGAACGCCCAGATCGGCGCCGACAGCGAAGGGTCGATGCAGTGGCAGGACTGGCTCGAGGATGAAGATGCCGACCAGGCCGGCGACTACGAGGAGAAGGACGAGATGCAGGCCCGCCATGGCCTCCTCATCGAAGCGCTCGACGTGTTGAACGACCGCGAAAAGGACGTGCTGACCCAGCGCCGCCTGTCGGAAGAGGCCGTCACGCTCGAAGATCTCAGCGTTCAATATGGCGTCAGCCGGGAACGAATCCGCCAGATCGAGGTGCGCGCCTTCGAAAAGCTGCAGAAGCGTATGCGCGAACTCGCACGCGACAAGGGCATGCTGATCCCCGCCTGACGCGCGGCAGCACCAAACCGGGGCCGGATGTCACGCATCCGGCCCTTTTTTGCGCTCTCCCGAGGATGTGCGTTGAATAAGCAAGCCGCACGGGATAACCCGTTGACCACCACATAAAAGGGTGACGACGCGCCATGAAGATGCACGAAACCTTCATCAAGCCGATGCACCCCGAGGGCCGGCGATTTGTCGCGATCTTCGGCGCTGTGACGCTCGTCCTGTTCCTGCTGTGGGAACCGCTGGGCTGGCTGGGTCTCGGCGTCACCGTCTGGTGCTATTACTTCTTTCGCGACCCCAAGCGCAGCGTGCCGACCCGCGCCGACCTGATCCTGTCGCCCGCCGACGGAGTGGTGTCCCTGATCGAACCCGCCGCACCACCGCCGGAACTCGGGATGGGCGGGGCCGAACTGACCCGAGTCAGCGTCTTCATGTCGGTCTTCAACTGCCATGTGAACCGCAGCCCGATCGCCGGCCGTGTCGATAAGATGGTTTATCGTCCGGGCAAGTTCCTCAACGCCTCGCTCGACAAGGCCAGCGCCGACAACGAACGCAACAGCCTTGCCATCGAAATGGATGACGGACGCAAACTCGCGGTGGTGCAGATCGCCGGCCTGGTCGCCCGCCGCATCGTGCCCTTCGTCAGCGAAGGTCAGGCCCTGCGCGCCGGCGAACGCTTTGGCCTGATCCGCTTCGGATCGCGCCTCGACGTCTACCTGCCCGAGGGCGTGGTGCCGCTGGTGGCCCTGGGACAGACGATGGTCGCGGGCGAGACCGTCATCGCCGACCTGCGCGGAACCGAAACCGCCCGCCAGGCACGGAGCGAATGATGGAAGATCCCCGTCAATCGCGCGACAAGGCCAGGGTGCCCCTCCGTCCGACGCATCTGTTGCCCAACATGATGACGCTCGGCGCAATCTGCGCCGGCCTGACCTCGATCCGCTTTGCGATGGACGGCAACGCCGTCCTCGCCATGTCGCTGATCGTATTTGCGGCGGTTCTGGACGCGCTGGACGGGATGCTGGCCCGCCTCCTGAAAAGCGAAAGCGCCATCGGAGCCGAACTCGACAGCCTGGCCGATTTCGTCAACTTCGGCGTCGCGCCGGGCATGTTGCTTTACATCTGGGTCCTGCAGCACTCGCGCAGCCTCGGCTGGATCGCGGTTTTGATCTATTGCCTGTGCTGCTGCCTGCGTCTGGCCCGCTACAACGTGTCCTCCAAGGCTGATCCGGGTGTGCCGCGCGTGGTCTTCACGGGCGTGCCGGCGCCGGGCGGGGCAGTGCTGGCGCTGCTGCCACTGGTCCTGCAACAGAACATGCCCGAACTGATCGACCCCATCATGTCGCAGATCACCGCCGTCTGGCTGGTGGCGGTGGGGCTGATGATGATTTCGCGCATCACCACGCCCTCGCTCAAGCTGATCCGCATTTCGCGCGACAAGGCGCCCTACATGATGGTCGCGGTTCTCGGCCTCATGGCGGCCTTCCTGACCTGGCCTTGGCCGCTCCTGCTTCTGGCCGAGTTCGGTTACCTCGCCGTCCTTGCCCGCTTCGCGCTGAAACGACACCCCGACCGCGACGCCCGCTGACAGGCTATTTCAGCCGGGCCCGCAGGACACGCAGCATGTTCTCGCCCATCACCTTGCGCACCTGTGCCTCGGTCAGACCCTGATCCAGAAGCGCGCTGGTGAGCGCAGCCAACTCCGACGTATCGAACGCCGTTTCGACCGACCCGTCGAAATCCGAGCCGAGCGAAACGTGATCTTCGCCCACCAGATCGACCGCCGCCCGGATCATCCGCGAGATATGCGCCGGCGTAATGTCGCCACAGGTCACCTCGTCCCAATAGCCGATCCCGATGACCCCGCCTGTCGCCGCGATGGCCTGCATCAGATCGTCGGGAAAGTTGCGCTTTGCCGGGCAGAAGCTGTGAATGCCGGTGTGGCTGACCACGATCGGCATCTCGGTGATCGCCAGCACGTCGCGCGCCACCTGTGGGCTGGAATGCGCGACGTCCAGGATCATGCCGCGTTTCTCCACCTCGGCCACGACCTGCCGCCCGAAGTCGGTCAGCCCCGTGTCTCCCTTACCATGCAGCGAGCCGCCAAGTTCGTTGTCAAAGAAGTGCTGCAGGGCGATCAGCCGGTAGCCCGCCGCCTCCAGCAGATCCAGATTCTCAAGCTTTCCCTCCAGCGGATGTGCGCCTTCGATCCCGAGGATGCCCGCCAATCGCTTGGACCCTGCCGCGCGATCCGCCAGAACTCCCTCCAGATCCGCCAGGCTGTGCACGATCTTCAGCATGTCCGGCGCCTCGTCCTCGAAGCGCTGCAACTTCTGCGCCTGATAGATCGCCCGGGCGAGCAGGCTGCTCCATGTCCGGATCGGCCAAAGCTGTCCAACCGCCAGCAGGGTGATATTGTCCATCGTCTCGGCCGAGTTGCTGTCATAGTTCTGACCCGCCGGGCTCTTGGTCACCGCGGTAAAGACCTGCAACGCCACATTGCCTTCGATCAGCCGGGGCAGGTCGACCTGACCGTAACTGCCGCGCTGCGTCAGGTCGCGGTTCCACAGCAGGCTGTCAGCGTGCCAGTCCCCCACGATCAGCGAGTCGTGCAGCGCACGGGCGGCCTCAGAAACGGGGTAGGGCGCATGTGGTGAAACGGCGTTGCGCTCACGTTCGACATAACCCGGCGCATATACAAAAAACGCCCCAACCGCGACAATCAAAACAACCAGCAGCCCAACCAGCCATTTCCCCAATACCCGCATGAAAAATCCCCTCACCCTTGATGTTTCACAGGCTAGGCCAAGGAGAGAAAAACACAATGGCAGCGGCACGAGTTTTGCTCCAGAATGCAGCGCGAGGCATTTCGGCGGAGACTGAAGATGAGTGTCAGATGGGGAATTCTGGGCGCGGGAAATTTTGCGCGCCAGCATATGGGGCCGGCAATCCACGCTGCACAGGGGGCCGATCTCGTGGCCCTGGCCACGACCAGCGCCGAGAAGGCCTCAGGCTTTCTCTCGTTCTGTCCGACCCTCACCGTTCATCCGACCTATGATGCCCTGCTGGCCGATCCCCAGATCGACGTGGTCTATATCCCGCTGCCCAACCACCTCCATGTCGAATGGGTGAACAAGGCTTTGGACGCCGGCAAACACGTCCTTTGTGAAAAGCCGCTGGCGATGAACGCCTCCGAAATTCCCGCGCTGATGGCGCGGCGCGATCAGACCGGGTTGCTGGTGGCAGAGGCCTTCATGATCGTGCATCATCCCCAGTGGAAATGGGCCAAGGAGCAGGTCGCCTCAGGTGCTATCGGCAAGCTGGTGCATGTCACCGGCCGTTTCACCTTTGACAATCGCGACCCCGGAAACATCCGCAACCGCCCCGAAACCGGGGGCGGCGCCCTGCGCGACATCGGCATCTATGTCATCGGCTCCGCCCGCTTTGTCACTGGAGAGGAACCCTCGGAAATCAGCAGCCGCATACGTTGGGAAAACGGCGTGGATGTCTTTACCGAAATCGGCGCGACCTTTCCCGGATTCACCTATTCCGCCTATATTTCAACCCGCCTGCACCGCGGGCAGGAAATGGTCTTTCACGGGGAAGAGGGGCTGATCCGCCTGACCGCGCCCTTCAACGCCAATGTCTTCGGCGAGGCCAGGGTCGATTTGCACCGGCCCGGTTTGGAAATCCTGACCAAACGCTGGCCCGACAGCAACCACTATGTTCTCCAGGTTGAAGCCTTCTGCCACTCCCTCCGCACGGGCGAGGACTACGCCTGCCCGCTGGAGTTCTCTTACGGCACACAGGAAATGATGGACCGTGTCTTTGACGCGGCGCAGTCGCTCTAGCCCTTCAGCGGAAGCCGCATCACCAGCTGAGGGCCGGCCATGCCGCCCTCCCAGATCTCGCCGGTATCGACAAACCCGCCGCCCCGATAGACCCGCACCGCCGCCGGATTGGCCATGTTCACGGTCAGCACGAGGCTTGGGATGGCGGGGTATTGGGCGGGCAGATAGTCGCCAAGCGCACGCACCGCCCCGCTGGCGATGCCGAGGCCCTGGTGGTCTTTGTCGATCATGAAGGCGCGAAGTCCCGGTTCGCCCAGCCGGGCGAACCAGTGTTTTTCGGAGTAGTTGTGATCGATCTTGAAGAATCCGACAGATCGGCCTTCGACGCAGATGGCGTGAAAGTCCACGCCGGGTTCCTTCCGATCGAAGGCCTGCCGCACGGTGCCGGAAAACCGCACCTGGTCGGGATGCACCGCAATATGCGCGACGCGCCCGAACTGGGTTGCGGCAATCGGCGCCAGCGACAGCCCCGCCGTCACGCCTCCATCGCCTCCAGTTCGTCGATGAAGCCCTCGATCATGCTCAGGCCCTTGTCCCAGAAGGTCGGGTCGCTTGCGTCAAGCCCGAAGGGCGCCAGCAGTTCCTTGTGGTGCTTGCTGCCACCGGCCTTCAGCATGTCGAAATACTTGTCCTGGAACCCCGGCGCCCCCTCGGCGTGAACCGAATACAGCGCGTTCACGAGCCCGTCGCCGAAGGCATAGGCGTAAACGTAGAAGGGCGAGTGGATGAAGTGGGGGATATAGGCCCAGAAGGTTTCGTACCCGTCCATGAAATCGAAGGCCGGGCCGAGGCTCTCGGCCTGCACCGACATCCACAGCGCGCCGATATCCTCGGGTGTCAGTTCGCCTTCGCGGCGGGCGGCGTGAAGCTTGCACTCGAAATCATAGAAGGCGATCTGGCGCACGACCGTGTTGATCATATCCTCGACCTTGCCGGCCAGAAGCACCTTGCGCTGCGCCGGCGTCTCGGCCTTGTCGAGCATCGCACGGAAGGTCAGCATTTCTCCAAACACGCTCGCCGTCTCGGCCAGCGTCAGCGGGGTCGAGGACAGCATCTCGCCCTGACCCGCCGCCAGCACCTGATGCACCCCGTGTCCCAGTTCGTGCGCCAGCGTCATAACGTCGCGCGGTTTGCCGAGATAGTTCAGCATCACATAGGGATGCACCTCGGTCACCGTCGGATGGGCAAAGGCCCCGGGCGCCTTGCCGGCCTTCACACCCGCATCGATCCAGCCCTTGCGAAAGAACGGCTGGGCGATCTCGGCCATGCGCGGATCGAAGGCCGCATAAGCCTCCATAACGGTCTTTTCCGCCTGCTCCCAGGTGACCACGCGCTTGTCCTGCATCGGCAGGGGCGCATTGCGGTCCCAGACCTGCATCCGGTCAAGCCCCAGCCACTTTCGCTTCAGCTCGTAATATCGGTGCGACAGCCGCGGATAGGCCGCAACCACGGCCGAGCGCAACGCTTCCACCACCTCGGGCTCGACATCGTTGGACAAGTGCCGCGCGGTCTGCGCCGTCGGCATCTTGCGCCAGCGGTCGACGACTTCCTTCTCCTTGGTTTGCGTGTTGTGCACGCGGGCGAAGGTCTTAATGTTCGCCTCGAACACCCGCGCCAGCTCGCGCGCCGCCGCCTCGCGCTTCGCGCGGTCGCTGTCGGTCAGCAGGTTCAGCGTGCCTTCGATGTTCAGCGCTTCGCCATCGACGGTGAAGCCCAGTCCGGCGATGGTTTCGTCGAACAGCCGTTCCCAGGCGTCGCCCACAACGCCGAGGGCATGCAGGAACTTCTCCAGCTCATCCGACAGCTGATAGGGCTTCATCGCCCGGATCCGGTCGAACACGGGCTTGTAGCGCGCGAGATCGGCGTTGGCGGAAAAGAGCTTGGCCAGGTGATCGTCCTCCAGCCGGTTCAGCTCCAGCGTGAAGAACACCAGCGGCGTGGTGAAATTGGTAATCTTTTCTTGACAGTCGCCCATGAACTTGGCGCGCCCGCCATCCATGGTTTGCTGGTAATAGCGCAGCCCCGCAAAGGACATGATCCGCCCGGCGATGGTGCTGATCCGCTCGTTGCGGTGGACGCATTCCAGCATCCCCGCTGCGTCCAGGCCGGCCAGCTTGCCCTCGTAATCCGCCGCGAAATCGGCGCAGGCCTTCTCCAGCCATTCCATGTCGCGCTTCAGCTCGGGCGCAGTCTCGCTGGCGTAGAGGTCGGTCAGATCCCATTCCGGCAATGGCCCGAGGTCCTTGCCTCCGGCAGGGTTGGCGTCGCGGACAGGGAAGGGGAACTGGAACATCATCGGCCTCTCGTGTGTTGCACAGGCCAACACTTAGGCGTCCCGGTGCGCGGCGGCAACCGTCCCCGGGTCGGAACCGCACGCGGCCTGACTCGTTGTCCTTTGCAAGGGGAGGGCAACCAAGGGGACCGGATGCCCGAAATAGAAGAGACTGTGAACCACTATACAGCCTGGATGCCCGACTGGGCCGCCAGCACGTTGATCTTTGGCGCGGCCATTTTTTCCGCCATTCTGCTCCATCGACTGGTTTTTTCAGGGCTGACCCGCGTGGCCGAAGGGCGTGCTCTGTTCTGGCGGTCGCTCGTGTCGCGCACCCGCCGTCCCGTGCGTGTCGCCTTCGTGATTGTGGCTGTGATTTTGGCTGCCCAGGTTGCGCCGGTCAGCGCCTAGAGCCGGTGGCTGATCGAACGTGGCCTGTCCATCGCCATCATCATGCTGATCGGCTGGGTAGTGCACACTGCCCTGCACATCTGGCTCACCGTCTATCTTCGCCGCTTCAAGCTGGATGCCGAAGACAATCTGCTGGCGCGCAAGCATGTCACCCAAAGCCGCATCCTCGCGCGCGTGGCCGGTGTGCTGATCGTCATGATCACCGCGGCAGCGGTGCTGATGACCTTCGAGTCGGTGCGCCAGATCGGTGTTTCGCTGCTGGCGGCGGGCGGGGCCGCCGGGGTCGTGGTCGGCCTCGCGCTGCAGCCGGTGCTGAAAAACCTCTTTGCCGGCATCCAGCTGGCGGTGACCCAGCCGATCCGAATCCACGACGCGCTGATCGTCGAAGGCGAATGGGGTCAGGTGGAAGAGATCACGGCGACCTATGTTGTGGTTAAGATCTGGGACTGGCGCCGGCTCATCGTGCCGCTGGGCTATTTCATCGAGCAGCCCTTCCAGAACTGGACCCGCGACACCGCCTCCCTGATCGGCACGGTGATGCTGTATCTCGATCACCGCGCCGACGTGGATCGTTTGCGGCGCGAGGGCCGCAGGATCGTCGAGGCAACACCGCTGTGGGATCGCGACGTCTATGCCGTGCAGGTGACCGACTTCCGCGAGCGCGTGATGGAGGTGCGCATCCTCGCCTCGGCCCGCAACGCTCCTCGCACCTTCGATCTGCGCTGCGAGATCCGCGAGAAGCTGATCGCCTTCATCCAGGCCGAAATGCCCGAGGCCCTGCCACGCACCCGCGAGGAACTGACGCTAGACCCCGATCGCGCGCTGCCCAGGGCGCTGGCTCTCAACGGCGGTACGGGCAAGGCATCCTGACGTAGCGCCCGCGACAATCGCCGGGGGCGCTGTCCCCGGAGCCCGAAGTATTTGCAAAGAGAAGAAGAACGCGGCGCGCACCCTAGCCATAAGCCGCCAGCATTGCCTTGAGATCGGCCAGCGTGTTTGCCTCCTGCACCGGCTTGTCCTTTCGCCACCGGGCCATTCGCGGAAATCGAAGCGCGACGCCCGACTTGTGGCGCGGGCTGGCCTGGATGCCCTCGAAGGCGATCTCGAAGACATGTTCCGGCGTCACCTGCCGCACGGGGCCGAACCGCTGCTGCGTGTTGCGCCCGACCCAGCGGGTGATCTCGCGGAATTCCTCGTCGGAGAGGCCCGAGTAGGCTTTGGTGAAGGGCACCAGCGCATTGCCGTCCCAGACCGCGAAGGTGAAGTCGGTGTAAAGCGCGGCGCGACGGCCGCTGCCAGCCTGCGCATAGATCATCACCGCATCAATGGTGAAGGGATCGAGCTTCCATTTCCACCAGTCGCCCCGTTTTCGTCCAGCGTGATAGGGACTGTCGGCGCGCTTCAGCATCAGGCCCTCGGCCCGGCGGTCCCGCGCAGTGGCGCGGTTCTCGGCAAGGGTTGTCCAGTCCGCGAAAGGCAACAGGGGCGACGGCAGGATAGGTGCATCCCTGGACAGATCGGCCAGCAGGCTGTCCAGAATTGCACGGCGTTCCGCAAACGGTCGGGCGCGGATGTCCTCGCCCTGCCACTCCAGCAGGTCATAGGCATGTAGCATCGCTGGCGCCTGCTTCAGCACCGATTTCGGCACAACCTTTCGCCCCAAACGCTTTTGCAGCGCCGCGAAGGGCATTGGACCGTCGCTGTCCCAGGCAAGTATCTCGCCGTCGATCACCGTGCCCTGCGGCAGGAAATCCACCGCCCGCGCGAATTCGGGAAAAGCGTCCGAGATCAGATCTTCGCCGCGCGACCACAGATGCCAGCCATCCCCGCGCAGGATCAACTGGCCGCGGATGCCGTCCCATTTCCACTCGGCCCGCCAGTCGGCCGGATCGCCCAGGCTCTCGGCCCCAGATTCCAGCGCGTGGGCCAGGCAGAAAGGGTAGGGCCGAGAGTCCTCGATCCCGGCGTCCTCCGCCTCGATCAGATCGTGCCAGGTCACCGTGTCGGGAGTCCATTCGCCCATCAGGCGATGGATCAGCTCGGCCTCGTCGCGCCCGGTCGCCTGCGCGAGTGCGCGGGTCATCAGCTTCTGGCTCACGCCAACCCGGAACCCGCCCGTGATCAGCTTGTTGAACAGGAACCGCCGGGGCGTGTCCATTGCGGCCCAGGCCGCCAGAACCGTCGCCTTTTTTTCCTCTTCCTGCGCCTTGGCAATGTCGCGCAGCACCGCGATCCAGTGCGAAAGGCTCTCGTCCTCATCGGTCTCGGGCGGCGGCAGGATCAGCGCCACCGTCTCGGCCAGGTCGCCGACCACCGGATAAGCCTCCTCGACCAGCCACAGCGGCAGCCCGGCGCGCTCCGCCGCCCATTCCCGCAGCCGCGTGGCGGTCACCGCCCGACGCGGCCGGCGCCCCGAGAACAGCGCGACCGTCCACAGCCGGTCAGCCTCGGGCGCCTCGCGGAAATAGCCGGCCAGCGCGGCCACCTTGACCGAGGTCCGCGTTGTCGCGTCGATTTCTGCGAAGAGTCGGGCAAAGCGCTTCATGCCGCGTCATCCTCGGCGGCTTCGCCGCGGAATTCGGTCTTGACGACCTGCGCGTTATAGCCTTCGTCGTTCAGCCAGCGCGCGAAGATCTCGGTGTATCCATGTGTAACATAGATATTTTCCGCCCCCGTCGCCGTGATGGCCGCATTCAGCCCATCCCAGTCGGCATGATCCGAGACGACAAATCCCCGGTCCACCGATCGCCGCCGCCGGATGCCCCGCAGCCGCATCCACCCGCTGGCGAACCCGCCCGACACCGGGCCGAACCGCCGCGCCCACGGCGTTCCGAGCGCCGAGGGCGGTGCCAGCACCAGAGCCCCCGGATGATCGGCGATCTTCGTCTCGGGCGTCACCAGGCGGGTGTCGGGCAGGGGCAGACCCTGCGCGCGCAGCACCGCGTTGGTGTTCTCGACGGCACCATGCGTCAGGATCGGCCCGATGCCGGGATCGAGCATCGCCAGCAGCCGCTGCGCTTTGCCCAGGGAATAGGCCCCGAGCAGCGGCGTCACCCCCGCCGCGATGCTTGCGCGCCACCATCCGTTGATCTCGGCGGCCACCTCGGCCTGCGGGCGCCAGCGGAACACGGGCAGACCGAAGGTGCTCTCGGTGATGAAGCTGTGACAGCGCACCGGTTCGAAGGCCTCGCACAATCCGTCGGCCTCGGTCTTGTAGTCGCCCGATGCGACCCAGACCTCGCCACCGACCTCGACCCGGATCTGCGCCGACCCGGGGACATGACCCGCCGGATGGAACGACACCACCGCATCGCCAATCCGCCGCTCTTCGCCATAGGTCACCGTCTCGAGGTCGATCTCTCCAAGCCGGTGCCGGATCACCGGCGCCGCCGCGGATGTGGCAAGATACCGTCCGTGCCCGGCGCGGGCATGGTCGGAATGGCCATGCGTGATCAGGGCCCGGTCCACCCGGCCCCAGGGGTCGATGTAAAAACCGCCCGACGGGCAGTAGATGCCGTTCTTGGTGAAGGTGAGGACAGGCGCACGCATGTGCCTCAGACTAGCGCGCCGCTTCGGCCGGTCCAGCCCCGCTCAGGCGCTGCGTGCTCTGGCTTCTCCGCCCGAGAACAACGCGTCCAGCCGGGCGAACAGCTGCTCGCGCGTGGCCGGCACCTCCAGCAGGACCTCGTGCTCGGCGCCCGGCAGAACCACCAGCTCTCCGTCCGGCCAGCGCTGCATCCGTGCACGCACGGCGGCGGTGTCGATGATGCGCTCGTTGCCGCCCAGGAAGGTGACGCAGGGCAGGCGCGGCGAGGGCTGACGCGCCAGCCACGCGCATTCGCTCATCGCCTCGCGCAGCCAGATCAGGCTCGGCCCACCCAGCGCCAGCCCGGGCTCGGCGCGCAGCTGATCCTGCATCAGGGCGAACATCTCGGCATCGGTCGTCAGCATGTTCCCTGCAAATGGGTTGGACAGCACATAGGGGTCATAAGTCGTACTCGGCGGCAGCCGCGTACCCATGCCGACCAGAGTCGCGACGCGGGGCAGCGCCCAGCCCAGCGGCTTCAGCAGTGCTGCCATGTGGATGCCCCACATCGGCCCGGTAAAGGCGGCGGTGGCGACCGGCAGCCCTTCGATCAGCGCGCGCAAACCGATGGCGCCGCCCATGGAATGGCCGATCAGATGCCAGGGTTTCGGAAGCCTCTGGGCCTCGGCCAGCGCCAGCACGGCGGCGACGTCCTTCTGATAGTCGGGAAAGTCGACCACATGGCCCACGCGCGCATCGGGCAGCATCCGTTCGGCCAGCCCCTGTCCGCGCCAGTCGACCACCAGCGTGGCCAGGCCCAGTCTCGCCAGCTCCCGGGCTGTCCTGCCGTATTTCTCGATATATTCGGTGCGTCCCGGAAACAGCAGAACGCTGCCGCGCGCCCCCTCGCAGGGCCAGATGGCGGCGCGAATGCGCAGGCCATCCGCCGTCCGGCACCACCAGGCCGCGCCGCCCTCGGGGCCGCCGGCGATCTGGTCATGCAGGGGCGCGCGGGGGGCGTCCATCAGGCCAGGACCGAGGCCAGCTTCATCGCCAGACCCATGTCGCCATCCACCGACAGTTTGCCGGTCATGAAGGCGCTGGTCGGGTTCATGTCGCCTTCGAAGATGGCACGGAAGGTGTCGGCATCCGCGCTCAGCGTCACGTCCGCCTCTTCGTCGCCCACCCGTGCACCGCTCGAATCGAGCATGATCGCGCCGGTATCGTTCACCACGAACTTGGCGGTGCCGTCAAAGCCGCTGCCGGCCAGCTTGCCGTTCAACTCGGTCGCGGCCTGTTCCAGAAATTCGCTCATCTGTAGTCGTCCTCATGGATATGTGACGCGCTAATCTCTGGCCTTCGCCGCGCGTCGCGTTACACTGATCCGTGTTATGAGCTTTCGCCATCCCAGACTCAAACCTATCGTGGCGGCATCCGCCATCATAGTCACGTATTCCTTACCCGCCCTCGCGCAGGTGGTCGGGCCCGACGCCATGCCGCCCGAGGAGCTGCCCAATTTTTCCGCCGGTTCGGAAAGCACGGGCGATGTCCCGCAGGCCGATCTGACCGACGAGGCGGCGCTGCTCGACGCGCTGGCCCATGCCGATCCGGTCGCGGCCAAACGCTACGAAAGGCAGCTCCAGGCGCTCTGGAGCAAGAGCGGCTCGCCCGCGGCCGACCTGCTGCTCAAGCGCGGCCGCGAGGCGCTTGAGGTCAAGGATACCAAAACCGCGATCGAGCATCTGACCGCCCTGACCGACCATGCGCCTCAGTTCGCCGAAGGCTGGCACGCCCGCGCCAGCGCCTACTTCGCGGCCGACCTGATGGGCCCGGCTATTGCCGACATCGAACATACGCTCGCGCTCAATCCGAACAACTACGGCGCAATCTTCGGGCTGGGGACGATTCTTGAAGCATTCGGCGACAAGAAGCGCGCTTACGAAGCCTATCTGCGCGCCCAGTCTATACATCCGCACCACGAAGACATATCTGCCGCCGTGGAGCGCTTGCGCGCCGAAATCCAAGGCAAGGCCCTTTAGGCGCCTTCCTTCACAGGTATGAGGGCGCGGAATGTTGACCGCTTCGTCGCAGGTGGTGGCCGTTCTCGGGCCAACCAACACGGGCAAAACCCACTACGCCATCGAACGCATGCTGGGGCACCGCACCGGGGTGATCGGCCTCCCGCTGCGCCTGCTCGCCCGCGAGGTCTATGATCGCATCGTCTCGCTGCGCGGCCCCTCGGTCGTGGCCCTGGTCACCGGGGAAGAGCGGATCGTGCCGCCCCGCACCCAATACTGGGTGTGCACGGTCGAGGCGATGCCCGAAGGAATGAGCTGCGACTTTCTCGCCGTCGATGAAATCCAGCTCTGCGCCGACCCCGAGCGCGGCCATGTCTTCACCGATCGCCTGCTGCGTGCGCGGGGCCATCTCGAGACGCTCTTCCTGGGATCGGACACCATGCGCGGGCCGATCCAGGCGCTGGTGCCGGGGGTGCGATTCGTACGGCGCGAGCGGATGTCGCAGCTGGTTTATTCCGGCGCCAAGAAATTGTCGCGGATGCCGCCGCGCTCGGCCATCGTGGGATTCTCGGTCGAAAACGTCTATGCCATCGCCGAGCTGATCCGCCGACAGAAGGGCGGGGCCGCGGTTGTGATGGGCGCGCTCTCGCCACGCACCCGCAACGCCCAGGTTGCCCTCTACCAGAACCATGACGTCGACTACCTTGTCGCCACCGATGCCATCGGCATGGGCCTCAACCTCGACATCGACCACGTCGCCTTTTCCTCGCTGACCAAGTTCGATGGGCGCCGGATGCGCCCGCTGCAGCCCAACGAGCTGGCTCAGATCGCCGGGCGGGCAGGGCGGGGCATGTCGAACGGCACCTTCGGCGTCACCGGCGAGGCCAGTCCGCTCGACGAAGGGGTCGCCCAGGCGATCATGGAGCACCGCTTCGCTCCGCTGAAACGGCTGAACTGGCGCAATTCCGACCTCCGCTTCGGATCGATCGAGGCGCTGATCACGTCGCTCGAGATCCTGCCCGAAGGAGACGTTCTGACCCGCGCGCGCGAAGCCGACGACCTCCAGGCGCTGAAAAGCCTTTCCGCCCTGCGCCACGTCGCCGAACGCGCCAGCGACGGATCCTCGGTCAAGCTCTTGTGGGATGTCTGCCGCATCCCCGACTTCCGCGGCATCAGCCACGGGGAACACGCCTCCCTGCTCGACGCGATCTTCACCCATCTCGTCGACGGCGGTCAGGTGCCGGACGACTGGCTCGCGCGACAAATTCGCAGAATAGACAGAACCGATGGCGACATTGATGCGTTAAGCAAGCGACTGGCGTTTATCCGCACATGGACCTATGTGGCCCAACGCAAGGGATGGACGGCGGACGAAAGCCATTGGCGCGACGAAACCCGCGCGGTAGAAGACAGGGTGTCAGATGCGCTCCATGCTCGTCTGACACAGCGATTTGTGGACCGCCGAACCTCGGTCTTGATGCGGCGGCTCAACCAGAAGGAGGCCCTTTTGGCCGAAGTGAACGACAAAGGTGAAGTGACCGTCGAAGGCGAATTCGTCGGACGCCTCGAAGGGTTCCGTTTCAGCCCGGACCGTGGCACGGCCGGTGCCGAGGAGAAGGCGATCCGCGCGGCCTCGTTGCAGGCTCTGGCGCCGCAGTTCCATCTGCGCGCCGACCGCTTCTACAACGCGCCCGATACAGAAATCGACTTCACCGAACAGGGTGGCCTGATGTGGGGCGAGCATGCCGTCGGCAAGCTCGTCGCCGGGTCGGATCCTCTCAAGCCGCAGGTTTCGGTCTTTGTCGATGACGTCGCCGGCCCCGATGTGGCGCAGAAGGTTCAGCGCCGACTTCAGCACTTCATAGATCGAAAGGTCGCGGCTCTCTTCGAACCGCTCCTCGCTCTTCAGCGTGACGAGACACTCACCGGTCTCGCGCGTGGCTTCGCTTTCCGCCTTGTCGAGGGCTTCGGCATCCTGAACCGCGCCAGTGTCGCGCAAGAGGTCAAAGACCTTGATCAGGATGCGCGCGGCGCCCTGCGCAAGCACGGCCTCCGCTTCGGCCAGTTCACGATCTTCATGCCGCTGCTTCTGAAACCGGCCCCGACGCGCCTGCGTCTCGTGCTCTGGTCGCTGGCGCAGGGGCTGTCCGACTTCCCGTCGCCACCGCCTCCTGGCCTCGTCACCATTCCCGCCGTCAAGGGTCTGCCCCAGGGCTATCACACGATGAGCGGCTATCGGGAAGCAGGCGAACGGGCGATCCGCATCGACATGCTGGAACGTCTGGCTGACATGTTGCGGGCCGACAACACCCGCGCCGGCTTCGAGGCCAAGCCCGACATGCTGTCTATAACCGGCATGACGCTGGAGCAATTCGCGGAACTGATGCGCGGCCTCGGCTATCGGGCCGAGCGGGGGGAACGCGCAAAGGTGAAACCGGTGGATGCAGTGATCCCTGGCGATGCACCGGCCACAGAAGAAAACGCGCCCAGCGATGATGTGCCGGTCATGGACCGGGGCGACGACGCTGCTCCGGGTGCGGTAACCGAGATGCCAGAAACGCCGGCTCCCGCGGATGTGCCCGAAGGAACAGCCGTGATTGTCGCGGACGGCGAGGCACCGATCGCGGAGGAAGCCCCGGAACAGACCGAGGTCGAGGCGCATATTGCCGAGCAGTCGGAAACCGAGATCGCGCCCGGCACCGCCGCCGATGCGGCCATCGCCGCACCCGAGATGGAAGTTTTCTACACCTTCACCTGGGGCCGCGAGCGTGGCCACAACGCCCGTCCGCAAGGGCAGGAACGCACTGCGGGGAACAAGCCCCGCCGCCGTGACGGCGAGGGTGGCCAGGAACAGGGTAGGGGCCGGGGTAAACCCAAAGGCAAACAGCGCCAGGGCGGCCCTAAGGGTCAGCGCCCGGAACGGGACGACGCCCCCAAAACTTTTGCCGCCCGCCCTCCGCGCGAACAGAAGATCGACCCCGACAACCCCTTCGCCGCCGCTCTGGCGGGGTTCAAGGTGAACAAGTAGGGCGATGCCCGACCCTTCGGTCAAGCTGCGCGTCGACAAATGGCTGTGGTTCGCCCGCTTCTTCAAAAGCCGGACCACAGCTGCCGCTCAGGTCAGCGGCGGACACGTCCGCATCAATGGTGATCGCGCCGCAAAGCCGTCCGAAACCGTCAGCGCAGGCGATGTCCTCACATTCGCCCAGGGAAACCGCGTCCGCGTCATTCGCATCGTCGCGCTGGGAGACCGTCGCGGACCGGCGCCCGAGGCACAGGCTCTTTACGAGGATCTGACTCCGCCCGATTCGCCCGACGACGGTGTCGAAAGTGGTGGCGCCCGACCCACCAAGCGGGATCGACGCGCCATCGACGCGCTCAAACCCGACGCCTTTGACAACTAGGCGGGAAGACTGCCTCTCCCGCCCCGGCCCGGTGGAACATCTGCCCTGCGCGCGTTCTGATCAAGCGACGGATCGTCCTTCTGGTCGGCTTCCGCTTGAATGCCCCGCGGTGCTGAATTAGCTAGGCGGGGCAAAAGGAAACGGATTCCGGCCCATGACCTACATCGTCAACGACAATTGCATCGCTTGCAAATACACCGACTGCGTCGAGGTATGTCCGGTCGACTGTTTTTACGAAGGCGAGAACATGCTGGTCATCCACCCGGACGAATGCATCGACTGTGGCGTCTGCGAACCGGAGTGCCCGGCGGATGCCATCCGCCCCGACACCGATCCAGGGACGGAAACCTGGGTCGAGTTCAATCGCAAGTATGCCGAACTCTGGCCGGTGATCGTGACTCGCAAGGATCCGCTGCCCGAGGCCGAGGAACGCGATGGCGAGACCGGCAAGTTGGAAAAATACTTCTCCGAAGCGCCGGGCGAGGGCGGCTGAAAGCCGCCGAAGGACTGCGCCGCGAACCCGATTCGGCTTCGGAAACGGGCTGCTCTGTGCCGATCAAGCCCCTAAATTTTATGGTATATCTGAAAGCTGACCCTGCGTCCGCTTTTTTTCGCCGGAAATTTGTGCTATATATAGACGATAAACGTTGTAAACCCCCGGATCGCTCCGTTGGCCACTCGAACTGGAGCAACACAACTTGCGTCACATTGAAAGCCGGACGGGGCGGATCGCCCCGCGCCAGTTTTGTTGTCGCGTGAGATCGGGAAGCTAGGGATGAACCTGAATGACCAAGTCGAAGAAGCTCGAATTCCGCCCCAATGAATATGTCGTGTATCCTGCGCACGGCGTCGGGCAGATCGTGTCGATCGAAGAACAGGAAGTTGCCGGCATCACGCTGGAACTGTTCGTGATCTCCTTCGAGAAGGACAAGATGACCCTGCGGGTGCCCACCCACAAGGCAACCGAGATCGGTATGCGCTCGCTCTCGACCCCCGACGTCATCACCAAGGCGATGTCCACCCTCAAGGGCAAGGCCAAGGTCAAGCGCGCGATGTGGTCCCGCCGGGCCCAGGAATACGAACAGAAGATCAACTCGGGCGACCTGATCGCAATCGCCGAGGTGGTCCGCGACCTTCACCGCACCGACGACCAGCGCGAGCAGTCCTATTCCGAGCGTCAGCTCTATGAGGCCGCGCTCGAGCGTCTGACTCGCGAGGTTGCCGCCGTGGGCGGCGGTGACGAGATGCTCGCCGCCAAGCAGGTGGACGACGTGCTGACGTCCCGCGCCGCCTGACCGGGCGCCGCCGCGTGACGTCTGAAATCGGAAACCGCGCCCCTCGGGGTGCGGTTTTTTACTGACATGAGCGCGTCCGCCCGCCGGTCGCTGTTCCAGCGCGTCTTCGTCGATCTCGCGCGCCAGATGCGGTGGTCCTTCGTGCCTCCGCTGATGGTCTATTTCTCCTATGGCGTCTCGGGGCTCACCGCGATTGTCGGCGCCTTCTTCGTCAAGGATCACCTCGGCCTCTCCGCCGCCTTCCTCGCCGGGCTCGCCTTCTGGGCCGGTCTGCCCTGGGCGCTGAAGATGCCGATGGGTCATCTGGTGGACCTGTTCTGGCGGTGGAAGGGCCTGCTGATCTTTGTCGGTGCCGGCCTGATCTCGGCGAGTCTCGGCATCATGTATGCCCTGATCGCCGCGCCGGCGGCGATGGCCGTGATCATGCCGCTCGGGTCATGGTACGTGCTTTCGGTGCTGCTCGCTCCCGCGGGCTTCGTCGTTCAGGACGCCGTCGCCGACGCCATGTCTGTCGAGGCGGTCCCGGTGATCGATGACCAGGGCAATCCCCTGTCCGAGGCCGATTCCCGCGCGCTTCACACCACCATGCAGACTCTGGGCCGCTTCGCTCTGATCGGCGGCACCGTGGCGGTCGCGCTGCTGAACATCGTCATGTTTTCGGGCACCGATGCCCTGTCGGTCGCCGAAAAAGCCCCGATCTACGCCCGCATCTACCTGATCGCCCAGGCCATCCCGATCCTCTCCGTCTCCGGCGTGGTGCTGGCCTATCTGCAGCGCCGCGCAGCGGGCAACGATCCGCGCTTCGACCGCCCGGACGAACCGCCCCAGATCAACTACTGGTATTTCATCGGCGGCGCCGCCTTCGTCGCGATTTCTCTCACCGTCGGTCTGGGCGGTCTTCCCTACGGGCAGGAGCTGGTCTTTGTCGGATCGATGGCGGTGGTTGTCTTCCTGATGACGCAGTTGGCCCGGGCACTGGAACCCGGGCAGGCCAAAATGCTCTTCGGCACCGCCATCATCATCTTCGTCTACCGCGCCGTTCCCTTGCCCGGCCCCGGCTATACCTGGTTCGCGATCGACGAGCTGGGTTTTGACGAACAGTTCCTCTCGATCCTCTCCCTGATCACCTCCGTCCTCACGCTCGTCGGCATCATCCTGCTGCGGCCGCTGATGGCCTCCAGCACGATCACCCGCATCGTCGTTCTGCTCAGCATCGCCTCCGCGGTGCTCTCCCTGCCCAACATCGGCCTCTACTACCGCGTGCAGGACTGGACCGCGCCGCTGACCGGCGGCGTCGTCGACGCCCGGTTCATCGCGATCATGGACACGGCGGCGGAAAGCCCGCTGGGGCAGGTGGCGATGATCCCGATGCTGGCGTGGATCGCCCGCAACGCGCCGGCGCATCTCAAGGCCACCTTCTTCGCGGTGATGGCCTCCTTCACCAACCTCGCGCTCTCGGCCTCCAGCCTCCTGACCCGTCACCTGAACGAGATCTTCCTCGTCACCCGCGAAGTGCGCGACGCCGGCGGCCGGATCACCGTCCCGGCCGACTATGGCGAGTTGGGGCTCCTGCTGATCACTGTCGCGGTTGTCGGCGTGCTTGCACCCCTTGTTGCCATCGTCGTGGTGCAAGCCTCACCCCTGCGCACCACCGACTAGCACCAGCAGGACGGCGATTTCCGCCACCTGCTGCGCGGCCCCCAGCACGTCTCCGGTCTGCCCGCCGATCTTTGCCCGTGCCACCAGCGCCAGCGCGCCCACCGCCAGGCCCGCCGCCAGCACCGCCCCGACTGCACCCACACCGATGAATGCCAGAGCCAGCGCGCCGCCGAGGACCAGCGCGACAAGACTGACGCCCAAGCCGGGCACGCCCACGCTGCGCGACAGCCCGCCCGCGCGCGCGGGCGGCAGCGCGGTCATCAGTCCGGGCAGAAAGGCACGCGACAGGCAGGCCACGCCGATCACGGCCGCCGGCGTCACGGGCAACAAAGCCGCCAGCGCGGCCCAGCGCAGCCCCAGCGACAGGATCAGCGCCAGCACGCCATAGCTGCCGGTCGCGCTGTCCTTCATAATCTCCAGCCGCCGGTCGCGGTCGTAGCCCCCCCAGAACCCGTCCGCCACATCGGCCAGCCCGTCCTCGTGCATCGCCCCGGTGGCCGCGACCTGCACCGCCAGAACCAGACCCGCCGCGACGCCCGCGGGCAGTCCCAGCGCCAGCGCGCCCCATCCCGCCCCGGCGGCCAGCACCCCCACCGCCAGCCCCGCCAGCGGAAAGGCCCAGGCCGCCCGGGCCTGACGCGCAAAGGCGGTGGCGGGCAGGCGCGGCAGGGGCAGGCGGGTCAGCAGCGCCAGCGCCACCATCGGGTCCAGCACCAGCCGGCGCGGCAGACTGTCGGTTTCGGGCACTCAAGCGGCCTTTCTTGGGGTTGTGAAGCCAAACGCAACGGTTAAACACCTCGCAACGACCTGATGCAACGAGGCTTGATCCATGCTGCCCGAATTCAACGACCTTGCCGGGCTGCGCCGGCTGCTCTCCGATCTGCCTGACCCTGATCAGAGCGCCATCGACGGCGCGGCCGAACGCAACGCCCAGCTCACCAAACCGCCGGGCGCTCTCGGCCGGCTGGAGGATCTGGCCAGCTGGTACGCCGGCTGGCGTGGTGACCCGCGTCCCAGAATCGAGGCGCCCCAGGTCATCGTCTTTGCCGGAAACCATGGCGTCGCCGCGCGCGGCGTCTCGGCCTTCCCGCCCGCCGTCACCGCCCAGATGGTCGCCAACTTCCGGGCCGGCGGCGCGGCGATCAACCAGCTGGCCGAACTTGCCGGGGCGCGGATGGACGTCCACGCGCTGGACCTGGATCGCCCGACCGAGGACTTCACCAAAGGCCCGGCGATGAGCGACGCCGACTGCGCCGCCGCCCTCAAGGCCGGCTGGGACGCGGTCGATCCCAAGGCTGACCTGCTGGTGGTCGGCGAGATGGGCATCGGCAACACCACCCCCGCCGCCGCCCTGTCACTGGCGCTCTTCGGTGGCGCCGCCGAAGATTGGACCGGGCGCGGAACCGGCATCGACGATGCCGCGCTGGTGGCCAAGGCACAGGTCGTCTCCAATGGCGTGAAGCGCCACTTTGGCGGCGACGGGCTGGAACTGCTGTCCCGCCTGGGCGGTCGCGAGATCGCTGCCATGGCCGGCGCCATTGCCGCCGCGCGGATGTTGCGGATCCCCGTCATCCTGGACGGTTTCATCTGCTGCGCCGCCGCCGCCTGCCTGCAGTCGGTGAACCCGCGCCTGCTCGACCATGCCGTCGCCGGCCATCAAAGCGCCGAGGGCGGGCATCCCGCGCTGCTTGAGCGTCTGGGCAAGCAGCCGCTGCTCACCCTTGGCCTGCGGCTGGGCGAGGGTTCGGGCGCAGCGCTGGCGATTCAGGTCCTGAAGGGCGCCATTGCTTGCCATTCGGGCATGGCCACCTTCGCCGAGGCCGGAGTTTCTGCGGGCTGAAGCTCCGCCGGTCCACGCGGGCCGGACAGATCGCACGGGGGCTCTGCCCCCGCCGCGCCTGCGCGCGACTCCCCCGAGGGTATTTGGAAACCAGAGAAGCCAGGGACGCCGCGCCGCCCTCAGGCCGATTTCTTGCGTTCTGTCTCGGCGAAACGGTTCAGCAGGGCGGCTTCGAGATCCTTCTGCAATTCGCGGGTGCGCGCGATATAGGCCGTGTTCTGCGAGATCGGCACCGCCGGATCCCAGACCTGCGCCAGTTCCTTCACCGCGGCGCGGTCATGGTGATAGAAAGTCTGCTGCGCCTCGGCGGCCTCGTATTCCGACAGGCCGATGTTCTCCAGAACGTATCGACCGGCGCGCAGGGCAGAATCGAACATCTCGCGCACGATGTCATCGGCCCCGGCGCGATACAGTTGGAAGACGTGGAAGCGGTCGTAGGCGCGCGCGATGATGTGCAGGTCGGGCCGCTGGCGGCGGGCATAGGCGACCAGCTGTGTCGCCTTGTCCTTGTCGTCCATCGCGACCACCAGAACCCGCGCCTTGGCCAGACCCGCGGCCTTCAGCAGTTCGCGCCGCGAGGGATCGCCCAGAAAGCCCTTGAAACCGAATTTTCGCATCAGCTGGATCGTCTGCATGTCCTTGTCCAGCACCACGGTCTTGAACCCGCTGGCCTGCACCAGCCGGTTGACCACCTGCCCGAACCGGCCCACTCCGGCGATGATAACCGGCCCTTCCTCGTCGATCTCGTCCGGCTCGAACGGGTCGGCACGGTCCTGCATCCGGCGCGAAATCTGATCGTACAGGATGAACAGCAGCGGCGTGATCATCATCGACAGCGAGATGATCAGCAGCAACTTTTCCGACATCTCCGACGGCAGGATGTACAGCTTGGTCGAGAAGGCGACGAGAACAAAGCCGAATTCGCCGGCCTGCGCCAAAGACAGGGTGAACAGCGCCCGGTCGCGCCCCTTGATCCGGAAGATGCGGGCCAGAAGATAAAGTACCGCGCTCTTGGCAAGGATCACCATCAAGGCCAGGCCGATGAAATCGTCGGGCGCGGCAAAGAAGGCATCGAAGTTGATTCCCGCGCCGACAGTGATGAAGAACAGCCCCAGCAGCAGCCCCTTGAAGGGCTCCAGATCGCTTTCCAATTCGTGGCGGAATTCGCTGTTGGCCAGAACGACACCCGCCAGAAAGGCGCCAAGGGCGGGCGACAGACCCACCAGCGTCATCAGGAAGGAAATGCCCACCACGATCAGCAGCGCCAGCGCGGTGTACATCTCGCGCAGGCGCGAGGCGTGGATAAAGCGGAACACCGGCCCGATGGCGAAGATTCCCGCCACGATGATGAAGGCGATCACCCCGAGCGTCACCAACGTCACTCCCCAGCCGGGCAGCCCCTGCAGGAACTCCGCCGCCGCATGACCCGCATTCGCCGCCTCGTGCACCGCCAGCGAGATCGACCCGTCGTCGTTGATCTTGCCATATACCGGCACCGCGAGCAGGGGCAGGAAGGCCAGGATCGGGATCACCGCGATGTCCTGCGTCAGCAGCACCGAAAAGGCCGCGCGGCCGCCGCCGGTCTGGGCCAGACCCTTCTCGCTCAGCGTCTGCAGCACGATCGCGGTCGAGGACAGCGACAGCGTCAGCCCCACCGCCAGCGCCACGTTCCAGACCTGACCCACGGCCATCGCCGCCCCCATCAGCACCAGGGTCGAGACCACCACCTGCAGCCCGCCCAGACCCAGCAGACGATGCCGCATCGCCCAAAGGGTGCGCGGCTCCAGTTCCAGCCCGATCAGGAACAGCATCATCACCACGCCGAATTCCGCGAAATGCTGCAGCTCGGCCGTCTCGTCGCCCACCAGATGGAACACCGGCCCGATGATCACCCCCGCGGCGAGATAGCCCAGCACGCTGCCCAGCCCCAGCCGCGACGCGATCGGAACGGCGATCACAGCCGCGGCCAGATAGATGCAGGCCTGGTAGAGAAAACTTTCCATCGGTCGCAGCGTCCTTCGGGCAGGTCAGGTTGGTAGCGGGGCGTCCTGTTTCAGCTGGTCCATCACGATCTGGCTCTGCACGCGGGCGACCGAGGGATGGGACAGCAGGACCTCGTGGATCAATGTGTTCAGAGCGCCGAGGTTAGCGCAATAGACGCGCAGCAGATAGTCCGCCTCGCCCGTCATCGTCCACGCGCTTGTGATTTCGGCCCGCGACCGCACCAGCCGGGCAAAGGCCTTCGACTGTTCCGGACCATGCGTGGCCAGCTGCACCTGCACGAACCCCTGCACGCTCAGTCCCAGCCGCTCGGGATCCAGCCGCGCCGCGTATCCGGTGATGAAGCCCTCGGCCTCCAGCCGCTGCCGCCGACGGCCCGCCTGGCTGGGCGACAGGTTCAGCATCTCTCCCAGCTCCTGCGCCGTCAGATGCGCATTGGCCTGCAGCGCGGCCAGCAGTCGGGTATCGGTGGCATCCAGCATGTGCGGCCTTTCCCTGTTTTTCCTTAACCTAGCGCATGTTTCCCGCATCGAGAAAGCCAAACAGGCAAAACTTCGCGCAAAACCTGCATGGGATCGGGGCTATGATGAATCTGCGATCAGATCCAAACACAGGAGACGCCGGCCATGGGACCTTTCCCGCACAACGCCCCGAAATCCACCATTTCGCCGGAAAACCCTGCCGGTACCGACGGCTTTGAATTCGTCGAATTTGCCCACCCCGAACCGCAGCAGCTGCGCGAGCTCTTCGCGAAGATGGGCTATACCCTGACCGCGCGGCACAGGTCGAAGGACGTGGAACTCTGGCAGCAGGGCGACATCACCTACATCCTGAACGCCGATCCCGACAGCTATGCCGCCAAATTCGTCGACGAACACGGCCCCTGCGCCCCCTCGATGGGCTGGCGCGTCGTGAACGCGCAGCACGCCTACGATCACGCCATCAGCAAGGGGGCCGAGCCTTTCGACGGTCCCGGCAAGACGATGGACGTGCCCGCGATCAAGGGCATCGGCGGCTCGCTGATCTATTTCATCGACCAGTATTACGAAACCTCGCCCTACAACACGGAATTCGAGTGGCTGGCCCAGTCGAAACCGCGGGGCGTCGGTTTCTTCTACCTCGACCACCTGACCCACAATGTCTTCAAGGGCAATATGGACAAGTGGTTCTCCTTCTACGGCAACCTCTTCAATTTCCGCGAGATCCGCTTCTTCGACATCGAAGGCAAATTCACCGGCCTCTTCTCTCGCGCCCTGACTTCGCCCTGCGGCCGCATCCGCATCCCTATCAACGAGGATCGTGGTGAAACCGGGCAGATCGTTTCGTATCTCAAGAAATACAAGGGCGAGGGTATCCAGCATATCGCCGTCGGTACAGACGACATCTACAGCGCGACCGATGCGATCTCGGAAAAGGGCATCCAGTTCATGCCCGGACCGCCCGACACCTATTACGAGCTGTCGAAAGATCGGGTAAGCGGACATGAAGAACCCCTTGATCGCATGAAGAAACACGGCATCCTGATCGACGGCGAAGGCGTCGTCGACGGGGGCGAGACGAAGATCCTCCTCCAGATCTTCTCGAAAACCGTGATCGGCCCGATCTTCTTCGAATTCATCCAGCGCAAGGGCGACGACGGATTTGGCGAAGGCAACTTTAAGGCGCTCTTCGAATCCATCGAGGCCGAACAGATCGCCAACGGCGAGATTTCCGCAGAATAATCAATTCAGAATCCGGAATGGAAAACCGCGGCCTTCGGGCCGCGTTTTTTCGGCCCTCCCTTGCAAATCTCGGCGCGAAACGAGTTGTGTCTTGCCATGGTCACCGGATCCGCCTTTAAGGATCCCGGGTGAGAATTCCGTGACTTGCTGAAGACAGCCAGCTTTCCGGAGGTTCGACGACTTTCGGGAGGGAATTATGGCCGAGATTAACTATTACAACGGGTTGAACGCCTTCGGATACAAAGATCTCTACGATCTTGTCTACGAGGACGGGCGGTTGACCACATCCTCCGCAACTTTGGTCGCGGGCTATATCGGCGGGTTCTACGTCGCCCTGCATGGGGCCTATACCTATGACCCTTACGGGATGATTGGAGGAACCCTTACGGGGATGACCGTCACCCACGCCGGATACACGGTAATAACGGTCACCGGCCTGAACCTGGATGTCGAAGACGTCTCATACATGTATCCGGCCGAACTGGAACGCGAAATGCTCGCGACCGACGATACCCTGACATCTTTCTGGAACATCGGTGACAGCTACTCCATGTTTGGCGGCGACGACTGGCTCAATCTCGGAACGGGCCATGACACTGTGGATGGCGGCTACGGCATCGACACGCTTCACCTCGATGCGGCATTCGCCTCGGCCAGCTTTACCTGGCAATCCGGATACACCACGCTCATCACCAGCAGCGAGGGCCGCGACACCGTCCGAAGCGTCGAGATCATCGAATTCACCGACGCCAGCATCGCGTTGCGCCATGGGACATCATACAGCGACACTCTTCGGGGCGACTCAATCGCCGAGGTTCCGAGCGACCTGATCTACGGGGCTAGTGGGAACGACACGATCAAGGGCGGCACCGGCGACGACCGGCTGTTCGGCCAGGCTGGGGATGACAGGCTGTTCGGTCAGGGGGCCTGGGACCTGCTGTTCGGCGGCGGTGGAAAAGACCAGTTGGACGGCGGATTCGGCAACGACCGCCTGCGCGGCGGCGGCGGCGACGACCTCCTCTTGGGAGGGCGGCATGCCGATGTGCTGTTGGGCGATGGCGGCAGTGACCGGCTTTTGGGCGGCGCGGGCAATGACATCCTGACCGGAGGGGCCGGCCGCGACGTCTTCTTCTTTGCCCGCAACAGCGGGCAGGACATCGTGACCGATTTCCAGATCGGTTTGGACAAGATCGAAATCGGTCGGGGTGCCGCATCGCTTGATGACCTGACCTTCACCCGCAAGGGTACTGATGTGCTGATCACGTTCGAGGGAACCGAGATTCTGGTCGAGAATACCCTCGTCAATGAGCTTCGCGACGCGGACCATTTTCTGTTCTGACGCCGCTTTCACACAGCTTCCCTCTCACCTCCGGGTGGGGGGAAACCCGACCGACAAAACCGGGGACAAATCACGTCCCGAAAAGGTCACTCTTAAATGATCTTTTGAAATCAACGTATTGACCCCCCGTCCTAGCTGGGACGCTCAGCCAGAGGGCACTTTCAGGGTCATGTTGCGGCCGCCCTTCTGATAGCGCAGCTCGCCGTCACCGATGGCCACGACCCGGCCACCATCCACAGTGTCGCCCACCTGAACCTTCTTGTAGCGCCCACTCGGCAGCCGGATCAGCGCCCGGCGGTTCGACGGGGTGCCATAGACCCCGATCAGGTTCAGCTGCCGCAGGTTGATCGCGTTCTTCAGCGTCGCCTGCCGCGCCACCGAGGCCGAAGTCGGAATCCGCGGCGCCACCGTCGCTGCCACCGTTTCCGGCTCCCCGTCATCGCCCGGGTCCTGTACCGAAGGCGCAGGCTTGGCCCGCGCCACCAGGCTCGCGAACCCGGCCGGCCGCGCATCGGGCCGCGGAGAGGTCGAGACCGCCAGCGCCGAGGCGCTCGCCGAAGCCGGAACCGCCGACTCCTCCGGGGTTTCAACGGCTGCCGGCGCGCTCTCGGGCACCACCAGAGAGGCGGGCCTCAACTTGGGTCGAACCGTCGCCAGCTCGGCCCGCGTCAGCCCCCCCAGCGACGAGCGCTCCACCCGTTCTGGCAGGTCAGCCGGCCGCAGCCTCGGTCGCACGCTCGCCAGCCGCGACTGCTCGGCCTTCTGCTCCTGCGGCGCCAGCTCTGCCCGCACCGGCGGGTTCGGCGGCCGACGCGGCGGTGGCCCCTGAATGATCAGAACTCCATCCGGATTCAGCGCGCCATCGCGGCTCGGCTCCACCAGCCCGGCGGAATTCAGCGTGAACTCCGTTCCCGCCGCCGCCGGCGATTGCTGCCCGCCGGGCACCCGGTCGGTATCCAGCGTATCGAGCGGCATCAGCGCGATCGCATCCTGCGACAGATCGGTCCGGTCGATGGACGCGATGTAGAGGTCGTCGATCCCGATGATCGACGGTGTCTCGGGCACATTCGGGGCGACAGGCCAAATACCGGTCGCCGCGTACCGCGCCGCGTCGGTCATCGGCGTCGCGGGCGGCACCTCTGCCGCTTCTTCCTCAGGCGCGGCGGAAGGATCCGTTTCTTCGACCGGCTGCCCGTCGGCCAGCGCCTCCTCGTCAGCCGGCGGCACAGGCTCGGACAGCATGGCGGTTTCGACATCCGCTGCCTCTTCGGTCGCCGGCACCATCTCCGGATCCGGCGGCTGGTCCGGTACCTCAGCTGCCTCGGGCTGGCTGCTCTCGGGCTGGCTGCTGTCGCGCAGCGCGTCCAGCACCGCGGCATCGGTCGCCGAGAGCGCAGGCCCCTGGGGCTCCTGCCCGGCAGGGGCAGGTTCGGACGCGCTCATGCGCGCGGTCTCGGCCGGCGCGGCCGCCATCACCGGGTCCTCTGTCTGCACTGACGGCGCAGGCACGGCCGCCGGCCGCACGGCAATCTCGGTGCGCGTCTCGCCCGAGCGGAACAGTCCCGCCAGACCGTCGTCAAGGAAGAGGCTCGCCCAGAGCGCGACGACCATCAGCACAACCAGAAGCCCGCCGGTCAGGATCAGACCAAGGCGCCGGCCCTGTCCCGAAATCGGATCGTTGTTGCGTGCGCCAAAGACGGTCATCCGCCCGGCTTCGTCCTTGGGTACCTGGCGCTGCGGCAGCGGAATCTCGAGCTTGCGTGGGGCAGCAAGTGCCGGGGCGGGCTCGGCAGGCCGCTTCGGTTTCGGAGCCTCGCTGCGCGCCGGGCGGCTGCGGCGCGACAGGAACGCGGCGAAGCCTTCGGCCGGCATCTCCTCGGGCTCGTCCGGAATGGCGAGAACCGGGGCGGTGACATCGGTCGCGGCTCCGCCAGGCAGGTCCACGAATGTGGTCAGCGGCGGACTGTCCGAGGCGACCGAGCCATCCGTCTGCGCAGGACGGGGCGGGGCGGATTCGACGGGCGCTGCGTCTTCAACAGCTTCCGGTTCATCCTCAGCAGTGTCCGAAATGGTCTCGCCCTGCGAATCCTGAACTGGCGCGTCCTCGGAAGGGGCCGAGAAGTTGATCCTCGGCATAGGCGCCTCGGCGTCCGGATCGATGTCGTAGGAGGGCGCCGGATGCCGGGCCCGGCGGCTGGAAAAACTGGGTGCTTCACCTGCGGGCGCAGCCGTCTCTGGAGGAACCAGGGCTGGGCCGATCACGACAACTGCCACGCCATCGGGTTCGACCCGTTCCTTCCGGCTGAGGCCACTGGCCCGCCCGAAGAAGGGTTCGCCAAGAAAGTCATTCTCGCCAGGGATCGCAACAAAGCTGACCGGGCCAAACCCATGCTCCTCGGCGAAGGCTTCCGCTTCGTTCAGCGTTTCCCGCGCGACCGCCGCGATATGCGTCATCTCACCGTCCGGAGATGTGTCGAAGGCAAGATCCGCCAGGGCGTAGGGGGTTGCCCCATCGAGCGTCGTCGCAACGATCCTGTCGCGCGCCTCGCCGGTGAACGAACCCGTCGCCACGCTCAGATACCTGACCTGATCGTTGGGGATGATCACCTTGCAGCGCATCTCACCGGGCACCAGCCGAAGCGCCTTCTCGCGCAGCTTGGCGAGGTCGCGGGCAAGGTCGTCCGATTCGAGCGAAACTTCGCCGACAAATCGCCAGCCGCCTGCCGCACGATGCAGCAGGGCAATGCCATCAAACGACAGCGATAGGGCAAAGGCGGGTTTCATCAGCGGCGAATCCCAGTCAAAGTCACGCGTTTCCCCTAGCAGGGCAGGGGCGTCGCCGGCAGCCCGGCAATTGCACCATATGGCAGGTCCTTGCCGAGGAACAGGACCACACCAAAAGGCGCCCTTGCGGGGTATGGCCGGCAACCCCTACGTATGACGAAATCCGTGGAATATTAAAGGAGAATGGATGTGAACGGCAAGGTGTTGTCCGCAGCCGCGCTGATCTGCGCGCTTCTAACCCCCGCAGGGGCCGAAACGGCGCCGTCCCGGCAGATCGTAGTGACCGGCGAAGGCCGCGTCGATACCACGCCCGACATGGCGGTGATCTCATTGGGCGTCACGCACGAAGCCAAGGCCGCGATGGCGGCCATGGGTGAAACCTCTGCTGCGGTCGCGGCCGTGCTGGAACGCCTGACCTCCATGGGCGTCGCTGAAAAGGACGTGCAGACCGAGAATGTGTCGCTGAACCCGATCTGGAGCGATCCGGGCAGCCAGGGCGGCGTGCCGTCCATCAGCGGGTTCTCCGCGTCGAACACGGTCCAGGTGAGGGTCCGCGATCTGGAGCGGCTGGGCGCGATCATGGATACCGCCATCGGCGACGGCGCCAACACCTTCAGCGGGCTGCAATTCTCTCTTCAGAACCCCGCACCGCAAGAGGAAGAGGCCCGCAAGCGTGCCGTCGCTGACGGGATGGCCCGAGCCAAGGCATTGGCCGAGGCAGCCGGCGTTACGCTTGGCCCGGTTCAGCAGATCAACGAGATCGGCGGCGGCATCCCCGGTCCGATGAAGATGTCGATGGCCCGCGACGAGGGCATTCCCATCGCCGCGGGAGAGGTCAGCGTGTCGGTGACGGTCTCGATGACCTTCGCCATCGAGTGAGCCGACTTCAGGCGGTCGCCTTGCTCAGGGCCTGATCGAGATCGGCGATCAGGTCGTTCGCGTCCTCGATCCCGATCGAGACACGCACCAGATTGGGTCCGGCGCCGGCAGCTTCCTGCTGGGCCGGAGTCAATTGGCGGTGCGTGGTCGAGGCAGAGTGGATGATCAGCGACCGGGTGTCGCCCAGGTTCGCGACGTGGCTGAAGATTTCCAGTGCATTCACCAGCTTGACGCAGGCGTCATATCCACCCTTGACCGCAAAGGTGAAAAGCGCCCCGGCACCTTTCGGACAGATCTTGGCGATCCGGTCGTAATAGGGCGAGGACTTCAGACCGGCATAAGTCACGTAATCGATGCGCGGATCCTTTTCGAGCCAGGCGGCGATCTTCTCGGCGTTCTCGACGTGACGCTGCATCCGCAGGCTCAGTGTTTCGATGCCCATCAGCGTGTAATGCGCAGCCTGCGGGTTCATCGTCATCCCCAGGTCACGCAGACCGACCGCAATGCCATGGAACATGTAGGCCAGCGGCCCGAAGGTCTCGTGGAACTTAAGCCCGTGATACGCGGGCTCGGGCTGGCTGAGCGAGGGAAACTTGTCCGAGGCCGACCAGTCGAACTTGCCTGAATCGACAACACATCCCCCGGTGACCGTGCCGTTGCCGGTCAGATACTTGGTCGTCGAATGCACCACCAGCGTCGCGCCAAGTTCGATCGGGCGACAGAGATAGGGCGTTGCCGTCGTATTGTCGACGATCAGCGGAACGCCCGCCTTGTCGGCGATGTCGGCAAGCGCCCGGATGTCAGTGATATAGCCGCCGGGATTGGCGATTGTCTCGCAGAACACCGCGCGGGTATCCGCGTCGATAGCGGCGGCAACTGCATCGAGGTCGTCGGTATCGACGAACTTCGCCGACCATCCGAACCGCTTTATGGTCTGGCTCATCTGGGTCACCGTGCCGCCATAGAGACGGGTCGAGACCACGACATTCTTGCCCGGTGCCATCAGCGGGAACAGCGCCATGATCTGTGCCGCGTGCCCCGAGGAACAGCACACCGCGCCGACGCCGCCTTCCAGCGTCGCGATACGCTCCTGAAGCACGCTGACCGTCGGGTTGGTCAGACGCGAATAGATGTAGCCGACCTCCTGCAGGTTGAACAGCGCGGCGGCATGATCGGCGTCTCGGAACACATAGGCTGTGGTCTGGTAAATCGGCGTCTGTCGCGCGCCGGTGGCCGGGTCGGGGCGGGCGCCGGCATGAATTTGCAGGGTATCGAAACCGTAGGTGGGTCCGTCGGACATAGCTCTCTCTCCCAGTTCGGATGTCGCGGACAGGGTTAATGCATTTAACACATCGAGTGCAGCGCAATTTTCAGGATACGCGGCAAAAAGAACGGGCGTCCGGGAAACACCCCACGAACCAGAACACTTTGAGCGGACGGACGCTGCACCGGTGAACATAGATTATATGTATGTTGACGGAATGCATGATACAACATACCTGTAATCTATGTTGAGGCCAGGAGACTGCCATGAACGACGATATTCAAACTCTTGAGAAGAAAAAGAAACGCGCCGGCAAGCGTGCGGCGGCTGGAAAGGCGCGCAGGGGTCCGAAGGGTGAAGCGGGCGCCGCACAGCCAACCCTCGCGGAAAAGCGTCTTGCCAAGCGCAAGCGGCAGGCCGAAACGAATACGGTCACCTTCCTGCTGGAAACCGAAGTGCGCAAGGTCATGACCCAGGCCGCCAAGATCGCCGGGATGGACCTGGCTCCCTTCCTCCAGAAGCTGGCCGAGACTTTTGTGATCGAACAGGCCCCCGCCGGAGATCCTCTCGCCAAGCGCCTTGCCGCCAAGCGCGCGGTGCTGGACCGTGTCGTCGAGCTCGCTCGCGAAATTGACGCGGCGGGAGGCTTTGACGAGCACTTCATCCTGTCCGTGATGAAGCGCGCCGCGACCGACGCCATATTCCAGGCGCACTACGATGACGCCGTGGATGCCGGCACGGCCGATCAGCGTGCCCTCGCCCGCGCCAAGGCGCCAATCAACCAGCAGATGGGCCGCCTCATCAAGGGCGTCGCAGGCGCAAAGAGCAAACGCGACGAGAATGGTAAAATTCAGCGCGCCCAAGTGTCGGGCGAGGTGATTTCAACCTACACGTTGCTGCAACGCGCCTAAGTCATGTAATACCGACTGTCGCTCCGAAGGCCGCTCTCCGAGAGCGGCCTTCTCCGTTCAAGAACGGAAGTCCGGCGTCACCGGATCCAAAGCCCCGCTTCCTTGATGCGATTGCGGATCGCCTTTTCTTGTGTTGGCAGGTTGTCGCGGTCGAACATGGCCCGCACCCTGTGCCCCTTTCGTTGATAGACTGTGCGCTTGATCGCCTCGTAATTCTTCAGGATTTTCTTGATCTTGTTTGGTGCGGCAACCTCTTCCAGCGCCGCGACCACATAGTCGCTCTCGCGGGCGTAGAGCAGGGGAAAATGGCGGTAATGGCAGCTGATTGCGCCATCAAGCAAACCCCGCGGCAGCACGTCGCGCGCCCCGCCAAGCGCGTGAATCACCAGCGGAAGCGTGATCTGGTCCAGCCAGGGGGCAAAACTCTGCCCGGTCAGTTCGACGGGTGGCGTGTCGCGGATGGTCTGGGCATAGTCCAGAAACGCGGCGCCAAACACACGCGGGCAGGGACCATAGAACCACCCTGCGTTGAAATAGAGATAGCGCCGCCAATGGTTTGCGGGTTGAGACAGATCGAGGCTCGAGTCGAAGTCCAGTCCGAAAAGATCGTACAGCGAACGCCAGATCTGTGCGATACCGGGTCCATAGAGTGTCGGCACCGGCCAGGTTCCCTCCACCCGGCCCGAGGCAGAGGGCCGAGCAAAGTCGAAGGGCACGCCCCCCAGGTCGCCGGTGATCAACGTATCGCTGTCGAAAAACACGAAAGGCTCGCCCTTGGGCATCGCCAGCAACGCTTCGATCTTGTTGCCGTGCGGATAGCTGCCGCCAAACACCCGGTTCTGAAATGGCAGGATCTCGGCGCCAAGTGCATCTAGCGCGGCCAGCAGGTCCAAGTTGCGGATCGAGGGGTCATATCCCCAGTTTGCTCCGGGTTGCGGCACGGCCACGAACAAACGTCCGGGGAAATCGGGCGCAAACTTCCGCAAAGATGCAGCGAACAAAAGACATTCGTATTGCAGACGCCCGGCTTGGCCGACGATCATCACATTGAACGATTGGCGCGCGCCCGGATTGTTTGACATACTGCTCCCGGTCGCCGATTTCTGCTGCGACGGCTGCTTTTTGCGGGCAGTATAGAGGCGTTGGCCTTGGCCCAAAACCCTGCAATTGCGCAGGTCCCGATTTCGCCCGGACTGCGGGAACTGGTGGAGGAGATTTTTATGCTCGAGATTTTCCTGTTGATGCTGGCGACATCGGTGCATCAGGCAGCCGAGATGGATGCGGCTCTATCGATGCCGGCCGAGACCCCGTCAATCACCGCCTTGGAAACACCAACGGCGACCGCGCCGGACGCCGCCCAGATGGCTGAGGAAGAGACGCCACCCGAGGCAGCCGAGCCGACGCCACCGCAACAGACCTCGGCGCTGAACCTGCCCGTCTTCCCGCCCGCGGCTTCCACCGCCCCTGCGCAACCTGCGCCGGTGGCCACCGCCCCGCAACCCGCGCCACAGACGGCCGCGCCGGTGATCTTCGCGCCTCAACCTGCCCCCCAACCGGTGCCTCAGCCGACGCCGAATCCGCAGGAGCAAACTTCAGCCCAATTGGCCTTTCTCGCGCCAAAGGCGCAAACCGTCACGCCGGGACTCGTGGCCGAGCCTCAGGTGCCGACCGGGCGCTTTCTCACCGCACTCGAGGTGCGGCCGATCCTGAACGCCACCAAATCGAACTGGATCGCAGTCCGCGAATATGGCGGAAAGGACCTGCTTTATGTCACGCACCTCTGGTCCTGGCGCTGCGGATTGCTTGAACTGCGGGTGGGCCTGAATGGCGCACCGGCCGAGCCCTGGCCTCTGCCGCAGTGCCATCTCGACAAACCACAGGCTGCGGCAATTCTCGAAGGAGACGGCAACCCCTACCGGGAATTCCCCCTGCGCACGGTTCAGCTGATAGAGGTGATGGTCACTTACGACGACCTGACCACCGACAAGGTCCGCTTCAATCGCGCGGGCGTGGTCATTCCCTGACCCTCGGAGAACGCCCCCGCGCATCAGCCGATAACCTGTGGTCCTGCGGCATAGCCATGCTGTTCCGTCCAAAGCTGGCGCAAAGTCCTCTGCTGCTCGGGAAAGAACTCCTCCAGCAGATCGCAGCCCCACAGACGATCGACCCGGAAGTGCCTGAAATCGTGGCGAAGCTCGCACCAGGCCGCAAGCATGACGCATTCGAGATGGTAGATCACCGCCACCGGACGAACAACGCGCACAGACTCCTCCTCATCGGCATCGCGGTAGGTCAAGCGCAGCTTGCGTGCCTGCCGTACCGCGTCGCGCAGCACTGACTTGGACACACAGCCAAGCGCCGGATCGTCCAGTGGCGCACCCCAGGGCGCGACCTGCAGCCAGTCCGCCTCGGGGCTGAGCGCCTCGATCTTCGCGCGAATCCGCTCCGCCGCTTTCTGAAGCGCCCCATCCCCGGTCCGTGCCAGCATCGCCAGTCCGACCCTCAGCGCCTCGATTTCTTCCGGGTCGAAATTCAGAGGCGGCAGGTCATAGCCGCGCCGCATGACATACCCGACACCAGCCTCTCCTTCGATCGGGGTCCGCATGCCCTGCAGCGCCGCGATATCACGATATATGGTGCGCTCAGACACTTCCAGGCGCTCGGCCAGGGCGCGCGCGGTCAGCGGTCGCGCGGCAGAGCGCAGGACTTGGATGATTTCGAACAGGCGCGACGACTTCCGCATCATGATCTCCTCGGGTTGCCGTCACCCTAACATCCCCTCCTGACACCCCACTGTCAGGATCGGTGCTGTCCAGTCGCCTGGAAAGCGAAGGAGGCCCCACATGTCATGGTATGATTCCGCAACACTGATGGCCCTGCGGCTCGGACCCTGGGCCGAGCCGCGACGCCGGAAGTCATGGGAAACCGAGCGCGACGCCCTCAGTTCTGCTTCAGCCGAAACCGCTGAATCTTCCCCGTCTGCGTCTTCGGCAGCGAATCGACGAATTTCACCGAACGGGGATACTTGTAAGGGGCAATGCGCGCCTTCACAAAGTCCTGCAAGGCCTTGATATCGCCTGTGACACCCGGTTTCAGCACGACATGCGCCTGCACGATCTGCCCCCGATCCTCGTCTGGCACCCCGATCACGGCGCATTCCGCCACATCCGGATGGGCCAGCAAGGCGGCCTCGACCTCCGGACCGGCGATATTGTAGCCGGCCGAGATGATCATGTCGTCGGACCGCGCCGCGAAATGCAGATAGCCGTCGGCATCCATGACAAAGCTGTCGCCGGTCAGGTTCCAGCCATTCTGCACATAGTCGGCCTGCCGACGGTCGTTCAAATAACGGCAGCCGGTCGGCCCTTGGACAGCCAGCCTCCCCACCTCGCCACGGGGCAGCTCTTGCCCGTCCTCGCCGACGATCTTCGCGCGATATCCTTTTACCGGCCTGCCCGTGCAGGCGGGGCGATGGTCGTCGAAGCGGTTGGTGATGAAGATATGCAGCATCTCGGTCGAACCGATGCCGTCCAGCATCGGCTTGCCTGTCTTGGCCATCCAGTCGTCATAGACCGGCGCCGGCAGCGTTTCGCCCGCCGAAACTGCCGCACGGAGCGAGGACAGATCCGCTCCCTGGTCCATCGCGGCCAGCATCACCCGATAGGCGGTCGGCGCGGTAAAGCACACGGTCGCCCGATATTTCTGGATGATCTCGATCATGTTCGGCGGTGAGGCGCTTTCCAGCAGCACCGCGCAAGCACCAAAGCGCAGCGGGAAGACCGCCAGCCCGCCCAGGCCGAAAGTGAAGGCCAGAGGGGGCGAGCCGACGAAGATGTCCTCCGGCGTGACGTTCAGCACCTCCTTCGCATAGCCGTCCGCGATGATCAGGATGTCGCGGTGAAAGTGCATCGTCGCCTTGGGCTCGCCCGTGGTGCCGCTGGTGAACCCCAGCAGCGCCACGTCGTCGCGCCCCGTCTTCACGGCCTCGAACCGCACCGGCTTGTCCAGCGCGGCGCGGTCCAGTTCCGCATCATGGTTCGCAGTGCCGTCAAAACCAACAACGGTCTTCAAGGTGCTGGAATCCTTGGCACATGTGACCATATCCTCCATGAGCCGAGTATCGCAGAGCGCGTGCGTGATACCCGCCTTGTCGACGATCTTGGCCAGTTCCCCGGCCCTCAACATCGGCATCGTGTTCACCACCACCGCCCCCGCCTTTGTCGCGGCAAGCCAGCAGGCCACCATTGCCGGGTTGTTGGCGCTGCGGATCAGCACCCGGTTGCCGGGCTTCACGCCGTAGTTCTCCACCAGCGCGCGCGCCAGCCGGTTGGTCCAGTCAGCCAACTCCTTGTAGCTGCGCCGCCGCCCGTTTCCGATCAGCGCGGTGTGGTCGCCAAAGCCCTGTTCGACCATCCGGTCAGTCAGTTCGACCCCGACGTTGATCCAGTCGGGATAGGAATGTGCGCCAGGCGTGATCTCCGGCCAGTCGGACGCGGGCGGCAGGTTGTCGCGCGTGAAGGTGTCGGTGTGACCCGAAGGCCCCAGGGGTGTCATGCATTCGCCTCTTCAGGCAGGAAGTCGACTTCGTGTTGCGCCGACAGTTCAACGATCCGTCCGATGTCGGTCTGGTCGTGCAGCGCCGCGAAGAGATCGCGCAGCTGCCCCATGGGCGAGACCCAGAAGAGCGCGCGGCACGGCTTGTCGGACTTGTTGAAATAGCCGTGGGGAATGCCGCGCGGCATCCGCACCAGATCGCCTGCACGCGCCTTGGTCCAGACGCCGTCCAGCTTCAGGTCCAGTTCCCCCTCTTGCACCAGGATGAATTCGTCCTGTGTCGGGTGGATGTGCACGGGCACGAACTGTCCCGGCTCGGAATTGGTCTCGAAGGCGAAAGTCGTCTCGCAGACGGCCTTCGGATAATAGGTCTGACCAAGGATGTTCCACACGACCCCGTCATAGCCAGAGCCGTTTTCGGTGATGCCTTTCTCGAGATCTTTCATGACACTTCCTCTTGTTGGATTTCAGTCTCCCGTTGTCTCGGGATTGGTCTTTTTTCCTATCTGCCGCAGGCCCCCGGTGGGACGGCCTGTGTCAGCTTCCCATCGCAGTTCGGGCGATCACCACCTTCTGCACGTCGCTTGCGCCTTCGTAGATTCTCAGGGCGCGGATCTCCCGGTAAAGGCTTTCCACCACGCTGCCCCTGCGCACGCCGTCACCGCCATGCAGTTGCACTGCCGCGTCTATGATCTGTTGCGCCGTCTCGGTCGCATGGAGCTTCGCCATCGCTGCCTCGCGCGTCACCCGCGCCGCGCCCATGTCCTTGGTCCAGGCCGCGCGATAGACCAGCAGGGCCGAGGCATCGACTCCCAGAGCCATGTCCGCGATATGGCCCTGCACCATCTGAAGATCGAACAGGGGCGCACCAAAAAGCTCTCGATTCTGAACCCTTGCAAGGCTCTCCTCGAGCGCGCGCCGCGCAAAGCCAAGCGCTGCCGCGCCGACGGTCGAGCGGAAAACGTCCAGCACAGACATCGCGACGCGAAAGCCGCCGCCCGCCGGCCCGATCAGCGCCGACCCGGGAAGGCGCATGTCGGTGAACGTGAGGCGTGCCAGCGGATGCGGAGCGATCACCTCGATGCGTTCGGCGATCTCCAGCCCGGGTGTGTCGGCCGGCACCAGAAAGGCCGAGATCCCCTTCGCCCCCGGCGCTTCCCCGGTGCGCGCGAACAGCACATAAAGATCGGCGATTCCCCCGTTGGAAATCCAGGTTTTTTCGCCGTTTATCACAAAGTCGTTGCCGTCTTTCTCTGCGGTCGTGGTCATATTCGCCACGTCCGACCCGCTGGCCGGCTCGCTCAGCGCAAAGGCCGAAATCGCCGCGCCTGAACGCGTCCTTTCCAGCCATGTTCGCTGCTCATCCGTTCCAAACAGCGACACCGCCCCCATCCCGAGCCCCTGCATGGCAAAGGCGAAATCGGCCAGCCCGTCATGGCGCGCCAGTGTCTCGCGGATCAGGCAGAGCGAGCGGACGTCCAGCGTCTCGCCACCCGAGTGCTTGAGAAAGCCGGCTGCCCCCAAGTCGTGCACCAGCCCCCGGCAGGCGGCATCGACGTCGCCGTGATCGACGGGCAGGTTGGCCTTGCACCACTCCTCGAGCGCCGCTGCCAATGCGCGGTGACGATCCTCGAAGAAGGGCCACTCCAGAAAGCTCCGGTCCGCCATCCCAGCAATTCCCTCTGCTTCTTCTCTTTCCAAATACTCCAAGGCCACCGCGCCGCCGGCGCGCCGGCAGGGGTCAGTCCCCGGCGAACACCGGCTTTTCCTTCGCGACGAAGGCGTGGTAGGCGCGCTCGAAATCCTTGGTCTGCATGCAGATCGCCTGCGCCTGCGCCTCGGACTCGATCGCCTGATCCAGCGACATGTTCCATTCCTGGTTCAGCTGGGTCTTGGTGATCCCATTGGCAAAGGTCGGACCGGCGGCGATACGGCCGGCCAGCTTCATCGCCTCGGCCTCCAGCGACTCCGCCGGATGCAGGGCGTTCCAGTAGCCCCAGGCGAGCCCTTCCTCTGCACCCATCGCGCGCCCGGTATAGAGGAGTTCGGCCGCGCGCCCCTGACCGATGATACGGGGCAGCATCGCGCAAGCGCCCATGTCGGCGCCGGCAAGGCCCACACGGTTGAACAGGAAGGCGCATTTCGCCTCGGGCGTGGCAAGCCGAAGGTCCGAGGCCATGGTGATGATCGCCCCAGCTCCGGCCGCGATGCCATCGACGGCCGCGATCACCGGTTTGGTGCAGTGCAGCATCGCCTTGACCAGATCGCCGGTCATGCGTGTGAAGGCCAGCAGATCCTTCATCTCCATCGCCACCAGCGGGCCGATGATGTCATGCACATCCCCGCCCGAGCAGAAGTTCCCGCCGTTCGAGGCGAAGACAACGGCGTGAATGTCGCTGGCATAGGGCAGCGCCCGGAACGTATCGCGCAGTTCGGCATAGCTGTCGAAGGTCAACGGGTTCTTGCGGTCCGGCCGGTTCAGGCGGATCGTGGCTACGCCATCGGCCGCCTGCCACTGGAAATGTTTCGGGGCAAAGCCAGCCATATCGGTCATGCGGGGTGGTCTCCTATGCGGTCGAGTAGCGTGATGAGCGTATCCAGTTCGCCCGCCGAGAACGGGGCGAGCAAGTCGTTGACCCAGGTTTCGTGATCGGCGGCCATCGCGGCAAAGCGCTCTATGCCGGCCGGAGTAAGCCGCACCAGCATGGCGCGGCGGTCGCCATCGACCTGGGAGCGTTCGATCAGCCCTTCGCTTGCCAGCCGTTCGACGATGCCGGTGACATTGCCGTTGCTGACCTTCAGCCGCGCCGACAGGTCGCTCATCCGCAACCCGTCACGGTGGCGATCCAGGGCCGACAGCACGTCAAAGCGGGGCAGGGTGCTGTCATGCGTCTCGCGCAGGCGCTCGCGCAGATGCGCTTCGATCCCCCGATGGGCCGACAGCATCCGCAGCCACAGCCGCAGCCGTTGCTTCGACGGGGGGCGCACCGTATCGCTCATATCTCGCCACCCGAGATCGAGATCGCCTGGCCTGTCACCCCTTCCGAGCCGGCGAGGCAAAGCCATAGTGCAGCGGCAGTCACCTCTGCAGGCTGGATCAGGCGGCGTTGCGGGCTGTTGGCCTCCAGCGAAGCGCGCGCCTTGTCCGCGGACATCCCGGTCTTGCCGGTGATATTCGCAATAGTGCGCTCGGTCATTTCGGTATTAAGAAAGCCGGGGCAAAGCGCATTGACCGTGAGTCCGCTCCGCGCGGTTTCCAGCGCCAGACTGCGAACCATGCCGATGACGCCATGTTTCGCCGCCGCGTAGGGCGCCACATAGGGATAGCCCTTGAGGCCTGCGGTCGAGGCCACGGCGATCAACCGCCCCCAGGACGCGCTGCCCATCGCCTGCAGCGCGGTGCGGAAGGTCAGGAAGGTTCCGGTCAGGTTCACATCCAGCATCGCCTGCCACTCGGCGAGCGTCGTCTTCCGGAAGGGCGCGCTGGCCGACGCGCCTGCATTGGCGATCACGATGTCCGGCGTGTCGATGAAATCGAACATGGCCGCCACGGACGTTTCGTCGGTCACATCCGCCTGGACGGTATGAATCTCCGCATAATCCGCCGCCACACGCTCCAGTGCCTCGGCGGTGCGTCCGGCGATCCAGACCCTTGCACCCTCGCGCGCGAACCCTCGCGCCAGATCGGCGCCCAGACCGGTGCCGCCACCGGTGATAAGAACGACCTTTCCCTTAACGCTCACACTTTGATTCCCATGCCCTCACCCCGTTCAGCGAGCCTGCGCATCTGGTCACGCCCGCGCAGATATGGCAACGGCCAGGGGGTCTCTGTGTCGCCCAAAGCGGCGGCGGCGTGCAGCGTCCAGTACGGGTCTGCAAGGTGCGGCCGCGCAAGACAGACCAGATCCGCGCGCCCCGCCATCAGAATGGAATTCGCGTGATCCGGCTCGTAGATATTCCCGACCGCCATCGTCGCCATCCCGGTTTCGTTGCGGATGCGGTCTGAAAACGGCGTCTGGAACATGCGGCCATAGACCGGCTGCGCTTCGATTGAGGTTTGCCCGGCCGAGACATCGATAATGTCCGCCCCGGCCGCGCGGAACATCTCGGCGATCTCCACCGCCTCCGCCGCATCGACGCCACCTTCGACCCAGTCGCTGGCCGAGATACGTACCGACATCGGTTTGGTCTCGGGCCAGGCGGCGCGCATCGCGGCGAAGATTTCCAGCGGATATCGCATCCTGTTCTCGAGGCTGCCGCCATACGTGTCTGTTCGGTGGTTCGACAGCGGCGAGATGAACGAAGAGATCAGATAACCGTGCGCGGCATGCAGTTCCACCATGTCAAAGCCGGCGCGGTCAGCCATCTTGGTCGCGGCGACGAACTGGTCGCGGACAAGGTCCATGTCACCGCGGTCCATCTCCTTCGGCACCTGGTTCTCGGGCGCCCAGGGCAGGGGAGAGGGGGCGATGATGGGCCAGTTTCCCGTCGTCAGCGGCGCATCCGACTCTTCCCAGCCGACCTGAGTCGAGGCCTTGCGCCCGGCGTGGCCGATCTGCATGCACAGCTTGGCCTGGGTTTCGGAATGGACGAAATCGGTCAGGCGCTTCCAGGCCGCCTCATGTTCCGGCGCATACAGACCGGGGCAGCCCGGCGTGATCCGCCCCTCGGGCGACACGCAGGTCATCTCGACATAGACCAATCCCGCGCCGCCCTTCGCGCGTTCCGCGTAATGGGCGAAATGCCAGTCGGTGGGGCAGCCGTCTACGGCTTTGTATTGCGCCATCGGCGAAACCACGATCCGGTTGGCCAGCCGCATGTCGCGCAACCGGAACGGTGCGAACATCGGCGCGCGGTGCACTCCATTGGCGCCCGCCTGGGCCTGGAACCACTCTTCGGCGCTCTTCAGCCAATCCGGATCCCGCATCCGCAGGTTCTCGTGGCTGATCCGCTGCGACCGCGTGAGCAGCGAATAGGTGAATTGCACCGGATCAAGGTCCAGATACCGCTCCACCTGCTCGAACCACTCGGTCGAGTTGCGCGCGGCGGACTGGAGGCGCAGCACATCGGTGCGGCGGTCCTCCTGATACCGCTCGAAGGCCGCCTCCAACGTCGGCTGAGTCTCGACAAAATCCGCCAGAGCGATAGCCGACTCAAGCGCAAGTTTGGAGCCCGAGCCGATGGAAAAATGCGCGGTGGCCGAGGAATCCCCCAGCAGCACCACGTTCTTGTAATACCACTTTTCGCAGAGCACCCGGTTGAAGTTGATCCAGGCCGACCCGCGGATGTGCTTGGCGTTGGTCATCAGGGAGTGACCGCCCAAATGCGCCGCGAAAATTCTCTCGCAGGTGGCGATGCTTTCCTCCTGCGACATATGGGCAAAGCCCCACTTGTCGAAGGTGTCCTGGGCGCATTCCACGATGAAGGTCGCGGTGTCCTTGTCGAACTGGTAAGCGTGCGCCCAGATCCAGCCGTGCTCGGTCTTCTCGAAGATGAAGGTAAATGCGTTATCGAACTTGGCATGGGTGCCAAGCCATACGAACTTGCAGGCGCGGGTGTCGATCTCGGGCTTGAAATGCTCCGCGAAATGGGTGCGCACACGGGAATTGATGCCGTCCGCCGCCACCACGAGATCGTAGTCCGTCACCAGCGCATCGACATCGGCCACATCGGTCTCGTATTTCAGGGTAATGCCAAGCTCCCGGCACCGCTCCTGCAGCAGCAGAAGCATCTGCTTGCGCCCGATGCCGCAGAACCCATGACCGGTGGAAACGGTGTTGGTCCCTTTCAGGATCACCGAGATATCATCCCAATAGGCAAAATGCGCGTGAATCGCATCAGCGCTGACGGGATCGTTGGCACGCAGGTTGGCCAGCGTTTCATCCGACAGCACGACGCCCCATCCAAAGGTGTCGTCGGGCTTGTTCCGCTCGATCACCGTGATCTGGTGTTCGGGGTTCCGAAGCTTGAGGCTGATGGCGAAATACAGGCCTCCCGGCCCTCCGCCCAGACACACCACCTTCATTTTTGACCCTCCCCTTGGTCAGGACTCACCGGGAAATCTGGCAGGGGGGCGAATATATTTCAAGTATAAAATATCAAGCTTGAAACATCTCAAATCGCCAGAACGAAAAACAGCGCCGGCAATGGCCGGCGCTGTCCAGAAACCTGCCGGGCGGGTCGCCCGATCTAGTTCACGTCCTTGTAGCTGATCTCGCGCGCGTCGGCCCCGGGTGCGGTCTTCGCGCGACGCACGATCAGCCGGTTCAACGCATGAACATAGGCTTTCGCCGAGGCGACGACCGTGTCGGTGTTCGCCGACTGGCCGGTCACGATGCGCCCGTCCTCTTCCAGTCGTACCGAAACAGTGGCCTGCGCGTCGGTGCCCTCGGTCACGGCATGCACCTGATACAATTGCAGGTTCGCCTGGTTCGGGCACAGCTTGCGGATCGCCTTGAAGCTCGCGTCCACCGGGCCGTCGCCCTGCGCGGTGGCGGTCACGTCCTCGCCGTCGATCTCCATTTCGACCGTCGCCTCGGCCGGGCCGTCGGTGCCGCACAGCACCCGCATCGAGACGATCTTGAGGTTATCGCTCTCTTCCTCACCAATCCGCATCAGCGCCACGACATCGTCGTCGTAGACCTCCTTCTTGCGGTCGGCGAGTTCCTTGAACCGGACAAAGACATCTTTCAGCTGGTTGTCGCCCACCTCGAAGCCAAGCTGCTTAAGCTTGTCGCGCAGCGCCGCACGGCCCGAGTGCTTGCCAAGCGGCAGGCTGTTGGATGACAGGCCCACGTCCTCGGGCCGCATGATCTCGAAGGTCTCGACGTTCTTCAGCACGCCATCCTGATGGATTCCGCTCTCGTGGGCAAAGGCGTTCTTGCCCACAACCGCCTTGTTGAACTGAACCGGAAAGCCCGAAACCGTGGCCACCCGGCGCGAGATCGCCATGATCTTGCGGGTGTCGACATTGGTCGTCCAGGGCATGATGTCGTGGCGTACCTTCAGCGCCATGACCACCTCTTCCAGTGCCGTATTGCCCGCGCGCTCGCCGAGACCGTTTATCGTGCATTCGATCTGGCGCGCGCCGCCGGCGACGGCCGCCAGCGAATTCGCGGTCGCCATCCCAAGGTCGTTATGGCAGTGCGTGGCAAAGATCACCTCGTCGGCGCCCGGCACTTCGGCGATCAGACGGCGGATAAGGTCCGCACTTTCGACCGGCGCGGTATAGCCGACCGTGTCGGGAATGTTGATCGTGCTCGCCCCCGCCTTGATTGCGATTTCGACCACGCGGCGCAGATAGTCCCACTCGGTCCGCGTCGCATCCATCGGCGACCACTGCACGTTGTCGCAGAGATTGCGGGCGTGCGTCACCGTCTGATGGATGCGCTCGGCCATCTCGTCCATCGTCAGGTTCGGAATGGCGCGGTGCAGGGGGGAAGTCCCTATGAACGTGTGGATGCGCGGCTGTCGCGCGTTCTTCACCGCCTCCCAGCACCGGTCGATATCGGGCAGTTGTGCGCGGGCAAGGCCGCAGATGACCGAGTTCTTCGAGGCCTTCGCGATTTCGCTCACGGCGCGGAAGTCGCCCTCGGACGCGATGGGGAAGCCCGCTTCGATGATGTCGACGCCCATGTCGTCAAGCATCTCGGCAATCTCGAGTTTTTCGGCGTGGGTCATCGTCGCGCCGGGGGACTGTTCGCCATCCCGCAGGGTGGTGTCGAAAATCCAAACGCGGTTGCTGTCGGTCGTGCTGGTCATTTCAAGATCTTTCGTAACTGTTCCTAGGGCCAATGGCGCGCAGGCTGCATCCTCTGAGCGGGCGCGCCTAATGGCACGCTCAGAGGCGCGTTAGGAGCAGTAGGCCGCGCGCGACCGTGCCGCAAAAGGCGGGCAGGGCAGACATATGGGCGCGGCTATTCATGGCAGGGATGTATAACTTGAATATGGTAAATGAAAAGGGTGAATTTCGGACGGCCGTCGGTCAGCCCCCGTTCTTGTTCAGCGCGCCATTCTCCCAGGTGCCGCTTTCTTCCTGGCCGCTGGCATAGCGCATGGTGCCCTGTCCCTGACGTTTGCCCTTCACGAAGTCGCCCTCGTAAACGTCGCCATTTGCATAGGTCGCGATGCCCTTGCCCGCGATCTCGCCGTCCTTCCATTCACCGACATATTTGAACCCACCGGTCATGACAATTTCACCCTGGCCTTCGCGCTGCCCATTGACGAAAGCGCCGGTGTAAACCGATCCGTCGGCATAGGTCGCCTTGCCCTGGCCGTGCCGCTGGCCGTCCACCCAGTCGCCCTCGTAACGATAGCCATCCGGATAGGTCATCACGCCACGCCCATGGTTCTTGGCGTTCTTGAACTGGCCCTCATAGACTGTGCCGTTGGCGTAACGCGCGATTCCGTCGCCATCGATCACACCCGCAACCCACTGTCCTTCGTAGTTCGAGCCGTCGGGGTAGGTGATCTTTCCCGTTCCATCCGCAAGATCGGCGCGGAACTGACCCTCGTAGACCGATCCGTCGGGATAGGTGACGCGCCCCATGCCTTCGATCTGCCCGGCCACCCACGAGCCGGTGTAGACATAGCCATCGGTGCCGGTGAATGTGCCTTGACCATCGCGGCGATCGTCCGCGAAATCGCCCTCGTAGACATCGCCGTTGGCATAGTCCACCCGGCCCTTGCCCTCGCGCTTTCCGGCGACCAACTCGCCGGTATAGACGTCGCCATTGGGCTGGGTGAGGGTACCCTTGCCTTCGATCTGACCGGCTCTCCAGGTGCCCTGATAGACCAGCCCATCGGGCAGCGTCAGCTTGCCGGTCCCTTCGCGCTGGCCTGCAACGATGTCGCCGTCATAGACAGCGCCGTCGGGATAGGTGATGACGCCCTTGCCCTGCTTCTCGCCATCGACCCATGTGCCGCGGTATTCGTATCCACCCGGGCTCTGCATCGTGCCCTGGCCGTGGTGCTTGGCGTCCTTGAACTCGCCTTCATACCGCACGCCATTGGCGTAGATCGCGATCCCCTTGCCGTTGATCTTGCCATCCAGCCACTCGCCCTCGTAGGTGCCTCCGTCCGAGAACGTGATCTTGCCCAACCCCTCCGGCTTGCCCTTGGCAAATTCACCCTCGTAGACGGACCCGTTCGGAAACCGTGCAACCCCCTGTCCGCGAATTTCCCCGTCGACCCATTGCCCGGTGTACTCATACCCGTTGGGCAGGCGGTAGGTGCCGGTGCCGTGCTGCAACCCGTTTCGGAAGCTGCCCTCGTAGATGCCCCCGATGTCGTCCTGCGTCTTGCCGGTCTCTTGCGCCTGCGCGGGCAGGGCCATTTGCCAGGCGAGAAACGCGGCGGTCGTTGCTGTCAGGGCTCGGATCATGCTGTTTCCTGTCGGACCTGTCTGGCGCCGATCAAAGTGCGGCCCGCCGAAATTAGGCGAGCCTGCCGTTCGGAGCAACGCCTTTTGCCGCTATCGCCTTTTCTGCCCGGCACGATCTGCTAAAGGAAGCGGGACAACGACTTGAGACCGAGGGCAGGATGGCCGACCGTTTCCGCATGACACTGGCGCAGCTGAACCCCGTAGTGGGCGATCTGGCCGGGAATGCCGCCAAGGCGCGCGAGGCCTGGGAGGCCGCGCGTGAGGCCGACGCCGACATGGTGGCGCTGCCCGAGATGTTCATCACCGGCTACAACGCGCAGGATTTGGTGGTGAAACCGGCCTTCCATACCGCTGCCATCGAAGCCGTCCGCCAACTGGCGAAAGACTGCGCCGAAGGCCCCGCCATGGCGATCGGCGGCCCCTGGGTCGAAGGCGTCGAGTTGTTCAACGCCTATTTCATCCTGCGTGGCGGTCGCATCGTTTCGACTGTGCTCAAGCACCATCTGCCGAACGAAACCGTCTTCGATGAGGTCCGCATCTTCGATTCCGGCCCTATCGGCGGGCCCTATTCGGTGGGCAACACACGCATCGGCTCACCGATCTGCGAGGACGCCTGGCACGAGGACGTGGCCGAGACCCTGGCCGAGACCGGAGCCGAATTCCTGCTGGTCCCGAACGGATCGCCATACTATCGCAACAAGTTCGAGACCCGTCTCAATCATATGGTGGCCCGCGTGGTCGAGACCGGCTTGCCGCTGATCTATCTGAACATGGTGGGTGGCCAGGACGATCAGGTCTTCGATGGTGGCAGCTTTGCGCTCAACCCCGGCGGCGCCCTGGCCGTCCAGTTGCCGGTCTTCGACGAATGCATCGCCCATGTCGACCTTGAACGTGGCGAATCCGGCTGGCGTGTCTTGCCGGGCGAAGTTGCCGGCTTGCCCGATGCCTACGAACAGGACTATCGCGTCATGGTGCAGGCCCTGCGCGACTATTTGGCCAAGACCGGCTTCAAGAAAGTACTGCTTGGCCTTTCCGGCGGTGTCGATTCGGCCATCGTCGCGGCCATCGCCGCAGATGCCATCGGCCCCGAGAACGTCCGTTGTGTCATGCTGCCCTCGGAATACACCTCCGACCATTCGCTCGAAGACGCCGAGGCGGTCGCGAATGCCATCGGCTGCCGATACGATTATGTGCCGATCTCCGGCCCTCGCGCCGCGGTGACAGAGGCGCTGGCCCCGCTGTTCGAGGGCTTGAAACCCGACCTGACCGAGGAAAATATCCAGTCCCGCCTGCGCGGCCTGCTGCTGATGGCTATGTCCAACAAGTTCGGGGAGATGCTGCTGACCACCGGCAACAAATCCGAGGTCGCGGTCGGCTATGCAACGATCTATGGCGACATGGCCGGCGGCTATAACCCGATCAAGGATCTCTACAAGACCCGCGTGTTCGAGACCTGCCGCTGGAGGAACGCGAACCACCGCGACTGGATGATGGGTCCGGCGGGCGAGGTGATCCCGCCGCGCGTGATCGAAAAGCCGCCAAGCGCCGAGCTTCGCCCCGATCAGAAAGACAGCGACAGCCTGCCGGATTATCCCGAACTCGACGCAATCCTGAACATCCTGATCGAAAAGGATGGCTCGATCGCCGATTGCGTCGCCGCGGGCTTTGACCGCGCCACCGCTCAGAAGGTTGAGAGGCTGATCTATCTTAGCGAATACAAGCGTTTCCAGTCCGCGCCCGGCGCGCGCCTTACCGGCCGGGCCTTCTGGCTCGACCGGCGCTATCCCATCGTCAACCGCTGGCGCGATCCGACCTGACCGGCAGCTGCATGGTGATCGACGTGACCCGGTCATAGCCCTCGTGCGAGGTCTCGGCCGTTTTCACGAATCCCACACGCGCAAAGGCGGCATGATTTTCGACCAGTTCTATCCGCGTCTGCAATTCCACGGTGTCGAACCCCAGCGCCGCCGCCCGCTCGCGCGCGATGCCAACCAGCCGCGCGGCGAGCCCATTTCCCCGCGCAGAACCAGATACCGCCAGCTTGCCCAGATAAAGGCGCCCCGGCATTGGCGTCAGGAACATGCACGCGACAATCGGATCGCCCAGCGACCAGACCTCGCCCTCGCGACACTGGCGCTGGACCGCTTCAAGACCAAGGCGTTGCATCGACGAAGGCGGATCGACCCGGCCATCCATATACGCGAATTCGGCGCGGATCAGAGCCAGAACTTCTGGCAGGGCAGGGTCGTCGGGCAGGTGGCGGGTGGCGATCATCGGCGCTCTCCGGAAAGTCGGCGCATATGACGGCGTCAGGTCCAGTCACGCAAGAGGCTGGCCTCTGCGCCGCCCCGGCGGTTAACGTGCAGTCGCAATCCGGAGGCATGACATGACCAGCTCGGGCGACGACGGATCACGACGGCTCTGGCTGGCGGGTCTTGGCGCGCTGGCGGCGGTCGCTCTGCGCTATATCGGGCAGGCCTGGGACGATCCCACAGTCCCGCCCGGGCTGGCGCTGGCGCTGTTTGCCTTCGTCCTGACCCACGCCATCGTCGCGATGACGCTGACCGGCCCTCTTCCGGCCCTTCGCGCCCTGACCGGCGCGCTCTGGCTTTCGCTGCCGCTCACCGCCCTGATCTGCTGGGCCGGACACCGGTTCGACGCCGCGACCGACCTCGCCGACGATCCGGCGACAATCGTTGTCGCCGTGCTTCTTGTGTCCATTGTGACGCCCTTCTTGCTGGTCAGGCTTTCCGCGCCCGGACACTGGCGGGACCCCGCAAGACTGTTTGACGCCGCCTGGACGATGCACGTCCGCTTTCTCGCTGCCTGGCTGTTTGTAGGGACCGTCTGGGTCGCGCTGTTTCTGTCGGACACGCTTTTGTCGCTGGTCGATGTGACGCTGATCCGCGCCCTGATGCGGCACGAGAGTTTTGCCTTCGGACTGTCCGGCGCGGCGCTTGGCCTGGGACTCGCCGTGACATGGGAGCTGCGCGCGACCGTCTCGCCCTTTCTGGCCCTCCGTCTGCTGCGCCTGCTGATTCCTTTGGCGTTGGTGGTCGTGGTGGGCTTTTTGCTGGCGCTACCGTTTCGCGGCTTCTCCGGTCTCTTCAGCGAATTTTCGGCCGCTACCACCCTCATGGGTGTGGCACTGGTCGGCCTGACCCTGATCGCCTGCGCGCTGGACCGAGATGATGCCGACGCCGTTACCTCACCTCTTCTGCGCTGGTCGACGCGCGGCCTCGCGGCCTCGCTGCTTCTTATTGCGGCACTGGCGTTCTGGTCGGTTTCCCTTCGTGTAAGTCAACATGGCTGGACTCCGGACCGCCTTCTGGCGGCGGTATCGGCGGCGCTGCTGATGGCTTATGGCATCTCTTATTTCCTCGCCGCCGTTCAGGCGGGGTGGATGGCGCGAATCCGCAGCGCCAACGTTGGCTTGGCGCTGCTGGTCGCCGCTGTCGCCGCGCTCTGGTTCACACCCGTGCTGAACCCGCAGAGAATCGCGGCCGAGAGCCAGGTCGCGCGCTATCTCTCAGGCAAGACCAGCCTGAGCCGTCTGGCGCTTTGGGAGCTGGCGCATGATTGGGGCCGCGCCGGCAATGCGGCGCTCGAGAGACTGTCGGCGGTCGACGATCGCGCCGACCACGCCGAACTGATGACCCGTATTGCGGATGTGCGCGCGCAGACAAGCCGTTTTCGCTTTGACAAGCTCCTCAGGGACCGGGCGATGCCCCGCGCCGAGTGGAGCGAAAGGATTGCCGCCCGCATAACCGTGGTGCCTCAGGGGAGGGTAGATGCCCGGATGTTCGCGGCGCTCGATGCTGACCAGCTCGAACGGATCTCCCGCGGCTGCATGCGCAACCTGCCTGATGGACGCCCCGGCTGCGCCATGGTGCGCGGTCGATTTGCCGGTGCGAATGAGGAGGCGATGATCCTCTTCCTTGCGGAGGCCGGCGTCGTCTGGGTCCAGCATATGGTGATCTCCGATGGCGTTGCGCTGGACCTGCAACAGGTGACCCAGGTCGGCAAAAGCGAAACGCCCTTTCCGCGTCTCTGGCCGAAGGATCTGGCCGCGGTGCTCGACGGGAATTATGCGATCCGCCCGACCGGCCTGAACGCGCTTTGGATCGGCGAGCGTGGACTTCAGCCTTCGAACTGAACCGGGCCGAAAGCTACTTAAAATTGTCATCGTTTGCCCGGAATTAACCGGCAACGGGCATGGTGGCGCGCGAACCCATGGGAACCGCCACGATGCATGGCCTGATCAACTGCGCGATCCAGTCCTTCTTCTGTCATACCTACAGCCAGGACCGATGGCAGCGGGTGCTGCGCCACGTCGGACAGGACGTTTCGGGATTCGAAGCCATGCTGCTCTACGACGACAGCGTGACATTCGACGTTCTCGCCGGGGCCTGTGCTGAACTGGGCCGCAATCAGGCGGAGGTACTCGAGGATATCGGAACCTTCATCGTCTCGCATCCCGGCCTCGAGGCAGTGCGCCGCCTCTTGCGATTTGCCGGTGTTAACTATGTGGATTTCCTGCACTCTCTCGACGACCTTCCAGACCGCGTCCGCCTCGCCGTCGCCGATCTCTATTTGCCCGTGCTCGAATTGCGCGAACATACGGCGGGCCTGTACAGCCTGACCTGCGGCCCCGGTCTTCCCGGTTTCGGCAGCGTCATGATCGGCGTGCTGCGCGCCATGGCCGACGACTACGGCGCGCTGGTCATGCTAGATCACCGCGGCCACCACGATGGATGCGAGGTGATCTCCATCGCCCTGGTCGAATCCGCATACTCCGAAGGGCGCGGCTTCGATCTCGGGGCGCGCTCTGCATGAGCGAGGATCACGGCACCGACGTGCTGCTCGACGTGCTCTGCCCGATGCACGTCCGTATTGGCCCCGCCGGAGACATCCGTCGCGTCGGGCCGACGCTGCGCAAGCTGCGCCCGGACGAATTGGTGGGCCAGCGCTTTCTTGATGTCTTTGCGCTGAACCGTCCGCGCGCGATCACGTCGATCTACCAGCTTATGCAACGCAGCGGCGCAAAGCTGCACCTTCAGTTCCGCCGTGCGCCGTCTACCGGTCTCAAGGGGGTGATCGTCCCTCTGCCGCCGGGCGAGGGCGCCATCGTCGATCTGTCCTTCGGCTTTTCCGTGCTTGAGGCGGTGCGCGACTATGCGCTGACCAGCGCGGATTTTGCGGCTACCGACCTGACCATCGAATTGCTCTATCTGGTCGAGGCCAAGACCGCCGCGATGGATGCCTCGCACAAACTCAATCTGCGCCTTCAGGGGGCGATGATCGCCGCCGAGGAGCAGGCCTATACCGATATGCTGACCGGCCTGAAGAATCGCCGCGCGATGGATTTCGTCATGCAGCAGCTCATCGCCGAAGGCAGCCGTTTTTCCCTGATGCAGCTGGATCTCGATTTTTTCAAGGAGATCAACGATTCCATGGGCCATGCGGCCGGGGATCATGTGCTGCGCCATATGGCGCGCATCATGACCGAAGACAGCCGCGATTCCGATTGCGTCGCACGGGTCGGCGGCGACGAATTCGTCCTGATCTTCAAGCGTCTGGTCGATCGGGCCCGGCTCGAGGAACTGGCCGACCGGCTGATCGCCCGCATCCGCCAACCGATCGCCTACCAAGGCCGGGTTTGCCAGGTGTCGGTCAGCATCGGCATGGTGGTCACGCCCAAGGCCGGACGCCCCGATGCGGTGACGCTGCTCCATCAGGCCGATGTGGCGCTATATTCCGCCAAACATGCCGGCCGTGGCACGCACCGCTTTTACCGCCCCGGCATGACCTACGGCCCGGACGCCACCCTGCTGCCGCCGGCCTGCCGCTCGCGGCAGGACTGACGCCCCTTTTACACCAGCCCCTTCGCCCTGTATGTCCGACGTGAATGCGCGACAACAAGGGTCCGGTCCATGTCTGACAACCAACCGAAACTTCTGGGAACGGGCTTCTTCTGGCAGGACCTGTCCGTCGGCGCCCGGTTTCGCACCTACGGCCGCACGATCCGGGACGCCGATGTCTCGGCCTTCACCGCGCTCGTTGGGATGGTCGAGCCGCTGTTCACCGACGATGTCTACAGTGCGGCGCATTCGGCAATCAAAGGCCGTCTCGTTCCGGGGGCGCAGGTCTATGCCGTTGCCGAAGGTCTGGTGCTTGCGGCAACCGCCCATGGCACCGGCATGGCCTTCCTGCAGGCGTCGATGAACGTGCTTGGACCGACGCTCGCCGGGGACACCCTGCATGTGGAGTTCGAAGTGATCGAATCCCGCCCCGCAAGGAAAGACGGCCGCGGGCTGGTGCGCACGCGCAACCGGGTGATCAATCAGCGCGGCGAGGCTGTCATGGAATATGAGCCGCTGCGTCTGATGGCCGGCCGCGGAGATGCGCCGGCGGCCTGACCGCAACGGCGGAAACCCGCAAACCGCATCAGCGGGATCGCGCCGCCCTGTGGCATGACCCGGCCGATATCCGGCCTTGCAGGACCAAAGCCGCGCGGCATAGGGTCAACCCGTTGGAAATCGGGGTCAAACTCCTACCGCTCGGCCGCCGGATAATCGGCATACAGCGTCGGTCGGGGTTGAAGTGGGTGCCATGCGATCGGCGATAGCTCTTGTCGCGATCTTGCTCGTGATCCTGACGGCGGCGTCAGGATATCTGCTGTTGCAGGCCTGTGGCCTGCGCCTGCCGCTGTTCGGCACTGTTGTCTCGGCCTGCGAGGATGACTCCATCCTGGACAATCGCCGCCGCCTGACCGAAGAACTCGCCCGGTCCCGCGATCTTGCCGCCGAGGTCGCGGCGCTGGAGCGCGAGCTGGCGCTGAAGGTCTGCAAGGCCGAGCCGCCACCACCACCGCCACCACCTCCCCCTCCGCCGCCACCCGAGCCGGAAACGCCAAGCGGCCTGGCCCCGGATGCCTTTGAAGACAACGATATCTCGGTGATGGAAGGCTGCTGGGAGCTGTCCTCTCAATATGACGTGCGCGACATCCGCACCGGCCAGGTCACCAGTTTCCGAAGCTGGCAGATCTGCTTCGATGCTGCCGGCAACGGACGCGAGGTGATGCGCGCCACCGACGGAACCCGCTGCGAGGGTCGGCTCAGCGGCAATATTGCCGGCGGTCGGCTCAACATGCGCGAGCCCGGCAACCTGCAATGTTCCAACGGGTCGGAAATCTTCCGGCGCGACATCAGATGTGCGCTCGACGCCAACGGCTCGGCAAATTGCACCACCTACCAACCCGAGACCAACGGGCGCGGCAATGCCAAACTGCGTCGGGCAAGGAGATAGACCCATGGCCGATCATTTCCTGTCCAAGATCAAGGTAACCAACGCCGATTTCGTCGAGGCAGGGGGCAGCACTGCGCTGGAACGCCATGCCGAACTGCGCGCTCTCCTGGCCGATCGTGCCGGCCCCGAGGCCGCCGCGCTCTTTGCCGAGCCTCTGATCAGCCGCGGCAACGACGCTGCTGCGCCGACCATCAGCTGGTATACGGACCGCGCCGGCCCGGCGAAACCGCTCGCCGAGCTGCCCGCCGGCGAACGCGAACGGGTCGAACGCTGGCTGGCAGACCACCTTCGTCCGGTGCGCGCGCTGGCCGAGGATCCGGCGACCGCGCCGCTGGCGCAGGCAGCTCTGACGGTGATGGGAGAGGCCGATGTGCTGGTCGTGGGCGACCGGCCGGTGATCGTGAACTGGGGTCTGATGCCCGGCGGGAAGGGGGCCAATGCGACGGCCCGCCCGGCGCATTACGCGGCGACGCTCGGGCGGTTTTTGCCGTTGACCGGCGCACCCGCGCCGGAACCTGCCGCAAAGCCACGCGTCACACCTGTCGCTGCGCCTGTCGCGGCGCCGCAAAAGGAAGTCGTGCATCGCATCACGCCTCTCGCCTGGGTGCCGCTGGTGCTGCTCCTGCTGCTCGCCGCAGGCACGCTGGCCTGGCTTCTGACACCTGGCAGCCGCCTGTTCGCCACCGGTGCGCCGCCCTTTGTGACCGATGCCGCCATGCTCAAGGCCGCCGAGGCGGAAACCGCCGCCCTCCGCGAGCGCAAGGCGCAGATGGCCGAGGCCCTCGACGGCGCGGTCTGCCGAGCCGACGGCCAGCTGATCGTGCCGGGCGGCCTGACACCCGAGGGACTGACCCCGCCGCCCGAAGGCACGGCGCCGCCGGATCAGGCGTCCGCCGTGCCCGACGCCCTCCTGCCCAGCCGCCCCGACCGGGTGCTCACCGGCGAGGAAAGCCTGCTGGCCCTGATCGAGGCGCGTACCGTCATGGTGATCGCCGAAACCGGGGGGCGGGTTTCAACCGGGTCGGGGTTCTCTCTCGGGGGCGGCCTGATCGTCACCAATTTTCACGTTATCGAAGCCGCGCAGAACGGTCAGATCCTGGTCACCGGAAAAGCCCTCGCCAAGCCCATGCCGGCCGAGGTCGTCAAGACGCGCGGCCCGCTGTTCGACGCGGGCGGTGATTTCGCCCTTCTGAAGATCGCCGAAGTGGCCCTGCCGGCTTTCACCGTGCATGTTCCCTCCGCCTCGCTGAAGCTGACCAACGTGGTGGCCGCAGGCTATCCTGGGGACGTTCTGGAAACCGACGCGGCTTTTGCAGCGCTGAAGTCCGGCGATCTGGCCTCCGTGCCCGATCTCACCGTGACGGACGGCATCGTGAATACCGAACAGCAGCTTGGCCCGGACACCCACGTGCTGATGCACTCCGCCGCCCTGTCTTCGGGCAATTCCGGCGGACCGCTTGTCGACATGTGCGGGCGGCTGGTCGGCGTGAATACCTTCGTCCGGCAGGGCACCATGCAGAACCGGGGGTTCGCACTGACCTCCGGCGATCTGATGGCCTTCCTCGATGGCACCGCCGCCGCGCCGCAGCGCGATGCCGAGCCCTGCACGCCGCAGGTCGTCCGGTCCGGGAACTAGGCGATGTATCAAAGCCTGCTCGCCACCACCTCGACCGAAGGGCTGCAACCTCTGGGCACCCCGGCCCAGCGCTCTTTCGAACTGGTGAGCGGGGCGGTGCGCGCCCGCTTGAGCGACGACCATGCCGCAATCTTCGCCGAACCCGTGGCCGCGCAGCATGGCGAGGCGATCGACTGGCATTCGCCCCGCGAAGGCCGCGCGCTCACCCTGGAGGAACTGGACGAGCCCGAAAGCGAAGCGCTGAAGACGACCCTCGGCCGGATCGTGGCCGATATCCGCGCGGAGGCAGAAACGCTTTTGACGGCCGCGGCGCCAAACGACCAGCGCCTGGGCGAAGCGCTGCTGAACGCGTTGGAAATCCCCGGCGAGGACATGATCCGCGCGATACGTGACCCCTCCGGCGCGCTGCATCCGGTTCTGCTGCACTGGGCCTGGCTGCGCGACGAACAGCGCGCCGTGCGCGGCGTGCTGAGCGCGATGGTCGCGCGCCCGGCCGCTCCGGCCGCCGCACCACAACCTGACCGCCAGAATTCCGCATCGAACCTGTGGTGGCTGCTCCTCCTCGGATGGCTGCTGCTTGCCGCCTTGCTGGCCGCGATCCTGTGGCTGCTGATCCGGCCCTGCGGTCTCTGGGGCAGCGGTCCCGATTTCTGCCCCGTGCCACAGGCACGGATCGAAGCTGCTCTGACCGAAACCCGGGTCGCGCAGGATGAAGTTGCTGCATTGGAACGCGAACTGGCCCTGCTCGACCGGGGCTGCCAGCCGACCATTCCCGTGCTGCCGGCCGTGCCAGGCGGTCCGGGCGAGCCCGAACGAAAGGCCGCGCTGGACCGTGCGCGGACGCGTGGCGTGACACCTGGCCAGCTCACGTTCCTGCTCGAATGGCAGGGCAAGGCGGACATCGACCTAACCGTGACCTGTCCGGCCGGGGACGGCGCCGCCGGTTGCGGCGAAACCTCCTCGCTGCAGGCTGACGCGACAACTGAGCAACCGCTCGAAGCGGTCACTTTCGATCAGGCCCGTGCTGGACTTTACAAGGTCACCGCCCATCTCGCAGAGGGCGCGGGTGAAATCCCGGTCACCCTGCATATGTTTCGCCAAGATGGACCTTCGCAAAGCTATGCGGGTATGCTGGGGCCAAAGCAGGCCGATTGGACAACGAACATAAGTATTTCGAGGTAAGGCAGGATGAAGCATTCCAGACATCTGGCGCAGCTGACCGACTGGCGCGACGAAATCGCGCTGGTGCCGTGGTCCGGCACCCAGATGCTCGATTTCGGCTTTCGCCTCGATACGCTCGACCTGCGCCCGGCCCGCTTTATCGAACGCGTGGTCGGGGGCACCGAGGCGCATGAGGAATGGGCGCTTCTGCCCATGACCGGCGAGGCGGAGGCCGACGAGACGGTCGAGGCCGGCGCGCGTCCCGATGACGACGAATATTCAGTGCGCCCGGTTGCGGCGCTGGAACCCTTCCTCGAGAAATGGGTGCCGGTGCCGGTGCTGCGCATCAAGAACGACCGCGGGGCGGGCGGGGAAGAACGCTTTGACCCCGGCCCGACTGCATGGGCGCGGCTACGCGTCGTCGAACTCGACGAACCCGACCCCGACACCGGCCACACGCACCGCGTGCAGCTTGCGCTCGACACCGCGCTCTCGGACGCCGACAGCCTGACTTACGTCGCGCCCGAACGTGCCGATGCGGAAAAGGCCCGCGACTTCCGCTTCGTGTCTGATCCGGCGCGCATGGACTGGTTCCTGCGGCGATTGGAGCCGGACACCAACGGCGAGGTTCTCGACCTTCAGAAATGGGTCTCGGACTGGCTGGACGACCTGTTCATGGCCTTCAAGCGGGCCGAGCGCCCGGGCCGCAAGATCACCCACGAGGCGCTGCCGCACCGGTTCGAGCACTGGGCGCGCTACCTGGCCTTCCTGCGCCTGATCGACCATGCGGTGAAAATCCCGAAGATCCGGTTTGCCAACACCGTCAGCACCCGCGAAGGCGTCACGCCGGTCGAGGTGGAACTGGTGCTGGACGTGGGCAATTCGCGCACCTGCGGCATCCTGATCGAACGCTTCCCGGGCGAGATGAAACTCGATCTGGCGCGGTCGTTCCCTCTCGAGGTACGCGACCTCTCGCGCCCCGAATTCAGCTATTCCGGCCTCTTCGACTCCCGTGTCGAATTCTCCGAACACCGCATGGGTGACGAACGCTTCGCCTCGCGGTCGGGACGGCGCAACGCCTTTCTCTGGCCCTCCATCGTGCGGATCGGTCCCGAGGCGCTGCGGCTGGTCGCCGGCGAAGAGGGGACCGAGACAGCCTCGGGCCTGTCCTCGCCCAAGCGGTATCTCTGGGATGACCAGCCGGTTCAGCAGGACTGGCGGTTTCACCACCATTCCGACCCCAACAACCTGCCGAAATCCCTCCGCGCCGCCATGCGCCACCTGAACGAGGCGGGCGACGTGCTGGCGCAGATCAAGGCGGACGAGGCCGCGCGTCTGCGCCCGCGCGGTAAAACGCCGATGACCCCGGCGATCCGGCCCCGGTTCGCACGTGCCTCGCTCTTCGGCTTCATGCTGGCCGAGATCATCGCCCATGCCCTGATCCAGGTGAATGCCCCCGGTGCCCGAGCCCGACGAGCGCAATCCGAACTGCCGCGTCACCTCGACCGGATCATCCTGACCCTGCCAACCGCCACCACGGCGCAGGAACAGGCCATTATCCGCTCCAAGGCCAAGGGCGCGCTGGAGCTGGTCTGGACCATGCTTGGCCTGAAAGACGGCGAAAGCAGCATCAGCCGCAAGCCCGAGTTGATCGTGGAATGGGACGAGGCAAGCTGCACCCAGCTGGTTTGGCTCTATTCGGAACTGACGCAGAAATTCGATGGCCGCATCGACCGCTTCCTGCGTCTCAAGGGCCGCGATCGCGACGGCGAACCGTCGCTGCGGCTCGCGTGCATCGACATCGGCGGCGGCACCACCGACCTGATGGTCACGACCTACACCGGCGAGGCGGGACGCGTCCTGCACCCCGAACAGAACTTCCGCGAAGGGTTCCGCGTGGCCGGCGACGAACTGCTGCAACGGCTGATCGCCAGCGTGATCCTTCCCGGCATCCAGCGTGCCATCGAAGCCGCCGGCGGCCGTTTCGCCGGTGACAAGCTGCGCGAACTCTTTGCCGGCGACATCGGCGGTCTGGACCAGCAAAGCGTCCAGAAACGCCGCCAGTTCGCTTTGCGCGTTCTGTTGCCGTTGGCGGTCGCCATCCTGAAGGCCAGCGAAACCGCCGACGAAGACGCTCCCATCACCCTTCGCGTCCGCGATGCCCTGCCGGATGGAGATCTTCCCGAAAGCTTATTTGCCTATATCGAGGACGCGGCCGCGGGCCTTGGCGCCGTCGATTTCCATCTTGCCGACGTGGAGTTGACGCTCAACCGCGAAGATGTGGACGCCGCCGCACGCGAGGTGTTCCAGCAGGCGCTCTCCAACATGGCCGAAGTGATCCAGCATCTGGGCGTGGATGTCGTGCTGCTCACCGGCCGCCCCTCGCGCCTGCCGGCGGTGCGCGCCATCCTGGAAGAGATGCTCGTCGTCCCGCCGCACCGCCTGATCTCGATGCACGCCTACAAGACCGGGCGCTGGTATCCCTTCCGCGATCCCGTCACCCAGCGCATCGGCGATCCGAAATCGACGGTCGCAGTCGGCGGCATGCTGATCGCGCTCAGCGAATCCCGCATTCCCAACTTCAAGGTCACGACCTCTGCCTTCCGGATGCAATCCACCGCCCGCTATATCGGCGAAATGGACAGCTCGGGCCAGATCATGTCCGACAGGGTGCTTTTCCAGAACGTCGACCTCGACGCGAAGAAGACGGATCGCGACCTGCTGGCGCATCTGACGATGTATACGCCCGTTTACCTCGGCGCCCGCCAGCTTCCGCTGGAACGCTGGACCACGACACCGCTCTACCGGCTGGATTTTGCCACCCCGGCCGCCGAAGCCCGCGCGCCGCTCAGGGTAACGTTCGAGCGGACGGAGTTCGACGAGGACCCGGAATTCGAGACATCCGACTCCGTTCTGCGCCGCGAAGCCATGCGCGAGGCCTTCGCGGTGACAGAACTGGAGGACGCCGAAGGCACCGCAATGAAACCGAGTGAAGTGAGACTGCGTTTACAGACACTGGGCTTCGCCGACGAATACTGGATCGACACTGGCCTGTTCAGGCTGTGAAAGGGCAAGAACGGATGGCGACGCAGGACCAGCAGAAACTCGCAGCCGATTGCACTGCGGTGGCCGATGCCACCGAGCAAGCGCTCGCTTGGGTCGAAACCCCAGGCAACGCCGCGATGATCGGAGCCGAGGCACGGTCTCTCACGCAGATGATGCGCAAGGGCCTGCGCCGCGCGCGCCGGCTGGCTCAGGCGGCAGAAAAACCCATGTCTGTCAGTGTTTTCGGTCCCAGTCAGGCGGGAAAGTCCTTCCTCGTTTCTGTGCTGGCCCGCCCCGAAGGAGGCCGGCTGGTGGGCGATTTCCCCACGCGCCGACTCGATTATATCTCCGAGGTGAACCCTGAGGGAGAAGGTGAAAGCACCGGCCTCGTCACCCGTTTCACCATGCGCCGCGAGCCGACGCCCGACGGGTTTCCGGTCAAGCTCACGCTGCTCAGCGAAGCAGACATCATTCGCACGATCGTGAATTCGTTCTTCAACGACGGCGACGAATCCGAAGTTCCGCCCGAACCCGCCGAACTCTCCGCGCATCTCGATGCCTTCAAGGCTAGGGCAGGGGCCGCGCGGCCCGGCCTCGACGCCGACGCGGTGCACGAGATCGGCGAATATATCGACAGCGTCTTCCGCAAGTCCGCCTATGCTGCCGCCCTGAAACCCTTCTGGGACGAAGCCGCCGAGATCGCGCCGCGCCTCACCGTTCAGGACCGCGCCGCCTTCTTCGCGATCCTCTGGGGCCGCCACGATGCAATGGGCGACCTCTACCAGCAACTGGCCAACGCGCTGGCACATCTCGACCACTCGGCCACCGTTCACGTCACCCTCGACGCCCTCACCCCGCGCGAGCAATCCATCATCGACGTCAAGACCCTCGCCGGACTGCGTGGCACGCCTGTCGGTCCGCCGCTGAGTGTGCTGACAGAGGCAGGACGCACGCTTCAGATGCCCCGGGCCGAACTCTGTGCCCTGGCTGCCGAACTTGTCTTCCCGATGGCCGAACAGCCCTCCGAACTTTTCGGACGCACCGACCTGCTCGACTTCCCAGGCGCCCGCAACCGGTTCGAAGAGCCGCTGTCCAAGACGCTGCAGAACCTTGACAAGAACCTTCACGAACTGCTGCTGCGGGGCAAGGTCGCCTATCTCTTCGACCGCTACGTCGAAAACCAGGAAATCACCTCCATGCTGCTCTGCGTCCCTGGCAGCAATATGGAAACGCTCGACCTTCCGGGGCTGGTGGACAACTGGATCGCCCTCACGCACGGCCGCACGCCGGAACAGCGCGCCCAAAGCGACAACGTGCTGTTCTTCGTCCTGACCAAGTTCGACATGCAACTCGCCGACAGCGCGGCCGAAGGCGGCGCGGTTACCCGGTTCGAGCGACGTATGAAAGCCTCGCTGCTCGAGCGCTTCGGTCGTGGGCAGGACGGCTGGGTCGAGGAATGGGCGCCAGGACAGCCGTTCGACAACTGCTACTGGCTGCGCAACCCCAACTATTTCGTCGATGGCCTGATCGACTATGACGAAAACCGGCGGGAACTGCGCCTGCGCCCCGACAAGGAGGCCCGCATCGCCGAACTGCGCGAGGGCTCCCTTGCCGCCGAACCGGTGCAGCGCCATTTCCGCGATCCCGCTGCCGCGTGGGACGCCGCCCTGTCGCTCAACGACGGCGGTGTGACCTACCTCACTGATGCCCTGGCCCGCGTCTGCAAGCCCGACAGCAAGCTGCGCCAGATCAGGGTGCAGCTCGACGAGATCGCCGCAAAGGTCACGCAGGCTCTCGCTCCCTTCCACGTCTCCGACGATGTCGAACAGCGCATCGCCGAAGCGCAGGAAGCCGTGACCGCGGTGATCGACGACCTCGAACAGGCGCTCGCCCGCCACCGTTTCGGCGCGGTGCTGTCGGCACTCATGGTCGACCAGGACGAAATCGAGGGGCGTATCGCCCGGGTGCCCAGCTCGGTCCGCATCACCTCTGCCGTCAGCGCAGCCAGCGCCGAGCCCGGAGTCGCTGCCGGTCCGGCGCGCCCGGGCCGCCCGGCACGGCCAAGAGCCGCCAGCACAAGTGACATCCGAACGATGACGCTGGAACAGTTTCAGGCCGAAACCGCGCTCGAGGCGTGGATCGACCGGCTCAAGGCCTTCCGCGACGACCGCGCCCTGCGCGCGGCCTGGGGGATCACCGACAGCCCGGCCTCGGATCTGGTCACCGGCCTGATCCACGCCGCGCGCCGGACACATCTGTCGCGGCGCACCGCGGCCGAGATTGCAGCGGTTAATTTCGGCCTCAACGTCGAGAAACAGGCACAGCCTGCATCCATCATCGGCGCAGAAGAGATCAACGCCTTTGTCGCGACACTGGGCATGCGCGACCTTCCCACCTCCGAGCGTCCGAAGGTCCAAACAGCAACCGGACTGCGTCCGGTCTTCACCGAAGTCGAATCCCATGACAGCGTCGACACCCTGCCATCCCGTGCCGCCAACGTGGCCGAGGCGACCTGGAGCGACTGGGTGTTTGCCCTGGACGCGCTCTTTGTCGCCAACGCCAAGGACGGGGCCGGCGGCGAGATCGACATCGAACAGAACCTTGCGCTTGGCCGCATCCTCGGCGCGCTGAACGGCAACGGCGGCCCATGACCTTGATCGTTCACCCCGATCCACAGGAAAAGGCTGGCGGATTTGCCTTTCTGGAGCTGATGGAGGGCACCCTAAAGGGCGACACGGTCAGTGTGGCGGTTTTCGATGCCTACGGCGAGCGCTGGCTTGCTGCCGACGAGGCCCCCGGCGCGCAGATCGGTATCGGCAACCCTCATTGGCAGCAGGAACGCTTCGAGTTCGGTCCCTACACGGTGTATCGTCACGAAGGTGCGGACTGGGTGCACATCGGTCCCGAGATCGTGAACAAGGTCGAGGAATACGCGCCGCTCCGGATCAGCGTGGGTGGGAAGGACTATGACATTTCCTGGCCCGATGACGTCCCGCCTCGGGCCGGCGCGGCTGTGCTGGGTGGCATCCGGCCCGTGGCGCGCGTCAGCAAGCCCAGCGGTCAGCCACAGCTTGTCGGCCATGTCGAACCCGATACGGAGGAAGACACGGTGGTTTCGGCCCCGCCGGCACGCCCGGCGCCCGATCCCGAACCCGAGTCTGCGCCTGTTGTGCGGGCTGCCCCACGGCGCCGGAGCTTCTGGCTGCCTTTGCTACTGGTGTTGCTCCTTTTGGCGGGCGCCGCAGCCGCGTGGTGGTACTGGTCGCACGAAACCCAAACACCGGCCGAAACCGCTGTCGCGCCCCCAGCACCGGCGCCACAGCCCACACCGCAGCCCGTGGCCGCCGAAGCTGCCCCCCCGGTCGAAGCCTGCTCGCTGGCCACGCTCTCGGCCTTCCCCGATTTTCCGAGTTTCGACAAAGCACTGCGCCAATGCGGCAAGGACGTCAGCCCCGACACCGCGCTCGAGGTGATCGAGTCCCATGCCGCGCGCGATGACGCGGGCGCGCTTCTGCTGATTGGCACCCTGTACGACGAGAACAGCATCGATCCCCGGATCGAAACGCTGATCGGCCTGACCTTTGCACCGGACATCGCCCGCGCTGTCGAGTATTATGCCCGGGCGGCCAAGGCCGGTTCGACCGAGGCGCCGGCGAAACTCGTCGACGGATGTGCACGTCTGAAGGAGACGGATGGGACTTTGGCCAAGGGGGCGTATGATGATTTCTGCGGTTAGGACCATCGCGCTGGCGCTGGCGCTGGCATTGGCCGGCCCTGTCGTCCAGGCCCAGTCTGGCGCCCGCCCATTGCTGGTCGAGGGGCGCAAGACAGTCTACCAGCGCGTGCTGACCCGCCCCGATGCGCCCAGATACTCGGAAACGAATGGCGCGCCGGTCGCGGTCTATCCCGCTTTCCAGCCGCTCTATGTCTACGCGACCGAGCCCGGCTGGTACCAGATCGGCCGCTCGATCTCCTCCGGTCCCGAGGGCTGGGTGAAGGCCGACAGCGTCGTCGAGTGGAAACAGAACATCGTCGCCGCCTTCACCAATCCGGCCGGCCGTCAGCGTCAGGTCCTGTTCGATACCGAGCAGCGGCTCCACGCCGTGATGGAGGACAAGGGCCTGCCTGACGTCCAGGCACAGATCCTCGGCGAGGTACTTTCCGGCAATGTGCCCGCCGAACGCGGGGTGGTCGCCGCCGAACCTCCGGTTTTCGTCAATATCGTCGACCGGCTGTATTTGATGCCGATCCTCGATTTCGTGCAGGATCTGCACCCGATGAATTTCGAGGAAAACCTTCTGATGAAGGTTGCCTCGGTGCCGCTGCGCGAGGAGACTTCCGCAACCCCCGCAAAATCGGACAGTTTCGACGTCGGCATCGTTTTTGTCTTCGATACCACCTCGTCGATGGAACCCTATATTTCGCGCACCCAGGCCGCCGTCGAGAAGGTCGTGCGTGACATGGCCGGTACGGGCATTGGCGAAAAGGTCAATTTCGGAGTCGTCGCCTTCCGCGACAACACGGACGCGGCGCCGGGCCTGGAATATCGCACCCGCACCCTGCTGCCGCTGCAGCGCCGGTCCAGCCAGAACGAGGTTCTGGCCACCATCCGCGCCGCCACTAAGGTGGCCAGCGTCGATTCTCCCGGCTTCAACGAGGACAGCCTCGCCGGGGTCGAGGACGCCATCGACCTGACCGACTGGGACGGTGGCGGCGACCCCTTCGATGCGCGCATCGTCATCCTGATCACCGACGCTGGCCCCAAGCATCCCAACGACCCCAACGCCCGTTCGGCCATCGGCGCGAAGGAACTTCAGCGCGCCGCGCAGGACAAGGGCGTCGCGATCATGACCCTTCACCTCAAGACCGCGGTTCCGGGCGAGGCGGAACATGTCTACGCCGCCGGCGAATATCGCGACCTGTCGCGCTTCAACAACGACAGCTTCTACTATGGCATCGAGAACGGCTCGCCTGCCGCCTTCGAGGAGACGGTTCACCGCCTTGTCACTGCGATGTCCGACATCATCCGCGAGGCCCGCAGCGAAAAACCGATGATGCCCGCGGCGCAGAAGGGTCCGGAACTGGTCAACCTGGGCCTCGCCATGCGCCTTGCCTGGCTGGGCCGCACGCAGGGCACCGAAGCCCCGGACGTGATCGAAGGCTGGGTCTCGGAAAAGGCGATCGAGGATCCGACCAAACTCGCCATCGAGCCGCGCCTGCTGGTGACCAAGAACGAGATGGCCACCATGGCGGATCTGATCACGGAACTTCTGACGCTGGGCGAACAGGCCCGCGGCGCCGAGGATGCGGCCAGCTTCTTCACGCAGGTCCGCGACGTGGTCGCCCGGATGGCCCAGAACCCCGACCGGCTGGTCAATACCGACAGCAAAACTCTTGGCGGTGCGCTCGAATTCCTTGAAGATCTGCCCTACGAAAGCCAGCTCATGCTGACGACCGAAGAGCGCTGGGCGCAAAGCGCAATGAATCGTCGCCAGATCCTCGACGGAATGCGCCAGAAGCTGGTGCAATACCGCAAATGGCTGCTCAATCCCGATGTCTGGACCCCGCTCTATGACGGCGCCCCCGACGGCGAATACGTCTTCGCCATGCCCTTCGACGTATTGCCCTGAAACGCCATGGCGGGTTTGCGGCTGACCAACGGCAGGATCGACCTGCGCGACGGCGACCGCGCCTTCCGGCTTGAGGTGGATGTGCTGGCGCTCGCACCCGGCGAAACCGTCGCCCTGACTGGACCCAGCGGCTCGGGCAAGACGCTGCTGCTGGAACTGCTGGGCCTGCTGCGCGCGCCGGGGCGGGGCACCGCATACCACTCCGGCGAAAACGATCTCGCTGCGCTCTGGGAACAGGGCGCGCGCTCGGCCGCGCTCGCCCGGGGCAGGGGCCGCCTTTTCGGTTTTGTCCCCCAAACGGGCGGGCTGATGCCCTTCCTGACGGTGACCGAGAACGTCGCGCTGCCGCAGGCGATCTGCGACCGGCGCGATCCAGATCGCGTAAGTGACCTGATCGACCGGCTCGGCTTGACCGACGTAAGCCGGCTGCGCCCCGGCGCGCTCTCCATCGGTCAGCGACAGCGCACCGCCATCGCCCGCGCGCTGTCCCACCGCCCGCCCTTCATTGTCGCCGACGAACCCACCGCTGCACTCGACCCCGACAGCGCCGATCGCGTGCTCGACCTCTTGCTGGAAGCCGCGCGTCAGGACGGCACCGGTGTCATCCTCTCCTCGCATGACATTGCCCGGATGGAGCGCTTTGCCATTCCCCGCCGCGCTTTGGTTGTCGTCACCGAAGGCAATTCCGCAGTCAGCCGGCTCAAGGCTCCGGCATGCTGATCGCGGCCCTTGCCTGGCGCGACCTGATACGCGACCGCTTCTTCCTGCTCTGCAACGCCGCCGTGATGGTCGGCATCTTGGTGCCGCTCCTCGTTCTCTTCGGGGTCAAGAACGGCGTCTATGCCGCTCTCATCGGCCAGATGCTCGCCGATCCCGCCAATCTCCAGATCGACACCGCCGGCAACGCGACCCTGACCGAAGCCGAGATCGCCCCGCTGCGCACCTGGCCCGAGATCGCCTTTGTCACGCCCAAGGTGCGCACACAGTTCGACTACATGAATATCCGCGCCAAGGACGGTCGCCGAATGCGCCCGGCGCTGGTGATCCCGACGGGGGCAGGGGATCCCACATTGCCACCGGGCACAACATTGGAGGTAGGTGAAGTTGCCGTCAGCGCGCAACTCGCCCAGCAGCTCGACCTCAAGCCCGGCACTGAATTGCAAATGATCAGCCAGGCCGAGGATCGCCCGAAACAGCTGGTCTTGCCAGCGACAGTGGCGCTCGTTCTTCCGGAAACCGCCACCTCCGGCGCCGCTGTCCTTGCGCCCTTTGCAACGTTGGACCTGATCGAAGCCTTTTACGACAGCTACAGTCTTCCTGAGTATGGAATCGAGGGCAGAAAACCGCTCTCCGAACGTATCCCCGCCTACTCCGGTCTCCGCGTCTATGCCCGTTCGCTGGAAGGTCTGGCTTCACTTCAGTCCAGGATCGAGGCGCAGCTCGGAATTGGCACCACCGCCAACACCCGCGCCGTCGAGTCGCTGCTTGGCCTCGGGCGCAAGCTGAACCTCGCGCTCGCCGGCACAGCGGTGCTCGCGGCCATCGGGTTGGGGGCGGCGTTGGTACTGGGGTTCTGGTCCGAAGTGGCGCGCAAACGCTCTATTCTTGCCACCATTGCACTCCTCGGTGTTCCGGGGCGGAACCTCGCGTTGTTCCCTGTGGTTCAGGCGCTGATCACCGCTGCCCTCGGCCTGGTGCTCAGCTTCGCGCTCTACGCCCTCGCCGCGAGGGGCGCCGCCGAGCTGTTCGGCGAGGGAATGCCCGGCGAGGCGCCGCTGGCCGTCATCACGCCGCAGCAGGGCGCGCTGATCTCGCTCGCCGTGCTGATCCTGGTCGCGGTCGCAGCCGCCGCTGCGGCCTGGTCGGCGCAACGCCTCGATCCGGCCAGTGTTCTGCGGGAGGCCGCGTGATCCGTCTTCTCGCCACACTCGCCCTGATCGCAACCCAGACCCAGGCCCAGGACTGGCCGCAGGAGTATTACGATCCGGCCACCGGCGGCGCGCCTGCCGACCTGATCCTGCCGATGCCCTGCGGCGGCGCGATGGCCTTCCAGAAGGTGACGGTTCCCGTCGATGCCTCCGATCCGCTCGCCGACCGCCGCGTCCGCCTTGGCCAGACACTCGACGAAACCGGCTATTCCGACTACCTCAATCCCGCCTTCCTGCGTGGCAGTTTCACCGATCCGCAGACCGCAACCACCTTCTTCTACATCGCGCGCTACGAACTGACCCAGGGTCAGTATCGCGCCCTGAGCGGTGACTGCACCGAACCCGACCGTACCGACCGCGTCGCCAAGGGCGGCCTCTCCTGGTTCGACGCCGTTTCCCTGGCGCAGACATATTCCCAATGGTTGATCGGCGAGCGCCCCACCGCGCTTCCCGTAGAAGACGGCGTCCCGGCCTTTGTCCGTCTGCCGACAGAGGCGGAATGGGAATACGCCACCCGAGGCGGCGCCCGTATCGACCCGACGCGTTTCCCCGATCGCAGCTTTTTTGGCGATGGCGACCTGCGCGACTATGCGCGCCACCAGGCTTCCGGCTCGTCGCGAGGCACCATTGGTCCGGTCGGTCTGAAACAGCCGAACCCGCTTGGGCTCTACGACGTCTATGGAAACGCCGAAGAGCTGATGCTCGAGCCCTTCCGCCTCAACGCAGTAGGCCGCGCGGGCGGTCAGGTTGGAGGCATCGTCACGCGGGGCGGCTCGGTCCTGTCCACGGCCGATCAGATCTATTCCGCACAGCGAACCGAATATCCGCCCTTCGATCCGGCCACAGGCGCGCCGCTGGCCGGCGTGACCTTCGGTCTCCGGCTGGTCCTCGCAACCCATATCGCCACCTCCGATGCGCATCTGCGCGCCATCCAGAAGCGCTGGGCCGAACTCGCCGGCACGGAACCGGACACCGCAATCGCCGAGGCCGACCCGCTGGTCCTGCTCTCGGATCTGATCGAGGCCGAGGTTGATCCGGGCCGCCAGAACGCCCTGAACGAGTTAAAGCTCCAATTCCGCCGCGCTGGAGACCGGGCTCAGACGGCGCAGTCGCAATCGGCCCGCGCGACCCTTCTGGCCGGGGCGGTCTTCGTCGAATCTCTCGATGGCAACGCGGCGGCCATCGCCGCCAAGGCGGCGAATATCCGCATGCTGGTCGACCTCCAGCGCGCCGGCAATCAAAGCCCCTTCTACGCCCGGCAGGTGGAAAAGCACGTGACCGAAATCGGCGATCTCCGCGCAGTCCAGTCGACCTACCTCCTGTCCTATCGCACCGCACTGGAATCGCTGAACGCCGATATTTCCCCCAGTCTGCGCGAATCCGCCTATGCGGTCCTGCGGGAAGAAATGTCGCTGGCCGGTCGATCTTCACTGCTGAAGACGCTGGATCGCTTCTGGCTTGACGTTCTTGCCTACCCTGCGCGCCCCGATCTTGGACCCGACGAACTCCTGGAACTCGCGCTCGATTGAAAGTGCGGTAAACGTTACTTTCTTAAAGCGGCGGTTTCGCGTAGACTTGCGAAGCAAGCGGTGTGTCAGGCTTGACATATGGCCATTCATTTGTTCGGCTGGTCGTTGGCCTGCTGATCGCGGTTCGTAAGCTGTGACCCCGCCCGTTCAGGCAACTGGCGGATTTCTGCCCCGGAGGTTTTTGAATATGTTGAAACGCAATCTTTGTTCCTCGCTCATCATGGCCGCGATGGTCGCCGTTCCTGTCCAGAAGGCGCAGGCGGGCGATGCCGGGGCCGCATTGGGCGGTCTGATCCTAGGCGGGATCATCGTCAACGAATTGAACAAGAACAAACAACGCCAGCGCACGGTCTATCGCGCGGCGCCGTCCTATTCGGCCGCGCGGGAAGAGAACCGCCAAATCCAGACCGCGCTGAACTACTTTGGCTACAACGCTGGCTCGCCCGATGGTGTGATGGGCAGCCGGTCGCGCTCGGCGGTCTCGCAATATCAGGCGCAGATGGGCTTCACGCCCGATGGCCGGATCGACCCCTACGAGCGCGATTTCCTGCTCGGCTCCTATCAGCGCGCTCTCTCCAGCTCGCATGTCGCGCCCTACAACCAGATTATGGCGTCCCAGGGCCCATCTGGCCTGCTGCGCACCTATCGCAACGAGCAACTCGGCATTTCGACCACCGCGGCCCAGGCTGCGCCTGTTCCGGCACCGGCTCCTGCGCCGATGCCCGCTCCGGTTGCCACGTCTGCTCCGGCCCCCGCGCCGGTTCCCCAACCGGTCGCACCCGCAGCGCCACAGCCTGTAACCGCACGCCAGGAAAACGCCTCGCTGCCTGCTTTCACCTTCGGTCAAAGCGACCGTTCGGTGAACGAGCATTGCAACCAGATCAATGTGCTGACAGCGGCCAATGGCGGGATTACCGCGCCGGGCCGCGTCAAGGACAAGGAATTCGCTCTGAACGAACAATTCTGCCTCGCACGCACCCACGCGATGGCCGAAAGCACCTCGATCACCGCGACGATCCCCAACATGACAGACGCTCAGATCGAACAGCAGTGCGAAGGCCTCGCGCAGGTCATTGCGCCGCAACTTACCAGCCTGTCCACATCGCGTCCGGATCAGGTCATCGCCGATACCTCGGCCGTGATCCAAAGCTCGGGCCAGCCGATCCAGCAGCTCGCCTCCGGCGGCAAGGTCTGCCTCGGTGTCGGTTATCGGACGGACAATGCCCAGATGGCGCTGGCGTCGGCTGTGCTGCTGGCAGCAGCAGGACAGCTTGGTTATGGCGAAGTGATCAGCCACCATATGCGTGAAGGCTTCGGAACCGCAAAAGCCGATCCGGCGGGGTCGAACGCCTGGATGCAGATGGCCCTCGAGTCGGTCACCTCGACCGCAGGCGCCGCCGTCATGGGGCAGTCGCCCGACCGCGTTGCCGTGCTTCAGGACGCAACCGTCGGTGGCGGCTCCGCGGCCCTGCCGGCCTTCCCGGCCAAGAACTGATTTTCGGCCAGTTAGGGAATTGCGCGCCCGCCCCGACAGGGGCGGGCGTTTGCGTTCTACGGCAGACCGGCCTCGGTCAGGATCAGATCCAGCCGGATATCGTGAGGTTGGGGAAAAATCGTCGCCAGGCGCGCACTTGCGTAGCCGATCCCGATGGCAAAGGGGCGTGGTCGCAGCACCGCCAGGGTCCGGTCAAAATATCCGCCGCCATAACCCAGCCGGTAGCCGTCCTCGGACCATCCGACCAAGGGCGCCAGAGCGATCTCGGGGTGGATTTGATCCGCCTCCGGCGGCGGCACCGGAATGTTCCAGTCGCCCCGCACCATCCTCGTCTCGGGGGTCCAGACGCGAAAGATCAGCGGTGCGTGCTTGGTTTCGACGATTGGCAGGGCCACGTTAAAACCCGCCTGATGCAACTCTAGCATCAGCGGTCGCAGATCGGGCTCGCCCTTGATCGGCCAATAGGCGGAAACCGCCCGCCCAGGCGCGACAGCCAAGTGATCTCTCAGCACCTGTCGCAACTGTCCCGCAATCGCAAGACTGGCCGCTTGTCGCGTACTGACCGGCAGCGCCAGCCGTTCGGCCCGCAACCGGGCGCGCTCTGCCTTGCGCCAGCGCATTACATCGCGCGCCTGTTCGGGATCGACCGCCAGTGGGTCGAAATAATCGGGTGCGATCTCGGCGGCAAGGCAGGGGGGCGAGGTGAACCCCTTGCGACCCGTGTCGTCGTCGGGATCGTCGCTCATGACTGCGCTCCCCACCAACCCGGCGGCCCCCGTTGCGGCATCCGGTTTGCAAACCTGCATAGGTTCGTTAAAGGAGGCTGTAAATGCCCGGAGTCTGGGCGCAGCCCGGAAGGCGCGTCACCATGGCGAGGATCGCATGAGCGAAGTCGAACGCGACGGCGACGGTTTTGTCGTCGATGCCGCTCTGCTCGCCGCCGCCTTCGGGCGTTCGGTCACGCAGGTCCGTGCCTTCATGACGAATGGCCGCATCACCACCCGCAGCGAAACCGGCACCGACGCGGATGCCGGGCGCTGGAGGCTGACCTTCTATCACGACGGACGTGCCTTCCGTCTGACAGTCGATGGACAGGGCAACATCCTGTCCCGCGCGACCTTCGATGCCCGCGATCCGCGCCCGTCGGCGGCGCCCTGACAAAGCCATTTCCCCGCGACCCGCTTCCCAGCGCCCGCGGAAAGCGCTAGGAGAGACCCGCAGGCGCCAACGACAACAGGCCCGCGGGGCCGGAGCAGACATGAAACCCATCCGCCTGATCTCAGGCTTCCTGACCGTCGGTCTCTGGACGCTGGCCAGCCGGGTGCTCGGCTTCATTCGCGACGCCATGATCCTGGCCTATCTCGGCACCGGTCCGGTCTACGAGGCCTATGTCGTCGCGTTCCGACTGCCCAACCTGTTCCGTCGCTTCTTTGCCGAGGGCGCCTTCAACGTCGCCTTCGTGCCGATGTTCTCCAAGCGCCTCGAATCCGGCGATGACCCCCGCCGCTTTGCCGAAGACGCGATGTCCGGCCTCGCCAGCGTGCTGATCGTGCTCACCCTTCTTGCCCAGGCCAGCATGCCCTGGCTGATCTATGCGCTGGCCAGCGGTTTTGCCGGACAGGAGGAGTTTGCCCTTTCGGTCGAGTTCGGACGCATCGTCTTCCCATATATTCTCTTCGTCTCGCTCGCGGCGCTGCTCTCGGGGGTGCTGAATGCCGCCGGCCGCTTTGCCGCCGCCGCCGCCGCACCCGTGTTGATGAACTTCGTCCTGGTACTGGCTATGGTGCTGGGAGGTCTCGCCGGGGGTGACATTGCCCCCTGGCTGATCTGGTCGATCCCGGTGTCCGGCATTGCCCAGCTTGCCCTGCTCTGGATCGCTGCACGTCGGGCAGGGTTCGGTTTGATCCCGCGCCTGCCGCGCATGACCCCCGAACTGCGCGATCTCGTGCGGATCGCCGTTCCGGCGATGATGGCGGGCGGCGTGGTACAGGTGAACCTGCTGGTCGGCCAGCAGGTGGCCTCCTATTTCGACAAGGCCGTCGGCTGGCTCTATGCCGCCGACCGGCTCTATCAGTTGCCTTTGGGCGTGGTCGGCATCGCCGTCGGCGTCGTCCTGCTTCCCGACCTCAGCCGCCGCCTGGCCGCGGGCGACGACAAGGGCGGGCGCGACGCGCTCAGCCGTGCCGGCGAGGTCTCGCTCGCGCTGACCATCCCTTCCGCGGTCGCGCTCGTAGCGATCCCGCTCCCCCTTGTCTCGGTTCTCTTCGAGCGCGGCGCGACGACGGAACAGGACAGCGCCGCCATAGCGCTGGCGGTAGCAGTCTACGGACTTGGCCTGCCGGCCTTCGTCTTGCAAAAAATTCTCCAGCCTCTGTTCTTCGCCCGCGAAGACACGCGCTCGCCGTTCCGCTATGCGCTCTCCGCCATGGCGGTCAACGGAGTGCTGGCGATTGGCCTCGCGCCCTGGCTGGGCTGGATCGCGCCCGCCATTGCCACGACGGTGGCCGGGTGGTGGATGGTCCTGCTGCTCCTGCGTGGCGCTGGCGGACTGGGAGAGGTGGCGCGTTTCGACGACCGCTTCCGCCGCCGCATCCTGCGCATCTGCCTCGCGTCACTCGTGATGGGCCTCGCCTCCTGGGGTGCATCCTGGGCGCTCGAGGAGGCGCTGAACAGCCCTGGCTGGCGCTACCTCGCCCTGCTGGGCCTCGTCATGGTCAGCATGGTGGTCTACTTCGGGTTAGGACAGATGATAGGCGCATTCCGCCTGTCAGAGTTCCGCGCCGCCCTGCGCCGCCGCCCGGGTTCGCCGCCGCCTGCCTCCCTGGGGTAGATCCTGCGCGGTTTCCCGCGCCCCCGACCGGAACCGAAATCGCCCGCCGGAGTTACCATTCCGAAGCACGGCTTCTGGAACATCCGCCCGTTCTGGGAAGCCAAGGCAGGAGCTAAGCGCCCCGCCAGAAAAACTCAAACGGGCGGAGGAGGAATCGCCATGCGCGCTATCGCACTTTGGCTCCTGGGTGTTCCTGTCTGGATCATCCTGCTCTACATGATCTTTGGCTAAGCCGGGACCGCCGCTCCGCAATATCGGGGCGGCGGTTTCGCTTATGCGGCCCGCTATTGCTGACGCAACCTGCGCAGCAATCTGTCCCAACCACCCGGTGCCAGCACGAACGACAGCAAAAACCCGGCCGCAAATCCGCCGAGATCGGCCAACCAGTCACTGTTAGATCCAAAAAGCAGGCCGAACAGCAGCTGGATGCCCATCAGGAACCCGATCAGCGTGAAAGCCCGCGCCTGATTGGCACCCACCATTGACAGGTTGCGCCAGAGGATCCAGGTGAACGCCCCGATCAGCCCGTAGATCGGAGGAAAGGCCCCGATCAGATAGATCGGCCCGGTGGCGAGCAGGGTGAACACGAATGCGCCCGCGATCGAAGAGACGAAGAACACCACCACGACGGCCAGATTGCCAAAGACATCGCCCACCATCTTGCCCATCGCCAGGAACATCACCGTCCCGATTGCCGTCTGGGTAAAGCTTCCGTGCACGAAGGGATATGTGACAAGGCGCATCAGATGCTCGGGCGGCCACCGCCCGGTTTCCCACATCCAGCGCATGATTTCGCCCGAGAACGCAAAGCGCTCGATGGCTTCGACCCGCCAACCCACGGCCGCGGGCCCGCCGGCGATGCCCAGCATGCCAATCTGGAAGACGATTTCCGCCGCCACCATCGCCAGGGCCAGAAGCACCACCGCGGCGGGCAGGGGATTGACGGCGGGCACATGCGACGGCGTGTTCACTTGGCAAAACTCCTTGCGGCCGTGCGCTTGACGGCATCTGTCCCCGTGGGTAAGCGAGGCAGGCCGAAATTTCCAGCCGGGAGTTGCCTGCCATGAGCGAAACGACATTCACGCCACGGGTCTTTTCCGGCATCCAGCCCTCCGGCAACCTGCATCTGGGAAATTACCTTGGCGCGCTCAAGCGGTTTGTGGACACGCAGAACGCAGGCGGCTTCCAGACCATTTATTGCATGGTCGACCTGCATGCGATCACCGTCTGGCAGGATCCCGAAAAGCTGCGCCACAGCACGCGCGAGCTTGCAGCCGGTTTCATCGCGGCCGGCATCGACCCCGAAAAGTCCATCCTCATCAACCAGTCCCAGGTGCCCGAACACGCCCAGCTGGCCTGGGTGTTCAACTGCGTGGCCCGCATGGGCTGGATGGGCAGAATGACCCAGTGGAAGGACAAGGCCGGCAAGGACGCCGAAGCCGCCTCGCTGGGCCTGTTCGCCTATCCCTCGCTGATGGCGGCCGACATTCTGGTCTATCATGCCACGCATGTTCCGGTGGGCGAAGACCAGAAACAGCATCTGGAACTGACCCGGGACATCGCGGCAAAGTTCAACCATGACTTCGGCGTGGATTTCTTCCCGATGACCGAGCCGGTGATCGAGGGCGCGGCGACCCGCGTCATGTCGTTGCGCGATGGCACCAAGAAGATGTCAAAATCCGATCCTTCGGACGCAAGCCGCATCAACTTGACCGACGACGCAGACACCATTTCGAAGAAAATCCGGAAGGCAAAGACCGACTTCGAGCCGCTGCCCGAGACGCTCGAAGGTCTGTCGGGCCGGCCCGATGCGCGCAATCTCGTGAACATCTACGCCGCTCTGGCGGACATGACGCCCGAGGCGGTGATGTCTGAATATGCCGGCGCGCAGTTTGGCACCTTCAAGCCCGCGCTCGCCGATCTGGCGGTGGCGCGGTTGGCGCCGATCACCCGGGAAATGTCGCGCCTCATGGCCGACCCGGCCGAAATCGACCGCATCCTCGCCCGCGGCGCCACGCAGGCACGCGAGATCACGGTCCCGATCCTGCGCAAGACCTACGATATCATCGGTATGGTTGGTTCGACCGGCTGAGGATAACGCCTGGGGCAATCCTGCGGCAGCATTTCACGCCAAAGGCTTGCGGTTCGAACCTCGGGTTTTACTTCAAAAGCGGGACCGGCCAATCCTCCGATGGCAGGTCCATTCGGTAAGGCTCTGGGTTGTAAGAGATTTCCAAAGCCGCCTTCCGCCACGCCTGAGCGGCCGTATCGCTCAGCAAAGCCAGGCAATACTCGCGCGTGTCTTCGGCGACGGGCAGACCGTATCCGACGACCCGCGCCGCAACCGGTGTGTAGAAGACATCCGCCAGCGAATAGTCGCCAAACAGCCAGCCATCGCTAGCCCCCGACAGCTTCCGCGCATGAGCGAACAGCGTCTCGATCCGCTCGAGATCAGCACGCACCCCGGCCGAGGGCGCAAATCCGCTGTAGCTGCGCAGCAGCTGCATCGGGCACGCAGTGCGTAGCTCCCGGAAACCGGTGGCCATCTCCGAACACAGCCAGCGCGCGGTCGCACGCTGCGCGGGATCGGACGGCCAGTGCCCGGCCTGGGGATGCCGCTCGGCCAGCGTTTCGGCAATGGCAAGGCTCTCGCCGATCGGCGTGCCCTCAGGCGTCAAAACTGCCGGCACCAGCCGGGCAGGCGCCAGCGGAGCGAGATCCGCCTGCATCGTGCCCGAATAGAGCCCAACGAGATGTGTGCGCACAGGAATGTCGAATTTCTCGAACATCAGCCACCCACGCAGCGACCAGCTGGAGAACGCGCGGTCTCCGATATAAAGATCGTATGTCATGGGCCGGACCCTAATCGGCGGAGCGTACCCCGCAAAACCGAAGTTTGTGCGGCATCCCATCACGGAAGGTGATTGATTGCGCCAACCTCCCAACCGTCGGTGTGCCGGGTCAGATGAGTCACCGAAAGATTGTCGATCTTGTGCCCGATCACCTCCGCCGGATCGACGCCCAGCGCGCGCTGCACCTGTCCCAGGATCACCCCGATATGCGCCACGACCACCAAATCCCGTCCGGGATTCTCGGCCAGTAGACCGTCCAGTGCCGCATCGACCCGCAGGCGGGCGTCGTTCCAGCTCTCGCCCCCGGGCGGGCGAATATCGCCCGGCGTCGTCCAATAGGCCCGCGCCAACTCCGCATCGCGCACTTCCACCTCGCGGAAGCTGAGCAACTCCCAATCCCCGAAGTTGAATTCGCGAAGATCGCGATGGTGCGGCAGCCGTTCGCGCCCCCCCTGAATCGCATCCGCGGTGGCGGCGGCGCGCACCAGATCGGAAGAAACCACCAGAGCCGACTTCGGAAGATGCGCCGACAGCCGCGCCACAGCGCCGGCATCGCTCAGATCCGCGGGCAGATCGGACCATCCGACAAAGCTCTTCGCATGCGTTGGCCCGTGGCGGACAAGGAACAGACGGGTCATGGCAACTCTCCCTTCAGCGCGCGGGGCAGTCCGGCGACCACATGCACGACGGTCGCGGCGCAGGCCGCCAGCTCGATGTTCAGCCGGCCCTGCGCCTCGCGGAACCGCCGGGCCAGAGCGTTGTCGGGAACCACCCCCTGGCCAACCTCGCTGCTCACCACCACCAGCGCCGCCTTGCAGTCTCGGATGGCGGCCAGAAGCCGGGACTGCTCTGCCGCAAGATCGCTTTCGGCCAGCAAATGGTTTGACAGCCAGAGTGTCGCGCAATCGAAAAGGCAGCTTTCATCAGGGCGAAGCGCTCCTATTGCGTCAGCCGCATCCATGGGCGCCTCCAAGGTGCGCCAATTTGTCCCACGTCTCTTGATGTGCAGATCGATCTTGTCGCGCATCTCCGCATCAAAGGCCTGAGCCGACGCGATATACACGGGGTTTCGCGCGCCCACAAAAAGAGATTCCGCATAGGCCGATTTGCCCGAGGCGGCGCCGCCCAATACAAAGATAACCTTTTCAAACACCATAACGTGAAACCCGATTGATCCGGTGCGCGTTACTCTCCGTAAACACTGAGACACGCCTGAACAAGGCTGGCCGGAGCAAGGGGAACCACGATGCCACTTGATACAGCTGATGACCGCAGGATGTCGCGACGCGCGATGAAAGCGGAACTCCTTGACGCCGACACCGAACTTGCTCTGGCCTACGCTTGGCGAGACCAGCGCGACGAGGCGGCGCTGCACCGCCTGATCACGGCCTATATGCGCCTCGCGATCTCGATGGCCGCCAAGTTCCGCCGCTACGGCGCACCAATGAACGATTTGATCCAGGAGGCGGGGCTGGGTCTGATGAAGGCGGCTGACAAATTCGATCCCGATCGCGGCGTGCGCTTCTCAACCTACGCAGTCTGGTGGATCAAGGCGTCGATCCAGGATTTCGTGATGCGGAACTGGTCGATGGTGCGAACGGGATCCACCTCGGCACAAAAGTCCCTGTTCTTCAACATGCGCCGCGTCCAGGCTCGGCTGGAACGCGAGGCCGAGGCACAGGGCGAGACGCTCGATCAACATCAGCTGCGCCAGCTTATCGCGACCGAAATCGGCGTGCCACTGGCGGATGTCGAACTGATGGCGGGCCGCTTGGCAGGTTCCGATTTCTCGCTGAACGCCGTGCAGTCGGCCGATGAGGACGGGCGCGAATGGATAGACGTTCTCGAGGACGACGCCACTCAGGCGGCTGAACTGGTCGAAGATCGTCACGATACTGCGCATCTGCGCGCATGGCTTCTGGCCGCGTTGGGCGAACTTACCGCGCGCGAACGGCTGATTCTGCGCGAACGCAAGCTGCGCGACGAGCCCCGAACCCTTGAAAGTCTCGGCGACGAGCTTGGCCTCTCGAAGGAACGCGTACGTCAGCTCGAGGTCGCGGCCTTCGCAAAGATGCGGAAGACGCTTGCATCCCGCAACGAAGAGGTATTCGAGTTCCTCGCATGAGAGGACTTGTTTTTGCGTTCACGCTGCTCTCCGCGCAGGCGGCGACAGCGTCTTCCGATTATGCGCAGCTTGCCGGGGCCGATATCGTCATCCTGGGCGAAATCCACGACAATCCCGGCCATCACCAGCGTCAGGCCGAGGCCGTCGCGGCGCTTCAGCCCTCCGCACTGGTTTTCGAGATGCTCACGGCAGAACAGGCGTCCGAAATCCGCGATGACCTTCGTGACGATGCCGACCATGTGGCCGAGGCCTGGTCCAAAGCAGGTTGGCCTGACTTCGCCATGTACAGCCCCATCTTGTCAGCGGCGCCCGCGGCGCAGATCCTCGGCGCCGCCCTGCCGCGCGATGCGGCCCGCGCCGCGCTGTCAACCGGCATTGTCGCCAGCTTCGGCCCAGAGGCCGAGGCCTACGGCCTGACCATACCGTTACCGGACTCCATCCAGACCGCTCGCCTCGCCGAACAGGCCGAGGCGCATTGCAATGCACTTCCCCCCGAACTCCTGCCCGGCATGGTCGATCTGCAGCGCCTGCGCGACGCGATGCTGACCCGCGCGGCGCTTGCGGCTCTGGACACATGGGGCGCACCGGTAATTGTCATCACCGGCAACGGCCACGCCCGTCGCGACGGCGGCATCCCCGAGGTGCTGACCCGGCTGCGCCCGGAGGTGTCTGTTCTGACGGTCGGTCAGGCCGAAGGCGATCGGATCGACGGCATTTACGATCTTGTCTGGCCCGGCCCGCTTGTGAAACGAAGCGACCCCTGCGCGGCACTGCGCGGCGGCTGAGCTTTTCCACAAGGATCGTAAGAATACCGGTGTCGCCTGCCTGCACGAGGCTCTATGCTCGTGTCGGTCCGACCCAACGGGGCATCGCACATGCTCGCTGACAAGCGTATCCTTCTGATCATCGGCGGCGGCATCGCCGCCTACAAGTCGCTCGACCTGATCCGCCGCCTGCAAGAGAGGGGCGCCACCGTCGTTCCCGTGCTGACCCGCGCGGGCGAGGAATTTGTCACGCCGCTGTCAGTGTCGGCGCTGGCTGGACAGGCGGTGCATCGCGATCTCTTCGACCTGACCGCCGAGGCCGAGATGGGCCATATTCAGCTCTCCCGCGCCGCCGATCTGGTGGTGGTCGCCCCGGCGACGGCCGATCTGATGGCCAAGATGGCCAACGGTCTGGCCAATGACCTCGCCTCGACCCTGCTCATGGCGACTGACAAGCGCGTGCTGATCGCCCCCGCGATGAACGTCCGCATGTGGGACCATCCCGCGACGCAGCGCAACCTGGCTCAGCTCAAGGCCGATGGAGTTGTCGTGATCGGGCCGAACGAGGGATCGATGGCCTGTGGCGAGTTCGGCCCCGGCCGCATGGCGGAACCGCTGGAGATCGTCTCCGCCGTTTCCGCCGCACTCTCCGGCGGTCCCCTTGCCGGCAGGCGTATCCTCGTGACTTCGGGCCCGACGCATGAACCCATTGATCCTGTGCGTTATATCGCAAATCGCTCCTCGGGCGCGCAGGGCACCGCCATTGCCCGCGCGCTGGCCGCGTTGGGGGCCGACGTGATCTTCATCACGGGTCCGGCCTCTGTGCCGCCGCCACAGGACGTCCGGGTTGTGAGGGTCGAAACCGCGCATCAGATGGCGCAGGCGGTCGAGGCCGCGCTGCCGGTCGATGCCGGTATCTTCGCCGCCGCCGTTGCCGACTGGCGCGTCGCCAGCACCTCGGACCGCAAGCTGAAGAAGACCCGAGACGGGATGCCGAACCTCACCTTCGCCGAGAACCCGGACATTCTCGCCACCGTATCGAAGCTGGGCGAACGCCGCCCCCGTCTGGTTGTCGGCTTCGCCGCCGAGACCGACGATGTCGTCGCCCACGCCACGGCCAAGCGCACCCGCAAGGGCTGTGACTGGATCGTTGCCAACGATGTGAGCCCCGCAACCGGCATCATGGGCGGCACCGAGAACGCGGTGGTGCTGATCACCGATCTGGGCGCCGAGGAATGGCCGCGCATGGCCAAGGACGAGGTCGCCCGCGCGCTGGCCGGACGGATCGCCGAGGCACTGGCGAAGTAATGCGTATTTGGAAAGAGAAGAAGGGGCAGGGGTGGTTCTGATCCGGATCAAGCGGGACGAAGGCGCAGACATCGATGTCGCGCTGCCCTCCTACGAAACCGCCGGCGCGGCCGGTGCGGATATCCGCGCGAACCTGCCCGACCGGGGCGAGATTTTGCTGGCCCCGGGCGCGCGCGCGCTGATTCCGACCGGCCTGCGCCTTGAAATACCCGAAGGCTACGAGGTGCAGATCCGTCCGCGCTCGGGCCTCGCCCTCAAACACGGCATCACCTTGCCCAACAGTCCCGGCACCATTGACAGCGACTATCGCGGCCCGCTCGGCGTGATCCTGATGAATGCCGGCACCGAACCCTTCACCGTTTTGCATGGAGAACGCATCGCGCAGATCGTCGTCGCCCCGGTGGTGCGCGCAGTCTTCGAGACGGTCAACACCATAGCCGATACAGCACGCGGAACCGGCGGCTTCGGCTCTACCGGACGCAGCTGATGCTGGCGGTCCTGGCCTTTGGAGCGGCCCTCTGGATGCTCGGCGCCTTGCTCCGGGTGCGGCGCGGCGTGCGGGAGGCAGTGCTTGCGCTGCTCTATGCCGGGATATTGGCCGCACAGCTCGCGCTGCCTGTCGGTCAACCTCTGCGCGTGGCCACCGGCGGCAGTCCCGGCCCTTGGCTGATCGTGGGCGCCCTCGCGGCTCTGGGTCTGGGCTATGGCAGCGTCGTCGCCGGATTGCGCCGACGGGCGCAAAAGGCGGAGGTGAAGGTGGAGAAGACAGGCACATTTTCCGAAACGGAACTCGAACGCTACGCCCGCCATATCGTGCTGCGCGAAATCGGCGGGCCGGGTCAGAAGAAGTTGAAACAGGCCAGCGTTCTGGTGATCGGCGCCGGCGGCCTTGGCGCGCCCGTCCTGCAATATCTCGCCGCCTGCGGTGTTGGCACCGTAGGCGTCATCGACGACGACGTGGTCGATAACGCCAACCTGCAACGCCAGGTCATCCACCGCGACGCCGATATCGGCAAGCCCAAGGTCTTCTCGGCCGAAGCCGCGATGCTGGCGCAGAATCCCCATGTGGTCGTCCGCCCTTATCAACGTCGCCTTGATGAAACGATCGCCGCGGACCTCTTCGCCGACTATGACGTGATCCTGGACGGCACCGACAACTTTGATACCCGTTATCTCTCGAACCGGACAGCCGTCGCCACCGGCAAGCCGCTGATATCGGGCGCGCTCTCGCAATGGGAAGGGCAGGTCAGTGTCTTCGACCCGGCCCGCGGCGGCCCATGTTATCAATGCATCTTCCCCGAAGCTCCGGCGCCCGGCCTTGCCCCCAGCTGTTCCGAGGCCGGCGTTGCCGGCCCGCTGCCCGGCGCAATCGGCGCAATGATGGCCATGGAGGCCGTCAAGCTGATCACCGGCGCGGGTGCGGTGCTGCGGGGCGAGATGCTGATCTACGACGGCCTTTACGGCGAAACCCGAAAGATCGCACTGCACCGGCGCGACAGCTGTCCGATCTGCGGCACGACACCCGCCCGAGCGCGCACAGTCGCGGCACCGGGGCTGGACCCTGCGCCGCCGCACGCCTAGCTTGACGGCCAAAGGAGACCTGCATGACCAACCCGTTGCTCGCCGATTGGAAAACCCCTTTCGAACTGGCGCCCTTCGACAAGATCACCGACGAAGATTTCGCCCCCGCTCTCGACATCGCGCTCGAAGAGCACAGCGCCGAGATCGCCGCCATCGCCGATAACCCCGCACCTCCGACTTTCGCCAATACGGTCGAGGCACTCGAGGCGGCCGGCGCGGCGCTGGATCAGGTTCTGGGCGTCTTCTACACCGTCTCGGGCGCGGACAGTAATCCCAGGCGGGAAGAGCTGCAGCGCGCCTTCTCGCCCAGGCTCGCCGCCCATTACGCCGAGATTTCCGCCAACAAGGCGCTGTTTCACCGCCTCGCAACCCTGTGGGAACAGCGCGATACCCTTGGCCTCGGCGCCGAACAGGCCAGGGTGCTCATGCTGCATCACCGAGCCTTCGTGCGCTCGGGCGCGGCGCTGCAGGGCGAAGAAGAGGCCCGGATGAAGGCGATCAAGGGCCGGCTTGCAACACTTGGCACCGAATTCACCCAGAACCTGCTGGCCGACGAGCGCGACTGGTTCATGGACCTCTCCGACGCCGACCTGGAAGGTCTGCCCGATTTCGTGGTCGACGCCGCCCGCGCTGCCGGTGCCGAGAAGGGCGCGAAGGGTCCGGTTGTGACGCTCTCCCGCTCGCTGATCGTGCCCTTCCTGCAGTTCTCGCCCCGCCGCGACCTGCGCGAAAGGGCCTTCCGTGCCTGGGTCGCGCGTGGCGCCAATGGCGGCAAGACGGACAACCGCGCCATCGCGGCCGAAATCCTGAAACTGCGCGAGGAACGGGCAACCCTGCTCGGCTACCCCAACTTCGCCACCTACAAGCTCGAACCCGAGATGGCCGGTACCCCGGACCGGGTCCGGGATCTGCTGATGGCGGTCTGGGGCCCGGCCCGCGCGAGGGCCGAGGCCGATGGCGCCCGGCTCGAAGAGATGTTGCACGAAGACGGCATCAACGGCGCTCTGGAGCCTTGGGACTGGCGCTACTACGCCGAGAAACGCCGCCACGCCGAACACGATCTGGATGAGGCGGCGCTGAAACCCTACCTCCAGCTCGACCGTATGATCGAGGCCGCCTTTGCCTGCGCCCACCGTCTGTTCAATCTCGACTTCCGCCCGCTCGACGTGCCGCTCTATCACCCCGATTGCCGCGCCTGGGAAGTGACGCGCGACGGCAAGCATGTCGCCGTCTTCATTGGCGACTATTTTGCGCGCGGCTCGAAACGCTCGGGCGCCTGGTGCTCGGCGATGCGCGCCCAGGCGAAGTTCCCCGAGGAGCAGGCGCCGGTCGTCATCAACGTCTGCAACTTCGCCAAGGGTTCACCGGCGCTCCTCTCCTACGACGACGCCCGCACGCTGTTCCACGAATTCGGCCACGCCCTGCATCAGATGCTGTCGGACGTGACCTATGAGAGCATCTCCGGTACCTCGGTCGCGCGCGACTTCGTGGAACTGCCCAGCCAGCTCTACGAACACTGGCTGGAAGTGCCCGAGGTGCTCAAGGAATTCGCCACCCACGCAAAGACCGGCGAACCCATGCCGCAAGATATGCTCGACAAGGTGCTGGAAGCCGCGAATTTCGATCAGGGCTTCCAGACGGTCGAATATGTCGCCTCGGCCCTCGTCGATCTTGCCTTCCACGATGGCCCTGCGCCGGTCGACCCGATGGCCACGCAGGCAGACGTGCTCGCCGACCTCGGTATGCCGCACGCCATCACCATGCGCCACGCCACGCCGCAATTCGCCCATGTCTTCTCGGGCGACGGCTATTCCTCGGGCTATTACAGCTACATGTGGTCCGAAGTGATGGATGCCGATGCCTTTGCCGCCTTCGAGGAAGCAGGCAGCGCCTTCGACCCCGAACGCGCCCGCGCGCTGGAACAGAACATCCTTTCCACCGGCGGCTCGCGCGACCCGGCCGAACTCTACGTCGCCTTCCGCGGCCGCCTGCCGGGGGTGGACGCCTTGCTCAAGGGTCGCGGGCTCGCGGCCTGAAACGCCTGCCGGAAAGACCAGAAGAGGCGTGCGCTGCGCGCCTCTTCTTTTCTTGAAAATGCTCCGGAGAGCCGCGCGAAACGCGGCGGGGCAGAGCCCCGCGCCGCCAGCCAAACGGCAGGGGACCTTTCGGGGTCAGCCCTAAGCTGCTCAGTATCCCGCGGCGCGGTCCACCAGATGCAGGAACGGTTCCCCCGCCTCGCCGCGCCGCACATTTTCGGCAATGACACGCGAGGCCGTCTTCGGCCGGGTTTCCGAGGCGATATGCGGCGTCACGGTCACCCGCGGGTGGTGCCAGAACCGGTGATCGGCCGGCAAAGGCTCGACCCGGAACACATCCAGCGTGGCATGGGCGATATCGCCCGAATCCAGCGCCGCCAGAAGGGCGTCGTCGTCGATCAGCGTGCCGCGCCCCGGGTTCACGATCACTGCCCCCTTCGGCATCAAGGCAAGGGCGTCCGCATCGATCAGGTTCTGCGTCGCCGCCGTATCCGGCAGCAGGAGCACCAGGATTTCCGCTGTCGACAGCGCCTGCCTCAGCCCGTCGGGCCCGTCCAGACAGATGACCCCTTCGACGGACTTCGGCGACCGGCTCCAGCCGCTCACCGCAAAGCCAAGCCGCGCCAGCGTCGTCGCGCAGGCTGCACCCAGCTCGCCCATACCCAGCACGCTCACCTGCCGGTCTTCGGCCAGCGGCGGAAAATCCTGCGGCCAGTCGCCCGGTGTCAGCCCGCGGATGTGCTTGTCCATGCCCAGATGATGGCGCAGCACATGGCCCGTGACCCATTCCACCATGCCCTGCCGCAACCCATGGTCGACCATCCGCGCCAGCGGAACCTTCAGCGTCACATTGCCGGTCACACTCTCGACCCCGGCCCATAGGTTCAGCACGGCCTTCAACCGCGTGTAATGTGTGAAATCCTGCACGGAACTGTTGGGCGCATAGACGATGTAATCGACCTCCTCGGGCGGGAAATCGGTGCGCAGGTCGGCCTCCACGCCGGCCTCGCGAAGCGCCTCGGTCAGCGGCGCCCGGTAGCTGTCCCAGCGCTGGGGCAGCGCCGCGAAAAGTACGTTTACAGTCATCTCTTACCTCGAACGCCCGCGCGGGCGGTGTATATGCGAACTCTGCACCAGGCCAAAGGCTACCATCAGCACCAGCATGGCCGAGCCGCCATAGCTCACCATCGGCAGCGGCACGCCGACAACCGGGGCCAGCCCCATCACCATCGACATGTTCACGGCAAAGAACAGGAAGAACGTGATCGCCACCCCCTGTGTCACCAGCGACGAATAGCGGTCGCGCGTGGCCAGGGCCGTGGCGATGCAAAAGACGATGATCAACGCGTAAAGCGTCAGCAAGGACACGCCGCCGACAAAGCCGAACTCCTCTGCCAGCGTTGTAAAGATGAAGTCGGTGTGCTTCTCGGGCAGGAAGTTCAGCCGCGACTGGGTGCCCTGCATGAACCCGCGCCCGGCCCAGCCTCCCGATCCCAACGCGATCTTCGACTGCGTGATGTGATAGCCTGCGCCCAACGGGTCCGACGCCGGATCGAGAAAGGTGTCGATCCGGCGGAACTGATAATCCTTGATCAGCTGCCAAGTCGTCCCGCGGCTTTCGAACACCGCCGCCACCAGCCCGACACCCGAGGCGATAACGGCGGCGAAATACGCCCAGTGCACCCCCGCAAGGAACATCAGCCCGCCGCCGGCGGTGACCAGCAGGATCGCTGTGCCAAGGTCGGGCTGCTTCAGAACCAGGGCGGTCGGGATCAGGATGATCGCAACCGGCAGGAACACCCAGAAGGGCCGCGATGTGCGATAGGCGGGCAGCCAGTCGTAATAGGCTGCCAGCACCATGACGAGCGTTATTTTCATGAGTTCGGAAGGCTGCAGCCGCATGAAGCCGATGTCGATCCATCGCTGCGCGCCCTTGCCCTCGACCCCGATCAGCTCCACGGCCACCAGCAGCAGCACGGACAGCGCATAGGCCACCGCCGAGACGTTGCGCCAGAACCAGATCGGAACCATCGCCACGACCAGCATGGCGGCGAGTCCGAGAGCAAACCGCTTCATCTGGGGCTCGGCCCAGGGTGTCAGCGACCCCCCCGCGACGGAATAAAGCTGCAGGAATCCGACACTCGCCACGCTGAGGATCAGCAGCGTCAGCCCCCAGTTGAGATAGAGGATCTTCGACAGGCCGCTGGGCGTCGATTTGACGTTATACTCAAGATAACTCATGCGCGGTTGCTCTCGTTGCCCTCGCGCTCGACCTGCTCGCGCTGAAGCCGTTCCTGCTGCGCCTTGATCTTGCCGCGGTCCGCTTCCGGATAGGCGGTCAGAGGCGGCGTGCCTTCGAACAACGCCTGCAACAGGATATCCCGGGCCACCGGTCCGGCAACGGTAGACCCGCCGCCGCCGTGCTCGACGACGACGCAGCAGGCGTATTTCGGCTTGTCGAAGGGCGCGAAGCTGACGAACAGCGCGTGGTCGCGCCGCGCCCAAGGCAAGTCGGCGTTGTTGATCACCCCCGAGGCGCGCTCTGCCGCCGTGATATTGCGCACCTGGCTGGTGCCGGTCTTGCCGGCCATGCGGAAGGCGTCGTCGATGATCCGCGCGCGATAGGCCGTGCCCCGCCGGTCGTTGCTGACCGCGAACATCGCCTTCCGGATCTGGCGCAGGTTGTTCTCGTTGATGCCCAGCGAGTCGCTCCCGGTAATCGGGGTCTCGACTCCGTCCACCGACTTGACCAGCCGTGGCATCAGCTCGCGCCCTGTGGCGATCCGCGCGGTCATCAGCGCCAGCTGCAAGGGCGAGGCCAGCAGATACCCCTGACCGATCGAGGCGTTGACCGTATCCCCGACCAGCCAGTCCTGCTTGTGCACCCGTTGCTTCCACTCGCGGTCCGGCGTCAGCCCCGCCGCCACCGCCGACATGGGAATGTCGTGCCGGACGCCCAGGCCGAAACGGTTGGCCATCGCCGAGATCTTGTCGATCCCGACCTTGAGAGCCAGATCATAGTAATAGACGTCACAGCTCTGCTTAAGCGAATTTTGCAGGTCGACGTGACCGTGGCCTGCCCGTTTCCAGCAGTGAAAGCGCCGGCCCGAGACCTCAAGGTGGCCGGGGCAATAGACGGTGTCGTCGGGCCGCACCAGCCCTTCCTCCAGCGCCGCCAGCGCGGTGATCATCTTGAAGATCGACCCCGGCGGATAGGTGCCCTGCACCGATTTGTTCGCCAGCGGGCGGTGGTCGTCCCCGGTCAGGCTCTGATAATCGGCGACCGAGATGCCCCGCACGAACAGGTTTGGGTCGAAGCTCGGGGCCGAGCTGACGGCGCGCAGGTCGCCAGTCTCGCAATCGACCACGACGGCGCTCGCGCTTTCGCCGCGCAGACGGGCCTGGACGTAGGCCTGCAGATCGGCGTCCAGCGTCAGTTGCAGGTCGGCCCCCCGCTGGCCCTCGCGCCGGTCGAGCTCGCGCATCACGCGGCCGGTCGCATTGACCTCTACCCGTTTTGCACCCGCCTTGCCGCGCAGCTGCTCTTCTTCCTTGGCCTCCAGTCCCACCTTGCCGATCTGGAAACGCGGGATGCGCAGCACTGGCTCGGGGTCCTGAATCCGCTCCAGGTCATAGTCCGACACCGGGCCGACATACCCCACGACATGCGCGGTATCCGCGCTGCGCGGGTAGATACGGGTCAGCCCCACCTCCGGCGTGATGCCGGGTAGGGCAGGGGCGTTGACCGCCACCCGGCTGATCGCCTCCCAGCCCACACGATCGGCCAGCGTGACCGGCAGGAAAGGCGTGGTGCGCGTCCGCTCGATCTCGACCAGGGCGCGGTCCAGCTCTTCCGAATCCAGCTCGATCAGGCCGGCCAGCCGCTGGATCACCTCGGTCACGTTGCCCGCGTCCTCCGGTACGATAACGATGCGATAGCTCGGCACATTGCGCGCCAGGGCAATGCCATTGCGGTCGAAGATCTCGCCGCGCGTCGGCGCGATCAGACGGATATTGATCCGGTTCTCCTCGGCCAGCAGGCGGAACTGATCCGCCTGTTCGACCTGCATGTATCGCATCCGCGCAGCCAGCAGCCCGACAAAGCCCAGTTGCAGCCCGCCTACGACCAGGCTGCGCCGCGTCAGCTTGGCCTGCGAGTGCTCCGCATTGCGCCCCGGCCGTCTCATCCTCGTGCTCCCAGACCACCTGCATCACCCGGAGTCTGTCGGCGCACCCCCATCACCGACCGGGTGACCAGTGCGACCACGGGATAGGTCGCAACAGTCAGAATCATCTGGATGAGAGCCAGGCCGAATGCCGGCAGCGGCACCAGCGTCATGCCCAGAAACAGCCGGTTGAGCAGGGTCACCCCGGTGATCACCAGCGCCACCGTCGCCCATTCGCGTAGGAACGTGGATTCGCTCAGCCCGGCGGTACGGTATTTCAGATATTCCGCCCCCATTACCACCAGCATCGCCTGCAATCCCGGCGGGCGTTGAAACAGCAGGTCGGCCAGAAGCATCACCACCGCCAGAAGCAGCGGCGGCACGAACTCGGGACGGCGCAGCACCCAGGCAAAGGCGAAAGCCATGAGCAGATCGGGCGGGGCCCAGCGCGGCGGCACCGTATCCAGCGGGATCAGGTGAAAGAATACGATCGCCATAGCGAGCAGGGCAAAGGCGATCCGCATCGACCAGACATGCGCCCCTGCCGGTTCAGCCATCGCCGGCCACCGCACTCTCGGGCGCTGCGCTGGCCGAGGGCAGCACGAGCCCGCCCGGATCGCTCAGCGTTTCGGTGCCGTGATGGCGCAGCACGCGCAGGAACTCCAGCCGTTCGTAATCGGCCGCCAGCCGCACCCGCAGCCGTCCCGACGGCGCCACCGCCACCTGTCCGATCAGCAGCCCGGCAGGAAACACCCCACCATCGCCCGAACTCACCACCCGGTCGCCCGGCCGAACCGTATCGGGGTTCTCCAGGAAGTCGATCAGCGGTGCGACCGTGTTATCGCCCTTGATCAGCGCGCTTTGTCCCGAGGGCTGGATCGTGGCCGGCACCGAACTCGCCGCGTCGGTCAGAAGGATCACGCGCGAAGTCGTCGCCCCGGTGCCCGAGATCCGGCCCACCAGCCCGATCCCGTCCATTGCCGCCCAGCCGTCCACGATCCCGTCCCGCGCGCCCACGTTCAGCAGCACCGATTGGCGGAACGGAGAGCCGCTGTCCGCCATCACCACGCCGGTCACGAAGGTCAGCCGCGGGTCCAGTCGCACGTTGTTGAGATCGAGCAGGCGCGCGTTTTCCTGTTCCAGCTGCAGGGCCGCCTCTTTCCAGGCCTGCATCTGCCTCAGCTCGTTGCGCAACTCGCGGTTCTGGTCGTTCAGCCGCTGGTAGCTCTGGAAATCGCGGATCAGGTTGATCGTCGCCGTCACCGGCGCCAGCGCCCAGTCCATGTTCGGCACCACAGCATCCACGACCTGGGCGCGGAACTTCTCGACCCGAGGGCTGTCGATTCGCCAGACCAGGAAGATCGCAAGCAGGCACAGACAGAGAACCCCCAGCAAGAGCCGGCGCAGAGGGTCGGTATAGTCATCGCGCTGTGATCGGTCCCTGGCCAATGCAGCCCTCTTGGTATCCTGACCCAACGGGGCGGTGCGTCACCCGAAAGGTGCGCGCCTCAGCTGTCGTAGTCAATCGCGTGGCGCAGCTGCTTCTCGTATTCCAGCGCCTTGCCCGTTCCAAGGGCCACGCAGTTCAACGATTCGTCAGCAATAGACACCGCCAGCCCGGTCTGTTCGCGCAGAGCCAGGTCGAGATCGCCCAGCAACGCGCCGCCACCGGTCAGCATGACGCCCCGGTCGACGATATCTGCGGCCAGATCCGGCGGGGTGGCTTCCAGCGCGGTCATCACCGCCTCGCAGATCTGCTGCACCGGCTCCGCCAGCGCCTCGGCCACCTGGGCCTGGCTGATCTCGATTTCCTTCGGCACGCCGTTCAGCAGGTCGCGCCCGCGAATCTGCATCGAACTGCCGCGCCCGTCATCCGGCATCCGCGCCGTGCCGATGCTGGTCTTGATCCGCTCGGCGGTCGATTCGCCCACCAGCAGGTTTTGCTGCCGCCGCAGATACGAGATAATCGCCTCGTCCATCCGGTCGCCGCCCACACGTACGGATCGCGCATAGACGATGTCGCCCAGGGACAGCACCGCCACTTCGGTCGTCCCGCCGCCGATGTCGACGACCATGTTGCCGGTCGGGTCGGTGATCGGCATCCCCGCGCCAATGGCGGCGGCGATCGGTTCCGCGATCAGCCCCGCCTTGCGCGCGCCGGCCGAAAGCACCGACTGACGGATCGCGCGCTTTTCAACCGGGGTCGCCCCATGCGGCACGCAGACGATGATCTTCGGCTTCGAAAAGGTCGACCGTTTGTGCACCTTGCGGATGAAATGCTTGATCATCTCTTCCGCGGTATCGAAATCGGCAATCACGCCTTCCCGCATCGGCCGGATCGCCTGGATCGACCCCGGCGTGCGACCCAGCATCAGCTTGGCATCCTCGCCCACGGCCAGAACCTTCTTGACGCCGTCCTTGATGTGATAGGCGACGACGGAAGGCTCCGACAGAATGATCCCTCGTCCCTTGACGTAGACCAGCGTATTTGCCGTGCCGAGGTCGATCGCCATGTCCGCTGTGAACAGACCGCCGAGGAAATCGAAGAAACCCATCTGTGTGCTTTCCCGTACCTTCACCAGTTGGCCTACGACTCATATCGCTCGGCGCAGGCGTCTTCTTATAGGCATGCGGGACTGGGTTCGAAAGGTCGGAATCGGGACATTCCGGCAACGTTACGCCAGTGCCGCCCAGGCCGCGCGATTGGGCGGGATTCAGCCGGTTTGCGGGCGCCGGTTCACCTCAGAAGTCCGTCGGCGCCCCGCCTTCCACCTTCCGGCGCGCCACGAAGTCGGCCAGCTCCTCGCGGATGCCCGGATCCATCGGCGGCGGCTCGAAGCTGCCGATGATCTCCTTGAACATGTGATGCGCCCGCTCCGGCGTCCAGACCGCGCCGGCGGCCTCCCATCCCTCGAAGTTCTTCCAGTCGCTCAGGAAAGGTTGGTAAAACGCAGTCGTATAGCGGTCCTGCGTATGCTGGATTCCGAAGAAGTGCCCCGAATTCCCCACCTCCTTGATCGCGTCAAAGGCAATGTCCTCCGGTCCGGTCGCAAAGGTGTCCGGCTCCATATAGCGCTGGATTTGCTGCAGCACCTCGCAGTCCATGATGAACTTTTCCGGGCTGGCGATCAGCCCGCCCTCCAGCCAGCCGGCCGCGTGATAGACCACATGGCTGCCCGATTGCACCGCCGCCCAAAGGCTGTTCGACGTCTCCCACATCGCCTGTCCGTCCGGCACGTTGGCCGCGCAGACCCCGGACGACCGCATCGGCAGCCCGTAGAATCGTGCCAACTGCCCGGTCATCTGCGTCGCGCGCATGTATTCGGGCGTGCCAAAGGCCGGCGCGCCGGACTTCATGTCGACGTTGCTGGTGAAGGTCCCGATCACGCAGGGACAGCCCGGCTGGACGTATTGGAACAAAGCGATCGCGCACAGCGCCTCGGCGATCGATTGCGCCACCGCGCCCGCCATCGTCACCGGTGCCATGGCGCCCGCCAGCGTGAAGGGCGTGACCACCACAGCCTGTCCGCGCCGGATCAGCCGCAGGCAGCCGTCGATCATCGGAAAATCGTGCTTCAGAGGCGAGGTGGAGTTGATGTTGGTATACATCCGCGGTTTCGCGCGGAACTCTTCCTCCGTCAGCCCCCCCGCGATCTTCACCATCTCCATCACATCTTCGACCCGCTCCTTCCCCAGCGAGTAGGCGTGCATCGCCTTGTCTGTCAGGGTGAGCTTGTCATAGAGCACGTCGAGGTGCCGGACAGAGGCATGGATGTCCACCGGCTCGACCGGATAGCCGCCCGCAAAGTGGATACAGTTGAAATACTGCGTCAGCTTCAACAGGTTGGCGCACATCTCTCGGGTGCCGGGCACCTTGCGCCCAATCTCCATGTCCCAGTAGTTCGGCGGCGACGAGACATTGCCGAACAGCATGTAATTGCCGCCGATGATCAATTCGCGATCCGGATTGCGCGGCGTGATAGTGAACTGGGCCGGCGCCCGGCGCACCATCTCCATCACCCAGTCGCGGCCCATCTTCACCAATTCGCCTTCGACCTTGCAGCCGGCTTGCTTGAAGATTTCCAGTGCCTCGGGGTTCAGGAAGACGATGCCGATCTCCTCGAGGATACGCATCGCGCCCTCATGGATCGCCATCACCCCATCCGCGCTCAGCGGCTCGGTCGGGCGGTCGATGTTCACCGGCAGGCGCCAGGGCATCTGCTCGATCACGGCACCGCCGCGCCGGGCCGCATTTCCCGCCCGTCCGCCGCCGCGCCGCCGTTTGGTGTCAATGTCCGCCATGATGACCTCCGCAGATATCGGAGTTCAGCAGACTGCAGCGCAGCGGCATCTGCCGTTCCGAATGCGACAGGGATGGTCGCTTTTCCTGTCAGCGGCGGGAAAACGGCGGGCTCAGCGATCCAGCCAGGCGGGCAGGTGGCCGATATCGGGCAGAACGACATCCGCATGGGGGGCCAGATCCTCGTGCCCGGCCACGCCGGTCAGCACGCCCACCGTCTGCATGCCCGCAGTGCGCCCGGCAAACAGGTCATGGGTGCTGTCCCCGACCATCGCAATCCGCGCCGGATCCACGCCGATGGCTGCCGCGAAGGCCAGCAGTTGGCCAGGCCCCGGCTTGGCCCCATGGCCACTGTCACAGCCCGCGATGAAATCGAAATGCCCGCGCACCCCGGCCGCCTCCAGATGCGCCATCGCCGGCGCCTCGGTATCGTTCGTCGCCACGCCCAGCCGCAGCCCGCGCTGCCGTAACCCCTCAAGGAAGGGCGCCAGCGGCAAGACCTCCGACTGGGTTACGATCTCGGCCTCCTCATTGATCAGGTCGAAGATCTCGTCCCGCGACATTTCCGGCACCAATGGCGCCATCACCGTCGCAATCTCCAGCGGCGTGTTGGCGATCACCACGCTGCCCGGCACGAACCGCAGCGCAGCCAGATCAAAACCGATCTCCTGTCCGATCCGCTCCGCCCGCGCGCGGTCGTCCCCGGCGATGCGCAGCAACAGGCCCTCGGCCCATTTCGCCCAGGTGCCGACGAAATCGAACAGCGTGCCGTCCTTGTCGAAAATCAGTGCCTCGATAGTCATGTCCGGCCTTCAGGTCCAGTGATACTGCTGCCCGCCCGGCAGCGCGGCGCGGGCCATCGCGACCCGGTCGTAAGGCAAACTCATGCTGTCGCAGAACCCGGTCACCCACGCATCGTTCATCATCAGGAAGTCGAGCACAGCGGCCAATACTTCAGGAGAGCCGGCAGATTCCTTCAGGTCGCGTTCGGAGATCCCGCTCTCGCCCAGGAAGACGACCAGCAGATCGTCCTGGCCGGCCATCCAGGCCAGCGCCTGCAGCGAAAGGGTTTCGGCAGCATCGGCGGAAATGGACAAATTTTGAACCTTCTGCGCAGTCGGAAAGGGTTTGTTAACGTCTATGGTAAACACTTCTTTTCAAGTTTGAAACAAGTGCGAAAGGCCGCGGCGTGCAGGCTACCGTTCTGATCGTTGACGGGATCGTCACCAACCGAATCATGCTGAAGGTGCAGCTTTCGGCAGCCTATTACCACGTCGTCCAGGCCGAGTGCATGGAAGGGATTGTCGAACTGGTTCAGCGTACGCAGCCCGATCTGATTGTTGCCGCGATGACGCTGCCAGACGGCGGCGCGATAGAACTGCGCGAACGGCTTGCCGCGGATCCGGTCCTGGCGCTGATCCCGATCCTGGCCATCGCGGTTCAGAATGACGGCGCGGCGCGGATGCGGGCGCTTGCCGCGGGCTTGGATGACGTGCTGAATCAGCCTGTCGACGACCGGCTTCTTCAGGCCCGCATCCGCAGCCTGCTCAGGATGCGCAGCACGGTGGAACAGTTCCGCCTGTCGGGTTCGGGCAACGGTCCGACACCGCTCGGCTTTTCCGAGGCAGGCGCGCAGTTCGCGCCACCCGCGCGGGTGGTGCTGCTGGCGGGAGGGGCTGATTTGGCCCGGCAATGGGCCGACCAGTTGCCATCCCGCCAGGGGCTGCGCTTTGCCACCGTAGGCTCGGGCGATATCGCGCGCCTGATAGATGCGCCGCTGACCGATGCCTTTGTGATCCGTGTCGGTCCCGGCGGCAATCTGCGCGGTCTCGACCTGATCGCCTACCTTCGGGCACGGACAACCACCTGCAACGCCGTGATCATCGCAGTGACCGAGCCGAAGGATGACGCCACCGCGGCCGAGGCGCTGGATCGAGGCGCCACCGACGTCCTCTCCGACGGCTTCAACGCCCAGGAGCTCTCTCTGCGTCTCGCCACCCATCTCAACCGCAAGGCGATAGCCGACCATATGCGCGCATCCGTGCGCGACGGCCTGCGTGAGGCAGTGATTGACCCGATGACAGGGCTCTACAACCGCCGCTACGCGCTGCCATGGTTGACGCGAACGGCGCGGCGTGCGGCGGAACTCCGTCGCAGCTTTGCGGTCATGCTGGCCGATCTCGATCACTTCAAGCGGGTCAACGACCGCCACGGCCACCCGACCGGCGATGCCGTGCTGGTGGAAACCGCGCGGCGGCTTGGCCTTGTTCTCCGTCCGCAGGACATGCTGGCCCGGATCGGAGGCGAAGAATTCATGATGGTTCTGCCGGATATCGACCAGGGCGAGGCGACGGCCATAGCAGGGCGCATGTGCCGCGAAATCAACAGCCGGCCCTTCCGTCCGTCTGGCGACATGCGGCTCGACGTGACCATCAGTATCGGCGTCGTCATGGGGCAACCCGGCAAGACCAGCCAGGCCGCGGTCGAGGCCGATGTTCTCATCGCCCAGGCAGATCAGGCGCTCTATGCGGCCAAGGGCGCCGGGCGGAACAAGATATCCCTGATCCGCCCGGCCGCCTGATCAATCGTCATCCTTGCCGAACCAGCCGCGCTTTTTCGGCTTCTGTTCGATCACCTCGAGCAGCCTTTCGGCATAAGCCTCGCGCTCCTCGGCGCTCATCGCCGCGACCCGTTCCAGCCAGGCGGTCTGGGTAGCGGTAAACCACCCGCTCTGCCGCGTCATCTGCTGATGAACCAGCTCGCCCAGCGCAGTCTGGTTGAACGGCGTCTGGCGCAAGGCTTCGGCGATCCGTTCGGCATCCGCCTTTCGCGTCGTGCCCCGGTCGGCGTCGCGCAGCTTGCGCATCTCCTCGCGCATTGCCACCCGATCCTCCTGCGGCATCGCCCGATACAGCGCCGATCCGACCGAGGGCGGCGGCCGTTTGCCGTCGTGCCCGCCGAACCGCATCGCGGCGCCAACCGCCAGCCCGACAAACAGCAGGTTTAGCGCCAGCGAGGCGATCAGCAGGCCGCGCAGCCACCAGCGGCTGCGGGCAGGTTGCGGGGCAGGGGGGGGCATGTCCATTTATCCGTCCTCCGAAAGGGCGAGGGCAAGGTCGCTGCCCTGTAACAGGTCATATGTGGTCTGGCTCTGCTCCCACAGGCCAACCGGATCGGGCAGCCCGTCCGGAGGGGCAAGGCCGATCCAGAGCCCGGCCGCGCAGGCCGCGGCCAGACCGCCGACCCCGAACCAGCCGCCGATGGCCTCGGCCAGCTGCGCCCGCCAGCCCGGTGCCGCAACGGGCGCGCGCCGCGCCTGCCGGAAGGCGCTTTCGCGCGCGGCATCAGCCAGCATCCGCGCCGCGAGCCCCGCCGGCATTTCCGGCGGTGCCGCCCGCGCGGCGGCGAACATGCTGTCGAGCGTGGTCATGTCGAAATCGCGCTCAGTCATCGTCATACCCCAGGTCTGCACGCTGCCCGGCAAGGATCGCCGCCAGCGCCCGTTTGCCCCGGGCGGTCAGGCTCTCGACCGCCTCGGTGCTGATGTCCATGATCCCGGCAATCTCCGGATTGCCCAGTTCCTCGATGTGGCGCAGAACCACCGCCTCGCGTTGCCGTTCGGGCAGCTGCATCAACGCTGCCTGCAAGGCATCGTGGCGCTGCGCGTCCAGCATCTGCCGGGCCACGCCCGGTGAGGGATCGGCGGGTTCGTCCACTTGATCCAGCGGTGACATCCGGTCGCGCCCGCGACGTCGCCGGTCGGTCACCAGATTCACCGTGACACGATACAGCCAGGTGGTGACCCGAGCCTCGCCATGCCGCCAGTCCGGTGCAATCCGCCAGAGCCGCAGCATCGCCTCCTGCGCCACGTCCTCCGCCTCGGCCCGGTCGCCCAGAAGCCGCAGCGCCAGTCCGAAAACCCGCGGCCCCAGCCGCGTGGTGAGTTGGCCGGCGGCCATGCGGTCGCCGGCCGCGAAGGCGGCCAGCAGGGCCGCGTCCGTGTCGGCCCCGGCGGAGGGATCCGCCGGAGCATTGCCTATGTCGGCCAGGGCCGCCACGGCGCTCAGTTCTTGGACTTGCGCTTCTCGCCGTGATGCTCGCGCATCCGGTCCCGCATCTCGGCGAATTCCTCCTTCGAGACGGTGCCGCTGTCATCGGCGTCCAGTACGTCGAACATCTTCATCCCGCGATCGGCATGGGGCATTTCTTCCGTGCTCAGTACGCCGTCGCCGTCCTTGTCGAGGTTCTTGATCATCGCGGCCACGCGCTCTTCGGTGCGCTTGTTCGCCTGAGCGACCATCTCCGCCGCGTCCAGCTTGCCGTCGGCATTGGTATCGGCCTCGTTGAAGCGCGTCTGTGCCATGGCCTGGACCTCGTCGCGGCTGATCTCGCCGTTGCCATCGGTGTCGAGCGACTCGAAACTGATCGTTCCCGGACCCATCGGAAACCCCGGTCCCTTGGCCAGCGCGACACCCGCGTTCAGAGCAAGCCCGCCCGCAACCAGCCCGGCGATCAGATACATATGTTTCATCTCGGTCTCTTCCTTCTTGTTCTGCCGGCCTGTCTCGCGCCGACCATGTTCCTGATACGGGGCGCGGCGCAGTTTCCGTCGCGCCCAGGGCAAGAAATCTGCCGATGCCGTTTTGCGACATCCCGACGCACGGACATTCTGACCACTTTGCCCCGGGACCGATACGCCTATGTTACGCCGCAGGAGACCTGACACAAATGACAGAACAAATGACTGCGGAAGCCTTGGACATGCATGACGGACCGGCCCCCCGGGATGACTCGCAGGAGCGGCCCATGGGCCAGGCCCTGCTGCGCGGCTGGCGGTGCAAATGCCCCAATTGCGGCAGCGGCCCGTTGCTGAAAAGCTATCTCAAGGTGAACGACACCTGCAGCGTCTGCCGCGAGGAACTCTACCATCACCGCGCCGACGATGGCCCGGCCTATCTGACCATTCTCGTCGTCGGCCACTTGATGGCGCCGCTGCTTCTGCTGGTCTTCGAAACCTGGCGGCCCGAGCCGATGACTCTCTTCACCATTTTTGCGGTTGGCTGCGCCGCGCTCTCGCTCTACCTTCTGCCTCGATTCAAGGGGGCGATTGTCGCCTACCAGTGGGCCAAGCGACTGAACGGATTCGGTCACCCGGCCTGACTGCCCGGCCTCGAGGGACCATGACCGAAGACAAGACTGCCGTCCGCAATGCGGCCACCGTGATCGCCTTGCGTGACCGCCATTCCTCGTCTCCCTCGATCCTGATGGGTCAGCGCGGTGCCTCCGCCGCCTTCATGCCCAACAAGTTCGTCTTCCCTGGTGGCGCCGTCGACCCGACCGATGCCACCATTCCGCTCGCCACGCCGCTCCCCCCGGTCTGCCACAACCGTTTGGCCGAGGAATCACCGGCCGATTTCCAGAATGCCCTGGCCGTTGCCGCCATCCGCGAGCTGTGGGAGGAAACCGGCCTGATACTCGGCGAACCCGGCGCCTGGCAGGGTGAACCGCCCGAGGATTGGCGCACCTTCGCAGCTACCGGCCATCTGCCCTCGGCCGCCGGGCTGCAGTTCGTTTTCCGCGCGCTCACGCCGCCGGGCCGCCCACGGCGCTTCGATGCGCGCTTCTTTCTGGTCGATGCCGATCTGATCCAGGGCGATCTCGACGATTTCACCCACGCCACGGACGAGCTGTCGCATCTCCAGTGGATCCCGCTGACCGAGGCCCGCCGCTTCGATCTGCCCTTCGTGACAGAGGTTGCGCTGGGCGAGGTGGCGGCGCGCGTCCGCGACCCGAATCCGCCGGCCAGCGTGCCCTATTTGCGCAATGGCGCGGAAGAAAGCCTGTTTCTCCGCCTGCGCGGCTATCCCCAGCCCGATTGATCGGGGGGTCAGATCACGATCACCAGTGTCAGGATCGACAGTCCCAGAAGGCTCATGCCCGCCACTTCCCTGCGCGTGATCTTTTCCCGGAAGAACAGCACCGAGGCCAGCAGGCTCAGCACCATCTCGAACTGGCCCAGTGCATTCACATAGGCCGCGTTCTGCAAGGTGAAGGCCAGGAACCAGCAGAACGACCCGCCAAGGCTGGTCAATCCGACCCAGACGGCGGTCCTGCGCGCACCCCAGACCGCCGCAAGCTGGCCCTTCTCGCGCCAGGCCAGCCAGATCGCCATGGCCACCATCTGCATCGTCGCCACCGCTGCCAGCGTCACCACTGCGCGCAGGACCGGCTCGGCTTGCACCTCCAATGACGCGCCGCGATAGGTGACCGCCGAGATCGCGAACAACACGCCCGAGGCCAGCCCGATCAACGGCGCGCGCCCGGTCATCTGGCGCCACCAGGGCCCCTGAGTTTCCGGCGTGCGCGACAGAAGGATCACCCCGACCAGTCCGATGACGATTGCGCCAAGGGCTGCGGGGCTGATGCCTTCGCCCAGGATCAGAAACCCAACCAGCGCGGTCTGGATCACTTCGGTTTTCTTGAAGGTGATGCCAACCGCGAAATTGCGCTGCTTGAACAGCATGACCACGCAGACCGTCGCCAGAATCTGCGTCAGCCCGCCCACGGCGGCAAAACTCCAGAACCGCGCGTCCAGTGACGGCAGCTCTCGCCCGGTGACAAGCAACCAGATCAGAAGACCGCTCAGGATCAGAGGCGCCGAATAGGCAAACCGCGCAAAAGTCGCGCCACCGACGCTCAGCCGGCTGGCGCTCAGCAGTTTCTGCAGCATGAACCGCAGGGTCTGAAAGACGGCAGCGGCAAGGGTTACGGGAATCCAGAGGCTCATGCGCCTCTCATTGCACCCGTTTCATTCCCTCCGCCAGAGCGGATGTGCCACCGGATCCTTGGTGCGCAGCAGGTAGCGCCGGAACACCTCGCCATAGCTGCGATAGACATAGCCATCGTTATAGGCCAGGAACCGGTCGCGTCCGGCCCGATAGAGCGCCGGCAACTGATACCAGGCGACATTCGGGTGCATGTGATGCACCACATGCAGATTGTTGTTCAGAAACAGAAAGGCCAGCGGCCCCCGATCCTCCACGATCACCGTGCGCCCGCGCGCCTTCTCATGCGCCTGATGCTCCAGGAACGTGCGCACCTTCAGAACCGCGATGCCCAGATAAACCGCGCCGAAATAGCCCCAGATCGACATCGGCGAGCGCGCGACGATCCACATCACCAGCGCGACACCAATCAGATGCAGCCCCCAGGCCGCGACCACACGGAGATCGCCTTTCCGGACCAGCTTCATCTCGCTGCGCAGAAAGGCCCAGGTGCCGACCAGGGGCCCGACAATCATCCGCCCGGCCAGAGTGTTGTTGACCCGCAACAGCAGCCGCTGCCCGCCCGCCAGCCGGTTCCAGACCTCCGGATCAAGGTAATTGCTCTCGGGGTCGTCGTAAGGATCGGTCAGGCGCGAGTCACGGTGATGCGCCAGATGCAGGTCGCGGAAGCGGCAGTAGGGATAAAGCAGGTTCAGCGGCAGCCGCATGATCAGTTCGTTCAGCCAGATCAGCGGGGTAGGGTGACCATGCAGCACCTCGTGGATCAGCGAGGCATGCAGCGCGATGGCAAATCCCGCGATGATCACCGCCATCCCCGGCAGCCTTGGCGCGACCCAGAACAGCGCCAGCGCCCAACCCGCATAGCAGACGACGATCAGCGCGACCGTCGGCCATTCGATACTCTGCACGCGCCGCACGGCACGCGCTCCCGTTCTCTTTTTCATCCGGTTCTCAAAGGTTTGTCCCACATGAACATAAGCACATTCACAAAGCCTTGAGGATTCGGTAAATGGTGAACAAATCGCAACGCATGTGACAAAAATCAACAGATGCCGCTAAGAGTCGACAAGCGCGAGCGCGCCACCAACTTTCGCACCCGTCTCCAGCAGGCGCTGCAGCAGTCCGGCACAACGCAAAGCGGTCTGGCCCGGGCGGTCGGCGTCGACCGGTCAACGATCTCGCAGTTGCTCACCGACGACGGCGCGCGCCTGCCGAACGGCCACCTCGTGGGCGCCTGCGCCAGCGCGCTCGGCGTCTCCTCGGATTGGCTCCTGTCGCTCTCCGATCGCCGCGAGAGCGCCGCGGAACTGCTTGCCGGCAGCCTCTCCCTCACCGAAGCCCCCCGCGCATTGATCGACGAACGCATCTTCGCCTGGCACAAGGAAGCCGCAGGCTACAAAATCCGCCATGTCCCGGCCGCGCTGCCCGACATGCTCAAGACCCACGCGATCCTCGAATGGGAATACCGCCCGCATCTCGGCCGCACCACCGACCAGGCCATCGGCGCCTCCGAGGACCGGCTCCAATGGATGCGCAGCGCCGGCTCGGATTACGAGATCGCCATGCCGATCACCGAAATGGCCAGCTTCGCCGAGGCCAGCGGCTATTACGAGGGCCTGCCCGCCGACCTGCGCCGCGCCCAGCTCCAGCACCTGCTCGACCTCTGCGACCAGCTTTACCCGCGCCTGCGGCTCTACCTCTTCGACTCGCGCCGCATCTATTCCGCGCCGATCACCATCTTCGGGCCGCTGCTCTGCGTCTTCTACGCCGGCGGCCACTACCTCGCTTTCCGGGACCGCAACCGCATCGCCTCCTTCACCGGACATTTCGACCGCCTCGTGCGCGAGACCGAGATGGCGGCCCGCGATATCCCCGCCTACCTCCGCCGCCTGCTGGCCGCCATCGGCTGACCGCCGATGCCGTCTTTTTCCGCACCGCTCGAGGAAAACGCTGACGCAGCGCAGACTCCAAAAATTTACCAATTGATAAAAAAATTTTCTGTGGCAGTCTGAAGGCAACAAAAGACCCTCCAGGGAGACCCAGATGGGCAACAGCCAGATGACCCCGGGCATCGCTGCCGGGCGACTGCCAGCCGACCGGATCGCCGAAAACTTCGCGGACCTGCACCCGCCCTACGCCCCGCACGAGGCGGCCGTGGCGGCGGATCGGTGCTACTTCTGCCATGATGCCCCCTGCGTCACCGCCTGTCCCACCTCGATCGACATTCCCATGTTCATCCGGCAAATCCAGACCGGACACCCCGCCGCCGCCGCGCGCACGATCTTCGAGCAGAACATCCTCGGGGGCATGTGCGCCCGCGTGTGCCCCACCGAAACGCTCTGCGAAGAGGCCTGCGTGCGCGAAGCCGCCGAGGGCAAGCCGGTCGAGATCGGCCGCCTCCAGCGCTATGCGACCGACACGCTCATGGCGCAGGGCACGCACCCCTTCACCCGCGCCGCACCGACCGGCAGGCACATCGCCGTGGTCGGGGCAGGGCCGGCAGGCCTGTCCTGCGCGCACCGGCTGGCCATGTTGGGACATGACGTCACCATCTACGAGGCCCTGCCGCGCCCCGGCGGTCTCAACGAATACGGCATTGCCGCCTACAAGGCGACTGGCGGCTTTGCCGGGGCCGAGGTCGACTGGCTGATGCAGATCGGCGGCATCACCATCGACTATGGCAAGGCGCTCGGCCACGACATCACCCTTGACGGCCTCGTATCCTCCCACGATGCCGTCTTTCTCTCCATCGGTCTTGCCGGCGTCAACGCGCTGGGGACCGATGGAGAGGACAGGCCCGAAGTGCGCGACGCCGTCGATTTCATCGCCGAACTGCGCCAGGCCTCCGATCTCGACGCGCTTCCCGTTGGCCGCAATGTTGTGGTGATCGGCGGGGGCATGACCGCGATCGACGCCGCCGTGCAATCGCGCCTGCTGGGTGCGCAATCCGTCACCGTCGCCTACCGCCGCGGTCAGGAGGCGATGGGGGCCAGCACCTTCGAACAGGATCTGGCCGCGCAAAAGGGCGTCCGGCTCATGTTCAACCTGCGCCCTGTCGCCGTGCACCCGGGCGAAATCGAACTGGAATATACCACGACCCAGGATGGTAAGCTCGCCGGAACGGGCGAAACCATCCGTCTGCCCGCCGATCAGGTCTTCAAAGCCATCGGCCAGAAACTCGACGGCGCGCCTGCGTCCCTTTCTCTCGACGGCGGCAAGATCGCCGTCACCGGGGCAGGGCGCACCTCGCTCAAAGGCGTCTGGGCCGGGGGCGACTGTGCCTCGGGTGGCGAAGACCTGACCGTGACGGCGGTGGCCGAAGGGCGCGATGCCGCGATGGATATCCACGCGACACTCGGGGGCTGATCCATGCTAGACTGGGCGCGATCCCCTTGCGGCGAGGACTTCATGGACCATCTGGCCAAGCGTGTCGAAGACCACTACGCCTCGGAAAATCTGCTGGCCCGCATCGACGCGGCGCTCGCATCGCTGGGCGCGGCGTCCAGCGACCCCGACGCGCTGAAACCGGTCGACGAATTCCACACCGGCGGCCGCGCCGCCACCGAGGCGTTGCTCTCCCATGTCGATATACACCCCGGTATGCGCGTGCTCGACATCGGCGCCGGGATCGGCGGCGCCGCGCGTCACATCGCGCGCGCCTACAAGGTCCATGTCACCGGCGTCGACCTGACACACAGCTATGTCGAGGTCGCCAGAACCCTGAACGACCGCACCGGCATGGCCGACGACGTCACCATGATTGTCGGCAGCGCGCTGGACCTGCCGGTTGCCGCCGGCAGCTTCGATCTGGCCGTCATGCTGCACGTCGGGATGAACATCGACGACAAGATGCACCTAATGCACGAGGTCGCCCGTATCCTGAAACCCGGCGGTCACTTCGCGCTCTTCGACGTGATGCGCGACACCGCTGACGAACCGCTCGTCTTCCCTCTGCCATGGTCGACAGTCGCCGAAACCTCCTTCGTCGACCATCCGCTCGCCTATATCACCGCCGCCGAAGGCGCCGGGCTGATCCTGGAAAAGCGCCGCGAACGCCGCGACTTCACCCTCGCCTTCTTCGAAAGGACAATGGCCGCGGCTGCCGAAAACGGCCCTCCGCCGCTCGGCATCCACCTCCTGATGGGCCAGACGGCCGGTCAGAAGATCCGCAACTACGTCGAGAACGTGAAGGCCCACCGCATCGCGCCGGTCGAGATGGTCTTCCGCAAGCCCGGATGATGCGAGCCGCTGACATGCCCTTGCGCACCATTGGAACAACCACAATGAACAGAGACCCGCAGACCATCGACACGCAGACCGGAGCCGGAACATGCCCGCGTTAAGCCTTCCCGCGACCGGCCACTGTCGCTGCGGCGCGCTGCGGGTCCAGGTGACAAAACCGCCGTTGATGACGGCCGTCTGCCACTGCACCGGCTGCCAGCGCATGTCCGGCAGTGCCTTCTCCACCACCGCGATGATCCCCGTCGACGGCTTCGAGGTCATCGCCGGCAAACCTGTCGTCGGCGGGCTGAAGGGGCCGGATATCCATCACCAGCACTGTCCCGAATGCCACTCCTGGGTCTTCACGACCTTCGGGCCGGAACGGCCCTTCGTGAACCTGCGGGCGGTGATGCTGGAGGATTCGTCCTGGTTCGCCCCCTTCATCGAGACCTGCACCGCCGAAAAACTGCCCTGGGCCGAAACCGGCGCGGTGCACAGCTACGAGGCATTTCCCCCGCCCGAAGCTCTCGCCCCGCTGCTGGCGGAATTCGCCGCCCTTCACCCAACCCATTGAGGACCGAGCCATGGCCGATCTGACCACCACCTTCCTCGGGATCACTACCCCGAATCCGTTCTGGCTCGCCTCCGCGCCGCCGACCGACAAGGAATACAATGTCCGCCGCGCCTTCGAGGCTGGCTGGGGCGGCGTGGTCTGGAAGACCCTGGGCGAGGACGGCCCGCCCGTGGTCAACGTCAATGGCCCGCGCTACGGCGTGATCCACGGCGCCGACCGCCGCGTGCTGGGCATCAACAACATCGAGCTGATCACCGACCGTCCGCTCCAGACCAACCTCGACGAAATCACCCGCGTGAAGAAGGACTACCCCGACCGCGCCATCATCGCCTCCATCATGGTCCCCTGCGAAGAGGGTGCCTGGAAGGCCATCCTGCCGCGCGTCGCGGAAACCGGCTGCGACGGGATCGAGCTGAACTTCGGCTGTCCCCACGGCATGAGCGAGCGCGGCATGGGCGCCGCCGTCGGCCAGGTGCCGGAATACATCGAAATGGTCACGCGCTGGTGCAAGGAGTTCTACGGCAAGCCCGTCATCGTCAAGCTGACCCCCAACATCACCGACATCCGTTATCCCGCCCGCGCGGCGAAGAAGGGCGGCGCCGATGCGGTCTCGCTGATCAACACCGTTTCTTCCATCACCTCGGTCAACCTCGACACCTTCTCGCCCGAACCCTCGATCGACGGCAAGGGCTCCCACGGCGGCTACTGCGGCCCCGCGGTCAAGCCGATCGCCATAAACATGGTGGCCGAGATCGCCCGCGACGCCGAAACCCGCGGCCTGCCGATCAGCGGCATCGGCGGCGTCACCACCTGGCGCGACGCGGCCGAATTCATGGCGCTCGGCTGTGGCAACGTCCAGGTCTGCACCGCCGCCATGACCTACGGCTTCCGCATCGTGCAGGAAATGATCTCGGGCCTGTCGCAATGGATGGACGAAAAGGGCTACACATCGACCGCCGATTTCATCGGCCGCGCGGTCCCGAACGTCACCGACTGGCAGTATCTGAACCTCAACTACGTCGCCAAGGCGAAGATCGACCAGGACGCCTGCATCAAATGCGGCCGTTGCTACGCCGCCTGCGAGGACACCAGCCACCAGGCGATCTGGATGCACCCCGGCCGCGTGTTCGAGGTCAACGATGCCGAATGCGTCGCCTGCAACCTCTGCGTCGACGTCTGCCCGGTCGAAAACTGCATCTCGATGGTGCCCATGCAGCCCGGCCAGACCGATCCCCGCACCGGGCGCGTGGTCAGCCCCGACTACGCCAACTGGACGACGCATCCGAACAACCCCTCCGCCCGTGCGGCGGAATAGGCATCAGGCCAGGATGAACCGGTCCAGATCCAGCTGAGCCAGCGTGATGTCCTGAAAGACGATCACATTCTGTCCGTCATGACCGTGGTCATAGATCACATCCGACCCGCTCTGGCTCAGCGCGGCGTTCAGCTGCGCCTTGTTGTGGGCCTCGCCGCGGCTGCGGATCACCACGATATCGTTGTCGAAATCGGTGATCTTGTCCGTCCCCCAGTCGCGTCCGTTGAAGATGAACCGGTCTACAAGCCGCCCGCCGCTCAGCACGTCGTCGCCCGCTCCGCCGTTGATCCGGTCGCGTCCTGCGCCACCCCGGATCACGTCATCCCCGGCGCCGCCAAAAATGACGTCGCGCCCGGCGCGGCCTGCAATCACGTCATCGAACTGAGTCCCCTTGATCGTATCATGCCGGGCCGTCCCGGCGATCCGCGGCGCGCCGCCCGGATCCTCCGCCCGCCCGAACCAGACGTGATAGACCCGCCCCCCATAATCGCCGCCGGCCGCCGGATCGTCGATCACGCCGATCCCGATTGCGTTCCAGTCGTAATTCTCCCACCCGCCCAGATTGGCGATCACCGAATTATGCCCCGACGACCCCTTCCAGGCGTCCAGCGCCGCCTCGATGCTGCCGTAACCGGCCGCCGAAATCTCGAATCCGGTATCGGTATAGGTGGTCCCGATCCGTTCGGGCGCGTCCCACATCACGGCCGCCTGGCTATGATCCGAATAATAGGGCGCATCTGACCAGCTGTGCAGATTCGCGCCCGCCGGCAGCGTCAGCCCTGCCTGCCAGATGTTATAGGCGGTGTCCGCCGCATGACGCCCGGCGGTCGTCGTCAACCCCAGCGACAGCGGAATCGGCGCCAGTCCCAGACTGTCGCGGTATTCCATGATCTGGTGATAGAGATCGAGCTCGGTCAGGCTCAACGCATCCGACGCGGTCGGCTGCGTGTCGTCAAAGGTCATCTCGGCTTCCATCCGCTGTCTGAAACAAGTCGGGCTTTCGCCTAGCGGCGCATCATGGCAAAACCAAGAAGCGGGTCGGGCAAGACGCGCGTTCCGGCGATATGCCGCCGTCATCGGCCGCGGGGGAGCAAACCCCCGCCGGTCAGCAAAACAGACCGACGCTCAGCGAATGACAGGAAGCCGGCGTGAAACAGTTTCTCCCCATCAGCGCATTGCTCCTTGGCTCGGCCCTTCTGCTGTTTGCCGGCGGGATGAACGCCCTGATCCTGCCGATTCGCGGCAACTTCGAAAACTTCGATGCCGCCTCCCTCGGTCTTCTCGGTACCGGCTGGGCGGTCGGATATGTGCTGGGCTGCATCTTTAACCCCCGCCTTGTGGGCAAGGTCGGCCATATCCGCGCCTTCGGCGTGATGGCGGCCTTTGCCGCCGTCGCCGTTCTGTTGTCGCTGATCTTCGTCACGCCCTGGATCTGGATCCCGCTGCGCGGCCTCTCCGGCTTCTGTTTTGCCGGCGCCGCGATGATTGTGGAAAGCTGGCTGTCCGAGCGGGCAGAACCTTCGTCGCGCGGCAAGATCTTCGGCATCTACACGATGGTGAACCTCTTCGCCTCGACCGCCGGTCAGATGTCGCTCTCGATCGGCAATACCTCCGGCTTCCTGTTCTTCGTCCTGCCGGCGATCTTCTATTGCCTGGCGCTGGTGCCGCTCTCGATCTCCTCCAGCACCACGCCCAAACCGCTGGTCAGCGTCAAACTCGACCTCCGCGCGCTCTGGCGCAACTCGCCGGTGGCGGTGGTCGCGGTCTTCGGGGTCGGCATCTCGAACGGCGCCTTCGGCACGCTCTCGGCGGTCTATGCCGACCGGGTCGGGCTGGTCACCGCCACGGTGGCGCTCTTCGCCTCACTGCCGGTCCTCGCCGGCGCGATCAGCCAGGTGCCGATTGGCGCCGCCTCCGACCGGATGGATCGCCGCATCGTGCTCATGGCGGTGATCGTGGCGGCGCTCGGCGTCGATATCGCCTTCATCCTGCTCCAGCCGCAGGATCTCTACGGCAACTTGATCCTTGCCTCCTGCTTCGGCGCGGCGATCTACGCGATGTATCCGCTGATCGTGGCCCATGCGAACGACCATGCCGAACCCGGTACCTATATCCAGGTCAGCGGCGGGCTGCTGCTCACCTACGGTCTCGGCGCCATCGCGGGCCCGACGCTCGCCGGCGTCGCCATGAAAGAGGTCGGCTCCGCCGGCCTGTTCCTCACCTCCGCCGGCGCCCATGTTCTGATGCTGGGCTTCACCGCCCTGCGCATCGGCCGCCGCGCCGCCGTCCCGGAAGAGCGCAAGGCCAGCTTCGTCGCCTCGCCCCAGGCCAAGGCCTCGACCCCCGAAACCGCCGCCCTGGCCATGGGCGACGAGGAGGAACAGGCAGCCTGAGGACGGCCTGCCTGGGCGCGCCCCCGTCTTCTCTGGTTCAAAAATACCTCCGCCGGAGGCAGCCGCCGCCAGGCGGCTTTTGCTCCGAAATCCGCTCCGCGACAGCGTCCCGAAAATGTCACTCCGATAAAGTCAAGCCGAATCAACAACTTGACCCCCCGTCCTAGCTGGGACGCCTCATGACCTCTTGCCGCCGGGCCCTATTTCGGGGCCCGGTTCGCGATCAGATCGTCCACCACAGCCGGGTCTGCCAGCGTCGAGGTATCCCCCAGCGAGCCAAAATCGTTCTCCGCGATCTTGCGCAAAATCCGCCGCATGATCTTCCCCGACCGCGTCTTCGGCAGCCCCGGCGCCCATTGGATCACATCCGGGCTGGCAATCGGCCCGATCTCGTGACGCACCCAGGCCCGAAGCTCCTTGCGCAGCTCCTCGCTCGGCTCCTCGCCGTTCATCAGCGTCACGTAGCAATAAATGCCCTGACCCTTGATATCATGCGGATAGCCCACCACCGCCGCCTCGGCCACCTTGGCATGGGCGACAAGAGCACTCTCGACCTCTGCCGTGCCCATGCGGTGACCCGAGACGTTGATCACGTCATCGACCCGGCCGGTGATCCAGTAGTCGCCATCCTTGTCCCGCCGGCAGCCGTCGCCGGAGAAGTAATAGCCCTTGTAGTCCGAGAAATATGTCTTCTCGAACCGCTCGTGATCGCCCCAGACGGTGCGCATCTGTCCGGGCCAGCTGTCCTTGATCGCCAGCACGCCCTCGACCCCGTTCCCCTCGATCTCCGTCCCGCTGGTCGGGTCGAGTACGACAGGCTGCACGCCAAAGAACGGCTTCTGCGCCGACCCCGGTTTGGTCGCATGAGCGCCGGGCAGGGGGGTCATCATGTGCCCGCCCGTCTCTGTCTGCCACCAGGTATCGACGATCGGACAGCGCCCCTTACCGACTACGGTATTGTACCAGTTCCAGGCCTCGGGGTTGATCGGCTCGCCCACGGTGCCCAGCAGCTTGAGCGCCGAGAGGTCGCATTTCTCGACCCACTCGGTCCCCTGTCCCATGAGCGCACGGATCGCGGTCGGCGCGGTGTAGAACTGGTTCACCTTGTGCTTCTCGCAGACCTGCCAGAACCGCGAGGCATCCGGCCAGGTCGGCACACCCTCGAACATCAGGGTCGTCGCGCCGTTCGCCAGCGGGCCATAGACGATATAGCTGTGCCCGGTAACCCAGCCCACGTCCGCCGTGCACCAGTAGACGTCGCCATCATGGTAATCGAAGGTCACCTCATGGGTCAGAGCCGCATAGACGAGATAACCGCCGGTGGTATGCACCACGCCCTTCGGTTGACCGGTCGATCCGGAAGTATAGAGGATGAACAGCGGGTCTTCCGCGCTCATCTCCTCGGGCGGGCAGTCGGATGAGACCTTCGCGGCCTCTTCATGATACCAGTAGTCGAGGTCGCTGCGGAAGGCGATCTGCTGACCGGTCCGCCGCACAATCAGGCATTTCACATCCGACGTGTCGTGCAGCAGCGCCTGGTTCACATTGTCCTTCAGCTTGGTCACTTTCCCGCCCCGGGGCGCCCCATCCGAGGTGATCACCAGCTTTGCATCGCAACCATTGACCCGCGCGCCCAGCGCATCCGGCGAAAAGCCTGCGAAGACAATCGAGTGAATCGCACCGATCCGGGCGCAGGCCAGCATCGCATAGGCCGCCTCGGGGATCATCGGCAGGTAAATGACGACCCGTTCCCCCTTGCGGATGCCCAGTGACTTCAGCACATTGGCCATACGGCCGACATGTTCGCCCAACTCCCGATACGAGATATGCAGCGCGGGGTCCTTGGGATCGTCCGGCTCCCAGATGATCGCCGTCTGATCGCCGCGGGTGGCGATATGCCGGTCTACACAATTCGCGGACACATTCAGCGTACCATCGGCAAACCAGTTGATCTTGACGTGGCCGAGCGTGAAATCGACGTCACGAACTTCGGTGAAGGGTTTGATCCAGTCGATCCGCTTTGCCTGCTCCCGCCAGAAGCCTGTCGAATCGCGGACAGACGCCTCGTACATCTCGGCATATTTCTCAGCGTTCACATGGGCCTGCGCCACCGTTTCGGCCGAGGGTGGAAAGACGCCGGCTGCGGCGGAGTCGGATTGGGCTGAAGTCGTCATGGATAGGTCCTCCCTCTGGCGGTCGTTCGGTCGTCGCCCCGAGTCCTCACGGACACAGTCGCCACTCCCCGCGCGGGATAATAGTCGGCTCGGAAAATTTTGGAATAACATAATGGAAAGAAACGATTTGCTTGTAAATTTGTGTTGCCTTCTCCAGGTGTTTTGTAAATTTCGGCCCGATGTCGCAACGAACCGGCTGTAGTAAAAAAACAATTCCTGTCAACGCTGGGTAGAGAAGATCGCGCGCCGATCCCAGTTTTGCCAGCCGGGGAGCCATTCTTCTCCTGTGTGACAAATTGTTACGGTTTGCCGGGGCGTTCCGTCCAAGCCTGATGCCGTCATCAAGGGTTGGCAGCGACCCGCAGGCGCGCTAGTTTTCATCCAAGCCTCCCGACGTAACGGGATGCACACAGGGAGAGAGTTCATGAACAAGATGTTGACCGGGGCCGTTGCGGCCACCGTAACCTTCGGCTTTGCATTGGAAGCCGCTGCCACCGAGTGGAACGTGTCTGTCTGGGGCAAGCGTCGTGCCTTCACTGAACACATCGAAAAGATCGCCGAACTGGTGAAGGAAAAGACCAACGGCGAGTTCACCATGAACATCAGCTATGGTGGCCTGTCGAAGAACACCGAGAACCTGGACGGGATCCAGATTGGTGCCTTCGAGATGGCGCAGATCTGTGCCGGGTATCACGAAGACAAGAATCCCACCCTGACGGTCCTCGAACTCCCATTCCTTGGCGTCAGCACGCTGGAACAGGAAGTGGCCGTCTCGAATGCGATCTATGCACACCCCGCGGTGCAAAAGGATCTGGAACGCTGGAATGCGCGCCTGCTGATGTCCTCGCCCATGCCCCAGTACAACCTTGTGGGCCGGGGCGAGCCGCGCGAGACGCTCGAGGCCATGTCGGGCATGCGCGTGCGCGCCACCGGAGGTCTGGGAGAGGCCTTCCGCACCGTCGGAGCAGTGCCGACGTCGGTGACATCCGCCGAAGCCTATAACGCCATGGAATCCGGCGTTGTCGATACCGTGGCCTTTGCGCCCCACGCGCATCTTTCGTTCCGCACCATCGATCAGGCGCAGTGGTGGACAGAGAACCTGAACCCCGGCACGGTGAACTGCCCCGTTGTCGTGAACATCGATGCCTACGAAGCTCTCACGGATGCCGAGCGCGAAGCGCTGGACGGGTCGGTGGACGAGGCAATCGATTATTACATCAAGTTCTACAACGACGAGACGATGACCAAGTGGAACAAGACGCTTGATGAAAAGGGCATCAAGCGGGTGAACTTCTCGGACGATGAAATCGCCCGGTTCCGCGATCTGGCTGCTGGTCCCGCGCGCGAAGCCTGGATCAAGAAGATGGATGACGCAGGTATCCCTGGCCAGGAGCTGTACGATCTGGTGATGGACGCCCTGCAAAAGGCCAAATCGGGCAGCTGAGCCAGCGCACCGATCCGAAGCGGTTCCACCGCCGCCGCGCAGGCCTGCGCGGCGGTTCAAACTCGATACATCTCAAATCTTGAGGGGCAACGGATGGCGGGAAGCTCTCCTGTTCTTACCGACGGTTCGGTTCTCAGCCGTCTGGATCAAGGGCTCTACAAGGCGGAACAGGCATTTGCCCTGGTCAGTGGCATCACTGTGTTCTTGCTCATGGTTCTGGCCGTTGTTTCCGTCTCGGGGCGGAATGTCCTCAATGCGCCCTTGCCTGGTTATGTCGACTGGATCGAGTTCGCGATGCCTCTCATCGCCTTCATGGGGATCTCCTACACCCAGCGCAGCGGCGGGCACATCCGGATGGACATTCTGGTCGGTCAGCTCAAGGGCCGGCCGCTCTGGGCGGCCGAGATCGTGACCACGCTGGTGACGTTGCTTTTGATCGTCCTTCTGATCTGGGGCAGCTGGGCACACGCGATGCGCAGCCTCGATTTTGCCGCCCCGCTCTGGAGCCGTGACAGCTCGATCGACATCAAGTTGCCGCTCTGGCCTGCCAAGTTGCTGGCGCCGATTGCCTTCTCGGTTCTTGCAGCGCGCCTTCTGCTTCAGCTCTGGGGATACTGCCGGGCTTTTGCAGGCAACCTCACGGTGCCCGTCGCGGTGCCGATCACCCTGTCGGCGGCCGATCAGGCGGCCGAGGAAGCCCGTCATGTCAGCGGCCTGGACGCCTGAGGGAGTACGCGCATGGAACCCATCGAAATTGGCCTCGTGGTCACGGGACTTCTGCTGGTCGTTGTTCTTCTCGGGATGCGGGTTGCCTTCGCGGCTGGTCTCGCCGGCCTCGTGGGTCTTGTCTGGATATTCTGGGCCAAGGCGGGGTACGATCCCTCGCGCTTTGGCAAGGCGCTGGTGATTGCGGTCAAAACGGCGGGGCAGGTTCCTCATTCCAAGATCGCGAGCCAGGAACTAAGTCTCATTCCGACCTTCATTCTGATCGGCTACCTGGCCTATTACGCCGGCCTGACCAAGTCTCTCTTCGAGGCAGCGAAGCGCTGGCTGGGCTGGTTGCCGGGCGGTCTGGCCGTTTCGACCGTCTTCGCCACTGCAGGCTTTGCGGCCGTGTCGGGCGCCTCCGTTGCCACCTCGGCTGTTTTCGCGCGCATCGCGATCCCGGAAATGCTGGAAAACGGCTATGACAAGCGCTTTGCAGCCGGTGTGGTGGCAGCGGCAGGGACTCTCGCCAGCCTGATCCCGCCCTCGGCCATTCTGGTGATCTACGCCATCATCGTCGAACAGAACGTCGGCAAGCTCCTGCTGGCCGGCTTCATCCCCGGCGCTTTTTCCGCAGTGGTCTATGGCTCTCTGATCGTGGGCATGGCCCTGGTCATTCCAGGATTTGGGCCGGCGGTCGGAGGCTATACCTGGCGCGAGCGCTTCGTCTCGCTGCCACCGGCCTTTCCGATCTTCTTTGTCGTTCTGATCATCATCCTGTTCATCTACAACCCCTTTGGTGGCGACGCCTGGGGGACACCCACCGAGGGCGGCGCGCTCGGCGCCTTCGTCGTGTTCCTGATGGCCCTCTGGAAACGGATGTCGTGGAGCCAGTTCAAGGACGCCCTTCTGGAGACCGCGAAACTCTCGGCCATGATCTTCACGATCATATGGGGCGTGCTGATCTATGTGCGCTTCCTTGGGTTCGCTGATCTACCGGGAGCGTTTTCGGACTGGATCACCTCCCTGGAACACTCGCCCATGATCACCTTGATCATGATCCTTCTGGCCTATGCGGTGCTCGGCATGTTCATGGACGCAATCGGGATGCTGCTGCTGACGCTGCCGGTCGTCTATCCGGCGGTTATGGCGCTCAACGGGGGCGAGAACGTCAGTGCCGCCGACAGTGCCTTCGGCATGGATGGGACCATGTGCGCGATCTGGTTCGGTATCCTCGTGGTGAAAATGGCCGAATTCTGTCTCATCACCCCGCCGATCGGGCTGAACTGCTTCGTGGTGGCGGGGGTGCGCGACGATCTCTCGGTGCAGGACGTTTTTCGTGGCGTCACGCCCTTCTTCGTCGCCGACGCGGTGACGATCGCCTTGCTGGTCGCCTTTCCCTCGATCGTGCTTTATCTGCCATCGCTCGCGGGGTGACGAAGGCGGCGGCGCTTCCGGAGTCGTTACCTTTGTCCGGCGCCTGACCGGGGCGAACCCGCGGCTTGCATCTTCGGGCCGCGGAGGTTTCAGTCGCTGGTCAGGGTCACCACCCGGCGCACGGCGGCAGCATAGCCCTCCAGTCCCAGGCCGGCGATGACGCCGTCGGCGCGCATCGACACGTAGGAATGGTGGCGGAATGCCTCGCGCTTGTGAACCTGCGAGATGTGCACCTCGATCACGGGGCCATCGAAGGCGTTCAGCGCGTCCAGAATGGCCACGGAGGTATGCGTCAGCGCGCCCGGATTTATGACGATCCCGCAGGCGCTGTCCCGCGCTTCATGGATCCAGTCGACGATCTGGCCTTCCCAGTTCGACTGAAGCAGGCGGATCGCATGGCTGTCGCCGGCCACCGATTGGCACAGATGGTCGACATCCTCCAAGGTTTCATGACCGTAAATCTCGGGCTGTCGTTTGCCGAGCAGGTTCAGGTTGGGGCCGTTGAGGACATAGATCATCTTCATGGTGTTCTGTCTTTCTCATGTCGGTCCTCCACCGACGGGCCATTGGCCGGCGATGCACCTGTCTCGCAGGGGAGGCTCTTTTTGATAGGAGGCTCCGAAGCTGCAGGAAAGTGGCAAAATCCGATTTTTTTGGCAAAAGCGATGTTGGTGTCTGATGCCTGGAAGCCCCAAGTACACGCTCTGAAATCTCGCGCTGCAGCCAGAGACGCGGCTGTATCTGACAGGGTCTTTTGGCCGTGCGGAAGAGCGTCCCAGCTAGGACAGGTGGCAAGATATTGAATCTAAACGATTTTAGGGGAGTGACGTTTTTTTGCCTATCCTGTCCCGGGTTCAGGCGCCGCCTGGGCGGTCTGGAGCCGCGGCGCACGACCGTTTGACCCGTCATGCCGCCTTGGTGACTGGGCGTTGGTCCGCGGAGGGGACCCGGAAATGTCTGATCGCAGTGGCCAGTTCGCGTGAGACGTCGCGAAGCTGCTGCGTGGCGGCGGTTGTCTGTTCAAACAGGCCGACGTGCTGCTGTGTCGCCTGGTCGATCTTGCCCATGGAGGCGTTGATTTCCGCGATGCCGCCAGACTGGCGTGACGTGGCCTCGACGATGGTCGAGACCTGATCGGTCACGGTCTGAACCGAATCGAGGATGCGGGACAAGGCGTCGCGCGTGCGGGATACCGAAGTGACGCCCGTAGCGACGTTCCGGGTGCTTGCCGCAATCAGGCTGGTGATCTCGCTGGCCGCGTCGGAAGATCGTTGTGCCAGTGCCCGCACCTCGGAGGCGACGACGGCAAACCCCCTTCCGGCGTCACCCGCACGGGCCGCCTCAACCCCGGCGTTCAGCGCCAGGAGGTTGGTCTGGAAGGCGATCTGGTCGATCACATCCACGATCATCGAGATCTGCCGGGACGAATCCTCGATCGATTTCATCGCAGCGACCGTTTCGCCCGCAACGACAACGCTGTCCTGAGCCTCGCGACGCGCGGCCGAGACCGCCTCCTGCATCGTCTGCGCGCCGCTGGCGGTCGATTTCACCGACCCCGACAGTTCGTCAAGCGCGGCGGCGGTCTCTTCCAGCGAGGCTGCCGTCATTTCAGAGCGGCGGGAGATATCGTTCATCGTGGTGGAGATTTCGGAGGCCGAGGAATCGACGGTGCCGCTGTTCTCGGCGATGCGCGCCACGGTTGCGGCAAGCGTGCTGGTGGTCGTGGTGAGGCGCTCGGCAATTTCCGCGAATACACCCTGGTGGTGACCGGCCATGCGTCCTGTCAGATCGCCGCGGGCCAGCTGCTCCAGCACCTGGCTGACCCCTGACAGACCGCTTTCGGCGGCTTGTCCGACGGCGTTGAGACCCTGGCAAAGCTGAGCGAACACGCCGGACTTGTCGTCGGTCCGCAGGCGGCGGGAGAAGTCGCCCTTTGCGCAGGCATCGACCACCTCGGCGATTTCTGCGGCTGCGCTGCGCTCGGCCAGCCGATTGGCCTCGATCTCGGCATTGCGGGCCTCGGTTTCGCGCTGTTTGCGCGCGACTTCCTCAGCTTCCCTCTGCTTCTGGAGCCGGTCGCGCTCGGCAGCTTCCGCAGTCTGGCGGGCCGTTTCGCGTTCAAGGTTCTGACGCGCGCGGGCGGTATCCCGGAACACATCGAGCGATTGCGATATGGCGCCCACCTCGGCAATGCGCGTTGCCGGTGTTGCAACGTCGAGATCGCCCCGGGCCAACTGTTCCACCACATGACGCAGGTTCTGCAGGGGCCGGGCAATGGCGCGGGCCGCCGCAAGGGCCATGGAGACATATACCAGCAGAAGGATGGCCATGGCGATGGAGCCGACAAGGATGAGCCGTTGCTGCATGTTCTCACCTTCGTCAATCGTCCTTGCCGTGCCCATGTCGATATCCCGGCGCAGTGTTTCCACCAGCGGCTCGGTCTGGGAATATCTCTGGGAAACGGCGCTGCCGCGGTCATCGAGTTGCAGCGCCTCGGCGGCAAAGGTCTGGAAGGCCGTCCGATAGGTGGTCAACAGCGTCTCGACCCGGCCGCGAACCTCCGGTGATGGGTAATAGTCGGCCGGGAGAGCGAGAAACTCGGACAGCAGGACATTGACACGTTCCATGTCCTCGGTATCGCGCCGCTGGATGAAATCCTTTTCGTGGCGGCGCATGTCCAGAAGCTTGACCATTATCTCGGGTCGCCCAAGCGTCATGACATCCTGTTCCACCGCAAGCACCGCGCGGCGCAATTCTCCCTCCTTACCGAGGTCCTCGTTGAGGCCGAGCGCAATCATGGTGTCCGACAATTGGCCGAAAGCCGCGACATAGCTCTGCACGGAGAGAACGAGCCGATCGAAGATCTCGCGGTCCGAGAATGACAGAAGACCATCGGAGGCCGTCTGCAGGTCAGCGATATCCTTGTAGAGTTCCTGCATGATCCGGTCGTGACGTTCGAGATAATCCGTCTTGCGCCGCAGCTGAAAGTCCTTTTCCGAGCGACGGGCCTGCAGCAGCTTCGTCTCGATCCGCGACAGGTCCAGCTGGATTTCCTTCATCGCGGCGACCCGTGCGGCGATTTCCACCTCGTTCGCGCGGAAAAGGAAGAAGCCGGCGACCGCCAACAATATGCCCAAAAGTCCCAGAGAGCCGACGCCCATAACGGCAGCCAGAATCGACACGTTGCGCGGCATGGCAATTTCCCTTTCCCGGTTTGCTGCCCTGTCGATACGCGCTCCGGATTAACGTCGCGTGAAAATCCGCCTTCCGGGCAGGGGCGGGTAAAGCGCCGCGTGACGGAAATGCTGTGCTCCGGTGTCGCGAACGGAACGTCTGGCCTGCCTGCCACACCGTTAGTCTGGCCGCGAGGGCACCAAGCGGAAAGGGCGCGTGATGAAGGATAACGCCGGAACCGGAATGCTGGAGCGGGTTCAGGACTTTGTGCTGGACCGGCCGGCGGGGGACATGCCCGAGGCGGTTCTGCGTCGGGCGGGATATCTGATGCTCGACACGCTGGGGATCTGCGCGGCGGCCGGGCCGATGGATGCGGGCCGGATCGGCCGAGAGACGGCGGCGCTGCTTTATGGCGCGGGCACGCCCGGAACCGCGGCTCGGATGCTGTTCGATGGGCGTCAGGTAAGTCTGGCAGGCGCGGTCTTTGCCGCCGCGAATCAGCTCGACAATCTGGACGGGCATGACGGATACAACCCGACCAAGGGGCACATCGGCCTCGTGACCGTGCCGACGCTTGCCGTACTGGCCGAAACACTGGGCGATCTGGGCGGACGCGATGCATTGGCGGCGCTGGTTGTCGGCTACGAGATTGCGGGGCGGGCAGGGATCGCGTTGCACGCCACGGTGAGCGACTATCACACCTCGGGCGCCTGGAACGCCCTGGGGGTGGCGGCCATGGCAGCGCGGTTGCGCGGGCAGAGCCGGGCGCAGCTGCGCGAAAGCCTGGGGATCGCCGAATTCTGGGGCCCGCGCAGCCAGATGATGCGCGAGATCGCCACGCCGACGATGCTGCATGACGGCTCTGCCTTTGGCGCGATGGCGGGGATGACGGCGGCGATTCTGGCCGAGCAGGGCTTTACCGGCGCGCCGGCGGTGACGGTCGAGGCGCCTGAGGCGGCGGCCTTCTGGCAGGATCTCGGCACATTCTGGCAGGTCGAACATCAGTATATCAAACCCTATCCGACCTGCCGCTGGACCCATGCCGCGGTGGATGCGGTGCGCGAGCTTTGCGCGGAGTATGGCCTTGTCGCGGGCGATATCGCCGAGGTGCGCATCCGCAGCTTCGATTATGCGTTGGCGCTGTGGCCCGAGATGCCCGAGACGACCTCGAAAGCGCAATACGGGCTGCCCTTTCCGGTCGCGGTGATGATCGTGCACGGGCGGATCGGGCTGGAACATATTTCGGGCGCGGGGCTGCAGGACGCGGAGGTTGCGCGGCTGGTTCGGGCGACAAAACTGATCCGCGAGCCCCGCCACGAAGCGCGCTATCCCGAGGGGCGCTGGGCCGATGTGGAACTGGTGCTGACGGACGGGCGGGTGCTGGCCTCGGGCGACGTTCACGCGCGGGGAGGGCCGGAGCGGCCGTTCAGCGAGGCGGACATCGTGGCGAAATACATGGAATTCGCGGAGCCGGCGCTGGGCACGACCCGAGCAGCCGGGCTGCGCGACGCGGTGTTGGGGCTGGCGGAGGGCGCACCCTTTTCCGAGGTCGCGCGTCTCCTCTACGATCCGCTTTAGGGGTCAGGCGAAGGCGGGCATGACCTCGTCGATAAAGCGTGCCATCGAGGCGCGCTTGCGCTCGATGCTCATGCCGCTGTCGATCCACAGCGAAAATTCGTCATAGCCCAGGTCTTCATAGGCCCGAATGCGGTCGATGACCTGCTGCGCCGTGCCGATGGTCAGGTCGCGCATCAGCTTTTCCGGTGCATAAAGCGGATTGCCGGCGATTTCCGCCTCGCTCAGCGGTGCGATCAGGCCCTGCGACACCGGTCGCTTGTTCTGGAACCAGGCGCCGAAATAGCCGTAATAGCGCGACAATTCCCGCCCCGCCCGTTCGAGGTCGTCATCGTCGGTCCCGACATAGGTGTGGTGCAGCAGCATGATCTTGGGGCGCGGGCCGGCATGGGTGGCGCAGGCGGCGCTAAAGCGCTCCATAAGCGAGGTGATTTCCTCCATCCCCATCCAGAGCGGCGTGACCTGGATGTTGAACCCGTTGTGCACGCCGAATTCATGGCTGTTGGGATCGCGCGCGGCGATCCAGATCGGCGGCCCGCCGTCCTGCACGGGCTTCGGCGCGCTGGTGGTGGCGGGAAAGCTGTAGAAATCGCCTTCATGCGCGCAGTCGCCGGCCCAGAGCCGGCGCAGCAAAGGAGCGGTTTCGCGCATTCTCTGGCCGGCGGTCCAGGCGTCGAGGCCCGGCATCAACCTTTCGTATTCATAGGAATAGGCCCCGCGGGCGATGCCGATCTCGATCCGCCCGCCGGTCATCAGATCGGCGGCTGCGGCCTCGCCAGCAAGCTTGATGGGGTGCCAGAAGGGGGCGATGACAGTGCCGGTGCCAAGGCGCAGGGTCTTCGTGTGGTGGGCAATGTCGACCAGCGACAGGAAGGGGTTTGGGGCAATGGTGAATTCCATGCCGTGGTGTTCGCCGGTCCAGACCGCGCGCATCCCGCCTTCGTCGGCCATCCGGCAGAGTCCAAGGAAATCTTCATAAAGCTTCGCGTGGGGCTCGTCGACGTCGAGCCGCTCCATGTGGGCGAAGAGCGAGAATTCCATGATTCAGGGCCTTTCGGGGTGAGTGTCTCCGGTCTCGGTATCGCCGAGGTAGAGGGTGAAACTGCGCGTGCGCGCCTCTTCCGCGAAGCGGTGCAGCATCCGGGCCGTTGAGGGATCTGTGAACCGCAGCGTGCCGAGCCGGGCGATCGGCACCGCCTCAAGCCCGGAGGGGAGGGGGCCGGGGGCGGCCGTGGCAAGCAGATAGGCGTGATGCGTCCCGCTGCGCGTATCGTCGTAGACCGAATAGACTTGGCCAAGGCGGGCATTCAGGCCGCGCCGGGCGAGGTCGTCGGCCAGGGCCTCACGCAGTCCCGAGCGCTCGGTCAGGTGCAGGTGGGGCAATTGATAGCCATCGGGTGCCGGTTCCAGCAGGATCGAGTCGCCCTGTTCGACGATCACACCGCAGATGTTGATACGCGCGGGATCGCGGGCGTGGCGCTCCAGCCCCAGCGAGAAATACCTCCCGCCCAGATATCCAAGGCCGGGGCGGTCGGAGTCGGACAGGGCGGTGATGGCCCCCAGCAGGAGCAGGTGGTCGCCCGCCTCGACACGCGCATGGACGCCGCAGGAGAACTGCGCGCTGGCGCCGTCGATCAGCGGCACACCATGGGCGTCCGTCGTCCAGGCGAAGCGGGCGAACCGGTCGCCCTTGTAGCCTGCGAAGGTATTGGAGATCTCCTCCTGACCCTCGGCAAGGATGCTGACGGCAAAGCGCTCGCAGGTCGCGAAGGTCTCGAAACTGGAGAGCGACCGGCCGGGGCAGACCGACAGCAGAGGCGGATCCAGCGAGACCGAGGAGAAGGAGTTGGCGGTAAATCCCACCGGCTTGCCCCGGGCATCCAACGCCGTAACGACCGTGACGCCGGTCATGAAACGCCCGAAGGCGCTGCGCAGGCTGCGGGCGTCGGGGACGATCACGGCAGGCAGTCCGCAGCGAGGTCGAGCAGGGCTGCGTTGACCACCTCGGTATGCGTCATCGGCAGCATATGCGCTGCGCCGGGAACAATCACCGCCTGGCCCTGCGGCGCAAGGTCGGCCATCGCGCGCGACATGGCAGGGGTCGAATTCGGTTCGGCCTCGCCGGTCATGAACAGGGCGGGGACGGCCAGCGCGCGCAGGCTGGCGCTGGAGGGACCGTCCGAGCGGGCAAAGACGTTGTAGGCGGCGCGATATCCTTCCGGGTCGATGCCGCGCAGCCAGGCCTCGCAGGCGGCGCGTTCGGGGCTTTGCGTTTCGCCGAACCAGCGGCGCAGCGTCGGCGTGGGGTCGGCAACGGACTGACCGTCCAGCGTTTCGGCGCGGGCCCGAACCGCCGCGCGGGCACTGTCCGAACGGCGGAAGACCGAGTTCAGCGCGGCAAGGCCATCGACCAGATCGGGGTAGCGCCCGGCGAGGTCGAGCGCGATCAGCGCGCCCATGGAATGGCCAACGACCAGGGCCGGCTCGTCCAGCAGGCGCGCGACGGCGTCGGTATAGGCGCCGAGGCGTTCGATCCCGACCGGCGCGCTGCCGCCATGGCCGGGCAAATCCGGCGCGACCACGCGATAGCGGGCCGACAGCGCGTCGATCTGCGCGTTCCAGGCCTCGGCGCGCAGGCCGACGCCATGCAGCAAAAGGACCAATGGCCCTTCGCCGGCGGTGATCGCCGCCAGTCCGCCCAGGTCAGACCGCGGCCGGGTTGTCCAGATCATGTCCCAAATCCTTGAGGTCCTGATAACGGTCGCCGATGCGGTGATGGGGCCGGCCGGTAGTGGCGCCGCCAAGCGCCACGACGATTTCGTCGGCGCGGGGCGCGTCGGGGATGGCGAACTGAATGGTCAGATAGTGAGAGCGGCGGCCGGCGTCGTTCTTGTCCATCAGCGGGATCATCACCGGCGCATTGGCCGGCCCGCGCGTGTTCGTGAACGAGAGATAGGATTTCGCCCCGACGGCCTGCCGGTAGGGATTGCCGAAGCGCAGCGTGTGGATCAGGCCCGAGGCGTGTTCGACCTCGCCATCCAGTCCGACCACCGCGGCCTTGCCATAGGCCTCGATCGCCGCGCCGCCGCCTGCCATCGCGAGGATCCGGTCGGTCAGCAGCGCGCCCAGAATCGGACCATAGGCCATGATCTCGGGCTTCAGATCCTCGACATAGCGTCCGGCCCAGGGGTTTCTGACCACAGCTGCGACAGCGATCATGCGCCAGGGCCTATCGGCCTTGCGAAAGCCCTCAATCAGGACTTCCTCGTCATAAGAGACGATCTTGCGGATCTCGGGTTCCATTCTGACCTTCCCCGTGGCGCACGGGCGACCACCGCCACGGCTTTGCCGTGATTTATCAAAGCGCCGCGGGGTTTGACAGCCAATATGCGACCTGCGTCAGCCGCTTGCGCCGTTGTGATGAACCGTACCGAGACCCGAGAGATCGTAGCCGCCGAGTTCTTTCGCCCGCTCGGCGCAGGCAGGCGAGGCGAGGAACTTGAAGAGCCTCTGCATGGGCGGGTCGAACCAAGCGCGGCGCCAGACGGCGAGGTCGAAACGTTCCTCGAGCAGTGGCACAAAGCCGAGACCGTACAGCCCGGCCAGGGCGCCCAGTCCGAAACCGACATCGGCCTTGGCGTCGTGCAGCGCGATGGCCAGCTCTTCCTCGGTACGGGCGCGGGTCGGATAGGGCTTGATGTCGTCCCGGGTCAGGCCCGCCTCGACCAGGTGGGCGTCGAATTCGCGCAAGGACGCCGCGCTGTCCTGTCGAAGCACGACCCGGTGGCCCTTGAGATCGGCGAAGGTTTCGATGCCCGTCAGGCCGGGGGCAAGCAGCAGGCCACGTTTCCGCCGGGCGATCTCGACCAGAACAATCGGGGCCTCGTGCACCGCGTCACGCAGTGCCTCGACGTTCCAGGTCTTCGGTTCTCGGATGTGCAGCCCCGAGGCCAGGGCCGAACGTGCGGCAAGGCGCTTCAGCCCGTCGTAGGAACCGTCATAATAGCTGGCCAGGCCCGACCTGCTTTCCCGCAGTGCCCAGTCGAGCAGCGGGTCGTGGCTTCCGGCGACGATGGGGGGCAGCGGCTCTTCCGCCACCTGCGGCCCCGATCGCGAGGCGTTGAGCCAGGCCGAGATTTCGGCACGGGGAAACAGCAGTTTGCCGACGGCGCGGACACAGGGCACTTCGCCGTTGGAGGCGAGGTCATACACCTTGCGTTCACCCAGCCGCAACAGCTCGGCGAGCTCGCGGGTTGTAAGGTAATCAGGCACTTAGTCGAGCCGCACCGAGTCGCTGGTGGTTGTCTGGGCGGCCGAGAATCCGGCGCTATGAAGGCCATAGTAGGCGCCCACGGCAATGACCGCGATGGTGCCAAAAGCAAGCAGCATGGTTTTCATTTGGTCTCCTCCGACGCGGTTGCGCGACGCAGAAATGCGATCAGGTCGGCGCGGTCGCTTGCATTGGTAATCCGCTGCATCGGCATCTTGGAGCCTGGAATGTAATGATCTGGGCCAAGATCGAACAACGAGTCGATAGTGGTGTCATTCCAGACGATTGTCGAGCCGTCAAGGATTTCGGAGTAGACATAGTCCGGAACCGTCCCTGCCTGCCGCCCGAACAGGCGGTGCAGCGTGGGTCCGGCCCGGCGTTCGCTGCCGGGGGTCAGGCTGTGGCAGACCGAACATTTGCGGGCGAACTGACGCTCACCGTTGTCCATCTCGGCCGGGTTCTTCAAGAAACTCGGCCGTTGCGTGGCCATGCGGTTGGCCGGGTCCATTCCGGTCACCGGCCAGCTGTACATCGCTTCGTCCAGACCCCCGGCATGAATGTTGAGACCGTCCCGGCTGAACGCCAGCGCCCAGACAGGCCCGCGCAGGGTGGCGCGGAAGTCGCTGACGATCTCCCAGTTGCGGGTGTCGATCATCATGATGTAGCCCTCTCCATCGCCCACGGCGAGGCGGGAACCATCGGGGCTGAGCGCCAGAGCCAGGATCGGGCGGCGCTCGAGGGTGAAATCGGCGATCTCGGCGCCGGTCTCGGGGTCCACGATCCGTGTGACGCCATCGACGGCGCCATAGGCGAGCCAGCCTTCGGGCGACAGGACCAGTTCGTTGATGCCGAACCCATTCTGCACGATCTGGCGAATTTCGGCGCCGGCGGCGATGTCCCACAGCCGGATGGTGCCGTCGACGGAGGCAGAATAGAGCTGGCCGTCCGGTCGGAAGGCGACGGCGTTCACGCCCTGGTCGTGACCGGTGAGAAAACGACCCTGGCCGCCGGCGAGCGGCCAGAGACCGATGGTGCCGTCCCAGCTGGCTGTGGCGATCAGGCTTTGGTCGGGCGAGGCCGCGAGGGCCACAACCTTTCCCTGGTGGGTGCCGAGCACGGTGCCGCCGGGCCAGAGGCGGATGGTAAAATCGTCGCCTGACGAGACAAGGCGGCCATCGGACAGAAACGAGACTGCGTTGACTGCGGCGGTGTGTCCGTCGAACCACTGGGGTGTCAGCCCGTCCCAGAGACCGACGGCATTATCGAAGCTGGCCGTGGCGATTTGGCCCGTCGGTGAAACGGATATGCCCATGATCGGGCCGCCATGTCCCTTGAGGGTGAAGAAATCCTGCGCCGGCGCCGGGCCGGCCAGCAGCAGCACGGCAAGAGCGGCGAGAAAACGCATGATTACTCGGCGGGCGTGGCCGTGCCGCGCGAAGCCTCGCGGGCCTGCACCTCTTCGACCCAGAGGTTGTGGTGTTCGCGCGCCCATTGCAGCTCGACCTCGCCCGACCCCATTGCATCGAAGGCGCCCTCCATCCCGATTGTGCCCAGGTAGATATGGGCGAAGATGATGGCGAGGAAGACAAAGGCGATGATCGAATGCCAGAGCTGGGCGTATTGCATCTCTTCATGCGGGGCGAGTTGTTCGGGCAGCGGGCCATAACCGAAGAGCTCGGGCAGGCCGAGGGTGTTGATATGGCGGAAGGTGTCCGCGAACATCGGCAGGTCGAAGGGGAAAAGCAGCGACAGGCCCGAGGCGGAGATCGAAACACCCAGCACGACGCAGGCCCAGAAGATGATCTTCTGACCGGCATTGAACTTCTTCGCGGGCGGGTGGGAGTGTTTCGTGAACAGTCCACCGCCCTTGGCCAGCCAGACCAGATCATGACGGTTGGGGATGTTCTGAAGCGTCCAGTTGATGACAACGATCACCAGACCCAGCATGAAGGCCCAGGCAACGTTGTTGTGTATCCATTTGGAACCGATCGCCAGCGCGGAAAAGCTGTCGTGACCAAAGGCCGGAATCATCACCTTGCGGCCGAACAGGGTGATCAGGCCGGTGGCGCCAAGCAGCAGGAAACTGCCGGCAAAAAGCCAGTGTCCAAAGCGTTCGAAGGAAGTGAAGCGGGTGATGGTGATGCCGGTCTTGGGCCCCTCGATCCGGATGCGGCCGCGGATCAGGAAGAACAGAGCAAGCACGGCCAGCATCCCGCCCAGCAGCCAGGCGCCATATTCGGGCAGGATGCCGCGGCGGATGTCCAGCCACCACATGCCGCCGTCCTGGATCAGCACCCCGGCGGCGGGGCCGCGGCTGGTGACGGTGACATCCGCGGTGCCATAGCGGATCGCCCGGAACACCTCTGCGTCCGAGGCGCCACCCCGCGTGCCAAGCTGGCTGGCGATGCCGGCGGCGCTGTCGGGGTCGCCTGTCTCGCGCTGGCGGAAGGATAGGTCGACCTCCATGCCCTTCTGGCGGCGCAGGATGTCCTCAAGCGTCTGCGCGCCGCCGGTCGAGGGGCGGGCGGCGATGCCGGCATTCTCGGGGGGGCGCACGCTGGTCACGGGATCGGGCGACAGCGGCACATCGCCGGTGGGCGAGTCCTGCGCGGCGGCCGGCAGACAGGTGAACAGGACAAGGGCCAGGGTCAGGAACGCGCGCATCACACTCTCCGGATGGGGTTGGTGCAGGCCGTTCTCCTGTGCGGAAAACAGACAGAATTCTTCAACAGGGCCGGGAAAATCGACACATCCCGATGACCGGCGGAGCGGGGGCCGCTCCGCCGCTCCACTGATCAGCCGCCCTTCTGGTCGTAGGCGGTGCCCCAGCCCCAGGCGCCGGACCCAAAGCCGCGCGCGACCACGCGCTCGCGGTAGATGGCCGAAACCACGTCGCCGTCACCGGCCAGCAGGGCCTTGGTCGAACACATCTCGGCGCAGATCGGCAGCTTGCCTTCCGCAATCCGGTTGCGACCGTATTTTGCGAATTCCGCCGCCGAATTGTTCTCTTCCGGTCCCCCGTTGCAGAAGGTGCACTTGTCCATCTTCCCGCGCGAGCCGAAATTGCCGGCCTGCGGATACTGCGGTGCGCCAAAGGGGCAGGCGTAGAAGCAGTAGCCACAGCCGATGCAGAGGTCCTTCGAGTGAAGGACCACGCCCTCTTCGGTCTGATAGAAGCAGTCCACCGGGCAGACGGCCATGCAGGGCGCATCCGAACAGTGCATGCAGGCGACGGAAATAGACCGCTCGCCCGGTTTGCCGTCCTGGATCGTCACCACCCTGCGGCGGTTGATGCCCCAGGGCACCTCATGCTCGTTCTTGCAAGCGGTCACGCAGGCATTGCATTCGATGCAGCGCTCGGCGTCGCAGAGAAACTTCGCTCTTCCCATCTGTCCGTTCTCCTTACGCTGCCCAGATCTTGCAGAGAGTGGCCTTGGTCTCCTGCATCTGGGTTACCGAGTCATAGCCGTAGGTCTGCGCCGTGTTGGTGCTTTCGCCCAGAACGTAGGGGTCGGCGCCTTCGGGGTATTTGCTGCGCAGATCCTTGCCTTCGAAATGGCCGCCGAAGTGGAAGGGCATGAAAGCCACGCCACTGGCGACACGCTCGGTCACCATCGCCATCACCTTGACCTTGCCGCCTTCCGGGCCTTCCACCCAGACCTGCGCCTTGTCGCGCACCCCGAGGTTGTTGGCGTCGCGCGGATTGATTTCGACGAACATGTCCTGCTGCAGTTCGGCCAGCCAGGGGTTGGACCGGGTTTCGTCGCCGCCGCCTTCGTATTCGACCAGACGGCCCGAGGTCAGGATGATCGGGTATTCTTCCGAGAAATCCTTGTCCTGGATCGTCTTGTACAACGTGGGCAACCGCCAGAACTTCTTGTCGGCGTAGGTCGGGTAATCCGCGACCAGATCGCGCCGGTTCGAATAGAGAGGCTCGCGGTGCAGCGGCACCGGATCGGGGAAGGTCCACACCACCGCGCGGGCCTTGGCGTTGCCATAGGGCGCGCAGCCATGCTTGATCGCCACCCGCTGGATCCCGCCCGACAGGTCGGTCTTCCAGTTGATGCCGCCGACCTGCTTGGAGTAGTCCGAGGGCCTTTCGCCGGTCTGCGAGGTTTCGCCCACCTCTTCCTTGCCTTCGTCGGCCTTCTCGGGTGCCTGATAGCCCGCCACCTTCTCGATGCTCGCGCGCTCTTCGGCGGTGAGGTCGCCGTCCCAGCCGAGATCGATCAGCATCTGCATGGTGAATTCGGGGTAGCCGTCCTGGATTTCCGATCCGACCGGGTAGACCCCTTCGGCCAGCAGGTTGTCGCCCTTATATTCCACGCCAAACCGGGCGCGGAAGCCCATGCCGCCTTCGGCCACCGGGATCGACATGTCATAAAGGTTGGCTGAACCCGGGTGGTTCATCTCGGGCGTGCCCCAGCAGGGCCAGGGCATCCCGTAGAAATCGCCATCGGCCGGGCCACCCACGGCGCGCAGCGTGGTGCGGTCGAAGGTGTGCTGGTTCTCCATGTGCATCTTGAGCCGCTCGGGCGACTGGCCGGTATAGCCGATGGTCCACATGCCGCGGTTGAACTCGCGGGTGATGTCCTCGACATTGGGCTCGTCGCCGTCCATCGCGATATTGCGGAACATCCGGTCATCGAAACCGAACTTCTTGGCGAACATCGCGATGATCGTGTGGTCGGGCTTGGATTCGAACAGCGGTTCGACCACCTTGTCACGCCATTGCAGCGACCGGTTCGAGGCGGTGACAGAGCCGCGCGTCTCGAACTGGGTAGCTGCCGGCAGCAAGTAGACGCCATCGGTGCGGTCCTGCAGCACGGCCGAGACGGTGGGGTAGGGATCGACCACGACCATGAGGTCGAGCTTCTCCATCGCCGTCTTCATTTCCTTCATGCGGGTCTGCGAATTGGGCGCATGGCCCCAGAGCACCATCGCCCGTGTGTTGTTCGGCTGGTCGATGTTCTCTTTCGCTTCCAGAACACCGTCGATCCAGCGGCTGACCGGGATGCCGGTCTCTTCCATCATCAGGCGGTCCTTGCCGTCCTTGCCGGCGCCGGGCATGACGTCGAACCGGGCCTTGAGCCAGTCGAGGTCCTCCTCCCAGACGCGGGCCCAATGCGCCCAGCTGCCGGCCGCCAGGCCATAGTAGCCGGGCAGCGTGTCGGCCAGAACGCCAAGGTCGGTCGCGCCCTGCACGTTGTCATGGCCGCGGAAGATGTTGGTGCCGCCACCGGCGACGCCCATGTTCCCCAGTGCCAGCTGCAGCACGCAGTAGGCGCGGGTGTTGTTGTTGCCGTTGCTGTGCTGTGTCCCACCCATGCACCAGATCACGGTGCCCGGACGGTTGTTCGCCAGCGTCATCGCCACCCGCTTGAGCTGGCTGCCCGGCGCGCCGGTGACACGCTCGACTTCTTCCGGCGTCCACTTGGCGACTTCCTCGCGGATCTGGTCCATGCCCCAGACACGGGTGCGGATGAATTCCTTGTCCTCCCAGCCGTTCTCGAAGATGTGCCACAGGATGCCCCAGACCAGCGCCACGTCGCTGCCGGGGCGGAAGCGGACGAACTCGTCGGCATGGGCCGCCGTGCGGGTGAACCGCGGATCGCAGACGATCAGCGGCGCGTTGTTCTGCTCCTTGGCCTTCAGCACGTGCAGCAGCGACACGGGGTGTGCCTCGGCGGGGTTGCCACCGATGATGAAGATCGCCTTGGAGTTGTGGATATCGTTGTAGCTGTTGGTCATGGCGCCGTAGCCCCATGTGTTCGCAACCCCCGCAACGGTGGTCGAGTGGCAGATCCGCGCCTGGTGGTCGACGTTGTTCGTGCCCCAGTAGGCGGCGAACTTGCGGAACAGATAGGCCTGCTCGTTCGAATGCTTGGCCGAGCCGAGCCAATAGACCGAGTCGGGGCCGCTTTCGTCGCGGATCTTCATCATCTGGTCGCCGATCTCGTTGATCGCGGTTTCCCAGCTGATCTTCTTCCAGACGCCGCCTTCCATCTTCATCGGATACTTGAGCCGCCGCTCGCCATGGGCGTGCTCGCGCACCGAGGCGCCCTTGGCGCAATGGGCGCCCAGGTTGAACGGGCTGTCCCAGCCGGGCTCCTGACCGGTCCAGACACCGTTCTGGACCTCGGCGATCACCGTGCAGCCGACCGAGCAGTGCGTGCAGATCGATTTGACGTTCGTCACGGCGGCATCGGCGGCCGTTTGCGCCGAGGCGCGGGTCACGGTGCCGCCGGTGGCGGCGATTGCGGCCAGTCCGCCGATCGCGAGACCCGAGCCACGCAGGAAGGCGCGGCGGTCCACCGTGGCCTCGCTGACCTGGGACAGGATGCCGGTGCGTTGCGGGCGTCGCGTTGTCCCGCTGGTCTTTCTCCGAAGCATGTTTCTAATCCTCCCGTGCTGGCCGGATCCGCCGGCGCGCTTGGTATACTGGAATGCGGCCCGGTGCCGGGCCGATATGGCTGGCCTAGAAGCGGGCGCTCTCGAAATAGGCGCGGGTGTGGGCGGTGTCCTGCATCCGGTTCTCGTTCACCGGTTCGGCCGCGGCCTGCGCCTCGGTGCCTGACAGCGCCACGGCGGCCACCGCCGCGGGGGCGGCGGTGCCGGCCAGCTTCAGGAAATCACGCCGGCTGGCGCGCTCGTCGCTTGGGTTGCTCATCACCTGGCTCCTCTTTCTGGTTCGTCCGTTCAGTCCCTTGCTCGCCGCAGATCAGCCCGCGGCAAGCTTGAATCCTTCTTTCTCGATCTCCATGAAGATCCGCCCCACCGCTCCGACAGAGCCGTAGAGCACCGAGCTTTTCGCCTTTTCGAGGTCGGCGAAGAAATGCCCGGCCCAGGGGCCGACATGCCGGCTCCAGAACGCCTTCTGGGCGGCCAGCGGCACCGGTGTGCCGAACCGACCGACGATCATCCCGCCCATCATCTCCATCAGCGAGGCGATGTTGTCTTCGGGCTCGTAGACGTTCGGCGCTCGGGTGATGCCCTGGGCGGACATGTCGGCGCGCAGCTGCGCCAGCGGCTTTTCGTTCAGAAAACCGGTCAGATAATAGCTTGCATAGGGCAGCAACTCGCCCCGGCCGAGACCGATGAACAGCGCGTTGAACTCGCGTTCGGCCCCCTGCGGCTTGGTCACCTTCGCCACACGCGCCAGACCTGAGATCGCCTCGCCCAGCGGGCTGTCGTCGCCGCTCAGTCCGGCGGCCTGATCGAGCAGCAGCTGATCCGGCGGCGCGGCAAGCAACACGCCCAGGAAATTGTAGAGATCGGCGCGCAGGCGGTCTTCATCCGCGACAGGCTGGTTTTGCAGGGCAGGCTGGGTCATGACGCCTCACCGCGTTGAGGAACGGTGTCAAAGGCGAAGCGCATTCTGCGGGGCGCGCGAACCGGCGGGTCGGTTTCGACGTCGGCCTGCGGCGCTTCCGGCTCGGCCGCCGGCTCTTCCACGACCACCGGTTCGATCTCGACCGCGGGGTCGTCGGCCACGGCGACTTGCGTTTCGGCTTCTGCCTGCCGTGCCATCTCCTGCACATGGGCCAGCAGCCCCTTGCCGACCTGATAGGTGGTCAGCACAGGCGCGTCCGACACGGCCGTATAGTCGCCGTCGTAGTCGTTCAGCCCGTCCAGATTGGCCAGAACCGGGTTCAGCCGCCAAAGCTTGCGCAGGGCGCGCCGGCGGATTCGTTCGGGCACCGCGCGGGCCATAAAGGCGATCACGTCGTCGCCCGATTTCAGGGTGTCGGGATCGGGCAGGTCAAGTTCGGCCAGGATTTCGGCGTCGGACCGCTCTTCCAGCTCCGCCATCTCGGCGGCCAGCGCACGCTCGGCCTCGGCCTTCCGCTCTGCCTCGGTCTCGGCCTCCACCGCCGCGCGGCGGCGCGACCAGAAATCGCGGGGCGCGTTCATGACGGCACCCGGCGCGGGGCGCGGTAAACGTCGCTGTCCTGACGGATTCGCAGATCGCCGCGTCCGTCCTCGATCCGGTCGGTGCGCAACTTGTCGCGGCGGCGTTTGACGAATTCCTCCTCGACGTGATTCGCGTCGGTGAAATCCTGCACCCAGGCGACGAGACCGGCGGGCATCGGCACCTTTTCCACCATGTCTTCGCCGTTGTCTGCGTAGTCCTGCGCCTCGTAGGGCGAGGCGGTGGCCAGAGAGACGGTCAGCGGCATGTCGCCATCGGGTTCCTTGCGGATGATCACATAGATCGACGGCGGGCTATCGGCGAGATTGACCTGGTAGGCCTCTGTATCGGTGATCCACAGCGTCAGGGGAACGGTGGCGGCGTGGAATTCGAGCGCTTCGCCCTCGCGCCGCAGTTCCTTCCATCTGGCCGGTCCAGCCCCAGGCAGAACGGCGACGGCTTCCCAGTACCATTTTGCCCAGCGTGTCACCCCCGGCGTGCGCCGAAGAACGACACCAAGCGGCATCTGCACAGATCTTGTGCCGGTCCGGGTCAAAACGTGCCTCCACGCAGGTCGGATTTCCTGCTCCAAGAAGAATTATGCGGCAAACTTTCCCGCCGACCAAGCCCAAATGCGGTTAATCACACAGATTTTCTTACCAGTTCGGGCTGGAACATGGCGACTCATGCGCGCTAGGGTTCGAGCCGGCCAGGGATGGGAGTGGCAGAAAATGACCAGGCAGCTGATTCTGTGCAACTGCGGCGGCTCTCAGGCGGTCGATCCCGAGGGAATTGCAAAGGCGACCGGGCTGAGCTGTTCGCGGGTCCATACCGCGCTTTGCACGCGCGAAGTTGCCCGGGCGGCAGAGTTCATCGCCGAAGGCGAGGTTGTGATCGCCTGTCAGCAGGAAAGCGCTGTCTTCACAGCCCTCGCCGAGGAAGTGGGGGGCGAGGTCCCGGGTTTTGTGGATCTGCGCGATCGGGCCGGCTGGTCCGACGGCAGCGACGCAACGGCCAAGATGGCGGCGCTCGCGGCAGAGGCGATGCTGCCCGCCGCGTCCGTCCGTGCGCTGGACGTGCAGAGCGACGGCGTCTGCCTGATCGTCGGCGCGGGCGCCGTGACGCTGCCGCTGGCCGGACAGCTGGCGGAAACACTGGCGGTGACGGTGCTGCTGACCGATGCCGAGGAAATTCCCGCGCGGCGCGATTTCGACGTGGTGCGCGGACGGCTCAAGCGGGTGAGGGGCGCGCTGGGCGGTTTCGAGGTGACCATCGACGCGCTGCAACAGGTGGTGCCAGTAGGACGGGGCGGGTTTTCCCTGTCTGACCCGCAGGATGGCGGCATCTCCTCATGCGATGTCCTGATCGACCTGACGGGCGGCACGCCCTTCGTGCAGGCCTGGGACAAGCGCGAAGGCTATCTGCGGGCCGATCCGCGTGATCCGCTGGCCGTGGCGCGGCTGCCGTTCGAGGCGGGCCAGTTGGTCGGGACCTTCGAGAAACCGCTTTACGTGCGGCTGGAGGAAGCGCTCTGCGCGCATTCCCGCGCCGGGCAGGTGGGCTGTTCGCGCTGCCTGGACGCCTGTCCCACCGGGGCGATCACCCCGGCGGGCGATCATGTGACCATCGATCCGATGGTCTGCGCGGGGTGCGGGGCCTGCGCGGCGCTGTGCCCCTCCACCGCGATCACCGCGGAAGATCCGGCACTGGGTGAATTAGTTAACCGCATGCAGGTGCTTGCGACGACCTTTTCACGCGCGGGTGGAAGCGCCCCGCGCCTGCTGGTTCATACAGCGCACGGGGCCGAGATGATCCGCCTGGCAGCGCGATTCGGACGCGGATTGCCTGCGGACGTCATTCCGCTGGAATTGCGGACGGTGTCGGGCTTTGGTCATGCCGAGATGCTGGCGGCGCTGGCGGTCGGCTTTGCCGCGGTCACCGTGCTGGCCTCGCCGACAACCGAGCGGGATGCCCTCGACCGCGAACTGCTTCTGGCCGAGGCGATTGCCGGGCAAGGCAAGGTGTCGCTCCTGAACGTGGTCGATCCGGACGACATGAGCGATGCACTCTATAACGCTGAGAAAGCGGAGGTTTCTCAGGATACCGTGCTGGTCATGGGAAACCGCCGGCAGGTCGCAAGAATGGCTGCCAAGGCTTTGAACCCAAAGCCTGAGTCGCCAATTACACTGCCGCAGGGTGCCCCCTACGGCGCGGTTCTGGTGGACACGAACGCCTGCACCCTGTGTCTGAGCTGCGTGTCGCTCTGCCCTTCGGGCGCGCTGATGGACAACCCGGACATGCCCCAGCTGCGCTTTCAGGAAGATGCCTGTCTGCAATGCGGCATCTGCGCGACGATCTGCCCGGAAACGGCGATCACGCTCGAGCCGCGGCTCGACCTGTCGGATGGAGCGCTGCGCCAAATCGTCCTGCACGAGGAAGAGCCCTTCGCCTGCGTCGAATGCGGCGCGCTGTTCGGGGTGAAATCGACTGTCGAGCGGATCATGGAGAAGCTGGCGGGCAAGCACCCGATGTTCGCCACCTCATCGACGGCGCGCATGATCCAGATGTGCGACAACTGCCGCATCCAGGCGCAGTATCACAGCCAGGATAACCCGTTCAAAGGGCCGGACCGGCCGAAACCGCGCACCACCGACGACTACCTCAGCAAGCGCCGGGATCACTGAAGGTGCAGCGGCGCGCCCAGATCGGCAGGGCCGATGGCGGCCACGAAGGCGAGGATCGCGTCGATATCCTCGGGCTCCAGTTCGACCGGAGCGATGGGCGAGGGGCGCGAAACGTCAAAGGGTTCGGTCACCCCGGCAATCTGGGTGAAGGCCGCATGCGGCTTGCGGACGTAGAAGGTCATGAACCGGTCGTCCCAGTCCTCGAAGCTGCGCAGAACCGCGAAGGAGGGGGTCGAGCCGATACCCTTGTTGCGGTCCTGCGTGCCGATGACATGGCAGCGGCCGCATTGCACCTGAGACACCTCCGCCCCTCGCCGTGCATCCCCCGCGTAGTCGACAGTCACCTTTTCCTGGGGAGCCGTCAGATCGGCCGAGAAGGGGTGCGCGCCGCCGGCTTCGAAACTGTCGACGGTGCGCTTGCCGATGTCGGAGGTGAGCCAGTCGAGAAAGCGCGCCGCCCGCGGATCGTCGCCCGGGCGCAGATGCCAGGTGATCCCCGCGCCGGCAAAGACCGGCGTTCCGGGTGGTGTTTCGCTGAGCGACATGGCTCCTTCGGGATCAGCCACGACGCGGACACCCGTCTTGAGCGAGAAGCGTGGCAGCAGGTAGTCCAGCAGCCCGCTTTCGACCACTGCCGCGGGCGCGGCAAGGCCCAGCGCCTCTTGCGCGGCGATGGGGCTGGCGCTTGCCAGCAGGCTCAGGCACAACAGGATCATCCGCATGGATCGACCCTAGAAGGCGCGGGGCCGCCGCGTCAATCATCAGGTCAGACGAAGGAGAACGGACATGAGCGACGATTTCAACATGTCGATGCGCAAGTTTCTCAAGCAGGTCGGCGTCACCAGCCAGCAGGCCATCGAGGAGGGTCTGCGCAAGAAGGGCGCGAAGGCCGGCGAGAGCTATGAGGCCAAGGTGGTGCTGACGGTCGAGGGATTGGACGTGCAGCACACTGTGACCGGCACGATCAAGGGGGCCGAATAAGTGGTCACGCGCGACGAGGTTCTTGCGGAACTCAAACAGATCGCGGACCCGGCCAGCGGGACGGATATTGTCTCGGCCGGAATCGTGCGGGCGCTGACGGTCGAGGGCGGCGCAGTGAGGTTCGTGCTGGAAATCGATCCGGCCCGCGCGCAGGCGATGGAGCCGGTGCGCGCCGAGGCCGAGCGCCGGGTCAAGGCGCTGGGGGCGGAAAAGGTCTCGGCCATGATGACCGCGCATTCGGCCAAGGCGCCGCCGGATCTCAAGGCCGCAAAGAAACCCGCCGCGCCACAGGGGCCTCAGCCGGTGCCCGGTGTCGACCGGATCATCGCAATTGCCAGTGGCAAGGGCGGTGTTGGCAAGTCGACCGTTTCGGCCAACCTCGCGGTGGCGCTGGCCGCCGAGGGGCGGCGCGTGGGGTTGCTCGATGCCGATGTCTACGGGCCGTCGCAACCGCGGATGCTGGGGGTCTCGGGGCGCCCGGCGAGCCCGGATGGAAAAACCATCCTGCCGCTGCGCAACCACGGCGTCACCATGATGTCGCTGGGGCTGATGACCAACGAGGATCAGGCGGTCGTCTGGCGCGGGCCGATGCTGATGGGCGCGTTGCAGCAGATGATGAACCAGGTGCAATGGGGCGCGCTGGACGTGCTGGTGATCGACCTGCCACCCGGCACCGGTGACGTGCAGCTGACGCTGACGCAGAAGTTCCAGGTCGAGGGGGCGATCATCGTCAGCACGCCGCAGGACGTGGCGCTGCTGGATGCGCGCAAGGCCATCGACATGTTCCGGCAGATGAAGACGCCGATCCTTGGCATGATCGAGAACATGAGCACGCATATCTGTTCCAACTGCGGGCATGAGGAACATGTCTTCGGTCACGGCGGCGTGGCAAAGGAAGCGGCGAAGCTGGGCGTGCCCTTGCTGGCCGAAATCCCGCTGCATCTCGACATCCGGGTCGCGGCAGACAGCGGTGCGCCGATTGTCGCCTCGGCCCCGGACAGTCCGCAGGCAGCGGCCTTCCGCAAGGTGGCAAAGACGCTGGTGGCTCAAGGGCTGGCATGAGCGAGCCGCAGTTCCCGCCTTTGCTGACCGGGCTGGATGCGGAGGGGCGCGACCCCTTCGTGCTGGCCTGCGAGATGGCCGAGGCAGGTTGCGATGCGGGCACCGTGGTGCATTCGGTGCAGGCCGACCGCCTGCGGGCGGCGGTGATCTTCGCCCCCGAGGTGCCACTGGCCGAAGCGGCGGCGATGCTGGTGGTCTGCGGCGTGGGCCTGCAGAATGCGCTGGGCGCACTGGCCCCTCCCGAGGTGGCGGTGCATCTTCAGTGGGACGGGCGCGTACGCGTGAACGGCGGCTCTTGCGGAGCGTTGACACTGTTCGCGAATACCCTGAATCCAGACGAAATCCCCGGCTGGCTGGTGGTGGGCGTCGACCTGGCGCTGATCCGGCTGGTCGAGGCGCCGGGAGACACTCCGGACGTGACGTCGCTCTATGACGAGGGCTGCGCCGAGATCGATCCTGTGGGGCTGCTGGAAGCCTATGCGCGGCACATGCTGGTCTGGCTGAACCGGTGGAGCGACGAGGGCAACCGGCCCCTGCACGCCGAATGGTCGGGGCTGGTCTGGGGGGTGAACGAAGCGGCAGAGGTCGCCGGACGCGCCGGGACATTCATGGGCACCGACGAGCGTTTCGGGATGCTCCTGAGGGACGGTGACACAACGCATCTGGTGCCCCTGGCGGCGCTGGTGGAGGAGGGGCCATGAACCTGGCGCGGGCGATCCATTTCGACGAAAGCGACATGAACGTGTTCCACTCGCCAGCGCGGACCGGGGAATGGTGCATATCGGGAGGGTTCGAGTTCTCGAATTTCACCGAGGCTGATCTGGCCGGCAAGACGCGGCAGGCCTTCGCCAATGGCTGGCTGGGGGTCGAGACCTTTGGCCGTGTCACCTTTGTTGCGGTGACGCAGATCGAACCGGCAGAGCAGGCGGCGCTGGAAGCGGCGCTCGCGCAGCATTTCGTCGAGGTCTACGGTGCCCCGTCGCTCGAGGCCGCCCTGCGCGTGGCCCGAGAGGAAATAGCCCATATGGCCGAACTGTGCGATGGGCACGACCCGAACACGCTGCTGACGGTCTCGCGCGAGCTGACCGAGGCCGGGGTGCGCGAAAGCTTCCGCACCATCAGCGCCAACGCCGCCGATATCGAACAGTTTGCGATCCATGGCTCGCTGGACGAATAGGGCGGCTGCGCGTCAGATGCGTTCGACCGTGACCTTTTCGCCGGTGTAAAAAGCGAGGTGCCCCTTGATCTCGGCCATGGCCTCTAACGGGTCCTCATAGCTCCAGGCGGCATTTTCCAGCGTCGCGGACTTGTTGACAATAGAGTAGTAGCTGGCGTCGCCCTTGTGGGGGCAGTGGCTGGTCTTGGCGGTCTTGTCCAGGAAAGCCATGGCGATGTCTTCGCGCGGGAAGTAGATCACCGGCGGGTAATCCCCTTCGAGGAGCTCCAGCGCGGCAGTCGATTCGCCCAGCACGGCGCCGCCGGATCGGACGCTCCATGTGCCCGGTGCCTTGCGGATGGTGATGTGAGCGGCCATTTCGGTTCTCCCAGGTGAGCAGGCTTTGGGCTCACCCTACAGCGGCGCGGTCGCCGCTTCCAACCACCTTCTTGCCGTTTCGCCGACCCGCGGGCCGATCTTTTCGGCAACGTCCGCGTGATAACGGTTCAGCCAGTCGCGTTCGCCGGCGGTGAGCAGGGCTGTCTCGATCAGCCGGCGGTCGATCGGAACGAAGGTGAGGGTGCGCCAGTCGAGGAAATGCCGTTCCGGGTCGCCGCCGGACAGGGGCGCCGCCTGTTGCACCACCAGCAGGTTTTCGATGCGGATGCCGAAAGCGCCTTCGCGGTAATAGCCGGGCTCGTTCGACAGGATCATGCCCGGTTCCAGCGGCACGTGGCTGAGGCGGGAGAGGCGCTGCGGCCCTTCATGCACGCTGAGATAGGCGCCGACGCCATGGCCGAGGCCGTGATTGAAGTCCTGTCCGGCGAGCCAGAGCGGCATCCGTCCGATCGCCTCGATGTCTCGGCCGGCCAGGCCGCGCGGCCAGCGCAGGCGCGAGATGGCGATCATGCACTGCAACACACGGGTGAAGGCTGCGCGCTCTTCCGCGCCGGGCGAGCCGATGGCGATGGTCCGGGTGATGTCGGTGGTGCCGTCCAGATACTGGCCGCCGCTGTCGAGAACCAGCAGGTGTCCCGGCTCCAGCAGCCGGTCGGTCTCCTCGGTCACGCGATAGTGGATCACCGCGCCGTTCGGGCCGGTGCCGGCAATCGTATCAAAGCTGATTTCCTGAAGTGCGTTGTCGCGGCGGCGGGCGGTTTCGAGCCGTGTGACAACCTGGGTTTCGGTCACGCTGCCCGGCGGCTGCGCGTCGAGCCAGGCGAGGAACTCGACCATTGCGGCGCCATCGCGCAGGTGGGCCTCGGCGGTGCCGGCGATTTCGGCGGCATTCTTGCGCGCCTTGGGCAGGGCGCAGGGGTCGTCGCCCTGCACCGCCCGGGACGCCAGTGCGTCGGCGACGGCCTGCGGGGCGCTGTTGGGGTCGATGCGCGCGGTGCCGGTGAAGGCCCTGAGGTCGCCAAGGAAGTCATCCGGCGCGTGCAGGCGGACATTCTCGCCCAGATGCCCGCGGACCTCGGTCAGCTTGCGCGCCTCCATGTAAAGATCGACGGTGGCATCGGCGCGCAGGATGGCGAACCCTTGAGCGAGCGGATTGCGGGCGATGTCCGAGCCGCGGATGTTCAGCAGCCACATGATCGAATCGGGCTGGGTCAGGACGGCGGCGTCCTGACCGGCCTTGCGCAGGGTGGCGGCGAGGCGGGCGCATTTCTCGGCGGCCGGTTCGCCCGCGAATTCGAGCGGATGCGCTTTGACCGGGTTCATCGGACGGGCCGGGCGGTCTGCCCAGATGCGGTCGACGAGGTTGTCGCAGCGGACCATGCGGATGCCCGCCTGTTCGAGGGGCGCCCATTTCTCGACCTCGGCGACGGTGTGCAACCATGGGTCGAAGGCGACGCGGCCGCCGTCGGGAAGGTGGTCGCACAGCCAGGTGGTGAGCTGGGTCTCGGGCCAGTCGACGGGAGTGAATTCGGGTGCGACCTGCGCCTTCACCTGGGTGCGGTAGCGGCCGTCGACAAAGACGCCGGCGATATCGGGGAGAACGGCACAGAAGCCGGCGGACCCGGTGAATCCGGTCAGCCAGGCGAGCCGGGCGTCGCAGTCGGCGACATATTCGCCCTGATGGGCATCGGCGCGGGGGACGAGGAAGCCGTCCACGCCTTCACGGGCCATCTCGGCGCGCAGGGCGGCGAGGCGGGGCGGGCCCTGTTCGGGGCGGGCGGTGACGTCGAAGGTCTGGAACATGGGATCGCCTTTCCGGGAATGGGCGGAGAAAACCCGCTTCGGCAGGGGGATTCAAGGGTGGAGATTGCGGGCGAGACATGGGCCAAAAGCAGCGTCCCAGCTGGGACGGGGGGTCAATCCATTGATAAAGCGTCATTTTTCCGGAGTGAGGATCCAGGACACGTCCGGGACCGATTATCCGACCGCGGGACGCACCCCGCCTTACGGGAGCGCGACACAATCGGCGGCGTCATCTGGGGCGAGGGACAAGGGGGGCTCTGCCCCCCGTCGCCCGTTCCGGGCGACTCCCCCCGAGGTGTTTGGAAACCAGAGAAGACAGGGGCGCGGCGCCTGGCGTCCTCCGGTATCTTGGGCCGCGGCGGAGGAAATCAGCTTGCCCTGCGGATTCCCATGACCCGGGCGCGGGCGCGCGGATCGTTGTCGAACAGCGCGGCGAGCTGTTCGGTCATCGCCCCGGCCAGCTGTTCGACATCGGTGATCGTCACGGCACGGTCGTAGTAGCGGGTCACGTCGTGGCCGATGCCGATGGCGAGCAGTTCGACGAGCTTGCGCTTCTGCACCATGGCGATGACGTCGCGCAGGTGTTTTTCCAGGTAGTTGGCGGGGTTCACCGACAGCGTCGAATCGTCCACCGGGGCGCCGTCGGAAATCACCATCAGGATCTTGCGCTGTTCGCGCCGCCCGATCATTCGGCGGTGGGCCCATTCCAGCGCCTCGCCGTCGATGTTCTCTTTCAGCAGGCCTTCCTTCATCATCAGTCCGAGGTTCGGCCGGGTCCGCCGCCAGGGCGCGTCGGCCGATTTGTAGACGATGTGGCGCAGGTCGTTGAGCCGTCCGGGCTGTTGCGGGCGGCCCTCGTTCAGCCAGGCCTCGCGGCTTTGGCCGCCCTTCCAGGCGCGGGTGGTGAAACCCAGGATCTCGACCTTGACGTTGCAGCGTTCCAGCGTGCGCGCCAAAACGTCGGCGCAGATCGCCGCGATCGAGATGGGCCGCCCGCGCATCGAGCCTGAGTTGTCGAGCAGCAGGGTCACGCAGGTGTCGCGGAACTCGGTGTCCTTCTCGACCTTGAAGGACAGCGGCGTCGTCGGGTTGGCGACCACGCGGGCCAGGCGGCCGGCGTCGAGGATGCCTTCCTCGCGGTCGAACTCCCAGCTGCGGTTCTGCTGGGCCTGGAGCCGGCGCTGCAGCTTGTTGGCCAGCCGCGACACCGCGCCCTTCAGCGGTTCGAGCTGCTGGTCGAGATAGGCGCGCAGGCGCTCGAGTTCGGCCGGATCGGCCAGTTCCTCGGCGGCGATCTCTTCGTCGTATTCGGTGCGGAAGACGCGGTAGAGCGGATCGGCGTCGCTGACCGGGGGCGGGGCGGGCGGTTCGAGCGGCGCCTCGCCATCGGGCATCTCGGCGTCTTCGCCCATGTCCTGTTCGGCGAGGTCGTCCAGGCTGACCTGCGCCTCGGCCTGGTCCGAGGTCTCGTCCTGGCTGCGCTCGGGATCGGCGTCGGCCTCCTGGTCGTCGTCGCTGTCCTGGCCGGTGCTGTCGGGCTCCTGATCGTCCTGCGAGTCCTCCTCGGCCTGGTCGTCGTTGTCATCCTCCGCGTCCGGATCCTCGCCCAGCTGGTCGCCATAGCCGAGGTCCTTGATGACCTGGCGGGCGAGGCGCGAGAAGGCGGCCTGATCGTGCAGCAGGCCGCGGACGTCTTCCAGGGTGCCGGCGGCCTGATCCTCGATGAAGCCGCGCCAGAGGTCGAGCACGTTCTGTGCGCCGCGCGGCAGGTCGCGGCCTGTGGCCATCTGGCGGATCATGTAGCCGGCGGCGACGGCCAGCGGCGCCTCGGAAGTCTTGGTGATCTGGTCATAGCCCTTGCGCTGGGCGTCGTTGCCGATCTTGGCGTCGATGTTGCCGGCGGTGCCCGGCATGTCGCGGGCGCCCATCGCCTCGCAGCGGGCCACTTCCATCGCCTCGTAGAGATCGCGGGCCATGTCGCCGGGCGGGGCATAGCGCGCATGGGTGGCGTCATCGTGATACTTGCGGTGCATCGCCAGCGAATCCGCGGTGCCGCGCGCCAGCAGAACCTCGTCGCGGGTCATGCGGCGGCTGACCTGCGGCAGGCGCATGTTCTCGCCGGACAGGCCCGAGGGATCGACCGAATAGCTGACCGTCAGCTCGGGGTCGTTGGCCATGACCTTGGTGGCCTCGGCCAGGGCCTTCTTGAAGGGATCGGCGGGATTGTCTGAATGCGAGGCCATGGCGGTTCCGGCAGTAGGGATTTGGGCGGCAACCTAAGGCCATTCCTCGGGCTTGGCCAGTGCGCCCGCCACGGAATCTGCGCCGGATCAGCCGCCCTTGCGCGCGTCATAGGCCGCGCGGGCTGCATCGATGCGCGCGATATTGGCGATGGTCCATTCCGCCAGGGCCTGAACCGGGACCAGCAGGCAGTGACCGAGCTCGGTCAGCTCGTATTCCACCGAGACGGGGCGGGTCGGAATCACCGTACGGGTGACAAAGCCGTCGCGTTCGAGATTGCGCAGGGTGGTCGTCAGCATCTTCTGGCTGATGCCTCCGATCGTCTTCTTCAGCTCGTTGAATCGCCTCGGGCCGCGGCCGAGATAGCTGACCACGAGCACCGACCATTTGTCGCCGATGCGCGAGAGCATGTCCGAGACGACGGTGCATTTGGAATCGCCGAAATGCAGGTCATCCGGCGCCGCTGTGCTGTCATGCACAGGCGCTGTGTGCAGGTGGACGGCATTCTGGGCCGGTTTCATGAAGGTGCCTCCTTGAGGTTCGTTCGGGCACCACTTTATCCTAGGTTACCAACAGAAACCATCCCCCAAGGAGAGACAGTCATGAGCACCCCCCGCATCGCCGTCATCATCGGCACCACACGTCCCACCCGCTTTGGTGACAAGCCCGCAGCATGGATCAAGGACAAGATCGAAGCCGATGGCCGCATGAGCGTCGACATCCTCGATCTGGCCGAATACGACCTGCCGTTCTTCGACGAGATGGCGTCGAACAAATGGATGCCGTCGAAAGACCCGAAGGCGCTGAAATGGCAGGAGGATCTGGCAAAATATGACGGCTATGTCTTCATCGTGGCGGAATACAACCATTCGATCTCGGGGGCGCTGAAGAACGCCCTGGATCAGGCCTTTGTCGAATGGGGCAAGAAGCCTGCCGCCGTGGTGGGTTATGGCGGGACCGGCGCAGCCCGTGCGGTCGAGCATCTGCGCGGCATTGCCGTGGAACTGCGGATGGTCAATGTGGCTTCGGCCGTGCACATCGGCGGTGGCGAGTTCATGAAGGTGCACCCGCTGGGCGGCAATGCCGATGCCAAGGTGTCGGACATCGACGACGTGCTGGCCCCTTCGGCCAAGGCGCTGATCGACGAGCTGTACTGGTGGGCCGACCTGCTGAAGGGCGCGCGCGCGGCGGATCAGGCCAAGGCGGCCTGATCGCTCAGGGCAGGGCTTTCCGGCCCGTGGCGAGATCGGCGAGCAGGGCGACATGCACGTCCAGCGCGTCGATCACACGATAGCCGGGCGCCTGCCCGTCGAAGGCAAGATTGAGATCGGTGCCGGCCAGAACGATGGCGTCGGCACCGAGATCGTTCACCATCCGCGCGCCGGCGTCGAGGAAGAGCGCGCGCTGCGCGGCGGTGCAATGGCCGGCGACGGCCATCTCCTGATAGGTCTGGCCCAGCGTTTCGGTCTCGTCGTCCAGTGCAACCGCTTTCGTCCTGTGCAACTGTCCGTAGAGCCGCGTGCGCATCACCACGCGGGTGCCAAGCAGGCCGACGGTGGCCAGCCCCTCTTCGGCGAAATAGGCGTCCAGCGGCGCGACGGCCGAAACCAGTGGCAGCGAGGACAAAGGCACGGTTTCCTCGAAACAGAAATGCCCGCCGAGCGAGGTGATCGCGGCACAGTCGCACCCCGCGCCCCTCAGGCGGTCGATCAGCCGGGCATAAATGGCCGCCTGTTCGGCGCGGTTGTCGGCCAGGTTGTTGCGGATCAGGTCGTGCACGTCGGCATGGACGATGGTCAGGTCCAGCTTTTCGTTCCGTCGCGCCATCTCCGCCGTCAGGCGCTGGTAATAGACCACCGTGGCCGCCACGCCGATGCCGCCAATCAGCCCGATATGCATGTGGTTCCCCTCTTGATGTGCAGCGCAGTCTGTCGTGACGCGCGGCGGGGCGCAATCGGGATCAGCCGAGGAGCAGGGCGTTGCAGCTGGCGATCTGGACCTCGACGCGCCGGGCCGCGCGGGCGGCGTCGGTGCGGTCGCGGTTGAAGGCGACCCGCGTCAGCAGGCGGGACATGGCGTATTTCGCCTCGATCCTGCGGGCCAGCACCTGCGGCGCGGTCTCGGGCGGGGTGATCGCAGCCAGCAGTGTCTCCATCCCGTCCCGGCGGGCGCGAGTGGCATCGGCCTCGGGGCTGGAGACAAGCCATTGATGTTCCATTAATGCGGACAGGCGACCCGTGCAGGTGGCGAAGGTGGAGACGAGCGGGTCGGAACCGGCGGCGGCCATGCCGGGGAGCAGGAACAGCGCAAAGGCAATCGTTCTTTTTGTGCCCATGATTGCAGCATTGTCATGGAAATGCCGCCCGTCAAATGGGCGTTATGAAAACTTTGAGATGAAGTGTCGCCTGCGGCGCGGCGGCCTCAGGTCAGCAGGTCGCCAATCGGTTTCATCGGTTCGGGCGCGGGCAGGCCGAGACGGGGCACCAGCGCGATCTCGACCGCGCGGCACATTGCATCGAGCGGCAGACTGTTGCCGGTGTCGCCGAAGGGGTGCTCAAGCTCTTCGGTCACCTCAGAGAGGCCGAAGAACACATAGGCGATGATGGCGGTGAAAACCGGGGTCAGCCAGCCGGCCGCGTCGATCAGGCCAAGCGGACTGAGCAGGCAGTAGACCACCGAGGTGCGGAAGACGAGCAGCGAATAGACGAAGGGCAGGGGTGTATTGGCGATCCTCTCGCAGCCGGCCTGCGCCAGCGCGATGCCGCCCAGCCGGTCAGGGCGCGGGCGCCGAAGCCGTCGAGCCGGCCGGCCTTCTGTTCCGTGCTCAGCAGGTGCGCGATATCGTCCAGCGCCGCGCAGGGCGGATGCGGCGCGCCCTGCTGCGTCGGAGTCATCCAGGCGCGGGCGGCGTCATCGGCGGGCAGGGCGCGCAGGGTCAGCCGATGCAGGTGCACGAAGGCCAGCATGTGGCGCACCAGTTGCTGGCTGGCCTCTGGCGCAAGAAACACCTCGGCCTCGCGGCCAAGGGCGCGCGCCTCGGCCAGAATCCGGCCCCACAGCTTGCGGCCTTCCCACCACCGGTTGTAGGCGGCGTTGTTGCGGAAGCCGAGAAACAGCGACAGCGCGATGCCGAAGATCGCGAAGGCCGCAGCCTCGGTGTGGTGCAGGATCGGAAACTGGTTGTCGAGCCAGACAACCGCCGCGCTGAACAGAGTCACGGCCAGAACGCCAGGCGCGATACGGGGCACGACGGATCCGTGCATGCTGAACAGCAGGGCAAGCGCGCTCTTGCGCTTGCCGACGATCATGTCCTCGCCCCCATCGGGGCGGCCTTACTTCAGGCTGGCGGAAGCGGCGCTTTCCGGCAGTTCCTCGTCAAAGCAGCGCTGATAGAACTCGGCCACCGTCTGGCGTTCGAGTTCGTCGCACTTGTTGAGGAACGACAGGCGGAAGGCATAGCCGGTGTTGCGGAAGATCTCGGCGTTCTGCGCCCAGGTGATCACGGTCCGGGGCGACATCACGGTCGACAGGTCGCCGTTCATGAAGGCCGTGCGGGTCAAATCGGCCAGCGTCACCATCTGGCTGACGGTGCGGCGGCCCTTCTCATTGTTGTAATGCGGCGCCTTCGAGAGGACGATGGCGACTTCGGCATCGTGGCTGAGATAGTTCAGCGTGGCGACCAGCGACCAGCGGTCCATCTGGGCCTGGTTGATCTGCTGGGTGCCGTGGTAGAGGCCGGTGGTGTCGCCAAGGCCGACGGTGTTCGAGGTGGCAAACAGGCGGAAGTACTTGTTCGGCGTGATGATTTCGTTCTGGTCGAGCAGGGTCAGCTTGCCGTCATGTTCCAGGACGCGCTGGATCACGAACATCACATCGGCGCGGCCGGCGTCGTATTCGTCGAAGACGATGGCAACGGGGTTGCGCAGCGCCCAGGGCAGGATGCCCTCGTGGAACTCGGTCACCTGCTTGCCGTCGCGCAGCTTGATCGCGTCCTTCCCGATGAGGTCGATCCGGCTGATGTGGCTGTCGAGGTTGACGCGCACGCAGGGCCAGTTGAGGCGGGCGGCGACCTGTTCGATATGGGTCGATTTGCCCGTGCCGTGATAGCCCTGGATCATCACGCGGCGGTTGTGGCTGAAGCCGGCCAGGATGGCGAGCGTGGTGTCGGGGTCGAATTTGTAGGTCGGGTCTATCTCGGGCACGCGGTCGGTGCGGTCGGCAAAACCCTTGACGATCATCGGTGTGTCGATGCCGAAGACATCGTGCACCGAAATCTCTTCGGTGGGTTTCGCGTTGCTCTCGATTGCGCCCTCGGCCATGACCTTCGTCCCTGTTCTGTATGCCCGGCCGCTTACCGGACGGGCACGTGGTGCACCATATCCCGGGCAAGGGCAAGAGGGACGGAGCGTCTGCCGCGCCTGAGCGCGGATAGTGCGGCGCGGTGCCGGATCAATGCCGAGGCGCTGAACATAACGTGATGCGCTCAAATGAAACTTATGGCCGCACCGCTCCGTATCTCCTGTCACATCCGGCATGAACGCCGGACATCTGAGAGGAGAGAGACATGAACTTTACCAGAATCGCCGCTGCCGCCCTGATCGCAGGTACGACCGCCTTTGCTGCCAATGCTGCCGAGAACCCGATGGTGGGTGGTGCAGAGATGTATGCCGACAAGAACATCGTCGAAAACGCGGTGAACTCGAAGGATCACACCACGCTGGTCGCTGCCGTCAAGGCCGCCGGTCTGGTCGAGACGCTGTCGGGCGAAGGACCGTTCACTGTCTTCGCGCCGACCAACGCAGCCTTCGACAAGCTTGAGGCCGGTACCGTCGACACCCTGCTGAAGCCCGAGAACAAGGACATGCTGGTCAAGATCCTGACCTGCCATGTCGTTGCGGCCGACGCGATGTCGGATGCCATCGGCAAGATGATCCAGGACGACGGCGGCAGCCATGACGTCAAGACCGTGGGCGGCTGTGTGCTGAAGGCCAGCGTGAAGGACGACAAGATCATCCTGACCGACGAGCGTGGCGGAACGGCGACCGTGACCATCGCCGACGTGGACCAGTCGAACGGTGTCATTCATGTGATCGACGCGGTGCTTCTGCCGGCTGAGTAAGAGCCCGCCCATCGTGTATAAGTAATGCGTGCACAGCACGTGCGCCGTCCGTGCACCACCGCACGGGCGGCGCGTCCTTTTCAGGAAAGGAGATCCGCAATGCAACGCAGACGAATTCTTCTCACCCTCGGCGCGGGGTTGCTGGCGCCGATGGTGGCGCCCGCAACGCGGCTGATGGCGGCCGGGGGCAGTTTCGAGGTCAATCGCACCACGGCCGAATGGAAGGCGATGCTGACGCCGCTGGAATATGCGGTGATGCGCGAGGAATCGACGGAAAAGGCCTTTTCCTCGCCGCTGCACGACAGCAAGGCCAAAGGCACCTACCTGTGCCGGGGCTGCGAATTGCCGCTCTATTCCTCGAAGGACAAGTTCGACAGCGGCACCGGCTGGCCCAGCTTCACCCGGCCGCTCGACAACGCCATCGAGACGAAGACCGACCGCAAGCTGCTGTTCCTGGTGCGGACGGAGTGCCATTGCCGCCGCTGCGGGTCGCATCTGGGGCATATCTTTGATGACGGTCCGCCGCCGACCGGGATGCGGCATTGCCTCAACGGCGTGTCGCTGGTGTTTCAGCCAGCCTGATCAGAGGTTTGCGGTCAGTCCTTGAAGTTGCGGCTGACCTTGATCTGATCCCAGGCCCAGACCACCTGCTGCAGCTGCTCTTCCTGGCTGCGGTCGCCGCCGTTCATGTCGGGGTGCAGCACCTTGATCAGCGCCTTGTAGGCCTTGCGCACTTCGGTCTTGGTCCAGTGGTCGCCGGCATCGAGAATTTCGATGGCGCGCTTTTCGGTCGGGGGCAGGCGCCGCCCGGAAGAGCGGCGGCCCGGGTTCTGGGTCGCGTTGGCGCCCAGAACCTGCATCGGATCCTCGATCCCGAGGCGTGCCCAGGCGCGCGCCTCGGGGTCGCCCAGCGGCCGCGTGGTGCGTTCCCACACCTTGTCCTTGGTCTGCTGCGCGTTGATCTCGGCCTCGGTCGTGCCGTCGAAGAAGTTCCACTTGAGGTTGTATTCGCGGACGTGCTGCTGGCAGAACCAGAAGTAGTCGTCCAGCACGTCGGGCGCCTTGGGCGCGCGGTATTTGCCGGCCTCTTCGCAGCCCTCGTGCTGGCACTGACGCACCGAAGTTTCGGACGCACCTGTCATCCCCCGCCGACCGCGCGGGTTCTTTTTCTTGGACGCGGAGACGGACATGTCGAATCCGAACGGGTCAGGTTTGGTCACGGCGGGATACCTCCGGGCACATCTTTTCGACTCGGAGGCCACAGTCTAGTGTATGCGGCGTCAGATAGAAGAGGGTGTGGTGACTTTTTTGGAAGAAACAACAGGGGCCGGCGTGGCCGTCCAGATCAGGGAACGTCTTCGGTCGGCCTTTGCGCCGACACAGCTTGAGGTTGTCGATGATTCCGAGCGGCATCGTGGCCACGCGGGGTATCAGGAGGGCGGGGAGAGCCATTTCAATGTGTTGATCCGCGCCCCCCATTTCAAGGAGATGTCGCGCGTGGCGCGCCATCGTGCGGTGCATTCGGCGCTGGGGGCCGATCTTGTCGGGCGCATCCACGCGCTGTCGCTGGATATCGGCGCCTGAGCTATTCAGGCTTGCGGTTGCGGGCGGTGAACCGCATCACTTTCTCGATACCCGACGTCGGAAAGCCTGGATCGGGGCTGTCGTCTTCCTCGTCGTCCTCGTCCTCTTCCACGATCTCGCGGTCGGTCTTCGTGGCGACGAGCGGCGGCGTGCGGACGGCCGTGGCCGGTTCGGGGGCGCGGGCGCGCAGCGGTTCGGAATTGGCGGCCGCCGGGACAATGGCCGGGGCGGTGCGCTCGACGCCGCCAAGGGGCGGCAGGCCGGTATCGGCGACATGGCTCTGGCGCACCGGGGCCTCGGCGGCATCGGCGCTCAAGGCCCGGCGGAACACCAGCACATTGCGCCAGTTGGTGGTGCTGCCGGTCAGGCCCGAGCGTTCCTCGCTGGGCAGCAGTTCGGCGCGCTGGTATTCCCACCCCTGAGCGCCCATTTCGTTCAGCACCGTTTCGACGGTGACTGCAAAGCGGCCCTCGGGCGAGCGCACGCCCTTCGCCTTTGTCCCGCGCGAGGGTGCCGGGACCACCTTGTATTCGTATCTGGTCATTTCGAGCCCAAATTTCGTTCCGGCGCACTCTAGCAGAGTTGCGGGCCTGCAAAAGCAAAAGCGTGCGCGATCAGGCGCCGCGGGCCTGTTTCCGCCGGATGCGGATGCCCTGACCGGCGGCTTCGGGCCGGGGGAGCGCGGCGTGATCGGCCGCCATCGCACGGATCCGGGTCAGCACGTCCTCGGGGAAGGGGGCGACGCGCGGGCCGGAGGCGTCGATGGACAGGTGCAGCGTTTCGCCGGTGGCGGCCAGCCAGCCGTCGACATGGCGCAGTTCCTGGAACGAGTGAACGCGTTTGTCGTCATGGTCGAGGATCTGGAAGGTCGAGGTGACCGCGTCGCCCAGTTTCAGCTCGCGCAGATAGTGCACCTGAAAGGCGCCGGCGAAGGTGGTCATGTTCCGTTCGGCCCTGTAGCCGTCGCCGAGGCCGAAGGTGTCCCACACCTGATCGACCGCGCGGTCGAAGAGGACTGAGTAGAAGGCCATGTTGAGGTGACCGTTATAGTCGATCCACGCGGGGTCCAGCGTCAGGGGCTGGGAGAGGAAGGCTGTCTGTTTCATGGAATCGTGATCCAGCGATTCGGGGAATTGCGCAATAGGGCGCTGGAGCGTTTTTGCGACCGAATCCGGCCCGACCGGGCGCCTGGAGAGGGGCTTGGTTTACGCGCTGTAAGCAGTCAAACAGACCAAAGTCCATTGTTGCCGGTCTGGTGACAGTGTGTTCTGTAACCAGAGTGGAACCCGCGTTTCCGCTGCGTCAGAACCGGAAATCTTAATAAACCCTTGTTAACAAAGGTTAAAGTTCCTTGGGGTCGCGACGGTGAGGGTTGGGATGAAGTGCCGCTTCGATTGGCGGAGAAGCGTAATTCGAAGGTATTACAAAATAGTTAAGATTGGACAATGTGGCGGACTTGTGGCACTGTAGTGGCGAGTTTACGCTCATCCATGGCGAGTACAACAAGAGGTAACTTTTATGAAGATTTCGAAAATCCTGGCAACGACGGCTGTCGCTGCGCTGCTTCCCGTTATGGCTTCGGCCGCAACGATTTCCGGCCAGATGGATATCTCCGGGACGGTCAACCTGGGTACGTCCAACTTCAGCGCCGGCGGCAATGTCGACCTGAACGATCCGGGCATCGTGATCCAAGCAACTGGCGATTTCGGCCTGTTCGCAACCGCTTTCTCGACCCTGGTGTCTCTGACCGACATCAGTTTTGGTACACCTGGCGATATCTGGTCGGCCGGTGGGTTCACCTTCACCGCAACCGCGTTCAGCAACATCGTTGACGCAGCTGCCAAGTCCTTCGTGGCGTCGGGCTACATCTCCGGCAACGGCTACGATCAGACCATCGGCAGCCTGTCGTTCACGACGCAGTCGAGCGGCGATGCAACGGTTTCGTTCTCGTCGACCACTTCGCCCGTTCCGGTTCCGGCCGCAGGCTTCCTGCTGGTTGGCGGTCTCGGCGCGATGGCTGCTCTGCGCCGCCGCAAGAAAGCCTGAGCTATCAGTCTCTGAAAACGGAAACGGCGGCCTTCTGGCCGCCGTTTTCTTTTCTGCAGTAGCGATCCGGTGAAAAGGGGCTCTCACTCAGAGCCCCAGTTTCTGCGCCACGATCTCGTTCACCGCGGCCGGGTTCGCCTTGCCGCCGGTGGCCTTCATCACCTGACCGACGAACCAGCCGGCCAGCTTGGGGTTCTGTTTCGCCTTCTCGACCTGCGCCGGGTTGGCGGCGATTACCTCGTCCACCGCCGTCTCGATTGCGCCGGTGTCGGTGACCTGCTTCATGCCGCGGCTTTCGACGAGTTCGGCCGGGTCGCCGCCCTCGGTGAAGACGATCTCGAACAGGTCCTTGGCGATCTTGCCCGAAATGTCGCCCTTGGCGATCAGGTCGAGGATCGTGCCGAGCTGGGCGGCGGACATCGGGCTGTCTGACAGCTCGTGGTTGTCCTTCTTCAGCCGGCCGAAGAGTTCGTTCAGCACCCAGTTCGCCGCCATCTTGCCATCGCGGCCCTGTGCCACCGCCTCGAAATAGGCGGCGGTGTCGACCTCGGCGGTCAGCACGCTGGCGTCGTAGTCGGTCAGCCCGTAGTCGGCCATGTAGCGCGCCTTGCGGGCGTCCGGCAGCTCGGGCAGGGAACTGGCGATGTCATCGACCCAGGCCTGTTCGATTTCCAGCGGCAGCAGGTCGGGGTCGGGGAAATAGCGGTAATCGTGCGCCTCTTCCTTCGAGCGCATCGAGCGCGTCTCGTTCTTGTCCGGATCGTAGAGGCGGGTTTCCTGATCGACCTTGCCGCCGGCCTCGAGAATGGCGATCTGGCGCCGCGCCTCGTGGTCGATGGCCTGCTGCATGAAGCGCATCGAGTTCATGTTCTTGATCTCGCAGCGGGTGCCCAGATGCGAGAAGTCCTGCGTCTCCATGTATTTCTCGTATTGTCCGACACGGCAGACCGAGACGTTGACGTCGGCGCGCAGGTTGCCGTTCTGCATGTTGCCGTCACAGGTGCCGAGATAGCGCAGGATCTGGCGCAGCTTGGCGACATAGGCGGCGGCCTCTTCCGGGCCGCGGATGTCGGGGCGCGAGACGATTTCCATCAGTGCGACGCCGGTGCGGTTGAAGTCGACGAAGGACAGGGCCGGATCCATGTCGTGGATCAGCTTGCCGGCGTCCTGTTCGACGTGGATCCGTTCGATCCGCACGCGCCGGGCGACGCCGGGGGCCATCTCGACCAGAACCTCGCCTTCGCCGACCAGCGGATAGTAGAGCTGGCTGATCTGATAGCCCTGCGGCGAGTCGGGGTAGAAGTAGTTCTTGCGGTCGAAGGCCGAGAAGAGGTTGATCTTCGCCTTGAGGCCCAGCCCGGTGCGCACCGCCTGTTCGACGCAGAATTCGTTGATCACCGGCAACATGCCGGGCATGGCCGCGTCCACAAAGGCGACGTTCGAGTTCGGCTCGGCCCCGAATTGGGTCGAGGCGCCCGAGAACAGCTTGGCCTGTGTCGAGATCTGGGCGTGAACCTCCATCCCGATCACCAGTTCCCAGTCGTGTTTCGCCCCGGCGATCACCTTGGGGTTCGGGGCTTCGTAGGTCAGGTCCAGCATGGCGCGCCTCGTCCGGAAAGTATCCGATGCGTTCTAGGTCACGCCCGGCTGATGGGCAAGGGGCGCGGGCCTCAGACCAGTTCGGTGCGACGGTCGAAATATGGGCCCTGATCGGTAAAGATCACCTTATAGCCACGGCCGATCTCGTCGCTGAACAGATCGGCGATGACGCGCAGGGCGAAATCGCGGCCGCGCGCGGCGAAGCGGTTGACCGAGGGCACGCGGGCGTTGTTGTCGAAGCCGTCCGAGGCATGGGCCCAGATCAGCGGGTGGATCTCGGTCATGTGGTCGCGGATCAGCCAGCTGGCGCAATCGACGATGCGCAGGCGGTTGTAATCGGCCTGACTGTCGCCGCCGAGGCCCTGGCGCATGGCCACGGCGCAATAGGCGGCGAGCAGGTTGACGGTTTCCTGATCGGGCCGCCGTTCGACGATGTCGTGCAGACCGTCGATGAAGAAATCGACGTCGACCGCCGCGCAGGCGCCTTCGTCGAGCGCGATGGCGTCGAAACAGACCCAGGCATAGGCGCCGAGGCCCCAGATGTCGGCCGTGCGGGCGGCGGTACGGCGCGCCTCGAGGTCGAGTTTGGCGTAGCTGCCGAACCAGCGGGGCAGCATGTGGTGGCCGAGCGCGCGCATGTGGCGCGGGTTGGTGGGGTCGAGGTCGATCAGATCCTCGTAGCGGTCGGTGGCGCGGATGTCCTTGCTGGCCTGGGTGGCGAGCAGCGCGCAATGCGCCGAGGCGATCAGCGGGCTGTTCAGCTCGATCCCGTCGTAGGGGGCGAGCAGATCGACCGCGCGGTCGAAATGCGCCATGCAGCGCGAGCGGTTGAGCTGCGGGACCGTCGCATCCCAGCCATTGCCGCGCCAGGCCCAGCCGATGTCGACATGGGCCAGCGCGACGATCAGGTTGATGACCGGGTTCCTGGGATAGTCGCGCCGCATCAGTTCCAGCGCGGTGACCCCGGCAAGCACGATGGATTCGTTGCAATTGCCGTTCATCAGCGCGTGTTCGGCGGCCAGAACCACATCGGCGCGGGCGCCGAAGGCCATGAGCTCGGCGATGGCGGCGCCGCCGGGGGTGGCGGCGCGGGACTGGTCGGCAGCCATGATTTCTTCGGCAAGGTCGTCCCACCGTTCCTGCCGGGCGAGATACTTGCCGCGATCCTGGGCGGCGCGCACCGCCTCGGCATCGCGCGAGGTTTCTCGGACGGGAATCGACAGGCAGTCGTCGGGCGGCAGCGGCGGCGCGGGCAGGGCAAGGAGGGGCGTTTCGGTGGGCTGGCCCTGGAATCGCAGGCTGGCCAGACGGGCGACGACGCGGGCCAGCAGGTCGAAAAGGGCGTCTGTCATCCGGTCGGTCATGGGGGATTCTTGTATGGCTTACTGGGGCTTAGGTTGATCCGGGTATAGGTCGCCATTTCGGCGCAAACATGGCTGTGCCAAGAAGAATTGAAGAAGCGAGGGGTCAGAAGGGCGAAAAGGGGTGCCGTTCGACCCGCAGGCCGCGGGCTGTGGCCTCGGCCTCGAGCACTTGATGCGGCGGCAGGGATTCCTGAGGCAGGTGGATGCGTTTGCCATCCGCGAGCACGAGAACGGCCCGGACCGAAAAATCCCAGCGGCGGTCGAGGCGAAGGCAGGCGATTTCGGACCGTTCCACCCGGCCGTGCCGGCGGCCGCTGTGCCACGCGATGGCGTCGTCGGTGAGGCGCAGGCCGGCCACGGGCGCGACGATCACGTCGCGCAGGGCCGGCAGGGTGGTCAGCGCCAGCGCGCCGATCAGCCAGGGCGCGGCGTCGAGCCAGTGGAGCGCCGCGAGCAGAGCGGCGTAGATTGTGGCAAGGGTCGCGATGGCCGCCCCCGAACGCGCATGGCGTTCGAAGGCATAGGGCGTCACCGCCCGCCCGAGACGTCGAGCACCGCGCCGGTGACATAGGCCGCGGCGTCGGACATCAGCCAGAGCACGGCCTCGGCCACCTCTTCGGCGGTGCCGGTCCGCTTCATCGGGACCATATGGGCCAGTTTCTGCGCGCGGTCGGGAAGCCCGCCCTTGGCGTGGATCTCGGTGTCGATCAGGCCGGGGCGGATCGCATTGACGCGGATGCCGCTGGCTGCAACTTCGTCGCTCAACCCCTTGGTGAATATGTCGATTGCGGCCTTGGATGCCGCGTAATCGACATATTGCCCGCCCGAGCCGAGCCGGGCGGCCGCCGAGGAGATGTTGACGATGGCGCCGCCCCGGTCCTGCATCCGCAGCACCGCCTCTTTCGCCACCAGGATCGCGCCGATCACGTTGATGTCGAACATGCGGCGCAGGCGGGCGTGGGTCATCTCGGTGACGCGGGCGGGCAGGTCGACCACGCCGGCGTTGTTGACCAGCGCGGTGAGGGGCGCGCCGTGGGAATCGATCTGCGCGAAGATCGCCGCGACGCCTTCGGGCGTTGCCACGTCGCCGGGGCAGAGCAGGGCCGTCTGGCCAGCGGCGCGCACATCGGCGGCGACGGCTTCGGCGCCGGCGCGGTTGGAGTGGTAGATGATGGCGACGTCATAGCCGCGGGCGGCGGCCATGCGCGCCACGGCGGCGCCGATTCCGCTGCTGGCCCCGGTGATCAGGCAGAGACCGCCCATCTCAGGCCCTCTGAATCCGGGTGATCATCTCGGTCGTGTCGCGCGACAGGTCCGGCGTGGCGGCGATCCGGTCAAGCTGGGCGCGGATCAGCGCCTGCCGCCCGGCGTCGTAGCGCCGCCAGGTCTGGAAGGCCGAGCACATGCGCGCCGTGGTCTGCGGGTTCAGCGGATCGAGCTTGATCAGCCAGTCGGCCAGCAGTTCATACCCCGCGCCGTCCTTGCGGTGGAACCCGGCGTGATGGCCGGTAAAGGCGCCCATCACGGCGCGGAAGCGGTTCGGGTTCCTGTAATTGAAATCAGGGTGTTGCGTGAGCTTCCGCACGGTTTCCACGGCGCTCGCCGGGGGCGCTTCGCCGACCTGCAGCATGAACCACTTGTCGATCACCAGCCGGTCGTGGCGCCATTCGTCGTAGAAGGCGACGAGTTCGGCCTGGCCCTTGCCGGCGCGCAGCAGGCAGGCCAGCGCCGAAAGCTTGAGCGTCATGTTGTCGGCGCGGGCGTATTGCACCGCCGCGGTGGTGCCGTTGTCGAGCCGGGTCAGCAGGGCCAGAACCGCGCCAGCCAGCGCGCGTTTGCCCGACTGTTCGGCGTCGGGGCGATAGGGGCCGTCGACTTGCGCGCCGGCATAGACCCTGGCCAGCAGGTCGCCGGCCCGGGTGGCGAGCGCCTGGCGCAGCGCCTCGGCGGCGGCCCAGATGGCGTCGGGGTCGGGGGTATACCCGGCTTCGGCCTGGGCGGCGGCCAGCTCGGACTGGCCGGGCAGGCCCAGCATCAGCGCGCGATAGGCCGGGTCGAGCGTGTCGTCGCGCAGCACGGCGATCATGCCATCGAGATAGGCGCTGTCGGGCGCGGCGCCGGTCAGGGACATGGCGTTCAGCGTGTCGAGCGCGATGCCGCGCCCGGCCTCCCACCGGCAGTAGGGGTCGGTGTCATGGGCGAGGAAGAAGGCGCGTTCGGCCGCCGACAGATCGCGTTCCAGGATCACCGGGGCGGAGAAGCCGCGCAGGATCGAGGCGTGAGGTCTGTTCGGCAAGTCCTTGAATTCGAAGGTCTGACTGGCCTTGGTCATCTCCAGCACTTCGGTCTCGCGCAACTCGTCCCCGTTGGCGCCGATCAGGCCGACGGCGATCGGGATCACCTGCGGCAGCGGTGCGGGGGTGGCGGCGCTGGGCGGGGTCGACTGGGTGAAGGTCAGGCGCAGGGTGCCGTCCTCCCAGCTTTCGCTGACCTTGAGGCGGGGCGTTCCGGCCTGGGAATACCAGCGCTTGAATTGGCTGAGGTCGCGGCCCGTCACATCCTCGAAGACCTTCAACCAGTCCTCGATGGTGCAGGCCTGGCCGTCGTGACGGGCGAAATAGAGGTCGAGCGCCTCGGCATAGGCCTGATCGCCGACCAGCCGCTTCAGCATCCCGATCACCTCGGCGCCCTTCTCGTACACGGTCGCGGTGTAGAAGTTGTTGATCTCCTGAAAGCTTTCGGGCCGCACCGGGTGGGCCAGGGGGCCGTTGTCCTCGGGGAACTGGCGGGCGCGCAGGTCGATCACGTCGCCGATGCGTTTGACCGCGGCCGAGCGCATGTCGGAGGTGAACTGGCTGTCGCGGAAGACGGTCAGCCCCTCCTTGAGGCAGAGCTGGAACCAGTCGCGGCAGGTGATGCGGTTGCCGGTCCAGTTGTGGAAATACTCATGCGCGATGATCGCCTCGATTCGCTCGAAGTTCATGTCGGTCGAGGTTTCGGGCGAGGCGAGAACGGCCGAGGAGTTGAAGACGTTCAGCCCCTTGTTCTCCATCGCGCCCATGTTGAAATCGTCCACGGCGACGATGTTGAAGATGTCGAGATCGTATTCCCGGCCATAGACGTCCTCGTCCCATTTCATCGATTTTTTAAGGGCTTCCATGCCGAAGCTGCACTTGCCCTCGTCGCCGGGACGGACCCAGAGGTTCAGCGCGACCTCTTGCCCCGAGATGGTGGTGAAGCTGTCGGAATGGGCGACGAGATCGCCTGCGACCAGCGCGAAGAGGTAGGAGGGTTTGGGCCAGGGATCATGCCATTCGGCCCAGCCCTCGCCGCTGTCGACCGGGTTGCCGTTCGACAGCAGGACCGGCAGGTCGCCGTTGATGCGGACGGTAAAGACGCTCATCACGTCGGGGCGGTCGGGATAGTAGGTGATCTTGCGGAAGCCTTCGGCCTCGCATTGGGTGCAATACATGCCGTTCGAGACGTAAAGCCCTTCCAGCGCAGTGTTTTTCGCCGGGGCGATTTCCACCTCGCAGGTCCACTCGAAGGGTTTGTCGGGCACCTTGCAGGTCAACCCCTCGGGCGTCACCTCGGGGGAGACCGGCTTGCCGTCGATGGCGGCCGAGATCAGTTTCAGTTGTTCGCCATGCAGGAAGAACTGCCGGTCGGGCACGGCGGGGTCGGGACGGACCGCGATGCGGCTTTTGACCCTGGTGGCGTCGGGCGCGAGGTCGAAGGTCAGGTGGACCGACTCGAGCGTGAAGCCGAAGGGCGTGTAATCCTTGAGATAGACCGTCGTCGGGGCGGCGTCTTTCATCGGGGCGTCCTCATGTTTTTTGCCCGGGCACGAAACCCAAGCGGCCTCGACTTTGTTAAGTCCCTGAGGGTGGTGCTGCAACCACCTGCGCATGCAAAACAGGAGAACGACATGTCTGCACCCGACACCAATCTCGAACGCCAGAAGAAGCGCCATCGCGGGCCCCTGGTGGGAATATGGATCGCGCTGGCTTTCGTGGCCGTCCTCTTCGTGGGCTGGCTCATGTTCTATGCTGTTTCGCCCGAGCCTGACGCGGTCGGCGGCCCAGTGACCAAGCAGGAACAGACGCAGCCTTCCAACTGACGTTCCGCTTGTTGCCTATAGGAAACTTTCGTTCTACTTAGGAACGGGATTCCTTGGATGGCAGGAGCGGGAATGGGCACTCGGCACGACAGGCACAGTCTTCAGGTCGCCGGAGAACTGGTTGATTTCGTGGAGCAAAAGGTTCTTCCGAGCACCGGTGTGCAGGCGGACACCTTCTGGTCCGGTCTGGCGAAGATGGTGGCAGAGCTCGGGCCCAAGTACCGCGCCCTGCTGGAGACGCGCGAGCGGATTCAGGGGCAGATCGACGACTGGCACAGGGCGCGGCGCGGTCAGGCGCATGATGCGTCAGCCTATCGATCGTTTCTGGAAGAGATCGGCTATCTGCTGCCCGAGGGGCCGGATTTTTCCATCGAGACCAAGGGGGTAGATCCCGAGATTGCCGCCGTGGCGGGGCCGCAGCTGGTGGTGCCGATCACCAATGCGCGCTTTGCGCTGAACGCCGCGAATGCGCGGTGGGGGTCGCTGTACGATGCGCTGTACGGCACCGATGCGCTGGGGGACTTGCCCGAGGGCAAGGGTTATGACGCCAAGCGCGGCGCGCGGGTGATCGCCTGGGGGCGCGGCTTCCTCGACCAGGCGGTGCCCTTGGCGCGTGGGTCCTGGGCGGATATCGGCACGCTGGAGGTCAAGGATGGCGTGCTGCTGGCCGACGGGGCCGGGCTGAAGGATCCGACGCAGTTTGTCGGCTATCTTGAGAACGCCCTGTGCCCGCTGCAGGTTATGTTGAAAAACAACGGGTTGAAGATCGAAATTCTGGTCGATCCCTCCTCGCAGATCGGGGGATCGGACAAGGCCGGAATATCTGACATCTGGCTGGAATCGGCGCTGTCGACGATCATGGACTGCGAGGATTCGGTCGCCTGCGTCGACGCCGAGGACAAGGTCGCGGCCTATTCCAACTGGCTGGGGCTGATGAAGGGCGATCTGGTCGAGACCTTCGAGAAGGGCGGCAACACGGTCACGCGGAAGATGAACCCCGATGTGACCTACAAGGCGCCCATGGGCGGCGAGATCACCGTCAAGTGCCGCTCGCTGATGCTGATCCGCAATGTCGGGCATCTGATGACCAACCCCGCGGTGCTGGACGCGGAGGGGCGCGAGATCGGCGAGGGGCTGATGGATGCGCTGGTCACGGTGACCATCGCGATGCACGATCTCAAGGCGGGGCGCAATTCGTCCCATGGGTCGGTTTATGTCGTCAAACCCAAGATGCATGGGCCGGACGAGGTGAAGTTTGCCGTTGAAATCTTTGACATGGTTGAAGATATCCTGGGTCTGCCGCGCAATACCGTGAAACTGGGCATCATGGACGAGGAACGCCGCACCTCTGCCAACCTCAAGGAATGCATCCGTGCGGCCAAGCATAGGGTGGCATTCATCAACACCGGGTTCCTGGACCGTACGGGCGACGAGATCCATACCTCGATGGAGGCCGGCGCGATGCTGCCCAAGGGCGAGATGAAGACCACGCCCTGGATCCTGTCCTATGAGGATCGCAACGTCGATATCGGGCTGGCCTGCGGGTTGCAGGGGCGGGCGCAGATCGGCAAGGGGATGTGGGCGATGCCCGACCGCATGGCCGAGATGCTGAGCGCCAAGATCGGCCATCCGAAGGCCGGCGCGAACTGTGCCTGGGTGCCTTCGCCAACCGCCGCGACGCTGCACGCGACGCATTATCACGCGGTCGATGTCTTTGCGCGGCAGGACGAAATCCGGGCCGGCGGGGCGCGCGGGATCCTGGCGGATTTGCTGACCATCCCCTTGATAAGCGGCAAGAATCTGAGCGAGTCGGAGATCGCGCAGGAGATCGAGAACAACGCGCAGGGCATCCTGGGTTACGTGGTGCGATGGGTCGATCAGGGGGTCGGCTGTTCGAAGGTGCCGGACATTCATGACGTAGGGCTGATGGAGGATCGGGCGACCTGCCGGATCTCGTCACAGGCGCTGGCGAACTGGCTGCATCATGGCGTCGTCAGCCGCGATCAGGTGATGGCGGCGATGCGGAAGATGGCGGCGGTGGTGGACCGGCAGAACGCAGGCGATTCGGCTTATATTCCAATGGCTCCGGGGTACGACGGGGTGGCCTTCAAGGCGGCCTGCGATCTGGTGTTCGAGGGGCGCGAGCAGCCGTCGGGTTATACCGAACCGGTGCTGCACCGGCGGCGGCTGGAGCTGAAGGCGGGCTGAAAACCGGGGGGCACGGGGCGTGCACAAGCCGTGCACAGTCCGTGCACCCCCTGAGGCATATGTCGAGAGGACGACCATGACGATCACCTTGACGGCCGCGCGGACGATCATCCGCACGGCGATGGAACACGGCGCCGAGGCCGGGATGAAGCCGCTGTCGGTGGTGGTGCTGGATGCGGGCGGGCATGTCATCGCCTTCGAGCGGGGCGACGGCGCCTCGCCGGGGCGGTTCGACATCGCCCGGGGCAAGGCCTATGCGGCAGTGATGATGGGCATGACCGGATCGGCGCTGCGCCACCGGGCCGAGGCGCAGGGCTATTTCGTGCAGGCGATGAACGGGCTGTTCGACGGCCGCTTCGTGCCGGTGCCGGGGGGCGTGCTGGTGCGCGACGGTTCGGGCGCGGTGATCGGGGCGGTGGGCGTGACCGGCGACACATCGGAGAACGACGCGGCGGCGGCGCTGGCCGGGATCGAGGCGGCGGGGCTGACGGGCGAGGGCTGAGACCGCCCGGCCGCAGCGCCGGGGTGAAAATTTGTGCATCCGGGACAGAAGGGCTCTGCGCTCACGCACGGTCCGCCTTGTTGCGGCGGGGCATAAGTCGTTATACTTCTGGGAAAGACACGAACATCGCAGGTACGTAAATGACGCGCCCGGTTGTCGGCATCATCGGTAACAGTCACCTGATCAACGATCAGTATCCGGTCCACGCCGGCGGACAGATGAACTCGCGCGCGGTGGCGAAGGTCGCAGACTGCACGCCGCTGTTGATCCCGGCCGACCCCAACCTGCTGTCGGTGGACGAATTGCTGGCGGCCTGCGACGGTTTTGTGCTGACCGGTGGGCGGCCCAATGTGCATCCCGAGGAATATGGCGAGGCGGCGACCGAGGCGCATGGCGCCTTCGACCGGGCGCGCGATGCCATCGTGCTGCCGCTGGTGCGGGCCTGTGTCGAGCGCGGGCAGCCCTTCCTGGGGATCTGCCGGGGCTTTCAGGAGGTGAACGTCGCCCTGGGCGGGACGCTCTATCCCGAGATCCGCGACCTGCCGGGGCGGACCAACCACCGGATGCCGCCGGACGGGACGATCGAGGAGAAGTTCGCGCTGCGCCACGAGGTGACGCTGACCGAGGGCGGGCCCTTCGCGCAGCTCTTCGGGTCGAGCCGGGTGATGACCAACACGCTGCACGGGCAGGGGATCAAGGCGCCGGGCGCGCGGGTGGTGATCGACGGCCATGCGCCGGACGGCACGCCCGAGGCGATCTATGTGCGCGACGCGCCGGGGTTCACGCTGTCGGTGCAATGGCACCCGGAGTGGAACGCGGCGGAGGATCCGGTGTCGCGCCCGCTGTTCTGCGCCTTCGGTGCGGCCTGCCGGGCCTGGGCCGAAGGGCGCCGCGCGCTGCCGTTGCAGAAGACCGCCTGACCCCGAGGGAGGTGGGGGCTCTGCCCCCGCCGCGCCTTCGGCGCGCCTCCCCCGAGGTATTTTTGAACCAGAGAAGCCGGCAGGCCGGGCTTCGCGGTTCGTATTTCAGACCATCAGATCGAAGGCCTTTGCCAGCGGCAGGTCGCGGACGCGTTTGCCGGTGAGGTCGAAGAGCGCGTTGGCGAGCGCGGGCATCGAGGGCGGGGTGCCGGGTTCGCCGACGCCGCCGAGGCGCGGGTTGGCGGTGAGCACGCGCACCTGCGTCTCGGGCGTGGTGTGCATCCGCAGCGCGTCGTAGTCGGGGAAGTTCAGCTGATCGGCGGCGCCGCCGGTGAAGGTGATCTCGCCAAAGGCGGCGGCGGAGAGGCCGTAGATCATGCCGCCGATCATCTGCGCCTCGACAATCGAGGGATCGAGCACGGTGCCGGGGTCGCAGGCGATCCAGGCGCGGGCGATGCGGATGCCGGCGGGGGTGTCCTGCACCTCGATCACCTGGGCGACGGGGGTGCCGAAGCTGTAGCAGAAGGCGACGCCGCGGCCGATGCCCGCGGTCTTTTTCCCGGTCCAGCCCGACATCTCGCGCACGGCGGCGAGGCAGGCGGCGGAGGGGGCGTGTTCGTCCTTCATCAGCTGGTAGCGGAAGTCGAGCGGGTCGGCGCCGGCGGCATGGGCCATCTCGTCGAGGAAGCTGTCATACATGAAGGCGTTGAGCGAGGAGCCGACCGAGCGCCAGAAGCCGACCGGCAGGTGGACATCGGCGATATGGCCGCGGATGCGGTGGTTGGGGATGGCGTAGGGTTGGTCGAAGGCGCCTTCGACCAGTGCACGGTCGGGGCCGCCGCTTTCGAAGCCCATCATCCGCGCGCCGCCCTGGCGCAGGCAGGACTGCGCGGCGATCCTGCCATCGAGCAGCACCGCGCGGCCGTCCTTCACCGCGCCACGGAAGCGGCCGATGCCGCCGGGGCGGTAGAAGTCGTGGGACATGTCTTCTTCCCGGCTCCAGGTGAGCTGGACGGGCCGACCCTTGAGGTCTTTGGCGACGCGCGCGGCGTAGACGGAATAGTCGTATTCGCCGCGCCGCCCGAAGCCGCCGCCCATGTAGGGGGTGTGGACGGTGACCGCCTCTGGCTCGAGTCCGACAGCGGCGGCGCAGTGCTTGCGGTGCAGGATCGGGGCCTGGTTGCCGCTCCAGAGGATCAGCTCTTCGCCGGTGAAGAGGGCGGTGGCGTTCATCGGCTCCATGGTGGCATGGGCGAGGTAGGGGGCGGTGTATTCCGCCTCGATCAGCGTGGCGCCCTCGGGGAGGGTGTCGGCGTCGCCGTCGTCGCGCAGGGTCGAGTTGGGGTCGATGTCGAAGGCGGCGCGGATGGTGTCGAAGATCGCGCCGTGGGTGTCGGGGTGGGGGCTGGTCTCCCAGTCGATCTCGACCGCCTCGGCGGCCTTCATCGCGAGCCAGGTGTTGCTGGCGACCACGGCGACGCCGGTGCCGAGGTCGACGATCTTGATCACGCCCGGCATCTCGCGCGCCTTCGTGTCGTCAAAGCCGGACATGGCGCCGCCGATCTGCGGGTTGATGCGCAGGGCGGCGAAGACCATGCCGTCGAGGCGGGTGTCGATGCCGAAGGCGGCGGTGCCGGTGGATTTGCCCACGACGTCGATGCGGGGCATTGAGGTGCCGAGGTATTTCCACTCGGTCGCCGGGCGCAGGTCGACATCGGGGGGCGCGATTTCGGCCGCGGCGGGGGCGAGTTCGACATAGGTGAGGCGGCGGCCGTCCGGGGCGATGACGGCGCCGTCTTCGGTCTTGAGCTCGCTGGCCTTGAGGTCGAAGCGTTTCGCGGCGGCCAGTTTCAGCGTCTCGCGGGCGGTGGCGCCGGCGTGGCGCATCTTCTCGAAGCCGTCGGCCATGCTGGAGCTGCCGCCGGTGATCTGGGTCTGGAGCGCCTTGCCGAGATAGCCGGCCATGTCGCCGATGCGATCGGCCAGCGCGCCCTTGCTGTATTCGGGGAAGGGCAGGATGCCGCCGAACATGGCGTGGTTGTAATAGGCCTGGCCGGGCGGGCCGTGGATGACGCGGATGTCTTCCCAGGCGACGTCCAGTTCCTCGGCCACCAGCGCGGCCAGCGTGGTGTGGCTGCCCTGGCCCATCTCGGCGCGGGGCGCTATCAGGGTGACGCCCCGGGCGTCGATCAGCACATAGGGGTTGAGGGCGGATTCACCCTGGGCCGGTTGCAGCGGGTTGGCCATGCCCTTTTTCGCGTAATAGACGCCGAAGGCGACGCCGCCGGCGATGGCGGCGGAGCCGACAAGGAAGGTGCGGCGGGCGATCTTGCCGATGCGGGACATGGGATCAGGCCTTGATGGAGCGCGCGGCGGTATGAATCGCGGCGCGGATGCGGGGGTAGGTGCCGCAGCGGCAGAGGTTGCCCTGCATCGCGGCGTCGATCTGGTCGTCTGTCGGGTCGGGCGTTTCGGCCAGCAGCGCGGCGGCCTGCATGATCTGGCCGGACTGGCAGTAGCCGCATTGCGCGACCTGATGGTCGACCCAGGCCTGCTGGATCGCGGCCATGGCGTCGGGGGTGCCGAGGCCCTCGATGGTGGTCACCTCGCCCCAGACGTCGGACAGCGCGACCTGGCAGCTGCGCACGGCCTGGCCGTCGATCTGGACGGTGCAGGCGCCGCAGGCGGCGACGCCGCAGCCGTATTTGGTGCCGGTGAGGTTCAGCGCGTCGCGCAGGACCCAGAGCAGGGGGACATCGCCGGGGAGGTCGACGGCGTGCCGGGTGCCGTTCACGGTGAGAGGAATCGTCATGGGGCGCTCCTTATTCAGTGCTGACATATTTGCCTGAAAGTGTCAGTCTGTCAATTGACAAATTAACGCGAATATGTCAGAGCGTCGGACATGAACGGTGTAGCAGACGATGCGCGGCAGACGGCCATCCTGGAGGCGGCCTGGCAGTGTTTTGCGGCCTATGGGTTTCGCAAGACCTCGATGGAGGACATAGCGCACGGCGCGGGATTATCGCGGCCGGCGCTGTATCAGTATTACCGCAACAAGGAGGATATCTTCCGCCGGCTGGCGCAGGTATTCTTTGCCGAGGCTGCGGTGGAATTGCGCAGGGCCCTGAATGGTCCGGGAACGGTGCCCGAAGTTCTGGCGGCGGGATTTGCGGCGCAGGGCGGGCGCATTCTGGAAGCGATGCTGAAATCGCCGCACGGGATCGAATTGATCGATACCTCGCGCGCGGCGGCGCGGGACATTGCCGAGGCGGGTGAAGCGCAACTGGCGGCGATCTTTGCGGAGTGGCTGGAGGCGTCGCGGGCCGCAGGGCGGATCGGTTTTGCCGGCACGCCGCAGGAGGTGGCCGCGACCATGGCGGCGGCGCTGAAGGGGCTGAAGAGCGCGGCGCCAGACTATGACGTGTATCTTGCCAATCAGGAGCGGCTGGCCCATCTGATCGGCGGAGGGCTGGCGGCCGGAGCCCCCGCGAACCGGCCGGCTGGCGCACCCGGCAGGGTTGCGTAAGACGTATTCCAAACTTGCTTTTGCATGAATTCCATGCATTGATGTTCAGGTATTGCGCAGGTCATGTCGTTGGCCGCACAGGTACGGGCGCGTGAATTTCGTTAATTGCTGGCCGGCAATTGCGATCCGGAGAACGGGAAGGACTCTGGATTAAACCAAGGCATGGCAGTCTTTGGATCGTTTGAATGGCTTTGCGTTTCTCGCCGAATGCCATCTCAATACCTACCGGGACCGCAGTCAGTGCGAGACCGGGTGAATGTCGCGCGCGCAGATGACCGGCTCGGGGATGGCTTTACCGTCGAAAGAAGACCTTGCAGAAAACCTAGCTGCGCCCCTCGCCATCGTGGTCCGGGTGCTGGCCATTCTTGTCATCGCAGGCGCGCTGGTCATTCTGGCCCTGGGCTGGATGCTCGGGATCGAGCCGGTGGTGCGTTTGCGCGACGACTATCCTGCGATGGTGCCGGAAACGGCGATGACGCTGGTGCTGGGCGGAATCGGGCTGATGCTGATCCAGTCGCCGCAACACGAGTTGCTGGCGCGAGGACCCGGTGTGCTGATGCTGGTGGTGGCGGCGCATGGGTTTATCTCGGTCGGCAACGCGCAACCGTTCGATCCGCATGACGGCATGTCCGTGGCCACGGCGTTGTCGGCGGTGCTGGCGGCGGCGAGTCTGATCCTGTGGGACCGGGAGCGCAACGGTGCCCTGCGTGCGGTGCGCATCACCCTGGAGAGCTTCGGGCTGGTTCTGGTGATGGTGCCGCTGATCGGCTATGCGATGAACGCCGAGGCGCTGTTCGCCAATCCGATCTACACCAAGATGGCGCTGACCACGGTGCTGGGGTTCGGCTGCCTTTTCACGGGACTTCTGCTGAGCGATCCCGGCCATGGCTGGGTGCAGATTGTGCTGGCGCCGGACCCGGGCAGCCAGCTGCTGCGGAAGATGCTGCCCTTCCTGGTGCTGGTGCCGGCGGTCTTCGGGCTGGCGATGGCGCGGTCGTTCGATCTGTCCAGCGACAACGTGTTCCGGCTGTCGCTGCTGACCTTCTTCGCCATGGTGTCGACGGCGATGAGCGCGGTGTTCTTCACGCGCTATACCAACCTGTCCGAAAAACGCGCGGCGCGGGCGGGCGGCGTGCTGCGCGAGAGCGAGCAGGCGCGGCACGCGGCGGAGATTGCGCTGAGCCGCAGCCAGCGGGTGGAGGCGCTGGGCAAGCTGGTGGGCGGGGTGGCGCATGATTTCAACAATTCGCTCATGGTGATCATGGGCAATCTGGAGCTGATCGAGGCGGACAAGGACGAGACGGCGCGGCGGGCCTATGTCGCCGAGGCGATCAGTGCGTCGCGGCAGGCCGCGCATCTGACGCGGCAGCTGCTGGCCTATGGGCGCAAGTCGCGGCTGGAGGCGCTGCCCAATGTTCTGGATGACCTGACGTCGCTGACGATCACCATGTTCCGGCGGATCTGCCCGGCCGATATCGTGATCCACACCGATCTGGACGCAGCGCGTGCGGTGGTGCTGGTGGATGGCGCGAATTTTCAGCAGGCGCTGCTGAACGTCCTGATCAATGCTCGGGACGCCATGCCGAACGGCGGCGAGGTCTTCGTGTCGACGCGGACCAGTTATCTGGCCGCCCCGGCGCTGTCGGGCTATTGCGACGACGGCACCATGGGGCCGGGGACATTTGTGAAGCTGGCGGTGCGCGACACCGGCGTGGGGATGGATCCGGCTACGCTGGCGCGGGCGGAGGAGCCGTTCTTTACCACCAAGCCGGCGGGCGAGGGGTCGGGCCTGGGGCTGTCGGCGGTTTCGGGGTTCTGCCGACAGTCGGGCGGCGGGCTGCGGATGGCGAGCGAGCCGGGGGTCGGGACGACAGTGACGATGGCCTTTCCGCGGTCGAGCGAGCTGGCAACCGGGGTTTCGGCGCAGCCGCCCGCTATCGCGGAGCCGGTGCCGATGGCGCGGATCCTGATCGTGGACGACGAGCCGAGCGTGACGCGGGTGATGGCGCGGCAGCTGCAGCTGGACGGGCATCTGGTGCGGGTGGCCCAGAGCGCGGATCAGGCGCTGACCATTCTCGAGGTGGAGCCGCTGCCCGAGCTGATCATCACCGATCTGATCATGCCGGGCACGATACAGGGGCATCAGCTGGTCGAGATCATCCTGGAGAAATACCCCGGCGCGAAGGTGTTGCTGATGTCGGGTTATGAATCAGAGCGCCGCCGAAAGGAGCTGGCGCGGGTGCCGCCGCTGGCCTTCCTCCAGAAACCGATCGACCGCGCGACGCTGCGGATCGCGGTGGCCCGGGCGCTGGGGATCAAGTGACGTCAGGGCGGTATACGATGGTATCCCGTTAAGATATTGAAATCAAATAACAACTTCCCATAGGGGCGGGTGTGGTCTAAGCTGCGCGGCATCCTTGGACGAGGCCGCCATGTCACCCATCGCCGATCATCCGCTGCGCTATGAGCTGAGCAACGAATTGCACGCGCGGCCGTTCCCGGCGATCCCGGTGCCGGCGACAGTGGTGTTCCTGGCGGTCAAGCAGCCGGTGGATGCGGCCGCGCGCGACCGGGCGGCGGATGTGGCGCATCTGGTGCAGCTGCTGGACCGGCACGGGGCGGCGCATCCGCAGCCGGGGGCGACGCATTACTCGGGCCAGATCGGGCGGCATGTGCTGAAGTGGGAGCAGCATGCCGAGTTCGTGACCTATACCGCCTTCTGCGAGGGGCTGCCGGCGCGGCCCTTCGATCCGGCGGATTTCGGCGTGTTCCCGGAAGACTGGCTGGCGGCGGCGCCGGGGCAGCGGATCACCTCCATCGTGATGCGGCTGGAGGCCTGGCGGGAGGATGCGGAGATCGGGGCGCAGCTGGACGACTGGTTCGTGCCCGAGAGCCTGGCAGTGGCGCGGGTGCTGGACGACGCGGCAGTGATCGCGGGGGATTTCCGGATCGACACCGGCGGGCACATGCGGTTCGCGGTCTTTGCGCGGCCCGAGACGGGCACCCGCCGGATCGGGCGGGTGGTGCAGCGGCTGTGCGAGATCGAGACCTACAAGGCGATGTCGATGCTGGGCTTTTCGCGGGCGCGGGCGCTGGCGGGCAAGATCGGCGGGATGGAGGGGCAGCTGAACGCGCTGATGGCCGAGATGCGCGACGAGGTGACGCCGGCCGAGCGGACGCTGGACCATCTGCTGACCGCCGCCGCCGAGATCGAGACGACGGCGACGCAGGCGGCCTTCCGGTTCGGGGCGACGGGGGCCTATGAGGCCATCGTCAACCAGCGGATCGGGGCGCTGCGCGAGACGCGGTTCATGGGGCGGCAGCTGTTTTCCGAGTTCATGATGCGGCGCTATGAGCCGGCGATGCGCACGGTGAAGGCGACCGAGCGGCGGCTGGAGGCGCTGGCCGCGCGGGCGACGCGCACGGGCGACCTGCTGCGCACGCGGGTGGATGTGGAGCGCAGCGCGCAGAACCAGGCGCTGCTGGCCAGCATGGACCGGCGCGCGGACCTGCAGCTGCGGCTGCAGGAGACGGTGGAGGGGCTGTCGGTGGTGGCGATCAGCTATTACGCCGTCTCGCTGGTGGGCTATCTGCTGTATCCCCTTGCCGAGGCGACGGAGCTGAGCAAGGGGACGTTGCAGGCGGCGGTCACTCTGCCGGTTGTGGCGCTTGTCTGGTGGATGGTGCGCCGTATCCGGAAGCGGATCGGCTAAGCAGTGCGTTCATCCCTAGCGCGCCGCCGGCGATGGCGAGGATGGCGAGGATCGCCGCGAGGCTGAGGGTCGGGACGCCGGAGAGACCCGCGCCCAGGGTGCAGCCGCCGGCGAGCACGCCGCCAAAGCCCATCATCACCGCGCCGGCGAGGTAACGGCCGGTCTGGCGCGGGGCCTCGAAGCTTTGCCACTGGAAGCTGCCGAAGCTGAGCGCGGCGGCGAGGGCACCGAGCAGCACGCCGGCGACGAGGGCGGGGCCGAAGCCCGGTTCGATGGCGCTGGAGGCGATGGTGTAGAACAGGCTTTCGGCGGCGGGCGAGGTGAAGGAGAGGCTTTCCATCGCGATGGGCTCGAACTCGTCCATCAGGACATAGCCGGTGCCGATCCAGCCGAGCGGGACCAGCAGGCCGATCAGCAGGCCGCCGAGCAGGACGAGGGGGCGGTTGCCCGAGCGCAGGGCGACGGCGATCCCGCCAAGCGCGATCAGCGCCGACCAGAGCAGCGCGCCGCCGGGCAGGGCGGCGAGCGAGACGGCGTCGCCGAGGTCGACGGTATACTGGCCGAGCGTGGTGCGCAGCGGGGCGAGCACGCCTTTCAGCGTGGCATGGGCGGTGATGGCAAAGAGCACGACGACCAGCGCGGCGCGCAGGTTGCCGGTGCCGGTGAGTACGGTCAGGCGCGAGATGCAGCCCCGCGTCAGCACCATGCCGGCGCCGAAGAGCGCACCGCCGATCAGGATGGCGAGGGCGGGCAGGGCGGGGGCCATGAAGCGGTGGTCGGCGAAGCTGATCCAGCCGGCGGCGACGGCGGCCTGGGTGCCGATCACGGCGGTGGCGAGCGCCATCAGCCAGACGCCAAGCGCCTGTTTGCGGTCCTCGCCCACCAGCGAGCGGCGGAAGCAGAATTTCGTCCGTTCGGCGAGCAGGCCGAAGAGCAGGCCGAGGCCGAGGCCCAGCCAGACCGAGGCGGCGCGGGCGGTGATATCGAGGCCGAGGGTTTCGAACATCTCAGGGGCTTTCGGGCGAATGGAGAACGATTTCCCAGATGGCGCAGAAAGCTGTGGCAATCAAGCGTCGATCCGGGAGGCGGGAGGTGAAAACCGGGAAGATTTCCCGGTTTCGGGCGCCCCGCGCGCGGATTTTCCCGTTGCGGCGGGAAGTCGGGAACGTGCGTGCGGGGATCTTGCCCCGGGGGTGGAAGGGCGTTCTTATTTCGGGCGGGTCGGGGGAACGGCGTTGTTTTGCGGTGGGTGGAGTGCCGGGCCGATCCGGTGCGGGAGGTGGTGCGAGGAGGTGGTGGGCAGATTGCCCACCCTACGCGGGGGGACGGGGAATGGCGTTGTTGGGCGGTGGGCGGAGTGCCGGGCCGATCCGGTGCCAGAGGTAGAGGGCGGAGGTGGGCAGATTGCCCACCCTACGGGTCAGACTTCGCCCCAGATCGCCTCGGCGGTTTTTACCACCAGTTCGAGCTTGCGCTTCTGGTCGTCGGGCGTCACCGCGTTGCCTTCCTCGGTCGAGGCGAAGCCGCATTGCGGCGCGATGCCGAGCTGGTCGAGGTCGCAGTATTTCGCCGCCTCGTCGAACTTGGACTTCAGCCAGTCGAGGCTTTCGAGCTCGGGGGTCTTGGTGGTGATGAAGCCCGGCAGCACGCGCTGCTCGCCCTTGGGCAACAGGCGCAGCGGTTCCAGGCCGCCGGCACGGTCGGTGTCGTATTCCATGAAGTAGATGTCGACGCCGGTGGAGAAGATCGCCTCGGCCGCGGTGTCATAGGCGCCCTCGGCGGCGTGGGTGGAGCGGAAGTTGCCGCGGCACATGTGCATGCCGATGACCATGTCGTCGGGGCGGTCCTTGATCGCCTCGCGCATCATCCAGGCATAGCGGTCGATCAGCCAGTCGGGATCCTGCCCGGCGGCCTGCTTGGCGGCGCGGTGCTTGGGGTCGCAGAGGTAGGCGAAGAAGATGTCGTCCATCTGCAGGTAACGGCAGCCGGCCTCGTAGAATTTCGCCACCGCCTTGGCATAGGTCGCGGCGAGGTCGTTGAAGATCGCCTGGGGGTCTTCCTTGTATTCCTGCGGGTGAATGTCGTCGGGCGCGGTGCGGAAGTGACAGCAGGAGGGTCCGGGGATCGAGATCTTGGGCGTCACGCGGGTGTGGTCGGCCACGAAACGGAAGTGGTCGAGCATCGGGTGATCGTCGGGGAAGTCGAGCTTGCCGGTGATGGTCGGGAAGATCGGGCGGAGCTTGACGCCGGCGAACTGCACGCCCTCGTCGCGTTCGACCAGATCGAGGCCGGTGAGCATCCCCATGAAGTCGTAGTGCCAGAAGGAGCGGCGGGCCTCTCCGTCGGTGACGGCCTTGAGGCCCACGTCCTCTTGCAGCTTGATCAGCGCCGGGATCTCGGCGTCTTCCACCGCCTTGAGGTCGGCGGCGGAGATGGATTTCTCGACATAGTGCTTGCGCCGCGCCTCGGCGATGGCGGCGGGGCGCAGCAGGCTGCCGACGTGGTCGGCGCGATAGGGAGGGGTGGGCATGGCTCGGGTCTCCTCGATTGCCCGTCCTGACTATCGGCCGCGGATGCGTGGATCAAGCGCGTCGCGCAGACCGTCGCCGAGGTAGTTGACGCTGAGCACGGTCAGCGAGATGGCGAGGCCGGGCCAGAGCACGCGCTCGGGGTAGAGGTCCATCCGGTCGACGCTGTCGTTCAGCAGGCGGCCCCAGGTCGGGAAGTCCGGCGGGAAGCCGAAGCCGAGGAAGGAAAGCGCGGATTCGGTGATGATCGCCACGGCGATGCCGAGGGTGGCCGAGACCATGATCGGCGACATGACGTTGGGCAGCAGGTGGCGGATGACGAGCTTGGAGGGCTTGGTGCCGATCGACTGGGCCGCGAGGATGAACTCGCGTTCCTTGAGCGCCAGCACGTCGCCGCGCACGATGCGGGCGGTGTGCATCCAGCTGGTGACGCCGATGAGGCCGACGACCAGGACGAAGACGCCGCCCTCGACGCCGAAGGTCTTGGACAGCGCCTCGCGGAAGAGCAGCGAGGCGACCAGGATCATCGGCAGCAGGGGCAGGGCGAGGAACAGGTCGGTGAGCCGCATCAGCAGCCCGTCGAGGCGGCGGAAATAGCCGGCGACGACGCCAATCAGAGTGCCGAGGAAGATCGACAGCAGCATGGCGGTGAGGCCGACAGCGATGGAGACCCGGCCGCCCTGCATCATCCGGGCGAGCGTGTCGCGCCCGAGGTTGTCGGTGCCGAGCGGGTAGAGCCAGCTGACCTTGGCGGTGTCGTCCCAGAGCGCGACGTAGATCGGCCGGGTGTCGCGCAGGTTGATGAACTCGCGCCCCTTGGGCAGGTATTGCGCGTCGACCCACCAGACGGCGGGGCCGACCAGCACGGCGAGCACGATGGTCAGGAAGATGATGCCGCCGACCAGCGCGCCCTTGTGCTGCTTGAACTGGTCCCAGACGTCGAGCCACTGGCTGCGCGGCGGCGCGCTGGGGACGGTGTCGGAGAGGGCGGCGATGCGCTGTGGAGGCGGATCGTTGGGGGCGGCGTCAGTCATAGCGGACCCTCGGGTCAAGGACGCCGTAGAGGACGTCGGCGATGAGGTTGAAGACGACGATCAGCACGGCGAAGATGAAGGTGAGCGTATGCACCATCGGCAGGTCGTTGGCCTGGATCGCCGAGATCAGCGCCTGGCCGATGCCGTTCACGGCGAAGACCTGCTCGGTGATGATGGCGCCGCCGAAGATCGAGGGGATGCCGAGCGCAATCACCGTCACCACCGGGATGAGCGAGTTGCGCAGGACGTGGACCATGACGACGGTATATTCCGACATACCCTTGGCGCGGGCGGTGCGCACGTAGTCCTGGTTGAAGTTGTCGAGCATCGAGGCGCGCATGAAGCGGCTGATCTGGGCGGTGATCTGGAGCGTGAGCACCATCACGGGCAGGAACATCTGCCGGATCTGCATGCCGAGGCTTTCGAAGTCGTCGACCACCAGCGTGGTGTCGTAGATCGAGGGGAACCAGTGCAGGTTGACCGCGAAGATCACCACCATCAGCGGGCCGGTGAAGAAGGGCGGCACGGAAAAACCGATCATCGTGACGAAGGTGCCGAACTGGTCGAAGATCGAATACTGGCGATAGGCCGAGTAGATGCCGACCGGGATGGCGATGATGATGGCGAGCACATAGGCGACGCCGACCACCCAGAGCGTCTGGGGCAGGCGCTGGACCACGAGGTCCATCACCGGCGAGCGGGTCTGCCAGGAGATCACCCGCAGCTTGCCGTCCGCGAAACCGGTGCCGAAGATATGGTCGAACAGCACCTGCGGTTCGATCCAGAAGAACTGGACCACCCATTTGACATAGCGGATGTGGATCGGTTCGCCGAGGCCGAGCGCGATGCGCATCTTCTCTTTGACTTCGGGGGGAACGGTGAGCGGGACCTGGGCCATCGGGTCGCCGGGGGCGAGTTCAAGCAGCAGGAAGATCACGAGGCTGATGAACAGGAGCGTCGGTACGGCCAGGACCAGACGCCTTATGGTGAAGGTCAGCATGGGCGGAGCCTTTGCGGCTGGAGCGTCTTTTTATTGGCCTGTCATGACGTCCCGCCCCGGCGCTAGGCCCCGGGGCGGGCGCATGTCAGACGGTCACGAACCCTGCTTGCGATACCACTCGGCGGCATCCCACAGTTCGCTGTCCCAGACGTTCAGCACATGGCCGCCCAGGGTGTTGGACTGGCCCGAGACACGGCCGCGGTGCACGAGGCCGATGATCGTGTGGCTGTCCTTGGTCAGCATGTTGTTCATCTTGATCGCGATCTCGCCGCGCTTGGCGATGTCGCCGGTGCGGGCCAGTTCGTCGATCAGGGCGTCATAGGCCGGGTCGCAGTAACGGTTGATGTTCTCACCCTGCCACTGGCTTTCCGGCTTCGGCTCGCCGCCGCAGCGATAGGCGGCCAGATACTGCTGGGGATCGGTGCCGTTGAAGGTGTTGGCATACATCTCGACGTCGGCATAGAACTTCTGGAAGGTGTCGGGCGAGCCCGGGTCACCGCCGAAGAAGACCGAGGCGGAGGCGTTGCGCAGCTCGACTTCGAAGCCGATCTCGTTCCACCAGTCCTTGATCAGGGCCTGGAAGTCCTGACGCACGGCGTTGGTCGAGGTCGCGTAGACGATCGACAGGCGCACGCCGTCCTTGGCGCGGACGCCATCGGCCCCTTTCACCCAGCCGGCTTCGTCCAGCAGCTTGTTGGCACCTTCGATGTCCTGCTTGAAGCAGAAGTCGTTCTTGGCCGCATAGTTGTCGGGCACCGGCACCAGATCGCAGGTCGGCTTGCCGGCCTTGCCGTATCCGACTTCGACCAGCAGTTCGCGGTCGATCGCCATCGAGAGCGCCTTGCGCACGTTGACGTCGGTCAGGAAGGGGTGGGGGGCCTTGCGGGTCGAGCGGGTGTCGGCGTCGAGCGAGGGCGAGGGGTCGGTCAGGTTGACCTCGATCCGTTCGACCAGCGGGCCGAAGCCGGTGATGGCCTTGCCCTTGCCGCCGGCTTCCATCTTGGCGATCACGTCGGGCGCCAGCTGGAGGTTCCAGGCGTAGTCGAATTCGCCGGTCTCGAACACGGCGCGCGCCGCGCCGGTGGCATCGCCGCCGCCCTTGAAGGTGACGGTTGCGAAGGCCGGCTTGTCGGGATCGCGGTAGTTCGGGTTGGCCTCGAGCGTGATCACGTCATTCGGCTTGAATTCGACGACCTTGAAGGGGCCGGTGCCGATGGGGTTGAAGTTCTGTTCGGTGCATTCCGGGGCCTTGGCGCCCAGGCAGTTCTCGAACTGCGCCTTCTGGATGATCGGCGACTGGCCACCGACGAAGGGGCCGTAGGGGTTCGGCTTGGGCTGGTTGAAGGTCACCTTGACGGTGCGGTCATCCACGGTTTCGACCGACTGCACGCCATCATAGAAGGCGGCCTGCGCGCAGCCGCCCTCGGGATGCATGCAGTAGTCGGCGGTGAACTTCACGTCGGCCGAGGTGACGGGGGTGCCGTCGGACCAGAGCAGGCCTTCTTTGATCTTCCAGGTGATGGTGGTGAGGTCCTCGCTGACGCCGCCATTGGCCAGCGTCGGCACTTCCTCGGCCATGAAGGGCACCATTTCGCCCTTGTCGTCGTAGCGGGCCAGCGGTTCGATCACGAGGCTCGAGGCCTCGATGTCCTTGGTGCCGCCGGACAGGAACGGGTTCAGGATCGACGGGGCCTGCCAGTAGATGATGCTGACGTTGCCGTCCTTGCCGCGTTCGGCGAAGGCCGCCGGCGCCAGGGCCGCACAGGCGACGGCTCCGAGCAGCAGGATTTTCAGTTTCATTGTACACTCCTTGTTGGACACGTTCATGCCACGATTATCCGCGTTGCTGCGGCTTGGTGCCCTGACGACACGGGGACATGCAGGTGCCGCCAATTGGCGGCAGAGCCGGGGTCCGGCCTTGCCCGCGATCGCCCCCCGCGCGACGGATACCGGCACATCGAAGCAGAGTTTGAAAAAAATGCAAGCCTTGCCTTGGGTAAAGCGGGATGGGGTTTGACAGTCGCGCGAGGAGCGCCTTAGCCTCGGGCAATCAGGACAGGGGGTGCGCGTGCTCGATCAGCCGATAGTGGATATCCGCGAACTGCGGGTGGAGTTCCAGACGCGGGGCGGGACGGTCGCCGGTGTCGAAAACGTCTCGTTCACGGTGCGCCCGGGCGAGACCGTCTGCATCGTCGGCGAATCGGGATCGGGCAAGTCGGTCTCCTCGCTCGCCCTGATGCGGCTGATCGAGTTCGGCGGCGGCGAGATCGCCAGGGGCAAGCTGTTGTTCAGCCGCGAGAAAGGCGACCCGATCGATCTGGCCGAGGTCGACCAGGACCGCATGCGCGACATCCGCGGCAACGAGATCGGCATGATCTTCCAGGAGCCGATGACGGCGCTGAACCCGGTCTTCACGGTGGGCCGCCAGCTGACCGAGGGGCTGCGCGTGCATCGCGGGCTTTCCCGCGCGGCGGCGGAAAAGCAGGCGATCGAGCTGCTGCGCGAGGTGCGCATTCCCGAGCCGGAGCGTCGGCTGAAGCAGTATCCGCACGAGCTGTCGGGGGGCATGCGCCAGCGGGTGGTGATCGCCATGGCGATGGCCTGCCGGCCGCGCCTGCTGATCGCGGACGAGCCGACGACGGCGCTGGACGTGACGATCCAGGCCGAGATCCTGGCGCTGATGGACCGCCTGAAGCGCGAGACGGGCACGGCGGTGATGTTCATCACCCACGACATGGCGGTGGTGGCGCAGATGGCCGACCGCGTGGTGGTCATGTTCCGCGGCAACAAGGTCGAGGAAGGCACGGTCGACGAGATCTTCAACCACCCCAAGCACGCCTATACCAAGGCGCTGCTGGCGGCGGTGCCCAAGCTGGGCGAGATGCGCGGCAAGGCGGCGCCCGAGCCGATGAAGCTGCTGGGCGTGGACAACCAGACCATCGCGCCGATCCCCGGCACCGACGAGGTGCTGCTGACGGTCAGCAACCTGACGACCCGATTTGCGGTCAAGGGCGGCTTTTTCCGGCGCACGCTGGCCAATGTCCATGCGGTCGAGGATGTCTCCTTCACCATCAACAAGGGCCAGACGCTGAGCCTGGTGGGCGAGAGCGGCTGCGGCAAGTCGAGCGCCGGGCGCTCGATCCTGCGGCTGGTGGAACCGCTGAGCGGGAAGATCGACCTTGGCGGGGTCGATGTGATGGCGCTGGGCACCGAGGCGCTGCGCGAGGCGCGGCGCGACATGCAGATGATCTTCCAGGATCCCTTCGCCTCGCTCAATCCGCAGATGCAGCTGATGGACCAGGTGGCGGAGCCGCTGAAGAACTACGATATCGCCTCGGGGTCGGAGATCGCCGACCGGGTGGCGCGGCTGTTCGACCGGGTGGAACTGCCGAGGAGCTTCCTGCGGCGCTATCCGCACGAGCTGTCGGGCGGGCAGCGGCAGCGGGTGGCCATCGCGCGGGCGCTGGCGCTGAACCCCAAGCTGATCGTTTCGGACGAGGCGGTGAGCGCGCTGGACGTGAGCGTGCAGGCGCAGGTGCTGAACCTGATGATGGAGCTGCAGGCCGAGATGGGGCTGTCCTATCTGTTCATCAGCCACGACATGGCGGTGGTCGAGCGGGTCAGCCATCATGTCGGCGTGATGTATCTGGGCCGGATCGTCGAACTGGGCCCGCGCGAGGCGGTCTTCGAGAACCCGCAGCACCCCTATACCAAGGCGCTGATGAAGGCGGTGCCGATCGCCGATCCGGCGCGGCGAAAATCCGAGAAGGATCTGAACTTCAAGCCGATCCCCTCGCCGATCCATCCGGTGGACTACCGCCCCGAACCCTCGGTCTACCGCACCGTGGCGCCGGGGCACATGGTGCTGACGACCGACAGCGGCTACTGACGCCGCGCCCCCGGCGGGCGCTGCGGGATCGCGCCTGCGGCGCGATGGCCTCCGGCGGGGATATTTGAAGCAAGAGGAAGCAGCATGTCCTTTCCTCTTGCCGGAAATATCCCGGGGGAGTCGCGCCGAAGGGCGGCGGGGGCAGAGCCCCCATCCTGCAGCGGTCACGCGGCGCGCGGCCGGGGCGGGGCTCAGCGGATCTGCAGCCGGGAGATGGCGTTGCCGGCGACACGGAAGTCGTAGTCGAGCTCGACCGGGCTTCCGGGGAAGCTGCCCGAGACGCGGCAGGTGACGCGGAAACCATCGCCCTGCGGCGCGGCGCGCAGGATCTCCTGCTGGAAGGCGATCTGCGCGACCTCTTCGCGCCAGGCGAGGATGGCGGCGCGGCCCCGGTGGGTGCGGCGCTCGTCGGTGACGAGGGCATCTTCGGTGAAGGTCGCGGCGATGGCCTGCGGGGTGCTGGCGGCGAAATAGGCGGCGACGGGAGGGGGAAGGGTCATGGGCATCAAAGACTATCCTTGTGGTTGTTCGAGAGATATGCGGAGGGGCGGAAGGCATAACAAGAACGGACGGAAAAGTGGGAAACGCACCTGAAGGTAAGTCACGGGGCCATACCCGCGCCTCGGCAGCCGAGGGGGTGGAGCGCGCGCTGAAGATGCTGGAGGGCCGGTGGAAGCTGGAGATCCTGTTTCATCTCTTCGGCGGCAATGTGCTGCGCTTTTCGGAACTGGACCGCGCGATCCCGGGCGTGTCGCAGAAGATGCTGATCCAGCAGCTGCGCCAGCTGGAGGCGGAAGGGATCGTGGCGCGCACCGTCTATCCCGAGGTGCCGCCGCGGGTGGAGTATCGCCTGACCGACTGGGGCCAGATGCTGTGCCCGGCGCTGGACGCGCTGCTGGGATGGGCGGCGGCCCGGCCCTGAGGGGGCATCGGGGCTTTTGACCTTGTGGTTCGGCCGGCAGTCCCGTTACCGTCGCGCCAGTGCAAGGACGAGGACATTCATGACGGCCACCCTTTCCGCCTTCCAGATCATGGAAAAGCTGATCTCCTTCCCGACGGTCAGCCGCGACACCAACCTGCCTCTGGTCGACTGGGTGGAGTCCTATCTGAACAGCCACGGCATCGAGGCGCATCGTTATTACAAGCCGGACGAGCCGAAGGCGGCGCTGTTTGCCCATGTCGGGCCCTGGGAAGAGGGGGCGGTCGTGCTGTCGGGGCACACCGATGTGGTGCCGGTGGACGGGCAGCCCTGGGACAGCGATCCGTTCAGCGTGGTGGAGCGGGACGGCAAGTATTTCGGGCGCGGCACCTGCGACATGAAGGGCTTTGACGCCATCGCCATCTGGGCGCTGGTCGAGGCGCACCGGCGCGGCGTGAAGCGGCCGATGCAGCTGGCGCTGTCGTTCGACGAGGAAGTGGGCTGTACCGGCGCGCCGCCGATGATCGAGGCGATGCAGCCGGTTCTGCCCAAGGGCGCGGCGGTGATCGTGGGCGAGCCCTCGATGATGCAGGCGGTCACCGGCCACAAGGGCGGGCAGGGGTTCTGGGTCGATGTCTGGGGGTTCGAGGTGCATTCCTCGATCATGCATACCGGGGTCAGCGCCATCATGGAGGCGGCGAAGATCATCCAGTGGGCCAATGAGGTGAACGCCGAGGAGGCGGCGAAGCAGCCGTCGCTGATCGCCTCGGCCTTCGTGCCGCCCTGGACGACGCTGCACACCGGGCTGATCAGCGGCGGCACGGCGGCCAATATCACGGCGAAGCACTGCCGGTTCGACCTGGGCTATCGCGCGGTGCCCGATGCCGATCTGGACGCCTGGGACGCGAAGGTGCGGGCCAAGGTGGCCGAGGTCGAGGCGGAGATGCAGGCGGTGGTGCCCGAGGCGCGCATCGACCTGGAGGCGCGGTTCGCCGTGCCGGGGCTGCGGCCGGAGGAGAACGGTCTGGCCGAGGGGCTGGTGCGCCAGATCACCGGAGACAATGCGACCCATGTGGTCAGCTATGGCACCGAGGCCGGGCAGTTTCAGGCGGCGGGCTATTCCGCCGTGGTCTGCGGCCCGGGCGACATCGCCCAGGCGCATCAGCCGAACGAATTCATCACCATCGCCCAGTTCGAGGCCGGCGTCGCCTTTGCCGACCGTCTGGTGCGCCGCTTGCAGGAAGGATAAGCGCCATGCCCATCAAGAACCGTCTTGCCGAGATGCACGCCGAGATCACCGGCTGGCGCCGGCATCTGCACTCCATTCCCGAATTGCAGTTCGACCTGCCCAAGACCTCGGCCTTTGTCGAGGCGCGGCTGCGCGAGATCGGGATCACCGACATCACGACCGGCATCGCCCAGACCGGCATCGTCGCGGTGATCGAGGGGAAGACAAATACATCCGGCCGGGTGATTGGGCTGCGCGCGGACATGGACGCGCTGCCGATCCACGAGAAGACCGGGCTCGACTATGCCTCGACCCATCCGGGCAAGATGCATGCCTGTGGGCATGACGGTCATACGGCGATGCTGCTCGGCGCGGCGAAATACCTGCAGGAGACGAAGAACTTTGACGGCAAGGTGGTGCTGATCTTCCAGCCGGCGGAGGAGGGCGGCGGCGGCGGCCGGGTCATGTGCGAGGAGGGCATGATGGAGCGCTGGGGCATCCAGGAGGTTTACGGGATGCACAACATGCCGCAGCAGGGCGCGGGCGAGTTCCACATCCGGCCCGGCGCGCTGATGGCCTCGGCCGACCAGTTCGACATCGTGGTGACGGGCAAGGGCGGCCATGCGGCGGCGCCGCATCGCGCGGTGGACACCAACCTGGTGGCCGCGCATGTGCTGATCGCTTTGCAGTCCATCGCCTCGCGCAATGTCGATCCGCTGGAGCAGGTGGTGGTGTCGGTCTGCACCTTCCGGTCGGACAACGAGAGCCACAACGTGATCCCGCAGACGGTGTTGCTGCGCGGCACCGTGCGGGCGCTGAGCGCCGAGGTGCGCGATCTGGCGGAGGAGCGGGTCAAGGCGATCGTGACCGCCACCGCCTCGGCCTATGGCGCCAGTGCCGAGATCGACTATCAGCGCGGCTATCCGGTGACGGTGAACGCGACCGAGAACACGGAATTCGCGGCCGAGATCGCCGAGATCGTGGCGGGCAAGGTGGAGCGGGACACGCCGCCGATGATGGCGGGCGAGGATTTCTCCTTCATGCTGGAGGAGCGGCCGGGGGCCTATATCTTCCTGGGCAACGGCGATGGCGCGATGGTCCATCACCCGATGTACACCTTCAACGACGAGATTATCCCGGTCGGCTGTTCCTGGTTCGCCGAGGTGGTGGAGCGGAAGATGCCGGCGGCGTGACCGCAGGTCGCGCCGGGTGGGACAGAACGGGTTTTTGGCAAGAACACCTGCGGAGCCCCCACGCGGTTGAGGTCACGCAATTCAGGAGCCGCCCATGCCCGTGAAGAACAGCATCGCCGACCGGCTGCCCGCGCTGAGCGCGATCCGGCGCGATATCCATGCCCATCCCGAGCTGCGCTTTGCCGAGCATCGCACCGCCGCGCTGGTGGCGGAGAAGCTGCGCGCCTGGGGCTGTGACGAGGTGGTGGAGGGGGTCGGCCAGACCGGCGTGGTCGGCGTGATCCGGGGGCGCAGCACGGCGAGCGGGCGGGCCATCGGGTTTCGCGCCGACATGGACGCGCTGCCGCTGCTCGAGCGGAGCGGGGTGGACCATGCCTCGACCGTGCCCGGCAAGATGCACGCCTGCGGGCATGACGGGCATACGACCATGCTCTTGGGCGCGGCGCAGTATCTGGCGGAGACACGCAACTTTGACGGCACGGTGGTGCTGCTGTTCCAGCCGGCCGAGGAGGGTGGCGGCGGCGCCAAGGCGATGATCGCCGACGGGGTGATGGAGCGCTGGGGCATCGAAGAGGTCTATGGGATGCACAACTGGCCGGGGTTGCCGGTGGGCAGCTTCGCGGTGAAGGAGGGGCCGCTGCTGGCGGCGGCCGACGGTTTCGAGATCGCGGTGCAGGGCACGGGCGGGCATGGCGCGCGGCCACATCTGGCGGTGGATACGACGCTGGCCGCCTGCGCGGTGGTGATGGCGCTGCAATCGGTGGTGTCGCGCAATGTCGATCCGCTGAAGACGGTGGTGCTGTCGATCTGCGGGCTGGAGTCGGAATCGACGGCCTACAACGTGATCCCCGAGCGGATCGTGCTGCGCGGGACGACGCGGTTTCTGGACCCCGAGCTGCAGCCGGTGCTGGTGGAGCGGATCGAGACGCTGGCGCGGCAGACCGCCGCCGCCTATGGCGCGCGGGCCGAGGTCACCTATACGCGCAGCGTCGGGCCGGTGCTGAACCGGGCGGGCAACGTCGCCCATGCGGTGCGCGCGGGCGAGGCGGTGGCGGGCGCGGTGAAGACCGATATCCGGCCCGACATGGCGGCCGAGGATTTTGCCGACATGCTGGCGGTGCGGCCCGGCTGTTACATTTTGATCGGCAATGGCGACAGCGCCGACCTTCACAACCCGGCCTATGAGTTCAACGACGAGGCGATCCCGGTGGGGGCGAGCTGGTTCGCCACGCTGGCCGAGCAGAGGCTGGAGGCCTGAGACGATGCCGGTGAGAAACCGACTGGCCGAGATGCAGCCGGAAATCGCCGCCTGGCGGCGCGATTTCCATGCCCATCCGGAGATCCTTTATGACACCCATCGCACGGCGGGGCTGGTGGCCGAGCGGCTGCGCGGCTTTGGCTGCGATGAGGTGGTGGAAGGCATCGGGCGCACGGGCGTCGTGGGTGTGATCCGGGGGCGGCCCGGCGCGCGCACCATCGGGCTGCGCGCGGATATGGACGCGCTGCCGATCCACGAGGCGACGGGGGCGGCCCATGCCTCGACCGTGGCGGGCAAGATGCATGCCTGCGGGCATGACGGGCATACCGCCATGCTGCTGGGGGCGGCGCAGTATCTGGCGGAGACGCGGAATTTCGACGGGACGGTGGTGGTGATCTTCCAGCCGGCCGAGGAGGGCGGCAACGGCGCCAAGGCGATGCTGGACGACGGGCTGGTCGAACGGTTCGGCATCGACGAGATCTATGCGATCCACAACCGGCCCGGCCTGCCGGTCGGGCAGTTCGCGATCCGCCCGGGGCCGCAGCTGGCCGCCGCCGACGAGTTCGCCATCGAGGTGGTGGGCAAGGGTGGGCACGCGGCGGAACCGAACCTGGCGGTGGATCCGCTGGTGATCGCCTGCCAGATCGTGGTGGCCTTGCAGACCATCGTGAGCCGCAATGCGGATCCGGTGGCGCAGACGGTGGTTTCGGTGACCTCGGTCGAGACATCGTCGCACGCCTTCAACGTGATTTCCGAGCGGGTCGCGATGCGGGGCACGGTCCGCACCCATTCGCCCGAGATGCGCGCGCTGGCCGAGCGGCGGATCGGCGAGATCGCGGCGGCGACGGCGCAGGCGCTGGGCGGGCGGGCCGAGACGACCTATACCCACGGCGTTCCGGTCACGATCAACACGCCGGAGAACACCGGGTTCGCCATTGCCGCGGCGGAGGCGGTGGCGGGCGGCTGCCATGAATCGCCGCTGGTGATGGGGGGCGAGGATTTCTCGTTCATGCTGGAGGCGCGGCCCGGTGCGTTCATCTATGTCGGCAATGGCGACAGCGCCGGGCTGCATCATCCGGCCTATGATTTCAACGACGAGACGATCCCGGCGGGGGCGAGCTGGTTCGTCGAGATGGCGGAGCGGCGGTTGCGCCTATGACCGGTCGAGGAAGGACAGCAGGCGGTTTTCGGCGGCGCTGAGGCCGGCGAGGCCGGCGCCGGGGGTCTCGGGCGGTTCGGCCCCGGCAAGCGCGATCACCTCGGGGTGGATATAGGAGCGGCGGGCGACGGCCGGCGTGTTGGCGAGGCGGTCGGCGGCGGCCGCACAGAGGCTGCGGATGGTGGCGCCGCCGGCCTCGGCGGTCTCGAAGGCGGCAAGCGTGCCGGACCAGGTGCGGAAGGTCTTGGCGGTGAAATCGCCGCCGCCGGCCTCGGCCAGATAGGCGTTGAGTGCGCCCGAGGAGAGCTTGCGCGCGTCGCCGTCGCTGTCGATCCACGTCAGCAGCTCGGCGCCGGGGAGGTCGCGGATGTCATTCAGAACGCGCAGCAGCTTGCGGTCGGTCAGGCGGCGGCGCACCTTCTTGCCGCCCTTGGCGGTATAGGCGAGGTTCAGGCCCGTGCGGGTCAGACGCAGGTGGCGGCGGCGCAGGGTCAGCGCGCCGTAGGAGCCGTTTTCCCGGGCATAGGTCTCGTTCCCGACGCGCAATGACAGGCGATCGATCAGCAGCAGCGCGGCGGCGAGGGCAAAGCGTTCGCCGCCCGGATCCTCGGCCAGGTCGCGGGTGATGCGGCGGCGGATGCGCGGCAGGGCGCGGCCGAAGTCGGGCAGGAGGGAGAATTTCTGTTCGGACTGCGCCTCGGACCATTTGGCATGATAGCGGTATTGCTTGCGTTCGCGGGCGTCAAAACCGGTGGCCTGAAGGTGGCCGTTGGCGCGGGGCGAGATCCAGACGTCGCCATAGGCGGGGGGCACGGCCAGCGCCTCGATCCGGCTGCGTTCTTCGCCGCGCGCGATGGTGGTGCCGTCGGGTGCGAGGTAGGTGAAGCCGCGCCCGGCGCGGCGGCGCGAGATGCCGGGGCGGCTGTCGGGATACCAGATCAGGCCGGCGGGCAGATCCGAGGGCGCCATGTCACACCTGCCGCAGTTCGGAGGCGCTTTTGAGCACGGTGCCGCCGTCGTCCTGGCGGATCACCACGGCGGGGTTGTCCGCGGTGCCGTTGCGCACGACCTTTGTGCCCTTGATCGTGCGGGTGGTGCGTTCGGCGTGGATTTCGGTGACGCGGCCCGAGGCGGTGCCCCGGCCCCAGTCCCATTCCACCCGGTCGTCGAGGGCGATTGTCATGCGGGATCCTCCGCGCGGCAAACGCCGGGGGCGGGGCGGCGGTTCCTCAGCGGCTGGCGATGGCGGTGCCGGCGGCATGGGCCGAGGCCCAGGCCCACTGGAAGTTGTAGCCGCCGAGCCAGCCGGTGACATCCACCGCCTCGCCGATGGCGAAGAGGCCGGGGAGGGCCTTGGCCTCCATGCTGGAGGAGTTCAGGCCGCGGGTGTCGATGCCGCCCAGCGTGACCTCGGCGGTGCGATAGCCTTCGGACCCCGAGGGGGTGAGCGGCCAGTCGGACAGGCGGTCGGAGAGCGCGCGCAGCGCGGTGTCGGACTGGTCGGCGAGGCGGCCGGAGAGGGCCCATTCGGTCGCCAGATGCTCGGCAAGGCGGGTGGGCAGGTGGCGGGCGAGTTCGGTCTTGATGTCGTGGCGCCCGCCGCTCTGGCGCGCGGCGCGCAGAGAGTCGAAGAGCGGGGCGGCGGGGGTGAGGTTGACCGAGATCGCCTCGCCCTCGCGCCAGTAGGAGGAGAGTTGCAGGACCGAAGGCCCCGAGAGGCCGCGATGGGTAAAGAGCAGCGCCTCGTCGAAGCTGGCGCGCGCGTTCGAGAGCCGGGCGGGCAGGGCGACGCCGGCGAGCGGGGCGAAGCCGCTGTCGGTGAAGGTGAGGGGGACGAGGGCGGGGCGCGTTTCGGTCACCTTGAGGCCGAAGCGGGTGGCGATGTCATAGGCGAGACCGGTCGCGCCCATCTTGGGGATCGACTTGCCGCCGGTGGCGAGCACGAGGTGGGTGGCGGTGACGGTCTCGCGCCGGCCCTCGCGGTCGAGCGTGGCGGTGAAGGCGGCGCCGTCGTGGGAGAGGTCGGCGAGGGTGGTGGAGAGCCAGAGCTCGGCCCCGGCGCGGGTCATCTCGGCGCGCAGCATGGCGACGATCTGCGTGGCCTTGTCGTCGCAGAAGAGCTGGCCGAGCGTCTTTTCATGCCAGGCGATGCGGTGACGCGCGATCAGGGAAAGGAAATCCTGCGGCGTGTAGCGGGCCAGCGCCGATTTGGCGAAATGCGGATTGGCCGAGAGGAAATTGGCCGGGCTGGTGCCGAGGTTGGTGAAGTTGCAGCGTCCGCCGCCGGAGATGCGGATCTTTTCGCCCGGGGCGCGGGCGTGGTCGATAACCAGAGTGCGCCCGCCGGTGAAGGCGGCGCACATCATGCCGGCGGCGCCGGCGCCGAGGATCAGGGTATCGACACGCATGGCGCAGGCCCTCGCGCGGATCGCGGCATTTGGCAAGGGGGAAGCGGGCGGGGGTATCTTCCGGCCTGCAGGGTTGTGATCCCGCCGACGCGATCCCGGGGGCAGGAAGACACTGGCGGGAGGCCGCGTTTCCCTGTAGACTGTGCCGAGAGACCCCGCAAAGGGGCGCGACAGGCAAAAAGGGCAGTATCCATGACTGAGATGGTCTATGGCGCCGTCCCCGACAGGGGTGGCGAGCCGATTCTTCCGAAATGGTGGCGGACGGTCGACAAGTGGTCGATGACCTGTGTGCTGCTTCTGTTCGCCATCGGGCTGCTGCTGGGGCTGGCGAGTTCGCCGCCGCTGGCCGCGCGCAACGATTTTGCGCCCTTCCACTATGTGCAGCGGCAGGCGGCCTTTGGCGGGCTGGCGATCCTGGCCATGCTGATCACCTCAATGATGTCGCCGGTGATGGTGCGCCGCCTGGCGGTTCTGGGCTTCCTCGCCTCTTTCGTGGCGCTGGCGCTGCTGCCCTTTCTCGGGACCGACTTCGGCAAGGGCGCGGTGCGCTGGTATTCGCTGGGCTTCGCCTCGTTCCAGCCCTCGGAGTTCCTGAAGCCCGGATTCATGGTGGTGGCCGCCTGGATGCTGGCGGCCAGTCAGGAGATCAACGGGCCGCCGGGCAAGACCTGGTCCTTCGCGCTTTGCGTCGCGATCGCGCTGATGCTGGCGTTCCAGCCCGACTTCGGACAGGCCTGCCTGGTGCTGTTCGGCTGGGGCGTGATGTATTTCGTCGCCGGGGCGCCGATGCTGCTGCTGGTGCTGATGGCGGGGCTTGTCGTCATGGGCGGCTCGCTCGCCTATTCCAATTCGGAGCACTTCGCGCGCCGCATCGACGGGTTTCTGAGCCCGGATGTCGATCCGACCACGCAGCTGGGCTATGCGACCGACGCCATCATGGGCGGCGGGCTGTTCGGGGTCGGCGTCGGCGAGGGGCAGGTCAAATGGTCGCTGCCGGACGCGCATACGGATTTCATCGTCGCAGTGGCGGCCGAGGAATACGGGCTGGTGCTGGTGCTGGTGATCATCGCGCTTTACGCCTCGGTCACCGTGCGCTCGCTGCTGCGGCTGATGAAGGAGCGCGACCCGTTCATCCGGCTGGCCGGGACGGGGCTGGCCTGCATCTTCGGCGTGCAGGCGATGATCAACATGGGCGTGGCGGTGCGGCTGCTGCCCGCCAAGGGCATGACGCTGCCCTTCGTGAGCTATGGCGGCTCGTCGCTGATCGCCGGGGGCATCGCGGTGGGGATGCTGCTGGCCTTCACCCGGTCGCGGCCGCAGGGCGAGATCGCCGATCTGCTGCGGGGGCGGGTGCGGTGAGGTCTGATAGCGGTTTTCGCCGCGCGGGCGCGCGGCGACCGGCTGGGGGCTCTGCCCCCGGCCGCCATTGTCGCTCGGACCAATGGAGCAACAATGGCGTGCCCCCGGGATACTTGGAGCAAGAGGAAGCAGGGAGCGCGGTGCAATGAACCAGCCCCTGCTGATCATTGCCGCAGGTGGCACCGGGGGGCATATGTTCCCGGCGCAGGCGCTGGCGGAGGCCATGCTGCAGCGCGGCTGGCGGGTGCGGCTGTCGACGGATGCGCGCGGCGCGCGCTACACCGGCGGGTTTCCGCATTCGACCGAGATCGTCGAGGTGCCGAGCGCGACCTTCGCGCGCGGCGGGGCGATGGCCAAGGCGCTGGTGGGGCCGAAGGTTCTCGCCGGGGTGCTGAAGAGCGCGATGGCGATGCGGCGCGACCGGCCGGCGGCGGTGGTCGGCTTTGGCGGCTATCCGAGCATTCCGGCGCTGGGCGCGGCCTGGCTGCTGAAGCTGCCGCGGATGATCCACGAGCAGAACGGGGTTCTGGGCCGGGTCAACACGCTGTTTGCGCCGCGGGTGGCCTGTGTCGCCTGCGGGGTCTGGCCGACCGAACTGCCCGAGGGCGCCGAGGGGATCCATACCGGCAATCCGGTGCGCCGCGCGGTGCTGGAGCGGGCCGGGGCGAGCTATATCCCGCCGGGCGATTATCCGATGTCGGTGCTGGTGATGGGCGGCAGCCAGGGCGCGCGGATCCTGTCGGATGTGGTGCCCGAGGCGATGGCCCGGCTGCCCGAGGAGATCCGCCGCTTTGTTCGGGTCGACCATCAGGCGCGGCCCGAGGACCATGATCGGGTGACGGAGTTCTATGCCAATGCCGGGATCGAGGCCGAGGTGAAGCCCTTCTTCCAGGACGTGCCGCGCCGGATGGCCGAGGCGCAGCTGGTGATCTGCCGGGCCGGCGCCTCGTCGATTGCCGACCTGACGGTGATCGGGCGGCCATCGATCCTGATCCCCTTTGCCGCCGCCGCCGGCGACCATCAGACCGCCAATGCGCGCGGGTTGGTCGAGGCGGGCGCGGCGATCATGATCCCCGAGGATGCGCTGACCGCCGAGAGCCTGGCCGAACAGGCCGCGCTGATCCTCGGCAACCCCAAGGCGGCGCAGATGATGACCCGCGCGGCCGAATCCGTCGGCGCGCCTGACGCGACGGAACGGCTTGTCTCGCTGGTCGAAGAACTGGCTGGGGGAGCCGCACAGAGATGATGGATGGAAGCCTGATCATGAATGCCGCAACCAAACTCCCGCTCGATATCGGGCCGATCCACTTTGTCGGGATCGGCGGCATCGGCATGTCGGGCATCGCCGAGGTGCTTTTGAACCACGGCTATACCGTACAGGGGTCGGACCTGAAGGCGAGCAAGATCACCGAGCGGCTGGAGGGTCTGGGCGCGACGGTCTTTGTCGGGCAGGCGGCGGAGAACCTGGCCGGGGCCGAGGTGGTGGTGATCTCTTCCGCGATCAAGTCGGGCAATCCAGAGCTGGACGAGGCGCGCAGGCGGGGCCTGCCGGTGGTGCGCCGGGCCGAGATGCTGGCCGAGCTGATGCGGCTGAAGTCCAACGTCGCGGTCGCCGGCACCCACGGCAAGACCACGACAACGACGATGGTGGCGACGCTGCTGGACGCGGGCAACTTCGACCCGACGGTGGTGAATGGCGGGATCATCCATGCCTATGGCTCGAACGCCCGCATGGGGCAGGGCGAGTGGATGGTGGTGGAGGCCGACGAGAGCGATGGCACCTTCAACCGGCTGCCGGCGACCATCGCCATCGTGACGAATATCGACCCCGAGCATATGGAGCACTGGCACAGCATCGAGAACCTGCGCGACGGCTTCTACCAGTTCGTGTCCAACATCCCCTTCTACGGGCTGGCGGTCTGCTGTACCGATCACCCCGAGGTGCAGGCGCTGGTGGGGCGCATAACCGACCGGCGGGTGACGACCTTCGGGTTCAACGCCCAGGCCGATGTGCGGGCGCTGAACCTGACCTACGAGAACGGCGTGGCGCATTTCGACATCGCGCTGCAGGCCGAGGACATGGTGATCGAGGGCTGCACCCTGCCGATGCCGGGCGACCACAACGTGAGCAACGCGCTTTCGGCGGTGGCGGTGGCGCGGCATCTGGGGATGAAGGGCGAGGAGATCCGCAAGGCACTCGCCGCCTTCGGTGGGGTCAACCGGCGGTTCACCAGGGTGGGCGAGGTCGATGGCGTGACCATCATCGACGATTACGGCCACCATCCGGTGGAGATCGCCGCCGTGCTGAAGGCGGCGCGGCAGGCGACCAAGGGGCGGGTCATCGCGGTGCATCAGCCGCACCGTTATACCCGGCTGTCGAGCCTGTTCGAGGATTTCTGCAACTGCTTCAATGAGGCGGATGTGGTGGCGATTGCCGAGGTCTATGCCGCGGGCGAGGCGCCGATCCCCGGCGCGTCGCGCGACGATCTGGTGGCCGGGCTGATCCGCCACGGCCACCGCCATGCCCGCGCGATCCTGAGCGAGGACGATCTGGAGCGCCTCGTGCGTGAGCAGGCGCGGCCCGGGGACATGGTGGTCTGCCTGGGCGCGGGGACGATCAGCGCCTGGGCCAATGCGCTGCCCGAGCGTCTGGGCAAGCCGCTCTGATGGCGCGGCGGTTGCCCTCTGGCGGCCCTTGCGCGCCGCTGGGGCGTGGCCGGGGCCGGGGAGATATCACATGAGCGCGCCGGCGATCTCGGCCGCGCTCTGGGTGCTGGCGGCGACGGTCACCGCCTTCCTGCCGATGCGCCGGCAATACGGCCCGGGCCTTTTGCTGCTGGCGCTGGCGCCGGTGCTGATCGCCTGGCTGTGGGTCGTGCATGGCTGGCTGGTCGGGGGTCTGGCGCTGGCCGGGGTCCTGTCGATGTTCCGCCATCCGCTGCGCTATTTCTGGCGGCGCTGGCGGGGAGTGGCGGAATGAGCCCGTCGCTGGTTCTTGCCGCGCTCTGGGGCGTTGCCGCCAATGTGATCGCGCTGCTGCCGAGCCGGGATTACCACTGGCGCGCGGCCTACGTCCTGATTGCACTCGGCATCCCGATCCTGGGCTATGTCACCTGGCAGAACGGCCCCTGGGTGGGGCTGATCGTGCTGGTGGCGGGGATGAGCGTGCTGCGCTGGCCGGTGATCTATCTCGGGCGCTGGGTGCGGGCGCGGGCGGGGCGGTAGCCCGGGCGGCGCGAGGCGAAATCCTGCGAGGATTTCGGTCTGTTTTCCTGCGAGGAAAACAGGGGGCGGGGCGGGCTGTTCAATCTCTTTGCTTGCAGGCTGTGCGCGGGCCGATTAGCTCTGCCACATGACTGTTACACTCCCCGCCGTGCGCGGCACCCTGACTCCGAACCGGCCGCTGGCCGAGCTGACCTGGCTGCGTGTGGGCGGGCCGGCGGACTGGTTGTTCCTGCCGGCGGACGAGGCGGATCTGGCGGCCTTCCTGAAGGCGCTCGACCCTTCGGTGAAGGTCTTTCCCATGGGCGTCGGGTCGAACCTGATCGTGCGGGATGGCGGGCTGCGGGCCGTTGTGATCCGGCTGGGGCGCGGGTTCAACGGGATCGAGGTCAAGGGCGACACGGTCACCGCCGGAAGTGCCGCGCTGGATGCGCATGTGGCGCGCAAGGCGGCGGATGCGGGGGTCGACCTGACCTTCCTGCGCACCATTCCGGGCAGCATCGGCGGCGCGGTGCGGATGAACGCGGGCTGCTATGGGCATTATGTCGCCGATGCGCTGGTCTCGGCCCGGGCGGTGACGCGCGCCGGCGAGGTGGTGACGCTGACGCCCGCCGAGCTTGACCTGCGCTATCGCCAGTCGCGGCTGCCCGAGGGCTGGGTGCTGACGCAGGCGACCTTCCGGGGGCCGAAGGGCGCGCCGCAGGATCTGCACGAACGGATGGACGAGCAGATCGCCCGGCGCGATGCGAGCCAGCCCACGAAGGAGCGCAGCGCGGGATCGACCTTTCGCAATCCGGCGGGGTTCTCCTCGACCGGGCGGGCGGATGACACGCATGAGCTGAAGGCCTGGAAGGTGATCGACGACGCCGGGATGCGGGGCGCGCGGCGGGGCGGGGCGCAGATGAGCCCGAAGCATTCGAACTTCCTGATCAACACCGGCGGCGCGACGGCGGCGGACCTCGAGGGGCTGGGCGAGGCGGTGCGAAAAAAGGTTTACGAGTCCAGCGGGATAAAGCTAGAATGGGAAATCATGCGGGTCGGCGATCCGTAGGATGACATCACCCTGAAACGGACCCGAATACAGGCAATAATCACGGGCCGGGCAGGGGCAGACACAACGGACCACAGGCAAAAAGGTCCGGCGCAATCGAGGCAGAGGATTTGGGACAGTCGAGCGGGACAGTCCGACGCGTAGCGGTATTGATGGGCGGACCCTCGGCAGAGCGCGAGGTTTCGCTGTCCACGGGGCAGGGATGTGCCGCCGCGCTGAGGGGCGAGGGATACGAGGTGATCGAGGTCGATGCCGGCCCCGATCTGGCGCAGCGCCTGAGCGAGCTGCGCCCCGACGCCGTCTTCAATGCGCTGCACGGGCGCTGGGGCGAGGACGGCTGTGTGCAGGGCATGCTGGAATGGCTGCGGATCCCCTATACGCATTCGGGGGTGCTGGCCTCGGCGCTGGCGATGGACAAGCAGCGCAGCAAATCCGCCTATGAATCCGCCGGCCTTCCGGTCGCGCCCTCGCTGATCCGGCCCAAGGCCGAGGTGATGGCGGATCACGTGATGCAGCCGCCCTATGTGGTGAAGCCGAACAACGAGGGGTCGTCCGTCGGCATCTACCTGGTGCATGAGGAGGCGAACGGCCCTCCGCAGCTGTCCGAGGCGATGCCCGAGCAGGTGATGGTCGAGGCCTATGTGCCGGGGCGCGAGCTGACCGTGACGGTGCTGGGCGACCGGGCGCTGACGGTGACGGACATCCTGACCGATGGCTGGTACGACTATGACGCGAAATACAAGCCGGGCGGGTCGCGGCATGTGGTGCCGGCGGATCTGCCGGACGAGATCTTCGACCTCTGCCTCGACTACGCGCTGCACGCGCACAGGGCGCTGGGGTGCCGGGGGATCAGCCGGACCGATATCCGCTGGGACGAGCGCCGGGGCGCCAAGGGGCTGTTCCTGCTGGAGACCAATACCCAGCCGGGCATGACGCCGACCTCACTGACGCCCGAGCAGGCGGGGGCGATGGGGATTACCTTTGGCCAGCTGTGCCGGATGCTGGTGGAGGATGCCTCATGCGACCGCTGAGCGCATTGCGGTGCGGGGACCGGGCATGAAGGCGGGGCGGCACGATCCGGCGCCGTCGCGGCTGAGCTATCGCATTCAGCGCTGGATGCTTACGCCGGGCATCCGGCTGGCGCTGCGCGCGGGCATTCCCTTCCTTCTCGTGTTCACGCTGACCTCGAGCTATCTGGCCAAGGAGGAGCGGCGGCAGGCGATTGTCGACTGGATGGCCTCGGTGCGCGCGAGCGTCGAGGAGCGGCCCGAGTTCATGGTCGCGCTGATGGCGATCGACGGGGCGGGCGATACGCTGGCGGAGGATATCCGCGAGGTGGTGCCGATCGATTTCCCGGTGTCGAGCTTCGATCTCGATCTCGAACAGATCCGCCTGACGGTGGCGGGGCTGGATCCGGTCAAGTCGGTCAGCGTGCGGATCAAGCCGGGCGGCATTTTGCAGATCGACGTGGTCGAGCGGCAGCCGGCGGTGCTGTGGCGCACGGCCGAGGGGCTGTCGATGCTGGACGAGAACGGCACCCATATCGCCGAGGTGGCGGTGCGCAGCGACCGTGCCGACCTGCCGCTGATCGCGGGCGAGGGCGCGGACAGGCATGTGGCCGAGGCGCTGGAGCTGATGGCGGCGGCGGCGCCGATGGGCGACCGGCTGCGCGGGCTGGTGCGGGTGGGCGAGCGGCGCTGGGATCTGGTGCTGGACCGCGACCAGCGGATCATGCTGCCGACCGAGATGCCGGTGGCGGCGCTGGAGCGGGTGATCGCGCTGGATCAGGCGCAGGACATGCTGGACCGCGACGTGGCGGTGGTGGACATGCGGCTGGAGGAACGGCCGACGCTGCGGATGACGCAGGCGGCAGTGCAGGATTGGTGGCGCATTCGCGCGATGCGATAACGAGCAGTAAACAAAAGCAAAAAGAACGGACGGGCGGTAGACGAATGAGGGACCTTTACCAGTCGCAGCGGGCGATGCGGCAGATGCGGCAGCAGGCATTGCAACGGGGCGTGATCGCCATTCTGGACGTGGGGTCGTCGAAGATCGCCTGTCTGGTGCTGCGCTTCGACGGGGCGGCGCGGCTGAGCGACGACAATTCCATCGGGGCGCTGGCGGGGCAGTCGAATTTCCGCGTGGTGGGCGCGGCGACGACACGGTCGCGCGGGGTGCAGTTCGGCGAGATCACCGCGATGGGCGAGACCGAGCGGGCGATCCGCACCGCCCTGCAGCAGGCGCAGAAGATGGCCGAGGTGCGGGTCGATCACGTGATCGCCTGCTTCTCGGGCGCCTCGCCGCGGTCCTACGGGCTGGACGCGCGGGTGGAGCTGGAGGGCCAGCTGGTCAACGAGAACGAGGTGGCGCGTGTGCTGGCCGCCTGCGAGGTGCCGGAATACGGCCACGGGCGCGAGGTGCTGCACGCGCAGCCGGTGAACTTTGCGCTGGACCACCGCTCGGGTCTGGCCGATCCGCGCGGGCAGCTGGGGCAGAGCCTGGCGGTGGACATGCACATGCTGACGGTGGAGTCGGATGCCATCGCCAATCTGGTGCATTGCATCAAGCGCTGCGATCTGGAGCTGGCGGGCATCGCCAACTCGGCCTATGTGTCGGGGATCTCGTCGCTGGTGGAGGACGAACAGGAGCTGGGCGCGGCCTGCGTGGACATGGGCGGCGGGACAACTTCGGTCTCCATCTTCATGAAAAAGCACATGATCTATGCCGATTGCGTGGCGATGGGCGGGGATCACGTGACGCAGGACATCTCGATGGGCCTGGGCATTCCGATGGCCAATGCCGAGCGGTTGAAGACCATTCACGGCGGGGTTCAGGCGACGGGGATGGATGACCGCGAACTGATCGAGATCGGCGGCGATACCGGCGATTACGAGCATGACCGCCGCCGGGTGAGCCGGGCGGAACTGATCGGGATCATGCGGCCGCGGGTCGAGGAAATTCTGGAAGAGGTGCGCCAGCGGCTGGATGCGGCGGGGTTCGACTACCTGCCGAGCCAGCAGATCGTGCTGACTGGTGGCGGCAGCCAGACGCCGGGGCTGGACGGGCTGGCCTGCCGGATCCTGGGGCAGCAGGTGCGGCTTGGGCGGCCGCTGCGGGTGCACGGGCTGCCGCAGTCGGCGACCGGGCCGGGGTTCGCCTCGGCGGTGGGGCTGAGCCTGTTCGCCGCGCATCCGCAGGACGAATGGTGGGATTTCGAGATTCCGGTCGACCGCTATCCGGCGCGGTCGCTGAAGCGCGCGGTGAAATGGTTCCGCGACAACTGGTGAGCGGGCATCGGCCGCCCCGATTCCCGCAGGAGGGAATCGGGTGACGTGCCGGGGAGGGCATGTTAGAGTTATCCACAAGGTCCGCAGAGGCCCGGACGGCTGATCGAGCAGTCATCCGCACAACCAGAGATTGAGACTCCGCATGAGCCGGGGGGACTCGCCGATACTTTCGGCGACCGCTCTGCCTATTGTATCTCCCTTGTTTACAACCCCAATATCTCGGCGGGTGAGCAAAATACCGCCTTAATCGGGTCGTGTCTTGCCATATTTTGTGGACAACTCCAGTTTTTCGGGTGACGTGTCCCGCCGGTCGCGGTATGACTGTTCCAGATGGCGGAGCCGCCCGACAGAGGCGGCGACTGGACGTTTACGATCAGCGACAGGCGGAAACAGTTATGACTTTGAATCTTTCGATGCCCGGGCATGAAGACCTCCGGCCCCGTATTACGGTCTTCGGCGTTGGCGGCGCCGGTGGGAACGCCGTCAACAACATGATCGAGAAGAAACTGGACGGCGTGGAGTTCGTGGTGGCCAACACCGACGCGCAGGCGCTCGCGCAGAGCGCGGCGACGAACCGCATCCAGATGGGCGTGAAGGTGACCGAGGGGCTGGGCGCGGGCGCGCGGGCCGCCGTGGGCGCCGCCGCCGCGGAAGAGAGCATCGAAGAGATCGTCGATCACCTCGCGGGCGCGCATATGTGCTTTATCACCGCGGGCATGGGCGGCGGCACCGGGACCGGCGCCGCGCCGATCATCGCGCAGGCCGCGCGCGAGCTGGGCGTGCTGACCGTCGGCGTCGTGACCAAGCCGTTCCAGTTCGAAGGCGCCAAGCGGATGCGCCAGGCGGAAGAGGGCGTGGATGCGCTGCAGAAGGTGGTCGACACGCTGATCATCATTCCGAACCAGAACCTGTTCCGTCTTGCCAACGAGAAGACCACCTTCACCGAAGCCTTCAGCATGGCCGATGACGTGCTGTATCAGGGCGTGAAGGGCGTGACCGACCTGATGGTGCGTCCCGGCCTGATCAACCTCGACTTTGCCGACGTGCGCGCGGTGATGGACGAGATGGGCAAGGCGATGATGGGCACGGGCGAGGCCGAGGGCGACAACCGCGCCATCGAAGCCGCCGAGAAGGCGATCGCCAACCCGCTGCTGGACGAGATTTCGCTACGCGGCGCCAAGGGTGTTCTGATCAACATCACCGGCAGCCACGACCTGACGCTGTTCGAACTGGACGAGGCGGCCAACCGCATCCGCGAGGAAGTGGACCCGGACGCGAACATCATCGTCGGCTCGACCCTGGACCCGGACATGCAGGGCATGATGCGCGTGAGCGTTGTCGCCACCGGCATCGACGCCAGCGTCAAGGAAGACGACATTCCGGTGCCGCGCCGGTCGATGTCGCAGCCGCTGAAGCCGGCGGTCGTGGAAAAGCCCGAACCGGTTGCGGCGCGGATGCAGGAGCCGGCGGTTGCCGCGATGTCCGAGGCCGCCGAGGAGCCGAGCCTGTTCGACGGGATCGAGCGCAAGAGCGCCCAGACCTACATCGAGGACGAGGCGGAAGACGATCTGCCGATGCCGGCCTATCGCCCGACCGTGCCGGCCTTCCGGCCGCAGGCCGAGTTCGAGGAGGACGAGCCGGCGGCCGCCTTCGTGGCGCCGAAAGCTCCGGCACCGGGCACCCCGTCGCCCGAGGCCCTGGCCCGTCTGCAGGCGGCGGCCCAGCGTCATCCGGGCAGCCCGGCGCAGCAGCATCAGGCCCGCACCGCGGCCGCTGCCGCATCGACCGACCGCAAGGGGTTCGGGATCAATTCGCTGATCAACCGGATGACCGGACATGCCGCCGACACGCCGGCCGAACGGCCCACGCAGGCCCGTCCGCAGCCGCAACTGCGCCAGACCGACGCCGCTCCGCGCCCCGCGCGTGAGCCGGAAACCAACCAGGATCGGATCGAAATTCCGGCATTCCTGCGCCGTCAGGCGAACTGAACCGGTAACATTCCTTACTGAAAAGGCCGCCTCGGGGCGGCCTTTTCTTTAGTTAAATCAAGTGTTTGTTACGTCATTAGCGCCGATTCGCCGATTTGTTACAGGGATGTTTCATTCCGTTGCAAAGTTTGAGTTGAGGGAAGGTGACCCACTGGTTAACTCCGATACCAAGACAGGCCCCGGGTGGGGCCGTTCAACTGGATCTGGGGCTCGCCTTGCAGAATACGCTTAAATCGCCGGTGGTTTTCGAGGGGGTCGGTCTGCATACCGGCGCTCCGGTTCGGATGACTCTGCGACCCGCGTCGGCCGGGCAGGGCATCTGGTTCCGCCGCACCGACATCGCCATCGGGAATGCGCTGATCCCCGCCCTATGGGACGTGGTCGAGCGCAGCCCGCTGAACACGCGGCTGGTCAATTCGGCCGGTGTGTCGGTCTCGACCGTCGAGCATGTGATGGCCGCGCTGGCCGGCTGCGGCGTTCACAATGCGCTGATCGAGATCGACGGGCCCGAAGTGCCGATCCTCGACGGCTCGGCCGCGCCCTTCGTGCGCGCCATCATGAGCCGTGGCCTGCGCCGTCTGGCGGCGCCGGTGCTGGCCTATCAGGTGATGAAGCCGGTGAGCGTCGAGAAGGACGGGGCGCGCGCCTCGCTGAAGCCGGCGGACGGGCTTTTCATCGAATTCCACATCGACTTTGCCGATGCGGCCATCGGGCGGCAGAGCAAGGTGCTCGACATGAAGAACGGCGCCTTTGCGCGCGAGCTATGCGACAGCCGCACCTTCTGCCGTCAGGCGGATGTGGATGCGATGCACGAGAAGGGCCTCGCGCTGGGCGGCACGCTGACCAATGCGGTGGTCGTCGACGGCGACGCGGTGCTGAGCCCGGGCGGTTTCCGCCATGCGGACGAAGCGGTGCGCCACAAGATGCTGGACGCGCTGGGCGATCTGTCGCTGGCGGGCGGGCCGCTGCTGGGCCATTACGTGGGCGAGCGGGCGGGTCATTCGCTGACCAACACGCTGCTGCGCGAACTTTTCGCAACACCGGGTGCGGTGCGGCCGGTGCTGTGCGACGCGCGCATGACCGAGCGTCTGCCGGGGCAGGGGCTGGTCCTGGCCGAAGTTCCGAAGGTCGCGTGAGGCCCAAAGGTCGCGCGGCGGAAGGGAATTGCCGGTTGTCGCTTGCCTCCCCCCCGGAGTTACCCGTAAGACATTCAGCAACGATACTTGCTGTGACAGACCATGCCCTGCCGGGCAGGACGGGCGACGGCGGTGACAAGGGTGACGAAGGATGTTTGGCGGCATGGCGCGGGTTAAACTGATCGGAGCCGTTCTGCTGGTGGCCGTTGTGTCGGCTTGCAGCGGCGGACTCGGTGCTCCGAGTGACCGATCCGAGTCTCTTGAGGGATACACGCCCGAACAGATCTATGAGCGCGGCGAATTCGAGCTGGCGCGCAAGCGGGCCGATGACGCGGCCTATTACTTCTCGGAGATCGAGCGGCTTTATCCCTATTCTTCCTGGGCCAAGCGCGCGTTGATCATGCAAGCCTATTCCTATCACCAGAAGCGCAACTATCCGGAAAGCCGGTCGGCGGCGCAGCGGTTCATCGATTTCTATCCGGCGGATGAAGATGCGGCCTATGCGCAGTATCTGCTGGCACTGAGCTATTACGACCAGATCGACGAGGTGGGCCGCGATCAGGGGCTGACCTTCCAGGCGCTGCAGGCGCTGCGCACGGTGATCGAGCAGTATCCCAACAGCGAATACGCCAGCGCGGCGATTCTCAAGTTCGACCTGGCCTTCGACCATCTGGCCGGCAAGGAAATGGAAATCGGTCGCTACTACCTGCGGCACAAGCACTATGCCTCGGCGATCAACCGCTTCCGCGTGGTGGTCGAGGAGTTCCAGACCACGACGCAGACGCCCGAGGCGCTGCACCGTCTGGTCGAGGCCTATCTGTCGCTGGGGCTGACCGACGAGGCGCAGACCGCCGGGGCGATCCTGGGCCACAACTTCCAGTCCACGGACTGGTATCAGGACAGCTACAAGCTGCTGACGAGCCGGGGCCTGTCGATGAAATCGAAGGGCGACAACTGGCTGGCACAGATCTACCGGCAGTCGCTGCAAGGGAAGTGGCTCTGAGCGCGCGGGCGCGACTCGAAGGCTGGGCACATGCTGCGCGCGCTTGAAATCCGCGACATGCTGATCATCGACCGGCTGGACCTGGCGTTCCAGCCGGGCCTGAACGTGCTGACTGGCGAGACCGGGGCGGGCAAGTCCATCCTGCTCGATTCGCTGGGGTTCGTGCTGGGGTGGCGCGGGCGGGCCGATCTGGTGCGGCAGGGCGCCGATCAGGGCGAGGTGACGGCGGTGTTCGACCTGGCGCCGGGCCATCCGGCGCGGGCGGTGCTGGCCGAGGCGGGGATGCCGGAGGCCGACGAGCTGATCCTGCGGCGCATAAACACTTCGGACGGGCGCAAGACCGCCTTCGTGAACGACCGCCGCGCGTCGGGCGAGGTCCTGCGCGGGCTGTCGGACGTGCTGGTGGAGCTGCACGGCCAGCAGGACGACCGGGGCCTGCTCAACCCGCGCGGACATCGCGACATGCTGGATGCCTTCGGCGCGCTGGAGGTGCAGCGCTCTGGGGTGCGGGCGGCCTGGCGGGCGATGGGCGCGGCGCGGGCGGCGGTGGTGGCGACGGAAGAGGCGCTGGAGAAGGTGCGGGCGGAGGAGGATTTCCTGCGCCACGCGGTCAAGGAACTGGACAAGCTGGCGCCCGAGCCGGGCGAGGAGGCGGTGCTGGACACGCGGCGGCGCGCGATGCAGGGGGCCGAGCGGATCCGGGGCGATATCGCGCGTGCCTTCGAGCTGATGGGCGGCGAGGCGGGCGAGGCGGCGCTGGGCGACGCGCTGCGCTGGCTGGAGGGGGTGTCGGACAAGGCCGAGGGCCTGCTGGACGAGCCGATCGCGGCGCTGAACCGGGCGATGATCGAACTGGGCGATGCTCAGTCGGGGGTGGAGCGGGCGCTGGACCAGATGCGGTTCGATACGTCCGAGCTGGAGGCGGCGGAGGAGCGGCTGTTCGCGATCCGCGGGCTGGCGCGCAAGCACGCGGTGGCGCCCGACGACCTGGCCGCTCATGCCGATGCGCTGCGCGCGCGGCTGGCGGCGCTGGATGCGGGCGACGCCGATCTGGGCCGGCAGCGGGCCGAGCTGAAGGCGGCGGAGGCGGCCTATGACGCGGCGGCCGAGGCGCTGGGGCAGGCGCGGCGGCAGGCGGCGCAGGCGCTGGACCGCTCGGTGATGGCCGAGCTTGCGCCGCTGAAGATGGAGCGCGCCGTCTTTGCCACCGACATCACCCCGGGTGAGCCGGGCCCCGACGGGCGCGACGCGGTGCAGTTCACGGTGGCGACCAATCCGGGCGCGCCCTCGGGGCCACTGAACAAGATCGCCTCGGGCGGCGAGCTGAGCCGCTTCCTGCTGGCGCTGAAGGTCTGCCTGACCGGGACGGACAGCGGGCGCACGATGATCTTCGACGAGATCGACCGGGGCGTGGGCGGGGCCACCGCCGATGCCGTGGGCCGGCGGCTGGAACAGCTGGCGGCGGGCGGTCAGGTGCTGGTCGTGACCCATTCGCCGCAGGTCGCGGCGCGCGGGGCGCATCACTGGCGCGTGGCCAAGGATGTGAAGGGCGGCGTGACGCTGTCCAGCGTGGTGCCGGTGGCCGCGGCCGGCCGGGTGGATGAGATCGCGCGGATGCTGGCGGGTGACACGATCACCGATGCGGCCCGCGCCGCGGCACGCGCACTTCTGGACGGCTGAGGGACCTTGCGATGAGTGAATCCGACACACCGGTGGAAACGCTCGATCCCGCCGACTGGGCGGCGTTTCGCGCCCGCGCCCACGCGATGCTGGATGCTGCCGTCGACCGGATGGAGGGCGGCGGCGAGGGGCCGGTCTGGCGGATGCCAACCGAGGCGCTGAAGGCGGCCTTTGACGTGGCGCTGCCGGTCGAGGGGCTGGGCGCGGGGGCGGTCGATGCGCAGATCGCCGCGCTGCTGCCGTTCGGCGTGGGCAACACGCATCCGCGGTTCTTCGGCTGGGTGCATGGGTCGGGCACGCCCTCGCAGCTGGTGGCCGAGATGGCGGCCAGCGCGATGAACGCCAACCTAGGCGGGCGCGAACATGGCGCGATCCATGTGGAAAAGCAGGTGATCCGCTGGTGCCGCGAGATCTTCGGCTTTCCGGCAGAGGCCAGCGGGCTGATCGTCTCGGGCACCTCAATGGCGACCATCGTGGCGCTGAAGGCCGCGCGCGAGGCGCGGCTGGGCGTGGAGGCGCGGCGGCAGGGGATCGGCGCGGCGCGGCTGGTTGGCTATACCTCGGCACTGGCCCATGGCTGCACCGACCGGGCCTTCGACATGCTGGGACTGGGCAGCGCGGCGCTGCGCCGGGTGCCGGTGGATGCGAGCGGCGGCATGGACCTGGACGCGCTGCGCGTCCGGATCGCCGAGGACCGGGCGTCGGGGCTGGAGCCTTTCGTGATCGTCGGCACGGCGGGGTCGGTGGACCTTGGCACCTTCGACGACCTCGACGCGCTGGCCGATCTCGCGGCGCAGGAGGGGCTGTGGTTTCATGTCGATGGCGCCTTCGGCGCGCTGGCGGTGCTGGATCCGGGGCTGAAGCCGCGGGTGAATGGCATTGAGCGGGCAGACAGCCTGGCCTTCGATTTCCACAAATGGCTGCATGTGACCTATGACGCGGGCTGTGTGCTGATCCGCGACGAGGCGGCGCACCGGCAGGCGTTTTCCGACCGCCCGCGCTATCTCAAGGGCGCCGAGCGGGGGCTGGCGGCGGGCAATCCCTGGCCGGTTGATTACGGGCCCGAGCTGTCGCGCACCTTCCGCGCGCTGAAGGTCTGGGCGCAGCTGGCCGAACATGGCACGGCGCGGCTGGGCCGGATGATCGCCAAGAACTGCCGGCAGGCGTCCTATCTGGGCGACCTCGTCGCGGCCGATCCCGCGCTGGAGCTGCTGGCGCCGGTGACGCTGAACATCTGCTGTTTCCGCTACCGCAGCGAAGGCGACGCCGACGCGCTGAACGACGAGATCGTGATCCGCCTGCAGGAGGCGGGGATCGCCGCGCCCTCGACCACGACGGTGGAGGGAATGAAGGCGATCCGGGTCAATATCACCAACCACCGCACGCGGGCATCCGACCTGGACCTGCTGGTGGAGGCGGTGCGCCGCATCGGGGCCGAGATCCTGGCCGAACGCGCGGGCGGCTGACCCCCTTCACGCCCGTCGGCGGTTGGCCTAAAGAGGGCCAACCCGCAACCGGTGAACGGCAGCCATGACCGACCCCGACCGCTCTTTCCTGGCGACGCAGCGCGACCTGGCGGTGGTGGCGCTTCGGGACGGCTGGACGGTGATGCTGCGGCGCGGGCCCAGTCAGGTGCAGTTCTGGTTCATCGCCCTGGTGATCGGGGTCTCTGCCGGCTTTGCCGCGCTGTTCTTCCGCAAAGGGATCAACGCCCTGCAGGCGGCGCTTTACGGCACGGACGACGTGCAGTTCCTGCATTCCTACGCCAGTTCGCTGCCCTGGTACTGGATCCTGCTGCTGCCGGTCGCGGGCGGGCTGGTGGTGGGGCTGATCCTGCACTGGTTCACCCGCGACGGGCGCGCCCGGGGCGTGGCGGACGTGATCGAGGGCGCGGCGCTGCGCGACGGCCGGGTCGAGACACGGGCGGGCCTCGCCTCGGCGCTGGCCTCGCTGGTGACGCTCTCTTCGGGCGGGTCCTCGGGGCGCGAGGGACCGGTGGTGCATCTGGCGGGGGTGATCGCCACGGTGGTCAGCCGCAAGATCAACGCCGACGGGATCACCGGCCGCGATCTGCTGGGCTGCGCGGTGGCGGCGGCGGTCTCGGCCAGTTTCAACGCGCCGATCGCGGGGGCGCTGTTCGCGCTGGAGGTGGTGCTGCGCCACTTTGCCGTGCACGCCTTCGCGCCCATCGTCATCGCCTCGGTCGCGGGGACGGTGATCAACCGGCTGGAGTTCGGCGATGTGACCGAATTCGTGCTGACCACACCGGGGTCGCTGAAGTTCTATGTCGAGCTGCCGGCCTTCCTGATCCTGGGGCTGATCTGCGGCGTGGTCTCGGCGCTGCTGATGCGCGGGGTGTTCTGGGCCGAGGACATCGGGAGCTGGCTGCAGCGGCTGATCCGCCTGCCGGGCTGGTTGCGCCCGGCGGTCGCGGGGCTGCTGCTGGGAGGGATGGCGATCGGCTTTCCCCATATCATCGGGGTGGGCTACGAGACGACCTTCCGCGCGCTGTCGGGCGATCTCGTGCTGCACGAGGCCATCGTCTTTGCCATCCTCAAGGCGGTGGCGGTGGCGGTGACCTTCGGCGGGCGGATGGGCGGCGGCATCTTCTCGCCCGCGCTGATGGTCGGGGCGCTGACCGGGCTGGCCTTCGGGCTGATCGCGACGGGGCTGCTGCCGCATGTCTCGGGGGCGCATACGCTGTATGCCTTTGCCGGCATGGGCGCGGTGGCGGCGGCGGTGCTGGGCGCGCCGATCTCGACCACGCTGATCGTCTTCGAGCTGACCGGCGACTGGCAGATCGGCATCGCGGTGATGACCTCGGTCTCGCTGTCGACCGCGCTCGCCTCGCGGCTGGTGGACCGGTCGTTCTTCCTGACCCAGCTCGAGCGGCGGCACATCCATCTGGCGGCGGGGCCGCAGGCCTACCTGCTGGCGATGTTCCGCGCCGGGGCGGTGATGCGGCCGCTGGGCGACGCGCGCGCGCCCGACCGCGCGGCGCTGGAGGCGCTGGCGGGCGAGGGGCTGAAGGTGGAGGCCTCCTCGACGCTGGAGGCGGCGATGGCGGTCTTCGAGCGCGACGACGTGCCCTGCCTCGCGGTGATGATCCGCGACGCGGAGGGCGCCGAAGATCTGGTCGGCGCGCTGTTCCATGTCGATGCGCTGCGCGCCTACAACCGGGCGCTGGCGGCGACGGCGGCAGAAGAGCACAGCTGACGCTTTGGGGGCTTTGCCCCCGCCGCGCCTTCGGCGCGACTCCCCCAAGGTATTTTTCAACCAGAGAAATGGGAGGCGCCGCGCCGCTGGCTTCTCTGGTTCAAAAATACCTGCGCCGCAGGCATCGCGCGCAGCGCGATTTCCCGGTCGCCGTCAGCGCCGGCGCAGGGTCTGGGTTGCAACGCTGTTGATGCGGAGCGGGCTGCCGGTCAGCGCCACGCCGAAGAGATCGCGGGCCTGGTCGGGCGTGTAGCGGCCGAGGCGGGTGTCTTCCAGCACCGCCTCGGGCGCGCGGCGCAAGGGGTCGCCATAGCCGCCGCCACCGGGAGTCTGGACGCGGACGCGGTCGCCGGGGGCCATCGGGATGTCCTGTTCCTTCGACAGATGCGTGGGCGTGTAGGGCGTGCCGTTCTGCCAGACCGTCACGCGGTTCACCGCGCCGTCGCCGCCGCCGAGCGCGCCCTGGGGGCCGAAGCGGCCGTGGTCCATGACGAAGCTGGCGCGAGCGGCGCCGCGCCGGAGTTCCACCTCGTAGTCGAGGCCGAAGCCACCGCGGTGCTGGCCCGCGCCGCCCGAGCCTTCGTGCAGGGCATAGCGGCGGTAGAGGACGGGGAAGGCCTGCTCCATGATTTCCACCGGGGGCGCCTTGGAGATGCCGATGGTGGAGCAGCCGTTGGCGAGCCCGTCGTGGTCGGCGTTGCCGCCGTAGCCGCCGCCGCTGATCTGATACATCACGAAATCGCGGCCGCGCGCCGGGTCGTGGCCGCCGAGCGCGAAGTTGCCGGAGGTACCGGCGGGCGCGGCGGTGACGCGGTCGGGCAGGGGGGCGACGAGGGCGGCGAAGACGGCTTCGGCGATGCGTTGGGAGACTTCGGCGGCGCAGCCGGAGACGGGGCGGGGGTATTTCGCGTCGAGGAAGGTGTTTTCGATGCCGGTGATGGTGAGGGGCTCGAAGGCCCCCGCGCTCATCGGGACCTCGGGGAAGATGTGGCGCATGGCGAGGTAGACGGCGGAGAAGGTCGTGGCGCGGACCGAGTTCATCGGGCCGGCGCAGGGGGCGGAGGAGCCGGCGAAATCGAAGGTGAGGTGGTCGTGGTCCTTGGTCACGGTGAGGCGAATGGCGAGCGGTTCGTTCACCACGCCGTCGCTGTCGATCCAGGCGGTGGATTGGAATTCTCCGTCGGGAATGTCCGCGACGAAGGCGCGCATTTGCGTCGCGGCGCGGGTGCGCAGTTCGGCGATGGCGGCGCGCACGGTGTCGTCGCCGTAGCGGTCCAGGAGTTCGTTCAGGCGTGCTTCGCCGACGAGAAGGGCTGCGGCCTGGGCCTTGACGTCGCCGATGCGCTGGTCTGCGACGCGGATGTTGGAGCAGATGATGGCGAAGATCTCGGTGTCGAGCTGGCCCTGCTTGAACAGGCGGACCGGGGGCAGGCGCAGGCCTTCCTGTTCCACCGCAGTGGCCGAGGCGGAGAAGCCGCCGGGCACAGCGCCGCCGGTGTCGGGCCAGTGGCCGGTGTTGGAGAGCCAGCAGAAGATCTCGCCGTTGCGGTAGAAGGGGCGGGCGAAGCGGACGTCCATCAGGTGGGTGCCGCCGAGATAGGGGTCGTTGACGATATAGATGTCGTCGGGCTGCGGCGCGGCGGTTTCGCCGCTGGCGATGCGCTCGATCAGGATGCGGGTGGAGTATTGCATCGTGCCAACGAAGACCGGCAGGCCCTGCGAGCCCTGCGCGATCAGCGAACCGTCCTCGGCGGAATAGATGCCATCGGAACGGTCATTGGCCTCGGCGATCACCGGGGAGAAGGCGGCGCGGGAGAAGGAGAGGTCCATCTCGTCGCAGACCTGCTGCAGGCCGGCCTGGATGACCGAGAGGGTGATCGGGTCGAGGGTCATCGCGCGACCTCCACGATGAGATTGCCGCCGGCGTCGGTGGTCACGCGGTCGCCGGGTTCGATGAGGATCGTCGTGTCCATCTGCTGGATCACGGCCGGGCCGGTGAGTGTGGCATCGGCGGGCAGGTGGTCGCGCCAGTAGACCGGGGTGTCGTGCCAGTCGTCGAAGAAGACGGGACGGCGGGTCAGCTGGGCCTCTTGCAGGGTCGCCTTGCGCTCTTCGGGGGCGATCAGGGTGGCGAGGTCGATTTCGGGGCGGGTGCCGATCACCGAGCAGTTGGCGTTGACGAGGTTGGCGCGGATTTCGGGCAGGTCGACGCGGAAGCGGCGGAAATAGGCCTCTTCGAACAGGCGTTGCAGGGTCTCGGTATCGACATCGGGGCGGTCGAGCGGGACGCGCAGGAGGTGAGTCTGGCCGATGAACTGCATGTCGACGGAATAGAGGCGGCGGATGGCGGCGGCCTCGATGTTCTCGCGCGCGATCAGCGCCTCGCCCTCGGCGGTCTGGGCGGCGAAGACGGCGTGCAGGCGGGCGGGGTCGAGCCGGGCGAGGGGCGTGTTGAGCGTCTGCACGAAGTCGTGGCGCAGGTCGGCGACGAGGCAGCCGATGGCGTTGGTGATGCCGGGGCGGCAGGGGACGAGGACGCGGGGGATGCCGAGTTCCTTGGCCAGCGCGGAGGCGTGCAGGGGGCCGGCGCCGCCGAAGGCGAAGAGGGCGAAGTCGCGCGGGTCGGCGCCGAGGGAGAGCGAGACCATGCGGATTGCGCCGGCCATCTTGAGGTTGGCGATGCGGATCACCGCCGCCGCCGCGCGGGTGGCGTCGAGCGACAGCGGTTTTCCCAGCCTGTCGTCGAAGATGGCGCGCACGGTGTCGAGCGAGGTGCCTTCCACCGAGGCGAGGCGGGTCGGGTCGAGCCGGCCCAGCAGCATGTTGGCGTCGGAGATGGTGGGTTCGGTCCCGCCCCGGCCATAGCAGATGGGGCCGGGGGTGGCGCCGGCGCTTTCGGGGCCGACCTCCAGCAGGCCGGCCTGATTGACGCGGGCGATCGAGCCGCCGCCGGCGCCGACGGTGCGCACGTCGACCATGGGGACGTGGATCGGCATGGCGTATTCGATCTCAATTTCATTCGAGACCGTCGGTTCGGCGTTGCGGATCAGGGCGACATCGGTGGAGGTGCCGCCCATGTCGTAGGTGATGAGGTTGCCGATGCCGGCCTGCCGCCCGGTGTAGGCGGCGGCCATGACGCCGGAGGCGGGGCCGGACATGACGGTCTTAGCGGCCTCTTCGGCGACGCGGGCGGCCGAGACCATGCCGCCGTTGCCGTTCATCACCAGCACCTCGCCGGTGTAGCCCGCCGTGGCCAGTTCCGAGGTCAGGCGGCGGATGTAGCGGGCGATCAGGGGCTGGACCGAGGCGTTGACGGCGGCGGTGACGCCGCGTTCGAATTCGCGAGATTCCGAGAGCAGGGCATGGCCCATGGTGATGTAGTCGTTGGGCCAGATCGCGCGCAGGATTTCGGCGGCGCGCAGCTCGTGGGCGGGGTTCGCGTAGGCGTGCAGGAAGTGGATGACGACGGAGTCGCAGCCCTCGGCGATCAGCCGCTCGCCGGCGGCCCTGACGGCGTCTTCGTCCAGCGGAGTGAGGACTTCGCCGGCGGCATCCATGCGCTCGGGAACCTCGAGGCGCAGGTCGCGGGGGATCAGGGGGCGGAATTCGCCCTTCATCCCGTAGGCCTGCGGCCTTGTACGGCGGCCGAGTTCGAGCACGTCGCGGAAGCCCAGGGTGGTGATGAGGCCGGTTTTCGCCAGCTTGCGTTCCAGCACGGCGTTGGTCGTGGTGGTGGTGCCGTGGACGATGAGGCCGAGGGCGGGCAGGTCGCAGCCCGCCGCGCGCAGGGCGTTCAGGACGCCGAAGGCCTGGTTGTCGAGCGTGCTCGGGACCTTGGCGAGGCGGACGCGGCCGGTGGCCGGGTCAAGCTCGACCAGATCGGTGAAGGTGCCCCCGACATCGACTCCGACAATCGCGCCGGCGGACTGATGTGCCATGACCGCTCCGGTAAAATCATTCGTATGCAAACATTCTTCGCAAATGGGCCGTCAAGTCAACGGACGTCGATCAGGGCGATGGCGCCGACCGGCTTGCCGCCCGCATGGATCGCGCGGTGGTCGTGGGTGTTGAGGATGACCTGGATGATGTGCTGGCCGACCGGCAGCGCGCCGATATGGGCGATGGGGCCATACATGCGTTCGAGCTTGAGCCCGTCGAGATAGAGGTGGGCGTGGCCCTGGCCGGGGACGTTTTCGCCGTCGACGCCGGTTTCGGTCAGCTGGAAGGCGCCGGTGTCGAGCTTGATGGTCCAGCCGTCGCCTTCGGGGCGAAGGTCCATCATCACCTTGGGCGCCACCTCGATCGGGCCGAGATCCAGCGTGCGGTCCATGCCGTGGGCGGCGTGGTCGTTGGGATCGGGGGCCGAGATGCGGGCGCGGGTCGTGATGTCGCCGGCGGTGTCGAAATGCAGGGTGAGGGGAATCAGCCGGCCCTCGGCCGGGTCGCCGGTGAGGCCGGAGAGGCGCAGGTGCGCGCCGTCCATCGCGAGCAGGGGTGTGCCGTCGGCCGGGATCGGCAGGCCTTCGGGCGTGGTGCCGCCGGTGATGGCGACCGAGGTGGCCTCGTCCGAGCGGGCGCCGGTCAGGCGGTCGGGGCCGCCGCGGTTCTCGATGCGCATGGTCACGGCGAAGCTGCCCGGCTCGGTTGCAAGCGGGATGGCAACGGCGGAGGAGAGCAGGGGGGCGGGTCCGTTGCCCGAGGGCCAAAGGAGATAGGCGCCGGTCAGAACGGCGATGGCCATTGCCAGAATGGCCAGCAGTTTTGCGACTTTCATCCCTTGCTCCGGCGGGTAGAGTGGTGCCGCCATGACTGTCACTCAAGATTTCCTGTTGCGCAAGCGGGGGTTGCTTGCTTTTGCGCTGCTTTCGCCGGGCGCGGCGCGGGCCCATGCCTCGGAACAGGGGTTCGTGCTGCTGTTGCCGACCGATGTCTATATCGCCGCGGGATCGGCCAGCGTGGCGGCGACGGTGGTCTTGCTGGCGCTGCTGCCCGAGGCCTGGCTGGCGCGCGCCTTCGCGCCGCTGCGGATGGGGCGGGGGCGGCGAGACGGCTGGGCGCTGGCGACGAGCTGGGCCGGGTTCGCGGTGCTGATGGCGCTGCTGTGGGCCGGGGTGGCGGGGGCGCGCGATCCGCTGGCGAACCCGCTGCCGCTGGCGGTCTGGACGGTCTGGTGGATCGCCTTCACGGCGGTGGTCGGGCTGGTCGGAGACATCTGGGCCTGGGTCAACCCCTGGCGGGGGCCGGTGCTGATGATGCGGGCGCTGGGCTTGCGGACCTCGTGGCATCTGTCGCGCCGCGTTGCGCCCTGGGTCGCGCTGGCGGGGTTCCTGGCCTTCACCGGGTTCCTGCTGGCGGATCCGGCGCCGTTCGATCCGGCGCGGCTGGCGCGGGTGGCGGGGCTTTATTGGCTGGCGGCCTTTCTGGGCGCGCTGGCCTTCGGGCCGCGATTCCTTCTGCGGGGCGAGCCGTTCGGCGTGTTCTTCCGGGCCTACGGGCAGCTGGGGCTGATCGCGCGGGGGCGGATCGGGCTGTGGGGCTGGCAAATCCTGCGCGCCCCTGCGCCGCCGCTGGGGCTGGCGCTGTTCCTTGTGGCGATGCTGGGCAGCGGCAGTTTCGACGGGCTGAACGAGACCTTCTGGTGGCTGGCGCGGATCGGGATCAATCCGCTGGAGTTTCCGGGGCGGTCGGTGGTGATCGTGCCCAGCCTTGCCGGGCTGCTGGCGGCCAATCTGGCGCTGGCGCTGGCCTTTGCGCTGGTGGTGCGGGCGGGCATCGCGCTGGCCGGGGGCGGCATGGGATGGGCGGAGGGTTTCTGCCGGTTCGCGCCGGCGCTGTTGCCCATCGCGCTGGGCTATCACGTGGCGCATTACCTGACCGCGCTGCTGGTCGACGGGCAATATGCGCTGATCGCGGCAAGCGATCCCTTTGCGCGGGGCTGGGATCTGCTGGGGCTGGGGCGGTTCCAGGTGACGACGGGGTTCTTCAATACGCAGGACAGCGTGCGCGCGATCTTCCTGACGCAGGCGGGGGCGGTGGTGGCCGGGCACATGCTGTCGATCGTGCTGGCCCATGCCATCGCGGCGCGGCAGTTTCCCACGCGGCGGCGCGCGGTGCTGAGCCAGTTGCCGGTGGCGGCCTTCATGGTGGCCTATACGCTGTTCGGGCTGTGGCTGCTGGCCTCACCGCGCGGGGCGTGAGCGATGAGCGTGCAGGCGGTGCGCGCGGGCGGGAGACGTAAGGGAAAGTGCTGGACAGAGCGGCGGACGCCTTGCAGAGTCATTCCAATTGCCGCCCCGGCACCGGGGCGCATCACAGACCAAGGGGGCCCCTCATGTCGAAGCTGATCCAACCGAACCGGCGCACGGCGCTGAAGACCATCGCAGGGGCGGCGACGCTGCCGCTGTGGGCGCGCTATGCGCAGGCGCAGTCCGCGGCGCCGATCAAGATCGGGTTCCAGGTGCATTCCACCGGCATCGGCGCGGCCTACGGGCGCTGGTACAGCCGCACGACCGAGGCGGCGGTGAAGAAGATCAACGACGAGGGCGGGATCAACGGCCGGATGGTCGAGATCGTGGCCGAGGACGATGGCACCGATCCCAAGCGCGGGGCCGAGGTGATCGAGAAGTTCGCGAGCCAGCACAAGTGCGACATCGCCTATGGCACGCTGTTCAGCCATGTGGTCATCGGCTCGGCGCCGCGGGCGGGGGAGCTGAAGCTGCCGTATTTCGTGGTGTCGGAAGGCCATCACGTGGCGAGCGGGATGCTGAACCGCTATACGCTGCAGCCGGGCATCACCGACGTGAAGAGCCAGGTGCAGGCGATGGCGCCCTATATCACCGGGACGCTGGGCAAGAAGGTGACGATGATCTATCCGGACTACGGGTTCGGCTACGATCACCGCGACAACCTGGTGCCGGCGATCCAGGCCTCGGGCGGTGAGGTGGTGGCGCAGATCGCGATTCCGCCGACCGAGACCAGCTTTACCAAGTATTTCCCGAAGATCCCGCGCGACACCGAGGTGATCTATCACGTGATGGTCGGGCCTGCCGTGCTGACCTTCGTGAAGGAGATGGGCGAGTTCTTCGGGCCGTCGCGGCCGGAGATCTTCGGGTTCATCGACAGCCTGGAGGCGGTCGATCTTGCCTCGCCCGGGCTGGAGTTCCTGGAGGGAACCTATTTCTGGGAGGGCAATCCGCGCTATGCGCAGGAGGGCCAGAGCGAGTTCGACAAGGCCTATCGCGCCGCCGTCGGGGTGGATGACAACGGCGCCTCGCTGAGCGATCCGAAGGACGTCTCGACCTATGCGCATATGTTCGGCTGCTGGGAAACGCTGCATGTGATCAAGGAGGCGATGGAGGCATCGGGCTATGCCGGGCCGGAGGATCGCGCCAAGCTGATCGAAGCGGTGGAGGCGATGACCGAGATGCCGGAATCGGCGGCGCATCCGCAGGGGGCGAAGCTGTTCAACGGCAAGACGCACCAGGTCTTCGGGCATCAGTACATCTCGCAGGTCAATGGGGGGAAGCTGGTGCTGAAGCATACCACCTCGATCGAGGATACGCTGTATCCGGACGAGGCGGACTACACCACGCAGGCCTTCTGACGCGCCCCGTCGTGAGGGTAAAGTGTTAACGACCTCGACCGAGACCGTGCCTTTTGGCGCGGTCTTTTCTCATCCCGCGGAACCGATTGCGGTTCGCTGACTTAAACTGTGACACAGAGGTGAAGGTGTGAACAAGATGCCCGGAACGACGTGCAAGATCTGTCCGCTGCGCAAACGGGAGCTGTTCACGGACTTCACCAAAGACGAACTGGAATTCATGGCGTGGTTCAAGACCGGGGAACTGCGCGTGGACGCGGGCACCACGATCCTGATGGAGGGATCGAACAGCCCGCAGCTGTTCACCGTGCTGGAGGGGATGGGCACCCGCTACAAGACGCTGGAGAACGGCAAGCGGCAGGTGATCAACTTTGTTTTTCCGGGTGATTTCCTAGGCTTGCAGGCCGGGATCATGGGCGAGATGAAGCATTCGATCGACGCCACGACCGAGATGACGCTGTGCGTTTTCCGCAGGAACGACATCTGGGAGGTGTTCAAGACTCATCCCGAACGCGCCTATGACCTGACCTGGATCGCGGCGGTGGAAGAGCACTTTCTTGGCGAGACCATCGCCTCTCTGGGGCAGCGGGACGCGACGCAGCGAATCGCCTGGGCTTTGATTCGCATTTTCGAGCGTCTGGATGCCGTCGGGATGAGCACGGGGCACAAGGTGCCGCTGCATTTCCGGCAGCAGGACCTGGCCGACGCGCTGGGTTTGTCGCTGGTGCACACAAACAAGACGCTTCAGGCCTTGCGCGCGATGGGGCTGATAGAGTGGCAGGACGGCACGCTGAACCTGAAAAAGCCTCAGGAACTGGCGGAACTGGCGATGGTCGATCTGGAGCGGCCGCAGAAACGCCCGCTGATGTGACAGGCGCACAGGGGTCTTCCCGCGCAGTCAACGATAAGACCGAGCGCTATGTCGCAGTTTAATGCGCCAGAGCGCGCGGCGCGTTAACTAAGCTTTTCGGAGATACGTGCCGGAAGCAAAACTTTGCTTTATCCCGTGGCGGACGACAGGCGTTAACCATTCGCCTTTCGCGGGTGTGGGGCGAGTCACATGTTCGTAAGGGGTGAGCTGCTGACGATGTGCGACAATGATAGCAGGCGAATCGATACCGGAATGGAGTTCGGCGCGAGTGAGCCGGAGGAGTTCGGTTCTGCGTCCGCAGATGCGACGCGACGTCCCGAACCGGCCTATGCGCCGCTTTTGGCCTCGGTTCTGATCCTCGAAGACAACTTCGTCATCGGCATGGATGCGTCCGACATGCTGCGCGAACTGGGGGCCCAGCGGGTGACCACCGTGTCGACGGCCGCCGAGGCCTTGCGGGCCCTCGACGAAGGGCATGTCACCTTTGCCCTGCTGGACGTCAACCTGTTCCAGGGAAACTCGAGCGCGGTCGCCCGCCAATGCGAAGAGCGCGAGATTCGGGCGGTGCTGGCCACGGCGTTCGGCGATGATGTCGAGGCGATCGCCGATTTTCCGGTGATGCCTGTGTTGCACAAGCCGTACAACAAGGAACTGATCGAAAGGCTGATCGAGGACTGGGGATTGGCGCTGGGCGTGCAGCGGTAGCCAGGCGTTCGGGGGTCAGGAGTGCAGAGCCGTGATGGCGGCGGGCGCGCGCGTCGTGGCATGGAATTTCTCGCGCAGCGCCTCGCTTACCGGCCCGGGCGGCCAGACGCTGTGCCGGTCTGGCCGGCTGAGCGAGATCACGGGGCGAAGGCCGGTGGCGGTGCCGGTTACAAAGACCTCTTGTGCGGCATCGAGGTCGGCGAGAGTCACCCGGGTTTCGCGGACGGCGAGGCCGAGGGCGCGGGCGAGGGTGAAGACGTGACGCTTGGTCAGGCTGTCGACGAAACAGGTCGGCCTGGGCGAGACCAGCGCGCCATCCTTCAGCAGAACGATATTGGCGGTGGTGGCGGCGGCGACGTGGCCGCAGGCATCCAGCATGAGCGCGTCGTCGTGACCGGCGGCGCGGGCGGCGGCGCGCGCGAGGGTGCCAGCGAGGCAGAGGCCGGCGCATTTGGCGGCGGTCGGGGCGGTGTCGGGCGCGGGGCGTCGCCAGTCTGACAGGACCAGCCGCAGGCCGGGCGGCGCGCCCGTCTCGGGCCAGGGCCAGGCGAAGATGGCGGTGTGGATGGTTCCCCCCGAGCAGGGTGCAGACGGGCTGTCGCCGCTGCGCCAGGCGATGGGGCGGAGGTAGGCGTCGCCGAGGCCGCTGGCCCAGAGCACCGCCTCGGCGGCGGCGATCAGGTCGGGCGTGGTCCAGGGCAGGGCATATCCCATCAGGTCGGCCGAGCGCGCGAAACGGTCGAAATGCGCCGCGGCCAGGAACAGCCGGGCGTCATAGGCGCGGATGCCCTCGAAGACGGCGCAGGCGGCGTCATGAGTCTGGCTGACCAGGGGGATGCGCGCCTCGGCCGCGGGCAGCAGCGCGCCGTCGCACCAGACATAGGCGGGGGCGGGATCGGCGGACAGGGGCGCGGGCATGGGTGTCTCCCTCTCGCTGAGGCTTGCGCCGGACTGTCCCTTGATCCCGGCGGGCTTGGCGAGTGAGGTGTTTTCAGCATCTTATGAGAAATGGTCGTTCGCCTTGGCGCGGATTGACGGGAAACATGCCTGCAAGGAAGTGAGACATGGACCGCACGCCTGCATCCTATCGGCTGAACGTGCCGCTGAACGCGCTGCGCGCCTTCGAGGCGGCGGCGCGGCATCTGTCAATCAAGGAGGCGGCGCTGGAACTGGGGGTGACGCCCTCGGCGATCAGCCATCAGCTGCGCGGGCTGGAGGATTCGCTGGGGCTGGTGCTGATGCGGCGTGTGGGGCCGGCGCTGGAACTGACCGAGGCGGGGGTGCGGCTGGCGCCGGGGCTGACCGAAGGGTTCACCCGGATCGCGGCGGCGGTGGGCGATCTGAAGCAGGACCGGACCACGGGCCCGCTGCGGCTGTCGATGCTGCCGACCTTCGCGGCGCATTGGTTCTCGCCCCGGCTGACGCGCTATCCCTTCGAGCGCAACGGGTTCGATCTGCTGATCTCGACCACGCAGGAGGCGGTGGATCTGGCCGCCGGGGTGGCGGATGCGGCGGTGCGCCACGGGCAGGGGCAGTGGGAGGGCTTGCAGGCGGATCTGCTGTTCGAGGAGAGCGTCACGCTGTTCGGCGCGCCTTCGGTCCGGTGCGACGATCCGGGCGAGATGCGGGAGCGGGTGGCCGGGATGACGTTGTTCTTGTCGCAGTATCGGCGCGAGAATTACGCACGCTGGAACGCGACCCTGCCGGGCGGGCCGGTGCGGCCGGCGGCGGTGATGATGGTGGATTCGGCAGGGCTTGCCCTGCGCGCGGCGATGGACGGGGCCGGGGTGGCGCTGGCCGGGGTCGAGATCGCGGCCTTTGACGTGGGGGCGGGACGGCTGACGCCGCTGTTCGCGCATCGCGCCCATACCGGCGGGGGGTATTTTCTGGTCTATCCCGAGGCGCTGGCGCGCGACCGGCGGGTGCGCAACCTGAGCCGGTGGATGGTCGAGGCGGCGGCGACGGAGCGGGCGATGGGGGAGGCATGACCGTGGAGATACGCGCGCTGGCGGCGGAGGATCGGGCGGACTGGGAGGCGCTGTGGCGGGCCAATCTGGCGCATTTCGGCGCGGGGGCGGCGGCGGTCGAGGCGATTCCGGCGATCTGGGCGCGGCTGATGGAGGCGGAGCGGATGCTGGGCTGGCTGGTCCGTCTGGAGGGCAGGCCCGCGGGGCTGGCCCATGTGGTGCTGCGCCAGCACACGTTCAGCCCGCGCGATGTGGCGATTCTGGAGGACCTGTGGATTGCCGGGTTTGCGCGGCGCCGGGGGCTGGGGGAGGCGGTGATCGCGCATCTGCGCAGCGAAGGCGCGGCGCGGGGCTGGCGGCGGATCGAGTGGGAGACCGACGCGGACAATCTGGCGGCGCAGGCGCTGTACGACCGGCTGGCCGAGGCGGTTGCGGTGCGGCGGTATCAGATCGACCTGGACTGAGGTTTCAGGCGAGGTCGATGCGGAAGCTGTCCCAGGGAGCAGGTGTGGCGAGGGATTCGTAGAGCCGTCGGGCGGCGCGGTTGTCCTGGGGCACCAGCCAGCGCAGGTGGACCCAGTGGCGCGCGCGGCCGATGTCGGCGAGGCGGGCGATCAGGGCACGGGCGAGGCCGGTGCGGCGGGCCTCGGGCGCGACGAAGAGGTCGTCGAGCTGGCCGGCGGGCTGGCCCGAGATGATCTCGGCCAGTTCGAAGCAATGGGCGAAGCCGAGCAGGCGGCCGTCGATCTCGGCGCCGAGCAGCAGGTGCGGCGGCGCGGTGTTCAGGATCAGGGCGCGGCCCTGGCTTTCGGTGAGGGGCTGGGCCTCTGCGGACATCGCGTTGCGATAGCCGGTGATCAAAGCGGCGAGGGCGGTGGCGTCGGCCGGGCCGAGGGGGCGGACGCGCGGCGCGGTCACCATCCGCCGCACCGGATCCAGTCTTCCATCATCGCCATGCGGTCCCAGCCGAAGAAGGGTTCGTCGTCGACGATGAAGAAGGGCGAGCCGAAGACGCCGTCGGCAACGGCCGATTCGCCGATCTGGCGGACGCGGGCCTTGAGCGCGGGGTCGGCGATGCCGGCGAGAAGGGCCTCGGTGGAGAGGCCGAATTCGGGGGCGAGGGCGGCGATGGCCTCGGGCGAGGCGGTGTCGAGGTCTTCGGTGAAGTAGCCGGAGAAGACGCGTTTGGCGAAGGGGATGGCGCGTTTCGGGCTTTCGTGTTCGATCCAGTAGAAGGCGCGGGTGGCGGCAAGGGCCACGCGGGGGTGGTCGGCGGGCAGGCGGAAGTCGAGCCCCTGCGCGCGGGCGATGCGGGCCCAGTCGAGGCGGGCATAGTCGCGTTTGAGCGGGGTCGCGGAGAGTCCGCGCGCGCCGGTCACCTTGTAGGCGGTGCCGAGCATGTAGGGCCGCCAGAGGACAGGGCGGTTGACCCGCGCGGCCAGATCGTCGATTTTCTGCGCCGCGAAGAAGGCGTAGCCCGAGGAGAAGTCGAACCAGAATTCGATCGGGCTCATGCCGGTTCGCCCTGCCAGTAATCGACCGCGTCGGCGGCGCGGAACGAGGCGACGACGCGGCGGCGGGCCTTGTCGCCACCGGGCGCCGCGCCGGCAAAGACGGTAATCTTGCCGCTGTCGGGATATTCCATCACATCGGGTTCGTTCATTGTGCTGACGGCGACATAGCGCAGCGGCGCATCGCCGGTGGCGATCAGCTGATGGGCGGTTTCGGCGCCGCCGGCGGGGCAGACGGCGACCATGCCCGCCGTGACGGCGTGGCGGGTGTCGCCGAAGCGCAGCTCGCCCGTGCCGGAGAGGATGAGGAAGAGCTCGTCATTGGCGTGGTGGCTGTGGAAGGGCCAGGCGGCCTTGCCGGGCGGCACCTCGACCAGGCGGGCGCCGAGGCGGGTGGCACCGAGGGGGGCGGCGATGGCGGCCATGGCGGCGTGGAAGGTGGTGCCGTGGGTCTGGGGGACGAGGGTGAGGGTGTCCAGGCGGACGACGGGTGCGGGGGGGTGGGTCATGATCTGGCCTCCTGCGGGCAGAGAGCGGCAGATCGGGCGGATCGGCAATTGAAATGGATTCAACGGGCCGGGAGCAAAGCTCAGTTGGAGCGGGCGGGCCGGGGGGCGAGGGTGGCCGGATGGCAGATGTGAGAGGGTGATGCAGGGGTTTGTGGACGGTAGACGGGCGGACGTCGGCCCGGACGAGCGCTTCGAGGTGGCGGCGGCGGATGGCTATCCGATTTGCGGTGCCGTCTGGCTGGGCGCGGGGGATGGGCCTGTGGTGGTGATCCATGCGGCAACGGCCGTGCGCGCGCGCTATTACGCGCGGTTTGCGGCCTGGCTGGCCGGGCGGGGCGCGACGGTGCTGACCTTCGATTATCGCGGGATTGGCGAGTCGCGGTCGCGCCATCCGCGCGCGCTGGCGGCGGGATGGATCGACTGGGGCGCGCTGGATGCCGAGGCGGTGCTGGCCTATGCCTCCGACCGCTGGCCCGGCCGGATGCTGACGGCGGTGGGCCATTCGATCGGCGGCTTCGCGGTGGGGCTGGCGCCGAGTTCCGCACGGCTGGAGCGGATCGTGACGGTGGGCGCGCAGTTCGCCTATTGGCGCGATTACGTGCCGGAGCGGCGGCTGGGGATGTATCTGAAGTGGCATCTGTTCATGCCGGCGGTGACGCGTCTGTGCGGGTATTTTCCGGGCGAGCGGTTCGGCTGGCTGGAGGATGTGCCGGCGGGGGTGGTGCGGGACTGGACGCGGATGGGGCCGCGGTTCGAGACCAGCGTCCGTTCGGGCCTGAGCGCCGCGGATCTGGGCGCGCGGCATGGGGCGACGCGGGCGCGGCTGCTGGCCATCGGGCTGAGCGACGATCCCTTCGGAACCGAGGCGGCGACGGGGCGGCTGCTGGGCTATTACCGCAACGCGGCGCGGACCCATCTGCGGATTGCGCCCGGCGATATCGGTGCGGCGGAGATCGGGCATTTCGCGTTCTTTCACACCCGGTTCGCAGAGACGCTCTGGCCGCTGGCGGCGGAGTGGCTGCTGGCGGGGCGGCTGGCCGAGGGCGCGCCCGGCCGGGTGGTGGCATGAGCGCGCGGTTTCATGTGATCACCGGTGGGCCGGGGGCGGGCAAGACGACGCTGATCGAGGCTCTGGCGGCGCGTGGTGTCGCGGCGATGCCGGAGGCGGGGCGCGCGATCATCCGCGACCAGCTGCGGATCGGCGGGCCGGGGTGGCACGGCGCGGACCGGGGCCTGTTCGCCGAGCTGATGCTGGGCTGGGAGATGCGGTCGTGGCAGGCGGCGCAGGTCGTGGACGGGCCGGTGCTGTTCGACCGGGGGATCCCGGATGTGATCGGCTATCTGGAGCTGTATCGCGGCGGCGCGCCGGATCATGTGCACGCGGCGGCGGAGGTCTTCCGCTATGACGGCGTGATCTTCCTCGCGCCGCCCTGGCGCGAAATTTTCGCGCAGGATGCGGAGCGGGGGCAGAGCTTTGACGAGGCCGAGGCCACGGCGGCGGCGATGGTGCGGGCCTATCGCGGGGCGGGGTATCGGATGGTCGAGCTGCCGCTGGCCCCGGTCGAGGACCGGGTTGCCTTCGTGCTGGACCGGATCGGCGCGGGTTAGAGCAGGCCGGTGAGGTCGATTTCGCCGGTCAGCAGCGTGCAGGCGGCGCCGCCGACGGAGATTTCGAGCCCCTCGGGCCGGGCGCGCCAGGCGGCGTGGGCCAGCCCGCGCCGGCCGATCTCGACCCCCTGTTCGGCAATATAGGCGCCGGAGAAGGTGCGGTCGCGGTGGGTGGCGATCCAGGCGGCGATGGCGCCGTTGCCGGAGCCGCAGACCGGATCCTCGGCCACGCCTTCGCCGGGGGCGAAGGTGCGCACGCGCAGGCGGGGGGAGGCGCCGGGGCCGAGGTCGGCGAAGACTGTGAGGCCCGCCGCACCGGCGGTGCGGGAGAGCCTTTCGATCTGGGCGAGGTCGGGGCGGAGTGTCTGCAGGGCGGCGGTGTCGCGCAGTTCGAGCAGGAGCCAGGGTGCGCCGGTCGAGACGGTCTCGTGCGGGCTGTCGGCCAGGGCCTCGGGCGGCAGCGCCAGTGCGTGGGCGAGGTCGGCCTTGGAGACGTCTGCCGGGCGGAAGGTGGGGGTCGCCCGGGTCATGGTGTAGCGGCCTTCGGCGATGCGGATCGGCACCAGCCCGAGCCCACATTCCTGGATCAGGTGTCTCGGCTGCCGCTCCATCCTTGCGCAGACGGCGTGGGCGGCGGCGATGGTGGGGTGCCCGGCGAAGGGCAGTTCGTTCAGCGGCGTGAAGATGCGGGCGCGGTAGTCGGCCTGGCGGGTCGGGCGCAGCAGGAAGACGGTTTCCGAGAGGTTCATCTCGCGCGCGATGCGCTGCATGGTGTCGCCGGGGAGGTCGTCGGCGTCATAGACCACCGCCGCCGGATTGCCGAGCAGCGGGGTGTCGGAGAAGACGTCGATCTGGAGGATGTGCTTTTTCATCGTGTCCCTCAGCGGCCATAGAGCGCGGTCAGGCTGGCGCTGCCGAGGCTGTGGGCGTTGACCAAATAGCCGACGAGGGCGGGCATGGCCTCGGCATCGAGGCCCAAGGTTGGCACGTCGAGCGCGTGGATGCGGATGATGTAGCGGTGCGGGGCGGCGCCCTGCGGCGGGCAGGGGCCGCCATAGCCGGGGGTGCCGAAATCGGTGCGGGATTCGAGGGCCGGCGCACTCAGGTGGCCGGATTCGCCTGCGGCCAGCGCGCGGGTCGTGGCGGGGATGTCGAAGACCACCCAGTGCCACCAGCCGCTGCCGGTGGGCGCGTCGGGATCGTGGATCGAGACGGCAAAGCTTTGCGTGCCCGCGGGCGGGTTGGTCCATGTCAGGGCGGGCGAGATGTTGAGGCCGGTGCAGCCCATCGTGGCGTTGACATGGGCCATGGGGATGGGGCCGCCGTCGCGCAGTCCGGGGGCGTCGAGCTCGAGGGCTAGGGTGGCGCAGGGCAGGACGGCGAGCGGCAGGGCGAGCAGCGCGCGGGGCAGGGTGAGGGGCATCCGGGGTCTCCTTTTGGATGGCAGGATCAGAGGGTGGCCGGGCGGCGCAGTCCCATGTTGAGCAGGGCTGCGGCCTGCAGCACGGCGATGGCGAGGAAGGGTGCCGTCTGGGCCTGGGCGGGCGGCCAGCCGCGGGCCTGGAGCGCCTCGATGACGGTGCCGAGGCCGCCTTGCAGCAGGACGCCGGAAAGCAGTGCGCCGAGGTTGAGCAGGGCGATGGCGCGGCCCGAGACAGCGGGCGGCAGCAGGCGGACGAGCAGGGCGTAGGACAGGATCGGGCCTGCGGTGAAGAGGCCGTAGAGCGCCCAGAGCGGGCCTTGCGCCGGGGCCGCGCCTAGGGCGAGGGCGAACTGGGCGGCGATGAAGGCGGCGGTCAGGACGAATGTCAGCCGGTAGAGGCGGCGGTCGTCGCGGGCGAGGCGGTCGGCGAGCAGGCCGAAGGCGAACTGGCCGAGGATGACGGCGAGGGCGAGGCCCATCAGGATGGCGGCGGCGCGCTCGGGCGGGAGGCCCAGCGCCTCGCGCAGCCAGACGCCGGCCCAGAGGCCCTGATAGGCGATCCACGCGCCCTGACAGAGCGCCGAGGCGGGCAGGATGGCGCGGACGGCGGGGTGGAGGAAGACGCGTGTCGTCGCCTGGGGGCCTGTGGTGCCGACCGTGGCGGGCACGGCGACGGCAATCCAGAGCGCGACACCGGCGGCGAGGGCGGCGAGGGCGAGGAACATGGCGCGCCAGCCGATCAGGCCCAGCAGCCATTCGGCGGGGGCGGTGGCGGCGAGCGCCCCGAGCCCGGCGACGGCGATGGTCAGCGCGTTGACCAGCGGCAGGCGCTCGCGCGGCCACCAGAGGGTGTTGGCCTTGTAGGCTCCGGTCCAGCAGGCCGAGAGGCCGAGGCCGATCAGGAAGCGGGCGAGGACGAGCATCGCGGGGCTTTGCGCCAGGGCGAAGAGCAAGGCGCCCAGAACGGCGAGGCCGAGCGTGGCGAGCAGGACGCGGCGCGGGCCGAAGCGGTCGAGCGCGGGGCCGACGACCAGCTGCGCCCCGGCCAGCGCGGCGAGGAAGGCGGCGGTCATCAGGCCGAGCGCCGAGGGCGTGAGGCCGAAGTCGGCGCGCAGGGCCGGGGCGAGGACGGCGTTGATGTTGCGGATCAGCTCGGAGAGCAGATAGGCGGCGGTGAAGGGCAGGGCGAGGCCGATCAGCCGTGCGAGGGGGAGCGTCTGTGTCATGGCAGCGGGGCCGGCGCGGGGTGACGGTCGACCGCCGTGTCCGGGGCGGAGACGAGCAGCAGGCGGAGGTCGTCGGTGCCGCGGTTGGCGACCAGATGCGGCAGGCCGGGCGAGATCTCGACCGCCTCGCCCGGGGTCGCGATCAGGGTGCGGCCGGGTAGGTCGATGCTGAGCACGCCGGCGAGGACGTAGAAGATCTGGCGCGACCGGATGTGAAAATGCGGGGCCTCGGCGGTGCCGGGGGGCAGCCGTTCCTCGCGCAGGGCGAGGTCGGGGTGGTCGGTCAGGCGCCAGCCGTCGCAAGCCTCGCCCCAGAGGTAGTGGTTGGCGTCATTGGCGCGGGTGGGGGAGTGGGTCATCGGGTGGTATCGCGGTCAGGGGGCCGAAGTGGCCCGGTTGCGATGCGACTGTCCCGCGCGGCGCGCGGCGCGGCAAATGAGGAAAGCTGCGGCACGGCTGAGAAATCCGCTGTGCGCGGTCGGCGGAATTTTTCTCAGCCTTTCCTGAGAGATGCGCGATTTGGCTTTGTGCGATGCGGCCGCATGGTTGACCCGGTGAAGGAGGGTCAGGGATGCGCGTGCGTTTGTGGAAATGGGGCGTGGGCCGGCGAGCGGGCTGCCGCCTGCCGCGCCGGTTTCGCGCCTTCTACCGCAGGAGCGATGCGGCCCTGCGCGCGCTGGATCTGGACCGCAATACCCTGCCGCTGGAACCCTTGCGGCTGGTGATCCGGCGCGGCGAGCTGTTCTAGGCGGGGGGCGCGTCGGGGGTGTCGTGCAGGCAGATCAGGGTCTGCATGCCGGCGGCGACATGCTTGCGCCTGTCGCCGGTCACGCCCCAGACGTCGAGCTGGCAGATCGTCAGGGTGCGGCCGGTCTTGATGACGCGGCCGGTCGCTTCGAGGAATTCGCCCTGTGCCGGGCTGATCAGGTTGATCTTGAATTCGACGGTGAGCACGGAGCTGCCTTCGGGGAACATCGTGAAACCGGCATAGCCGCCCGCGCTGTCGGCGATGGCCGAGGTGCCGCCGGCGTGGAAGAAGCCGTGCTGCTGGGTCAGCTCGGCCCGGTAGGGCAGGCGCAGGGTGACGAGGCCGGCGCGGACCTCGGCGATTTCGGCGCCCAGATAGGTCATCAGACCCTGCCGGGCGAAACTGTCGCGGGCGCGGGCTTCGATCTGGGGTGTAACGGGGTCGCCGATCTGCATCTGTCTTCTCCGGTTGGTTGCGCGCGCACTATGGGTCGAGTCGCGCGGGGATGCGACGTGAGAAAATCTCAGCCGGGATTGAGGAGGATCGGTGCAAGGGTCCGCTGTGACTGCGGCGCCGGGGTTTGCCGGGGAGTGGGGCGATGCGGCCGAGGGTATAAGCTGGACCGCGGCGATGGTGCCAGGGCCGGGAGGCTGAAAGCGCCCCGGCCCCTGCGCCGACGGCGGCACCGAGCAGCGGGTTGAAAGAAGAGCATGCCCACGAGGAGGCCCCAGAAGGCCCCGCCGGTGGCGCCGACGGTCCAGAGGTTGACCATCTGGTTGAGCTTGACGTTTCCGTCCTTGTCGGCGACGGCGACAACCGCGTCGGCCACTTCGACCAGTTATTCCCGGGCCATTTTCATCAGGTCGGCGCGGGCCTCTTCGGCCTTTTCGGGGGTGTCGTATCCGATGACGATCAGTTCTGACATGATGGTGTCCTTTATCCTGCGTGTTGGGGTGTCATTCGGTTGCGGTGTGGAAGGCGTCGAGGCTGTCGATCCACTGCCGCACCGAGCGTTCGAGATCGGTGACGTGGTGGCCCTGGGCCTCGGTGTCGGCGATCTCGCGGTTCAAGCGCGCCTGCAGGCGCTGGTAGCTCGTCTTGAGCTCCTGAGCGGTCAGCTGCGCGGCGCCATGGGGCGCGCGGTCCCGCAGTTTTGCTTCGGCGGCGGCAATCTTTTGCCCGAGCGCTTCGAGACGGTCGTGGAGGGAATGGCTGTCCATGGCTCTGTTCCTTTTGCCGATGGGGTCAGTTCATGTACCAGCCGTGGCTGACGACCAGCGACTGACCGGTGAGCGCGTTGGTGGGGAAGGCGGCGAAGACATGGGCCACCTCGGCCACGTCCTCGATGGTGGTGAATTCCTGGTCCACCGTTTCGCCCAGCATCACCTTGTTCACCACCTCCTCTTCCGAGATGCCGAGGTCGCGCGCCTGTTCGGGGATCTGCTTTTCCACCAGTGGCGTCTTGACGAAGCCCGGGCAGATCACGTTGGCGCGGATGCCATGCTTGGCCCCTTCCTTCGAGATCACGCGGGAGAGGCCCAGAAGCCCGTGTTTCGCAGTGACATAGGCGGATTTGAGCGGGCTCGCTTCCTTGGAGTGGACCGAGCCGATGAAGATGATCGAGCCGGACCCGGCCTTCTGCATGTGGGGCATCACGGCCTTGGAGGTCAGGAAGGCGCCGTCGAGGTGGATCGACAGCAGTTTCTTCCATTCGTCGTAGGGGAAATCCTCGATCGGGTGGACGATCTGGATGCCGGCATTGGAGACCAGCACGTCGATCCTGCCCCATGTCTCGATGACTTTGGCGATGCCGGCGTTGACCTGCTTTTCGTCGGTGACGTTCATTTCGACGGCCATGGCCTTGCCGGGGCCCTGGGCCGTCAGTTCGTCGGCGGTGTTCTGCGCGTCGTCGAGTTTCAGGTCGGCGATGACGACCCAGGCGCCGTCGGCGACATAGCGTTTGGCGATGCCGTGGCCGATGCCGCTGGCGGCGCCGGTGATGATGCAGACTTTGTCCTTGAGGTTCATGGTCTTGTCTCCTTCTTGAGAATGGGTTGAGGGGTCAGGCGAGGTAGTCGTGCACGACCTCGCCGAGACCGAGGGTCAGGTCGGTCAGCAGGTGCATGGCGGATACGACTTCGCGCACCGGGAACTCGGCCACGGGCGCGAGCGCATGGTAATGCAGCTCGAGCCCGGCCGGGCCTTCCCAGGCGCCTTTCAGGGTCACGTCGATCGTGTAGTAGCGGACCAGTTCGCAGATGCGCGGCGTGCAATCGACGTGGGGGATGACCTTCAGCATGAAGTTCGGCGCATCGAACTCCTTGAGCACCGAGGCGTGATCGAGCTCGCGGTGCTTGTAGCCCATCGTCCCGGTCGCGACCCGGACCGAGCCGACATCGAGCGTGCCGACCAGCGTGTCCTTCTCGACGCGCAGCGCGGGGTCGGCGAGTTTCTTGGGAAAGCCCCAGATCTCGCGTCCTCCGGCGATGGGGGCATCGTCGTTGAGGAACATCGAGTGGACGAAGCCGCCGGCCACACCGTCGAGCGTGACCGGGATCACCTGTCCGCTTTCGGTATAGTTGCCGAAACCGGTTGAGTCGGGCATCCGGATGAATTCGTATTTCACCAGCGGTTCGGGAATTTCCAGGGGCTCGGGCACGACGCGGCGCAGCGCCTCCATGTCGGTGCGATAAGTGATCGTCAGGAATTCGCGGTTCACGAACTTGTACGGACCCTTGGGGTAGGACGGGCTGGTGACCGGCATGGCGAAGGCGGTGGCGATGAGGTCGGATCTGTTCATGGCGAAGCTCCTTATTTTCCGTGTGCCGAAAGATCGAAGACCTGCAGGCCGTCGGCGCCGACTACGCGGGATTTCCATGTGGGGTGGGTGAGTGTGCGGGAGACGTCCTTGCGGCCTGCGGCCCAGTGGTCGGACATCGACTGGCGGGAGAATTCGTAATCCTTGCCGGTGCCTTCGAAGCCTTCCTTGCGGTGGATCAGGTGGACCAGCGTCACCGGGCAGGCGGGGCCGGCGGCGCGCAGGAGCGCGAGGTCTTCGTCATCCTTCAGCTTGGTGGGCAGTTTGGCGGCAAGCCGCTCGGCCGCGGCCTGGAGCGCGTGCAGTTCGCGGTAGCGGTCGGTGGTCAGCCGGGTCCGGCTGGAATAGCGGATGTCCTTCTCGCGCTGCTGCACCTCCAGCACGTCGGCCGGTATGCTGCCGCGCGCGTTGAAGAGGTCGATCTGAAGGATGCAGAGCGGCTGGTCGCCCTCGGGGTGTTCCATGATGTATTGCAGCGGCGTGTTCGACACGAGGCCTCCGTCCCAGTAGCAGCGTCCGTCGATCTCGACCGGGGGAAAGCCCGGGGGCAGGGCGCCGCTGGCCATGATGTGGCGCACGTCGATCCGCATGGTGCGCGAGTCGAAATAGACGAAGTTGCCGGTTTCGACATCGGTGGCCCCGACGCTGAGGCGCGGACCCTTGTCGTTGAGCAGGTCGAAATCGACCAGTTCGGTCAGTGTCTCGACCAGCGGGGAGGTGTCGTAGAAGCTGAGCACCTGATGCGCGCCGAAGGGCCAGAAGGCGCCGGGGAGGCGGGGCCGGAAGAAACCCGGGGCGCCGGCCATCATCACCCAGTCGGCGGCGAGTTCGGAAAAGGCCTTGCGTCCTGCCAGGCTGCCGAAGAGGGAAACCTGCGGGAGCGTGGCGGTGATCCTGTCCCAGAAGGCATTAAGCGCGGGGATGCGGTTCTCTTCGCTGTTACCGCAGATGAGGGCGGCGTTGATCGCGCCGATCGAGATGCCGGCCACCCAGTCGAAGGAGAAGCCGGCGGCCCTGAGTTCGCAATAGGCCCCGGCCTGGTAGGCCCCAAGGGCCCCGCCACCCTGCAGGACCAGTGCATTCAATTCGGTGAGGGCCATGGTCTGAGTTCCTTCAAGCAACGCTTCATGTCGTTGAGGAACATCTAGGACGGCAAGCCTGCGCGAGCTTTTCCGCAACCTTACAAAGAAGACAGGTTCGCCAAGCTGTTCTGCCAAATAGAAAACCCGCCACCTGGGGTGACGGGCCGGGGACGGGCGGTGCGGATGTCTGGTTTCCCAGGAGCCACTGCTGGCGCGGATAGCCCTTTGGCGGGGCGCCCCCGAACACCGCGTCATAGACCAGCTATTCAAAGGCGCTTACGTCCGACTCGCTTCGCTTGTCGGCCGGCACGTCGATGTTGAGACAGGTGCAGTAGGTCGTGATCACTGCGTTCCGGGCACCGGGAAAGTCGGAGCAGATATGTTCCGCGGCCTTGTAGAGCGATGTGTCGTCGAGTTTGGCGGTGCCCACCGTCTGGGCCAGTTTCGAGAGGTCGAAGGTCTTGGCATCGGCCTTGGCGAAAACCGGTGCAGGTTCGGGGCAGTCCAAGGCTTGCGTCGCCGCGAAGGCGGGCGATGCAAGGGAGAGCGCCGTCACGAGGGAGAGCAGGGGAGGTCTCATTGGTGTATCCTTTCAGAAGTTCCGGCGGGGCGGCCGATTGTGACCGCCGGGAAGCGACGGCCCGCGTCATTGCAATGCAGACAATCACGACCGCCGGTTTGCAGCGTGATTGTCGGACGTCTTACAAGGGCGACAGGTTTCCGGTGCGCTTCCGGGCGCGCGCGTTCGATGCAACATTTGGTTGCGCCCCAAGGAAGAACGGGGGCAAAAGGCCCGGAACTGAGGAAGAGCGGTCAGGTGACGATGCGAACAGAGACCGGACAACGAGGGGGATCGGCAATCCGCAGAGCCGCGCGTCTGTCCGTTGCGCCCATGATGGATTGGACCGACCGCCATTGCCGCTATCTGCACCGGCAGTTGAGCCGGGAGGCGTTGCTTTATACCGAGATGGTGACCTCGGCGGCGCTGGTGCGGGGTGGGGCGGTGCATCTTCTGGATCACAGCCCCGAGGAGCATCCGGTGGCGTTGCAGCTGGGCGGGTCGGATCCGGGGGAGCTGGCCGAGGCGGCGGCGATTGGCGAGGCGGCGGGGTATGGCGAGATCAACCTCAACGTCGGCTGCCCCTCGGACCGGGTGCAGGCGGGCTGTTTCGGCGCGGTACTGATGGAGCGGCCCGCGGTGGTGGCCGACTGCGTCACGGCGATGCGCGGGGCGGTGAAGGCGGAAGTGACGGTCAAGTGTCGCATTGGCGTGGACGATCAGGACCCGGAGGCGGTGCTGCCCGACTTTCTCGCGCGGCTGCGCGATGCGGGCTGCGGGCGGTTCACCATACATGCGCGCAAGGCGTGGTTGCAGGGGCTGAGCCCGAAGGAGAACCGGGACATCCCGCCGCTGGACTATCCGCTGGTGCTGCGGATGAAGGACCGGTTTCCCGACCTGCATCTGTCGGTGAACGGCGGGGTGACCTCGCTGGCGCAGGCGCGGGCGTTCCTGGAGGCGGGGCTGGACGGGGTGATGATCGGGCGCGCGGCCTATCACGATCCGGGCACGGTGCTGGGCGGGGTGGATCCGGAGATCTTCGGCACCGGCCGGGTGGTGGAGGCCGAGGCGGCGGCGCGGGCCATGCTGCCCTATATCGCGGCGCATCTGGAGGCGGGCGGCAAGCTGCATCAGGTGACGCGGCACATGCTGGGCCTGTTCACCGGCCGCCCCGGGGCGCGGAGCTGGCGGCGGATTCTCTCCGAGCGTGCATCGCGGCCCGGCGCCGGCGTCGCGCTGGTGGAAGAGGCGCTGGAGGCGGTGACGGCGGCGCCGGTGGGCTGAAAGCTCAGGCGATCCGGGCGCGGGGCAGCATGGCGGCGGTCAGCCCCAGCGCCGCGAGGCCGCAGACCGCGATCGCGCCCAGCATGGGCAGGGCGGTGCCGTCGAAGAAGGGGCCGGCGGCGAGGATCATGACCCCGCCGGCCAGCATCTGAAGCGTGCCGCCGAGCGAGGCAGCGAGGCCCGCGTTCTCGCCATGGTCGTCGAGTGCGAGCACCATCGCCGTGGGGATCACCACGCCGAGGCAGAGATTGGCGCAGAACAGCCCCGCGACGATGACCGGCAGCGTGGCTGCCCCGGCCAGCGCCAGCGCGAAGAGCACCAGCGTGCAGAGCGTGAACCCGGCAGTGCCGCGGCGCACCAGGCTGCGCATCCCCATCCTGTCGCCCAGATAGCCAGCGGCCTGCGAGGCCGAGAAGAAGCCGATGGCGTTGATCGCGAAGGCCAGCGAGAAGCCGGTCGGCGAGAGGCCGAACTGGCGGACATAGACGAAGGGGGCGGAGGCGAGGAAGACGAAGAAGCTGGCCATGCCGAAGCCGCCGACCAGCGTCAGCCCCATGAAGCCGGGATCGCCGAGCAACTGGCGGGCACCGCGCGCGAGCGCCCTGGCGTTGATCGGCAGGCGGCGGGTGGGGGGCAGCGTCTCGGGCTGGGCGAGGGCCGTGACGAGGAGCGAGAGCAGGCCGGCGGCGGTGAGCACGGCGAAGATGGTGCGCCAGCCGGCAAAGGCGATCACCGCGCTGCCGGCGAGCGGCGCGAGCATGGGCGAGACGGAGATCACCAGCATGATCATCGCCATCAGCCGGGTGGCCTGCGGGCCGGTGTAGAGGTCGCGCACGATGGCGCGGGGCACCACCATCAGCGCGGCACCGCCAAGGCCCTGGAGCGTGCGCCAGGCGATCAGCGACTCGATGCTGCCGGCCAGCGCCGCCCCGGCGGAGCCCGCGATGAAGATGGCAAGGCCGAGGAAGACCGGCGGGCGGCGGCCGAAGCGGTCGGCCAGCGGGCCGTAGACCAGCTGCGCCGCCCCGAAGGCGATGAAATAGGCGGTCAGCGTTGCCTGCACCGCGGTTTCCGAGGTGCCGAAGGCGGTGGCGATGCCGGGCATGGCCGGCAGATACATGTCGATGGCGAAGGGGCCGACCAGCGCGAGCAGGCCCAGCACCAGAGCAGTGCGCAGCATTCGATTCTCTTCTGTGGGCAGGGGCACGGAAACCGCGCGACCATAGAGGGCGGGTGCGGCGCTGCCAAGATGGCGAGCGCTCTTGTGGCGGGGGGGCTTTTTCGGTCTAAGTCGGCGCAAACGCCAAGGGAGTGCGCCGATGCCTGATCCGATACTGCTGGCCGAGATGCTGGTTCTGCTGATGGTGATCGGCGCGGTGGCCGGGGTGCTGGCCGGGCTGCTGGGGGTCGGGGGCGGCATCGTGCTGGTGCCGGCCTTTTTCTATGCCTTCCAGACGCTGGGCTATGACGGGCCGCAGCTGATGCAGATGTGTCTGGCGACCTCGCTGGCGACGATCATCGTGACCTCGCTGCGCTCGGTCGCGAGCCACAACCGCAAGGGGGCGGTCGACTGGGAGATCCTGCGCGGCTGGTGGCCGGGGATCGTGGCGGGCGCGGTGCTGGGGGTGCTGGTGGCCTCGTCGCTGCGCTCGGCCACCTTGCAGGGCATCTTCGGCGTGCTGGCGCTGGTGATCGGCGCCTATCTCGGCCTGGGCCGGCAGGAATGGCGGCTGGGCGAGGCGATGCCCAAGGGGATCCTGCGGGCGGTGCTGTCGCCGCTGGTCGGCTTCCTGTCGGTGCTGATGGGGATCGGCGGGGGCAGCTTCGGCGTGCCGCTGATGAGCCTGTTCAACACGCCGATCCACCGGGCGGTGGCGACCGCCGCCGGGTTCGGGGTGATCATCGCGGTGCCTTCGGTGATCGGGTTCCTGCTGCTGCCGATCGACCCGGCGTCACGGCCGCCGCTGACGGTGGGGGCGGTGAACCTGGTGGCCTTCCTGGTGGTGATCGCGATGACGCTGATCACGGCGCCCCTGGGGGTCAGGCTGGCCCATGCGATGGACCCGAAGCCTTTGAAGCGGGTCTTTGCGCTGTTCCTGACGCTGGTGGCGGTGAACATGTTGCGGAAGGCGTTCTGGGGGTAGGTTTTGGTGGGCAGATTGCCCACCCTACGGGGTGCGGGGTCATGGTGGGCAGATTGCCTACCTTACGGTGCCGGGATTGGTGGGCAGATTGCCCACCCTACGTGTCGGCGATCCTTGCGGCGCGGCCGCCGCGGCGGCGGGTGAGGCGGGGGGCGCGGGCGGGGAGGTCGGCCATGACGGTGCGGCGTTCCTCCGGCGTCATGCGGGACCAGCGGGCGATCTCGTCGGTGGTGCGGTAGCAGCCGACGCAGAGCCGTGCCTCGGGGTGGATCAGGCAGACCCGCACGCAGGGCGACTCGATCTCGTCACGTTTCCAGATTGGATCGGTCATCACGTCCTGCCCTGATGGATCGCACGACAGATATAGGCGCCGGCGCTCACGTCAACCTGTCCGGAAGCGACACCCTCCGGTCGCGGGGCGCCTGCCGTGGTCAGGCCGCGAAAATATTCCGAATATTGCATCAATGATGCTAGGATCCTTCAGCGCCATGATGGCCGGGCGCAATGCCCGGCCGCCGCGCGAGGGAGAGTGGAGTATGTCCGATACGACAAAAGGCAGCTGTTTCTGCGGATCGGTCGAGATTGAGGTCACGGGCCAGCCCGAGGCCATGGGCTATTGTCATTGCGACTCCTGCCGCTCGTGGTCGGCAGGCCCGGTGAACGCGTTTACCCTGTTCAAGAACGAAAACGTGCACGTGACAAAGGGGCAGGCGCAGCTTGGGCATTTCAAGAAGACCGAACGCAGCGACCGGCAATTCTGCACCCAGCGCGGCGGGCATGTAATGACCTATCACCCGCATTGGGGCCTGATGGACGTCTATGCCGCGACGATCCCAACCATCACCTTCGCGCCGGGCGTGCATGTCAATTATGCCGAGACCGTGCTGCCGATGAAGGACGGGCTGCCCAAGTTGAAGGATTTCCCGTCGGAGCTGGGCGGCAGCGGGGAGAGCGTTCCGGAGTAGCGGACAGGTCCTACTCAGGTTCCCCTTTCCCCAAGGGGAGAGGGGCGCGTCTTAGCGCCGGCGCGCGCCGGGTCAGGCGCGGAGGTGGTGCAGCCGGTCCAGCGCGCCCTGAAGGATATACCCGGCCGCCACGTGGTCGATCACCTCGGCGCGGCGTTTGCGGGAGGTGTCGGCCTCGAGCAGGGCGCGTTCGGCGGCCACGGTGCTGAGGCGTTCGTCCCAGAAGCCGATGGGCAGGTCGATCAGGCCCGAGAGGTTGCGGGCGAAGGCGCGGGTCTTCTGGCAGCGGGGGCCTTCGGAGCCGTCCATGTTGAGCGGCAGGCCGAGGACGATGCCGCCGATGGCGCGGCCCTGAACGATTTCGGAGAGGCGGGCGGCGTCCAGCGTGAACTTCTTGCGGCGGATCGTTTCGAGCGGGCTGGCGACGCGGGTCGCGAGGTCGGAGACGGCGACGCCGATTGTCTTTTCGCCGAAGTCGAGCCCGATCAGGGCGCGGCGGGGGGGCAGGGCGGCGGCGAAGTCCTCGAAGACGGTGTGGATCACTCGTTGACTCCCGCGGCGCGGGCGGCGTCCTCGATCCGGGCCAGCGCGGCGGGGTCGGCGGCAAAGGCAGTGCGCGCCTCGGCCGCGATGGCGCGGGCGCGGTCGGTCTGGCCGAGGACGCCGAGGGCGTTGATCAGTTTGGCCCAGTCCTCGGGCGGACCGCCGTCGCGGGCGAGGCGGTCGGCAAGGCCCTGGACCATGCCTTCGATCATCTGCTGCCGGTCGCCGGCGTCCATGCCGGCGGCGTTGCGGACGTCTTCGGCCGTGGGGCCGGGACCGGTTGGGACGGTCGGCAGCGGCGGCAGGGGCGAGAAGTCGATGCCGGCGCGGGCGGCGGCCTCGGCGATCTCGGCGCGGATCGGGGCGACCCAGGGCGCATCGGGGGTGCTGTCGGTCAGCAGCTGGCTCCAGATGCGCACGGCGACGTCGGGGCGGCCGGTCTGGGCCATCATCAGCCCGGTGTAATAGCGGGCGATGCCGTTGGAGCGGTCGCGGCCGAGGGCGGCGTCGAGCGCCTGTTCCGCCTCGGGCGAGACATAGCCGCCGGCGGCGAGGATCAGCATGTCGGCGAGCAGGGCGTAATCTTCGGCGGTGGCGGCGTCGCCCTTGAGCGCGATCACCTTCCGCTGGGCCTGATAGGCGGCGGTCATGCGGCCGGTGGCGGCCTCGTGCCGGGCGAGCAGGGCCTGACCGTCGAGATCGTCGGGGCGGGCGGCGACGGTGTCGCGCAGCTTTTGCACGAGGTCGAGATATTCCTTCCCGAGGTTCACCGGCGGCGCGGCGGGCGCCTGCGCCTCGGCGGCGGCCTGGTCGGGGCGGGTCTGGCGCAGGGTCTCGGCGGCGGCGATGCGGGCCTTGAGCGCGAGGTCGGGATAGCCCGGCACCCCGAGGCGGCTGTAGAGCGCGATGCTGCCGGTGACGATCGCCACCAGCAGGGCGACGGCAAGGAGCGGGGTGACCTTCGGGGCCGCCGCCGTCGTGGCGGCCTGGCTTTCGGCGTCGGCGGCGAGCACGCGGCGGCCGATCTCGGCGCGCACGCGGTCGGCATCCTCGGGGCCGATGACGCCGCGGGCGAGGTCGCGGTCGATCTCGGCCAGCTGGCCGCGGTAGACGGCGAGATCGAAGGCGGCGGGGCCTTCCACGGTGGAGCGCGTGCGCAGCATCACCAGCGCCGGCAGGCCGGCGGTGGCCAGGGCGATCAACAGGGCTATTATCCAGAAGGTCATGGCGCTCTCACGGTTTTGTCCAGATAACCGGCTGGGGGCGGCGACAAAAGGGCCAATGTTTCACGAGGCTGCGAGAGGGCCGGCAGTGAGGCGCGGCAAAAGCGCGCCATGTCGCAAATGTGGTTGGAAATGCCGCGGTGGGTATCCTCTTTTTGGCCATGTCGCGCAGAAGCAGGGGGCAGGTAAAATGATGCGATTCCACGCATGGGGGCCGAAGAGATGAAGCGCTATTCCGTATTCGCCGTTGCACGCGAGGCCCTGCGCCACCATGCCGGATGGGAACGCGCCTGGCGCAGCCCCGAGCCGCGGCGGCGCTATCAGGTGGTGATCGTGGGCGCGGGCGGGCACGGGCTGGCGACGGCCTACTACCTGGGCAAGAACTACGGGATCACCGATGTGGCGGTGATCGAGAAGGGGTGGCTGGGCGGCGGCAACACCGGACGCAACACCACGATCATCCGGTCGAACTATCTGCAGGACCCTTCCGCGGCGATCTACGAGAAGGCGCGGTCGCTGTATGAGACGCTGAGCCAGGATCTGAATTACAACGTCATGTTCTCGCCCCGGGGCGTGATGATGCTGGCGCAGACTCAGCACGAGGTGCGCGGTTACAAGCGGACGGCGCACGCCAATGCGCTGCAGGGGGTGAAGACCGAGTTCATCGGGCCCGAGCGGGTGAAGGAGCTGGTGCCGATCATCCATATCGACGGGCCGCGCTATCCGGTGCTGGGGGCGCTGTGGCAGGCGCGGGGCGGCACGGCGCGGCATGACGCGGTGGCCTGGGGCTATGCGCGGGCCTGTTCGGCAATGGGCATGGACATCATCCAGCAGTGCGAAGTGACGGCCGTCCGCAGCGAGAACGGGCAGGTGCGGGGTGTCGAGACCACGAAGGGCCCGATCGACTGCGGCAAGCTGGGGATCGTGGTGGCGGGGCATTCGAGCGTCCTGGCCGAAATGGCCGGGTTCCGCCTGCCGATTGAATCGCTGGCCCTGCAGGCGCTGGTGAGCGAGCCGATCAAGCCCTGCATGGATGTGGTCGTGATGGCCAATACCGTGCACGGCTACATGAGCCAGTCGGACAAGGGCGAAATGGTGATCGGCGGCGGCACGGACGGGTTCAACAATTATACCCAGCGCGGCAGCTTCCATCACATCGAGGAAACCGTGCGCGCGCTGATCGAGACCTTTCCGATGCTGAGCCGGCTCAAGATGCTGCGCCAGTGGGGCGGGATCGTCGACATGACGGGCGACCGTTCGCCCATCCTGTCGAAAACGCCGCTGGAGGGGTGTTTCGTCAACTGCGGCTGGGGCACCGGCGGGTTCAAGGCGATTCCGGGCTCCGGATGGGCGATGGCCGAGCTGATGGCGACGGGCGGGTCGCCCCTGGCCGGGCCGTTTTCGCTCGACCGGTTCCGCGAGGGGCGGTTCATCGACGAGAGCGTGGCGGCGGGGGTGGCGCACTGATGCAGGCGAGTGCCGCATATAAGTGCTTGACCTTTCGCGGGTTTGAGCCCCGGTTCCCGATTGTTCCGGCGCCGGTTGGCGGACATTTGCCGGTTTCGGGAACCGCCCGGAACTGGTCGGGGGGGCTGCTGGTTATGACTGCAATCGCAACTCGATTGGAGATAAAGTCATGGCAAACCAGGACCTGCACAACACCTATGTCGAACGTGATCGCGTCGTTACGCGTGAAGGCAACGGCGCAGGCGCATTCATCATCGGCGGCATCGTGGTCGCTCTGCTTGTTCTCGTGTGGCTGTTCAGCATGGGCGGCGACAGCGCTGTCACCACGGTTCCGGCCGATGGCACGACCAACAACGTCACCATCGAAAACACCGCTCCGGCGGATACGACGGCCCCGGTGGCTGTCACGCCCGATGCCGGCACCGGCAGCACCACCACCGCTCCGGCTCCGCAGGCCGCTCCGGCTGACACCGCCGAGCCGACCACCCCTGCCGCACCTGCCGGCAACTAAAGCACTCCGCTTCGCAGGAAGACGGCCGTCCCTTGCCGGGCGGCCGTCACGCGTATCCGGGACCATCCTTGCAAATCTTCTTCAAAATCGCGGGAACCCATTCGTGGGCGACCGCGTTTCGTCGCTGAGAAACGATGAATGGAGAAATATATGTCGGATCAGACGCATAGCACCCCGGCTGGTGGAAACACCGCACTTGCCTTCATCCTCGGAGGCGTGGTTGTTGCACTCCTGGCGGTTGGCTGGATCGTTTTCGGGGGAGGACTGCCGTCGGCCGAACAGCCGGACATCCGTATCGAGCTTCCCGGCGGCAAGGCCGTCGAGGGCACAGTCACCGGCAACTGACGCCGGACGTTCTTGGTATCTTTACGAGTTTGGGATGGGTAAGCCTCGGGCCCATCCCGTTTTCATTTGTAGAACAAAGAATTTGAACGGGCCGGTGGCGGGAGGTGTCCCGCATGGCCTATGACACGACGATTGCCGATACGATGCAGGCCGATCTGGGCATCCTCCCCGGGCTTTCCGAAAAGAAGATGTTCGGCGGCATCTGTTTCCTGCTTCATGGACATATGGTGTGCGCGGTGCACAGCCGTGGCGCGATGTATCGCGTCGGCAAGGACCGTCTGCCCGATGCGCTGGCGCTGGGCGCGCAGCCGATGTCGATGGGGATACGGGTTATGGGCGGCTGGGCCGATCTTGACCCCGACACCTTCCAGGACGGCGCCATTCGCGAGGCCCTGACCGGGCTGGCGCTGGCCCATGTCGCAACCCTGTCTGCCAAAGGATGAGACGATGCTGATCCTCCAATGCCCCTATTGCGGGGTCATGGCCGATGAAAGCGAGCTGAGTGCGGGGGGCGAGGCGCATCTCAAGCGCTTTGGCCCAGGGTCCGACGATGCCGAGTTCCAGGCCTACCTGTTCCAGCGCGAGAACCCCAAGGGGGTGCATTTTGAGCGCTGGCGACATTCCTACGGCTGCGGCAAGTGGTTCCACGCGGCGCGCAATACGGCGACGCTGGAGGTATACGGCACCTATTTCGCGCAGGTGACCGAGCCGCCGGCCGAGCTGCGCAAGAAGATCAGCGCCGCTGTGCCCGGCTGGCGCTGGCGGGACTTTGCATGATGACAATAAAACCGAACAGAATCGAGACCGAGACATGAGTGCGCGCCTGGCCTCTTTGGGCCGTCTGATCGACCGGACGGCACAGCTGGATTTCACCTTTGACGGCAAGCCGATGCAGGGGTTCGCGGGGGACACGCTGGCCTCGGCGCTGCTGGCCAACGACCAGGTGCTGGTCGGGCGGTCGTTCAAGTATCATCGTCCGCGCGGGATCGTGGCGAGCGGGGCGGAAGAGCCGAACGCGCTGGTCAACATGGGCGAGGGCGGCCGGTTCGAGCCGAACCAGCGGGCGACGACGACCGAGCTGTTCGGGGGGCTGAAGGCGCGGTCGCAGAACCACTGGCCGTCGCTGGAGTTCGACGTGGGGCAGGTGAACGCCTATCTGTCGCGCTTCCTGCCGGCGGGCTTCTACTACAAGATGTTCTTGCATCCGCGCAGCTTCTGGAAGCATGTCTACGAGCCGTTCATCCGCCAGTCTGCCGGGCTGGGGCAGGCGCCCAAGGCGCGGGATGCGGATACCTACGAGCATTTCCACGTGCATACCGATGTGGTCGTGGCCGGCGGCGGTATTGCCGGGCTGATCGCGGCCAAGGCGGCGGCGCAGACCGGAGCGAAGGTGCTGGTGCTGGAGCAGACCGCGCATTGGGGCGGGCGCGCGCCGGTCGATGGCGGGCGGATCGACGGCTGGCCGGTCGACCGATTTGTCGAGCGGCTGGTCAAGGAGCTGGAGGGCTTGGCGAACGTGACCCTGCGCACGCGCTGCATGGTCTCGGGGCTCTACGACCACGGGTATGTGCTGGGCTACGAGCGGGTTGCCGACCATACGCCGGGCGCCAAGGGACCGCGGCACCGGCTGTGGCGAATCCGCGCGAAGCAGGTGGTCGTGGCGACGGGCGCAATCGAGCGGCCGCTGGCCTTTGCGGGCAATGACGTGCCCGGGGTGATGCTGGCCTCGGCGGTGCGGGACTATGCGGTGAACTGGGGTGTCGCGGTGGGCGAGCGGCTGGTGGTCGCGACGAACAACGACGACGCCTATCGCACGGCGATCATCCTGAAGCAGGCGGGCGTCGATGTGCTGCGCATCCTGGATGCGCGCGAGAGCGGCGGCGGCGCGCTGATGGAAGAGGCGCGGCGGCTGGGGATCCGGATCGACTGCGGCCGGGGGGTCGGCAAGATCTCGGGCGGCAAGCGGGTCAAGGCGGTGCAGATCTGCCCGCAGGAGGGCGCGGGCGGCGTGCTGGAAGAGGTCGCCTGCGACGCGGTGGCAATGTCGGGCGGCTGGTCGCCGGTGGTTCACCTGTGGAGCCACTGCGGCGGCAAGCTGGTCTGGGATGCGGATCGGGCGATGTTCCGCCCCGACGCGGCCCGCGCGCCGACGGGCGCAGACGGCACCGCGATGGCTGTGGCGGCGGGATCGGCCAATGGCGAGATGGCGCTGGACGAGATTGCGGCGAGCGCCTTTGCAGCGGGACGCCAGGCAGCGCAGGCGGCGGGGTTCAAGCTGAAGAAGGCCAGCGCGGTGAGCGCGGTGCCGGTGCAGGAGAATGCGCTGCATCCGGTCTGGATGATGCCGGCGCGGGCGCGGGTGGGCCTGCGGGCCAAGGCCTGGCTGGATTTCCAGAACGACGTCAAGGTGTCGGACGTGCAGCTGGCCGCACGCGAGGGATACGAGAGCGTCGAGCACACCAAGCGCTATACCACGCTGGGGATGGCGACGGATCAGGGGAAATTGAGCAACATCAACGGCCTGGCGGTGCTTGCTGATGCATTGGGTGCGCCGATCCCGGTGGTGGGAACGACCACGTTCCGCCCGCCCTATACGCCGATCTCGATGGGTTCGATCGGCGGCGAGGCGCGGGGCGAGGTGTTCCAGCCGCTGCGGCGCACGCCGATGCATGGCTGGCACGAGAGCCATGGCGCGGATTGGGAGCCGGTGGGCCACTGGCGGCGGCCGTTTGCCTATGTCCGCAGCGGCGAGGATGTGCATCAGGCGGTGACGCGCGAGGTGAAGAACGTTCGACAAGCGGTTGGATTGCTTGATGCTTCCACGCTGGGCAAGCTGCTGGTCAAGGGGCCGGACGCGGGGCGGTTCCTGGACATGCTCTATACCAACATGATGAGCACGCTGAAGCCAGGCAAATGCCGCTATGGGCTGATGTGCAACGAGAACGGGTTCCTGATCGACGACGGTGTGGTGGCGCGGATCGATGAGGAGACGTTCCTCTGCCACACCACGACCGGCGGCGCGGACCGCATCCATGCGCATATGGAAGAGTGGCTGCAGACCGAGTGGTGGGACTGGAAGGTCTACACCGCCAACCTGACCGAGCAGTATGCCCAGATCGCCGTCGTGGGCCCCAAGGCGCGGGCCGTGCTGGAGAAGCTCGGGGGCATGGACGTCTCGAAAGAGGCCTTCCCCTTCATGGACTGGAAGGAAGGTGCGCTGGGGAATTTCCAGGCGCGGGTTTTCCGCATCTCCTTCTCGGGCGAACTGAGCTATGAGATCGCCGTGCCGGCCTCGCAGGGGCTGGCGTTCTGGGAGGCGCTGATGGCGGCGGGCGAGGAATTCGGGATCATGCCCTATGGCACCGAGACGCTGCACGTGCTGCGGGCCGAGAAGGGCTTCATCATGATCGGCGACGAAACGGACGGCACGGTGATCCCGCAGGATCTGGGGCTGGGCTGGGCGATCTCGAAGAAGAAGGACGACTATCTGGGCAAGCGCGCGCAGGAGCGCAGCCATATGGCCGATCCCGAGCGCTGGAAGCTGGTCGGGCTGGAGACGGTGGACGGATCGGTGCTGCCGGACGGGGCCTATGCGGTGGCCGAGGGTGTGAACGAGAACGGGCAGAAGAACACGCAGGGGCGCGTGACCTCGACCTATTATTCGCCGACGCTGGACCGGGGGATTGCCATGGGGCTTGTTCATCGCGGGCCGGACCGGATGGGTGAGGTGATTTCCTTCCCCGGCACCGACGGCAAGGTTTACGAGGCCCGGATCGTCGACCCTGTGGTCTATGACAAGGACGGGGAGAAGCAGAATGTCTGAGGCGGTGAGCGCGCTGGGCGGGCGGCGGTTCGACGGGATCGCGACGGTCGAGGACTGCGGCCTGTCGGGGATGATCACCCTGCGCGGCGACATGGGCCTTGCGGCGGTGCGCAAGGCGGTGACGGCAGGGTCGGGCTGTGCGGTGCCGGGCATCCGCAAGGCGACCTTCGGCGAGAGCGGGACGGCGCTGTGGATGTCACCGGACGAGATGATGGTGCTGTGCCCCTATGACGAGACGGACGCGCGGCTGGCGGCGATGACCAAGGCGCTGGGCAAGTCCCATGCGCTGGCGGTCAATGTGTCGGACGCGCGGGCGCTGCTGCGGGTGTCGGGGCCGAAGGCGCGCGAGGTGCTGGCCAAGCTGTCGCCGGTCGATCTGTCGCCCGAGGCCTTCGGACCGGGCGATCTGCGCCGGTCGCGGATCGCGCAGGTGGCGGCGGCGTACTGGATGGAGGATGCCGAGAGTTTCCGGGTGATCTGTTTCCGTTCGGTGGCCGAATACGTCTTTGGCGTTCTGAAGGTGGCGGCGGCGCAGGGGTCCGAAGTCGGCTATTTCTGAGCGCTGCAGAATTTTCCTGCCGTATTGCGATTGCCAGCCGGGAAATCGGCCGGTAACGTCCTGTCTGAATTGCGGAAATTCAGATGAGGGCGTGGGACTTTGAATTGCGATGTCAACGGCCAGTTTTCTTCCTGTAATCCGGCTGAAGGCCAAGGAACTTGGGCTGGTCTGGCGGCGGCCCTGCGCCGGTTTGGCATGGCCGCGGGGCTGGCGCTGATCTGTGGGGCGACGCCGGCACTGGCCACCAGCTATCTCTGCGCATTCACGCCGCACACGATGAACCGGACAATTCCCGAGGCTGTATTTCTGGATTTGGACAAGGCGAAAATGATCGCAACTGTCTACGATTCCCGGATCAAATACGTCTACAAGAAACCGCTGGAAGTTCCATTTACGGAAGTCGGCGCTGGACGTTATCGCCTATCCTGGCGCGTTGACCATCTTCCGTTCCGGGGCAACAAGAGCGGCAGCGTCATCTATACGATGAATTTCAGGGAGTCGTAGCTGACGGCCACGCTCAGGCTTGTGGTGGTCGGATATGACAACGAAGACAGCGGCTCGGGCAAATGCAAACCGGTGAAACCGAAGAAGTGAGATCAGCTTCGGGCGGCGCGGCGCCGGAACCTTGGCCCGATACCTCGCGTTTACGCTAAGTGACTTGACGCTGGCGCTTTACGCGCTCAGTTACGTCATGGGAAATTCACCACCGACCGAAGGGGGCCAACATGGCTTTTTCACTACCTGATCTTCCTTATGCACACGACGCCCTGGCCGAGAGCGGCATGTCGAAGGAGACCTTGGAGTATCACCACGACATTCACCACAAGGCCTATGTCGACAACGGCAACAAGCTGATCGCCGGCACCGAGTGGGAAAACAAGTCGCTGGAAGAGATCATCACCGGCACCTACAAGAAGGACGCCGTGGCGCAGTCGGGCATCTTCAACAACATCAGCCAGCTCTGGAACCACAACCAGTTCTGGGAAATGATGGCCCCGGGCGGCACCAAGATGCCGGGCGAGCTGGAAAAGGCGATCACCGACAGCTTTGGCTCGGTCGCCAAGTTCAAGGAAGAATTCGGCGCCGCTGGCGGCGGGCAATTCGGGTCGGGCTGGGCCTGGCTGGTCAAGGACAAGGACGGGTCGCTGAAGGTCACCAAGACCGAGAACGGCGTGAACCCCCTGTGCTTCGGTCAGACCGCGCTGCTGGGCTGCGATGTGTGGGAACACTCCTACTACATCGACTTCCGCAACAAGCGGCCGGCCTATCTGACCAACTTCCTCGACAACCTGGTCAACTGGGAAAACGTCGCCTCGCGCATGTGAGCGCTATGGTGTGACGAAGGATTGCCGCCGGCGCCCGATGGGGTTGCCGGCGGTTTTTGTTTGACTGACCTGGATGGGTGGCGATGACCGGGACGACCAAGGGTATTCTGGCGACGGTCGGGACCTTCCTGATCTGGGGGTTTTCGCCGCTCTATTACAAGATGCTGGTGCATGTGCCGGCGGCCGAGGTGATGGCGCATCGGGTGATCTGGTCGCTGGTCTTCTTTGCCGCGCTGCTGGCGGTGCAGGGGCGGCTGGGCGAGGTGCGGGGCGCGCTGAGGGGGCGGCGTCAGGTGGCGATCGTGGTTGCCGCCTCGGTGCTGATCTCGGTCAACTGGTTCATGCTGATCTATGCGACCCAGATCGACCGCGTGACCGAGCTGAGCCTGGGCTATTACATCTATCCGCTGGTGGCGGTGCTGGCGGGGCGGTTTCTTTACGGTGAGCATCTGTCACGGTTGCAGGTCGCCGCGGTGGCGATGGCCGGGGCGGCGGTGGCGCTGCTGACCTGGGGGCTGGGCGTGCTGCCCTGGATCTCGCTGTCGCTGGCGGTGACCTTCGGGTTGTACGGCATCCTCAAGAAAGGGTTGCCCGTCGGGCCGGTCGTCTCGGTCACGGCCGAGGTGGTGGTGCTGATGCCGGTGGTGGCGTTGCTGCTGTTTGCCGTCTACCGCGAGGGCGCGGGTCATTTCGGCGGGTCGATGGCCGATACGCTGCTGCTGATCGGGGCCGGGCCGATGACCGCGACTCCGCTGATCCTGTTCAGCTATGCGATCCGCCGCGTGGCGATGTCGACGGTGGGGCTGATGCTGTACATGAACCCGACGCTGCAGTTCTTCTGCGCGGTGGTGCTGTTCGGCGAGCCGTTCACCCGCTGGCACGCGGTGGCCTTTCCGGCGATCTGGCTGGCGCTGGCGCTGTTCACCTGGGAGGCGCTGCGCCAGGATCTGGCGGCGCGGCGGGCGGTGGCGCGGGCGGCGGAGAGTTCCTAGCCCCTGAGGAGCGCGATGGTGTCTTCGGGGGCGGCTGCGACCTGGAACAGCCCGGCGAGCGAGGCATCGGCAAAGCCCTGGTCGATCACATGGTCGATCAGGCGCAGGAGCGGATCCCAGTAGCCTTCGACGTTCAGGATCACGATGGGTTTGGCGTGCAGGCCAAGCTGCGCCCAGGTCAGCACCTCGAAGAGCTCGTCGAGCGAGCCGGCGCCGCCGGGCAGGACCACGACCGCATCGGCGTTCATCAGCATGACCTTCTTGCGCTCATGCATCGTCTCGGTGACGATATAGCGGGTGAGGTCGGTCTTGCCGACTTCCCAGGCGACGAGGTGGGCCGGGATGACCCCGAAGGTGTCGCCGCCGGCGGTCTGCGCGGCGCGGGCAACCTCGCCCATCAGGCCGACGTCACCCGCGCCATAGACCAGCCGCCAGCCTTCGGTGGCGAGGGCGGCGCCGAGCGTGCGCGCGGCCTGGGCATAGGCCGGCATTGCTCCGGCGCGGGATCCGCAATAGACACATACGGATTTGACGGACATGGGCGGGCCTTTCAACGATTTTTCGGGGAAACACAGAGGTGTTTTGACCGGTGATAGCGCGGTTGCTAGACTAGCTCAACTCTGCGGCCCGGGGGGCGGGCCCATTCTGGGGACAATAGCTTATGGCAGGCCAGATCGGCGGCATCGGGACGACGGGACTTGCGGCTTTGGCGGTGGGGGCGGTGGCCCTGATCGGCGGCGGTGTGTGGTATGCCGGACGGGTGCCGGCGGTGGTCACGGAGCCGGCGGCGGTGGCGACTGTGGAGCCTTCGGCGAAGCCTGAGCCTGAGGCCAAGGCCGAGGTGCAGCCCGAGGCGAAGGCCGAGGTCGCGCCGCCGGTGGCCACGCCCGCGCCGGCCTTCGATGTCGTGCGGGTGGAGCCCGATGGCAGCGCGGTCATCGCGGGCAGCGCCGCGCCGGGCGCGCGGGTGGTCTTCCTGATGGACGGCACCGAGGTGGGCGAGGCCAAGGCCGACGCGCAGGGCAAGTTCGCCGCCGTGCTGGCGCTGGATCTGGGCACGGCGCAGCATGTGCTGTCGATGATGTCGGAGACCGGCGGCGACAAGGTCGCCTCGGAGGAACAGATCATTCTTGCGCCGGTCGCCGAGCCGGATGTGAAGGTGGCGGAGGCGGAGACGACCGCGCCTGCGGCGGATCCGGTGGCAAGCGCGGAGGAGTCCGGGACGGTGACGGAGGCGGCCGCAAAGCCCGAGGTTTCGACCGAGACGGTGGCGGATGGGACTGCGGCCAAGCCGGACGGGACGGCTGTGGCGGATGGGACTGCGGCCAAGCCCGAAGGGACCGTGGTGGCGGATACGGTGCCGGCCAAGCCCGAAGGGACCGTGGTGGCGGACGCGGCTGCGCCTGCCACGCCGCAGGTCGCTGACGCGCCTGCGCCGGGTGTGGCGGAGCCGAAGGCCGAGGCGGTTGCCACGGCTGAGCCTGTTGCGACTGCCGAGGGGACCGCGACCCGCGTTGCCGAAGCGGCTGAGGCCGGGACGTCTGGCCAGGGTGCTTCGCAGGTGGCAGAGGCCGATGCGGCGAAGGTGGCGGATGCTTCGGACGGCGCAGCGGCGCAGGTTTCCGGAACGGCGGAGGCCGGTGTGGCGAAGGTTGCCGAGGCGGCGGAGAGCGGGGCTGTGAAAGCGGCTGGAACGGCTGGCTCGGATGATGCGGGAACGGCGGCACCGTCGGAGGTCAAGCCCGTGGCCGAGAGCGCCACGGTGACGGCTGAGCCTGCGAAACCGGCGGAGAAGGTGGAGGCTGCCGAGGCTCCTGCAACGGATGCTGCGAAACCCGTCGAGACTGTGGCCGAAGCGCGGCCCAGGGTTCCGGTGCCGACTCTCTCGGATCAGGCCAGCGCGCCGCAGGCGCCTGCGGCCGGGGGTGAGGCCTCGGGGCTGGGAACGCGGACCGCCGCGCCGGTGCAGACGCCGGTGGCGACCTCGGTTGCGGTGCTGAAGGCGACGAAGGATGGGGTGGAGGTGATCCAACCCGCGACGCCCGAGCGGCCCGAGGCAATGGAGCAGATCGCGCTGGACACGATCAGCTATTCCGAGGCGGGCGAGGTGCAGCTTGCCGGCCGGGCCGGCGGTCAGGCGACCGTACGGGTCTATCTCGACAACAAGGCGGTGGCCGATATCGGAGCGGATGCAGGCGGCCAGTGGAAGGGCGAACTCAGCGGGATCAAGCCCGGCATCTACACCCTGCGGCTGGACGCGCTGAACGCGGGCGGCGAGGTGGTGAGCCGGCTGGAGACGCCGTTCAAGCGCGAATCTCCAGAGGTGCTGAACCCGCCGGCGCAGGAGAACATGCCCGACCAGGCGCCGGTGATCCGGGCGGTGACGGTGCAGAAGGGCGACACCCTGTGGGCCATCTCGCGCGAGCGCTATGGCGACGGGGTGCTGTATGTGCGGGTGTTCGACGCCAACCGCGACAGCATCCGCGACCCGGATCTGATCTATCCCGGGCAGGTCTTCTCGATCCCCTGAGTGGTGGCGCGCTCTGGTAAATCCGCGGGCGCGCCCGTATGTCAGGGACGCGCAGCGCGGAAAACAAGATGACAGGCAAGGACAAGGACACCTCGCAGGAGCGCCGCTCGGCGCTGAGCATCCTTCACAAGGTGTCGCCCTACCTTTGGCCGAGCGACGACCGGGGGCTGCGCATTCGCGTGGTGGTGGCGCTGGCGCTGCTGGTGGTGGCCAAGCTGATCGCGGTCTATACGCCGGTGCTGTACAAGCAGGCGGTGGACAGTCTGGCCAAGGACGGGGTGCCGGCGCTGGCGCTGGGCGCGGTGGGGCTGACGGTGGCCTATGGCGTGGCGCGGGCGTTGAACGTCGGGCTGCAGCAATGGCGCGACGCGCTGTTCGCGCCGGTGGCGCAGCGGGCGCTGCGCAAGCTGGCGCTGGAGACCTTCCGCCACATCCATCACCTGTCGATGCGCTATCACATCAGCCGCAAGACCGGCGGGCTGAGCCGGATCATCGAGCGCGGGGTGAAGGGCGTCGACTTTCTGCTGCGCTTCCTGGTGTTCAACGTCGGGCCGCTGGTGCTGGAACTGGCGCTGGTGGCGATCATCCTCGCCTGGCTGTTCGGGGTCTGGTACCTGGTCATCGTGGCGGTGACGATCGCGATCTATGTCTGGTTCACCTTCAAGGTGACCGAATGGCGCGTGAAGCTGCGCCGCGAGATGAACGATCAGGACACCGACGCCAACCAGAAGGCGATCGACAGTCTGCTGAACTATGAGACGGTCAAGTATTTCGATGCCGAGGAGCGCGAGGCGGCGCGCTATGACGTGGCGATGGCAGCCTATGAGAAGGCGGCGCTGCTGACGGCCTATTCGCTGGCCTTCCTGAACGGCGGGCAGGCGGTGATCATCACCGCCGGGCTGGTGGGCGTCATGGTGCTGGCGGCGATGGGCGTGCAGGCCGGGGCGCTGACGGTGGGCGATTTCGTCATGGTCAACGCCTACATGATCCAGATCACCGTGCCGCTGAACTTTCTCGGCACGGTCTATCGCGAGATCCGGCAGGCGCTGATCGACATGGGCGACATGTTCGAGTTGCTGGAACAGCCGCAGGAGGTGCAGGACAAGCCCGGCGCCGCGGATCTGCGGGTCGAGGGCGGCGAGATCGTGCTGGACGACGTGCGCTTTGGCTATGACCCCGACCGGGTGATCCTGAAGGGCGTGACGATCCGGGCGGGCGCGGGCGAGAGCGTGGCCATCGTGGGCGCGACCGGGTCGGGCAAGTCGACCATTGGGCGGCTGCTGTTCCGGTTCTACGACGTGACGGGCGGGGCGCTGCGGATCGACGGGCAGGATGTGCGCGACGTGACGCAGGCGAGCCTTCATGCGGCCATCGGGGTGGTGCCGCAGGACACGGTGCTGTTCAACGACACCATCCGTTACAACATCGCCTATGGCCGCGCCGGGGCAAGCCAGGACGAGGTCGAGGCGGCGGCGCGGGCGGCGCAGATCCACGATTTCATCGTGTCGCTGCCACAGGGCTATGACACCCAGGTGGGCGAGCGCGGGCTGAAGCTGTCGGGCGGCGAGAAGCAGCGGGTGGGCATCGCACGGACGCTGCTGAAGAACCCGCCGATCCTGCTTCTGGACGAGGCGACCAGCGCGCTGGACACCGAGACCGAGCAGGAGATCAAGGCCGCGCTGGACCGGGCCGGGCAGGGGCGCACGGTGATCACCATCGCGCACCGGCTGTCGACGGTGATGGAGGCGGACCGGATCGTGGTGCTGGAGGCGGGCGAGGTGGTCGAGCAGGGCTCGCACGCGGAACTGCTGGCCAAGAACGGGCGCTATTCGGTGCTGTGGAACCGCCAGCAGATGGAAGACGACGCCGCCTGAGGCGGGCACTGGAAATGCGTCGTGCGCGATGCCATGTTGATCGGGCAGGAGGCGCGGCATGAAACGCTCGATCCCATCGCCCTATGGCCCGCTGGTCGTGACCGTCGAGGACGGCGCGCTGACGCGGCTGACCTGGAGCGGGGTGCGGCACGCGGACGAGGATCCGCTGCTGCTGGAAGCCGAGGCGCAGCTGGCCGACTATTTCGCGGGCGCCCGGCAGGGCTTTGATCTGCCGCTGCGGGTCGAGGGGTCGGAGTTCCAGCGCGCGGTCTGTGCGGCGATGCTGGCGATCCCCTACGGGCATACGCGCACCTATGGGCAGATCGCGCGGGACCTGGGTGCGCCGGCGCAGGCGGTGGGACAGGGCTGTGGCGCCAATCCGCTGCCGATCGTCATTCCCTGCCATCGCGTGCTGGGGGCCAACGGGTTGGGCGGTTTTTCGGCGCAGGGCGGGATCGAGACCAAGGTGGCGCTTCTGCGTCACGAGGGGGCGGCAGGGCTGCTGATATGACGCAGATCAAGGCCGCCGGGGCGGCAGGCCCCTAGCCTGAACAATGACTTACACTTCGGGAAGGAGAACCCCATGAGCGACCAGAAAGACCGCGCTGCCCTGAAACAGGCGGTCCGCGCCCGCATGCTGGAACTGGAAGAGGGCGAGTTGGCTGCCGCGCGCGCGCATTACGAGCGGTTCCTAGGCGAGGCCAAGCTGGACGACCGCGAGGGGCACGACAACTCGGACATCGCGGAAAGCCGCGAGAGCGCCGATCTGGCGGCGGCCTTCGACGGGCCGGTGCATACGCATCAGGCCAAGTTGGACGCCATCGAGGCGCTGGATTTTGCGGTGACGGATCGGGTCGGGCCGGGCGCGGTGGTGTCGTTCAACAAGCGCCATTTCGTGGTGGCGGTGTCGACCTCGGCCTTTGAGTGCGAGGGGCGCAGCTATATGGGAATCTCGACCCAGAGCCCGATCTACGCGGCCATCGACGGGTTGAAGAAGGGGGAGAGCTTTACCTTCAACGGGCGCAAGACCAAGCTGGACGAGGTGTTCTGAGGCCTCAGCCGCGCTGGGGGATGATCATCTGGGCGATGCCGGCGAAGAGCAGGTAGAAGCTGGTCAGCATCAGCCCCCAGTGTGCCCAGCTTTCGGGGTGGAAATCGACCCAGGCGGCCCAGCCGCCGAAGAAGGTCCAGGCCAGCGCCATCGGCAGGGTGATCACGCGCCAGCGTTCGGTGCGCACCGGATGGACGAATTTCAGCGGCACGAACATCGTGGCGGCGAGCACCGTCACGATGACGAGGCTGACCCAGAAATTGGGCTCCAGCGCGAAGATCACCAGCACGACCATGTTCCAGCAGCCGGGGAAGCCGGAGAAGGAATTGTCCTTGGTCTTCATGCGGGTGTCGCAGAAATACATGGCCGAGGCGAAGGTGATGACGATGATCGCGACCCAGCCGGTCCAGCCGTCCATCAGCCCCGACTTGAACAGCGCAAAGGCGGGGATGAAGACATAGGTCAGGTAGTCGATGATCAGGTCGAGCAGCACACCGTCGAACTGCGGGGCGTATTCCTTGACCTCGAACCTGCGCGCCAACGGGCCGTCGAAGCCGTCGACGAAGAAGGCGACAACCAGCCAGAGGAACATGAGATCCCATTTGGCATCGACCGCCGCCAGCATGGCGAGCATTGCGAAAACGGCGCCAGTGGCGGTGAAGAGGTGGACCAGGGTGGCGCGCATCTGTCGTGTCATGGGGGACTCATGCCAGCACAGGGCGGGCGATGCAAAGGGATTTCTGGCGTTTTGCCGCGCTGGCGGTTTTGGTCCGGGGGTGCCGCCGCATCAGGCGGCAGCCAGTTCTCCCAGCTTGCGCAGCGCCTCGGCGGTGTCCTTGATGTGATTCTTGAGCGCGGTGGCCGCCTTTTTCAGCATCGCGCGCAGGGTCTTGACCACGGTGAACAGGCCGCTGACCTGACCGATCCACTTGAACATCATCATCAGCACGCGGCGGAAGGTGTCGATGAGCTTGAGCAGGGGCGAGATGAGGTTCAGGCGGCTGATGAAGGCGAGGACGCTGGTCAGCAGCTTGTTGATGAAGGTGGCGATCTTCTTGAGGATGGACTTGAGCCGGGCGACGATGGCGGCGGGGCTGGCGGCCTTGGCGATGAGCTTGAGCGCCCTGGCGAGGGACTGGAGGATGGCCTCGATCTCGGCCAGCAGGGGCTCGGCCCGTTCCAGCAGGTCGTTGGCTGCCTTTAGGAAGGCGTCGACCGTCTGCTTGCCGACGACGGAGATGAACTGGGTCAGGCCCTGGCCAATCGCCTTGATCAGGTTCTTGAGGAAGCTGACCATGGTCTTGAGGTTGGACTTCAACGTTTTCTGCAGATCCTGGAACCAAGACTGGAGTCGGTCGAGGGTGTCCTGAACCGGGGCGAGGGGGGAGTTGGATTGCGGCATGGGTAGAATCCCTTTGGTGAAAATATGGACCCCGGGGCAGGCCCGGGCGGCCGGAAAATTCGGCTGTGGACAGGGTGCGGGCAGATTGACGTTGGGTCAAGTGAGAATGGCGCCTCGTAGGGTTGGATGTCCTCGTGCGGCGCCACAGGTTGCTGTAGGCTTGTGTCTGGAGGCGAGATGATCCGACTGATTTCCTTGTGCGTGGTGCTGATGAGCGCCCTGGCTGCGGTGCCGGCGCTGGCCGGGCCGGTGCCACCCTGCGCGGGCGGCGCGGTGGTGCCGGGTTTTGCCGGGCAGGGGCAGGCCCCGCGCGTGGGAGTCTGGGAGAACGAGACGCTGCGCCTCGGCGGCGGCTGTCAGGCAGAGCTGAACGGCAGGGCGCGGCTGGTGGTGGCGCTGGCGGGGCGGTTCCGGCATTCGGGCGGGGTAGAGGATCTGGCGGCGCGGGTCGGGGCGGTGTCGAAGCTGGCCGGTTTGCAGTATTGGTCGGGAAGCGAGGGGCGCTGGCGCGAGCTGTTGTCGGATGCCTATGCGGTGACGGAGGGCAAACGCGCCAATCGGCGGGCCGATTTCTCGGCGGCGGAGGTGCTGAGCGGCCGGGTGCTGCTGCTGGCACAGAACGACACGCGGTCGTCCGGTGCGAACGTCTATGCGATGCGGGCGGTGTCATCGTCGCCGGATGCGCTGACGGTGACGCTGGTAAACCGCGACAGCATCCGGTTGCTGCTGGTTCAGCTGTTCGGGCCGGGCGATCTGGTCACCGCCCAGTTCTTTCAGAGGCTGGGCGGCGACGAATGGGGGTTTTACAGTCTGACCGTGGTGCGCGACGGGCCGGTGGAGGGCAAGCAGTCGTCCTTCATCAACCGCGCCGCGGCCTATATGCGTCTGTTCACCGGGCAGGACCCCGTCGGGGCCCCGCCCGTCGCACCCTGAGGGGTCAGCGCCAGCCGAGGGCCGGGGCGACGTGGGTCAGGATGCTTTCCAGCACGTGGGCGTTGTAGTCGACGCCCAGCATGTTCGGGACCGTCAGCAGCAGCGTGTCGGCCTCGGCGATGGCGGTGTCCTTCTTCAACTGGTCGATCAGCCGGTCGGGTTCGTCGGCATAGCCGCGCCCGAAGATGCCGCGGAAGTTGTCGATGTGGCCGATCTGGTCGCTTTCCTTGCCGCCGCGGCCGAAATAGGCGCGGTCCATGTCGTTGGTCAGCGCAAAGATCGAGCGGCTAACCGAGACGCGGGGCTCGCGGCTGTGCCCGGCCTCTTTCCAGGCCTCGCGGAAGGCCATGATCTGCTTGGTCTGCTGGATGTGGAAAGGCTCGCCGGATTCGTCGACCTTGAGCGTCGAGCTTTGCAGGTTCATGCCCATCTTGCCGGCCCAGACCGCGGTGGCGTTCGAGGCCGAGCCCCACCAGATGCGGTCGCGCAGGCCTTCGGAGTGCGGCTCCAGCCGCAGCAGGCCCGGCGGGTTGGGGAACATCGGGCTGGGGTTGGGCTGGGCGAAGCCCTGGCCTTCGAGGTGGCTGAGGAAGATTTCGGCGTGGCGGCGGGCCATGTCCGAGCCATCCTCGCCCTCGGCGGGCGCATAGCCGAAGTGGCGCCAGCCGTCGATCACCTGCTCGGGCGAGCCGCGGCTGATGCCGAGTTGCAGGCGACCACCGGAGATGAGGTCGGCGCTGCCCGCGTCCTCGATCATGTAGAGCGGGTTTTCATAGCGCATGTCGATGACGCCGGTGCCGATCTCGATTTTCTTTGTGCGCGCGCCGACGGCGGCGAGCAGCGGGAAGGGCGAGGCGAGTTGGCGGGCGAAGTGGTGGACGCGGTAATAGGCGCCGTCGACGCCGAGGTCTTCCGCCGCCTCGGCCAGTTCGATGGATTGGGTCAGGGTGTCGCCGGCGGTGCGCAGGGGCGAACCGGGTTCGGGATTCCAGTGCCCGAAGGACAGAAAGCCGATCTTCTTCATCTGATGTCTCCGCAAATCGGGGCGCGCACGGGGGCGCGGTTGTGTCTTAGGTAGGGGTTTGCGCGGCGCGCGCCAATCTTCGCCATCGCGCAAGGCCTGTTTCCTTGCGCGCAGAGGGGGTCGTCAGGCGCGGGGGTGGGCCTTGTCGTAGACCTCCATCAGCCGCGCGGTGTCGACGGCGGTATAGGCCTGGGTGGTCGAGAGCGAGGCATGGCCCAGCAGTTCCTGGATCGCGCGCAGGTCGCCGCCGGCGGCGAGGAGGTGGGTGGCGAAGGAGTGGCGCATCGCGTGGGGCGTGGCGCTGGAGGGCAGGCCGAGCTGCATCCGCGCCTTCGCCATCACGTCCTGGATCAGCCGCGCCGAGAGCGCGCCGCCGCGCACGCCGACGAAGAGCGGGCCGCTGGCGGTCAGCACATGCGGGCAGAGGCGCAGGTAGGCGTCCACCGCGTCGCGGGCGGCGGCGATCACCGGCACCGGGCGTTCCTTGCCGCCCTTGCCGCGGATGCGCAGGACGCCGGGCAGAGGCGCGTCGGCGCCGGTGAGGCCGAGCGCCTCGGATATCCGCAGGCCGCAGCCGTAGAGCAGCGTGACCACGGCGGCGTCGCGGGCGGCGACCCACGGGGTTTCGGATTGCAGCTCGACCCGGTCGATCATGGCCTGGGCGGCGTCCTCGGCCAGCGGGCGGGGCAGCTTGTTGGTGAAACGGGGCGAGCGGGCGGAGAGGATCGCGGTGATCTCGATCCCCTCGCGCTCGGCCAGCCAGCGCATGAAGGTCTTGACCGCCGAGAGCTTGCGCGCGAGCGAGCGGGGCGAGAGCCCCTGCGCGCGGGCATCGGCCATCCACGCGCGCATGTCCGAGACGCCGATGCGTTCCAGCGCGGCGAGGCCCTGCGGTTCGCCCTTGTGCAGCGTCATGAAGCCGAGGAAGCCCGCGACATCGCCGCGATAGGCCTCGATCGTGTTCTCGGCGCTGCCTTCCAGCGCGCGCCGCGTGTCCAGCCAGCGGGCGAGCGCGTCGCTTGCGGCGGGGGAGATCGGGGTCACGACAGCCAGTGCCGCATCGTCCGCTCGAACACGCCCGCGAAGAACGCCAGCAGGTCGGTGCCCTGATTGGGGGCGAACTGATGCGGATCCTCGGCACCCATGGCGAGCATTCCGGGCAGGCGGCCCTTGCCGAAGTCGAGCCGCAGGAGCGCTTCGGAGCGGACCCAGTCAGCGGCGTCGCCGTGCACGGCTTCGGACCCTTCCTGGGTCTGGCGCAGGACGACGGCACGCGGCGGACCGCCGCGGCCGAGGCTCATGTAGCGGTCGATAAAGCCCGGTTCGGCGACGGTGAGCACCGAATGCAGCCGTTCGACGGCCGGATCGTCCTTGCCTTGGGCGGTTTCCAGCAGGAGGGTGATCTTGTCGATCTGCAGGATCTCGGCCACGTCGCCATCGAGATTGCGCAGGAACTCCTCGAAACCGGTCGGGTCGAGCATCCGCAGGATGGCGCGGTGCACCTGATTGGTGCCGGCGAGGTTTTCGTAGGCGGCGGCAATCACCGAGCGGTGGGTGTCTTCCAGCCGGTCGAGCCGGGTTTCCAGACGCTCCATCACGATGCCGCGCAGGTCCACGACATTGTCGCCCATCGTCTTTTCATTGGCCGCGATCAGGGCGTTCATCAGGTCGTGATCGTCAAGGATTGCGTAGGGCTTGGCCAGAATCGCCGACCGCACCGTGTCTTCCAGTTTCGCGCTGCTGCTCATGCCTGTCTCTGCTTTTTTTGTTGCCGAGGTCTATAGCACGGGTTTTTGCGAATGCTCCCGGAAAAGTGCCGGCGGAGGGATTTTTGCCCTTCCTGTGGCGCGTTGGCAGGCAGGTTGAGGAGACGCAAAGGGCGGAAGGCCGTCGCCCCCCGCCCTGGCAGAACATCGTCGTCCTGCCGCGTCGTTCCTGTGTGGCCTGCGGTCAGAGAATGGTCTGTCCGGTCTTGGCCCAATCCTTGAGGAAGGTGTCGAGACCCTTGTCGGTCAGCGGATGGCTGGCCAGCGCCTTGATCACCGCCGGGGGGGCGGTCACCACGTCGGCGCCGATCCGGGCGGCCTCGGTGATGTGGTTGACGGTGCGGATTGAAGCGGCGAGGATCTCGGTGCGGAACCCGTAGTTGTCGTAGATCGTGCGGATGTCCTGGATCAGCTGCATCCCGTCGATGTTCACGTCGTCGAGCCGGCCGATGAAGGGCGAGATGAAGGTCGCCCCGGCCTTGGCGGCCAGCAGGGCCTGGTTGGCCGAGAAGCAGAGCGTGACGTTGACCATGTAGCGCTCGCCCGTCAGCACCTTGCAGGCCTTGAGGCCATCCCAGGTGAGCGGGACCTTGATGGCGATGTTCTCGCCGATCTTGGCCAGTTCGCGGCCTTCGGCGATCATGCCCTCGGCGTCGAGCGCGATGGTTTCGGCCGAGACCGGACCATCGATCATGCGGCAGATTTCCTTGGTCACTTCCTTGATGTCGCGTCCCGACTTCATGATGAGCGAGGGGTTGGTCGTCACGCCGTCGACCATGCCGAGGTCGTTCAGTTCGGCGATCGCATCGATCTCGGCGGTGTCTACGAAGAATTTCAATTGGGCCTCCTGTATCTGGGTGGCGCTTGCGCTTGGCGCTGTGTTAGCGCATGCCGGTTGGACTTGAAAGTAGCATGACCCCGTTTTGGAGAGCGCACATGATTTCGATCTCATGGCCTGGCCATCGCTTGGCGGCGCGCCTGTTTTGCCGGGTGTCGCGGCGCGGCGTTCACGCCGCCTGAACCGGGGGGCGGCGCCATGGACATCTACCGCCTGAGTGAACGAGCCATGGCGATGGACGATGCCGCCTGGGCGCGTCATGCGCATCCGTTCAGCGTTTATTCGCGCTTTGCCGTGCTACCGCTGCTGGCGCTGGCGATCTGGAGCCGGGTCTGGCTGGGGATCTGGGCGCTGGGGCCGGTTCTTCTGGTGCTGGTTTTCACCTTTCTGAACCCGCGCCTGTGTACGCCGGTCGAGGGGCCGCCCGCTGGCTGGGCCGGCAAGGGGACGGCGGGCGAGCGGCTGTGGCTGGCGCGTCGGGAGCGCGCGGTGCCGGCGCGGCATGTGGTGCCGTGCCACTTGCTGTCTGGCGTCGCGGTTCTGGGGTTGGTTGTCTATGCGGTCGCGCTGTGGCGGCTGGACGCGGGGCTGCTGCTGGCCGGCCTTGCCCTTGCCATGGGCGGCAAGGCGTGGTTCGTCGACCGCATGGTCTGGCTCTACGAGGATATGCGGGGGGCGGCGCGCGATGGTTGAGCCGCCGACATTCTATCCCGAGGGCGCGCTGGTCGGCGTGCTGACGACGCAGCCGCTGGACCGGCCGCTCGACTACAAGGCGCCCGAGGGCGGCTGTTTTCTGGGCGCCTTCGTCGAGGTGCCGCTGGGGCCGCGCCGGGTGCTGGGCGTGGTCTGGGGGCCGGGGCGGGGCGATTTCGACCTGGCCAAGGTGCGCCCCGTCACGCGGGTGCTGGATGCCGCGCCGATGCGCGAGGAGATGCGCGTGTTTCTGCGCCGGGCCGCCGATTACACGCTGACACCGATGCCGGCGATGCTGCGACTGGCGACGCGGGCGCCGGGCCTGGGCGACTCGCCGTCGATGCGCAAGGTCTACCGGCTGGGGGACCGTGCGCCGGATCGCCTGACCGAGGCGCGCACGCGCGTGCTGGAAGTGCTGCGCGACTATGGCGGGCTGGCCTTCACGCTGTCGGAACTGGCCGAGATGGCGGGGGTGACGAGTTCGGTCGTCAAGGGGCTGGTCAAGCTCGGCGCGGTGGCCGAGGAGGACAGCCCACGCGACATGCCGTTTCCGTTGCTGGACCCGGAGCTGCCTGGCAAGGCGCTGACCGAGGATCAGGCGGCGGCGGCCGAGGTGCTGCGCGCCGGGCTGCGGGCCGGGGGCTATGGCACGACGCTGCTGAAGGGCGTGACCGGGTCGGGCAAGACCGAGGTCTATCTTGAAGCCGTGGCCGAGGCGCTGCGCGTCGGGCGGCAGGCGCTGGTGCTGCTGCCCGAGATCGCGCTGACGGCCGAGTTCACCAAGCGGGTCGAGGCACGGTTCGGCGCACGGGCGGCCGAGTGGCATTCGGGCGTCACCATGACCGAGCGGCGGCGCACCTGGCGGATGGTGGGCGAGGGCGCGGCGCAGCTGGTGGTCGGCGCGCGCTCGGCCCTCTTCCTGCCTTTCCGCGATCTCGGGCTGATCGTGGTCGATGAGGAACATGACACCTCGTACAAGCAGGAGGACGGGGTCCTTTACAACGCGCGCGACATGGCGGTGCTGCGGGCCTCGATCCTGGGGGCGCAGGTGGTGCTGGCCTCGGCCACGCCGTCGCTGGAGACCTGGGCGAATGCAGAGGCCGGGAAGTATCGCCGGCTGGAGCTGACGTCCCGGTTCGGGGAGGCGGTGTTGCCGGCGATGACGGCCATCGACATGCGGGCCGAGCAGCTGGAGGCAGGGCGGTGGGTCTCGCCCACGCTGCGGCGGGCGGTGCAGGCGCGGCTGGAGAAGGGCGAGCAGGCGCTGTTGTTCATCAACCGGCGCGGCTATGCGCCGGTGACGCTGTGCCGGGCCTGCGGGCAGCAGATCGGCTGCGATCATTGCGACGCGCGGATGGTGGAGCACCGGTTCCTCAAGCGGCTGATGTGCCACCAGTGCGGCGAGACCAAGCCGATGCCGACCGTCTGCCCCTCCTGCGGGGTCGAGGGCCGGCTGGCGCCGGTGGGGCCCGGGGTCGAGCGGCTGGCCGAGGAGGCGGCGGCGGTCTTTCCCGAGGCGCGGGTGGCGGTGCTGTCGTCGGATCTCTTCGGTTCGGCCCGGGCCTTGAAGGCGCGGATCGAGGAGATCGCGGCGGGGGGTGCGGATATCGTCATCGGCACGCAGCTGGTGGCCAAGGGGCACAACTTTCCGCTGCTGACGCTGGTCGGGGTGATCGACGCCGATCTTGGGTTGCAGGGGTCGGACCTGCGGGCGGCGGAGCGGACGTTCCAGCTGATGCGGCAGGTTTCGGGCCGGGCGGGGCGTGCGGACCGGGCGGGGGAGGCGATGCTGCAGACCCACCAGCCCGAGCATCCGGTGATCCGGGCGATCCTGGGCGGCGACGAGGAGGCCTTCTGGCGGGCCGAGGCGCGCGAGCGCGAACAAGCGGGCGTGCCGCCCTATGGGCGGATGGCGGGGATCATCCTGTCGGGGACGGATGTGGCGCAGGTCTTCGATCTGGGCAATGCGCTGGCGCGGGCCGACGGGCCGCTGCGCCAGATCGGGGCGCGGGTCTTCGGGCCGGCGCCGGCGCCGATCGCGCGGGTGCGGGGACGGCACCGGGTGCGGCTGCTGGTGAAGGCGGCCAAGGGCAGCCCGCTGCAGGACGCGCTGGCGCGCTGGATCGCGTCGTTCCGGCTGAAGGGCGACCTGCGGCTGGCGGTGGATATCGACCCGCAGACCTTCTACTGATGGCGTCCCAGCTAGGACGGGGGGTCATGTCTATGATTTTGCTTGAAAATTTGCGAGTGACGTTTTCCGGCGTGGAAAACGGCCCGATGTCCTGAAGGATGTCGTCAGCGCGGGGTCGGGCTAGGACGGGCCTGGGGCTGATCGACCAGGGCGTCGGTGACAACCGCGCCGACCCACATGCAGAACAGCGCGAGCCAGGCCGTGGCGACGAAGATCGAGCCGCCGGTGACGCCGGCGCCGATGGCGCAGCCGCCGGCCAGCATCCCGCCGAACCCCATCAGCGCAGCGCCGATCATCGCCTTGCGCATGGTGGCGGGGCCCTCGAAGCCCTCGAAGCGCAATTCGCGGGTGAACAGCGCGGCGAGGAACGCGCCGAGCACGACGCCGGGGACGAGGCCCACGTCGAAGTCGAGCAGGGCGGTGCGGTCGAGAAAGAACATCAGCGTATGGGCCGAAGGGCCGGTGAAGGTGGCGCTTTCGATCTGGACCGGGTCGAAGGCGACCTGGGCCAGCGCCGAGGTGAGCGCCCAGCCGACGGCGACGGCGAACCCGACGCCCGAGGCGAAGACCAGCCGCGCCGCGCCGATGCGGTTGATCCGGGCGAGGGTCAGCGCCAGGGCGGCGATGGCGAGGCCGAGCAGCAGGCCGGAGACATCGGGCAGGCCGAGGGCGGCGATCAGGTCGACGTTGCGCCCGCCCGGCGTGATCCAGAGCGCGGCGAGGCGGTCGCGCCAGGGCGCGAGCAGGCCGCCGAGGCTCATCTGCGCGACCACGGCGAAGATCAACCCGGAGACGACCGAGCGCAGGTTGCCGGTGGAGGCCAGCACCAGCAGGCGGCCGGAACAGCCGCGCGCGAGCACCATTCCGGCGCCGAACATCAGGCCGCCGATCACCGCGCCCGACCAGCTGCCGGGCACCGCCATCATGCGCGCCTCGTTGACGTTCAGCAGGCCGGCAAGGCGGGCCGCCTGGACCCAGACCAGCGCGGTCGAGAAGGTCAGCAGCCAGACCGCGACCGAGGGGCCGAGGCCGCCGCGGGCGAATTCGACGGTGGCCGCGCGGAGGCAGAAGCGCGAGCGCTGGGCCGCGACGCCGAAGATCGCGCCGGTGATCAGGCCGAAGAGCGCCGCAGTGGGCGCTTCGCCGATGCGGTCGACGAGGGCGACCAGATCCATGCCGTGCTCCTTCACGCATTCCGTGGCTGGAATGTATGTGCGGGAGGTGGCGGCGGCCTTGATCCAGATCATCCGAGGGGCTGGCGAATTGCTCTCGCCAAGGTTCGGCAACGGGCGTATGTGCGATTCCCATGTCGAGACTGGTTCGCCTTGCCGATGCCGCCGCCCTGCCGTTCTGGCGCAGGCCGCTGACGCTGCTCTTCGTGATGGCCATCGGGATGCCGATCGCCTTTCACGCCTGGAACGCGCTACTGAACAACTTTGTCATCGAGGTCGCGAATTTCGACGGCGCCGATATCGGGCTTCTGCATTCGGTGCGCGAGATTCCGGGGTTTCTGGCGGTCGGGGTGATCGTCGTGCTGCTGGTGGTGCGCGAGCAGGTGCTGGCGATGATCTCGCTGATGCTGCTGGGGGTGGCGACGGCGTTCACGGCCTGGTTCCCGTCGCTCGGCGGGCTGCTGTTCCTGACCTTCCTGTCCTCGGTCGGGTTCCATTATTACGAGACGGTCAACCAGTCGCTGCAGCTGCAATGGCTGCCGAAAGGGCGGGCGCCGCAGATTCTAGGATGGATCCTGGGCGCGGCCTCGGCCAGCACGCTGGTGGTCTATGTGCTGATCGCGCTGACCTGGGAGACGTTCGGCCTGACCTACAACACCGTCTTCATGCTGTCGGGCGGGGCGACGGCGGCGATCGCGCTGTTCTGCCTGCTGGCCTATCCGCAGTTCGAGGCGCCGCATCCGCAGCTGAAGACCTTCGTGCTGCGCCGGCGCTACTGGCTGTATTACGCCTTGCAGTTCATGGCGGGCGCGCGGCGGCAGATCTTCATGGTCTTCGCCGGGTTCATGATGGTGGAGCACTTCGGGTTCGAGGTGCACGAGCTGACCGGGCTGTATATCGTCAACCTGCTGATCAACATGCTGGCGGCGCCCTTCATCGGGCGCGCGGTGGGGCGGTTCGGCGAGCGGCGGACGCTGATGGTGGAGTATTCCGGGCTGGCGATGGTCTTCCTGATGTATGGGGGCGTCTACTGGTTCGGCTGGGGCGTGGTTATGGCGGCGACGCTTTACGTGATCGACCATATCTTCTTTGCGATGGCGCTGGCGCTGAAGACCTATTTTCAGAAGATCGCCGATCCGGGAGACATTGCGCCGACGGCGGCGGTGGCTTTCACGATCAACCATATCGCCGCGGTCTTCCTGCCGGCGGCGCTGGGGCTGCTGTGGGTCGTCTCGCCTTCGGCGGTGTTCCTGCTGGCGGCGCTGATGGCGCTGACCTCGCTGGGGCTGGCGTTGCTGATCCCGCGCCATCCGGAGCCGGGACGCGAGACGATCTTCGCCGGGCTGATCGCCGAGCCCGCGGAGTGAGGTGACACCCATGCAGGGCCGTTTCGTCACCGGGTCCACCATGGGCCATATCGTGCGGATGACGATGACGGGGACGCTGGGGATCACCTTCGTCTTCCTGGTCGACGCGGCGAACCTGTTCTGGATTTCGCAACTGGGAGACCCGCGGCTGGTCGCGGCCATCGGCTTTGCCTTTGCGATCCAGTTCTTTTCGGTCTCGATCGGGATCGGGTTGATGATCGGGGCGATTGCGCTGATCTCGCACGGAATCGGGGCGGGGCAGCGCGAGTTGGCGCGGCATCGGGCAAGCGGAGCGGCGGTGATCGCCTGCCTGATCCAGGCGGTGGTCGCGGTGCTGATCGTCAGCTTTCGCCACCAGATCGTCGATGCGACCGGGGCGAGCGGCGAGACGGCACGGCTGGCGGCGCGCTATCTGGCGATGTCGGTGCCGTCGCTGCCGATCATGGCTGTGGCGATGATCGCCAACGGATCGCTGCGGGCGCATGGCGATGGGGCGCGGTCGATGGTGGTCACGCTGACCTCGGGCGGGGTGGCGATGGTGGTGGATCCGCTGATGATCTACAGCCTGGGCATGGGGCTGGACGGCGCGGCGCTGGGCGTCGTGGTGTCGCGCTGCGTGATGCTGCTGATGGCGCTGCGGTTCGCGGTCTGGACGCATGACCTGCTGGCGCGGCCGCGCCTGAGCGACCTGCGCGAGACGCTGGCGCCCTATATGACCATCGCCTTTCCGGCGATCCTGACGCAGCTGTCCACGCCGGTGGGCAATTACCTGATGACCCATGTGATGGCGCAGTTCGGCGACGATGCGGTGGCGGCCTGGGCTGTGGTCGGGCGGATGACGGTGCTGGCCTTTGGCGGGGTGATGTCGCTGTCGGGCGCCATCGGCGGCATTTTCGGGCAGAACTGGGGCGCGCATCAGTATGGCCGGCTGCGGCTGGTCTATCGCGACGCGATCCTGTTCGGGCTGGTCTATACGCTGGTGACCTGGGGGCTGCTGGTGCTGGCCGGGCCCGCGGTGAGCGCGGGATTCGCGCTGAGCCCGCAGGGGGCGGAGGTGCTGCGCGCCTTTACCCATGTGGGGGCGGGCGGGTTCATCTTTGCCGGCGCGCTCTTCGTGTCGAACGCGGCCTTCAACGCGCTGGGCAAGCCGGCGCGGTCGACCCTGACCAACTGGGTGCGCGACGGGGTGCTGACGCTGCCGCTGGCGCTGTGGCTGGCGGGCGCCTTCGGCGCCTCGGGCGTGATCTATGCCCAGGCGGCGGCGAGCTTTGCCGTGGGGACGCTGGCGGCCTGGTGGGGCTGGCGCTTTGTGCGCGGCTTTGGCGCGGATGTGCCGGGGCCGGTTGATCTTCCGCCCACGCGGCCCTATCCGCATGTGGACCGTTTCCGGAGACGCTGATGACCACGACCTATACCGCGCTGACGACCCTGACCGGCAAGGCCCCCGCCGAGGCGCTGGGCGAGGCGATGGAGGCGCTGACTCCCGAGCCGACCGGCGTCGGGGTCTTCGAGATGGAGGATGGCTCGGGCCTGTGGGAGGTCGGCGGCTATTTCACCGAGGCGCCCGACGAGATCGCGCTCGCGCTGCTGGCGGCGGCGCATGGGGCAAAGCCCTTCACCGTGTCGGAAGTGCCCGAGACCGATTGGGTGGCGCATGTCCGGCGCGAGCTGGCGCCGGTGGTGGCGGGGCGGTTCTTTGTCTACGGCAGCCATGACGCCGACAAGGTGCCCGCCGACGCGGTGCCGCTGCTGATCGAGGCGGCGATGGCCTTTGGCACCGGGCACCATGGCACGACACTGGGCTGTCTCAAGGCGCTGGACAAGCTGGCGGGCGAGGGGTTCGCGCCGGGCGCGGTGGCCGATATCGGTTGCGGCACGGCGGTGCTGGCGATGGCGGCGGCGCGGGTCTGGCCGGACGCGACGGTGGTGGCGAGCGATATCGACCCGGTGGCGGTCGAGGTCGCGGTGTCGAACCTGCGCGCGAACGGGATGGAGGGCGCGGTGGAGTGCCTGGAGGCCGCCGGGTTCGGCCATCCCGGCCTGAGCGCGGCGGCGCCCTACGATCTGATCTTCGCCAATATCCTGAAGGGGCCGCTGATCGCCCTGGCGCCCGACCTTGCGGCGAATCTGCGCCCGGGCGGGATCGTGATTCTGTCGGGGATTCTGGCCGATCAGGCGGATGAGGTCGCCGGGCATTATTCCGATGCGGGGATCAATCCACTGGAGCGCGGGCAGATTGGCGACTGGATCACGCTTGTGGGCCAGAAAAACGCCTGATCCCGGCTCGATTCCGACCCGCTGAAGGGGTTTTGCCGTATTCTGGCCGAAATCCCTCTTTATCTCACGCTATCCGCTGGGGGGATGAGCGAAGAGAGCGCAAGATGAGTTCTGGTCACTTGGAATTCGAATCCCGCATCCGCCGCCTGCTGCGCAAGCACACGGCCATGACCCAAGGCTATACCACCCGAATGCGGCCCGACGGATTGATCGTCGCCTATCCGCGCCGCGCGCCGCGGCCGCTTTCGGGGCGGGCCATCGTGATGTTTCTCGGGGCCTTCGTGCTGTTCAAGGGCGTCATGGTCGTGAACCTGGGGCCTGTCGCCTATGACGAGAAGGTCGACCGGCTGGGCCAGGGCAGTCTGGTGGAACAGGCCGGCGCCTTTGCCATGCAGGCCGATCCGCTGACCGCGCTGGTGGCGCAAAAGCTGGAAACCGTGCTGAGGTAAGCATGTCCGTGTCGATGGAGAGGGTGTTGTCTGCCCGAAGGGCGAACGGTAGTGTCGCTGTTGACGTCGGGCAAAGGGCAGACATGACCATTCGATCAGCAGAGCCCGGCGATGCCGCCGGGATGGGCCGCGTCGCGCGCGAGATCGCGGCTGCGACAGGGCGCACGCGACCCTGCGGCGTGGACTACATGCTGAGCCACTATATCCACCATCCCGACCGGATCCTTTGCTCGGTCGCGGTGGATGCCGATGGCACGATCCTGGGATTCCAGTCGCTGAAGCTGGCACCGGCCGGCAATTCCAATGGCGTGGCGGAGGGTTGGGGCATGATCGGCACTCATATCAGCCCGCAGGCGGCGCGCCGGGGCATCGGCAAGGCGCTGTTCGCCGAGACGCTGGCCGCGGCCCGGCAGGCGGGGGTGGAGCGGATCGATGCGACCATCGGCGCGGCGAATATCGGGGGGCTGGCCTATTACGAGGCGATGGGGTTCCGGACCTACCGGGGGAACCAGAGCGCGGTCTGCAAGGTGTTCGAGGTGGGCGCGGCCTAGGGTCTGCGCAGGATCTTCTCCATCGCCTTGCCCCTGGCCAGTTCGTCGATCAGCTTGTCGAGATAGCGGATTTCGCGCATCAGCGGGTCTTCGATCTCTTCCACCCTGACGCCGCAGACCACACCCTTGATCAGGGCGCGGTCGGGGTTCAGCGCGGGGGCTTCGGCGAAGAAGGTTTCGAAATCGGTCTTGTCGGCGATGCGGGCCGCGATCTCTGCGTCGCTGTAGCCGGTGAGCCACCGCAGGATTTCGTCCACCTCGGCCCGGGTACGGCCCTTGCGTTCGGCCTTGGTGACGTAAAGCGCATAGACCGAGCCGAAACTGGTCGTGAAGATGCGATGCTTGGTCATGCCGCCGTCCTCCTGCGTGTTGAGATAGCACGGATGGGGAACGGGGCGAGCGAGACTTGAAAAAGGAAAACGCCGGTGTGACCGCAGCCACCCGGCGTTTTTCTCTGTCCCGATCCGGGCCGGCGGACGGTGCCGCCGTCCGGTCAGAAGCGGGTGCGGCGTTCGATCACCAGATCGATGTCGCCACGCACGAGGCCGATGTCCTCGAGTTCGCGGTCGCTGAGCGCGGAGAGCGCGTTGCGGGTCACGCGGGCGTCGTTCCAGTCGCGGAGCGTCGCATAGAGATTGGCGATATGTGCGCCGACATGGCCAGCAAAGCTTTGCAGGCCATAGGAGGTGCGGGAAGTGTCGTATGCAGCCATTGTCCTAGGTCCTTGTCAATTGTGTGCGAATGATCTCGCTCGGAGCGGCACATATGCCTGTGCGGATTGCCCGGCAAGTAGGCAATTTGCATAGGAAACATGCAGTTTGTGCATGGCTGGTCGATTGTGATAATTTACCTATTTTTCAGTGTGTTAAGGGGCGTTTCATGTGTTCCGTTAGATAAATTCAATAGCGGAAACGGCCCTGTTGATATGTCGGAAATGCCACAGTGGTCGCCCCTGTCGCGGGAAGCGTCGCTTTCGTCCCGCCGCCAAAAGCCTTGGCCAATGTTCGCCTTTCGTGCTAGTGCTGTTTCAAAGCGAATTGTCGCGAAAAAACGGGCAGACCATGCGGATACTGGGGATCGATCCGGGGCTGAGAACCCTCGGCTGGGGCGTGATCGACGTCGACGGGCCACGGATGGTGCATGTCGCGAACGGGCTTTGCCCCTCGGAGGGCGACACGCTGGGTGCGCGGCTTCTGTCGATCTTCGAGCAGCTGGGGACCGTGCTGCGGACCCATGCACCCGATGCGGCGTCGATCGAGCAGACCTTCGTCAACAAGGATGGCGCCGGCACGCTGAAGCTGGGGCAGGCGCGGGGCGTGGCGCTCTTGGCGCTGGCGCGGGCCGGGCTGTCGATCGGGGAATATGCGCCCAATACGGTCAAGAAGACGGTGGTGGGCGTGGGCCATGCGGACAAGGTGCAGGTGATGCATATGGTGCGCCTGCAGCTGCCGGGGTGCAATCCGGCGGGTCCGGATGCCGCAGACGCGCTGGCGCTGGCGATCTGCCACGCGCATCACGGGTTCAACCGGATGCGTCCGGCCGGAGCCGTGGCATGATCGGCCGGCTGCGCGGGCGGCTCGACTATCGCACCGCCGATCACGTGCTGATCGACGTGAACGGCGTCGGCTATATCGTTCATGTTTCCGAGCGCACGCTGGCCGAGCTGCCGGGGCCGGGGGGCGTGGTGTCGCTTTATACCGATCTGGTGGTGCGCGAGGACAACTGGCAGCTGTTCGGCTTCCTGTCGCTTGTGGAAAAGGAATGGCACCGCCTGCTGATGAGCGTGCAGGGCGTCGGCGCGAAGGTGTCGCTGGCGATCCTGGGCGCGCTGGGGCCGGACGGGGTGAGCCGGGCCATCGCGCTGGGCGACTGGGCCTCGGTCAAGGCGGCCAAGGGGGTCGGGCCGAAGACGGCGCAGCGCATCGTGATGGAACTCAAGGACAAGGCGCCGGCGGTGATGGCGATGGGCGGGATCGCGGGCGGCGCGCTCGCGGACCGGGGTGAGGTGCTGGAGAACGAGGCTGCGTCGACCCCGGCTGGCGCGACCGCCCGCGCCACGGCGCCGTCCGGCAACGGGGCGGCCGTCGCGGATGCGCTGTCGGCCCTGGGCAACCTTGGCTATGGCCCGGGCGATGCCGCCTCGGCGGTGGCGCAGGCGGCGGGCAGCGCGCCCGAAGCGGATGCGGCCACGCTGATCCGCGCCGCGCTGAAGCTGCTGGCGCCGAAGGGATAACCGATGGCCACGCCCGACCCCACCCTGCGCCCCGAGCCGCTGCCCGAGGATCACGACCGCGCGCTGCGCCCGCAGATGCTGTCCGAGTTCATCGGTCAGGCCGAGGCTCGGGCGAACCTTCGGGTCTTCCTGCAATCGGCCCGGCAGCGGGGCGAGGCGATGGACCACACGCTGTTCCACGGTCCGCCGGGTCTGGGGAAGACCACGCTGGCGCAGATCATGGCGCGCGAGCTGGGGGTCAATTTCCGCATGACCTCCGGGCCGGTGCTGGCCCGGGCGGGCGACCTGGCGGCGATCCTGACCAATCTCGAAGCGCGCGACGTGCTGTTCATCGACGAGATCCACCGGATGAACCCCGCGGTGGAAGAGGTGCTCTACCCGGCGCTGGAGGACTTCGAGCTGGATCTGGTGATCGGCGAGGGGCCGGCGGCGCGCACGATGCGGATCGAGCTGCAGCCCTTCACGCTGGTGGGCGCGACGACCCGGATGGGGCTGCTGACGACGCCGCTGCGCGACCGCTTCGGCATTCCGGTGCGGCTGCAGTTCTATACCGTGGACGAGCTGCACGAGATCGTCAGCCGCAATGCGCGGCTGATGGGGGTGCCGGCCGACCCGGAAGGCACGCGCGAGATCGCGCGGCGCGCGCGGGGAACGCCACGGATTGCCGGGCGGCTGCTGCGGCGGGTGGTGGACTTTGCGGTGGTCGAGGGCGACGGTACCATCAGCCGCGCCCTGGCCGACAGCGCGCTGACCCGGCTGGGGGTCGATCACATGGGGCTCGACGGCGCCGACCGGCGCTATTTGCAACTGATCGCGGAAAGCTATCAGGGCGGGCCTGTGGGCATCGAAACGCTCTCGGCGGCGCTGAGCGAAAGCCGCGATGCGCTGGAAGAGGTGATCGAGCCCTATCTGCTGCAGCAGGGGCTGATCCAGCGCACGCCGCGCGGGCGGATGCTGACGCAGGGTGCCTGGACACACCTCGGACTCGAGGCGCCGCGCCCCTCGGGGCAGTCCGACCTCTTCGGCTGAAGCGCCACACCGCCCCTCTTCTCTGGTTTCCAAATACCTCAGGGGTGAATTGGCCGCAGGCCAAGAGGGGGCGGAGCCCCCATCGCGACCGTTGCGGCCGCGCGTGGACGCCGGGGTTACTCGGCGGCGCGGACCGGTTTGGTGAGGTCGGGCGGCGGGGCCTCGTCGCGCGTGTCGCCGCCGTCGATCCGGGCCAGCACCGCCTTCAGGTCTTCGCGGCTTACCGGCGTGTCGGGTACATCCTCTTCGGGTGGCGTCAGGTCGTCCCAGATCAGGTCGTGCAAGGGCAGCTTGCGGGCGCTGCGGCGCAGGCGCATGTCGCGGGCGGTGCGGCCCGAGCGGCCCGAGGTGACGCGCGACAGCAGCTGGCCGAACCAGAGCGCATAGGTTCCGATCCAGACCCGGATCGCCAGCAGGGCGGGGGTCACCACCAGCGTCAGCACGGTGGCGATGCCGAGGCCGAAGACGACGGCGGTGGCGAGCTGTTTCCACCAGAGCGAGGTGGGTGAGTCGATGGAATAGCCGCCGTTGATGAAATCGAGGCTGAGGCCGAACATCATCGGGGCAAGGCCGGCCATGGTGGTCAGCGTGGTGAGCAGCACGGGGCGGATGCGCGCCTCGGCGGTGCGGGTGATGGCCTCGATCCGGGGCATGTACTGGCTGAATTCCTGGTAGGTGTCGATCAGCACGATGTTGTTGTTCACCACGATCCCCGCTAGCGCGACGATCCCCGTGCCGGTCATGATGATCGAGAAGGGCTGGCCCATCACCATCATCCCGATCAGCACGCCGGTGGTCGAGAGCACCACGGCCAGCAGGACGAGCACTGAGTTGTAGAAGGAATTGAACTGCGCCAGCAGGATGATGAACATCAGCCCCAGCGCGCCGGCGAAGGCCTTCATCAGGAAGGCGCCGGATTCCTCCTGCTCTTCCTGGTCGCCGGTCCACTCCCAGTTGATCGAGCCGGGCAGGGGGTCGGTGTTCAGCCAGTCGGTGAGCAGGGCGATGCGCTCGTTGGCGTTGATCGGGGCGATGCGTGCGCTGCCGTCGGCGAGGGCGGCGCGCAGGTTGCCGGCGTCCTGATCGTTGGTCAGAGAGACAAGGCCGTAGCGGGTGCCATTGGCGTCGGTCAGCGACTCGCCCGTGAGCGGGGTGTCCGGCGTTTCGCCATGCACCACGGCGAGGCGGGTTTCCGGCGTGTTGCGCAGGCCGCCGGTGACCACCTTGAACAGGTTCGGCGACACATCCGCCTTGACGTCGTAATAGCGCTCCTGGTCGACGCGGCTGATCTTGGCCAGTTTCTTCACCGGTTCGCGGGTGACGAAGTTCGACAGCGGCACGAGCCCGTCGCGGGTGCGCACCTTGAGCGTGTCGAGCGTCGAGAGCACGCGGTCGGCAGCGGGCAGCCGGACGCGGATTTCGATCTCTTCCTCGGAGCTGTCGACGCGCATGGTGTCAAGCAGGATGCCGCGGGTGACCAGCTGGACCATCGCGCCCACGGTCACCACATCGGCGCCGAAGCGGCCGGCCTTTTCGACGTCGACCTTGATCAGCCAGTCGATGCCGGGCAGGGGCAGGGTGTCCTCGATCTGGATCAGGCCGGGGGTCTGTTCGAAATGGCTGCGGGCGAGGGTCGCGGCGGCGGTCAGGTCGTCCCAGTTGTTGCCCTTGAGGCGCAGGTGGATCGGCTTGCCCGAGCCGGGGCCCTGTTCGAGACCGGTGATCTCGGTCTGGAAGCCGGGCAGTTTGGCGAGTTCGGCCTCGAGCTGTTCGATGACGAAATTGCCGTCATAGGCGGGCGCGGCGATGTGGCGGCTGAGGTAGCCGTTGAAGAAGGTCTCGGTCACCTGGGGGCGGTTTTCCCAGGGGATGATCTCGAACTGGACCTGGCCGACGGTGTCGATGGGCGACTGCTGGCCCGGCCCGCCAGTCTGCAGGCCGCCGTCGCCGGCGAAGGAGAAGACGTTGATGACGGCGGGGTGGGCGCGGACCACATCCTCGACCTGGCGGACCATAGCGTCGGTTTCGGCCAGCGAGAGGTTGCCGCGGGCGCGGACGTAGACGGTGGCCTGTTCGGGTTCGGATTCGACGAAGAATTCGACCCCCTTGTTGTTTGCGCCGTAGAGCGTGAAGACATAGCCGACGGCCATGGCGACCGCGACCACGGCGACGATGGGCATGACCGGGTTGCCGGCGATGGCGTGGATGACCCAGCCGAAGGGCGTGCGGCGGTAGCCGGCCTGGATCTTCTTCGGCGCGCGGCGCAGGGCGGCGGCGTCGAGCGTGACCGAGGCGGCGAAGGCCGAGAGGATGAAGAGGGTCGCGCCGAAGAGGGCGGCGACCAGCATGGGCGGGCCGGGGGGAAGGAGGTAGGTCGGGTTCAGCACCTGCATGATGCCGGCGAACATGCCCCAGAGCGGGAAGGGCACCAGGATCGCGCGCACCATCCAGGGCAGGCGGGCGCGCAGGCCATCGGCGGCGCGGCCGAAGATGCGCGACATCCGGCCCGAGACGCCGCCCATCACCGGCAGGTAAACCAGCGCCACCACCAGCGAGGCGGAAAGCACGAAGATGAGGGTGACGGGGAGCATCCCCATGAACTCGCCCGGGACGCCGGGCCAGAAGAGCATCGGCAGGAAGGCGCAGAGCGTGGTGGCGGTGGAGGAGACCACCGGCCAGAACATGCGCTGCGCGGCCTCGACATAGGCGTGCATCGGGCCGGCGCCTTCGGAAATGCGCTTGTCGGCGTATTCGACCACGACGATGGCGCCGTCGACCAGCATCCCCACGGCGAGGATGAGGCCGAACATGACGATGTTCGAAATGGTGACGCCCATGGCGGCCAGAAGGGCGAAACAGAGCAGGAACGATGTCGGGATCGAGAAACCGACGAGCAGGGCCGCGCGGCTGCCAAGGGAGGCCAGAACGACGATCATCACCAGCGCCACGGCGGTCAGGACCGAGCCTTCGAGCTGGCTGACCATCGAGCCGACGACGCGACTCTGGTCGTTCGAGGTGCCGAGTTCGACGGCGGCCTGGAGTTCCGGCGGCCAGCCCTTTTCGGCGTTGGCGATGGTTTCCTTCACCAGCGCCACGGTGTCGATCAGGTTGTAGCCCTTGCGCTTGACCACCTGCAGGGCGACGGTGTTGGCGCCGTTGAAGCGGGCGGTGCCCTTGCGGTCTTCAAACGTCAGGTTGATCTCGGCCAGTTCGCCCAGCGTCACGACCCGGTCGCCGTTAGTCTTGACCGGAAGGGCGTAGACGTCGCGCGCCTCGGTGAAGGAAGAGGGGATCTTGACCGAGAACTTGCCCTGGTCGGTTTCCACCTCGCCGGCGGCGATGAGCTGGTTGTTGTTGCGGACGACGTTGATGAGCTCGTTCGCGGTGACGTTGTAGGCCTCGAGCCGCAGCGGGTCGATCACGACTTCGAGCATCTCGTCGCGGTTGCCGGCGATGCCGGCCTCGAGCACGGCGTCGAGCCCTTCGAGATCGTCCTGCAGTTCCTTGGCGATGCGGGCCATCGTGCGTTCGGGCACGTCGCCGGTGAGGTTGACGATGACGATGGGGAATTCGGAGAAGTTGAGTTCGGAGATGGTGTATTGCTCGGCGCCGTCGGGGAACTTGGCGGCGGCGGCGTTCATCGCGTCGCGCACGTCGGCCATGGTGGCCGTCTTGTCCCAGCCAAATTCGAATTCGAGCGCCACGCCGGCATAGTTCTCGGCGGCGGTGGCGGACATCTTCTTGAGGCCGTCGAGGTCGACCAGCTCGGTCTCCATCGGTTTGACCAGCAGGCTTTCGCTGTCCTCGGCCGAGATGCCGGGGAACTGGACCGAGACGAAGAGGGCGGGGATCTCGATATCCGGCTCGCCCTCTTTCGGGAGCGACCAGTAGGCAAAGCCGCCGATCAGCAGCGAGAGCACGATGAAAGCGATGACCATCCGCGCCCGGGCGGCGGCCCAGTCGACGATGCCGATCATTGCGCGTCCTCGCGCCAGGTCGGGATCACCTTGACCCCTGCGGTCACGAAGTCCTGGCCGACGACGATGACGGCGGCTTCGTCCGGCAGGCCGCCGACCCAGATGCCGTCGGGCGTGTCGCGCAGAAGCTTGACCGCCATGAAGGCGACGATGTTGTCGGGGCCGACCGTGCGCACCCCGAGCTTGCCGTCGTTGTCGAGCGTGAGGGCAGATTGCGGCAGCTTGTGCGCCTGGGCGCCGTCCGAGGCGATGGCGATGGTGGCGGTCTGGCCGTCGCGGATCGCGAGGTCGGGGTTGGGGACGGTGATTTCGACCTGGAAGGTGCGGGTCGTCGGATCGGCGGCGCGGCTGAGGAAGGTCACGGTGCCGACAATGCGCTCGCCACTGATCAGCTCGGCGCCGGCCTGGGCGCCGTCATGGACACGGTCGACCTCGGTTTCGGGCACGAAGCCGATCAGCTTGATCGGGTCGAGCTGGATCACGGTGGCGCAGAGGCCGCCGGGCTGCATCAGGCTGCCGAGTTCGGCGGTGTCCGATTCGAGCAGGCCGCCGAAGGGGGCAACGATGGTGAGGCGGTCAATCTCGCGCTCGGCGGCGGCGACGGCGGCGGTGGCGGCCTGGATGCCGGCCTGGGTGTTCTCCAGCCCGGCTTCAGCCGAGGCGATGGCGGCTTCGGCCGAGCGCACGGTGGCGGTGGCGGATTTCAGCCGCGTTTCGCTGGCGTAGCCGTCCTTGCTGAGCTTTTCGGCGGCGTTGAAGTTGATGCTGGCCTCTTCCAGCCGGGCGCGGGCCTCGATCACGCGGGCCTCGGTCTCGGGCACGCGCGAGCGGGCCTCGGTCAGGCGGGCCTCGGCCTCGGCCAGCGCGGCCTCGCGGGTGCCGGGATCGAGCTTGCACAGCACGTCACCGGCCTGGACGAAGGTGCCCTTGCGCAATGGTTCGGAAATCACCGTGGCCGAGGTTTCGGCGCGCACCTCGACCTGGCGGGTGGCGCGGGTCTGGCCGCGCAGCACGACTGCGTTGTCGATGGTTTCGGCCCTGGAGCGCAGCGCAACGACGCGCACGCCGGACTCGGGCTCCGCGGCGGGTTCTGCGGATGGGGCAGGTGTGCTGTCCTGGGCGGGCGCCTCGTTGCCGCGCGCGAAGGCGAGAAGCGTGTCGCGTTCGAAGACGACGTAGTATAGCCCAAGCATCACCAGCAAGGCGGTGAGTACGGGTATGAGTCTCATATCCGGTCTTCCATTCCCGTTTCCGCCCGGCCCGTGACCGGAGCACGCTGCGCCCGCGCCGCCGGATATTTCCCCCCGGGCGCAGGCACTAAACTGATCAGTTCAATTTAGTATTTTCCCGCCTCCTGTTCAAGGCAGTCCCGATGCCCCACTTGGCTTGTCCGGTGATGCAGGGTAATAGGTGGCAATTCCGTCGCTTTTTTGTGCGGAATAAGGCCCGGACGAGCGGGCGAATCCGGCCCGCGCGCCGGAAGTTTGTGGCGCCGGAGGCATGGAATGAGCGATACCGACAGCTTTATCGACGAGGTGACCGAAGAGGTTCGCCGCGACCGGCTGTTCGCCCTGTTCCGCCGCTATGGCTGGATTCCGATGGTGCTGATCGTGCTGGTGGTCGGCGGCGCGGCCTGGAACGAATACCGCAAGGCGCAGGAACGGGCAGAAGCCGAGGCGCTGGGCGATGCGCTGCTGGCGGCGATGGCGGCCAACGAGCCGGCGGCGCGGGCGGCTGGCCTGACGGCGGTGACGGCTGCGACTCCGGGCGCGAATGCGGTCGTGGAGTTCCTGCTGGCGGGCGCGCAGGCCGAGGCGGGCGACACGCTGGCGGCGGTTGCGGCGCTGAACAATATCGCGACCGCGGGCGATCTGCCCGAGATTTATCGCCAGATTGCGGCGTTCAAGGCGCTGACGCTGCAGGCGGAAACGATGCCGGCGGCCGAGCGGCGCGCGGGCTTCGAGGCGCTGGCCCGGCCCGGGATGCCGCTGCGGATGCTGGCCGAAGAGCAACTGGCCATGATCGACATGGCGGAAGGCAATACCGAGGCAGCGATTGCGCGGTATCAGGCGATCCTGCAGGACGCCGAGGTCACCTCGGACTTGCAACAGCGGGCGACGCAGGCGATTGTGTCGCTTGGAGGTCAACCCGAAGTGCGTTCTGCGTCGCAGGGCTGATCGGGATCGGCGCAACGGGTTTGGGGCAGGCGAGAGTTTTCATGATGGCACCGTTCTTCGTTTCCCGGGCCTGCGCGGCGATCTGCTGTGCGGCCCTGCTGCTGGCCGCCTGCTCGGAGAAGGAAGTGATCCTTCCGGGCGAGCGCGAGGACATCCGTCCCGAGGGCGAGAACCTGGCGCTGGTGCGCACGCCGGACGAGGAAAACAACCTGTCGCGGGCGATCCGCCTGCCGGCCCAGCGGTCGAACGCGGATTGGATGCAGTCGGCGGGAACGCAGAAGAACCGCATCGAAAATCCGGCGCTGCGCATTGCGCCGCAGCTGGTCTGGGCCACGTCGATCGGGGCGGGCGATGCCCGGCGCGTGCGGATCACGGCAGATCCGGTTGTGGCGGGGGGCCGGGTTTTCACGCTCGATTCGGGGGCGCGGGTGAGCGCGGTCTCGACCGGGGGCGCAACGCTCTGGAGCGTCGATCTGGTGCCGACCTACGATGGCGAGGAGCAGGCGACCGGCGGCGGTCTGGCCTATGACAAGGGCACGCTCTACGTCTCGTCCGGTTTTGGCCGGCTGACCGCGCTGGATGCCGCCACGGGCGCGATCCGCTGGCAGCAGAAGCTGAACGCCACCGGCAGCGGCACGCCGCTGATCAATGACGGGCTGGTCTATCTGGTGGCCGGCGACGACACCGGCTGGGCGGTCAATGCGAGCGACGGCAAGGTCGCCTGGTATGTGAACGCGAGTCCCAGCGTGGCCAATGTGCTGGGCGCGCCGGCCCCGGTGATCGCGGGCGAGTTCGTGGTCTTCGCCTTCGGGTCGGGCGAGCTGATCGCCGCGTTCCGCCGTGGCGGGCTGCAACGCTGGAGCACGAATATCGCGGGCAGCCATGTCGGCAATGTTGCGTCGCGCTACAGCGACATGACAGGAAGCCCGATGGTGGTGGGCAACACGATCTACGCCGGCAACCACTCGGGGCGGATCGCGGCGGTGAATTCGGAGGACGGCGAGCGGCAGTGGACGGCGCCCTTTGGCGCGGTCGAGCCGGTCTGGCCGGTGGGCGACAGTGTTTTCGCGCTGACCGACGCGAGCCAGCTGGTGCGGCTGGACGCGCGCAGCGGCGAGGTGATCTGGGCGCGCGAGTTGCCGGATTACGTCAAGGAGAAGCCGAAGCGGCGCGCGTCGATCTATGCCCATTACGGTCCGGTGCTGTCCGGCGGACGGCTGGTGGTGGCCTCGAACGACGGTTATCTGCGGTTCTTCGCGCCAGAAGACGGGTCGCTGGTCGCCACCGTCGCAGTGCCCGGCGGGGCGACGACAGCCCCAGTCGTGGCGGGCAATACGCTCTATGTCGTCTCGACCAACGGGCAATTGCTTGCTTTCCGCTGACGCGCGGATAGGCTAAGGCCCACCCGACACACACTCTGATTGCGCGGACCCCATGTCCTTCACCCTCGCCATCGTGGGCCGGCCCAATGTGGGCAAGTCCACCCTGTTCAACCGGCTGGTTGGCAAGAAGCTCGCTCTTGTCGACGACCAGCCCGGCGTGACCCGCGACCTGCGCGAAGGCGCGGCGCGGCTGGCGGATCTGCGATTCAACGTGATCGACACCGCCGGCCTCGAGGATGTTACCGATGACAGCCTGCAGGGGCGGATGCGCCGGCTGACCGAGCGGGCGGTCGATATGGCCGATATCTGCCTGTTCGTGATCGACGCCCGCGCCGGGGTGACGGCGGCGGACCGGATTTTCGCCGATATCCTGCGCAAGCGGGCCGATCATGTCATTCTTGCCGCGAACAAGGCCGAGGGCTTTGCCGGGGATGCCGGGGCGCTGGATGCCTACAGCCTGGGGCTGGGCGAGCCGATCCGGCTGTCGGCGGAGCACGGCGAAGGAATGAACGAGCTGTACGACGAGCTGCGTCCGCTGGCCGATGCCTATGCCGAGGCGGCCGAGGCGGCGCAGGAAGACGCGCCCGAGACGGACGTGGACGTGCCGGAGGATGACAGCGAGGACGCCGAGGTGCCGCCGGTGCGCCAGCCGACGGCGACCAAGCCCTTGCAGGTGGCCGTGGTGGGGCGCCCGAACGCGGGCAAGTCGACGCTGATCAACAAGATCATCGGGGACGAGCGGCTGCTGACCGGGCCCGAGGCCGGGATCACCCGCGACGCGATCAGCCTGCGCACCGACTGGGACGGCACCCCCATGCGGCTGTTCGACACCGCGGGGATGCGCCGCAAGGCCAAGGTGCAGGAGAAGCTGGAGAAGCTGTCGGTCAGCGACGGGCTGCGCGCGGTGAAATTCGCCGAGGTGGTGGTCGTTCTGCTGGACGCCGCGATTCCCTTCGAGCAGCAGGATCTGCGGATCGCCGATCTGGCCGAGCGCGAGGGGCGCGCGGTGGTGATCGCGGTCAACAAGTGGGACATCGAGGAAGAGAAGCAGGAGAAGCTGCGCGACCTGAAGGAATCCTTCGAGCGGCTGCTGCCGCAGCTGCGCGGGGCGCCGCTGGTGACCGTCTCGGCCAAGACCGGGCGGGGGCTGGACCGGCTGCATGCGGCGATCCTGAAGGCCTATGACGTCTGGAACCGCCGCGTCACAACAGCGCAGCTGAACCGCTGGCTGGCCGGCATGATCGAACAGCATCCGCCGCCGGCGCCACAGGGCCGCCGGATCAAGCTGCGCTACATGACGCAGGCCAAGACGCGGCCGCCGGGGTTCGTGGTGATGTGCAGCCATCCCGAATTGCTGCCGGACAGCTATTCGCGCTATCTGGTGAACGGTTTGCGCACCGATTTCGACATGCCGGGCACGCCGATCCGGCTGCATTTCCGCAGCCAGGCGGACAAGAATCCGTTCAAGGACCGCAAGTCCCGGCCGGCGCCGTCGAAGCTGCGCAAACACAAGGAAGGGCGGCGCGGCTGAACCCGGTGGCGCCCGTTCTGCGGGCGGGGTGGGGGCGAATCTGGCTGTGTCCGCGCGGAAGCCATTGATTGTCGGCGCAAAAAGCATCAAGTTGCCATTGATCGAAGCGGGACGCCACGAACACAGCGACCGGGACCTGACATGAACCTCAGAGAACACACGCGGCTCTATGTCGAGAAAAACAACCGGCTGGCCGCGCTTAGCTATTTCGGAACTTTCGCGGTCTATTTCACATCGCTCTGGGCCGCCATCAGCTTTGTTTCGACCTGGTATGTGCTGGTCCCTGCGGTGATCGTCCATGCCTTTGCGGCGGTGCGGCTATACGTGCTGCAGCATGACACCGGGCACCATTCGCTGTTCGAGACACGGGCGCAGAACGAACTGGCCGGGCACGGGCTGTCGCCCTTCACCTTTGCCCCCTTCGAGGTGATGAAGCAGAACCACAACCTGCATCACACCAATATCGGCAACCTGGATCACCGCGAGACCGGCGAGATCCATACGATGACGCTGCGCGAATGGGAGGCGGCGGGCTGGTGGGACCGGCTGATCTATCGCCTGTATCGCAATCCCTTTGTGCTGATCCCGGTCGGAACGCTGTTCACCTATTTCATCCGCTATCGCTGGCCCAAGAACACGACCCGGTTTGGCGTGGCCGGCGTGCTGCTGCACAACCTCGCCATCGTGGTCTTTCTCGGCACGCTCTATCTGCTGGCCGGCTGGACCGGCATCTGGGTCTGGCTGGGCGCGAGTTTCCTGGGCGGCATGATCGGGGTGTTCCTGGTCTACCTCCAGCACAATTTCGAAGACACATACTGGGACCGGCGCCCCGACCTCGATCCGCAGCAGGCGGCGATCGAAGGATCTTCGTGCCTGGACTTCGGCTGGTTCTTCGATTTCTGCGTGGCCAATATCACCCTGCATGACATCCACCATTTCAATGCCCGCATCCCGAGCTATCGCCTGCGCCGGTGCCATTATGCGCTGCCGCCCGAGATGGCGCCGCGCCGGATCGGCTTTGTCGAGGCGGTGCGGGCGCTGAACCTGAAACTGTGGGACGAGGACCGGAACCGCCTGGTGCCGTTTCCGAAGCATTCGCGCCAGACCGCTGCGGCTGGCGCCTGACAAGGGCCTTTGGGTCGGGAGAACGACAGGATGACGGACGTAGGCAAGGTGACGGGAATCGGGCCGGCGCTGGCGGCTTCGCTGGCTGCTGCGGGGTTCGCCACGGCCGAAGCGCTGGCGGGAGCCACGCCCGAGCGTCTGGCGGTGATCCCGGGGATCGGGCGGCAGCGCGCGACGCGGCTGATCGCGGCGGCCAAGGCGCTGATCGGGCAGGGCGACGCACCAGCGGCGCCGCCGCGCCCCCTGCCGGTGCGCGATGCGCCGGTGCGCAAGGTCAAGCCGACGCGCCCGGTGCCGGTGGCGGTTGCACCTGCCGAGGTGGCGGCGCCCACGGTTCCGGAGGGCAAGGCGTTGCCCAAGCCGGTGCGCAAGGCAATCAAGGTAGCGCAGAAGGCGGCCAAGGCCGCGGGCGAGGCGATGGCCGCGGCCGAGAAGCTGCGGGCGCGCGCGCTGCGCAAGGCGACTAAGGCAGAGAAGATGGCAAGCGCGCCTGCGCCCGAGGAGGCGCCGGCGAAAAAGCCGGCCAAGGCGAAGGACGCCAAGAAGCCGGCGAAAAAGGGCAAGAAGAAGTCCTGAGCCCGCGGCTCAGGACCGTGGTGCGCGCCTAGGCCAGGGTGCCGTCGGCCGCGAGGCGGGTTTTACCGCCGAGGTAGGGCGCGAGGGCGGCGGGCAGGGTGACCGAGCCGTCTTCCTGCTGGCCATTTTCCAGAACCGCGATCAGGCAGCGGCCCACAGCGAGGCCCGAGCCGTTGAGCGTATGCACGAATTCCGGCTTGCCGCCGCCGGCGGGGCGGAAGCGGGCATTCATGCGGCGCGCCTGGAAATCGCCGGTGGTGGAGACCGAGGAAATCTCGCGATAGGTGTTCTGGCCGGGCAGCCAGGCCTCGATGTCATAGGTGCGGCGCGCGCCAAAGCCCATGTCGCCGGTGCAGAGCGTCACCGTGCGATAGGGAATCTCCAGCGCCTCGAGAATGCCTTCGGCGCATTTCAGCATCCGCTGCTGTTCCCCGTCCGAGGTGGCGGGGTGGGTGATCGACACCATCTCGACCTTTTCGAACTGGTGCTGGCGCAGCATCCCGGCCGTGTCCTTGCCCGCGCTGCCGGCCTCGGAGCGGAAGCAGAGGGTATGGGCGGTCATGCGGATCGGCAGGGCGGATTCGTCGAGGATTTCGCCGGCGACCGTATTGGTCAGCGAAACCTCGGAGGTCGGGATCAGCCACCAGCCGTTGGTGGTACGATAGCTGTCTTCCTCGAATTTCGGCAGCTGGTTGGTGCCGAACATCGCCTCGTCCCGCACCAGCACGGGCGAGTTCATCTCGGTCAACCCGTTCCTGTCGACATGGGTGTCGAGCATGAACTGGGCCAGCGCCCGGTGGATGCGGGCGACAGCGCCCTTCAGCAGGACGAAGCGCGCGCCGGAGAGTTTGGCGGCAGTCTCGAAATCCATCGACGCCGCGACGCCGGCAAGCTCGTAATGCTCTTTCGGCGTGAAGGCGAAATTGCGCGGGGTGCCCCAGCGGTGCAGTTCGACGTTGTCCTGTTCGTCCTTGCCGTCGGGGATGTCGTCGGCGGGCAGGTTCGGCAGCCGGGCGAGCATGTCGGCCAGCTTGTCGTCGAGGTCCTTCGCCTCGGCCTGCATGGCGGCGATCTCGGCCTTCTTGTCGGCGACGAGGGTGCGCAGGCGTTCGAATTCGGCATCGTCGCCGCGTGCCTTGGCGGCGCCGACCTCCTTGGAGGCGCGGTTCTGCTCGGCCTGGGCCGCCTCGGCGGCGGCGATCCGGGCGCGGCGCTCGGAATCGAGCGCCAGCACGGCGGCGGATGCCGACGATTCCCCGCGCCGCGCCAGGGCGGCGTCGAAGGCGTCGGGGTTCTCGCGGATCGCGCGGATGTCGTGCATGGGTCGTGCCTTTCGCTCGAGTCGGTTCGCGGGGGGTTATGCATGAATGCGGGGGGTTAGGGTAGGGGGTGGGGTGATGGGGCCGATGAGATCGCCAATGTGCTTTCGGTCGGGTCTGTGGAATGGCTGCGAGGCATTCGGTCTGTTTTCCTGAGAGGAAAACAGCGACTTGGGGCCATTGTGGAGAGCTGGCGAAATGCTCCCGAGGATTTCGGTCGTATCAATGCCCGCAAGAGCCTGCCCCAACCTGACGGAAAGCCGCACCGCGGTGCCTTGCAAAGGGCAGGGCCAGCGCATAGGTTCCGCGAAACTTGAAAACGGCGCTTCCCCACGGGGTTCTCTGCGCCTCTGACAGAGGAAAAACCCCCATGGAAGGTGGAATAATGTCGTTCCTGCCGCTGATCCTGATCTTCGGGATCATGTATTTTCTGCTGATCCGGCCGCAGCAGAAGAAGCTGAAGGACCATCAGGCGATGGTCGCGGCGCTGCGGCGGGGCGATCAGGTGGTGACGCAGGGCGGCATCATCGGCAAGGTGTCCAAGGTCAAGGACGACGGCGAGATCGAGCTCGAGATCGCAGAGAACGTCAAGGTGCGGGTCGTGCGGTCGACCATCGCCACGGTGCTGAGCAAGACCGAACCGGCGAAGTGATCCGCCTACCCTGTTGAGAAAGCACGTACATGCTTCAGATTGATCGGTGGAAGCGGGTTCTTATCTGGCTCGTCTGCCTGGCCTTCGCGCTGCTTGCGGTGCCGAACCTGTTCTATGCCCGCGTCGAGGCCCATAACGACGCGGTTGTGGCCATCGAGACCAAGGGCGCGACGCCCGAGCGCGAGGCGGCGGTCGCGGGCTGGCCGGACTGGCTGCCCTCGGGGCTGGTCAATCTGGGCCTCGACCTGCGGGGCGGGGCGCATCTGCTGGCCGAGGTGAAGGTTGCCGATGTCTATCAGCAGCGGATGCTGGGGCTCTGGCCCGAGGTGCGCGCGGCGCTGGTGAAGGAGCGCGATACGGTCGGCTTCGTCAACGAGGTGCCGGGGCCCGAGGGCGAGCTTCACGTCAAGATTTCCAAGCCCGAGGGGATGCCCAAGGCGCTGGAGGTGGTGCGGGGCCTGGCGCGGCCAATCCAGTCGCTGACCGGGATCGGATCGAACGACATCGAGGTGACGGGCAGCGGCGATACTCTGGTGATCACGCTGTCGCAGGCCGAGAAGACGGCGACCGACGACCGTACGGTGAAGCAGGCGCTGGAGATCGTGCGGCGCCGGATTGACGCCGTGGGCACGCGCGAGCCGACGATCCAGCGGCAGGGCGACGACCGCATCCTGATCCAGGTGCCGGGTATCGGCAGCGCGGCGGAGCTAAAGGAAATCATCGGCACCACGGCGCAGCTGACCTTCAATCCGGTGGTCTCGCGCGTGACCGACGCCAATGCGGTTCCGGGCACCGGGAACAAACTGGTGCCCTCGCTGGACGAGGAGGGCGTCTACTACATCATCGAGGCGGTGCCGGTCGTCACCGGCGAGGAGCTGAACGACGCGCAGCCGAGTTTCGACCAGAACGGGCGGCCGGCGGTCAACTTCCGCTTCAACACCTCGGGCGCGCGCAAGTTCGGCGATTACACGCGCGACAATATCGGCCAGCCCTTTGCCATCGTGCTGGACGACGAGGTGATCTCGGCGCCGGTCATCCAGAGCCACATTCCCGGCGGGTCGGGCATCATCACGGGCCGCTTCACCATCGAGGAGAGCACCAATCTGGCGGTGCTGCTGCGCGCGGGTGCGCTGCCGGCCGAGCTGACTTTCCTGGAAGAGCGGACCATCGGGCCGGAACTGGGGCAGGACAGCATCGACGCGGGCAAGATCGCGGCGCTGGTCGGCTCGGCGGCGGTGATAGCCTTCATGGCGCTGACCTACGGCATGTTCGGCTGGATCGCCAATATCGCGCTGGTGCTGAACATCGCGATGATGTTCGGGGTGCTGTCGCTGATCGGGGGCACGCTGACGCTGCCGGGGATCGCGGGGATCGTGCTGACGGTCGGCATGGCGGTGGACGCCAACGTGCTGATCTTCGAGCGGATCCGCGAGGAGCTGAAGACGGCGCGGGGACCGGCGCGGGCGATCGAGCTGGGCTATGAGCGCGCGCTGTCGGCCATTCTGGACAGCAACATCACCACGCTGATCACGGCGGTGATCCTGTTCACGCTGGGCTCTGGCCCGGTGCGCGGTTTCGCGATCACCCTGGGGCTGGGGATCATCACCTCGGTCTTCACGGCCTATTACGTCACCCGACTGATCATCGTCATGTGGTTCGAGCGCAAGCGCCCGAAAACGATCGAGGTTTAGGATATGCGCCTGCGTCTGATTCCCGACGACACGAATATCAACTTCTTCAAATATGCCTCGGTCACTTTCGGCGGGTCGATCGTGCTGCTGGTGATCTCGACCATCCTGTTCTTCACGATGGGGCTGAACTTCGGCATCGACTTCCGCGGCGGGACGACGATCCGCACCGAGTCGAGCACCGCCATCGACGTGGGCGAATACCGCGCCGCGCTGGCGCCGCTGAACATGGGCGATGTGTCGATCACCGAGGTCTTCGATCCGACCTTCGGTGAGGACAAGCATGTCTCGATGATCCGCATCCAGGCGCAGGACGGCGAGGAAAGCATCACCCCCGAGGCGGTGCAGACCGTCGAGGATGCGCTGAAGGCGGTGGATCCGGCGATCACCTTCCCCTCGGTCGAGAGCGTGGGGCCGAAGGTGTCAGGCGAGCTGATCCAGACCGCCGTGCTGTCGGTGCTGGCGGCCATCGCGGCCATCGTCTTCTACATCTGGTTGCGGTTCGAATGGCAGTTCGCGGTGGGGGCGGTGGTGGCGCTGGCGCATGACGTGGGGCTGACCATCGGGCTGTTCGCGCTGTTCCAGATCAAGTTCGACCTGGCGATCATCGCGGCGCTGCTGACCATCGTGGGCTATTCGATCAACGACACCGTGGTGGTGTTCGACCGAGCCCGCGAGAACCTGCGCAAATACAAGACCATGCCGCTGATCGACGTGCTGAACAAATCGGCCAACGAGACGCTGAGCCGGACCATGATGACCTCGGGCACGACGCTGATCGCGCTGATCGCGCTGCTGACGCTGGGCGGCGACGTGATCCGCGGCTTCGTCTTCGCGATCACCTGGGGCATCATCGTCGGCACCTATTCCTCGATCTACATCGCCAAGAACATCGTGCTTATGCTGGGCGTGAAGCGCGACTGGTCCAAGCCCGACGCCAACGCCGGCACCCGTTTCGCCGACATAGATGCCTGACGCCCTGGCCGAGGTCCTGGCCCTGCCGGGCCTGGGCTGGCTGGTTTTTGCGGTGTCGGTCGCCGGGATCGTGCGCGGCTTTGCCGGATTCGGCAGCGCGATGATCATCATGCCGGTGGCCAGCACGGTGCTGAACCCGGTGGCGGCAATCACCTTCATGATGGCGACTGAACTGCTGGGGCCGGTGCCGAATGTTGCCGGCGCCTGGCGGTCGGCGGCGAAGGACGACGTGCTGCGCCTGGCGCTGGGAGCGGCGGTGGGTCTGCCCATTGGCGTGCTGGCGCTGGCGAACATGCCGGCCGAACTGTTCGGCTGGCTGGTCTCGCTGACCGTGCTGGGGCTGCTGGCCGCGCTGATGGCCGGGTGGCGCTATCGCGGGCGGCTGACGCCCTCGCTGGTCACGGGGACGGGCGCCCTGGGCGGGGCGCTGTCGGGATCGGTGGGGCTGGCCGGGCCGCCGGTGATCATGCTGTACATGGCGAGCCTGCGGCCGATTGCGGCGATCCGGGCGAACCTGACGCTGTATCTGGTGATGATCGATCTGATGATGATCGCGGTTATTGCCGCATTTGGCCTGTTGCAGGCGGGTGCGATGATTGCGGGACTGCTGCTTTCGCTGCCCTATATGGCGGTGAACTGGATCGGCGGGCGGCTGTTTGACCCGGCCCGCGAGAAGCTGTTCCGGGGTGTGGCCTATGTCATCATCGCCGCCTCGGCGATCCTGGGGCTGCCGGTCTGGCACTGAAGGAGAGCGATCATGCGGTTGACGGAAATCGATTTTGGCGAGGCGCGGCCGGTGGACGGCTATGGGCCGGGATTTTTCCGGATCGGCGGCGCGGTGTATCAGGGGGCGGTGCTGACCGGGACCTTCGGCACCTCTGGATGGGGCGGCTATGATGACCTGGAGCCCCTGCTGGCCGTGGTGGAGAAGGTCGATGTGATCTTTTTCGGGACCGGCGCCGAGGTGGCGCATCTGCCGTCTGCGCTGCGCGCGGCGCTGGAGGAGGCGGGGATCGGCGTGGAGGCGATGAATTCGCCCGCCGCCTGCCGCACCTACAACGTGCTGGTGAGCGAGGGGCGGCGTGTGGCGCTGGCGGCGCTGCCGGTCTGAACCGCGCGCCGGTGGCGGGGTTGCCGGATCGCGCGTGCCGCGCGATGCGCTCCGCGGGAGGTATTTTTCAACCAGAGAAGCCGGGCGCGCGGCGCGCTGCGCAGGCGTTTCTCCCTTTTGCGGGGGCGGGGGATTGGCTATGCCGGGGCCATGGAGCTGATCCTTGACAGAGTGAGCGTGGCGCGGGGCGGGGTGCCGGTGCTGGCGGAGGTCTCGCTGCGCCTGGCGCCGGGGCGGGCGCTGGTGCTGCGCGGGCCCAACGGGATCGGCAAGACGACCCTGCTGCGCACCATCGCCGGGTTGCAGCCGCCGGTGGCGGGGACGATCGCCGGGGCCGAGGAGCGGGTGGCCTATGCTGGACATGCCGACGGGATCAAGCCGACGCTGACGGTGGCGGAGAACCTGGCCTTCTGGGCGAGTGTCTTCGGCACCGAGGGGATCGGTGCGGCCTTGGCAGCCTATCAGCTGGAGGTGCTGGGCTGGCGGATGGCGGGCACGCTCTCGGCCGGGCAGAAGCGGCGGCTGGGGCTGGCGCGGCTGCTGGTCACGGGGCGGCCGGTCTGGGTGCTGGACGAGCCGACCGTGTCGCTGGACGCCGAGGCGGTGGGCTGGTTCGCGGGGGCGGTGCGCACACATCTGGCGGCGGGCGGGTCGGCGCTGATGGCGACGCATATCGACCTCGGGATTGAGGCGGAGGTGCTGGAGCTGTCGGGGCATCGCGCGGTGCTGCCGGCGCTGGACGATTTCGACGGGGCCTTTGCGTGAGGGCGCTGTTGCTGCGCGACCTGCGGCTGGCGCTGCGGGCCGGGGGCGGGTTCGGCCTGGGGCTGGCCTTCTTCCTGATCGTGACGATTCTGGTGCCCTTCGGCGTGGGGCCGGAGTCGGCGCTGCTGACCCTGATCGCGCCGGGGATCCTGTGGCTGGCGGCGCTGCTGGCCTGCCTGCTGTCGCTGGACCGGATCCTGGCGCTGGACTGGGAGGACGGCTCGCTGGACCTGCTGGCGACCTCGCCCCTGCCCCTGGAGGCGGCGGTGGCGGTGAAGGCCTTTGCGCACTGGCTGACCACGGGGCTGCCGCTGGTGGCGGCGGCGCCGGTGCTGGGGGTTCTGCTGAACCTGCCCGGGCCGGGCTATCTCTGGCTGGTCGTCTCGCTGGCGGCGGGGACGCCGGCGCTGTCGGTGATCGGCACCTTCGGCGCCGCGCTGACCGTGGGGCTGAAGCGGGGCGGGCTGCTGCTGTCGCTGCTGGTGCTGCCGCTGTACGTCCCGACGCTGATCTTTGGCGCCGAGGTGGCGCGGCGGGGGGCGGCCGGCATGGAGGTGGCGACGCCGCTGCTGCTGCTGGCCGGGATCACGCTGGGGGCGGCGGCGCTGCTGCCCTTCGCCAGCGCGGCGGCGCTGCGGGTCAACCTGCGCTGAGGCGCGCGGGACGGGATGTCGCGCCAGCGCGGATGTGAATTGTGAACGCCGTGACGAGCGGCTAGAGGGGAGCCATGTCGATCTGGAGATACGCCAACCCGAAGCTGTTCCTCGAGACGTCCGAGCGCGTTCTGCCGGCGCTCTGGGCGCTGGCCTTCGGCTGTCTGGCGGTCGGGCTGGTCTGGGGCTTTTTCCTGACGCCGGATGCCGAGCGGTTCCAGTCGACGGTCAAGATTATCTATCTGCACGTGCCTTCGGCGCTGATGGCGATCAACGCCTGGATCATGATGCTGGTCGCCTCCCTGATCTGGATCGTGCGGCGGCATCATGTCAGCGCGCTGGCCGCGCGGGCGGCGGCGCCGGTGGGGGCGGTGATGACGCTGATCGCCCTGGTCACGGGTGCGATCTGGGGGCAGCCGATGTGGGGCACCTGGTGGGCCTGGGACCCGCGGCTGACGTCCTTCCTGATCCTGTTCCTGTTCTACCTCGGCTATATTGCGCTGTGGGAGGCGATCGACAATCCGGACACCGCCGCCGACCTGACCGGCGTGCTGTGCCTGGTCGGATCGGTCTTTGCGCTGCTGAGCCGCTATGCGGTGAACTTCTGGAACCAGGGTCTGCATCAGGGGGCGTCGCTGAGCCTGGACGAGAAGGAGAATGTGCATGACGTCTTCTACATGCCCCTGCTGGTCTGCATTGCGGGATTTGTCCTGCTGTTCATCGCGCTGGTGCTCTACCGTACCGGGACCGAAATCCGGGCGCGGCGGATCAAGGCGCTGATGGCGCGGGAGCGGGCCGGGGCATGATGCCGGAGCTGGGGAAATACGCGGTCACCGTGCTGAGCGCCTATGGCGCGTCGCTGCTGCTGCTGGCGGTGCTGGTTGGCGCCACGCTGCGGCGGGGGCGGCGGATGCGAGCCGAGATGGCGAAGACCGAGGAAAGGCTGGCGCGCGATGGCTAGGATCTCTCCGCTGATGATCGCGCCGCCGCTGATCTTTCTGGCCTTCGTGGCGATTGCGGCATTCGGCATGTTCCGGCCCGACAAGGATACGCTGCCGTCGATGTTCATCGGCCAGCCGGCCCCGGCGGTGCCGGGCGAGAGCCTGCCGGGCTATCCCGGCCTGACCGCCGCCGATCTGGCGGCGGGCGAGGTGACGGTGGTGAACTTCTGGGCCAGCTGGTGCCCGCCCTGCCGGGCCGAGCATCCCTATCTGCTGGAGCTGCAGAAGCGGGGCGTGCGGCTGGTGGGCGTGAACTTCAAGGATCAGGAAGGCGACGCGCTGAAGTATCTCGGCGACGAGGGCAATCCCTTCCTGGCCATCGGGTTTGATCCCAAGGGGCGCAGCGCGATCGACTGGGGGGTGACCGCGCCGCCCGAGACCTTCATCCTGGGCGGCGACGGCACGGTGCTGTATCGCTATGTCGGGCCGCTGGTGGGCAGCCAGAAGGACCAGCAGTTCGAGCCGGCGCTGGCGCAGGCGCTGGGGCGGTAGAGGCGCTTCTTCGGGCCTGGCGGTATCGCGCTGCCTTTTGGGGCGTTTCTGTGCTAGGGTGGGGAAACTCGAAGGGATAGCCATTGGCAGAGTCCAGCCTGCGCACCGAACGTATTCCGAAAAAATTTGCCGCTACGGATGTTCTGAAGACGTTCGGCTGGCCAAAGTCCAGCCACCAGAAAATCGTGGCGATGCGGTACAATGCGAAATTCCGCAAGGTGGCGCCGACAGCCGATACGGTTCTGACCGAGCCGGCAGACTTCAGCTTTCCCCGTTTGAATCCGAAAGAATACAAGGAGTTGAAGGACAGGCTGGACAACCGGCAATTCGTTCATGCGGAACTGGTCAAGTTTCGCGAGGCGCTGGAGGCGCAATACAAGAAGAAGGAAACGAACCGGAAGGCGATTGAGACAGCGCTGGAGCAATATGGAAAGCACGTCGCCAATGGGAATGTGCTGGCTGAACGGTGCGCAAAGGATCTGAAGGCCTGTGGGGTTCAGGGATCGGCGCTGGACTTTTCGATGCGCCGGGCGGATGCCTGGCAGAAGGAATACGAGGCGCGCAAGAAGAAGTTTGCCAACGACGAAATCGATGACGAGGAACGCGCCTGGTTCAAGAAGACGGTCAAGGAAAACAAGGCGGCCGAGGCAGAGACCTTGAAGGAAATCCTGATTCAGATCGTTCTGATCGTGAAGGCCGCGTCGGTCATGCCGTGACGACTGGACATCGGCGGTTCTGAAACGCAAAAGCCCCGGCGCATGGCCGGGGCTTTGTGGTTTTCTGCGGGTCGATCAGGCCGATTTGGCCAGGTCGCGCAGCACGTAGTGCAGCACGCCGCCGTGTTCGATGTATTCGACCTCGATCGCGGTATCGATGCGGCACTTGATCTGGATCGTCTTCGTGCTGCCATCCGCATAGGTGATGGTGCAGGGGACGGTCTGAAGCGGCTGGATGGTGTCCAGGCCGGTGATCGAGACGGTTTCGTCGCCCTTGAGGCCAAGTGACTTGCGGGTGTCTCCGCCGGTGAACTCGAAGGGGATGACGCCCATGCCGACGAGGTTGCTGCGGTGGATACGCTCGAAGCTTTCGGCGATGACTGCCTTGACGCCCAGCAGCGCGGTGCCCTTGGCCGCCCAGTCGCGCGAGGAGCCGGCGCCGTATTCGATCCCGGCGAAGATGACCAGCGGCGTGCCCATGGCCTGATAGGCCATGGAGGCATCGTAGATCGAGGTCTGCTCGCCATCGGGCCCGAGGGTATAGCCGCCTTCGACGCCATCCAGCATCTCGTTCTTGATGCGGATGTTGGCGAAGGTGCCGCGCATCATGACTTCATGGTTTCCGCGGCGCGAGCCGTAGGAGTTGAAGTCGCGCGGGGCCACCTGACGTTCGGTCAGATACTGGCCGGCCGGGGTGGAGGGCTTGAAGGAGCCCGCGGGCGAGATGTGGTCGGTTGTGATCATGTCGCCGAGCAGCGCCAGGACACGCGCCCCGGTGATGTCGGTGATCGCGCCCTTCTCCTTGGACATGCCCTGGAAGTAGGGCGGGTTCTGGATGTAGGTCGAGGTCGGCGGCCAGTCGTAGGTTTCGGACTCGGTGATCTCGACCGCCTGCCACTTCTCGTCGCCCTTGAAGACGTCGGCGTATTTGCTCTGGAAGGCGGCGCGGGTCACGGTCTGTTCGACCAGATCGGCGATTTCCTTCGTGGTCGGCCAGATGTCCTTCAGATAGACGGGCTGGCCGTTGCTGCCGGTGCCGAGCGGTTCGGTGGTCAGGTCGATGTTCATGTCACCGGCCAGCGCATAGGCGACGACCAGCGGCGGCGAGGCCAGGTAGTTGGCGCGCACGTCGGGCGAGATGCGGCCTTCGAAGTTGCGGTTGCCCGACAGGACGGCGGTTGCCACGAGGTCGCCCTCGGCGATGGCGGCCGAGATCTCGGGCTGCAGCGGGCCGGAGTTGCCGATGCAGGTGGTGCAGCCATAGCCGACGAGGTTGAAGCCTACGGCGTCCAGATCCTTTTGCAGGTCGGCGGCTTCGAGGTATTCGCTCACCACCTGGCTTCCCGGAGCGAGCGAGGTCTTGACCCAGGGCTTGCGGGTCAGGCCGAGTTCGCGCGCCTTTCGGGCGACGAGACCGGCGCCGATCATCACGTAGGGGTTCGAGGTATTGGTGCAGGAGGTGATCGAGGCGATCACGACCTTGCCCGAGGACATGGTGTAGTCTTCGCCCTTGACCGGCACCTGCTTGTCTAGCGGACGCTTGAAGGTATCGGTCATCTCATGCGCGAAACCGGCCTTGGCATCGGTCAGTGCCAGGAAATCCTGCGGCCGCTTGGGCCCCGAGATGGCGGGGACGATGGTGCCCATGTCGAGTTCGAGCGTCGAGGTATAGACCGGCGCATAGTCGGCGCCGCGCCAGAAGCCGTTTTCCTTGGCATAGGCCTCGACCAGGGCGATGCGGTCTTCGTCGCGGCCGGTCTGGCGCAGGTAGCGCAGGGTTTCGTTGTCGATCGGGAAGAAGCCGCAGGTGGCGCCGTATTCGGGCGCCATGTTGGCGATCGTCGCACGGTCGGCGAGCGGCAGGTGATCGAGACCTTCGCCGTAGAATTCGACGAACTTGTTCACCACGCCGTGCTTGCGCAGCATCTGCACCACTTTCAGCACGAGGTCGGTGGCGGTGGTGCCTTCGACCATCGCGCCGCTGAGCTTGAAGCCGACGACCTCGGGGATCAGCATCGACACGGGCTGGCCGAGCATCGCGGCCTCGGCCTCGATCCCGCCGACGCCCCAGCCCAGAACGGCCAGGCCGTTGACCATCGTCGTATGCGAGTCGGTGCCGACCAGCGTGTCGGGGTAGGCGACTGTGGCGCCGCTCTGGTCGGTGTCGGTCCAGACGGTCTGGGCCAGGTATTCCAGATTCACCTGGTGGCAGATGCCGGTGCCGGGCGGCACGACGCGGAAGTTGTTGAAGGCGTTCTGGCCCCACTTCAGGAAGGTATAGCGCTCCATGTTGCGCTCGTATTCCCGGTCGACGTTCATCTGGAAGGCGCGGGGGTTGCCAAATTCGTCGATCATGACCGAGTGGTCGATGACCAGATCGACGGGATTCAGCGGGTTGATCTTCTGGGCGTCGCCGCCGAGGCCCTTGATACCATCGCGCATGGCGGCGAGGTCGACCACGGCGGGAACGCCGGTGAAGTCCTGCATCAGCACGCGGGCCGGGCGGTAGGCGATCTCGCGCGGGTTCTTGCCGCCCTTATCGGCCCATTCGGCGAAGGCCTTGATGTCATCGACCGAGACGGTCTTGCCGTCCTCGAAGCGCAGCATGTTTTCCAGCACCACCTTCAGCGAGGCGGGGAGCCTGGAGAAGTCGCCAAGGCCGGCGGCAGTGGCGGCGGGGATCGAGTAATAGGCAATGGATTTGCCGTTCACGCTCAGCGATTTGCGTGTCTTGGCGGTATCGTGTCCGACGGTGATGGGCATGCGTGGCCTCCCTTAATGCTGAAACAGGGGAATTCGCTGGGGGCCTTCTGCATCAGGCAGGCCCTGCGTTCAATAGCTATCCGGCGGGGTGCGGCGTTTTTTGTATACCATTGCACACAATGTGACCGTAGGGCGACTGCGGCGCCCCTGTGGATGCGGTTTCAAGAAACCTTGATTGGTCATTACAATCCCGGATGACTAGAGCTTATCCTTACTTCTACATCAAGGAAACCGCCGATGACGCCGCCCCGTGCCCTGTTCGCCGCCGCTTTTGCCGTGCTGGCGCACCCTGTGATGGCCGGCGATTCGCAGGTGGTGGTCGAGCTGTTCACCTCGCAGGGGTGTTCGTCCTGCCCGCCGGCCGATGCGGTGTTCCGCGATCTGGCCCAGCGGGAGGACGTGATCGCGCTGGCGCTGCATGTGGACTATTGGGACTATATCGGATGGGAGGACGCCTTTGCCGATCCGGAGTATGCCGTGCGCCAGCGCGCCTATGCGGCGGCGGCGGGACGGCGGATGATCTACACGCCGCAGATGATCGTGCAGGGGCGTGAGGATCTCGTGGGCGTCAAGACCATGGAGCTGGCCGAGCTGATCCTGAAGTATCGCGAAAGCGACCCCACTGTGGGGATCGACGTCGCGCGCAGCGGCGGCAAGGTGGTGGTTCAGCTGTCGCCGCTGGCCCAGCTGAGCGGGCCCTACGATGTGCAGCTGGTGCGGTATGATCCGCTGCGGTCCTCGCATATCACCCGGGGCGAGAATGCCGGGCATGATTTCGATTACGCCAATGTCGTGACCGACTGGGAGGTGATCGGCCGTTGGGACGGCAAGGCGCCCGCGACGCTGCACGCGCCGCTGCGGGGTGATGCACCGGCGGTGGTGCTGGTGCAGCAGGCCGGCGCCGGACCGATTGCCGGAGCGGCGCGCCTGGACTGAGGCTGGCCTGCGGACCGTCCTATTCGGGCGGATCCGCGGAGGTGCCGGGCTGGAGGCCAAGGTGCATCCAGGGTTTCCAGCGGCGGTGAATCCAGAACCACTGATCCATGTGCCGGCGCACCAGCGCCTCCAGATCGTCGTGTACGGCCTGCGTCATCGTTTCGGGGTCGGAATGCGCAATGGGGGCGTGCATCTCGATCTCGAAATCGAGGCCATTGGGCTGGCGGACGACGTAGATCGGGATCAGCAGCGCGTCGTATTTCAGGGCGAGTTCGGCAGAGACGACCGAGCTGACGGCGGGTTGGCCGAAAAAGGTGAGTTCCCTGCCGCCGTGGACGTGCAGGTCGGCGGCGATGGCGATGATGCCGCCGTCCTTGAGGTGGCGCACCATCTCCATCATCCCGCGCCGCCCCTGTTCCCACATCGGCTCGCCGATCGCCTTGATCGCGGCGGTGTAATGTTCGTTGAACCAGGGGTTGGCCATGCGCCGGTAGAGCGCGCCCATCGGGTGTCCGCGGTGGAAGAGATTGGCGCGCAGCACGTCGTAATTGCCGAAATGGCCGGTGATGAGGATCACCGGGCGGCCCTGCGCGCGCGCCTCTTCCAGAGCGGCGAGGCCGGGGCCGGTGATTGGGGCGGCGCGGGCGCGGTCGAGGAAGGGCTGGCCGGAATAGAATTCGATCAGGGTGCGGCCCGCGTTGTCGGGCACGGCGCGCAGCAGGTGCGCGACCTCGTGCGCCGGAAGATCCGGCCGGGCGAGGGCGAGGTTGTCGCGGATGCGCTTGCGCAGGCCGGCGAGGGGGGCGACGATGCGCGAGACGATCCAGCCCATCGCCGGGACGCGCCAGCGATAGGGCAGCAGCAGGGCCGCGCCAATCATGCCGCGCAGGCCGATATTGGCCAGGAAATAGCCGGCGCGGGCGCGGCGCGAGAGCGTGGAAGGATCGGCGGGCAAGGTCTGTCGGCCCCATCAGAATTGCGGTGCCAGACATATAGGCCTGTGCACGCGATCTCAAGCGCGGGGGGGCGGTGTCGTGACGTCGGGTGCGGGCGCTATTCCTCTTCCTCGAAGCGTTCGTCTGGGTTGAGCAGCTCGATCTCGCCCTCGTCGGCCATCTTGCGGATGACGCCGACCACGGCGTTCATCGCGGCCTCGGCGTCCTTGGGGCGGACCTTGCCCTTGCCCTCGATCTCTTCGCGCAGATTGTCGGCCATGCGCGAGGACATGTTGGAGAGCAGGAAATCGACCACGCCCGAGGTCTGGTCGTCGGTGGAGCCGGCCATGGCCAGAACCAGCGTATCGGCGTCGACGGCGCGCACCACCGCGGGAACATCGCGCGGCCCGACGCGAATGGAGACATGGGCGAAGGTGAAGATCTCCTTGCGCACCTCGCCGGCGAATTCGGCGTCCGTTTCATCGAGCGACGTCAGCACGTCGTCGCGGGTGCGCGCGGCGGACTGGTTCAGGATCGCGCCGACCCGCACGCCCGGTGCGGACTTGAAGGCGCGGGGTGGGATGTCGTCGAGCTGCGCCGCGAGGGAGAGGCCGATACGATCCACCGCCTCGGGCGTGACGGAGGCGGTGAGGGACATCGCATAGGTGACCCGCCGGGCCAGGGGACCGGGCAGTTTTGCCAGTGCCTGGGCGGCCTTGGCGGTGTCGAGCTTGGAAAGCAGGACGGCCGCCACCTCGGTGCTTTCCGCCTCGAAGAAGGGAAGCAGCGTGTCGACGTCGAGATCGCGCAGGCGGGCCCAGGGATCGCCGAGTTGGCGCACGCCGGCCTCTTTGCGCAGGCGCGCGGCGGTCTGCGGGCTGATCTTGCCATCAAGTGCGTCGAGCGCGCCGGCGAGACCCTTGGGGAAGGAGAGGCCGACGCTTTCCAGCGCATCGGCGAATTCGGCAACGACAGCCTCAAGCGTCACCCGGTCGATCAGGCCCATGCGGCCCATCTGCTGGGTCAGGCTGGCCTGAAGATCGTCGGGCAGGTCTTCCAGCGGGATGTCGGCGCCTTCGTTCAGCAGCAGGCGCACGATGATCGCCGCCTTGGCGCGCATGTCGAGCGGGCGGGGCACCTTGACCCCGCCCTTGTCGGGCGAAGACATACCCTGCGCCGCGGCGGCCCCGGGCATCTCGGCCATGGGGCGCGCCATCGGCAGCGCGCTTCCCGGCAAATTCATGCGCAAAGCCGGCATCGCCGGCAGGTTCGCCATCGCGTCGTCGTTCATTCCACGCCCGATTCAGCCCTTGTGCCCCCTGTCCCGGGGGATGGGGGCACTCTAGGGCGGCAGGCGTAAAGAAACGTTGAAACGGATCAGTAGCTGTAGGTTGCGCCGGTGCGGATCGCCTCGCGCAGCGAGGCTTCGGCCCAGGTGCCTTCGCCGCCACGCGCCTTGATCTCGCGCCATTGGGCGATGGCGCCGTCGATCCGGCCCTGCGCGACCAGGCCCTGGCCCATGTAGGAGCGGGCGAGCAGGTTGTCGGGATTGCGCGCAAGAGCCTTGTCGTAGAAGGCCTGGGCCTGGTCGGCATGACCCATCTTGCGGTGGGTGAAACCCCAGTAGGTCAGCACGCGGTCGTCCGACTGGTCGGGCATCGCCGCCAGCACGGCCTGCGCATCGGTGTAGCGGCCGGCATAGGCCAGTTCGCGCACCGCCTCATAGAGCGTGTCCGAGCCGAGGTCCGATTTCTTGGGGTCGACGCATTTCTGCACCTTCTCGTCCCAGACCTGAACGCCGGTGCAGCTTTGCGTGGTCGCTGTCGGTTTCGGTGGTGTGGTCGAGTCGCTGCCGGCGGCCAGGGCCAGACCGGGCAGGGAGAGCGGCAGGACGAGGGCGAGGGCGGTTGCGATGCGCATGGGTAACTCCGTTCTGATCTACTACAGGGCACCGCGCGACCCGCCGGCGGAATGCCGGGGGCCGGGGGGCGTCCGGTTAATCGTTACACGGGATCGGCGGATCAGCTGGTGATCTGCTTCACACAGGATTTGGTGGCGTCGTCCCAGGCGTGACCGGCGGCGCAGGATTGCGCCTTCTGGTCGTGGCCCAGGCATTGGGCAAGGCTGGCGACCGGGGCCAGCGCGAGGGCGAGGGTGGTCAAGGCAATCCTGAACGTCATGATGTCAACCTCCGGTGAACCTGATGCACCGGAGGGTAACGCGGGCGGGGCGTCGCGCAAAACGATTTCCGCGGCGATCACGCCAGCGTGTGCGCCGCCGCCGTCAGGCGCCGGAAAACTGCAAATTTTCCGGTCGTTTTCCGTGCCGGAAAACGGCGCCGGTGGCGGAGTCAGGCGCCGAAGACGCGGGCGAAGATCGTGTCGACGTGCTTGGTGTGATAGCCGAGGTCGAACTTTTCCTCGATTTCGGCGGGCGAGAGCGCGGCGGTCACCTCGGGGTCGGCCAGCAACTCGGTCTTGAAGTCGGCGCCCTGTTCCCAGACCTTCATCGCGTTGCGCTGCACCAGGCGATAGGAATCCTCGCGGCTAACGCCGGCCTGGGTGAGGGCCAGCAGCACGCGCTGCGACATCACGAGGCCGCGGAATTTGTTCATGTTCCGCATCATGTTGTCCGGGTAAACCACGAGATTCTCGATCAGACCTGTCAGGCGGCCCAGCGCGAAGTCGAGCGTCACGGTGGTGTCGGGGCCGATGTTGCGCTCGACCGACGAATGCGAGATGTCGCGTTCATGCCAGAGCGCCACGTTCTCGAGCGCGGGCACCACGGCCATGCGCACGAGGCGGGCGAGGCCGGTGAGGTTTTCCGAGAGCACCGGGTTGCGCTTGTGCGGCATGGCCGAGCTGCCCTTCTGGCCCTTGGAGAAGAACTCCTCGGCCTCCAGCACTTCGGTGCGCTGCATGTGGCGGATTTCGATGGCGATGTTCTCGATCGAGCTGCCGACGACGCCGAGCGCCGCGAAGAAGGCGGCGTGGCGATCGCGGGGAATCACTTGGGTGGAAATCGGCTCGGGCGTGAGACCCAGCATCTTGCAGACATGTTCCTCGACGCGCGGGTCGATGTTGGCGAAGGTGCCGACTGCGCCGGAGATTGCGCCGGTGGCGATTTCCTCGCGCGCCGCGCGCAGGCGGCGCAGGTTGCGGTCCATCTCGGCATAAAAGCGGGCGAAGGTCAGGCCCATGGTCGTCGGCTCGGCGTGGATGCCGTGGCTGCGGCCGATGCGGACGGTGTCCTTGTGTTCGTAGGCACGTTTCTTCAGCGCGGCGAGCAGCTTTTCGACATCGGCGATCAGCAGGTCCGCGGCGCGGGTGAGCTGGACGTTGAAGCAGGTGTCGAGCACGTCGGAGGAGGTCATGCCCTGGTGGACGAAGCGGGCCTCGTCCGAGCCGATATGCTCCGCGAGGTGGGTCAGGAAGGCGATGACGTCATGTTTGGTGACGGCCTCGATCTCGTCGATGCGCGCGGTGTCGAACTGGACGTCCTTCGCCTTCCACACGGCTTCGGCGTTCTCTTTCGGGATCACGCCGAGCGCGGCCATCGCGTCGCAGGCATGGGCCTCGATCTCGAACCAGATGCGGAACCGCGTTTCGGGGGACCAGATGGCGACCATGTCGGGACGGGAATAGCGGGGGATCATATCGGACGGCACCTGTTGGGGTTGGACATCGGGGATGGCGGCCTCTTAGACTGCGCGGGCAGGCGCGGCAAGGCGGGAGCGGCGGGATGGGACGGAATGCCTTTGCGGGGGTCGCGGAGAAGGTGCCGGAGATTGAGGCCTTTGCCGGGCGCTGGACGCTGGAGCGGGTGATCGACGACGCAAAGGCGGGTGAACGGCTGACGGCCGAGGGAACGGCGGTCTTTGCGCAGGAGGGCGACGGGCTGGTCTATGACGAGGCTGTCGAGATGACGCTGGGCGACGGCCGGCGGCTGAGCGGCACACGGCGGTATCTCTGGCGGCCGCGTCCCGAGGGCGGAATCGCGGTGTGCTTCGAGGACGGGCGGCTGTTCCACCGCATTGCGACCGAGGACCTGATCCAGGAGGACCGGCACGATTGCGCGCCCGACCTTTATGTCGGTGCCTATGATTTCACCGGCTGGCCGGAGTTCCGGGTGCGCTGGCAGGTGAGCGGCCCGCGCAAGGACTACCGGATGGTCACGGTCTATCGGCGGGCCTGACTCAGGCGACTTGCATCGCCGCGAGCGCATCGCGGTTGCGGCAGTAGGCCGGCGCGGCATCGAGATGGGTGTTGCCGCTCTGCAGCGTGGCGCAGGCCGACTTTTCGGCGCAGCCGGCGCAGCGCATGATCATGCCGCGCAGGCGATACGATTCCTGTTCGGGATGGTGCAGCAGGCGGTCGTCGAGGGCGATGTCGAGCCGGTCGGCCATGCCGGTCACGAGATCGGCGCTTTGTGCGATGCGGGTGAGGAAGCCCATGTCAGTCTCCATATGTGCGGATGACCCCTGATCGCACGCCGCTGCCTTCAAGAACCATGATCTGGATCAAGGGTATACCAATGCTGCATCTGCAAATCGCCGCTTGCGGCACCGGGCGGGCTGGGGCATCAATCGGACAACCCTAGGGACGATGAGGAGACCGGGACATGACGATTGCAATGAACCGCGGCGCACTGGCCGAGGTGGTGGGGCCGAGCGAGGGCCTGGGGCTGCGTGCCAAGCAGGTCGCGCTGGTGGTGGCGGGCATCGCGCTGCTGACCGTGGCCGCGAACATCCGCGTGCCGATGTGGCCGGTGCCGGTGACCATGCAGACCTTCGCGGTTCTGACGCTGGGCGCGGCCTATGGCGCGCGGCTGGGGCTGGCGACGCTGCTGGGCTATCTCGCACTGGGCGCGCTGGGTGTGACCGTCTTCACCGGCGAGGGCGCCGGACTGGCCTATATGGCGGGCCCGACGGGCGGCTATCTGGTGGGCTTCGCCGTGGCGGCGGGTCTTGTCGGCTGGCTGGCCGAGCGCGGATGGTCGCGGAGCGTGGGCGGCATGGTCGCTGCGCTGCTGATCGGCAATGCTGTGGTCTATGCCTTCGGGATGCCCTGGATGGCTTACCTGTTCCTGGCCGACAAGGGCGCGGCCTGGGTGATGCAGTGGGGCATGACCAACTTTCTGCTGGGCGACGCGCTGAAGCTGGTGCTGGCCGCGCTGCTGCTGCCCGCCGCCTGGAAGCTGGTGGGCAAGGCGCGCTGAAGCACGCCAGGTGACGTAAGACGGCCGGGCACTGGTGCCCGGCCTTTTTCGTTTCCGGCCTAGCGTGTGACCCGGGAGGCCGTGCGCGCCGGCGGCACCTGCGGCAGATCTGAGTCGACCGTCGCGGCGGGAAGGATGAGGGTGATTACCGTGCCTTTGGCAGAAGAGGCGATGGTCATCCCGCCGCCGGACTGGCGGGCAAAGCCGGTTGCAACGGCGAGGCCCATGCCGCTGCCGATGCCGACGGGTTTGGTGGAGAAGAAGGGATCGGTGACGCGTCCGATCAGGTCGCGGGGAATGCCGGTGCCGCTGTCGCAGACCTCGATCGCGACATAGGCCCCCGGAGGCAGGAAGCTGCCATCGGGCATCAGGTGGCTGCGCAGGTCGGCAACCGTGCGGGACCGGAGGGTGATGCGCCCGCCGTTGGGCATCGCATCGCGGGCGTTGGCAATCAGCTGGAGCAGCACGGCGACAAGCTGGGATTCGTCGGTCACGACCGTCAGGTCGGCTGGGGGCGGCTCGATCACCAGCGTGATCGACGAGGGCAGGACCGCCCTGGCACCCGTGGCGACCTGGTCCATGGCCCGGCGCAGGACGATGCGGGCCCGGGTCATCCGCGCGGAGCGGGTATAGGCGAGCAGCTGGCGCACCAGTTCGGCCGAGCGCAGCGCGGCTGCATGGGCCTCGCCCAGAAGTTCCTGGCGTTCGGCGTCGTCAGACGAGAGGGCGGCGAGTTCCAGATTGCCCTGGATCGCCGTCAGGGAATTGTTGAACTGATGGGCGATTCCACCGGCGACCTGGCCGATGGCTTCGAGTCTCTGTGCCTCGGCATTGCGACGCAGGCTCTGCATGGTCTCCCGGGCGCGGGCGCGCTGGGTCAGCATCGCCTGAGCGAGATAGCCGATCGAGGCGAGGCCGGCGACGGCCATGATCACCTGCTGGGACGTGGCCTGCGCCAGCGGCAGATAGTGAACCAGCAGCGCGACATGGGCGCAGAACAGGGTTGCCACGGTGCCCCAGATGATGGTCAGCGCGCTTTCGCCGCGCCAGATCAGGAAGACGAGCAGACAGGCATAGGCGGCGGTGGAGGTAAAGGCGATGGGCACGCTGGGTTCCATCATGGCGCGGATGGGCAGCCAGATGAAGGCGACCAACAGCAGCAGGAAAAGGCCATGCGCGACGGTGACATCACGGTTGGAGGGGGCGGGCGGCCGGGAGGAGAGAAACCGCCAATAGACCGCCATCACCCCGAAATAGCCGGCAAGCCAGAACCAGACGGCGTGCCACTGCCAGAAGTAGTTGAGGATGACTCCGCCGGAGAAGATGGCGGAAAATCGCAGCAGAGCCTCCGCACGCGACGGAAACTCGACCAGCCTGAGCCGGTTGATCTCTGCCCTGTTGCCCATTCCAGGCCCTTCACGCGGTCGTGATCGGGGGATTTCGGCGTAGGCTAGGGTGAGTTTACGTTTACGTCAATGCGAGCCTTCGTCATGCCATCAGGCGCGGGTCGAAGGGGTAGGTGGTGAGGTTTTCGTGGCCGGTCTCGGTGATCAGCACCTGGTCTTCGAGCTTGATGGTGAAGGCGCCGCCCACCGCGCCGACCGCCGCCTCGACACAGAGCACCATGCCGGGTTCCAGCGCATAGTCAAAGGCACCGGGCACCGCCTTGTCCGGATAGGAGACCAGCGGCCACTCGTCGCAGAGGCCGACGCCGTGCATCAGGCAGCCGTATTTCTGCGCCTGATACTGGTCGTCGAGACGGTGGGCGTTGGCGGTGAGTTCCGGGATGGTCACGCCCGGCTTCAGCATCGCCATGTTGGTCATGATGTGTTCATGTGCGTGGCGCATGGCGTCGATCATCTCTTGCGGCGGTTTGGCGTCGCCGATCCACCAGCTGCGCGAGATGTCGACGCAGATGCCATAGGCGCCGATCAGGTCGGTGTCGAAGCTGACGATCTCGTTGTTCTGCACCACGCGCTGGCCGCATTCCTGGAACCACGGGTTGGTGCGCGGGCCCGAGGCGAGCAGGCGGGTTTCGATCCATTCGCCGCCGCGACGGATGTTCTCGGCGTGCAGGATCGCCCAGATGTCGTCCTCGGAGGTGCCGCCCAAAGGGACGGAGGCGCGGGCGAAATCTTCCATCGCCTGGACCGAGGCCTCGCAGGCGACCATGGCGCAGCGCATCGCGCGGATCTCGTCCTGCCCCTTCACGGCGCGGGTCTTTTCGGTGACCTCTTCGCCTTCCTCGATGGTGAAGCCCTGCGCCTCGAGCGCGCGCAGCCCGTGCAGCATGATCTTGTCGACGGCCAGGCGTCGGTTGCCGCCGGCGTGTTCGGCCATGAGAATGCGCACCTCGTTGGCGAAGGTGTCGGCAGCGACATCCACCTTGTCGCCCCGGTCGAAGTAGAAGAGGTCGGCGCCGGAGTGCACCTCGCGGACCAATGTATTGAATTTGCTGAGGAAAGGGGAGTTCTTATAGTCCCACATCACCATGTAGCCATCGGCGCAGAGCAGCACGGCGCGGAAGGGGTTATGGGTGTTCCAGAGCTGCATGTTGGTGGAGTCGGTGGCATAGCGGATGTTCAACGGGTCGAACATGAGGAGACCGCCGTAGCCTCTTGTTTCCAGTGCTTTTGTCAGGCGGTTCCAGCGATGCTCGCGCATCCTTGGAAGGTCGGGCAGCTCCAACCCCCGGGCCTGCCATTCGGAGAGGGCCAGGCGGGTGGGCCCGATCTCGATCCGGTCGTCGTTGTTGGGGCTGCCGTCGGCCAGGGTGGCGCCGCGGGTGGGGTCGATCTTGCGCGTGTCGCGGTAGTGCGAGTTCATCAGGACGCCTTTCGCTGCCATGGGTGCATCCTGTGGGGCGGCGGGTGGCGCCGTCCCGACCGGCTGCGACCTCCAAGCATGTCGTATTTTGGCCTTGGCGACGGTTCCGGGGGGCGCAGGGGTTGCGGGGACGGGAAATGCCCGCAAAAACGGATGCGCGGTGTCGCCCCTCCCTACCACCCTTCAGGGTAGGGCGATTCGGAGAATGCGGGTTGAACGGGTGACAGGTCTATTGCCGGACGGGCGGTTGGTCGGCGGGCGTGCGGGGCCGGGGAGTCGGGATGAAAGAACTGGACATCGGGTCGGCACCCTTGCAGAGCCACATTCCCTACGATCCCTTTGCGGAACGTCCCTTGCCGGGCATCCAGCCGCTGGACATGGCGGCGTGGCTGATCCGGGACGAGGCGTTTGCCGGGCAGATGGCGCTGCGGGACCGTCTGGTGGCCGAGCGCCCCGAAGCGGTGCTCGCAATGGAGCCGGCGGCGCGGCCGGCGGCGGAGGAACTGCTGGAGCTGGTGCTGGGGCTCGTTGCACCCGGGGCGGGCGAAATTGTGACGCGCGCGGATGGGGTCGACGTGCCGGTGAACCGGGCGCGGCCGCTGCAGACGCTGGCGCGGCTGGTGCAAGAGGATCTCTGCATTCTGGAAAAGCGCGGCGATGAGCATGTGATGACGGCGGCGGTGCTGTGCTTTCCGGCGAGCTGGCGGCTGGACGAAAAGTTCGGGCGGCCGCTGATCGACATTCACGAGCCGGTGACGGCCTATGATGCAGGGATTGCCGCGCGTGTGCAGCGTCTGTTCGACGGCGTGCGGGTGGGGATGCCGCTGTGGCGGTTCAACCGGTTGTGGTATGTCGACCCCGATCTGCACCAGCCGCGCAGCATCCACGAGCGCCGTCCGAAGCCGGAGCCAGGACGCGGAGGCTACCTTCGTTCCGAGCGGCAATGCCTTGTCAGGCTTGAGAAAACCCGGGCGGTGGTGTTTTCGATCCACACCTATGTGATGGCGCGCGCGGCGGTGCTGGCGCAGGGCCTGGACCCGAAGGGCAGCTGAGCCGGCGTCAGATCGGAAGCGCTGTCGTGATCCTTTCCAGAGCTCCGGTGCATTGCAGCGTGACCACAAGCCCCGTGAGGGTCAGAACCTGGGTGTTGAGCCGGAAATCCTCGCCCCGCACCAGGTTGACCGCCGCCATGCAGAGCGCAACGGGCAAAGAGAAGGTGGCCAGCATGACGGTCATGCCCCAGATGGCCAGCCGGCGCACGTCGCTTTGTTCGGGGTCGACCTCCATGGGTTCGAAACTGACCGCGAAGGCCGAGGTACCCTCGGGCGGGGTCTCGTCGCGCGGGGCAAAGCGCCGTGCATTGGGGTCGGCGAAGCCTCTGCGGTGGTGTGCCAGGCTTTCGCAGCGGCCGGCAAAGGCCGAGAGGAATTCGCCGGTGGTGAGCAGGGTCAGAGGATCGAGCCATTCGACCATCTGCACATCGAATTCATAGCTCGCACGGAAGAGCATTACGATCAGGAGCAGTTCGGAGATTTCGCGATCATCGCCGCCGGTCGGGCAGAGTTCGATCTCCACGCGGTGCTGACGGTCTGTGGGAGTGACGAGCTTGAAGTTCTCGAACCGCAGGCCGCGCTGGCCATGTTCGCCGGGGATCAGGTCTTGCGTCAGCTTGAGGGTGACGGTGGAGCGGTCGGAGGTGACCCGTGCCGTCTGTCCGTCGATCAGGGTGCTGTTCACGACGCGGTGACCATAGTCTTCGAAGGTCGCCGATGCGATACGTGCCAACCGTTCGAGCATCGCGTCCGCGGCGGCGAACATGACGATGCCCCCGTGATAGCTGCCGTGCCCGTCCATCGGTTTCCCCCCAGTCGCAATACTAAACTCTGAGTTGAGTATCCTGCCGCTTCTGGGAGAAACTGTGACAGTCTGGCACAAAAATCAGGAATTTCCGGTGGATAGGCGAATTGACGCTGGTCCGGAAATCGCTGTTTTTTAAGGCAATCGCAGGTTTTGCGACGGAAATGTGGCGAAACTCTGGCGATCAGCCGTCGATCCGCGCAGCCATCAGAGCGATGGCCTGCTGGTAGACCGTGGCCCCGTTCCAGGCCTGGATCACCTTGAAATTCGGCTGGCCCTGTTGATAGCCCTTGCCGGGTTGCCAGCCCTTGGCGCGCAGGAAATTGGCGGTCGAGGCGAGGGCGTCGGTCATGTTGTAGAAATCCACCCGACCGTCGCCGGTGGCATCGACGCCATAGGCCAGCGCGTTGCCGGGCAGGAACTGGGTATGTCCGAGCTCGCCGTGCTTGGCCCCGAGCGTGCCGGTGGTGATCGAGCCCTGATCGACCAGCATGAGGGCGCCGATGGCATGGGGGATGAAGAATTCGGAGCGGCGGCAGTCGTAGGCGAGCGTCACGATGGCCGAGACGATCTGGCTGTCGCCCATGAAGTTGCCGAAACCGGTCTCCATCCCGTGCAGGGTGAGCAGTATACCGGCGGGAACGCCGTATTGCGCCTCGAGCGTGCGATAGAAGTTCGGGTTGGACTTCAGCCGCTTGCGGCCCTGTGAGACGATGGCATCGGCGCCGCGCACCTTCATGAACTTGTCGAGCGTGTATTTGAAGCTTTTCTGGCCGCGGTCCGCGGCGATGGTGCGGGTGGCATATTGGGCCTGAGCCAGCGCCTCGAGGCCCTTTTTGCGCACGCCGGCCTGCTGGGCCGTGGCGGCGAAATCGGCTTTCCACGCATTGAAGCCGGCGCCGGTATTGCCGCAGGGGGCGGCGGCGGCGGGCAGGGCGGCGAGGCTGGCTAGGACGGCCGCAACAAGCGGCCGGATCATGGCGTGGCGAAACATGCGTATCTTTCCTTGGTCACGGCAACGGCGTCAGATTAGCCGTGGCGCGCGGCGGTGAGAAGCCCGCGCTTGCTGTCAGCGGGTCTTGTGGGCGGCGGGCGGCTGATCGGAGAGGAGCGGCGCGTCGCTGAAGGCGGCCTGGAGGACCATCTGCGGGATATGGAGCAGGGGCAGGCCGATCCAGAGAAACAGGCCGATGCCAACCCAGATCATCCAGTTGGACGAGCTTTTGCCGGCGACGTCGGCGACGCGTCCACGGTAGCTGGATCGCGGCGGCGGCTGCCAGTCGCGGGTTTCCCCAGGGGGGGCTGCCTCTGGCGGCGTGGGGCTGGCCGCATAGCCGGGGTGGGGCTGGTAGGTGGAGACTTCCCAGCGCGGCGCGCGCGGGAGATCCGGCGAGTCAAAGGAGACGATGATGCGCCCCTTGGGCGCGGAGGAGGCAGGCCGCCCGTGGCGGACGGTCAGCGCCATGCCGACTGCATCCTCGAGCCGGTCGCCGTCTTCGAGCGGCAGGGCGCCAGCGAGATGCTGCGTCACCAGAGTATTGGCCAGGGTGAGCTGCATGCTGACCGGGACTGAAGTCGGAATGTCGTGGATTTCCAGAACCTTGCCGATCAGCACTTCGGAATTGCACAGGCGCAGGGCGCGGGCGGGACCGTCGGCCTTGAGCGGATGCATGACCATGCCGGGGGGGATCTGCTGAGCCGCGGCGGCGTCGATTTCGGCCGGGGTGAAGAACAGATCGTTGGTACAGAGATGTGCGGCGATGCCAGGTGCCCGCTCGTGCACGAGCGCCATCACCCGATTGAGCAGCGCAAGCTTGATCGCTGCCGGCGCGGGCGTGACCGGTTCGAGCGCGGCGGGAGTCGGGCCGTCGCCCACCGAAAGGACGACATGGGCGTGGGACTGGGCGAGCAGCCTCTCGAAATCGCAGCGCTTGCTGCGGCTGGCCGGCGCGGCGAGCGCCGTCTTGAGGCCGGCCGCGGGCAGTGGCGTGCGGTGAACGGCGATGCTGATGTGCAGGCGGGTGTTGCGGAACAGCGCGAACTGATCCGACGACAGCGGGCTGTCCTCGAGCGGCGGGATGCCGGAGCTTGCGAGTGTGGCGTTGAGCCGGTCGCGCAGGTCGGCGAAATTCAACTCGGGCGTGGCCCGGTAAAGCAGCGCGGCCTGAATGGTGAGAATCGGATCGGTCATCTGCTGGAGTGCCTGTCTTATTTTCATCGGACTGTTCCCGGGAAACATGGCAGCCGTTTGACGCGGGACAGGCCGGGGCGAGGAAATCGCCCTGGGCGCGCGATCCGGCTGAATTTCGCCTAGTCGACCGGGTTGACAGCCGGCTGGGACGCAGAGGCCTGTGCCAGAACCCTGTCGAGTTGTTCGGGTGTGACCTGAGCGCGCATCAGGTCTCCCAAGGTGTCGGGGCGGGTGAGCATTTCGGTCGCAACCTGCGGCGGCAGCATGGCGATGAGTTCGCCCGAAAACAGCCCGGCGATAAAGGCGGCAACCGCGATGGGCAGCATCAGGCGGCGCAGGGCCAATCCCACAGAGCTGCGCCGCGTCCGCATCTCGCGCACATCCTCGCCCACCATCGGCGCGATCACGGGTGCCTTCGGCTCCACGCCGGCGGCGCGTTTCTGGATGCGGTCGATCCGGTCGCTGAAACTTGTCTGGGGGGACATCTTACCTGGGTTCCTTGTTACCACGCATTCTACCTTAACGGGTAATGCAGACCCGATTAGGGGCAAAACGTGGCAATTTTCGGGAAGACAGGTTGCACAATGGATCGGGGGCGCCCGATTGAGCGCCCCCGACAGTTTTCCGTTTCCGGACCGCTGATCAGCAGCTGTAATACATGCCGTATTCAACCGGGTGCGGCGTGTGTTCGTATTTGTGAACCTCTTCCATCTTCAGCTCGATATAGCCTTCGAGCTGGTCCTTGGTGAACACGTCGCCCGCCAGCAGGTAATCCATATCGGCCTGCAGTTCTTCCAGCGCTTCACGCAGCGATCCGCAGACGGTCGGGATACCGGCCAGTTCCTCGGCGGGCAGGTCGTAGAGGTTCTTGTCCATCGCCTCGCCCGGGTCGATCTTGTTCTTGATGCCGTCGATACCGGCCATCAGGAGCGCCGCGAAGGCCAGGTAGGGGTTGGCGGACGGATCGGGGAAGCGGGCCTCGACGCGCTTGGCCTTCGGCGACTCGGTCCACGGAATCCGCACGCAGCCCGAGCGGTTGCGGGCGGAGTAGGCGCGCAGGACAGGGGCCTCGAAGCCGGGGATCAGGCGCTTGTAGCTGTTGGTGCCGGGGTTGGTCAGCGCGTTCAGCGACTTGGCATGCTTGAGGATGCCGCCGATGAAGTAGAGCGCCTCTTGCGAAAGGTCGGCATATTTGTCGCCGGCGAAGAGCGGTTTGCCCTCTTTCCAGATCGACATGTTGACGTGCATCCCCGAGCCGTTGTCGCCGTAGATCGGCTTGGGCATGAAGGTGGCGGACTTGCCATAGGCATGGGCCACGTTGTGGATGACGTATTTGTATTTCTGAATCTCGTCGGCCTGCTTGGTCAGCGTGCCGAAGATCAGGCCGAGTTCGTGCTGGCAGGACGCCACTTCGTGGTGATGCTTGTCGACCTTCATGCCCATGCGCTTCATGGTCGAGAGCATTTCGGAACGCAGATCCTGCGCCTCGTCGGTCGGGTTCACCGGGAAGTAGCCGCCCTTGAGGCCCGGGCGGTGGCCCATGTTGCCGTTCTCGTATTCGGTGTCCGAGTTCCAGGACGCGTCGGTTGCGTCAACTTCGTAAGACACCTTGTTGATCTTGTTCGAGAAACGCACGTCGTCGAACAGGAAGAACTCGGCTTCGGGGCCGAAATAGGCGGCGTCGCCGACACCGGAGGCCTTGAGGAAGGCCTCGGCCTTTGCGGCGGTGCTGCGCGGATCGCGTTCGTAGGGTTCGCCGGTGTCGGGTTCGACGACCGAGCAGTGAATGCAGATGGTCTTTTCGGCGTAGAACGGATCGACATAGGCGCTGGAGGCATCCGGCATCAGCTTCATGTCGGAGGCTTCGATCGACTTCCAGCCGGCGATGGACGAGCCGTCGAACATGAAGCCTTCCTCGAGGAAGTCCTCGTCGACCAGATCGGCCACGACGGTCACGTGCTGCAGCTTGCCGCGCGGGTCGGTGAAGCGGATATCGACATATTCGACATCCTCGTCCTTGATCATTTTCAGAACGTCTTTGTTACTCATCCCGTGGATCCCCTTCGTTGTATTCCTGGATGTTCAGATGGCTTCCGAACCGGTCTCGCCGGTGCGGATGCGGATGGCCTGTTCGACGGTGGAGACGAAAATCTTGCCATCGCCGATCTTGTCGGTCTTTGCGGCAGCGATGATCGCCGCGATGGCGCCATCGACCTGATCGTCGTCGAGGATGACCTCGATCTTCACCTTGGGCAGGAAGTCCACCACGTATTCGGCACCCCGGTAGAGTTCGGTGTGTCCCTTCTGGCGGCCAAAGCCCTTGACCTCGATCACCGAGAGGCCCTGCACGCCAACATCCTGAAGCGCTTCCTTCACCTCATCGAGCTTGAAGGGTTTGATGATCGCTTCAATCTTCTTCATGTTCGGCCTCCTCACATGCGCGTTCGGTTCGGGTCAGACCACTTCTGTCTGGCGGTCACAATCGGTTAAGGTTTAGCTTTGGAACGGTCGGCGGGGGATTTCGGCCGGTCGCGCGCTTTTTGTGCGTTATGCATGATTTTTAGGCGAAAGTGAATCCGATGACCGAACTGCTGACCGCCGCGCAGATGCGCGCCATAGAAGAAGCCGCGATTTCTAGCGGCGAGGTCACCGGGCTGGAGCTGATGGAGCGCGCCGGGCGGGGCGTGGTCGCGGCGATCTTCGAGGAGTGGCCCGAGCTGGCGGGCGCGGAGCGAGGGGCCAGCCCCTCGCGCTCCCCGGGATATTTGGAGCAAGAGGAAGCCAGAAGGGCGGTGGTGCTCTGCGGGCCGGGAAACAATGGCGGCGACGGGTTTGTCGTGGCGCGATTGCTGCGCGAGCTGGGGTGGGCGGTGGAGGTGTTCCTTTACGGCGATCCGGAGCGGCTGCCGGCGGATGCGCGGGTGAATTATGAGCGGTGGTTGGGGATGGGGGAGGTCAATGGCTGGGATGACTTGGCGATCCGCAGGCGATTTGAGGACGACGAGACCGGGGAGCAATTGCTGATCGTAGATGCCCTTTTTGGCACCGGACTGACGCGAGCCATGCCAGACGATACCAGCGAGATGTGGCGCGGCTTCATGCCCTCGGCGCTGGGTATGAACGCCCATTCGACAGGTATGGATCGATTTGTGGCTGTCGATTTTCCGAGCGGGATTTGCAGCGACAGCGGCAAGGATTTCGGTGCCTTACCCACGCATCTGACCGTCACCTTTCACAGGGCAAAAGTCGGGCATTTCATGTGGGACGGCTGTCTCAACTATGGCGGGGCAATCGGTTGCCACAAGGTGGTGGTGAAAGACATCGGGTTGGACAAGCGACGGGTCCAACGATCCGTCACTTTGCTGGACCGACCTACGGTGGCAATTTCAAAGGTCGGGGGCGCCCACAAATTCACCCACGGCCACGCCCTGATCCTCTCGGGCCCCGCGGGGCGCACCGGCGCCGCGCGCCTGACCGCGCGGGGAGCGCTGCGGATCGGGGCCGGGCTGGTGACGTTGGGCGTTCCGGGGGCGGCACAACTGGAGGTCGCAGCGCAGGTGACGGCGGTGATGCTGCGGCACATCGAGGACGGCGCGGGGCTGGCGGGGGTGCTGGGGGACGCCCGGATCACTGCGTTGTGTCTCGGGCCGGGGCTGGGGGTGGAGCGGGCGGCGGAGCTGGTCGCTGCGGCGGTGCGTGCGGAGCACGCACCCTACGTCGTTCTTGACGCGGATGCGCTGACGGCGATCGCGGCGCATGCGGAATTGTTCGGGGCGCTGCACGACCGTTGTGTGCTGACCCCGCATGGCGGCGAGTTCGCGCGGCTGTTCCCGGATATTGCGGAGAAGCTGGCCACGCCGGCGGTGCGGGGCCCGGCCTATTCCAAGGTCGACGCCACGCGCGCGGCGGCCGCGCGCTGCGGTGCGGTCGTGCTGTTCAAGGGGCCGGACACGGTGATCGCGCATCCGGACGGGCGGTGTTCGGTGAATGCGGCGGTCTATGACCGCGCGGCGCCCTGGCTGGCGACGGCGGGCGCGGGGGACGTTCTGGCGGGGTTCATCACGGGGTTGCTGGCGCGCGGCTTCGCGCCGATGCAGGCGGCGGAGACCGGGGCCTGGCTGCACGTCGAATGCGCGCGCCGCTTCGGTCCGGGGCTGATCGCCGAGGACCTGCCCGAACAGCTGCCGGGGGTTTTCCGCGATCTTGGGCTTTAGATCAGGCGGCCTGGGGCGCGATTGGGTGGCCGCCGCAGCCGAGAGCCATCCGCCGGCGTAGATCACCTGGGGCGCCGGGAGCTGCAGCGGGTGCAGGTTCATGTCGCACGGGCCGGCCATGCCCCAGCGCCCCGGCGGAAAAGTGCACGGCGTGAAGGGTACGGGCGATGCGGCGGAGGGACTCGACCGGCACGACACGAAGGACTTTTTGCCGCGCTTTCCGCTCGCCTCGGCGTTCAAGCTTTGCTAAGAGAGCCATCGCGCGGGTGTGGCGGAATTGGTAGACGCACCGGATTTAGGTTCCGGCGCCGCAAGGCTTGGGGGTTCAAGTCCCTTCACCCGCACCATCTAATCCCTTTGATCTCTCTTCCTGCGTTCCGCCGATCCTGGGTGAGTGGATCGCGGCTGTCGTGATTTTTCGGCGCTCATAAATCGTTCCTTCATGACTTCGCGGCAGAACGGAGGGCATGTCCAACTCCGGGAGTGTCGTGTCATGAGCCGAAAGCATGTCCTTTTATCGCTGGTCCTTGCGGCTGTGTTGTGGCCGCTGCCGCGGGAGGCACCCGCGGCCGAGCCGGCCAAGAGCGGAGTCGACCTGCGGCGGCAGGTCAATCTGGCGGGGCGGCAGCGCATGTTGTCGCAACAGATCGTCATGATGCTGTGCATGGCGCATCAGGGTGTCAAGCCGGCCGAGACGGGCGCGGCGGCGCGCGTGGCAATCCGCGATTTCGACCGGGTTCTGAAAGGGCTGCGCCACGGAGATGCCGACCTGGGGCTGCCGGTCGAGACACATCCGGATGTGCTGCGGCACCTGGCCGCGGTCGAGACGCTGTGGCCCCAGTTCCGGGGAAGGGCGCAGGCGGTGAGCGATGCCGCCGGTCTGGCGGAGCTTCGGGCCATCGCGCCGGACATTGTCGCCCGGATGAACGACGCCGTTCAGGCGATTTCGGCGAGCGGCACCACGGGGGAAAATGCCGAGTTGTCGAAGGTGGTTGATGTGGCGGGCCGGCAGCGGATGTTTCTGGTCCGGATCGCGATGGAGACCTGCTTGGGGGCGGCCGGAATCGACGTGGAAGCGGAGCGCGCGCGCGCGGCCGCGTCGATGGATGTGTTCGAGACGAGCCTGGCCCAACTGCGCGAGGGCGATTCCGCGGCTGGGATCATTGCGCCGCCAGTCTGGGAAATCGAGGCGATGCTAGAGTTGGTCCATGCGGACTGGCTGAAGATGAAGGACCTCATCCGGCAGGCGCAGGCCGCTGGTGACGCAGCGGTACTCAACAGCCTGCTTGAGCAGACGCAGAAGACGCTGGCCAATATGAACGAGACGGTCTGGATGTACGAGAACCTCTGAAGGAGACAGCGGGTTGGCCACGGGGGGCGGGTTTTTCGCGACCGGGAGGCCCGGGACCGTCGGAACGGCCTTGCAGAACGGCAGCGGGACCAATAGAAGGCCCCAAATTTGCCTGCCGTCCGGTCTTTGCCGGAGGGTCAACCGTATGGGGAAAAGCGATGCAGGTCACCGAGACGCTGAACGAAGGTCTGAAACGCGGCTATGCGATAACCGTCACCGCCGCCGAGCTTGAGGCCAAGGTCAACGAGAAGCTGGCCGAGGCGCAGCCGGAAATCGAGATGAAGGGCTTTCGCAAGGGGAAGGTGCCGATGCCGCTGCTGAAGAAGCAGTTCGGCCCGCGCCTGCTGGGCGAGGCGATGCAGGAATCCGTCGACGGCGCGATGAATCAGCATTTCGAGGAGTCGGGCCAGCGCCCGGCCATGCAGCCCGAAGTCAAGATGACCAACGAGAACTGGAAGGAAGGCGACGACGTTCAGGTCGAGCTGACCTATGAAGCGCTGCCCGAGATCCCGGATCTGGACCTGAAGTCGGTCAAGCTGGAAAAGCTCGTGGTCAAGGCGCAGGATGCCGACGTCGAAGAGGCGCTGGGCAATCTGGCCGACAACGCCAAGGAATTCGAGACCAAGGATGGCGCTGCCGAGACGGGTGACCAGGTGGTGTTCGACTTCGTCGGCAAGATCGACGGCACTCCGTTTGACGGCGGCGCTGCGGAGGACTATCCGCTGGTGCTGGGTTCGAACAGTTTCATCCCCGGTTTCGAGGATCAGCTGGTGGGCGTGAAGGCGGGCGAAGAGAAGGCCGTGACGGTGTCCTTCCCCGAGGACTACCAGGCGGAACATCTGGCCGGCAAGGAAGCGGTCTTTGACTGCTCGGTGAAGGACGTGAAGGCACCGAAGGCGGCCGAGATCAACGACGACCTGGCCAAGAAATTTGGCGCGGACGATCTGTCGGCGCTGAAGGCGCAGATCGGCGAACGGCTTGAGGCTGAGTATAGCGGTGCGGCGCGTGCGGTGCTCAAGCGAGGCCTGCTGGATGCGCTGGACAAGATGGTGTCTTTCGATCTGCCGCCCAGCCTGGTGGAGGCCGAAGCGGGCCAGATCGCGCATCAGCTGTGGCACGAGGAACATGCCGACGTGCACGGCCACGACCACCCCGAAATCACCCCGACCGACGAGCACAAGAAGCTGGCGGAGCGCCGCGTGCGCCTTGGTCTGCTTCTGGCCGAGATCGGCCGCAAGTCGGAAGTTCAGGTGAGCGATGCGGAATTCACCCAGGCGGTGATGAACCAGGCCCGCCAGTATCGCGGCCAGGAGCGGCAGTTCTTTGAATTCGTTCAGAAGAATCCGCAGATGCAGCAGCAGATCCGCGCGCCGCTGTTCGAGGACAAGGTTGTCGACTATGTCTTTGAACTGGCAACGATTTCCGAGAAGGAGGTCAGCAAGGACGACCTGCAAAAGGCCGTCGAGGCGCTGGACGAGGAATAAGCCGGAACCACGGTTTCGGATCGAGGGGCAGCCCGGATGGGGCGGCCCCTTTTTTGTTGGGCGGCGCTGCTGTGTGGGTGATGGCGGCGCCACAATTCGATGCGGGATCGGGCGGAGCCGTCCGGGCGGTGATCGGGGCTTCGATCCTGGCTTTGGTTCCGCAGCCGGCACCGGCCGGCGCCGTGGTGCCGGGCGGACACGGCGGCGGCGCCGTTGAGTGGGTCCGAATCTGACGCAGGTCACGCTTTCGGCAGAGGCCGGGGCGCCGCGATCCGAGCCTGACGGCAGTGACACCGTCGAGCGCCGCCATCGCCTCCAGACGGCCGGCGATTCAGCCTGGTCGAGGAACGAGCCGGGGCATTCGGGTCCGCCGGGGCCACCCGTTGGGGTGGCCTTTTTGGTTCGGTGGGATGCGGCGTCGGCGCTACAACTGAATGCGGAACCGGGCGAAGCCGTCGGGGCCTTCTCCGGCGGGTTCGATCTTGACGCTGGTCACGCTGCCCGCATAGGTCGCGGCCTTGGGCCCGGTGTCGAACAGGACGGTGGCACCGTCGAGTGGCTTGAAGGTCCAGTTGCCGTCGGCCTTCGGGTCGATGGTGCCCTGTTCAACGATGTAGCGGACGATCACGTCGCGGTTGGTGTCGGGCCCCTCGAAAACCACCGTATCCCCATCGCACCCGGAAACTTGCCGCCGCCCGAGGCGCGGTAGTTGTTGGTGGCGACGATAAATTTCGCATCGGGGTCAATCGGTTGGCCGTTGAATCTGAGGTTCGTGATGCGATTGGCGTCGGGCTCCACAAGCTCTCCCTTGGTGTCGAACCTGGACGGTTGGGAGAGGTCGATTTCGTAGGTGACGCCGTCGATCACGTCGAAATTGTAGGAGGGGAAGCTGTCGTTCAGCAGCACCTGGTCGGGCTGACCCGGCTCGATCCGGTTGAACATCCCGGCCGAGCGTTCGAGCCAATCCTTGACCTCGGCGCCGGTGATCAGCACGGCGCGCACGGTGTTGGGATAGAGGTAGAGGTCGGAGACGTTCTTGATCGCCATGGCGCCGACGGGCACATCGGTGTAATACTCGGGTCCGCCACGACCGCCGGCCTTGAAGGGCGCGGCGGCGGAGAGGATGGGCAAGCCTTCGTATTCGGTGCCCTTCATCATCTGGGAGATATACCAGGTCTGGGCATTCGAGACGACCTGGACTGAGGGATCGTCGGCCACCAGCGCGAAGTAGCTGTAGAGCGGCGTGTCGGTCGTGCCGACCGGGCGGCGGACGTATTCCAGCGTGGCCTCGTGTTCGGGGCGGACGGAGTCGAGCACGGCGGCGTCGTCCTCGACAAGGGCGGTGTAGGTGCGATCCTCGTTGCGTTTGGAGATCGGGCGCGCCTCGGCAGTATGTCCAACGACGCGCCAGGCGGCGCCGTCGCGTTCGAGCATGAGGTCGATCAGGCCGAGATGGCTGCCCCAGAAGCCGCCCATGGTGGCGGGCTTGCCGTGGATCGTGCCTTGGTCCACGTCGACTGCGGCGAAATCCTTGTAGGTGGAGGAGGGGAAAACCAGGTGCGAGTGACCTGTGAGGATGGCGTCGATGCCCTCCACCGCGGCGAGCGGCACGGCGGCGTTTTCCATGCCGTCGCTTTCCTGCGCCTCGCCGATGCCGGAATGGCAGAGCGCGATGACGATGTCGGCGCCTTTCTCCTTCATCTCGGGGACCCAGGCGCGGGCGGTCTGCAGGATGTCGCGGGTCTGGACGTTGCCTTCGAGGTGACGGCGGTCCCAGTTCATGATCTGGGGCGGGACGAAGCCGATGAGGCCGATCCTGATGGGATGGGTGGCGCCGGCGCCATCGGTCAGGGTGCGGTCGAGAATGACATAGGGCGGGATCAGCATGGTATCGGCGGTGGGGGTGGCGCCCATCGACTTGACCACGTTGGCGGAGACGACAGGGAACTGCGCGCCGGCGAGCGCTTTGGCCAGGAAGTCGAGACCGTAGTTGAATTCGTGGTTGCCGAGGGTCGAGGCCTCGACCCCGATGGTGTTCATCGCGGTGATGACGGGGTGCATGTCGCCGTCTTTCATCCCGCGTTCGTAGGCGATGTAATCGCCCATCGGGTTGCCCTGCAGGAAGTCCCCGTTGTCGAGGAGAATCGAGTTGGTGGCCTCCGCCCGAATGGCGCGGACGATGGAGGCGGCACGCGAAAGGCCGACGGTATCGACGGGCTTGTCGGCGTAATAGTCGTAGGGGAAGACGTGCACGTGCAGATCGGTCGTTTCCATCAGGCGAAGGTGGGCCTGGTTGGCGCTGGCGCGGACCGAGAAGGGATGCAGTGCGATCAGGCTGGCGCCGCTGGCGAGGAAGCTGCGGCGATTGATTACAAGTGGCATGGCGGAGACCCCCGGAAGCATGTGATCCGGGAGAAGCGTAACATGGGCCCGTGACGGCACGGCAACATTTATGTGGCTGGCGGCGGCAAGCTGCCGGGGCCTGCGGTCAGGAAATCAGTCCGGTTTCGCGCAGGAGGCCGCGCCGCTTGGCCTCGTAGTAGTAGCCGCTGGAATACCAGCGCACCGCCGCGTCCTGACTGCCATCCGAGACCAGCCAGGCGCCGCGCAGGTATTTGACGGCGTATTTCAGGTTGGTTTCGGCGTCCAGCAGGTCGGTCGGCTTGCCGCGGAAGCCCATGCTGCGCGCAGTGGCGGGCAGAATCTGCATCAGGCCGTAGTAGGGCCGGTTCATCGCGCCGGGGCGGTGGTGGCTTTCGCGGATGATGACGCGGTGGACCAGCGAGCGGGGCACCTTGTAGTGATCGGCGTATTTGTTGATGAGCAGGCGCAGCTCGGGCGTTTCGTTCACATGCAGCGGCGGGTCGAAGCGGGCGCTGCGGGCGCTGCATCCGCTGCCGGGAGCGGTGACGAGAGCCATGGTGGCGAGAGCGATGAGTCTGCGTCGGGTCAGCATGCGGGATCACGCGCGTTGTTACAGCCAGGATCCCTTTTATCGGCGAAACTGGTCCGGGCAACCTTTTTGGCGCGGCGTGGGCGGTGGGTTGCCGATGTCCGGCCATGAAAAAAGCCGCGCCCGGCAGGCGCGGCTTTTCCCGTAGCTGTTAGGGGCGATCAGTCGTTGCGGGGCTGATCGTCTTCGTCGGCGGCGCTGCCGAGGTCGTCGAACAGTTCGGCGATCTCGAAATCGGCCGCGGCCTGCTCTTCAGCGGCCTGTTCCTGGATCGACTTGCCCGACGCCTGGAGTTCGGCTTCTTCGGCCGAGCGCGCGACGTTCAGGGTGATCGTCACCTCGACCTCGGGGTGGAGCGAGACGTGCACGTCGTGCAGACCCAGTTCCTTGATCGGGCGGGCGATGACCATCTGCTTGCGCGAGACGGTGAAGCCGCCTGCGGTGGCCGCATCGGCGGCGTCACGCGGGGTGACCGAGCCGTAGAGCGCGCCGCCATCGGAGGCCTGGCGAATCACGACGAACTGCTGGCCGTCCAGCTTTTCGCCCATGGCCTCGGCTTCCTTGCGGGTTTCGAGGTTCTGGGTTTCGAGCTGGGCCTTGCGGTTCTCGAAGCTCTTGATGTTGGCTTCGGAGGCGGTCAGCGCCTTGCCCTGGCGCAGCAGGTAGTTGCGCGCAAAGCCCGGGCGGACGTCGACGACATCGCCCATCTGGCCAAGCTTGGCCACACGTTCGAGAAGAATGACTTGCATCGGAGTATCTCCTTACTTCACGGCGTAGGGAAGCAGGGCGAGGAAGCGGGCGCGCTTGATGGCGCGAGCCAGTTCACGCTGCTTCTTCGCCGAGACGGCGGTGATGCGCGAGGGCACGATCTTGCCGCGTTCGCTGATGTAGCGCTGCAGCAGGCGGGTGTCCTTGTAGTCGATGGCGGGGGCGTCGTCACCCGAGAAGGGGCAAACCTTGCGGCGACGGAAAAACGGTTTCACGGCCATGATTTAGTGTCCTTTTCTCAAGCTCTGGATCAACGACGCTCGCGGCGTTCGCCGCGATCGCCACGGTCACCGCGGTCGCGTTCGTCACGCTTCTGCATCTGCACCGAGGGGCCTTCCTTGTGCTCGTCGACCTTGATGGTCAGGACGCGCATCACGTCGTCATGCAGACGCATCAGACGCTCCATCTCCTGGATGGCGGCGGCGGGGGCGTCGGAACGCATGAAGGCATAGTGGCCCTTGCGGTTCTTGTTGATCCGGTAGGCCATCGTCTTCACGCCCCAGTACTCGTGATCCACGAGCTTGCCGCCGTTGTCGGACAGCACGGTGCTGAAATGTTCGATGAGGCCTTCGGCTTGCGTGTTGGACAAGTCCTGACGCGCAATCATGACATGCTCGTAAAGCGGCATGTGTACTCCTGCTTCTATCAAGGCGCATTTCAAAGGTGGGGCCTGTTTCCCTCTGCGGCCCCGCCACGAGACTCTGCGCGGTTCGAATACGTGCAGAGGGATGCGTCCGTATACACGGATTGGCCGGGGGGGCAAGCCGGAAGTGGCGGGCGCGGCTGCCCGTGGAATTCCCCGACTGCGACAAATTCTCGACGTTTTGTAGACCGAGGTTGGCGTGGGGCGCCAAGGGTTTGTTCTGAAGGACATTAGATACAGATGGACAGCGTTCAGATGCCTGGGGCCGCGACGAATCCGGTGACCAGCGCCTTCCAGGATCACGCGCCGATGATGGTGGCCTTCGCGCCGAACTGGCGGGCGCGGGCGGTGATGTTCCGCCTGCTCGGGGTTGCTCTGCTGATTGCGGCGGCCAGCCTGTGGGTGCTGCCGGCGCCGGAGCTGGACGGCGAGCTGCGGCTGATCCGGCTGGGCGTGTCGGTGTTCTTCCTGTTCTGCGGGTTGGCGATGTTTCTGCGCCGGACGGGCGATGATCAGCCCGATGCCTACTTCGACCCGATCCGGCGCGAGGTGCGCGTGCTGCAGAAAAACGACCGCGGGCGGCCGCAGACGATCCTGCGGCGCAGCTATGACAGCCTGGGCAGCGCCAAGTTCCAAAACAGCTCGGTGCAGCTGGTCGATGTCGATGGCAGCGTTCTGATGCGGCTGGTGATCGAGGATGACGCCGCGCGCGAGGCGCTGCGGGCGCAGCTCGCCGGCATGGTGCGGATCACCTGAGCGACAGGCCTTTTCCCGTCTCCCGGTGAGCGGCGCGGGCGCAGGCCTGCGCCGTTGCGTTGCCTGTGATCGCGGGCTATTGCGGGGAAAACGGGAGAGCAAGCGATGAGCAGGGCACTGGTATTCCCCGGGCAGGGGGCACAATCCATCGGCATGGGGCAGGCGCTGGCCGAGGCCTATCCGGCGGCGAAGGCGGTTTTCGAAGAGGTCGATGCGGCGCTGGGCGAAGATCTCAGCGGGCTGATCTGGGGGGGCGATATCGAGACGCTGACGCTGACCCGGAACGCACAGCCGGCGCTGATGGCGACCTCGATGGCGGCGCTGCGCGCGTTGGAGGCCGAGGGCTTCGACATCGCGGGCGTGGCCTGCGTGGCCGGGCATTCGCTGGGCGAATATTCCGCGCTTGCGGCGGCCGGTGCGCTGGGGATCGGAGATGCGGCGCGGTTGCTGCGCACGCGCGGGCAGGCAATGCAACAGGCGGTGCCGGTCGGCGTCGGCGCGATGGCGGCGCTGCTGGGGCTGGACCTGGAGGGCGCGCGCGCGGTTGCGGCCGAGGCGGCGCAGGGCGAGGTCTGCGAGGCGGCCAATGACAACGATCCGGCGCAGGTCGTCGTTTCGGGCCACAAGGCGGCGGTCGAGCGCGCGCTCGAGATCGCCAAGACCAAGGGCGCCAAGCGGGCGATCCTGCTGCCGGTGTCCGCGCCGTTCCATTGCGCGCTGATGGCGCCGGCGGCCGAGGTGATGGCAGAGGCGCTGGCTGGCGTGGAGATCAAGGCGCCGAAGGTGCCGCTGATCGCCAACGTGGTCGCCGGGCCGGTGAGCGATCCGACACGGATCCGCGAGCTGCTGGTGCAGCAGGTGACAGGGGCGGTGCGCTGGCGCGAGAGCGTGCTGGCGATGTCCGCGGATGGCGTCACAGAGATTTGGGAGGTCGGGGCCGGCAAGGCGCTGTCCGGGATGATCCGGCGGATCGACAAGTCGATCGAGTGCAAGGCCGTCGGCAGCCCCGAAGAGGTGCGTGCCGCGCTGGGGCTGGCCGGCTGAACCAGGCAGGACAACGGAGGGCGGCGCCGCATCCGGCGTTGCCGCGAAACGGACAGGAGCAGGACATGTTCGATCTGACGGGAAAATCCGCGCTGATTACCGGCGCTTCAGGAGGCATCGGTGGCGAGATCGCGCGCCATCTGCACGGGGCAGGGGCGACGGTCGCCCTGTCGGGCACGCGGGTCGAGCCGTTGCAGGAACTGGCCGAGCAACTGGGCGAGCGGGCGCATGTGGTGCCCTGCAACCTCTCCGATCTCGACGCGGTGTCGGGGCTGCCCAAGCAGGCATCGGACGCGATGGGCGGGCTCGACATTCTGGTGAACAACGCCGGGATCACACGCGACAACCTTTTCATGCGGATGTCGGACGAGGAATGGCAGAGCGTCATCGACGTGAACCTGACCGCGACTTTCCGGCTGTGCCGGGCCGTTCTGCGCGGCATGATGAAGGCGCGCTGGGGGCGGATCGTCAACATCGGGTCGGTTGTCGGCGCGACGGGCAATCCGGGGCAGGGCAACTATGCGGCCTCGAAGGCCGGTATGGTCGGCATGTCCAAGGCGCTGGCCTATGAGGTGGCGAGCCGCAACATCACGGTGAACGTGGTGGCGCCGGGGTTCATCACCACGGCGATGACCGACAAGCTGACCGACGATCAGAAGTCGGCGATTCTGACCCAGGTGCCGGCAGGGCGCATGGGTTCGGCCAGCGAAGTGGCGGCGGCGGTGCTCTATCTGTCGAGCCCCGAGGCGGCCTATGTGACCGGCGCGACGCTACACGTGAACGGCGGTATGGCTATGCTGTGAGCCGGGGGCGTGACGCGTTTGGCGTCATCCTGCGGCCCTTGCGAAAGCGTTTGCCATCGCCGTTCTCTGTGCTATAGCGACGCAAATTTCGGCAGGCGGGGCCTTGGCACCTGCCTGTTTGGCCCGGTATAGAGGGCACAACCCGTCCCGGCTTCGGGGCAAACAGAACCCTCCCGAAGCGGGCAAGGGCAGATCAGGGCCAAGACGCCCGCAAAGGAATGAGGAACGGATATGAGCGACGTCGCAGACCGCGTGAAAAAGATCGTTGTTGAGCATCTGGGAGTGGAAGAAGAGAAGGTGACCGAGAACGCCTCGTTCATCGACGATCTGGGCGCCGACAGCCTTGACACCGTGGAACTGGTGATGGCCTTCGAAGAAGAGTTCGGGATCGAGATTCCGGACGATGCCGCCGAGACGATCCAGACCTTCGGCGATGCAGTGAAGTTCATCAGCGAAGCCGCCTGATTCTTTTCTGCGCCTGAAGACTTTGAAACGGCACCTCCCGGCGGGGAGGTGCCGTTTTCCTTTGTGCGGCCGATAAATGCCTTGCGCCCGGGCGGTGCCGGTAGTCAGGTCGGACCGAGGCAGAAGAAAAGCGGGCGCCATGATCCGATCCACTCCGACATTGAACACCCTGCGGGTGACGCTGCGGGCCATGCGGCCAGAGGACTTTGACCGATACGCGGGCATCTGCGCGATGGGTGACGCGCTGCGGCCGCTGGACAGCGGTCCCTGGCCGCGCCGTCGCGCCTGGGAGGCGTTTCTGCGCAACGCCGGGCACTGGCAGATGACCGGATTTGGCCAGTGGGCGGTGATCGAGCAGCGCAGCCGGACGATTGTGGGACAGGTCGGTTTCTTCTTCGACAGCGAGGTGGTGGACGAGGAGTTCGACACCTATCCGCAGGTCGGGTGGGTGATGCTGCCGGAGTGCGGTGAGAGCGGGCTGGCTCTGGAGGCGGCGCGGGCGGCGCATGACTGGTTCGACCGGGTGGTGACGGGCAGCCTGGTGGCGCGGGTGTCGCAGGCCAACGAGACGGCCGTGGAGCTGGCGGATGCACTGGGCTATCGCCAGCGGCGCGAGGCGGGGGGAACGCTGCTGATGCGCCGCGACGGGCCGCCGGGGCGGGGGTAGGCGGGAATTCTCGCGTGGCGTGAGGGGAATCTGCTAGACTGGTGGAAATCGGGCACGACGGAGGGAGGCCAGAATGCTGATTTATCCGACGATCGAGGTGATGGGTGGCAAATGCGTGTCGCTGGACCGGGCGCGCATAGATACGCCGCGCGTCTGGGACGTGGACCCGCTGGAAAAGGCGCAGAGCTTTGCCGCTGCCGGGGCGGAGTGGATGCACCTCACCGACCTGGATGCAGTCGAGGGGATACCGAGGAACGTCGAGCTGGTGGAGCGGATCATCCGGGGGGTCGGTATCCCGGTGCAGCTGGCGGGGGGCTTTCGCAGCCGCGACACGGTGGAGCGCTGGATCGACAAGGGCGCGGCGCGGATCGTGGTCGGCTCGCTGGCGGCGCAGGATCCGGCGATGGTGGCGGAGCTGGCGAAATACCATCCCGACCAGATTGTCCTGTCGGTCGACGTGCGCGCGGGCCGGGTGATGACCCACGGGTGGCGCCGGGAAAGCGCATTCGCGCCCGAGGATTTCATCGCGGCCTTCGAGGGCGTGCCGCTGGCCGGGATCGTGGTGACCGACATCGAGTCGGACGCCAACGCACAGGTCGAGGCACAGCTGGGGCTGATTTCGGGGCTGGCGCGGCTGTGCCGGACGCCGGTCATCGCAAGCGGCGTGGTGCGAACGGTCGACGATATCGCGCGGTTGAAATATATCCATAATATCGCCGGTGCGCTGGTGGGGCGGGCGCTGTATCTCGGGTCGGTCGATCTGAGAGAGGCCTTGGCGGTGGCGCGGCCGGAAATGGAACGGATAGCGGATTTCATCTGATACATGGCAAGTCTGGCGGAAATGATCGGAGGGGCCGGCACGCCCGGCACCTTCCTTGGACTGGACCGCGCCGAGAGCCTTGGCGCGGCGGCGGATATCGTGATCTATGGCGCCGATTGCGCGACGCCTTACCCTTGGGTCGGCGCCTATTGCGCTGGGGGGCCGGCGGCGATCCGCGCAGGGTCGGCGGATTATGCCGGCGCGGTGGAGCGCGTGAATTTCGACCTGATGGGCCCGCTGCTGCCACGGGGCGTGCGCGCGGTGGATGCCGGGGATCTGGCGACCGACGCGGAGGATCCGGCCGGAAATCGCGACCGGATCGAGGCGGCGACACGCGAGATTCTGGGTGCCGGCGCGGTGCCGGTGCTGCTGGGGGGCGACGATTCGGTGCCGCTGGGCCTGTTGCGGGCCTTCGACGGCGCAGGGCCGGTCACGATCCTGCAGATCGATGCCCATATCGACTGGCGCGACGAGGTACGGGGCGAGCGTCTGGGGCTGAGCTCGACAATGCGGCGGGCCAGCGAGATGGCGCACGTGGAGCGCATCGTGCAGGTGGGCGCGCGCGGGGTCGGCTCGGCCGGGATGGAGGCGCTGGAGGCGGCGCTGGCCTGGGGCGCGCATCTGGTGCCGGCGCATGAGCTGGAGGATGGCGGCATCGCGCGCGCCATCGGTCTGATCCCCGAGGGCGCCCGTGTGGTGATCTGTTTCGACGTGGATGCTCTGGATCCGCCGATCATGCCGGCGGTCATTGCACCGACGGCCGGAGGGCTTACCTATGCGCAGGCGCTGCGGCTGATCCGGGGCGTGGGCGGCAAGGCGACGCTTGCCGGGGTGGACCTGGTGGAGTTCATGCCCGAGCGTGACCGCGACGGTGTCGGGGCGCGGACGGCGGCCCAGCTGCTGACCTCGATCCTTGGGCTGATCGGGCGGCAGCGGGTCGGCGGCTGACGGACTTGCCGGGCGCGGGGGCGCAGGGTAAGACCGTCGCGATTTTGGAAACGTGCCAGACCTAAGAATTTCGGAAACAGGCGAGAGGGCAGCAGATGCGCAGAGTTGTGGTTACGGGGCTTGGGCTGGTGACGCCGCTTGCGGATGGTGTCGAGGAAAGCTGGTCGCGGCTGCTGGCCGGTCAATCCGGGGCGGGCCCGATCACCGGCTTTGACCCCGAAGGTCTTGCAACGACCTATGCCTGCGAAGTGCCGCGCGGCGACGGATCCGACGCGACATTCAATCCCGACAAATACATGGAGCCGAAAGAGCAGCGGAAGGTGGATACCTTCATCATGTACGGGATCGCGGCGGCGGTTCAGGCGGTCGAGGATTCCGGGTGGAAGCCCGAGGACCGCGAGGGGCAGGAACGCACCGGGGTCCTGATCGGTTCGGGTATCGGCGGGCTGAACTCGATCGCCGATACGGCGGTGATGATGGAACAGAAGGGGCCGCGCCGTGTCAGCCCGTTCTTCGTGCCGGGCGCGCTGATCAACCTGATCTCGGGGCAGGTTTCGATCCGCTATGGCTTCAAGGGGCCGAACCATTCGGTGGTGACCGCCTGTTCGACCGGCGCCCATGCCATCGGTGATGCGAGCCGGATGGTGCGCTGGGGGGATGCCGACGTGATGATCGCAGGCGGGGCCGAGGCGGCGATCTGCAAGATCGGGATTGCCGGGTTCAACGCCTGCAAGGCGCTGTCGACCAAGCGCGCCGACGATCCGACGAAGGCGAGCCGGCCCTATGACATCGACCGCGACGGGTTCGTCATGGGCGAGGGCGCGGGCGTTGTCGTGCTGGAGGAATACGAGCACGCCAAGGCGCGCGGCGCCAAGATCTATGCCGAGGTGCTGGGCTATGGAATGTCGGGCGACGCCTATCACATCACCGCGCCGTCGGAGGATGGCGACGGGGCCGAACGGTCGATGCGGGCGGCGCTGAAGAGCGCGGGGCTGCAGCCGGGCGATGTGGATTACATCAATGCGCATGGCACCAGCACGATGGCAGATGTGATCGAGCTGGCCGCCGTCGAGCGGCTGCTGGGCGATCACGCAGGCAATGTCACCATGTCGTCGACCAAGTCGGCCACCGGGCACCTGCTGGGCGCGGCCGGGGCGATCGAGGCAATCTTCTCGATCCTGGCGATCCGCGATCAGGTCGCGCCGCCGACGATCAACCTGGACAATCCGGCGGTTGAATCGAAGGTCGACCTCGCGCCGAATGCCAAACGCGCCCGCAAGATCGACGTGGCGCTGTCGAATTCCTTCGGCTTTGGCGGAACCAACGCCAGCGTCATTTTCGGGAAGGTCAGCTGATGTGGCGGGCGCTTGCCTCGAACATGCTGACGTTCCTCGCCGTGGCGCTGTTTCTGGCGGCGGGTGTCGTGCTGTGGGGCAAGTCCGAGTACAGCGGCCCCGGACCCCTGACCGACGCGATGTGCTTCCGCGTCGAGCAGGGCACGAACATCAATAAGGTCAGCAAGCGGCTGGGTGAAGAGGGGGCGGTAAGCAATGCCTCGCTGTTCCGGGTCGGGATGCGCTATGAGGGCAAGGACAACCGCCTGAAGTTCGGCAGCTATCTGCTGCCGCCCGGCGCGTCGATGGAAGACATCGGCGAAATGATCACCAAGGGCGGCGCCAATACCTGCGGCACCGAGATCGTCTATCTGGTGGGCGTGACGCGGACGCAGGTGCGGGTGCGCGAACTGGATCCGGCGACCAATGCCTTTGTCGAGAAGGCCGAGTTCGATCTGGGCGCGGCCGAGGTTCCGGATGAGTTCACCAAGCGGCGCGAGCAGGGCGATACACGCTATCGCATGGTGCTGGCCGAAGGGGTGACCAGCTGGCAGGTGACCGAGGCGCTGAAAGGCATGGATATGCTCGAGGGCGAGGTTTCGGTGCCGCCGGAAGGCACGCTGGCGCCTGACAGCTATGACGTCTTTGCGGGCGAGACCCGGCAGTCGCTGATCGACGACATGACTGCCAAGCAGTCGGCCCGGATCGCGGCGGCCTGGGACAAGCGGGATCCGGACCTGCCGCTGAAGAGCCCGGAGGAAATGCTGGTTCTGGCCTCGATCATCGAGAAAGAAACCGGGGTTCCGACCGAGCGGCGCGACGTGGCGAGCGTCTTCGTGAACCGTCTGAACAAGAAGATGCGGCTTCAGACCGACCCGACCGTGATCTATGGGCTGACCAAGGGACAAGGCGTGCTGGGACGGGGGTTGCGGCAGAGCGAGCTGAACCGGTCGACACCGTGGAACACCTATGTGATCGACGGATTGCCGCCGACGCCGATTGCAAACCCGGGGCAGGCGAGCCTGGATGCCGCGGTGAACCCGGCCGAGACGGATTACGTGTTCTTCGTGGCCGATGGCAGCGGCGGGCACGCCTTTGCGACGACGCTGGAAGAGCACAACCGAAACGTCGCCAAGTGGCGCAAGATCGAGCAGGCTCCGGCGAGCGACTGAGAGGTCGCCCTGTTCATTTTTCGTTAATGATCCCGGACGCTTAGCGGCCGGAGGTGAGTCGAAGCGCCTTGACTTAGAGGACGGTCGGGCGTATAGATTGTGCCATGCTAGAAGACTTGGGGAACGGTCGCGGGGTGCACCCGTCGACCGTTTCTTGTCTTTCGAACGGACCGCCCGATACACGAGGTCCAGAACAAAGCCATGACATTGAAGTATCCCGAAGACCCGGCGCCGGTAACGGCCGAGCTGCTGGGATCGGTGCACGCCTCGATCCGCCGTGTCCGGCAGGATGCCGAGCAGTGGTGTGCCGAACTGCGTGAGAGGGAGGGCGAGAACCTGACCCAGGCCAACCGGACCCTGAGCGAGGTCGAACGGCTGATCCGGGTCTGTCAGAAGGTGGAGAGTTCCCTTGTCGAACAATTGGAAAGACAGACCGGAGGAGCCGGCGACAGACAGGCCCTCGACCTCGACAGCGCGCGAAGCGAGATCGGATGCCGGCTGGATCGCCTGCGGTCCAGTCGCGACGAGACAGACATTTCTTGACGGGCTGAGCGAGGAGGCGCTGCGGGCGCTGCCCTATATGTTCGAGTTCTGGGCCCTGCCGCATCAGCTGCCTCCCTTGGGAGAGTGGCGCAGCTGGGTGGTGCTGGGCGGGCGCGGGGCGGGAAAGACGCGCGCAGGGGCGGAATGGGTGCGCCGTCAGGTCGAGGGCGCAAAGCCGCTGGACCGGGGCGTGGCGGGCCGCGTGGCGCTGCTGGGTGAGACCTTTGATCAGGTGCGCGACGTGATGGTGCAGGGTGACAGCGGGATCCTGGGCTGTTCGCCGCCGGACCGTCGCCCGCTGTGGAAGGCCTCGGAGCGCAAGCTGATCTGGCCGAACGGCGCCGAGGCGCAGGCTTTTTCGGCGCATGATCCCGACGGGCTGCGCGGGCCGCAGTTCGATGCGGCCTGGGCGGATGAGCTGGCGAAATGGCCGGATCCCGAAGCGACCTGGGACATGCTGCAATTCGCGTTGCGGTTGGGGCAGCACCCGCAATGCTGCGTGACGACCACGCCGCGCAACATTCCCCTGCTGCGCAAGCTGTTGGCGGCTGAGTCGACCGTTTCGACGCATGCGCGCACCGAGGCCAACCGGGCCAACCTTGCGCCCAGCTTTCTGACCGAGGTGCGGGAGCGCTATGCCGGCAGCCGGCTTGCGCAGCAGGAGCTGGATGGGGTGATCCTGACGGATCTGGACGGCGCGCTGTGGACCGGGGAAATGCTGGAACAGGCCCGGCTGGCGCCTGTGCCTCCGTTGAACCGGGTGATCGTCGCGGTGGATCCTGCTGTGAGTTCGGGTCCGGGTGCGGATGCCTGCGGCATCATCGTGGCCGGCGCGCAGCTGACGGGCAAGCCGGCGACCTGGCGGGCCCATGTGCTGGAGGATTGCTCGGTGCAGGGTGTCGGGCCCCTGGGCTGGGCGCAGGCGGCGGTTGCTGCCTTCGAGCGGCACGGGGCCGAGCGGCTGGTGGCCGAGGTCAACCAGGGTGGGCAGCTGGTGGAAGAGTTGATCCGGCAGGTCGATCCAATGGTGCCTTACAAGGGCGTTCATGCCTCGCGCGGGAAACTGGCGCGTGCCGAACCCATCGCGGCGCTCTATGAGCAGGGGCGGGTGAGCCATGCCGCCGGTCTGGATGTGCTGGAAGAGCAGATGGCGCTGATGACCCTGCAGGGCTATCAGGGCCAGGGGTCGCCCGACCGCGTGGATGCGCTGGTCTGGGCGTTGCATGAACTGATGGTCGCGGCGGCCGGCGAGTATCGGCATCCGCGCATCCGGGTGCTTTGACCCCCACCGTTCGGTGCCTTCAATCCAATTTATCCTTTTTGCGGGAGAACCGAAGTCAAGCGGACCCGATGGCGGCCTCGGGCGCTTCGGCCTGAAAAAGGAGCGATTTCCATGGTATTGAACTTTCTGCGCCGCAATGGCCAAGCCGGCGCCCCGGAGCAGAAGACCAGCGCAACGGGTCCGGTTGTCGCTTATCACAGTGCGGGCAGGGTGGCCTGGAGCCCGCGCGATGCGGTGTCGCTGACGCGTGCGGGGTTCAGCAGCAATCCCGTGGGATTCCGGTCGGTCAAGCTAATCGCCGAGGCGGCCGCTGCCCTGCCGCTGGTCCTGCAGGACTGTCAGCGGCGCTACGAGACGCATCCGATCCTGAGCCTGGTAAACCGTCCCAATCTGGCGCAGGGCCGTGCCGAATTGATGGAGGCCCTGTATGGCCAGCTACTGCTGACCGGGAACGCCTATGTCGAGGCGGTTCAGGGCGAGACGGAGTTGCCGATCGAGCTGCACGTCCTGCGATCGGACCGGATGCGAGTCATCCCGGGGGCGGATGGCTGGCCGGCGGCCTATGAATATGCGGTGGGCGCGCGCAAGCATCGGTTTGACATTTCGGGTGCGGCGCCGGCGATCTGCCATATCAAGAGCTTTCATCCGCAGGACGACCATTATGGCCTGTCGCCCCTGCAGGCGGCGGCGATGGCGGTGGACGTTCACAACAGCGCCTCGCGCTGGTCGAAGGCGCTGTTGGACAATGCGGCGCGGCCGAGCGGGGCGCTGGTCTATCGTTCGCCCGACGGGCATGGAGCGATGGCCGACGACCAGTTTCAGCGTTTGTCGGAAGAGATCGAGGCCAATTACCAGGGGGCGCGCAATGCCGGGCGCCCGATGGTGCTGGAAGGCGGGCTGGACTGGAAGCCGATGGGGTTCAGCCCATCGGACATGGAGTTTCAGAAGACAAAGGAGGCGGCCGCCCGCGAGATTGCGCTGGCCTTTGGGGTGCCGCCCATGCTGCTGGGCATCCAGGGCGATGCAACTTACGCGAATTACCAGGAGGCCAACCGGGCGTTCTTTCGCCTGACCGTCCTGCCGCTTGCCACCCGGGTGGCGGTGGCGCTGTCGGAATGGCTGTCGCGGTTTTCGGGCGACCTGATCGAACTGAGGCCCGATCTGGACCGTGTGCCGGCGCTGTCGGCCGAGCGCGACGCGCAATGGGCGCGTGTGACGGCTGCGGATTTCCTGACTGTCGGCGAGAAGCGGGCGCTGCTGGGTCTGCCGGCGCTGCCCGATGGTGATCTCAATGAGTGACCGGCAGGTGGGTTACGAACCTTTCGACTGCGCGCCGGGCCTGAGGCTCGCCGCCCACGAACGGGTGAGCCAGATACATCACGAAAACCTCAACCGGCGCTTGGATCGGCTGGACGAGATGATGGAGCGGTTGGAGCGTCGGCTCTGGATCGCTGTCTATGGGGTGGCGGCGATGGTTTTGACGCAGGCCCTGCAGTCGATCCTGACAGTGGCGCCCTGACGCGCCCGACTGGCGAAACCACGAGGAACGAAACATGGAAATCGAGAACGGACTGGAACGAAAATTCGCGCGGTTCGGCGATGGGCTGAAGATCAGCGCGGATTCGGTCATCGAGGGATACGCCAGCCTGTTCGGGCTGCCTGACCAGGGGGGCGACATCGTGCAGAAGGGCGCCTATGCCGAGACGATCCGAACCTTGGCCGAGGCGCACCAGCGGGTGAAGATGCTGTGGCAGCACGATCCGGCGCAGCCGATCGGCGTCTGGGACGAGGTGCGCGAGGACGCGCGCGGGCTGTGGGTGAAGGGGCGTATCCTGGATATCACCCAGCGCGGACGCGAGGCGGCGGCGCTGGTGGCGGCGGGCGCGATCGACGGGCTGTCGATCGGCTATCGCACCAAGCGGGCGGCGAAGGATGACAAGGGCCAGCGGCTCTTGACCGAACTGGAGCTTTGGGAGGTGTCGCTGGTGACCTTCCCGATGCTGCCCAGTGCGCGGGTGTCGGCCAAGGGGGATGGCCCCGGGTTCGAACAGGATCTGCGCGAATTGGCGGTGGCCCTGGACAGGGCGCGGCTGGAGCTGGCGCGGCGGTAGCGCGCGTATCTCTCACGGAAAACAGGATGAACAGATGAGCAAGACCGAGATCAAGGCTCGGGCCGGGGAAGAGCAGACTCCGCTTCAGGAGGTGAAGCGGGCGATGACCGGATTTCTGGGCAGTTTCAGAGCATTCCAAGACGAAATTGAATCGAAACTTCAACAAGCAGAAGAGCGACTGACCATGCTGGATCGTAGAATGCAAATCGCGGCGCGGCCGCATCTTTCGGCCAATCAGGATGGGGGGACGCCCCATCGCAAGGCCTTCAGCGCCTATCTGCGGGGCGGCGATGACGATGGTCTGCGCGGGCTTGAGATCGAGAGCAAGTCGCTGTCGACGGTGGTGAACAGCGATGGCGGCTATCTGGTCGATCCGCAGACCGCCGACATGGTGAAGTCGGTGCTTTATGCCACCGCCTCGATCCGGGCAGTGGCGAGCGTCGTCAACGTCGAGGCGACGACCTATGACGTGTTGATCGACCATACCGAGCTGGGCGCCGGCTGGGCCAGCGAAACGGCGGCGGCAACTGAGACCGCGACGCCGCAGATCGACCGCATCTCGATCCAGCTGCACGAGCTGAGCGCGCTGCCCAAAGCCTCGCAGCGGCTGCTGGACGACAGCGCCTTCGATGTCGAGGGCTGGCTGGCGGCGCGGATCGCCGACAAGTTCGCCCGCGCCGAGGCGGCGGCCTTCATCTCGGGTGACGGGGTCGACAAGCCGATGGGGATGCTGACCCATACGAAGGTTGCCAATTCCGGCTGGACCTGGGGCAATCTGGGCTATGTGGCGACGGGCGTCGACGGCGGCATCGGGGATGGCGACGCCATCGTCGACCTGGTCTATGCGCTGGGTGCGCAATATCGCGCCAACGGGTCTTTCGTGATGAACTCCAAGTCGGCGGGGCTGGTGCGCAAGCTGAAGGATGCGGACGGGCGGTTCCTGTGGAGTGACGGGCTGGCCGCGGGCGAGCCGGCGCGGCTGCTGGGCTATCCCGTGGTGATCGCCGAGGACATGCCGGATGCGGCGTCGAACAGCTATTCCATCGCCTTCGGCGACTTCGCTTCGGGTTACACCATCGCCGAACGCCCCGATCTGCGCATCCTGCGCGACCCGTTCAGCGCCAAGCCGCATGTGCTGTTCTATGCGACCAAGCGCGTCGGCGGCGATGTCTCGGACTTCGCGGCGATCAAGCTTCTGAAATTCGGCGTCTCCTGATCGGAGGCGTCGGAGCCAGGGCCGGGCAACCGGTCCTGAGGTGGGCGCACGCAATACCAAACCTTCACGTTGTCTAGCTGCTCCCCTCCGTCCGAGCAACGTGGAGAGGCGTGCGTCCACCACGGGCAGAGTCAGGCCCTGGAGGGATCCGAGCTTGCGGAGTGAATTCATGATGTTGATCGAAGAAACCACCGTGCCCGATGAGGCCTTGCCGGTGGAGCAGTTCAAGGCGCATTTGCGGCAGGGCACCGGATTCGGCGAGGACACGCTGCAGCTTGCCGTCCTGACCGGGTTCCTGCGCGCATCCATCGCGGCGATCGAGGCGCGCACCGGCAAGGTGCTGATCGCGCGGACCTTCGCCTGGAAACTGGCGGCCTGGCGCGACCGGATGGGGCAGCCTCTGCCGGTGGCGCCTGTGACCTCGGTCCTGCAGGTCACGCTGGTCAATGCGCTGGACGTGGCGACCGACATCCCGATCAGCCAGTTCCGGCTGGAACAGGATTTCCAGCGCCCGCGCCTGCGCCCGGTCGGGGCGGCGCTGCCCTTGGTGCCCACTGGCGGCGCTGTGCAGATCCGCTTTTCGGCCGGATTCGCGGCGAGCTGGGACGGATTGCCGGCCGATTTAGCGCAGGCGGTTCTGCTGTTGGCGGCGCATTACTACGAATACCGCAACGAGACCGCGCTGGGCGATGGCTGCATGCCCTTCGGGGTGACCAGCCTGGTGCAGCGCTATCGCCCCATGCGGCTGACCCCGGGGTACGGCACATGACGACGCCGCGCCTCAATCGCCAGCTTGTGCTGGAAGCGCGCGCGCAGGTCCACGATGGCAGCGGCGGCTTCAGCGAGGTCTGGTCCCCGCTGGGTACGCATTGGGCCGAGGTCACGGCGCGGGTCGGCAGCGAACGCTCGGAAAGCGGCACGCCGGTGTCGCAGGTCAGTTACCGGGTGGTGGTGCGCGCCGCGCCGGTCGGCGCCCTGTCGCGCCCCGCGGCGGACCAGCGGTTTCGCGAGGGGCCGCGCGTTCTGAAGATCGTGGCCGTGGCCGAGGCCGACGCGGACGGCCGCTATCTGGCCTGCACCTGTGTCGAGGAGATTGCGGCATGAGTTACGTTCTGGGCGAGGCGCTGCAGGCGGCGGTCTATCAGCGCCTGCTGGGCGATCCGGATCTCGAGGCGCTGGTCGGCACGGCGATTTATGACGCCGTTCCCGCCGGCCCGCTGCCCGGCCTCTACGTGACGATCGGGGCGGAAGAGGTTCAGGACCGCTCGGACGTCAGCGGGAGCGGCGCGCTGCACCGGTTCCGGGTCTCGGTTGTCACCGATACCGACAGTTTCGGGCGCGCCAAGCTGGTGGCGGCCGCGATCAGCGACGTGCTGAGCGATGCCAGCCTGCCGCTGTCGCGCGGGCGCCTTGTGGGTCTGTGGTTCGAGCGCGCCGTGGCGCGGCGCAGCGGCAAGGCGGACCGCGCCCGCCGGATCGACCTGCGGTTCCGGGCGCGGCTGGAAGACAGTTAATCAACACTTGGAGATACGGATATGGGTGCCCAGAACGGCAAGGACCTGCTGGTCAAGGTGGATATGACCGGCGGCGGATTGTTCGAGACCATCGCGGGCCTGCGCGCCACGCGGGTCAGTTTCAACGCCGAAAGCGTCGATGTGACGAGCCTTGAGAGCCAGGGCGGCTGGCGCGAGCTGCTGTCCGGAGCGGGGGGCAAATCGGCGGCCATCACCGGGTCGGGCGTGTTCCGCGACGCCGGGACCGACGAACGCGCGCGGCAGCTGTTCTTTGACAGCGAGACACCGGATTTTCAGGTGATCATCCCCGATTTCGGGATTGTCGAAGGTCCGTTCCAGATCACCGCCATAGAATATTCGGGCAGCCACAACGGCGAGGCGACCTACGAGATGTCGATGGCCAGCGCCGGAGCGCTGAGCTTTACGGCGCTTTGAACATGGTCAATCCCTGGGCGGGCGAGGTGGAGCTGGTGATCGACGGGCAGCCCCGCGTGCTGAAGCTGACGCTGGGTGCGCTGGCCGAGCTGGAGGCCGAGTTGCAGACCGGCACGCTGGTCGAACTGGTCGAGCGCTTCGAAAGCGGTGCCTGTTCCAGCCGGGATGTGCTGGCGCTGGTGGTGGCGGGGCGGTGGGGGGGCGGGGCCAGTGTCACTTCGCGCGATCTGCTGAGCGCCGATATCGCTGGCGGGCCGGTGGCGGCGGCGCGGGCGGCGGCGGAACTGCTGGCGCGGGCCTTCACGGTGCCGGGATGAAATTCGACTGGCCGGGGCTGATGCGGGCCGGGATCGCCGGGCTGCGGCTGTCGCCCGAGGCCTTCTGGCGGCTGACCCCCGCCGAGCTGCTGATGATGCTGGGGACGGGGAGCGAGGCGCCGATGGACCGGGGGCGGCTGGCCGACCTGCTGGCGGCCTTTCCGGATGGGCAAGGAGAACGGGATGAGTGAACGCGACGGGATTGATGGGCTGGAGGCGCAGGCCGAGGCGCTGGAGGACAGCCTGAGCGGAGCGGCAGGCATGGCGGCTGGCTTTGACAGCGCGCTGCGGCGCATGCGCGAGTCGCTGGCAGCGACAGGCGCCGATGTGGCGGTCCTGGAGCGCGGACTGTCCAAGGGGTTGCGCCGGGCCTTCGATGGCGTGGTCTTCGACGGCATGAAGCTGTCGGACGCGCTGGAGACGGTGGCGCGCTCGATGGTGCAGACGACCTATTCGGCGGCGATCAAGCCGGTCACCGATCATTTCGGCGGGCTGATCGCCAAGGGGGTGGGCAACCTGTTCGGCGGACTGCTGCCCTTCGGGGACGGGGCAGGCTTTGCGCAGGGCCGGGTGATGCCCTTCGCCTCGGGCGGGATCGTGTCGGGGCCGACGCGCTTTCCGATGCGGGGCGGGATCGGACTGATGGGCGAGGCGGGGCCCGAGGCGATCATGCCGCTGGCGCGCGGCGCCGACGGCAAGCTGGGCGTGCGCGCAGCGGCGGGGGGGGCGGTGACCGTTGTGATGAATGTCTCCACGCCGGATGTCGCCGGTTTTCAGCGCAGCCAGGGCCAGATCGCGGCGCAGATGAGCCGGGCGCTGGGGCGCGGCAACCGCAACAGGTGAAGAACGGAGGTCAAGCGTATGAATTTTCACGAAGTCAGGTTCCCGTCTTCGCTGAGCTTCGGCTCGGTCGGCGGGCCGGAGCGCCGAACGGATGTGGGGACGCTGGCGAACGGGTTTGAAGAGCGCAATACTCCCTGGGCGCATTCGCGGCGGCGCTATGACGCCGGGTTTGGCCTGCGCTCGCTGGACGATATCGAGACGCTGATCGCCTTCTTCGAGGCGCGGCGCGGGCAGATGTTCGGATTTCGCTGGAAAGACTGGTCGGATTACAAATCTGCCCGGCCCACGGCCGAGGTGGCCAGCGATGACCAGCAGATCGCCATTGGCGATGGCGAGCGCAGCCAATTCCAGTTGATGAAGATCTATCGCTCGGGCGCCTTCGACTATGCGCGCCCCATAGCCAAGCCGGTTGCCGGGACCATTCGCATCGGCGTGGCGCAGGACGAGATGCAGGAGGCGGTCGACTACAGCCTCGATTTGACCACGGGGACGATCACCTTCGTCAATCCGCCTCTGGCCGGCGCCGCGATCACGGCGGGGTTCGAGTTCGACGTGCCGGTGCGCTTTGATACCGACCGCATCCAGACCAGCGTGGCCAGCTTTCAGGCCGGTGACGCGCCCAAGGTGCCGGTGGTGGAGGTGCGGGTGTGATGGATGCAGGTTTTCGCGCGCATCTGGAAGGCGGGATGACAACGGTGTGCCGCTGCTGGGCTGTGACGCGGCTGGACGGGGTCGAATACGGCTTTACCGACCACGACCGGGATCTGGCCTTCGAGGGGATCACCTTCAAGGCCGATACCGGGCTGACGGCGCGGGCGCTGCAGCAGGGCACCGGGCTGGCGGTCGACAATACCGAGGCGATGGGCGTCCTGAGTGACGCTGCGATCCGCGAGGAAGACATCGAGGCGGGTCGGCTGGATGGTGCCGAGGTGCGGGCCTGGCTGGTCAACTGGACCGATGTGGTCCAGCGGCATCTGCAGTTCCGTGGCTCCATCGGCGAGATCCGACGTGGGGGTGGCGCGTTTCACGCCGAGCTGCGCGGGCTGACCGAAAAACTGAATCGTACTCTGGGGCGGGTCTATCAGAAGCCTTGCACGGCGGTGCTGGGCGATGCGGCCTGCCGGTTCGACACCTCGGCTGCGGGCTATTCGGTAACGGTGGCGGTCGGGATCGCCGAGCAGGGCCGGATTTTCCGCTGGACGGATCTGGCGGGGTTCGAACCAGGTTGGTTCACGCGGGGGCGGCTGATGGTGCTGACCGGCGCGGCCGCAGGCTTGAGCGGAATCGTCAAGGCCGACCGGGTGACAGAGACGGGCCAGCGGGAGATCGAGCTTTGGGAGGCGCTGCGCGGCGCGATGCTGCCGGGCGATTTGCTGCGGCTGGAGGCCGGCTGTGACAAGCGGATGGAGACCTGCCGGCTGAAGTTCAGCAACCTGCTGAACTTTCAGGGGTTTCCCGACATCCCCGGCGAGGACTGGGTGATGGCGGTGCCCAAGCGTGCGGCGGCCAATACAGGCGGGAGCAGGCGATGAGCGGGGCGGAGATCGTCGCGCTGGCGCGCGGCTGGATCGGCACGCCCTACCGGCACCAGGCGTCCTGCCTTGGGGCGGGATGCGATTGCCTGGGGTTGGTGCGGGGAGTCTGGCGCGGGCTCTACGGGGCCGAGCCGGAGGTGCCGCCGCCCTATGCGCCTGACTGGAGCGAGGCGCAGCGCGAGGAAGCGCTCTGGGCCGCCGCCCAGCGTCATCTGACCGCGGTGCAGACACTGGCTCCTGGCCGGGTGCTGCTGTTCCGGATGCGCGAAACCTCGGTGGCCAAACACCTCGGGATTCTCGCGCAGGTGGGACCGGGCGCGAGCTTTGTCCATGCCTATTCGCGGGTGGGCGTGGTCGAAAGCGCGCTCAGCGCGCCCTGGGCGCGGCGGGTGGTGGCGATTTTCGACTTTCCCTGAGGAGGAGCCGTCATGGCGACCATTCTACTTTCCGCCGCCGGCGCGGCGATCGGCGGGTCGATCGGGGGCACGGTGGCGGGCCTGTCGAGCGTCGTCATCGGGCGCGCGGTCGGCGCGACGCTGGGCCGTGTGATTGACGAGCGGTTGCTGGGGCAGGGGTCGGATCCGGTCGAAACCGGCCGCATCGAGCGGTTTCGCCTGACCCAGGCGGGCGACGGTGCGCCGGTCGCGCAGGTCTATGGCCGGATGCGCGTGGGCGGACAGGTGATCTGGGCCTCGGACTTCATCGAGACCGCGACCATCAGTGGCGGCGGCAAGGGGGCGCCGGCCCAGCCGAAGACGACGACCTACAGCTACGCCGTCTCGCTGGCGGTGGCGGTCTGCGAGGGTGAGATTGCGGGCATCGGGCGGATCTGGGCCGATGGCGAAGAGATCGCGCCGGCCGAGCTGAACCTGCGGGTCTACACCGGCGGGCCCGACCAGTTGCCCGATCCGCTGATCGAGGCCATCGAGGGCGCCGGGATGGTGCCGGCCTATCGCGGCACGGCCTATGTGGTTTTCGAGGATCTGCCGCTGGAATCATTCGGCAACCGGGTGCCGCAGTTCTCGTTCGAGGTGGTGCGGCCCGAGCAGGCGGCATCCAGCAGCCACGGCGAGGATCTGGGACAACTCGTGCAGGGCGTGGCGCTGATCCCGGGCACCGGCGAATATGCGCTGGCGACAACGCCAGTGTTCTATACCAGCGGGCCGGGCAGCAGCTGGGCGGCCAACGTGAACGCGGCCACGGGCCTCAGCGATTTCGAGACTTCGATGAAGGCACTTCGCGCGGAGCTGCCAGCCTGCGAGGCGGTTTCGCTGGTCGTCTCGTGGTTCGGTGGTGACCTGCGCTGCGGCAGTTGCGAGGTGCGCCCGAAGGTTGAACGCGCGGCATTCGAAGGCCAGAACATGCCGTGGACCGTGTCCGGTCAGACCCGCACCGGCGCGCCCGAGATCGAACAGGCGGACGGGCGGCCGATCTATGGCGGCACCCCGGCGGATGCGGCGGTGGTCGAGGCGATCCGCGCGATGAATGCGCAGGGGCGCCGGGTGATGTTCTATCCCTTCGTACTGATGGATCAGCAGGCGGGCAACGGGCTGCCCGATCCCTGGACCGGCGCGCCGGACCAGCCGCATCTGCCCTGGCGCGGGCGGATCACGCTGTCGGTCGCGCCGGGCGTTGCGGGCAGTCCGGATGGGACGGCGGCGGCAGATGCCGAGGTGGCGGCCTTTTTCGGCACGGCCACCGCGGCCGATTTCACGGTGGGCGACGGCGTTGTCACCTATGCCGGGCCGGCGGAATGGGGGCTGCGGCGCTTCATCCTGCACTATGCGGCCCTTTGCGCGGCCGCGGGCGGAGTCAGCGCCTTCTGCATCGGATCCGAGATGCGCGGGCTGACGCAGATCCGCAGCGCCACGGGCTTTCCGGCGGTGGCTGCGCTGATCGAGTTGGCGTCCGAAGTGCGGGCGCTGCTGGGGCCGGATGTCAAGATCGGCTATGCGGCGGACTGGTCGGAATACTTCGGCTATCAGCCGCCCGATGGCAGCGGCGACAGGTATTTCCATCTCGATCCACTCTGGGCCGATGCGACGGTCGATTTCATCGGCATCGACAACTACATGCCGCTGTCGGACTGGCGCGAGGGTAAGGACCATACCGATGCGCTGGCGGGCTGGGACCGGATCTACAACCTCGACTACCTGCGCGCGAACATTGAGGGCGGCGAGGGGTTCGACTGGTATTACGCTTCGCCCGGTGCAGAGGCGGCGCAGATCCGCACGCCGATCACCGACGGCGCCTATGGCGAGCCCTGGGTCTGGCGCTACAAGGATATCCGCGGCTGGTGGGAGAACGACCATTACGAGCGGATCGGCGGGGTGAAACAGGCGTCGCCGACCCCTTGGGTGCCACGCTCGAAACCAATCTGGTTCACCGAGCTGGGCTGTGCCGCAGTGGACAAGGCAACCAACGAGCCTAACAAGTTCGTCGATCCGAAATCGTCGGAATCGCAGTTGCCGAAGCATTCCAACGGTCGGCCCGACGACCTGATCCAGCGGCAGTATCTGCGGGCGGTGCTGGGCTATTGGGGGGAGGCGGCGAACAATCCGGTGTCCGACCTTTACGGCGGGCCGATGATCGACCTTTCCAATGCCTATGTCTGGGCCTGGGACACCCGACCCTATCCTGCATTTCCGAACAACCGCGATCTCTGGAGCGATGGCGCCAACCATCGGCTGGGCCATTGGCTGAACGGGCGTGCAGGTGCGCGGACATTGGCCTCTGTAGTCGAGGAGATCTGCGCGCGCTCGGACCTGACGGCCATCGACACGGGGCGGCTGGACGGGATCGTGCGCGGCTATACGGTCGATGACGTGACCAGCGGGCGCGCGGCGCTGCAGCCGCTCATGCTGCGCCATGCCTTCGACGCGGTGGAACGCGACGGACTGCTGGTGTTCCAGATGCGCGACGGGTTGAAGTCCGTGACGATCGACCCCGAAACGTTGGCCGAATCGGGCGAGATCGACGGTCGGATCGAGCATCTGCGCGGGGCCGAGGCCGAGGTCACGGGCCGGGTGCGCGTGCGCTTTGTCGAGGCGGGGTCCGATCACGGAGTAGCTGCCGAAGAGGCGGTGCTGGCCGATGAGGCGACCCATGCGGTGGCGTCCAAAGACCTGACCATGGCCCTGACCCGCGCCGAGGGGCGGCAGGTGGCCGAGCGCTGGCTGACCGAGGCGCGGGTGTCGCGCGACACGGTCCGGTTTGCCCTGCCGCCGTCGCTTCTGCCGGTTGGCGCGGGGGATGTCGTCCGGCTGGGCGACACGTCGGATGTAGCCTATCGGATCGACCGGATCGAGCAGGCCGAGTTGCAGCTGGTCGAGGCCGTGCGGATCGAGCCTTCGGTCTATGCGCCCTCCGCGCTGGAGGATGAGGTGCCTGGCGGCGCGGCCTTTGCCGCCCCCGTGCCCGTCCTGCCGCTGTTCCTGGACGTGCCGCTGATGCGCGGTGACGAGGTGCCCCATGCACCCCATCTGGCGGTAACGGCCCAACCCTGGCCGGGAAGTGTGGCGGCCTATGCCTCGGCCTCGGACGAAAGCTATGTGCTGAACACGCTGGTCGACCGCCGCTCGGTGATCGGGCAGACCGAAACGGCGCTGGCCACGGCGCAGGTCGGGTTGTGGGACGAGGGGCCTGCGCTGCAGGTGCGGCTGATTGCCGGCGCGCTGGAATCGCGGGCGGCCGAGGCGGTGCTGAACGGGGCGAACCTGATGGCCATAGGAGATGGCAGCCCGGGCAACTGGGAGCTATTCCAGTTTCGCGACGCAATCCTGATCGGGCCGGAGACCTGGTGGCTGACCGGCCGGCTGCGCGGTCAACTGGGCAGCGACGCATTGATGCCGGATGTCTGGCCCGCCGGATCCTGGGTGGTGCTGCTCGACGGCACCGCGCCGCAGATCGACCTTGCCAGCGCCGAACGTCGGATCGCGCGGCATTATCGCATCGGCCCGAGCCGGCGTGGGGTCGGAGATCCGTCCTATCTGCATCAGGTGGAGGCCTTCGACGGCAATGGTCTGCGGCCCTATGCGCCATCCCATCTGCGGCTGAGCGGTGAACCGGGCGCCGATCTGGGGTTGAGCTGGGTGCGGCGCACCCGAATCGACGGTGACAGCTGGGACCTGCCCGAAGTGCCGCTGGGCGAGGAGGCGGAGCTGTATCAGCTGCGCGTGCGCCGGGGCGCGATGGTGCTGCGCGAAGTCAGCGTGACGGCCCCGCAGTGGATCTATGCGGCGAGCGCGCAGGCGGCGGATGGCACGCTGCACGGCGATGTGATCGAGGTTGCGCAGGTTTCGGCCCGGTTCGGGCCAGGACCGTTCCGCGCCATCGCTCTGCCGGGGTGACGTGATGCGCCCGATCCTGCACGGCGACGCGACCAGCGCCGCGCGCGCCCTGATGGCCGCCGCACCCGAGGCGCGTATCGACCTGCTGGTCAGCATGCTGCGCGAGGCGGAAATCGCCGACCGTCACGTCCTCGAAACCCGCAGCGTCCATCCGCAGTTCGGCAATGGCACCCTGATGGCGGCGGCGCGCAAGCATTTGCTCCTGCCGCAACAGGATTTCGACGATGACACCTACGCCGAATGCTTCGCCATCGTGCTCTATGGCTTGCGGGTGTGGCGCGCGGTGATGCAGAGCGAGCGGACCGATCCCTCTCATTCCGTTTCGAAATGAGCCCGATCACAGGTTTGCGTTTGGAATGAAATCGCTTAAATGCATATTCTGGGCCAAGCACAGGATGGATATGTCATGGTTGAGACCCGCACCAAGATCACCCCGATCGATCCGGTCTGGAGCCGGATCACCGCCGAGGCCCAGGAGGCTGTCCGCAAGGAGCCGCTGATGGGCGGGCTGGTTCACGCCTGCATCCTGCACCACAAGACGCTGGACAAGGCGCTGTCCTATCGGATCGCGGCCAAGCTTGCCTCGAACGAGATGTCGATGGCGATCCTACGCGAGATCGCGGACGAGGCCTATGCCCGCTCGCCCGAGATTGTCGAGGCGGCGCGCGCCGACCTGATGGCCGTCTACGAACGCGACCCGGCCTGCCACCGGCTGTTGCAGCCGATCCTCTATTTCAAGGGCTACCTGGCGGTGCAGGCCTATCGCATCGGCCACTGGCTCTGGACCAATGACCAGCACGACCTGGCCTATTTCTTCCAGATGCGGATTTCCGAGATCTTCGGCGTCGACATTCACCCCAACGCGCGGATCGGCAAGGGCATCATGATCGACCACGCCCATTCCATCGTCATCGGCGAGACGGCGGTGGTGGGCGACAACGTGTCGATGCTGCATTCTGTGACTCTGGGCGGGACCGGCAAGGAAGACCAGGACCGCCATCCCAAGATCGGCGATGGCGTGCTGATCGGGGCCGGGGCCAAGGTGCTGGGCAATATCCACATCGGCAACTGCTCGCGCATCGCGGCCGGGTCTGTGGTGCTGAACGAGGTTCCGCCCTGCAAGACCGTGGCGGGCGTGCCCGCCAAGATCGTGGGCGAGGCCGGATGCTCGCAGCCCTCTGTAGTGATGGATCACCGGCTCAAGGGCTGCACCGACTGCGGCGACTGACCTCAGGCGGTCAGCTGGTCGAAGGCGTCGAGCGCCTTGGCGCCGTACATGTATGCCGGGCCGCCGCCCATATACATCGTGACGGTGATCGTTTCGGCGATCTCGTCCCGGGTGGCGCCGGCCGCGACAGCCGCCTTGACGTGGAAGCCGATGCAGTCGTTGCACTGGCGGATGATGCCGATGGCGAGGCACATCAGCTCCTTGTCCTTCACGCTGAGCGCGCCCGGTCCCATGGCCGCCTTGTGCATGGCAGAAAAACCAGCGGCCCCGTCAGGGGCGGCGCGGCGATAGGCGGCCAGCGATTGGTTGGCATCGGCGAGTTCGGCTTTCCAGTCCATCAGAGCATTTCCTTGCATGAGTCCGGTGGACTGATAGCGCGGGGTCGGGCCGTTGAGCCTTGCGCCAAATCAAATGCGCCCCGGCGATGACCGGGGCGCATTGATCTTTTCGGGGGCGGTTTGGCGTCAGGCCAGCATCGCCACCGGGTTTTCCAGATTGTCGACGATAGCCTGCAGCAGCTGCGCGCCAAGCGCGCCGTCGATCACCCTGTGATCCACGCTCAGCGTCACCGACATGACCGTCGCGACTTCGATCCCGTCCTTGCCGACCACCGGCTTCTTTACCCCGGCGCCCACGGCCAGGATCGCGCCATGCGGCGGATTGATGACAGCATCGAAATTGTCGATGCCGAACATGCCTAGGTTCGAGATTGCGAAGCTGCCGCCCTGGTATTCGTGCGGGGCCAGCTTGCGGTCGCGGGCGCGGGTGGCGAGGTCTTTCATCTCGGCCGAGAGGGACGAGATCGACTTCATCTCGGCATCCTTGAGGACCGGCGTGAACAGCCCGCCCTCGATGGCGACGGCAACGGCCACGTCCGAGGGTTTAAGCTTCAGGATCCGGTCGCCAGCCCAGACGGCATTGGCATCCGGCACAGCCTGCAGCGCCAGCGCGCAGGCCTTAATGATGAAGTCGTTCACCGACAGCTTCACGCCGCGCTTTTCCAGCTTGGCGTTCAGCTCCGCCCGGAAGGCCATCAGGGGATCGAGCCGTATGTCGCGGCGCAGGTAGAAATGCGGGATCGACTGTTTGGCCTCGGTCAGACGGGCGGCGATGGTCTTGCGCATCCCGTCGAGCTTGACTTCCTCATAGGCACGTCCGTCATACATCTTCATGACGGTTTCCGCCGACGGACCGGTCGCCAGTGCCGGCTTGGGCGCAGCGGCGGCGGCCGGGGCTTCGGCCTTGGCGACCTCGGCCGGTTTCGCGGCCTGGGGCTTGGCGTCCTCCACATCGGCCTTGACGATGCGCCCATGCGGGCCCGAGCCTTTCAGGCTGGCGAGATCCAGACCCTTCTCGGCAGCGATCCGGCGGGCGAGGGGCGAGGCGAAGATGCGCTCGCCATCCTTGGTCGGTGCCGCCGGGGCAGGGGACTTTTCGGCAGGCGCGGCCTTCTCGGAGCCCCCTTTGGGCGCCGCCTCGGCACCCGCGTCGGACGCCTTCGGCGCCTCCGTTGCCTTCGCCTTGGGGGCCGGCGCGTCATCCGCGCTTTCGCCCTCGGCCAGCAGCACCGCGATGGGGGTGTTCACCTTGACCCCCTCGGTGCCTTCCGCAACCAGCAGCTTGCCGATGGTGCCCTCGTCCACGGCTTCGAATTCCATCGTCGCCTTGTCGGTCTCGATCTCGGCCAGCAGGTCGCCGGAGGAGACGGTATCGCCCTCCTTGACCAACCATTTCGCCAGCGTGCCCTCTTCCATGGTGGGCGAGAGGGCGGGCATCAGGATTTCTGTCGGCATGGTCCGCGCTCCTTACCTGTAGGTCACTTGCTTGACCGCCTCGATCACCTCGGCGGTCGTCACCAGCGCGAGCTTTTCGAGATTGGCCGCATAGGGCATCGGCACGTCCTTGCCGGTGCAGTTGATCACCGGCGCGTCGAGATAGTCGAAGGCCTGCTGCATGATCACCGACGAGATGTAGCTGCCGACGGAACCCTGCGGCCAGCCTTCCTCGACCGTGACGCAGCGGTTGGTCTTCTTCACCGAGGCGAGGATGGTTTCGGTGTCCATCGGGCGCAGGGTACGAAGGTCGATGACCTCGGCGGAAATCCCGTCCTCGGCCAGCTTGTCGGCGGCTTCGAGCGCGTATTGCATCCCGATGCCGAAGCTGACGATGGTCACGTCCGTGCCTTCGCGCCAGATCCGGGCCTTGCCGAAGGGCACGGTGTAATCCTTGATGTCCGGCACGTCGAAGCTGCGCCCGTAGAGGATCTCGTTTTCAAGGAAGATCACCGGGTTCGGATCGCGGATCGCGCTTTTCAGCAGGCCCTTGGCGTCGGAGGCAGAGTAGGGCATCGCCACCTTGAGGCCGGGGATCTGCATGTACCAGGCCGCGTAATCCTGGCTGTGCTGGGCCGCCACGCGGGCGGCGGCGCCATTGGGGCCGCGGAAGACGATGGGGCAGCCCATCTGCCCGCCGGACATGTAGAGCGTCTTGGCGGCCGAGTTGATGATCTGGTCGATCGCCTGCATGGCGAAGTTGAAGGTCATGAACTCGACAATCGGCTTCAGCCCGCCAAAGGCCGCACCGACCGCGATGCCGGCAAAGCCGTGTTCGGTGATCGGCGTGTCGATGATGCGCTTGGGGCCGAATTCGTCCAGCAGGCCCTGACTTATCTTGTAGGCACCCTGATACTCGGCGACCTCTTCGCCCATCAGGAAGACCTCATCGTCGCCACGCATTTCCTCGGCCATGGCGTCGCGCAGCGCCTCGCGGACGGTCTGCTGCTTCATCGCGGTGCCTTCCGGCCAGTCGGGCTTGCGCTCGGTCTTCACGGCGGCGGGGGCGGGGGCCTTTTCGGCCTTGGCCGGCGCCTTGGTTTCGGATTCCGGTTTCTCCTCCGCCTTCGCCTCGGACTTCTCAGGCGCGGCATCGGCGCTTTCGCCCTCGGCCAGCAGCGTCGCGATCGGGGTGTTGACCTTCACGCCCTCGGTGCCCTCGGAAATCAGGATCTTGCCGATGGTGCCTTCGTCCACCGCCTCAAATTCCATTGTGGCCTTGTCGGTCTCGATCTCGGCAAGTATGTCGCCGGATTTCACGGTGTCGCCTTCCTTGACCAGCCATTTGGCCAAGGTGCCTTCCTCCATCGTGGGGGACAGGGCGGGCATCAGGATTTCAATTGCCATCTTACGCGTCTCCCTCGTGGATCTTGCCTGCGGTCCGCTTCATCATGCCGCCTCCTCGTCCTGCGGCGCCACGTCCGCGTAGATGTCGGTCCAGAGTTCGGAGACATCCGGTTCGGGGCTTTCCTTGGCGAATTCGGCCGAGGCGTTGACGATCTCCTTGATCTCCTTGTCGATCTCCTTGAGCTGGTCCTCGGTCGCGTGCTTGCCGGTCAGCAGCATGCCCCGGACCTGCTCGATGGGATCGCGCTCTTCGCGCATCTTCTGCACTTCCTCGCGGGTCCGGTATTTCGCCGGGTCCGACATGGAGTGGCCGCGATAGCGGTAGGTTTTGACTTCGAGGATATAGGGGCCTTCGCCCGAGCGGCAGTGCGCCACGGCCTTCTCGCCGGCTTCCTTGACCGCGAGCACGTTCATACCGTCGACCAGTTCCCCCGGAATGCCGAAGGCTTCGCCGCGCTTGTGGATCTCTTCGGTGGAGGTGGAGCGTTTCTGCGCGGTGCCCATGGCATACTGGTTGTTCTCGATCACGAAGATCACCGGCAGTTTCCAGAGTGCCGCCATGTTGAAGGATTCGTAGACCTGGCCCTGGTTCGCCGCGCCATCCCCGAAATAGGTGAAGGTCACGCGGCCATTGTCCTTGTAGCGGTCCGAGAAGGCGAGGCCGGCGCCCAGCGGCACCTGAGCGCCGACGATACCATGACCACCGTAGAAGTGCTTTTCTCGGCTGAACATGTGCATCGAGCCGCCCTTGCCCTTGGAGTAGCCGCCTTCGCGGCCGGTGAGCTCGGCCATCACGCCCTTGGCGTCCATGCCGCAGGCCAGCATGTGCCCGTGATCGCGATAGGAGGTGATGCGCTTGTCGCCCTCTTCGGCTGCGGCTTCCAGCCCGACCACCACGGCTTCCTGACCGATGTAGAGGTGGCAGAAACCGCCGATCAGGCCCATGCCGTACAGCTGGCCGGCCTTTTCTTCGAATCGCCGGATGAGCAGCATGTCGCGGTAGTAGCCGAGCATCTCTTCAGCGGAAACATTAGGCTTCTTGGTCGTTTTGCGGGCCACCATTGGCGTTCCCTCCCCTTCGTCCAAAGATAGTTTAGCGTTAAACTATCCAATAGGCGAAAATTGCCAGAATGGCGAGAGTCTATTTGCCGTGGACAAGCGTCAGCGGATGACGATTTCGTCGGTGCGCAGATATCCCAGGACCGAACGCGCCTGCTGATCCAGCAGGTCGAGGTCGAGGTAGTTGTCCGACAGCCGGTGCGTCAGGTTCTCGACCTCGGTGATCTGCGCCTTGATCTCGGCGAGTTCACGGCGCAGCGTCATTTCCTCGGCGGAGATCTCGACCCGGCGAAAGACACCGTAATCCCCCTGCACGGCGGCAAAGGTGAAATAGGCGCCCAGGCTGAACGCCAGGGCGAAGAAGATGAAACCGCCAAATCCGGGACGTGTGGAACGGGTCAACGCGCTGCCTCTTCTGGCGCTCTTGCGTGGCGCCTTTGGACACTATGGCACAGGCGATTCGCGCTGTGAATCCCCGTCTTTAGGAATTCGCAGCGATCCGCCGATCGTGGCCGGCCGGACTCAGCCGGCGACCGATGCGGCGTGAATGCTGTCGATAGTTTTCGCGATGGTGGCGTTGAAATCGGCATCCGACTGCTGGGCCGACAGCCCTTCGGTGAGCGCGCGGCTGAACGAGGCGATGATGCCACTGTTCTGCGCCAGCCGTTCGTTGGCCTCGTCGCGCGAATAGCCGCCCGAGAGTGCCACGACCCGCATGACGCGCGGATGATCGACCAGCGGTTTGTAGAGGTTGGCGGTGTCGGGCAGGGTCAGCTTGAGCATGACCTGCTGGTCCGCAGGCAGGGCATCGAGGCAGCGCAGGATTTCGGCCAGCAGGATATCCTCGGCGGCGGCCTTGTCGGCGATCGAGATGGTCACCTCCGGTTCGATGATCGGGACCAGGCCCTTGGCAAGAACCTGTCTGCCGATCTCGAACTGCTGGTCGACGACCGCCTTGATGCCCGAGGGCGAGGCCGCGTCGATCACCGAACGCTCCTTGGTGCCGAAAATGCCCTTGGCGACGGCACGGTCGAGCAGGGCGTCGAGACCCGGCATCGGCTTCATCAGCTTGACGCCGTCCTTGGCCTCCTCAAGGCCCTTGTCGATCTTCAGGAAGGGAACAACGCCGCGCTTTTCCCAGAGGAACTGAGCGGCGGGCATGCCGTCAATCTCGCGGTCCATCGTCATCTCGAACAGGATCGCGCCGATCACCTTCTCGCCGGTAAAGGCGGGGGCGGTGGCGATCCGGGCGCGCATGGCATGGATCAGGTCGAACATTTCTGCGTCCGAGCCATAGGCGCTTTCCTCGATGCCGTAGAGTTTCAACGCCTTCGGGGTCGAGCCGCCGCTCTGGTCCAGCGCGGCGATAAAGCCACCGGCGGAGGTCATCTGCTTGATCTGTTCGGCGTTGGGCATTGGGAAACTCGCTCTCGGAAAAAAGGGTGATTTGGGCGGTGTTTATGGCAGGCCGCGCGGCGTTTCAACTCGCGCGTTGGCTGTTTGCGCCAACAGCGCGGGGCTCAGCGCAGGCGGCCGGGAACGTCCTTGGCGATCCAGTCCCGCAGCACGCCGTTGTCGATGCTGTTGGCCTCTTCCGCCCATCCCTTCGCGTCGCCGCGCAGGCGCATGATCTCGCCGATCTCGTCGCGCAGCGCGGCGCTCGACGCATCGCCGGCGGCGGCCGCCATGGAAGACCAGTAATAGGCGGCAAGCCACGAGCGGGGGCGGCGTGTCCCGCCCAGAAACTCGCGCGCGGCGCTGCGCATCCCGGCCAGATCGCCATACAGCGCATCGTCGGGATCGCCCAGCAGGCTGCCCTGTTGCTCGACAGCCTTGGCGAAGGGCACCTCCCGCTCGATCCGGTCGAGCAGGGCCAAGCTGCCGGGAATGCCGCTCGCCGCCGCGCGCAGGGCGTGGCCGTAGGCGTCGACCGGTTTGATCGCGGCGATTTCGGAGGCGATCAGGAAATTGGCCTGTGTATTGCCCTCGCGCGCCAGCGGCAGCAGCAGACGGATACCGCCGTTCGGGTTCTTGGGCGCGCCGATACCGGTGATCAGCGCGCGTCCGATGTCAAAGGCGTTTTCGGGCGGCGTCTCGGCCTTCATCGCGGCGTCGAGCGCGGCCACCGAGATCGCCGAGGCCAGTTGCGGCTGGCTGTGCGAGACGGTCGGGTTCAGCGCGTCGAACAGCGGGGCAAAGGCGGGCTCCTGCGTCAGGTCGATGCGCAGCGGTGCCGTTTCGATGGCGGTCGCGACAACGACCTGCCGGCCGGTGGTCAGGAAACTTGCCGCCACGGCCCCGGCGTCGCGGGCAAAGGCGCGCTGTTTCTCGGTCAGCGCGACGCCTTCGCCGTTGGCGTCCTGAAGCGAGGCCTCGATCCCGGCACCGATAACCGGTCCAATCTCTTCGGGGTTGACCGGTCCCGGCATGATGAACTTGCGGGTAATGTCCCAGGCGCCGCGATCCTGAATGGCGACAACCGCACCGTTCACGTCGATGGCCCCGCGCGGTTCGGGTTCTTCGAGCGAGAAGTCCATACGGTAGCTGATGTAGTCGAGGTCGATTTCGGCATCGACCGTGGCCAGCTTGTCCAGATCGGCGCTGATGCGCGCCATCATGCCACCGCTGGGGTAATCATAGGTGACATCCGCCTCGATGCGCCCCGCCGTAACCTGCGGCAGGCCGATGCCGCGCAGCATGCCCGCCGGTTGCAGGGGCAGGCATCCCGCCTCCATCGCAACGCCGTCCAGCGCGATGCGGAACCGCCGGGCGTCTCGCACGTCGATCGGCTGGCCGTTCATCGTCAGCCGTTCGATGCGCACCTCGCACATCCCTTCGGGCACGTCGGGCAGATAGGGGGCGATCCGCACGCCGGTCAGCACGATACGCAGCGCGGCCGGGTCGATGCTGACCTGATCATAGCGGATATCGGCCAGCAGCCGCGCCCAGCTCATTACCGAGTTGAGCGCGAGCGTGCCGATGCTTTCGACCGAGAAGGCGTCCCAGAAACTTGGCCTTTGGCTCTCCTGCGCGGCGACCGGCGTGGCCAGCGCCGCAAGGGTGGCAAGTGTCGTCAGGGGCTGTCTCATGCGGGATCCTCCTCTGTCGGTCCCGGACAGGTTACCTCATTTCTCCAAGGCCGCAACGCCGGGCAGCACCTTGCCTTCCATCCATTCCAGGAATGCGCCGCCGGCGGTGGAGATATAGGAGAAGTCGTCGCCCGCTCCGGCCTGGTTGAGTGCGGCGACGGTATCGCCGCCGCCGGCCACGCTGACCAGTTTGCCCGCGCGTGTCAGTTCGGCCGCCTTGCGGGCCGCCGCATTGGTGGCGGTGTCGAAGGGTTCGATTTCGAAGGCGCCCAGCGGGCCGTTCCAGATCAGTGTCTTGGCGGCGTCAAAGGCCTGCGCGATTTCGGCCACCGTCTGCGGGCCGGCGTCGAGGATCATCGCGTCTGCCGGGCAGGCGCTGGCGGCGACGGTTTCTGAGGCGGCATTCGCCTTGAACTCGCGCGCGACCACCACATCGACGGGCAGCAGGATGCGGCAGCCCGCGGCCTCGGCCTTGCCGAGAATCTCGCGCGCGGTGGGGGCCATGTCGTGTTCGCAGAGCGACTTGCCCACGTCCACACCCTGCGCGGCGAGGAAGGTGTTGGCCATGCCGCCGCCGATCACCAGCGTGTCCACCTTGGCCACGAGATTGCCCAGCAGGTCGAGCTTGGTCGACACCTTCGCCCCGCCGACCACCGCCACCACCGGGCGCTGCGGGGTGCCAAGCGCGGCCTCGAGCGCCGAGAGTTCGGCCTGCATCAGACGTCCGGCGCAAGAGGGCAGGAGGCGCGCAACACCCTCGGTCGAGGCATGGGCGCGGTGGGCGGCCGAGAAAGCGTCGTTGCAATAGATGTCGCCAAGGCGCGCGAATTCGGCGGCGAGGGCGGCGTCGTTCTTTTCCTCGCCGGGGTGAAAGCGGGTGTTCTCCAGCAGCAGGACCTGACCCGGTGCCAGCGCGGCCACCGCTGCCTCGGCCGCGGGCCCGCGGCAATCTGCGCAGAACATCACCGGCACGCCAAGCGCCTTTTCAAGCTCGGGCACCAGAGGGGCAAGCGACATTTCGGCGACCACCTTGCCCTTGGGCCGGCCGAAATGCGCCAGCAGGATCGGCTTGCCGCCGGCAGCCAGAATGTCGGCCACGGTGGGGGCGATGCGGGTGATCCGGGTGGCGTCGGTGACGCGCCCGTCTTCGAGAGGGACGTTGATATCGACGCGTACCAACACGCGTTTGCCGTTCAAGTCCATGTCGTCCAGCGTGTTCCAGGCCATGTCACTACTCCTTGCACCTTCGCCGGCGGTTTTTCCCGCAATTCGCCGCCCGGTCAATCCCGTCACTTGGCAATCGGCCCGCGCGGCCTTAGGTGTACGGGCAACGAATTCAGACAGGAGCGCCACATGGCCGAGATCAAAGACCCCGAAAACACCATCCTGATCGAGCTGAAGGGCGGCACCGTCGTCATCGAACTGCTGCCCGATGTCGCGCCGAAACATGCCGAGCGCATGAAGGAACTGGCGCGCTCGGGCCAGTATGACAACGTCGCCTTTCACCGGGTGATCGACGGGTTCATGGCGCAGACCGGCGACGTTCAGCACGGCGACATGGAAGACGGGTTCAACATCCGCATGGCGGGCACCGGCGGGTCCGATCTGCCCGATCTGCCGGCGGAATTCTCGGGCATTCCGCACGATCGCGGCACCTTGGGCGCCGCACGCTCGCAGAACCCGAACAGCGCCAATTCGCAGTTCTTCATCAACTTCAAGGACAACCACTTCCTGAACCGCCAGTACACGGTCTATGGCCGGGTCATCGACGGGATGGAGCATGTGGATGCCATCGTGCGCGGCGAGCCGCCGGCCGAGCCGGACCGGATGATCTCGGTCAAGGTGGCCGCAGATGCGTAATCTCGTCGCCGCGGCCCTGCTGCTGGCCGCCACGCCGGCGCTGGCCACCGGTCTCAGGATTGAGGTCGAGGGCGAGGCCAATGGAACCGTCCTCATCGACCTGATGGAGGACGTCGCGCCGAAGCATGTCGAGCAGATCACCGCCCTGGCCGCCGAAGGTGCCTATGACGGCGTGGTGTTTCACCGCGTGATCGACGGCTTCATGGCCCAGACCGGCGACGTCGAATTCGGCAAGCTGGGCGGCGACATGCGCCGCGCGGGCACCGGCGGGTCCAGCCGGCCCGACCTGCCGGCCGAATTCTCGGATGTGCCGTTCGAGCGGGGCGTCGTAGGCATGGCCCGGGCGCAGGATCCGGACAGTGCAAATTCGCAGTTCTTCATCATGTTCGCGCCAGGCGACTTCCTGAATGGTCAGTATACGGTCGTCGGCAAGGTCGTCGAAGGCATGGACGTGGTCGACAAGATCAAGCGCGGGGCAGGCCCCAACGGCGCGGTGATCGGTCAGCCCGACGTGATGAAAAAGGTGACCGTCACCGAGTGACGGCATTTACATCGCTGAAATGCAAAGCGCCGCCGGGACCACCGGCGGCGCGTTTCGTTCGGGCCGGTGCCCTGGCTTATTCCGGCTTGCCGGGCGCCGCGCCGGGCTTGGCGCCCTGGCGGTTCGGGTTCAGCGGGTCGTCCTGACGCTGCACCGAGCCTTCGAAATGCGCGCCGCTCTCGATGGCGATGGTCTTGTGGATGATGTCGCCCTCGACCCGCGCGGTCGCGGTCAGGCGCACCTTCAGGCCACGCACGCGGCCCACGATCCGGCCGTTCACCACGACGTCGTCGGCGGTGATCTCGCCCTTGATCGTCGCGGATTCGCCGATGGTCAGCAGATGCGCGCGGATATCGCCATCGACCGAGCCTTCGACATTGATGTCGCCGGAGGTCTTGATGTTCCCGGTGATGTGAAGGTCGGCGGACAGGGTCGAGGCCGGCGGCTTCGGTTTCGGAGCGCTGGCCTTGAACTCGCTCGGCGAGGGGGTGCTCGACGGGGTCGACAACGTCATCGGTGTCTTCTCGTCAGCGGCTGGCTTGGCGGGCTCGTTGATTTTGCTTTTTGAAAACATTGTTCGCAGCCTTGATGTAGATCATGGGGTTAACAGGCGTACCGTCCACCCGCACTTCGTAGTGCAGGTGCGTGCCGGTCACTCGTCCGGTGTTACCCATATCAGCAATGTGGTCCCCGCGCGAGACCCTTTGACCGACCTTGACCAGAATGGCCGAGGTATGGGCGTAGTAGGTTTCGATCCCGAAGGCATGGCGGATTTTGACCAGTTTGCCAAAGCCGTTCATCCAGCCGGCATGGGTCACGACGCCATCGGCGGTGGCATAGATATTGGTGCCGTAGTCGCCCGCGAAATCCGATCCGTTGTGCATCCGGCGCCCGCCGGTCTTGGGGTCGCGGCGCACGCCGAAGCCGCTGGTATAGCGCACCGCAGCCTTGACCGGGCTGGCAAAGGGCGCCTTCTCGGCCGCCATGCGATACATGTTCAGAACGTCCATCTGCGACAGAAGCTTGTTGGCGCGGATGTCCTCGGGGGTGGGTTCCTCGCCGCGGGTCGAGAAGGAGATCGGTGTCAGCGGGCCGCCCTGGCCGCTGTAGCCGCGGCGAATTTCGTCGAGCAGGCGATCGGTCGACATGCCGGCGCTGCGGAACATCGCATCGAGCGGCGCGACCGAGATTGTCATCGCCTCTTCCAGCTGGCGGAAGATCTCGTCGTTGCGCTCTTGCATGAGCTTGTATTCGTGTTCGATCTGGTCGCGCTGGTCCAACGCGTTGCGCGCGTCGGCGACAACCTGGTCGCGCTCCTGCGCGGTATCTTCCAGCACCTCGGACATGAGGCTGAGCGGCACCGGCGCCGCCTCGGCAGCGGCGGCCAGGGCACCGGAATCCTCGGTCTGTTCGCGCAGGTCGGCCAGAGCGGCGCGGGCGGCTTCGCGTTCGCGCACCGTGTCGCGCAGGGTGGTCTGGATCACGTCGATGCCGGTTTCCACCTCGTGGCGGCGCGTCTCGGAGGCAAGAAGCTCGGTCTGCATGGCCGAAATCTGGCGCAGCGCGGTGTTGAAGCGTTCCTGCGCTGCTGCGGCTTCGGCGGCGCGGGCGTCGCGTTCGACCGACAGCAGGTTCAACCGCTCTTCGAAGTTCTTCTGGTCGCGTATCGCCTGTTCGCGGAAGTTCGACGCGCCGATCGAGTCCATCAGCAGCACCGCGGTCGCGATGGTCGCCCAGCCGACGACAAGGCTGACGCCCAGATAGGCGAAGAGCTGAGTCTCAGACTTCAGGCGTATGAACCGCGTATCCGATTCCGATTTCAGAAAAAGCCGACGCTCAGGGAACAACCGTTCCAGCATCGCGTGTGTCTTGATCGCGAGACGAGTCCGCACGCTGTATTTTCCTATCCATCCCCACGAACCCGCGCGACGTCCCAGTCAGCGGCCCCGACAGAAACGCATAATGAGATGAATCGGATCGGGCAACCGCGACGCTTAACAGAACATTAAATTCGACGGATTCCTGCCGATCTTGGCGATTTTTCGCCGACGGTCAGTGGGTTGGCCCGGAACGAGCCATGCAGCCGTTGCAAGTCACCCGCCGAGTCAGCCCGATTGCTGCTCTGCCAGCGGCCAATAGAAGTCGGGCGGAAGGCCGGCCTCGGCGCGTTTTTCCTCGTTGAACGGCGGCTTGAGCGCGCCGTGAAAATAGCGCCGCACCAGGGCGTGAAACACATCCTTTGGGTCCGAATTCTCGCGCCCACACAAGAAGTGGAACCACTTGGCCGCATAGGCGACATGCGAGACTTCCTCGGCATAGATCGTTTCCAGGGCGGCGACAGCCTCGGTCTCTCCGGCCTTTTTGAACACCGAGATCATGCCCGGAGTCACGTCCAATCCACGGGCTTCCAGCACCATCGGCACCACCGCCAGGCGGCCCATTAGGTCGGCTTTCGTGTCCTCGGCCGCGCGCCACATCCCGGCATGGGCGGGAAGGGCGCCATAGGACGAACCGAGCGATTCGAGGCAATCGCACATCATTCCGAAGTGACGTGATTCGTCGTCGGCGGCTCGCACCCAGTCATCGTAGAACCCCATCGGCATCGCAATGTCGGTAAAGCGCGCGACGATATCCCAGTGCAGGTCGATGGCGTTCAGCTCGATATGCGCGACCGCGTGCAGCAGGGCGATCCGCCCCGCCGGGCTGCCAGGACGGCGGCGGGGCACGTCGCGCGGGGCGAGCAGTTCGGGGCGGTCGGGCCGCGCCGGCTGGTCGGGCGGCGTGGCGCGGCCGATCTCGATGGATTCTCCGCTGCCGTCGCGCGCGGCCAGCCAGGCGGCGGCGTGCGCGCGCGACAGCGCGGCCTTCGCACGACCGTCGCCACAGCGCAGAACCGCCTCGGCACGCTCGGCCAGCGACAGGCTCACAGGGCCTGAACCGCCGCCAGAACCTCGGCCACATGGCCATCGACCTTCACCTTGGGCCAGATGCGCGCGATCTTGCCATCGGCCCCGATCAGGACCGTGGTCCGTTCGATGCCCATGAATTTCTTGCCGTACATGCTCTTTTCCTTCCACACGCCATAGTCTTCGCAGACCGTGCCTTCGGCATCGGACAGCAGCGGGGTGGTCAGGGAGTGCTTGGCGACGAACTTGTCATGGCTGGACACGCTGTCCTTGGAGATGCCGAAGACCTTGGCCCCGGCCTTTTCAAAGGCGCTCATATCGGCGGAAAAGCCGATGGATTCCTTGGTGCAGCCCGGCGTGTCGTCCTTGGGATAGAAGAACAGCACGACCGGCGCGCCCTTCTGGTCGGACAGGGTCACGGTCCCGCCGCCGTCGCGGGGCAGGGTGAAATCGGGGGCGGCCTGGTTGATGTCGGGCATTGCGGCACTCCTGCTCATGAGACAAATGTGACTGTAACAACAAGCCACTTCCGGCGACAATAAAGGCGTGCAGCTGAAACAGAAACCACAAGACTCCGCGACCGGCGAAGACGGGTCAGCGCCCGCGGTCCGTGCCAAGCGGCGCCGAAGCCACTGGCGCGCGCTGTGGCATACCTCTGTCGGCACGGTTCTGGGGCTCTGCGCGATGGCGGTGCTGGCGGTCTATCTGCTGGTGGGCGAGTCCATTGTCGCGCCGGACTGGGTGAAAGAGCGGATCGAGGCGAAGGCCGCCGAGGGTCTGGGCGATCTCGGGCTGTCGTTCAGCACGCTGGAATTCGTCGTGCGGGAAGGCTGGAAGCCGCGGGTGCGGCTGCGCGATCTGGTGCTTAACGATGCCGCGGGCCGTCCCATCGTCAACCTCAGCCAGGCGGATGTCAGCCTCGCGATGGAACCGCTGCTGCGCGGGCAGTTGCAGCTGAAACGCGTCTACCTATCCGGCGCCTATGCCACCCTGCGGCGCGGTCAGGACGGGCGCATCGACCTTGCCATCGGTCGCGGGGCGACGAGCCTGGGCGGGGCGGCGAACCTGCCGGCGCTGCTGAAGGACTTTGAATCGGTGCTCGACACGCCGCAGCTGGCGGAGCTGACCGATGTCGAGATGGATTCGCTGACGTTGCGGTTCGAGGATTTGCGCCAGAACCGGGGATGGACGCTGGACGGCGGTCATGTCGAGATGACCCGCGACGGCGACAACCTGCGCACCGCGGCGGGTTTCGCGCTGCTGGGCGGCGGGGCGAGCGCCGGGTCGTTCGATGCGACCTATACCACGCGCATCGGGACGACCGGAGCCGAGTTCGGCATCTCGATGCAGGATATCGCCGCGCCCGACATCGCGGCGCAAAGCCCGGCGCTGACCTGGCTGGAGGTGCTGCGCGCGCCGATCTCGGGCGCGCTGCGCGGCAGTATCAACTCGGATGGCACGCTGGCGCCGCTGTCGGTGTCGTTCCAGATCGGATCGGGCGTGCTGCAACCCGACAGCCGCGCGCGTCCGGTGCCGTTCCGCGGCGCGCGCAGCTATTTCACCTATAACCCGGCCGAACAGGTGCTGAGCTTTGACGAGCTGTCGGTCGACAGCGACTGGGGCTCGGGCGTGGCCGAGGGGCAGGCCTCGTTGCAGGGCATCTCCGAAGGCCGCCTGACCGAGATGATCGGGCAGTTCACCCTGTCCGGGCTGAGCCTGAACCCGAGGGGCCTTTATCAGGAGCCGCTGAAGATCGAGCGGACTACGGCCGATTTCCGGCTCAAGCTGGCGCCGTTCCGTCTGGATCTGGGCGAGCTGCTGATCGTTGACGGCGACAGCCGGCTGGTCGGTTCGGGACAGTTCGGGACGGATGCGAACGGCTGGAAGCTGGGCTTTGACGCGACGCTGAACCAGCTGACGCCCGAGCGGCTGATGCAGCTTTGGCCCGAGCGGGCGGCGAAGGTGCCGCGCGCCTGGGTTGCGGCCAATCTGGAAGGCGGGCTGCTGCGCGACGCCACCTTTGCCCTGCGCCTGAGCGCGGGGGAAGCGCCGGACATCTATGGCGATTTCAACTTTCAGGACACGCAGGTACGGTTTCTGAACTACATGCCGCCGATCACCGGCGCGGCGGGGCAGGCGGTGCTGGACGGCGACCGCTTTGTGGTGACGGCCACCTCGGGACGGGTGAAGGCCGAGGAGGGCGGCAGCGTCGATATCGCCGGAACCTCGTTCATCGTGCCGGATGTGACGGTCAAGCCAAACACGCCTGCGGTCGTGCGCTTTGCCGGCAAGGGGCGGGTGACCGCCATCCTGTCGCTGCTGAACCGGCCGCCCCTGCAGGTGCTGAAGGACACGCCGCTGCCGGTCAGCCTAGCCGATGGCAGCGCCGATATCCTTGGCACGCTGGCGGTGCCTCTGGCCCCGCGTGTGCCCTTCTCGGACATCACCTTTCACCTCAAGGGCAAGGTCGCGGACGCGGCCAGCCGGGTGCTGGTGCCGGATCATCTGCTGTCGGCCCGCAGTCTGGACGTGACAGCCAACCAGAACGGCATCACCGTGTCGGGCGAGGGGCGGATCGACGATGTGGCGGCCAATGTCTCGTGGCACCAGCCGATTGGCGTCGGGGTGTCCAAGGCGAGCCGGGTCGAGGGAGACGTGGAGCTGTCGCAGGCGCTGGTGACGACCTTCAAGCTGGGACTGCCCGAGGGCAGCGTCTCGGGCACGGGGCGGGGCCGCTTTACGCTGGATCTCGCGCCGAAGACCGCGCCCGAGCTGACGCTGACCTCGGATCTGAAAGGGCTGACCCTGCGGATACCGCAGGTCGGCTGGACCAAGCCCGCCGCGACGGAGGGCCTGCTTCAGCTGTCGGGCACGCTGGGCGCGCAGGCGCGGATCGACAAGCTGGTGCTGCAGGGGGCGGGGCTGGCGCTGACCGGGTCGGTGCTGAACCGGCCCGAGGGCGGGTTGGACCGCGCGCTCTTCTCCTCGCTGCGGATCGACAACTGGCTGGACGCGCGGGTCGAGATGGTGGGCAAGGGCAGTGCCCCGCCCGAGATGCACATTCTGGGCGGCACGATGCGGCTGGGGGCCAGCGATTTCGGCTCGACCAGCGGCAGCAGCGGGGGCGCCTCGGGGCCGATGGAGGTGTCGCTGGACCGGTTGCAGATCACCGACACCATCGCGCTGACCGGCTTCAACGGCGCGTTCCAGACCGCTGGCGGCCTCAGCGGCCCGTTCAGCGGGCAGGTGAACGGCGGCACGGCGGTGCGCGGAGAACTGGTGCCGCGGGATGGACGGCTGGCGGTACGGCTGGCCGCCGACGACGCGGGCGGCGTCTTCCGCTCGGCCGGGCTGCTGCGGCAGGGGCGGGGCGGGGCGCTGTCCATGACGCTGGTCCCGGCGGCCGAGGCGGGGCAGTTCGACGGCGTGCTGAAGGTGACCGGCACCCGGGTCAAGGACGCCCCCGCCATGGCGGCCCTGCTGAACGCGGTCAGCGTGATCGGCCTGCTGGACGAGATGTCGGGGCAGGGGATCCAGTTCACCGAGGTCGATGCGCAGTTCAAGCTGGCCCCGACCCGGGTGACGGTGCATGATTCGAGCGCGGTGGGGCCCTCGATCGGGATTTCGATGCAGGGGGCCTATGATGTCACGGCGGGGCGGCTGGATATGCAGGGCGTGATTTCGCCGGTCTATCTGATCAATGGCATCGGTGCGGCCTTCACGCGCAAGGGCGAGGGGCTGCTGGGGTTCAACTATACTCTGCGCGGCACGCCCGATGACCCGCAGGTCAGCGTCAATCCGCTGTCGGCGCTGATGCCGGGCGGACTGCGCGAAATCTTCCGCCCGCAGCCCCCGCGCGCCGATGGCGAGGCGCCCCGGCGCACGCCGCGTGGCAGCTCCGAGGGCTTTGAAGGAAGGTGAATGGCCTTTGCCGCGCGGCTGGCCTATAGCCCGGCGCCATGAAGCTGACCGGTTTCGATTTCGCCCTGCCCGAAGACCTGATCGCGACCCGCCCGGCGGTGCCGCGCAGCGCGGCGCGGCTGCTGGTTTCGCGGCCCGAGGGCATCAGTGATGCCACCGTGGCCGACTTTCCCGACTGGCTGCGCCCCGGCGACCGGCTGGTGCTGAACGACACGAGGGTGATCCCTGCGCGGCTGTCCGGTGTGCGGCGCCGCAGCGGGGTGGCGGGCGAGACCGAGGCGCGGATCGAGGCGACGCTGCTGGAGCCGCGCGCGGACGGCACCTGGGCCGCGCTGATCAAGCCGCTGAAGAAGCTGCGCGTCGGGGAAACCGTGATTTTCTCGGCCGATCTGTCCGGCGAGCTGACAGGCACCGAGGACGGCCAGGGCCTGCTGCGGTTCAACCTCGCAGGCGAGGATTTCGACGCGGCGCTGGCGCAGGCGGGCGAGATGCCGCTGCCGCCCTATATCGCCGCGCGCCGGCCGGCGGACGCGCAGGACAAGTCCGACTATCAGACTGTCTGGGCGCGGGTGCCGGGCGCAGTAGCGGCGCCGACCGCCTCGCTGCACTTCGACGAGGCTTTGCTGGCGCGGTTGCGCGCGATGGGCGTGACCTTCACCCATGTCACGCTGCACGTCGGCGCGGGCACCTTCCTGCCGGTCAAGGTGGATGACGTCGAATCCCACAGGATGCACGCCGAATGGGGCGAGGTGACGCCCGAGGCGGCGGCCGAGATCGCGGCGACCCGTGCCGCCGGTGGGCGGGTGATCCCGGTCGGCACCACCGCGCTGCGCCTGATCGAGAGCGCGGCGCGGGGCGGGGAAATCGCGCCCTGGCGGGGCAAGACCGATATCTTCATCTATCCCGGCTTCCGCTTCCACGTCACCGACGCGCTGGTGACGAATTTTCACCTGCCGAAATCGACGCTGCTGATGCTGGTCGCCGCGCTGGTCGGGATGGAGCGGATGCGGGCGATCTATGCCCATGCGGTGGAGAGCCGGTATCGCTTTTTCTCGTATGGCGATGCCTCGCTGCTGATGCCCTCCGCCGGGGTGTCGAAACCGGCTGACGAAGAGTCGTAAAGCGGTCGGACGCGCGCGGCGCCGCCGTCCATACCCCGCCCTGAGCGCCAAAGGAGTCGACCCATGCTGCAAGTCCTGTCGAGCGCCTGGGCCCTTTTGCTGGGCGTCGGGCTGCTGATGGTCGGCAACGGCCTTCAGGGCACGCTGCTGGGCGTGCGGGGCAATATCGAGGGATTCTCGACGCTCGAGATGTCCTTCATCATGTCCGCCTATTTCGTCGGCTTCCTTGGCGGTTCGCGCCTGGCGCCCGAGATGATTCGCCGGGTCGGCCATGTGCGGGTCTTCGCGGCGCTCGCCTCGTTCATCTCTTCGGTGATGATCCTTTATCCGCTGGTGGCGACGCCCTGGGCCTGGATCCTGGGCCGCGTGGTCATCGGGTTCTGCTTTTCCGGCGTTTATGTCACCGCGGAAAGCTGGCTGAACAACGCCGCCGACAACCAGAACCGGGGCAAGGCGCTGTCGCTCTACATGATCGTGCAGATGGTCGGGATCGTTTCGGCGCAGGGGCTGATGCTGGTGGGCGATCCGTCGGGGTTCGACAATTTCGTCATCGCCTCGGTGCTGATCTCGGTGTCTTTCGCGCCGATCCTGCTGTCGGTCAGCCCGACGCCCTCGTTCGAGACGACGCGGCCGATGTCGATCGGGCGGCTGCTGAAGACCTCGCCGCTGGGCTGCGCGGGCATGTTCCTGCTGGGCGGCGTCTTTTCGGCGCAGTTCGGGATGAGCGCAGTCTACGGCGCGAAGGCGGGGCTGAGCGTCGCGCAGATCTCGATCTTTATCAGTGCGATCTACATCGGCGCGATGATCCTGCAGTATCCGCTGGGGTGGCTGTCCGACCGCATGGACCGGCGGCAGCTGATCGTCGTGGTGGCCGCGGTCGGCGCGATGGGCGCGGTGCTGGGGTTCTTTCTGGGCGGTCATTTCGGCGTGCTGCTGGTGGCCTCTTTCCTGATCGGCGGCACCACCAACCCGCTGTATTCGCTGCTGATCGCCCATACCAACGATTATCTGGAACATGGCGACATGGCCGCGGCCTCGGGCGGGCTGATCTTCATCAACGGCGTCGGTGCGATTGCCGGGCCGCTGATCACCGGCTGGCTGATGAACGATCACGTGTTTGGACCCCCCGGCTATTTCGTGCTGATCGCCTTTCTGCTTTTCGCCCTCGGCGGCTATGCCACATGGCGGATGACGCAGCGGGCAAGCATACCGGTGGAATATGCGGGCGCAGTCTCGCCGATGTCGCCGGTGGGCACACCGATGGCCGTTGAACTGGCCCGGGATGTTACGCTAGAGGCGCCGCGCGAGGAGCAGACAACGGCTTGAAACCCGGAGGCCGTGCCACAGGTTGGTCAAATGTTGACGTGACGTGAAGGCAAACAAACCGTAAAATATGTCCATGTGCCCGGGGGCATGGACAATTGGAGCAGAACCGATGATTGGCCCTGAAAATGTATTGAGTTTCTGGTTGGACGAGGTGGGTCCGGATGGGTGGTATGCGCAGGACGATGCGCTCGACTCCCGGATCCGCGAGACGTTTCTCAGCACCTGGGAAGGGGCCTGCGACGGCCGCCATTCCCTATGGCTGACCTATCCCAGCGGCGCGCTGGCCTATATCATCCTGACGGACCAGTTTCCGCGCAACATGTTCCGCGGATCGGGCAAGGCTTTCGCCAGCGATCGTGCCGCGCTGACCGCCGCCAAGGCGGCCATCAGCAAGGGCTGGGACATGAAGATCAACGAACCGGCGCGGCAGTTCTTCTACCTGCCGCTGATGCATTCCGAGAACCTCTGCGATCAGGACCGCTGTGTGCGCCTGATGCGCGAGCGGATGCCCGAGACGGGTGAATCGAACCTTCTGCATGCCCGAGCGCATCGCCAGGTGATCCGTCAATTCGGACGTTTTCCTTATAGAAATGAAGCGCTTAACCGGAGTTCGACCAAGGTCGAATCCGATTATGTGAGCACTGGCGGCTACGGCGAGACCGTGCGCCAATTGCAACTGGCTGGCTGATCCGTCTTGCCCGGCCGGCTGCCGCATCTGCTGGCGCCGGCCGTTTTCGCGGTGCTGAGCGCCTGCACCGATCCCGACAGCGTTGCGCCCAACACCCGGCTTCTGGCCGTTGGTGACAGCGTGCTGGCCTGGAACGGTTTCCGCGACGAGGCGATCCCCGACGTCGTGGGGCGCCTGACCGGTCTGAGCGTCGCCAATCTTTCGGTTGCCGGCGCGCGGGTCAGCGCGACCTCGCCGGCGATCGTGGCCAAGGGCGGCGATATCCGCCAGCAATACCGCAGCGGGCCCTGGGACTGGGTCATTCTGAACGGCGGTGCCAACGACCTGCTGGCGGAATGTGGCTGTAACGGCTGTGGCGCAACGCTCGACTCACTTGTGGGCCCGAACGGGCAGGGCGGAGACATTCCGGCGCTTGTCGACCGAATTGTCGCGGATTCCGCCAGTATAGTGATATTAGGTTACTATAATGCTAACGTGCGTCCGAACCCGTTCAGCCGGTGCTCGGAGGAGGTGGATGTGCTGAACCGGCGGCTGGAGGCGCTGGCCAAGCGGACGCCGGGGGCGGTCTATGTCGGGGCGGAGGAGGTGATCGACCCGGCCAATCCGGCGCATTGGTTCGTGGACCGGGTGCATCCGTCGCCGCTGGGGTCCGAGCTGATCGGGGCGCGGATCGCGGCGGCGATGCGGGCGGCCGGGGGATGAGCGAACTGCCGCACAGCCGGGCATTGCCGGGTGGCGCGCGGTAGTTTAATGGTAAACTAATTTTTGCAACCGTATGGGAATTCTCATGGCCGACAAATCCTATGACGTGATCGTGGTCGGGGCGGGCCCCGGCGGCTATGTCGCGGCCATCCGCGCCGCCCAGCTGGGCCTCAGCGTGGCCATCGTGGAACGCGAGCATCTGGGCGGCATCTGTCTCAACTGGGGCTGCATTCCGACCAAGGCGCTGCTGCGTTCGGCCGAAGTGTTCCACCTGATGGAGCGGGCCAAGGAGTTCGGCCTGAAGGCCGAGGGTATCGGCTTTGACATCGACGCGGTGATCAAGCGGTCGCGCGGGGTGGCCAAGCAGCTGTCGGGCGGCGTCGGGCATCTGATGAAGAAGAACAAGATCACCGTGGTCATGGGCGCGGCGACGCTGCCGGCCAAGGGCAAGGTCGAGGTCACGACCGACAAGGGCACCGAGACGCTGAGCGCCAAGAGCATCATCCTCGCCACCGGGGCGCGCGCGCGCGAGCTGCCGGGGCTGGAGGCGGATGGCGATCTGGTCTGGACCTACAAGCACGCGCTGCAACCGCCGCGGATGCCGAAGAAGCTGCTGGTCATCGGATCGGGCGCCATCGGCATCGAATTTGCCAGCTTTTATAACACTTTGGGCGCCGAGACGACAGTGGTTGAGGTGATGGACCGCATCCTGCCGGTGGAGGATGCCGAGATCAGCGCCTTTGCCAAAAAGCAGTTCGTCAAGCAGGGCATGAAGATCATGGAGAAGGCGGCGGTCAAGAAGCTGGACCGCGCCAAGGGCAAAGTCACGGCGCATATCGAGATGGGCGGCAAGACCGAGACGCACGAGTTTGACACGGTGATTTCCGCCGTCGGCATCGTCGGCAATGTCGAGAACCTGGGGCTGGAGGCGCTGGGGGTGAAGGTCGACCGCACGCATGTGGTGGTCGATGAATACTGCCGCACCGGGGTCGAGGGGCTTTATGCCATCGGCGATATCGCCGGCGCGCCCTGGCTGGCGCACAAGGCCAGCCACGAGGGGGTGATGGTGGCCGAACATATCGCCGGGAAGAAGGTGCACGCCGTGCGGCCCGAGATGATCGCGGGCTGCACCTATTGCCAGCCGCAGGTCGCCTCGGTCGGGCTGACCGAGGCCAAGGCGAAGGAGCAGGGATACAGCGTGCGGGTTGGTAAGTTTCCGTTCATCGGCAATGGCAAGGCCATCGCGCTGGGCGAGGCCGAGGGCATGGTGAAGACCGTGTTCGACGCCAAGACCGGCGAGCTTCTGGGCGCGCATATGGTCGGGGCGGAGGTGACGGAACTGATCCAGGGCTATGTGGTCGGCAAGCAGCTGGAGACCACAGAGGAAGACCTGATCGCGACCGTTTTCCCGCATCCGACGCTGAGCGAGATGATGCATGAATCGGTGCTCGACGCCTTTGGGCGGGTGATCCACATCTGAGCGAAAACGGGGGGTGTTTTGCGTGCACAAGCCGTGCACCAACTGTGCACCCCCCTGACGCATTTCCGGAAGAGTGCCGGCCGCGGGTGTCGCCCCGCGGCCGATGCCGTTTCGGACCCTGCGGCTTGCGCTTTGGGGGATGAGGGTGCAGGAGGCGGAGTGACGTCCAACCGGTGCCGCAGATGAGTTCGACCGCCTTGCCTGACCCGAGAACGCAGTTCGGCACGATCCTGGGGCTCTGGGGGGCCGGGCTGGGGGCGGCGGCGCAGTTCGGCAAGGTGTCGGTCACCTTTCCCATGCTGGGCGAGATCTATGGCGGCGCGGGCGCGGCGCTGGGCTTTGCGGTGTCGCTGGTCGGCTTCGTCGGCGTCCTGTTCGGCGTGACCGCCGGGCTGATCGTCGCGCGGGTCGGGCCGCGCCGCGCGCTGATCGCGGCGCTGGGGCTGGGCGCGCTGGTGGCGGGGTATCAGGCGACGCTGCCGGCGCTGCCGCTGTTCCTGGCCAGCCGGGTGGTCGAGGGGGCCTCGCATCTGGCGATTGTCGTGGCGGCGCCGACGCTGATCGCGCAGCTGAGCGCGGTGCAGCATCGCGGGCTGACCCTGTCGCTGTGGAGCACCTTCTTCGGCGTCGCCTTTGCCGTGCTGACCTGGGGCGGTCTGCCGCTGGCGCGGGCCTGGGGGCCGGGGGCGCTTTATGCCGCGCATGGGCTCTATATGGCGGCGATGGCGGTGCTGGTGGCGGCGCTGCTTCCGCGCGACGTGATCGGGGCGCGCGGCGCGCCGCTGTCGCTGGCGGGGTTGGTTGCGGATCACCGACATATCTATGCCTCGCCCTTCCGGAACGCGGCGGCGCTGGGCTGGGTCTGTTACGCCGGGGCCTTTGTCGCCATCCTGACGGTGATGCCGCCCTTCCTGTCCGAGGCGCTGCGCGGCATGGTGATCGGCCTGATGCCGCTGGCGGGCATCGCGGTGTCGATGACGCTGGGGGTCTGGCTGCTGCGCCATGTGCCGGCGGTGCGGGTCGCCGTGGCCGGGTTTGCGCTGTCGCTGGTGGCGGCGCTGGCGCTTTGGGCGGTACCGGGGAGCGCCTGGCCTTACCTTGCCCTGGCCGGTGCGCTGGGGCTGGTGCAGGGCGCGAGCTTTGCCGCCATCCCGCAGCTGAACGCAGCGCCCGAGGCGCGGGCGCAGGCCAATGGCGCGCTGGCGCAAATGGGCAATGTGGGCACCACCTTTGGCACGCCGGTGCTGGTCGCGCTGACGGCCGCGGGTGGGGTGAACGGGTTCCTGGTCTTTGCCGTGGTCCTGTTCGGTGGCGGCATCGCGCTGCATCTGCTGACCGCCCGGGCGCGGGCGCGGCGGGGGTCCGAGGCCGTCTGAACCGCCGTTTCGGGCGCTAACGGTGCGATCCGGAAACAATGCGGCCACGGATGCGGACAATGGAGGGGGTTTTCGTCACATTTTCGGCCCGTTTCGGCGGTTTAAGGGGGCCAGTTGAAAATTCGCCTGTCTGGAGAAACCGATGTTGAAATCCCTGAAATTCGCCGCCGCCCTGCTGGTTGCCGGCACCGTGTCGGCCAGTGCGGCCACCGTGGCATTTACGCCGACCAACGACCCCTCGGGTCACGTCTATACCCAGAATTCCAATGATGGCTGGTCGGGCCGCCGCGGGATCGGGTTCGAGGTGACCGAGGCCAAGACGATCAATTCGGTGGGTCTGTACCAGCATCTGACCAAGATCGGCCTGTCGTACTGGGTTTCGGAGATCAGCTCGCTGACCGGCAACTTCACCCGCACCGCGCTGCTGCGCTCGGGCACGGCGATGACCACCACGCAGGGGCTGAGCTGGGTCGATTTCAGCTTTGCCGATCTCGATCTGTCGGTGGGCAAGAAATACCTGATCGAATTCGCCTTTGACGGCAATTCGAAGAAGAACTTCTTCTACAACAACGCGAACGTGGCCTGGAGCCAGAACGGGTTTGCCGGGCTGGAAGGCACCGCGAGCAACAGCTTTGGCAACTCGGTCGTGGCCGCTGTCCGGGTCGGCGCCGAGGAACAGGTGAGCGCGGTGCCGCTGCCGGCGGGCCTGCCGCTGCTGCTGGGCGGTATGGCTGTCATGGGCTGGATGGGCCGCCGCCGCCGCGCCTGACGCCCTGTCTGTTTTGTATACGAGTTCGGGCCGCACCTTCGGGTGCGGCCTTTTTCATGGGCAGCCGTAGCGGAAGTTCGCTGTTCGTTCCTACTTTTCGATTGGAGAATCCGCCGGTGCGTCCTATTTAGAGTTCGTTAACCGGGGGCATCATGGCCGAGCTCAAGAAAATCGAGGTTCGCGGGGCGCGCGAGCATAACCTCAAGAACATCGACGTCGACATTCCGCGGGACCAGCTGGTGGTGATCACCGGGCTGTCGGGTTCGGGGAAATCGTCACTGGCTTTCGACACGATCTATGCCGAGGGGCAGAGGCGCTATGTCGAGAGCCTGAGCGCCTATGCGCGGCAGTTCCTGGACATGATGGAAAAGCCGGATGTGGATCACATCACCGGGCTGTCGCCGGCGATTTCGATCGAGCAGAAGACGACGAGCAAGAACCCGCGGTCGACCGTGGGGACGGTGACGGAGATTTACGACTATCTGCGGCTGCTCTTCGCGCGGGCGGGGACGCCGTTCAGCCCGGCGACCGGGCTGCCCATCGAGGCGCAGCAGGTGCAGGACATGGTCGACCGGATCATGGCGATGGAGGAGGGCACGCGGGCCTATCTGCTGGCACCCATCGTGCGCGACCGGAAGGGCGAGTATCGCAAGGAGTTCCTGGAGCTGCGCAAGCAGGGGTTCCAGCGGGTCAAGGTGAACGGGGCGTTTTCCGAGCTGGACGAACCGCCGGTGCTGGACAAGAAGTTCCGCCACAACATCGACGTGGTGGTCGACCGGATCGTGGTGCGCGAGGGGCTGGAGACGCGGCTGGCGGATTCGCTGCGCACCGCGCTGGATCTGGCGGATGGCATCTGCATCCTGGAGACGGCGCCGGCCGAGGGCGAACCGGAGCGGATGACGTTCTCCGAGAATTTCGCCTGTCCGGTGAGCGGCTTCACCATCCCCGAGATCGAGCCGCGGCTGTTCTCGTTCAACGCGCCTTTCGGGGCCTGTCCGGATTGCGACGGGCTGGGCGTGGAGCTGTTCTTTGACGAGCGGCTGGTGGTGCCGGATCAGAATCTGAAGGTCTATGACGGCGCGCTGGCGCCCTGGCGCAAGGGCAAGTCGCCCTATTTCCTGCAGACCATCGAGGCCATCGCGCGGCATTACAAGTTCGACAAGAACGCCCGCTGGAAGGATCTGCCGGAAAAGGTGCAGGAGGTGTTCCTGCGCGGGTCTGGCAAGGAAGAGATCCAGTTCCGCTATGATGAGGGCGGCCGGGTTTATCAGGTCTCCCGCGTCTTCGAGGGCGTGATCCCGAACATGGAGCGGCGCTATCGCGAGACGGATTCGGCCTGGGTGCGCGAGGAGTTCGAGCGCTATCAGAACAACCGGCCCTGCGGCACCTGCCACGGCTACCGGCTGCGCCCCGAGGCGCTGGCGGTGAAGATCGGCGGGCTGCATGTCGGGCAGGTGGTGCAGAAGTCGATCAAGGAGGCCTACGACTGGATCGAGACGGTTCCGGCGGCGCTGAGCAAGCAGAAGAACGAGATCGCGCGGGCGATCCTGAAGGAAATCCGCGAGCGGCTGGGTTTCCTGAATAATGTGGGTTTAGAATATCTTACGCTGTCCCGTTCATCCGGAACATTAAGTGGCGGCGAAAGCCAGCGGATCCGGCTGGCCAGCCAGATCGGGTCGGGGTTGACCGGCGTTCTGTATGTGCTGGACGAGCCGTCCATCGGGCTGCACCAGCGCGACAACGGGCGGCTGCTGCAGACGCTGAAAAACCTGCGCGATCAAGGCAATACGGTGATCGTGGTCGAGCATGACGAAGAGGCGATCCGAGAGGCGGATTACGTCTTTGACATCGGGCCGGGCGCGGGCATCCACGGCGGGCAGGTGGTGAGCCACGGCACCCCGGCCGAGGTGACAGCCGATCCGGCCTCGGTGACGGGGCAGTATCTGGCCGGGACGCGCGAGATCGCCGTGCCAAAGGAGCGGCGCAAGGGCAAGAAAGGCAACAAGAAAATCACGGTGGTCAAGGCCTCGGGGAACAACCTCAAGGACGTGACGGCCGAGTTTCCATTGGGCATGTTCGTCTGCGTGACCGGGGTTTCCGGCGGCGGCAAGTCGACGCTGACCATCGAGACGCTGTATAAGAATGCGGCGATGCGACTGAACGGCGCGCGCGAGACGCCGGCGCCCTGCGAGACGATCCAGGGGTTCGAGCATCTGGACAAGGTGATCGATATAGACCAGCGGCCCATCGGGCGGACTCCGCGTTCGAATCCAGCCACTTATACCGGGGCCTTCACGCCGATCCGCGACTGGTTCGCCGGTCTGCCCGAAGCCAAGGCGCGCGGCTATGCTCCGGGGCGGTTCAGCTTCAACGTGAAGGGCGGCCGCTGCGAGGCCTGCCAGGGCGACGGGCTGATCAAGATCGAGATGCACTTCCTGCCCGATGTCTACGTGACCTGCGAGACCTGCAAGGGCAAGCGCTATAACCGCGAAACGCTGGAAATCAAATTCAAGGGCAAGAGCATAGCCGACGTTCTTGATATGACGGTGGAGGACGCGCAGGAGTTCTTCCAGGCGGTGCCGAGCATCCGCGAGAAGATGGATGCGCTGGTGCGGGTGGGTCTCGGTTACATCAAGGTGGGCCAGCAGGCGACGACGCTGTCAGGTGGCGAGGCGCAGCGGGTAAAGCTGTCGAAGGAGCTGAGCAAGCGCGCGACGGGGCGGACGCTGTACATTCTCGACGAGCCGACGACGGGGCTGCATTTCGAAGATGTGCGCAAGTTGCTGGAAGTGCTGCACGAACTGGTGGAGCAGGGCAATTCGGTTGTGGTGATCGAGCACAACCTTGACGTGATCAAAACTGCCGACTGGATCATCGACATCGGCCCCGAGGGCGGCGATGGCGGTGGGGAAATCGTGGCGACGGGCACGCCCGAGACGGTGGCGGAAGAGCCCCGCAGCCACACCGGGCGCTATCTCAAGGAGATGCTGAAGCCCAAGCGTGTGGCTGCGGAATAGGTCAGTTCAGCAGGCGCGAGGCGAGGCCGATGATGGCCATCACTTCCATCGTGTCCTTGTCAACCTGATAGACCCCGTCGCCGGCGCGGTAGTATGTGCCGTAGCGGTCGAGCCCGTAGAGATCGGGCGAGGGGATCAGGACGTAATCGCCGCGCAGGCGGTCGCCGACGCGATAGGAATAGACTTGATCGTAGCGGTCGTTGTAGCGGAAGGCGTCCTCGCGTTCCACATAGGCACCGTTGCGGTCGATGTAGACGCGACGGTCGTCGTCGTGGCGTCCGTCCAGTTTTTTCGCCTGACCCGGCGGGATGCAGGCCGGCGATTTCTTGGCGAGGCCGGGCGGGCAGCCGCCAGCGACGTGCTGGACCTTGGCGCCGTGGTGCTTGTCCTTGGCGCTGGCGAGATCGGGGGTTGCAAGGCCGACTGCGGCCAGGAAGCCCAGCAGCGAAGCTGCGGTCGTCATGCCAATCAGGGAGGTGCGGTTCTTCATGTCGTTTCTCCGTCTTGCGTTGCAGGTTAAACGCATGCGGGGAAAATTCCGTTCCGGCAGGCTTGCGAATCGGCGGGATATCGCCAGTAGCGGGTCTATGCTCAGGCCGAAAGGGCTGTTGGGCGGGTCATCGCGCGGCAGAGCGGGCGCGCCTCTTTCGAGGTGAGCGCGAGGCGGGCGGCGGGGCCGTAGCCGGTGCCGTCGGGGCCGATTTCGGGGAAGAGCGCGCGCAGTTCGGCCTGCGTGGCGGCGTCGAATCCCGGCATCGTCTGGGGCCCGGGCAGATAGCTTTCCGAGGGGGCGCCATTGGCGGTGACCACCTCGTGGCGGTCGAAAAGCAGGTGGACGTAGGTCACGTCGTCGAGATCCTCGACCAGGCAGACGGACTGGCCGTCGATCAGGTCGCGCGCCTTGATCAGGACCTCGGGCTGGCCGAACATCAGCTCGGCCTGGGCGCCGGACAGCATCATGCGGTGCTGTTGCGAGACCATCAGCGGGCGGCGCAGGCCGAAGGGGCCGGCGTTCAGCAGGACCGGGCGGTGCGCGCCGGTGGCGGGGACGGTGCGCCAGCCGAGCCAGCGGATAGGCTGGGGCGGGCCGTCCTGGACGCAGACGAGCATTCCGGGGCGCAGCCATTCGATGGGCATTTCGCCCTGGGGCGTGGCGATCAGGGTGCCGCGCACGAAGCAGGGCACCTGTTCGACGGCGACCATGGCGGTGTCGGTATGGCCGGTCTCGTCCAGGACGGAATAGTTGAAATAGACCTTCTCGCCGTCGCTGTCGCCCGCGATGGTGAAGGTGCCGTCGGCGTTCAGCGTCACCTGCTGGCCCGATCCGAGGGTGATCGTGTCGCCCGCCACGACCGGAGTGCCGTTGATATGGGTGATTGTGAGCGCGCCGCCGGCCGAATGGTCGTTGTCGAGCATGTCGAGCACCTTGGTGTCATTGTGACCCATGGTGAGGAGGTCGTCCTGGGCCACGATGGCGGTCTGGACCGAGCCGCCGGCGATCAGCAGGTTGGTGTCGTATTTCGCATCGCTCACATCGGCGACGCCGATCTTGATGGTGTTGATCTCGCCGGGATTGACCGGGGCGACGAAGGTGAGGGTGACGGTGAAGCCGTCCATCTCGGTGTTGAACTGGTCCTGGGTGTTGTCGTGATAGAGGTTCGAGGTCACTCCGCCGTTGACGTTGCCGATCGAGGCCGAGCCGTCGCCGATGGTCACATGGGCCTGCACGCCGTTCACCCAGACGCCGATCACGTCGTTGAAATCGGTGCCGATGTATTCGGGGTATTCCTCGGAACTGAGGACGAAGTCGATCGTCAGCAGGTCGCCGACCGGCGTGAACTGGACCTCGAGAAAGGCGGCGTCGTAGGTCTTGGTGCCGGCAATGGCGTTGAAGTCGGCGTCGTTGTCGACACCCTGGGTATCGGTGGTGGTGGAGGCGGAGAGGTTGGTGTTGGACGTTCCGCTGGAATTGGTGAAGTCGGTGACCTTGCCGGTGGACAGGATCACGCCGGTGTCGCCGGGGGTGGCGTCGGGCGAGACGGAGTCACCGTTGCTGTAGATGCCGGAAGAGCGATAGTCGCCGGAGTAGGTGGCCGAGGTGACGGTGACGCCCTCGCCGAAGATCTCGTTCGCCATCTGAAGCGCCGAGGCGCCGGTGTTGATCGGAAGTTCGGTGGCTGTGGCCATGGGTCGGGTCCGGGACTGTGCGGTTCACACACAGGGGACCACGTCAAAGCGGAGGCAATCCGCTCAAATCAAGGTAAATTTTAGGCAATTGTTCACGGGCTGGCGACCCGGGGGAGGCCGCCCGGGCGGGCGGCCTCGATCTGGTCAGCTTTTTCGGCCGCGCTTTTCGAAGCGGGGGAGCATGGCAGAGAAGTCCATGCCCTTGCCGTCTTCCTGTTCGACGAATTGCGCATAGAGCGCCTGGGCGAGCGCGCCCATGGGCGTGTCGGCGTCGGCGCTTTCGGCCGCCTGTTGCGACAGGCGCAGGTCCTTCAGCATCAGGTCGGCGGCGAAACCGGGTTTGTAGCCGTTGTCGGCGGGGCTTTTCGGGCCGACGCCGGGGGCGGGGCAATAGGCGTTCATCGTCCAGGAATAGCCCGAGGAGGTGGAGACCACGTCGAACATCTTCTGGCGGTCGAGGCCCAGCTTGTCGGCCAGAGCGAAGGCCTCGCAGGTGGCGATCATGGTGACGCCGAGGATCATGTTGTTGCAGATCTTGGCGGACTGGCCCGCGCCCGAGGCGCCGCAGTGCACGGCCTTTTGCCCCATCACGTCGAACAGCGGTTCGGCGACGGCGAAGGCGGCGTCGGAGCCGCCGGCCATGAAGGTCAGCGTGCCGGCGGAGGCGCCCCCGATGCCGCCCGAGACGGGGGCGTCGACCGCGAGCAGGCCCGCGGCCTCGGCCTGGGCGGCGACGGCGCGGGCGCTGTCGACATCGACGGTCGAGCAGTCGACGAGCGCCGCGCCCTTGTCCATCGCCGGAATGACGGTTTCGGCGACCTTGCGCAGGATCGCGCCGTTGGGGAGCATGGTGATGACCACCTGGGCGCCCTTCGCGGCCTCGGCGGCGCTGGCCGCCATGGTCACGCCCTCGACCGCGACCTGCGCGGTGTCGTAGCCGACAACTTCATGCCCGGCCTTCACGAGGTTGGCCGCCATCGGCCCACCCATGTTGCCCAGCCCGATAAACCCGATCTTCATGACCATCCTCCCTAATGAAACGTCAGTTCGTCGTCGCCCAGCGGGGCCAGCATCGCCTCGACCTCGGCGGCCGTGACGGCGGCGAGGCTGGCGTGGCGCCATTTCGGCGAGCGGTCCTTGTCGATGATCTGGGCGCGGATGCCTTCGAGGAAATCCCCGTGTTCCATGCAGCGCCAGGTGAAGCGGTATTCCATCCTGAGCGCGTCTTCCATCGAGCAGTCGGGCCCGAGGCGGCGCAGGATTTCGATATGGCAGGCGACCGAAAGCGGGCAGGCGCGTTGCAGCGCCTTGGCCGCGGTCTGGGCCGGTTCGCTGGGGTCGGCCTTGAGCGATTCCAGGATTTCGGCCGGGGTGCCCGTGGCGAAATGGGCGGCCATTCGGGCCAGATGCGGGCGAATCTCGCTGTCGGGTGGAGTGGCGTCGGGGAGGGTCGCTTTATTGTTTCCAATCAAGAGACTCTTCGTTTCTTCCCATGTCGATTGATGCTGGAACCGGTCCGCAAAACCCAGCGTTGCATCGACATGTGCCAGTCTCAACCCCGTCGCGCCTATCCATGCCCCCAGCCCCGGCGCCACCCGGTCGAGCCGGGCCAGGATGCGGCTGCCGCCCACATCGGGCACCAGGCCGATGCCACATTCGGGCAGGGCGATGCGGCTGGAGTCTCCGACGATGCGCAGCGAGCCGTGGCAGCCGATGCCGACGCCGCCGCCCATGGTGAAGCCATGCAGGAAGCTGATCACCGGTTTGGGGTAGGCCGCAATCATCGCGTTGACGCGGTATTCGTCGCGCCAAAAGCGGCGGCCATAGGCGTAATCGCCCGCGCGCCCCGTCCTGTAGAGTTCGGCGATGTCGCCGCCGGCGCAGAAGGCCTTGTCGCCCTCGGCGTCGAACATGACCTGGACGACGGCCGGATTGTCGCGCCAGTCGCGCAGGGCGGCGTCGATCGCCATGCACATGTCATAGGTCATCGCGTTCAGCGCGGCGGGCCGGTTCAGGGTGATGCGGCCGGTCTGGTTTTCGATGCGGATATGAATGTCGGTCATCGCGAGGCCAGCATATGACGCGCCACGATCACGCGCATGATTTCGTTGGTGCCTTCGAGGATCTCGTGCACGCGCAGGTCGCGGACCAGTTTTTCGATCCCGTAGTCAGCGAGATAGCCGTAGCCGCCATGCAGCTGGAGGCACTGGTTGACGATGCGCGAGCCGGCCTCGGTGACGAATTTCTTGGCCATGGCGCAGAATTTGGTGGCGTCGGGCGCCTTGTTGTCGAGCTTCCACGCGGCCTGGCGCAGGAAGGTGCGGGCGGCCTGAAGCTCGATCTCCATGTCGGCGAGGCGGAACTGGAGGCCCTGGAACTGGTCGATGCTTTGACCGAAGGCCTTGCGTTCAGCCATATAGGCCAGAGTCTGGGTCAGCGCGGATTGCGCGGCGCCCAGCGAGCAGGCGGCGATGTTGAGGCGGCCGCCGTCGAGACCGATCATGGCGTATTTGAAGCCGTCGCCCTCGGTGCCGATCAGGTTGGCGCCGGGCACCTGGCAGTCGTCGAACTGGACCTGGGCGGTCGGTTGCGAGCGCCAGCCCATCTTGTCCTCGAACCCGCCGAAGGAGAGGCCGGGGCTGCCGGTTTCGACGTAGAGGGTCGAGACGCCCTTGGGGCCGTTGTCGCCGGTGCGCACCATGCAGACGTAGGCGTCGGAATAGTTGCCGCCGGAGATGAAGGCCTTGGTTCCATTGAGAATATAGCCCTCGTTGGTGCGTTCGGCGCGCGTTTGCAGCGCCGCGGCGTCCGAGCCGGAGCCGGGTTCGGTGAGGCAGTAGGAGAGCACGGTGTCCATCGAGACGACGCCGGGCAGGATGCGGGCCTTGAGCTCGTCGCTCCCGAAGGCGTCGATCATGCGGGCGCACATGTTGTGGATCGACAGGAAGGCCGCGACCGAGGGGCAGGCCATGCTGAGCGCCTCGAAGACCAGCGTGGCGTCGAGCCGGCTGAGGCCGGAGCCGCCGGAGTCTTCGGAGACGTAGAGCCCGCCGAAGCCGAGGGCGGCGATCTCGGGCCAGAAGTCCTTGGGAATGGTGCCGGCGGCTTCCCAGGCGCGGGCGTTGGGCGCGATGCGCTCTTGTCCGAAGTCGCGGGCCATGTCGAAGATGGCGGTCTGTTCGTCGCTGAGGCCAAAATCCATGGCGCGGCTCCCCCCGTTCCAGGCCCGCGCTCCGTGCCGACGGGCCCGACCTGCGTAGCGCCGGCGGGGCCGGCGTTCAAGGCGGCAACCGCACAAAAGGGATTTGCAGAATTGCAGGGCCGGCGCAGAAATCGGCGCCTTCGTCCTGCGTCGGAAGGGGTGTGGCGGGGAGCGCAGAAGCGTTCTGCCCACTGCTGTGGCAAGGCGGGCGATCGCCTTGTTTCAAGTGAGAAAGAGGGCCTTCCGAAGCCTTCTTTATATTGTAACGGGAAGGAGCAGCTAGTATGATCAACCAGCAAGTCAAAGTAGCGAGTAGGAGTGCTAGATGAAGCGAACGATGATGGCCATTTGCGCGGCCGTGATGACACTGTCGGCGGGGGTGGCTGGTGCCGCAACCTATGACCCGTCGGCGCAGACCGTCCTGAAAGGCAACGACACCTCTGCGGTTGGCCGTGCCAACTTCTACAGCTGGGTGACGTCCCTCGACGTGTATGAAGCCGGCTTCAAGATCGTCAAGATCGCGCGGTCGTTCAAGAACGTCAAATCGAGCAGCGACATAGTTGCCCGCATCAACAACAAGACGATGTCGGGAAGCTGGGCCTGGAACGGTGACGGGGAAGCCACGCTGGTGGCTTTCATGAGCAAAGGGTATTTCGCGGCGCAGTATTTCGCGCCGGGGATCACCAACAACACCTACGCCTCCCAGGAACTGGGTCTGGTCGACAAGAACGGCGATGGCACGCGGATCAAGCATGTTTCGCTGTATTCGGTGAAGGGCACTCTGAAGCCGCAGGCCGTCGAAGCGAAATTCGCGGTCGAGCCGGAGCCTGAGCCGGTTCCGCTGCCCGCGGGTGGTTTGCTGCTGGTGTCGGGCCTCGGCGTTCTGGCGCTGCGCCGCCGCCGCGGCTGAGCCGTCGGCAGAATGAGATGGAGGGCGGCCTGTCGGGCCGCCCTTTTCTTTTGGCTCCGTGCCTAATCCGTTCGATTCATTGCTGAATTTGAAATGTATTTGCAGGTGAAATGGATGGGATTGTGGTTTGATTCGGGCATTATGTTCGTGTTTTCTGAACATCAAAGAGCATTTTGAGCCACTGTATCCTGTGCGGATACAATGATCTTAGGGAAATGCGCCCAAATGCAACCTGAGCGTGCAATGCGTAATTTTTGGGAGCTCCAAGAGTTGAAAATTGCACTGTTTCCAAAGTAATTATTGCGGGCGCTCAAATTGAAGAGTTAATGAGTGCCGGGGGTAAGAAGCCAATTAATTACCGGTATCTGTGCCTTGCCATTGCACATCGGCTCGGTCAGTCAGAATTATTTTCTGGCGAGTGTGGTGCGCGTTCATGATTGAAAAGGGGAAACGAAATGAAAAAACTTATGACTGCCACGGTTCTGGCCGCAGGCCTGGTCGGTGGCGCTGCTTCGGCAGCTGTTGTTGAAACCACCTTCACGCTGTCGGGCAACAGCAGCCCGTCCAACGGGTTCAGCCTTTCCAGCGGTGGCCTGACTGCTGGCGTGACCGGCAAGTCGGTCACGTCGGTGAACCTCAGCGGAACCACCATCACCTCGCTGAATGGCCTGTCGAACGAAAAAGTCGGCCGCTATAGCGAAGGCGCCGGCGTCACCAGCTACAACGGCGACGACCACACCGTTGACGGCTCTGGCACCAACGACCTGATCCAGCTGGTGTTCTCGAGCGCCGTCCAGATCGTGTCGGCCAGCTTTGGCTATTTCGGCTGGCAGGACGACTTCCGTTACATGGTCGATACCGATGGCAACGGCCTGGACAACGGCGACTACATGAGCGCCGAGATGGACGTTGTGAACCCGTTCACCAACTTCGCCAACCTGTCGAGCAAGACCTGGGCTTTCGCAGCCTTCGGCGACAACGACAGCTGGAAGCTGAAGTCGGTCACCGTGCGTTACGACGACGGCATCAGCATCGATCCGGATCCGGTTCCGCTGCCGGCGTCGGGCCTGCTGCTGCTGGGTGGCCTGGGCGCGCTGGTCATGCGCCGCCGCAAGGCCGCCTGATCGGTCACGGTCAGACGACGAACGACAAGGGGCGGCCTGGTGCCGCCCCTTATTTTATTGGCGTCAGGCGTTGTGCTGGAGCATGTCGGCAAAGGTCTGGCCGGGCAGGCCGAGGATCGAGAGCGCGCCGGGCTCGTTGTCCTGGACCAAGGCGATCACGGCGGGGAAGGGTTCCCAAGAGCGTTCGATGAGCCGGGCCATGGCGAAGGTCTCGGGGTTGGGGGCATAGTAGACGACGAGGGTCTGGGCGCCGTGGCCGGTGAAGACCTCGGCCTTCTTGGCCTGCAGCTTCAAGAGCTGAACGAAGTCCTTTTCGAAACCGGTGATGCCGGAGAGATCGACCAGTTGCTTCTGGCCGGGGCGGCACAGGGGATGGCGGGCATATTCAGAGAATGCGGCAAGGCTTTCGGCGACGAGGGCGTAGCCGTCGTAGCGGACGTAAACAAGACCGAGATCGGGCAGAATACGGAAACTGACGGGCATCGGAAAAACCTGATCGGGACGGGTATGGACTTTGGTCTAACCGGTTCGATCTTGACCGCTGCGGCGGATGTGTCAATCCATCGATGGCCGATACGGGACGTCACTTCGGGTGGCAAGCACCGGCACGGGAATTGTCACATTCCAATTGTATTATTTGTCGGCGATTTGATGGCCGAACGCGGGCGATATCCGCCGGTTTCCGGGCTTTGATATTGCAATTATCATATATCTGAAATGCGGAATAGAAAGGGCGGCCCGAAGGCCGCCCGATGCAGAGTTTCTCCATCTGTGAGCGATATCAGTCCATCGCCTTGAAGTGGAATTCGCCGCCTTCCTTAAGGCCGCTCGGCCAGCGCGAGGTAATGGTCTTGGTGCGGGTGTAGAACTTGAAGGCGTCGGGGCCGTGCTGGTTCAAATCGCCGAAGACCGATTTCTTCCAGCCGCCGAAGGTGTGATAGGCGAGCGGCACCGGGATCGGGACGTTGATGCCGACCATGCCGATGTTGATGCGGTTGGCGAAGTCGCGGGCGGTGTCGCCGTCGCGGGTGAAGATCGCGGTGCCGTTGCCGTATTCGTGGTCCATCGCAAGGCCGAGCGCCTCTTCATAGGTCTTGGCGCGCACGGTGGAGAGGACGGGCCCGAAGATCTCGGTCTTGTAGATGTCCATGTCCTTCGTCACGTTGTCGAAGAGGTGCGGGCCGACGAAATAGCCGTCTTCATAGCCCTGAAGCTTGAAGCCGCGTCCGTCGACGACCAGCTTGGCGCCCTGATCGACGCCGGATTGCACGAGGCGTTCGATATTGGCCTTGGCGGCGGCGGTCACGACCGGGCCGTAGTCGATGTCCTTGCCGGCGGTGTAGGGGCCGACCTTGAGCTTTTCGATGCGCGGCACCAGCTTTTCGATCAGGCGGTCGGCGGTTTCGTCGCCGACCGGGACGGCGACCGAGATCGCCATGCAGCGTTCGCCGGCCGCGCCGTAGCCGGCACCGACCAGCGCGTCGGCGGCCTGGTCCATGTCGGCGTCGGGCATGACGATCATGTGGTTCTTGGCGCCGCCGAAGCACTGCACGCGTTTGCCGTTCGCACAGCCGGTGGCGTAGATGTATTCGGCGATCGGGGTGGAGCCGACGAAGCCGATAGACTGGATCACCGGGTGGTGCAGGATCGCGTCGACCGCCGCCTTGTCGCCGTTCACCACCTGGAGGATGCCCTTGGGCAGGCCCGCTTCCTCGGCCAGTTCGGCCAGCATCAGGGGGACCGAGGGATCACGCTCGGAGGGTTTCAGGATGAAGGCGTTGCCGCAGGCGATGGCCGGGGCGAACATCCACATCGGGATCATGGCGGGGAAGTTGAACGGCGTGATGCCGGCGGTGACGCCAAGCGGCTGGCGCATCGAATACATGTCGATGCCCGGGCCGGCGCTGTCAGTGAACTCGCCTTTCAGCAGCTGCGGCGCGCCGATGCAGTATTCGACGACTTCCAGACCGCGCTGCACGTCGCCGGCGGCGTCGGGCAGGGTCTTGCCGTGTTCGCGGCTGAGCGCCTCGGCCAGCTTGTCCATGTCGCGGTTCAGCAGGTCGACCAGTTTCATCAGCACGCGGGCGCGGCGCTGCGGGTTGGTGGCGGCCCACGCGGGCTGGGCCTTGGCGGCGACCTCGACGGCCTGGGCGATTTCCTCGGAGGAGGCGAGCGGAACCTTGGCCTGAACCTCGCCGGTGGCGGGGTTCATCACGTCGGCGAAGCGGCCGGACGTGCCCTTGACGTGCGCGCCGCCGATATAATGGGTGAGTTCTTTCATGGGTCGGATCCTCCGGTTTTTGCGTTTGGCGCAGGATAGGCTTGCAGAAATCCCATGAACAGGGGCAAGAATCCAAACAGGTTTTGCACAACTGCAAAGGAGAGCGGGAATGGAACCGCAATGGGACGACCTGCGCGTCTTCCTTGCCGTGGCGCGGGAAGAGAGCCTTTCGGGGGCGGGACGGGTCCTGCGGCTGGATCCGGCGACGGTGGGACGGCGGATCGCGCGGCTGGAGGCGGCGCTGGAGGTGCCGCTGTTCGTGAAGTCGCCGCAGGGGTATGCGCTGAGCGCGGCGGGCGAGCGGCTGCTGAGCCATTCGGAATCGGCCGAACAGGCGATGCGCGCGGGGCTGGACGCGCTGCGGGGGCCGTCCGAGCGGCTGAGCGGCACCTTCCGGATCGGCGCGCCGGATGGCTGCGCGAACTACCTGCTGCCGCAGGTCTGCGCGGCGATCGGGGCCGAGAACCCCGATCTCGACATCCAGATCGTCGCCCTGCCGCGGGTGGTGAACCTGAGCCGGCGCGAGGCGGATATGGCGGTGACGGTCAGCCCGCCGACGGCGGGGCAGCTGCTAGTGCAGAAGATCACCGACTATCACCTGCATCTGGTCGGCTCGGAGGACTGGCTGGAGGCGCTGGGTCCGGTGGAGGGGCCGGGCGACCTGAAGGGCGTGCGGATGATCGGCTATATCCCCGAGATGATCTTCGACGCGGAACTCGATTATCTGGCCGAGCTGGGGCTTGGGCGGATTCCGTTGGCGTCGAATTCGGTGCCGGTGCAGTTGCGGCTGGCGGAGCAGGGCGCGGGGCTGTGCGTGGCGCATGATTTCGCGCTGCCCTCGCATGGCGGTCTGGTGAAGCTGCTGGCCGATCAGATCGGCTTTCGCCGCGCCTTTTATCTGGTGCGCCATCAGGGCGATCAGCGCAGCGCGCGGCTGAACCGGCTGGCGGCGCAGGTGAGCGAAGGCTTGCGCGACGAGGTGGCGCGGCTGGAAGCGCTGACTTGACTTAACGTCACTTCCGGACGACGCTGGAATTATTGCAACATTCTTCCGGAGGTCTGCCGATGCTGGTGCAACATATCCTCAAATCGAAGGCGAAGGCTGGCGTGCTGACCGTGGCGTCGGCGGCATCCGTCGCCGATGCGGCCAAGATCCTGGCGGAGAACCGGATCGGGTCGGTCGTGGTGTCCGACGACGACGGGCAGACGGCCGTCGGCATCCTGTCGGAGCGCGACATCGTGCGCGAACTGGCGCGGGTGGGCGTGGCCTGCATGGAGAAGCCGGTGAGCGACTACATGACCCGCAAGCTGGTGACCTGCACCGGCACGACCTCGGTTCAGGATCTGCTGATGCAGATGACCGAGGGCCGGTTCCGGCACATGCCGGTGGTCGAGGACGGCAAGCTGGTCGGGCTGGTCACCCAGGGCGACGCGGTGAAGGCGCAGCTTTCGGAGCTGGCCATGGAGAAACGTGCGCTCGAAGGCATGATCATGGGGCATTAGCCCTGAGCGGTCTTGCATTTTCCTGCCCGGTGGTGTTTGCAGGCGCGGCATAACCGACAGGGCAGGAGGGAGCCATGCGGGTAGGGTTGTATCCGGGGACGTTTGACCCGATCACGTTCGGCCATACCGATATCATCCGGCGCGCGACTGTTCTGGTCGACAAGCTGGTGATCGGGGCGGCGATCAATCGCGACAAGGGACCGTTGTTCTCGCTGGAAGAGCGGGTGTCGATGATCGAGGCGGAATGCGTCGAGCTGTCCAAGCAGACCGGCTGCGAGATCGTGGTGCATCCGTTCGAGAACCTGCTGATCGACTGCGCCAAGGACGTCGGCGCGCAGATCATCATCCGCGGGCTGCGGGCCGTGGCGGATTTCGAATACGAATTCCAGATGGTCGGCATGAACCGGGCGCTGAACGACAAGATCGAGACGGTCTTCCTGATGGCCGACGCCAAGCGGCAGGCCATCGCCAGCAAGCTGGTCAAGGAGATCGCGCGGCTGGGCGGGGATGTCTCGAAGTTCGTGCCGGCGGCGGTCAACCAGGCGCTGATCGAGCGGCTGGGTGTCTGAGCCTTCGGGCGCAGGCTGCTGATTTTGCGCGATATACCGGTGGAATGAAGGCGGCGCCCCGGGGTGCGCGCCTTCCTATCGCCAGAAGGCGAGCCAGTCGAGGAGCTGAAACAGCTTCTTGCCGAGGAACAGCAGGTGTTCCGAGCCGTAGAGCGCGGTGTCAACGAGCAGGGCGATGCAGATCAGGATGGCCAGGGTGAGGGCGAGCCTGTTGGTCATGTCCGGCCTCATGGTTGCGCGCCCGATGGGTATGCCCGAAGGGGCGCGCTGTCACAAGACGGGTCAGTCCTGCAGCCGGCCCATCACGACGGCGACATCGGCCATGCGGACCGAGAAGGCCCATTCGTTGTCGTACCAGGCCAGCACGCGCACCATGCGGTCGCCGACGACGCGGGTCTGGTCGGGGGCGAAGATGCAGCTTTCCTCGGTGTGGTTGAAGTCGATCGAGACCTTGGGCTCGGCGTCATAGGCCAGAACCTTGCCCATGCTGCCCTTGACGGCGGCGGCCACGGCGGCGTTGACCTCTTCGGCGGTCACGTCGCGGGCGGCGCGGAAGGTCAGGTCGACGGCCGAGACGTTCGGCGTGGGCACGCGGATCGAGGAGCCGTCGAGGCGGCCCTTCAGGTTTGGCAGCACCTCGCCCAGGGCCTTGGCGGCGCCGGTGGTGGTGGGGATCATCGCCATGGCGGCCGAGCGCGCGCGGTAGAGGTCGGAGTGGCGGCGGTCGAGCGTGGGCTGGTCGCCGGTATAGCTGTGGATCGTGGTCATGATGCCGTGTTCGATCCCGATGGATTCATCCAGCACCTTGGCGAGCGGCGCCAGGCAGTTGGTGGTGCAGGAGCCGTTCGAGACCATGTTGTCGGCGCGGGTCAGCGTGTTGTGGTTGACGCCGAAGACGACGGTTTTCGAGACGTTCTTGGCAGGTGCCGAGATCAGCACGGACTTGGCGCCGCGGTCGAGGTGGGCGCCGGCCTTCTGGCCGTCGTTGAAGTTGCCGGTGCATTCGAGCACCACGTCGCAGCCCGACCAGTCCAGTTCGTCGAGCTTGTAGGTCGACATCATCTCGATCTCGCCGCGGCCGAGGTCGAGCGTGCCGTTGCCGACGCGGATGTCGTGGGGGTAGCGGCCGTGCACGGAATCGTAGCGCAGCAGGTGGGCGGCGGTTTCGATCGGGCCGGTGGCATTGACCTTGACGACACGGATATCGTTGCGCCCGCTGGAGGCGATGTGCGAGAGGGTGCAGCGGCCGATGCGGCCGAACCCGTTGATACCGACGTTAATGGTCATGGAAGACGACTCCGAAACTACTGGAATTATGGCTGATATAGCCGTGCATGGCGTGACCCTAAAGCAGAAAAGCGACGTATTTTTAACATGTTAGCGCAAACTTGGCTCGGTTGCGCTAACGGTTGCCCTGTTCGCGGAATAGATTAGGCTGAAGGCGTCGGATTGAGGCGCACCCGGAAACGCGGATGAGAGGGATTCTGGTATGAGTGGATTGCTGGCGCTGCTGGACGACGTGGCGGGGATCGCCAAGGTTGCAGCGGCTTCGGTCGACGATATCGCCGGGCAGGCGGCCAAGGCCGGAGCCAAGGCGGCGGGCGCGCTGATCGACGACGCGGCGGTGACGCCGAAATACGTGCATGGCTTTGCGGCGAGCCGCGAATTGCCGATCATCTGGAAGATCACCAAGGGCAGCCTGAAGAACAAGCTGGTGTTCCTGTTGCCGGTGGGGCTGCTGCTGACCTCTTTCGCGCCCTGGCTGATTCCGCCCCTGCTGATGCTGGGGGGCAGCTATCTGTGTTTCGAAGGGGCCGAGAAGGTCTGGCACGCGCTGTTCCCCGCGCACAGCCACGAGGTGTTTCCCGAGGACAAGCCTGGCGATCCGGCGCATCTGGAGGAGGAAAAGGCGGCGGGGGCGATCAAGACCGATTTCATCCTGTCGGCCGAGATCATGACCATCGCGCTGGCCGAGATCCCGCCGAGCAACATCTGGATGGAGGCGGCGACGCTGGCGACGGTGGCAATAGGGATCACGGTGCTGGTCTATGGCTCGGTCGCGCTGATCGTGAAGATGGACGACATGGGCCTGTTCATGGCGCAGAACGGGCGGCTGGGGATGACGCGGGCGCTGGGGCGCGGGATCGTCAAGGCGATGCCGAAGCTGATGAAGCTGCTGAGCATCGTGGGCACCGCGGCGATGCTGTGGGTCGGCGGGTCGATCGTGATCCACGGGATGGCCGAGCTGGGCTGGCACATGCCCTACGACTGGATTCACCACGTGGCCGAGACGGCAGCCCATGCGGTGGGGCAGGCCGAGGGGTTCGTGAAATGGGCGGTTCAGGCGGCCTTTGACGGGGTGTTCGGGCTGGCGCTGGGGATGGCGCTGATCCCGGTGGCGACCAAGGTGCTGGTGCCGATCTGGGGACGGCTGACGGGCAAGGCGGCCACAGCGGCGCATTGATCGCGGGCAGCTGCCCCATTTCTGCCACAATTGGGCGGAACGTTTGACGGGTCCTGAACGCAAGAGGCCCGTCATGCATGACCCTGAACTGTCGCTGACCGCCATCGACCGGTTGCGCAGCTGCCTGGTTGCGGGCATCGGCTTTGCCGCGGGGGCGGCGTTCTGGCTGGCCCGGTCCGAGGCGCACCCCGAGACGCCGGGCGCGGTTGCGCCGGCGGTGTTCTGGATCGGCCTAGCCCTGGCGGTGATCGCCTGGGGTCTGTGGCGCTATCTGGTGCGGCCGGTGCAGGTGCTGGTGCAGATGCAGGGTGCTGCGGCCACGGCGAGGCTGGTGGCGCGGATGGCGGCGGTCTGCCTGCCCTATGGGCTGGTCTGCGGTGTGCTGCTGGCGCCGCTGGGCGCGGATCTGCCGATTGTCGCGCAGGCGCTGATCCTGCTGGCCCTGATCTGGGGCTGGGACTGGATGAAGGCGCGCAGCCAGCCGGCGCTGGCTGCGGCGATGCCCGAGCTTAGCCGAGCAGTTCCCTGACCTTGGCGACGGTCGCCTCGGCGGTGATGCCGAACTTTTCATAAAGCGTGCCGGCAGGGGCGGAGGCGCCGAAGCCGGTCATGCCGATGAAACCGGCCTTCTTGTCGCGGCCGCCTTCGCCGTAGAGCCAGCGATCCCAGCCCTGCTGCACCGCTGCCTCGATGGCGACGCGGACGGGGCCGACGGGCAGAACCTTGCGGCGGTAGGCCTCGTCCTGGGCGGCGAAAAGCTCCATGCAAGGCATCGAGACCACGCGGGTGGGGATGCCTTCGGCCTGGAGCGTCTTCTGCGCCTCGAGCGCGATCGAGACCTCGGAGCCGGTGGCGATCAGCACGGCGCGGGCCTTGCCCTCGGAGGGGGAGAGCACATAGGCGCCCTTGGCGCTGAGGTTCTCGCGCTTGTGCTTGGTGCGCACGGTCGGGACGTTCTGGCGGGTCAGCGACAGGACCGAGGGGGTTTCGGTCGAGTTCAGCGCCAGTTCCCAGGCCTCGGCAGTTTCCACGGTATCGGCGGGGCGGAACACCCAGGTGTTGGGCGTGGCGCGCGAGATCGCCAGATGTTCGACCGGCTGGTGGGTCGGGCCGTCTTCGCCGAGGCCGATGCTGTCATGAGTCATGACGAAGACGGTCGGGATTTTCATCAGCGCGGCGAGGCGCATCGCGGGGCGGGCATAGTCGGTGAAGCACATGAAGGTGCCGCCGTAAGCCCTGACGCCGCCATGCAGAACCATGCCGTTCATCGCCGCTGCCATGCCGTGTTCGCGGATGCCGTAGTGGATGTAGCGGCCCTTGCGGTTGTCGGGCAGGAAGATCCCGAGATCGCCGGTCTTGGTGTTGTTCGAGCCGGTGAGGTCGGCCGAGCCGCCGACGGTTTCGGGCAGGATCGGGTTGACCACTTCCAGCACCCGTTCCGAACTGGTGCGGGTGGCGACCTTGGGCGCCGACTCGCTGGCCTGCTTCTTGAGCGCGTTGATCGTGGCGGCAAGCTTGGCCGGCATTTCGCGCGCATAGATGCGGGCGAATTCGGCCTGGCGGCGTTCGCTGAGCGCGGCCAGCCGTTCCTTCCATCTGGCATGGGCGGCAGCGCCGCGCTTGCCGATGGATTCCCAGGCGGCTTTGGTCTCGGCGGGCACCTCGAAGGGGCCGGTGGTCCAGCCGTAGGCGGCCTTGGCCTTGGCCATCTGGTCGGCATCGGTCAGCGCGCCGTGGCCCTTGGAGGTGTCCTGCGCGGCGTGGCCGAGGGCGATATGCGTCTTGCAGGCGATCATCGTCGGGCGGTCGGCGCCGCGCGCGGCGGTCAGCGCCTCGTCGATCTGCTGCGGGTCGTGGCCGTCGATCGAGATCACGTTCCAGCCCGAGGCGGTGAATCGCGCGACCTGATCGGTGGCGTCCGAGATGTCGACCGGGCCGTCGATGGTGATGTTGTTGTTGTCCCAGAGCACGATCAGCCGCGACAGGCGCAGCCGGCCGGCCAGCGCGATGGCCTCCTGGCTGACGCCCTCCATCAGGCAGCCGTCGCCGGCGATGACATAGGTGCGGTGGTTGACCAGCGGCTTGCCAAAGCGGGCGCGCTGGATTTCCTCGGCGATGGCGAAGCCGACGGAATTGGCGATGCCCTGGCCGAGCGGGCCGGTGGTGGTCTCGATCCCCGGGGCATGGCCGTATTCCGGGTGGCCGGCGGTGATCGCGCCCCACTGGCGGAAGTTTTTGATCTGCTCGAGCGTCATCTCGGGGTAGCCGGTGAGGTAGAGCAGCGCATAGAGCAGCATCGAGCCGTGGCCGGCCGAGAGGATGAAGCGGTCGCGGTCGGGCCAGTTGGGCGCGGCGGCGTCGAATTTCAGATGTTTTTCAAACAGCACCGTGGCGACATCGGCCATGCCCATCGGCATCCCGGAGTGCCCCGAATTGGCGGCGTGCACGGCATCGAGCGTCAGCGCGCGGATGGCGGTCGCCTTGGCCCAGTGGTCGGGGTTGGCGGCGGCAAGGGCTTTAAGATCCGGCTTGGTATCCACGGCGGCGGTTCCTTCGCGGTTGCGGTTGGGTCGGGGGGTGAATAGCAGTCACAAGGCAAAGATCAAGCGATAGGCGGAGCCCCGCCGCACCCGACGTGAGAAGCGCGCTGCAAGCCCCTGAATTCTAAGGAGCAGAAATTTGCGAAGCAGGCGGATTGCCTGCTACAAATCCGGGATAACACCGATTCGGCGGAATGGCCCGTGAGGGCGGTGCGCGAAGGGCGGGAGACAGGGGCATGAAAGACATAGAAGATCTTCAGCAACGGCTGGCCGCGGCGATGGACCGGATCGCGGCGGGCGTGGAGCGGCTGGACAAGGCGCAGGACAGCGCCAGCGTCGAGTCGCTGAGCGAGGCGCTTGAAGAGGAGAAACTGGCGAACGCCCAGCTGAAGGAGCGGCTGCGCGCGCTGAACATCAAGCATTTCGACGAGATCGGCGCGCTGAAGGAACAGCTGGCCGATACCTCGGCGCAGGAGGCGATGAAAAAGCGGCTGGAGGCGCAGGACGCGGCGATGGCCCGGCTGGACATGGACATCCAGCGGCTGCGCGCGGCCAATGACCAGCTGCGCAGCTCGAACGCGGCGCTGCGCGCGGCCAACGAGGCCGGCGTGGGCGAGCCGCATTTGATCAACAAGGCGATGCTGGCCGAGCTGGAGGCGCTGCGGGCGAGCCGGGCGACCGATGCGGCCGAGGCGGCGGCGGTGCTGGCCAAGCTGGAGCCGCTGCTGGCGGCGGCGCAGGCGACGGGCAACAAGGAGGACGCGTGATGCCGGAAGTGACGATTCATATCGGCGGGCGCGGCTTCGACGTGTCCTGCCAAGAGGGCGAGGAGAGCTATCTGCACTCGGCCGCGAAGATGCTGGATGACGAGGCGCAGGTGCTGTCCGACCAGATCGGCCGGATGCCGGAAAGCCGGATGCTGCTGATGGCGGGGCTGATGCTGGCGGACAAGACGGCGGCGAGCGAGGACCGGATCCGCGAGATGGAGACCCGTCTGGCCGAGCGCGAGGCGGAGCTGGAACAGCTGCGCGGGGCCGAGGTGCCGGTGCATCAGGTCGAGGTGCCGGTGGTGCCGCCGATGGTCGCCGAGATGCTGGCCGAGCTGGCCGCGCGGGCGGAATCGCTGGCGGCGGCGGTCGAGGAAAAGGTCGCCGACTGAGGCGGCGCGGGGGGCACTCCCGCCCCCTGGCGCGGCATCTGGCGATGCCTTCCCAGGCGTTGGGCCGGGCGCCGCGCTGACGCGCGGCGTGCGCGTCATCCCGCTGGCGCGCGTGGGGGTCGGCGTTGGATTTGAGTATTTTTGAAGAGAAGAAGCCAGGGGACCGGAGCATGGCCCCGGCCGGTCGGTTTTTTCGCGGCGGCTTTTCAGCTCTTGCCGCGCCGCGCGTCAGCGCGGCGCCCGGCCCAAGGGGTTCGGCGGCCCCGGCAGGGGCCGCTGCAACCGCGCGGGAGCGCGCCCTCAGCCGTTGGCTTCGCGGATCTTGTTGGCGGCGTCCTTGTCGTAGGCGACGCCCTTGGTGTCGAACAGCGTGTCGAGTTCGCCCGAGAGGGTCATCTCGGTGACGATGTCGCAGCCGCCGACGAATTCGCCCTTCACGTAAAGCTGGGGCACGGTCGGCCAGTCGGAAAAGTCCTTGATGCCCTGGCGGAGGTCGGCGTCGGCGAGGACGTTCACATCCTTGAAGTCCACGCCCATGTAGTTGAGCACGCCGGCGACGCGGCTGGAGAAGCCGCATTGCGGCATTTCCTTGGTGCCCTTCATGTAAAGCACAACGTCATTGGCGGCGATGGTTTCGGCGATCTGGGTGGCGGTATCGGTCATCTGGGTCTCCGGTGGCGCGGGGGCGCCGGTTTGTGGCTCAGTCGGGCGCCTTGGTGGTCAGCGCCAGGGCGTGCAACTCGCCCGCGGGTCCGTCCATCCGGCCCTTGAGCGCGGCATAGACCGCACGCTGCTGCTGGACGCGGTTCTGGCCCCGGAAGCTTTCGTCGATGACTTCGGCCGCGTAGTGATTTCCGTCGCCGGCCAGATCGGTGATGGTGATCCGGGCCGAGGGGAAGCTTGCGCGGATGAGCTCCTCGATCTCGTGGGCTTGCATGGCCATGGGGCGGTTCTCCTTGCGGTCTTGGGGCAAGATGTAAGCCCGCGCGCCGGAGGGCGCAAGGGAGGGTCAGAGATCGAGTTCGATCCAGACCGGCACGTGGTCGGAGGGTTTCTCGCCGCCGCGCACCTCCTTGTCGATGCCGGCGCCGGTCAGGAGGTCGGCGCATTGCGGCGTCAGCAGGAAGTGGTCGATGCGGATGCCGTCGTTGCGGTTCCAGGCGCCGGCCTGGTAGTCCCAGAAGGAATAATGGCCGGGTCCGGGATTGCGGGTGCGGAAGGCCTCGGTGAAGCCGAGGTTCTGGATGCGGCGGAAGGCGGCGCGGGTTTCGGGCAGGAACAGCGCGTCCTCGCGCCAGGCCTCGGGGCGGGCAGCATCCTCGGCCTGCGGGATCACGTTGTAGTCGCCCGCCATCAGCGCGACCTCTTCATTGGCCAACAGCTGTTGCGCGCGGGCATGCATGCGCTCCATCCAGGCGAGCTTGTAGTCGTATTTCGGCCCCGGCGCCGGGTTGCCGTTGGGCAGGTAGAGGCCGCAGAGGCGCAGGGCGGTCTTGCCGACCACGGTTGCCTCGATCCACCGGGCGTGATCGTCTTCGTCATCGCCGGGCAGGCCGCGGGTGACATCCTCGAGCGGGAATTTCGACAGGATCGCGACGCCGTTGAAGGACTTCTGGCCATGGGTCGCGACGTTGTAGCCGCGCTCCTCGAACAGCTCGGTCGGGAAGGCCTCGTCGACCGACTTGATCTCTTGCAGGAGCGCCACGTCGGGCTGCGCCGCGTCGAGCCAGTCGGGCAGCGCCTGGGCGCGGGCCTTGATGCCGTTGATGTTGAACGTGGCGATCTTCATGGGCTGGGTCCGGCTGGGCGAGGTATCGGGGCAGGGATGCCGATCTATCGCCCAGGACGGCCCCGGGGGCAAGCGCGCTGTCCGTTTCGATTCGCGACACGCCTGCCGCGATTCGGCGCCGATCGGTTCGGAACTGTCCGGAAACGCCCCCGGGCTCGGCCCAATTCGACCTGAATCCCTGCAATATCAGACACAATTCTCTTTGTGGATAAGATTTTTTTAACGTTTCTTAAACAATCTGGAAAGATGAATCGACAGTCGTTTGATCGGCGATTCTGATGTGGATAAGTGGCGCAGTTCACATCCCTGAGTAGATTTTTTTTCTTGAGTTTCCCGTTTTGAGTGCAAGCGTTGAGGGACGTTTCACTCTGCAATTGGGGAATTCCACCATGACGGCACTGCGCAAAATCACCTCCGATCACCTCCTGTCCGATGCCACCAGCCTGCTGGACGGCGAGGGCACCGAGATCTTCACGTCGGGGTCGACCGCCCTGTTCACCTCGGGTTCGACAGCGCTGTTCACCTCGGGCTCGACCGCGATGACCGACGAGACGGTGCATTCGGGCGAGGCGACCGAGATGTTCACCTCCGGGTCGACCGCGCTCTTCACCTCCGGGTCGACCGCGCTGTTCACCTCGGGATCCACGGCGCTTTTCACCTCCGGCTCCACCGCCCTGTTCACCTCGGGTTCCACGGCGCTGTTCACCTCGGGCTCGGCCCCGGTCGGCTCGGCCGTTGCTGATGGCGAGGGCACCCAGCTGTTCACCTCGGGCAGCTGATCGGGTCGGACAACGGGGCGTTCAGCGCCATTTGAAGGGAGCAAATCCATGACAAATGTGATCCGGCTGAACGTCCCGTTGCCGCGCGACGCGCGCGCGGCCCGGGTGGGACATCTGGTCGACTGTTTCGCGCAGCACCGGCGCGGCAGCGAGGATGTTTTCTGGCTGAAGGAAAATGCCGAGGTTCTGAATATCCTCGAATGCACCGGGGCCCGCGTGGACCCCGCTGTATTGGCGCCGCATCAGGCGTTTTACGACCGTATCGAGAAACGGCTGGGATTCTTCCTGCAGTATTACCGTTTCCTGCTGTCGCTTTGCCTGGATCTGGAAGATCTGGGAATTGGCGGAAACAAGGGCGCGGCGCTGGCCGAATGGGTGGCGCGCCAGGGGCTGGCCGAGGCCGAGCTTTCGGATCTACAACGCGCCGAGGCGCGGCGGCTGACGCTTCGGCGGGGGATCGACGCGCTGCCCGAGGATACCGGGCTGACGGAGCGGCTGCATCGCTTCATCGACCGGTCGGCGACCTTTTCGATGCCGAACAAGAAGGCGGCGTACGAGCTGACGCATATCGTCTTCTATCTCAGCGAATACGGGCGGCGGGATCCGCAGGTGTCGGCGGCGGCGCTGGAGAGCCTCGAATACGCCGGGCTGCTGGCCTATCTCGAGCAGAACGCCGATCTGCTGGCCGAAATCTGCGTGGCGCAGCGGTTCGCGGGGGCCACGCCCTCGCCGATCTGGGAGCGCTGGCTGGAGGCCGAGACGCATCGCTTCCGCGCCGAGGCGGGGCCGCAGGTCTCGGTCAACGACGATTATCACGACTATCTGGTCTGCAACTGGGCGATGGCGGTTGCCGGGCGGGACAATTTCCGCCAGCAGATGGCGCCGGGGCGAATGGCCTTTCATCGCAGCCGGGGCGCGCAGGGGCCGCTTCGGGCAATGTCGGAGTGCATGTTCCGGCTGGAGGATGCGCGGTCGGATGACTGGGAGAAGATGCGCGGGCTGGTCGAGCAGGGGTTGAGCGAGGACGGCTACGAGATCCTGACCGAGGCGGAGGCGTCGAGCCCGCGGTTCGGCAGCTTCTTCGCCGGCTTCGCGCGGACCTCGCTGATGGGGGCGGCGCTGTGAACCCGGCGCTGGTCGGGGCCGGGCTGGTCGTTCTTTATACCGCGCTGATCGCGCTCGCGGATGCGATCACCAAGCAGATCGCGCATGGCTATGCGGCGCCGCAGCTGTTTGCGCTGTCGGGCGCGGTGGTGGTGACGCTGACCTGGGGCGTGGCGCGGCTGCGCGGGCAGGGGCTGCGCACGCGGGCGCCCGGCGCGATGGCGCTGCGGGCGGGGGCGACGGTGCTGTCGGCGGTGGCCTTCTTTCATGCCTTCCGCCATCTGCCTTTCGCCGAGGTCTTCCTATTCATCGGGCTGATGCCGATCCTGGCCGGGCTGATGTCTGGGCCGATCCTGGGCGAGCACGTGCGCCCGGCAGCCTGGCTGGCGCTGGGGGCGGGCTTCGTGGGGATGCTGTGCCTGTTTCCGGCGGGGCTGCATTCGGTTACCGCGGGGCATGGCTGGGCGCTGGCGGCGGCGGTGACGGGCACGCTGTCGATGGTGATCGCGCGGCGGATCGGCAAGGTGGAGTGCAACACACTGGCGCAGGTGTTCTGGCCGAACCTCGCGCTTTTCGCCACCATGGCGCTGGCGCTGCCCTTCGTGTGGCAGCCAATGGCGGCGGGCGACGTGGCGCTGGCGGCGGCCTATGCGGTGCTGCTGTTCGGGGCGCGCTGGCTGACGGTGATCGCGCTGCGGCTGCTGCCGGCCTATACGGTGACGCCGCTGATGAACCTGCAATTCGTCTGGATGGTGATCCTGGGCGCGATGGTCTTTGGCGAGCGGCCCGGCTGGGAGATGCTGCTGGGGGTGGCGATCGTGATTGCCTCGGGCAGCTATCTGGTCTGGGACCGCTTCGCGCCCGCCGCCGCGCGGGGGCGGCTGCGCACCGACCCCTGAGGGCGGCGCGGGGGTCCGCGGCGCGACGTGAGTATTTTTGAAGAGAAGAAGCAGCAGGCGCGTGCTCTGCTGCTTCTTCTCTTTTCAAATACTCATGTCCGACAGTGCCGCCGGGCGCCTTACATCGAGAAGGAGGTGCCGCAGCCGCAGGAGGAGGTTGCGTTCGGGTTCTCGATCACGAAGCGCGCGCCGATCAGCTCGTCGGCGAAATCTATGGTGGCGTTCGACAGGAAGGGCAGCGAGATCGAGTCCACCACCACCTTTTCGCCCTGGCCTTCGAGCACGAGGTCGTCGTCGGCGGGGGTGTCGAGCTGGATGTCATATTGGAAGCCCGAACAGCCGCCGCCCTCGACCGCGATGCGCAGGGCCTTGCCCTGTCCGGCGGCGCCGATTTCGGCGAGGCGGTCGAAGGCGCGCTGGGTGACCTTGGGGGGAAGCTGCATGGGTCGGCTCCGGGGGCGGTTTCAATAGGTGTTGCTAGGGAATATAGAAAGCCTTGGGACAGGCGACAAGGATCAGCAACATGACCGCGCCCTATGCATCGAACCCCGCGCGGTCGCGCGGGCGGCTGGTGCCTGAGGAAGAAAGCTCTTTCCGTTCGTGTTTTCAACGCGACCGGGACAGGATCATCCATGCCAGCGCCTTTCGGCGGCTGAAGCACAAGACCCAGGTCTTTATCGAGCACGAGGGCGATTATTATCGCACGCGGCTGACCCATTCGATCGAGGTGGCGCAGGTGGCGCGGACGATCTCGGGGGCGCTGGGGCTGAATGCCGAGCTGACCGAGGCGGTGGCGCTGGCACATGACCTGGGGCATCCGCCCTTCGGCCATACCGGCGAGGATGCGTTGTCGGCGCTGATGGCGCCCTATGGCGGCTTCGATCACAATGCGCAGGCGATCCGGATCGTGACGCATCTGGAGCGGCATTATGCTGAATTCGACGGGCTGAACCTGACCTGGGAGACGCTGGAGGGGCTGGCCAAGCACAACGGACCGGTCACCGGCGAACTGCCCTGGGCGATGGCGGAATATCTCAAGGTCAACGATCTGGAGCTCGACACCTATGCCAGCGCCGAGGCGCAGGTGGCCGCGATTGCCGATGACGTGGCCTATAACCACCACGATCTGCATGACGGGCTGCGGGCCGAGCTGTTCTCGACCGACGAGCTGGCGGCGCTGCCGATCCTGGACGGGTGTTTCGCCGAGGTGGACCGCAAGTATCCCGGCCTCAACTACTATCGCCGCCGGCACGAGGCGCTGCGGCGGTTCTTCGGGGTGCTGGTCGAGGATGTGATCGGTTTCGCGCGGGTGCGGCTGGCCGAGATCGACCCGCAGTCGGTGGAGGAGGTGCGCCATGCCGGGCGCGGGCTGATCCGGTTTTCGGATCCGCTGTTCGAGGATCTGAAGGTGATCCGGGAGTTCCTGTTCCAGCGGATGTATCGCGCCCCGAGCGTGGTGGTGGTGCGGGCGCAGGTGACGCAGGTGGTGAACGAGCTGTTCCCGTATTTCATGGCGCATCCCGACCAGCTGCCCAAGCAGTGGCGCAAGGATGTGGCGGAGGCGGAGGGCGAGACAGCGCTGGCGCGGATCGTCTCGGACTATATCTCGGGCATGACCGACCGATTTGCCTTGCAGGAACATGCCCGCCTTCTGGGCGGGGCGGCCCTGGGCGAGCGGGCGCCGATCTGATCGGCGTTGACCTTGCGGGCGCGCATGGTATGCCCGCTGGATCGAAAGGAAGCAGAACATGAACCTCTTTGCCGACATCCGTACGCTGGTCATCGAAAGCCTTGCCGCCCTGGCCGACGAGGGGGCCTTGCCCCGCGATCTGGCAACGGACGCGGTGACGGTCGAGCCGCCGCGCGATGCGGGGCATGGGGACATGGCGACCAATGCGGCGATGGTGCTGGCCAAGCCCGCGGGGATGCAGCCGCGCGCGATTGCCGAGCTGCTGGCCAAGAAGCTGATCGACGATGGACGGGTGGTCAGCGCCGAGGTGGCGGGGCCGGGGTTCCTGAACCTGCGGCTGGCGCCGGTCGTCTGGCAGGAGCTGGTGGGCGAGGTGCTGATGAGCGGCACGGATTATGGCCGATCGGACATGGGGCGGGGCAAGAAGGTCAACGTCGAATATGTCTCGGCCAACCCGACCGGGCCGCTGCATGTGGGCCATACGCGCGGTGCGGTCTTTGGCGATGCGCTGGCGAGCCTGCTGGCCTATGCCGGGTATGACGTGACGCGCGAGTATTACATCAACGACGGCGGCGCGCAGGTCGATGTGCTCGCCCGGTCGGTCTACATGCGCTATCAGGAGGCGCACGACCTGAGCGTCGACTGGCCCGAGGGCAGCTATCCGGGAGATTACCTGATCCCGGTGGGCGAGGCGCTGAAGGACAAGGTGGGCGATGCCTATCTGGAAGAGCCCGAGTCCGTCTGGCTGGCGCCGGTGCGGGAGTTCGCGACCGATGCGATGATGGATCTGATCCGGGCTGACCTGAAGGCGCTGGGCGTGACGATGGATGTCTTCTATTCCGAGAAGTCGCTTTATGGCACCGGCCGGATCGAGGCGGCGCTCGAGGCGCTGAAGGAAAAGGGCCTGATCTATCGCGGCACGCTGGAGCCGCCGAAGGGCAAGACGCCCGAGGACTGGGAGCCGCGCGAGCAGGTGCTGTTCCGGTCGACCGCGCATGGCGACGACGTGGACCGGCCGGTGATGAAATCGGACGGGGCCTGGACCTATTTCGCGCCGGATATCGCCTATCATTATGACAAGATTACCAGAGGCTTCGACGCGCTGATTGATGTGTTCGGGGCCGATCATGGCGGCTATGTCAAGCGGATGAAGGCGGCGGTGAGCGCGCTGTCGGACGGCAAGGTTCCGCTGGATATCAAACTGTGCCAGCTGGTGCGGCTGTTCAAGAACGGTGAAATGTTCCGTATGGGCAAGCGGACGGGGAATTTCATTACCCTGCGCGACGTGGTCGAGCAGGTGGGGCCGGATGTGACCCGGTTTGTCATGCTGACGCGCAAGAACGACGCGCCGCTGGATTTTGATTTCGACAAGGTGCTGGAGCAGAGCCGGGAGAACCCGGTGTTCTATGTCCAATACGCCAATGCGCGGGTGATGAGCGTTATCCGCAAGGCCGAGGAAACCGGCATCGACACCGATGGCGCGGTGGATCTGGGGCTGCTGACGCATGAGGCCGAGCTGAAAGTCGCCAAGCAGCTGGCGGAATGGCCGCGGCTTGTGGAGATCGCGGCGCGCACCAACGAACCGCACCGGGTGGCGTTTTATCTGAACGAACTGGCGGCGGATTTCCACGCGCTGTGGAACCGGGGCAACGATGTGCCCGAGCTGCGCTTCGTGCAGGAAGGCGATGCGGCGGCCAGCCGGGCGAAACTCGCTCTGGCGCGTGCCGTTTCCGTTGTCATTTCCGCAGGTCTTGCTATTCTTGGCGTCACACCGGCGCAGGAGATGCGGTAACAAATCGCCCGAAACGCCGGTCCGAGGCAGAACAAGACGACCCATGATGCGGGATAACCCGCACGAAACGGGCAGTGAGGCGGACATGGCGGATATCGAATACACCGATGCGGTGGCGGGGCCGGAGTCCGGGCCGGCGACGGCTGGGCTGAGCAGGCTGATCAACATGGCCGGGGCGCTGGCCTCGCTGGTGCTGATCGCAGGCATCTGCGTCTGGGGCTACGAGCTTTGGGTGCGGGACGTGAGCGGCGTGCCGGTGGTGCGGGCGATCGAGGGGCCGATGCGCGTGGCGCCGAAGGACCCGGGCGGCGAGATGGCCAACAATCAGGGGCTGTCGGTGAATGCGGTGGCGGCGCAGGGCATTGCGGCCCCTGTGGCCGAGCGCATCAAGCTGGCGCCGAAGCCGGTGCAGCTGAGCGACGAGGACCGGGCGAAACGCGCCGAGAGCGCGCCGCCGATGACGCAGGAAGAGCTGACCAATGCCTCGGTCGATGCTCTGGTGCAGCAGCTGATCGCGGGCGATGCGGCCGAAGCGGGCCAGACCGAAGGCGCGGCGGGCGAGATCGTGCAGCCCGCGCCGCTTGGCGCGGACGCCACGCCGGTGGAGGCGACGGCCGTCGAAGGACCGGGGCTGGCGCGGTCGCTGCGGCCCAAGGTGCGGCCCGAGAAGCTGGCCTCGATGATGGCGGAAGAGCTGGAAGAGGGCGACAGCGTGCGCTTTACCGGCGAGGTGCGCGAGGCCGATCCCGACAATGTGCCGCCGGGCACCAAGCTGGCGCAGCTGGGGGCGTTCGAGTCACCCGAAATCGCCCGGGCCGAGTGGGACAAGCTGAACGTGCGCTTCGGCGACTATCTGGGCGACAAGATGCGGCTGGTGCAGAAGGCGACCAGCGGCGGCAAGACCTTTTACCGGCTGCGGGCAATGGGGTTCGAGGAGATCGCCGATGCGCGGCGGTTCTGCGCGGTGCTGGCCGCCGAGAAGGCCGATTGCATCCCGGTGACCACGCGGTGAGTTTCGGCGCAACGATCCTCGACGCCGAGGGGCTGCGGCTGACGCCGGACGAGACCGCGCTGTTCCGCGAGGCCGATCCCTTCGGGTTCATCCTCTTCGCGCGCAACCTCGAGACGCCGGAACAGATCCGCGCGCTGTGCGACGACATGCGGGCGGCGGTGGGGCGCGAGGCGCCGATCCTGATCGATCAGGAGGGCGGAAGGGTGCAGCGGCTGCGCGCGCCGCTGGCGCGGGTCTGGCTGCCGCCGCTGGAGCATGTCCAGCGCGCCGGGGACGCGGCGGCGCGAGCGATGTATCTGCGCTATCGGTTGATTGCTCATGAGCTGCGGGCGCTCGGCATCGACGGCAACTGTGCGCCTATGGTCGATCTGGCTGGGCCGGAGACGCATGATTTCCTGAAGAACCGCTGTTACGGCAGCGATCCGGCGACGGTGGCGGCGATCGGGCGGGCGGCGGCCGAGGGGATGCTGGAGGGCAGTGTGCTGCCGGTGCTGAAGCATATCCCTGGCCACGGGCGCGCGACGCAGGACAGCCATTACGACCTGCCGCATGTGGATGCCGACCCGGAGGCGCTGGACGATACCGATTTCGCCGCCTTCCGGGCGCTGAACGATCTGCCGATGGGGATGACGGCGCATCTGGTCTATTCGGCCATCGACGACAAGCCGGCGACGATTTCGCCCCGGATGATGGCGCTGATCCGCGAGCAGATCGGGTTCGGCGGGCTGATCATGACCGACGATATCTCGATGAAGGCGCTGTCGGGGTCGCTGGCCGAGCTGTCGGCGCAGTCCATTGCGGCGGGTTGCGACGTGGTTTTGCTGTGCAACGCCACGCTGGCCGACCGGGCCGCGGTGGCCGGGGCGGCGGGGCGCATGGGGCCGGCGGCGGCGGCCCGCGCAGAGGCCGCGCTGGCGGCGCGCCGTGCGCCCGCACCGCTTGACATTGACGCCGCAGAAGCCGAGCTTGCCCGCCTGATGCGCGGACAGGTTTATGGCTGAGGACAGCTTTCAGGAAGACACCGTCTCGGTTGCCGACCGCCTTGCCGCCGAGGCGCTGATCGTCGATGTCGAGGGCTTCGAGGGGCCGCTTGACCTGTTGCTGACGCTGTCGCGGACGCAGAAGGTGGATCTGCGCAAGATCTCGGTGCTGGAGCTCGCCAAGCAGTATCTGTCCTTTGTCGAGAAGGCCAAGGCGCTGCGGATCGAGCTGGCGGCCGATTATCTGGTGATGGCGGCCTGGCTGGCGTTCCTGAAATCTCGGCTGCTGCTGCCGCCCGATCCGGCCGAGGAAGGGCCGTCAGGGGAGGATCTGGCTGCGCATCTGGCGTTCCAGCTGGAGCGGTTGCAGGCAATGCGCGAGGTGGCGGCGCGGCTGATGGCGCGCGACCGGCTGGGGCGCGATGTCTTTGCACGGGGGCAGAGCGAGGATGTGATGCGCATCCGCACGGTGAAGTTCACCGCGACGCTGCTGGACCTGATGCAGGGCTATGCCCGCATCCGCACACGCGACGAGTTCCGCCCCTTCGTGATGGACCGGGATTCGGTCTTTACCATGGAGCAGGCGCTCGAGCGGATGCGCGGGCTGATCGGCTATGCCGGGGACTGGACCGAGATCATGTCCTATCTGCCTGAGGGCTGGGAGATGGACCCGGTCAAGCGGCGCTCGGCCACGGCGGCGACTTTTGCCGCCTCGCTGGAGCTGGTAAAGCAGGGCCAGCTTGAGATCCGCCAGACGGCGACCTTCGCACCGATCCAGGTGCGCAAGAGGACATGAGTTTCGTGACTGAACCGGTTGAGGAAGAAGAAAAATCGCTGTTCGCGGCGCCGCCCGAGGGTGAGCAGGAGCGCATGGTCGAGGCGATGCTCTTTGCCTCGGCCGCGCCGGTCACGGTGCGCGATCTGGAGGCGCGGATGCCGATGGGCTGCGACGCGGCCGAGGCGCTGGTGCGGCTGCGCAAGCGGTACGAGGGGCGCGGGGTGCGGGTGGTCAAGGTGGATGACGCCTGGGCCATCCGCACGGCGCCGGACCTCGGGTTTCTGATGCAGAAGGAAACGGTGGAGACGCGCAAGCTGAGCCGCGCGGCCATCGAGACGCTGGCGATCATCGCCTATCACCAGCCGGTGACGCGGGCCGAGATCGAGGAGATCCGCGGCGTTTCGGTGTCGCGCGGCACCATCGACCAGCTGCTGGAGATGGAGTGGATCCGGCTGGGGCGGCGCAAGATGACGCCGGGGCGACCGGTGACCTTTGTGGTGACGCCCACGTTCCTGGACCATTTCGGACTGGAAAGCGCGCGCGATCTGCCCGGGGTCAAGGAGCTGCGCGCCGCCGGGCTGCTGGAAAATCGGCCGCCGCCAGGGGCCTTCAGCCTGGGGCAGAGCGAGCCCGAAGAAGAGGACGACGAGATCGTCGGGCAGCCGGAGCTGTTTGACGAGTGAGCCTCAGGCGCGGGCCGTTTCGGGCAGCGGGAAGACGGTGTCGTAGAGCCAGTTGAAGGCGAAGGCGTAGACCAGGTAGAAGCCGGCGATCGTCACGTCCATCAGGAAGGCGGTCCAGAGCGGGACGGCGAGATACCAGGCGATAAAGGGCACCAGCAGGACCAGCAGGCCGAACTCAAAAGCAACGGCATGCAGGACTCGGATGGCGACGGATTTGCGGACCGTGCCACGGTAGCGCAGCATCGCGTGGTCGAAGCCCAGGTTGAAGACGTAGTTCCAGAGCATGGCGGTGGTGGTGCTGACCACGGCGACCACGCCGAAATCCAGCGTCGAGACCTCAAAGACCGAGCCGCCGAAGGGGGTGATGATCGCCAGGGCGATCAGCTCGAACAGGAGCGCGTGTCGGATACGGTCTTTTCTGGTTCGCATAGGGTCCGTCCTGCGCGAGGAATGGGTCTCGCGCCGGTCGGTTATACTGGCTTGCTGCCGAGGGACAAGAGAAGGCCCCGGCATTTAAGCCGGGGCCGGGTGCGGGTCTGGCTGGATGGGATCAGCGAAGAACCTGCACAATGCGGCGCTGGCCGGGTTCGACCAGAACCAGCTGATCGTTCACGTTGACGTATTGATAGGTCGTATCCGGAACCGGGTAGATCGTGACGTTTTCCGGGATACCGGCGCCGACCACGACTTCGCCTTCGAGATAGATCGGCTCGACCGGATTGGCGCGGACGTATTGGACGGCGACGTTGTCGTCGATCACGATCGGCACGCTGGTGGGCTGGCCGAGGATCAGCGCGCCCGAGGGCGTGAAGGTCTTGGCCGGATTGCGGTCGATGTTGACCGGGTCGATTTCCTGCAGGTTGAGACGCTGCATGTTGTCATAGACGACAACCGGATTGCTTTCGTAGGTGGAGGTCAGATAGGCGGAATAGGCCCAGCCTTCGGTTCCGTTGTAGGTGACCTTGCACCATTCCGAGCCGGCGATGCAGCCCTGCACGTCAACCTCTGCGCTGGAGGCGATGACACCTTGGATCGGATACATGTTGCCGGGACCCGCGCGCAGGTTGAGGTCGGTGGTGGCATTGGCGGTCAGCGCCGACGCGGGGACGGCCATCGCCATCAGCACGGCTGCGGCGGCGAGGGGTTTGGTAAAGCTCATATCGTTTACTCCTGACATGCGCCGCGAACAGTGCGGCGACTTGCGGAATTAAACGGCTTGGGGGGCAGGAGCGTTCCTTGCTGCCGCGGGCGTGGGCGGGAGTTTGCCATCGGGCCGGTGGCTCCGGGTGAGGAGCTGTCCGTTATGCCTTGAAATGCTTGGCGAGTTTCAGGCCCTGGCCCTGATAGTTCGAGGCGATGCCGGTGCCGTAGAGCTGGGTCGGGACTGCGGCCATGCGCTCATAGACCAGCCGGCCGACGACCTGGCCGTGTTCCAGCACGAAGGGCGCCTCGTGGCAGCGCACCTCGAGCACGCCGCGCGAGCCTGCGCCGCCGGCCTCGGCAAAGCCGAAGCCCGGGTCGAAGAAACCGGCGTAATGGACGCGGAATTCGCCCACCATGGCGAGATAGGGGGCCATCTCGGCGGCGTAGTGCGGCGGGATGGTTACCGCCTCGCGGCTGACGAGGATGTAGAAGGCGCCGGGGTCGAGGATGATCTGGCGGCTGTGGGTGCGGATTTCTTCCCAGTATTCGGCCGGATCGTAATGGCCGATTTTCGCGAGGTCGATCACGCCGGTATGAGGCTTGGCGCGGTAGCCGACGAGGCCGCCGTCGAGCGCGAGGTCGACCGAGAAGCCGAGGCCGTCCTGGATGACCGCGGGGCCGTCGACCAGCGGGGTCCGGGCGTGGAGCGCGCGCAGGTCGTCGTCGGAGAGGACGGCCTGGCCTTCGCGGAAGCGGATCTGGTTCAGGCGCATGCCCGCGCGGACCAACACCGAGAAGGAGCGCGGGCAGATTTCGGCGTAGAGCGGACCGCTGTAGGAGTCGGGGATGCGGTCGAATTCGGTGCCGCCGTCTGTGATCGTGCGGGTCAGCAGGTCGAGCCGTCCGGTCGAGCTCTTGGCGTTGGCGACGGCGAGGACGCCCGGGGGCAGGGCCAGCGATTCCATCAGCGGGACGAGGTAGACGCAGCCCTTTTCAAGCACCGCGCCCTGGGAGAGGTCGATGCGGTGCATCTCGAACTCTTCGAGGCGCGAGGCGACGCTGCGCCCCTGTCCGGCGAGGAAGGAGGCGCGGACGCGGTAGGCGGTGGTGCCGAGTCGCAGGTCGAGGCTGGCCGGCTGCACCTGCGCGGGGTCGATGGCGTGGTCGGCGCGGATGGCGCCGCGCGCGATCATCTCGACGATGGTCTGGTTCGGAAATACACCGGTCACGCCGATCCCCCATTTCTGGCCGGGATGGCGCGGCGGTATCGTCGGCGTGTATTGGTCGGGCTAGCAGGACTTGAACCTGCGACCTTCCGTCCCCCAGACGGACGCGCTACCAGGCTGCGCCATAGCCCGACGATGGGGGTTACATACCGGTTTTGAAGCCGGGAACAAGAGGGAATCACAAGCGATTTGCCTTCAGAGCGCGCGGGCGCCGCCAGCCTGGGCCAGCCAGGCGCGCAGCGCCTGCGCCACGGGGGCCAGATCGCGCGCCTGGGCGGCGTCGAGCCGGTCGAGACCGGTGAGGCGGCTGAGGATTCCGGGGGCGGCCTCGATCTCGGAATCGGGCGGCGGGTCGGGCGCATCGACGGCGCGGGCGCGCGGACGGGCCGGTTCGGCGGCGTCCGCTTCGGGCTTGGCGCGGTGCAGGAAGGAGGGCAGGCGGGGGCCTTCCGGCGTCCTGGCGGCCACGGGGGCCGGCTCTTCGGCAGGGGCCTCGGGCTCGGGCTCGGGGGCTGCGGCGACGGCGGGCGCATCCGGTTCTTCGGCTTCCGCTTCGGCGGGCTCGGTGTCAAACGGCAGCTCAGGCGCGGCGGCACCGGCCTGGCGGGCCTTGAAGGGCAGAACCTTCGACTCCGGCGCCTCGGACGTGACCTCGATGTCTTCGGCTTCGATCTCGATGCTGGACTCGAGGTCGGTTTCAAGCGGCGGGGACATGGAGGAAACCTTGCCAATGCCCTGTTCGCGCAGCATTTTCTGCACGCCCTTGATGGTCATCCCATCGTTGTGCAACAGCGCCTTGATGCCGCCGAGCAGCTGCATGTCGGCGGGGCGATAATAGCGGCGGCCGCCGGCGCGCTTGACCGGTTTCACCTGGGTGAACTTGCTTTCCCAGAAGCGGAGAACGTGGGCGGGTACGCCCAGCCAGTCGGCCACCTCGCTGATGGTGCGGAAGGCATCCGGCGATTTCGTCATGGTGCTTACTTCTTGTTGCCGGCGGCGACGCGGTCTTTCATCAGGTGCGAGGGCCGGAAGGTCAGCACGCGGCGGGGCTGGATCGGCACCTCTTCGCCGGTCTTGGGATTGCGCCCGACGCGGGCGGATTTCTCGCGCACGCTGAAGGTGCCGAAGGAGGAGATCTTGACCTGCTCGCCCCGGACCAGCGCATCGGACATATGCTCGAGCATCCGCTCGACCAGCTGGGCGCTTTCGTTCCGCGACAAACCGACTTCGCGGAACACCGCTTCGCTCAGATCCATCCTGGTGAGAGTCTTATCGCCCATCGCCAATCCCCTGTTTGCCTCAAAGACAATAGGGGAGCGGGAAATTCGCTGTCAATGTGAATGAATCACAGGGCCTTGAAATGACAGTTGAATGCCGGTTCAGGGCGAAATTACCAGCGCAGCACCACGGCGCCCCAGGCAAGGCCGCCGCCGATTGCCTCGGTCACGAGCAGGTCGCCTTGGCGGATCTGGCCGCGGGCCTTGCCCACCGAGAGGGCGAGGGGAATCGATGCGGCCGAGGTGTTGCCGTGGTCCTGGACGGTGACGACCACGCGTTCCATCGGGAGGCCCATCTTCTTGGCGGTGCCCTGGATGATGCGGATATTGGCCTGGTGGGGCACGATCCAGTCGATATCGGCGCTGGTCAGCCCGGCCTTTTCGAGCGCGGTTTCGGCGGTGGCGGCGAGTTTCTCGACCGCGTGGCGGAAGACCTGGTTGCCCTGCATCCTGAGGTAGCCGGTGGTCTGGGTCGAGACGCCGCCGTCGACGTAGAGCAGGTCGCGGTAGCGGCCGTCGGAATGGAGGTCGGTGGCGAGGATGCCGCGGTCGGCCGGGGTGCCCGCGCCCTCCTGCGCCTCGAGCACCAGCGCGCCGGCGCCGTCGCCGAAGAGCACCGAGGTCGAGCGGTCGGTCCAGTCCATGATGCGGCTGAAGGTTTCGGCGCCGATGACCAGCACGCGGCGGGACTGGCCCGAGACGATCAGCGCATTGGCGTTGGCCAGCGCATAGACGAAGCCGGCGCAGACTGCCTGAACGTCGAAGGCGAAGCCGCCGGTCATGCCGAGGCGGGCCTGCACCATGGTGGCGGCGGAGGGAAAGGTGAAATCGGCGGTGGAGGTGGCGAGGATGATCGTGTCGATCTCATCCGCCTGCATGCCGGCGTCGGCCAGCGCGGCCTGGGCGGCATGGGTGGCGAGATCAGAGGTGGTTTCGCCTTCGGCGGCGAAGTGGCGGCGCTCGATGCCCGAGCGGCTGCGAATCCATTCGTCGGTCGTGTCGAGACGGGCCTCGAATTCGGAATTCGGAACCACACGCTGGGGCAGGTAATGACCCACCCCCCTCACCACGGCTCGTAGAGTCATGCCTGACCTTCGTTATGTTCACCTGCCGGCTTTTCGGGCAGTTCGGCGCCATCTTGGGCAAGCTCTTCCACGGATGCAACCCGCGCGGCGAGTTTTTCGGCAAAGCCCGACTGCGCGAGCTGGAAGGCCAGCTTGATCGCCGCCGAGACGCCGGTGGCGTCGGCCTTGCCGTGCGATTTCACGACGGTGCCGTTGAGGCCGAGGAAGACGCCGCCGTTGACGCGGCGGGGATCCACGCGCTTTTTCAGGCGGCCGAGCGCGGGCAGGGCCAGCAGGGCGGCAAAGCGCGAGAGGATCGAGTATTTGAACGATTCGCGCAGCAGGTCGGTGATCATGTTGGCGGTGCCCTCGCCGGTCTTGATCGCGACGTTGCCGGTGAAGCCGTCGGTGACGATGACATCGGCGGTCTTGCCGGGCAGGTCGCTGCCCTCGACGAAGCCGACGAAGTCGAAGCGGCCGATTTCGGCATAGCGGGCGATCAGCGCCTGGGCTTCCTTGAGCTCGGGGCGGCCCTTGTGCTCTTCCGTGCCGACGTTCAGCAGGCCGATGCGCGGGCGCGGCACGTTCATGCCGTTGCGCGCGTAGGAGGCGCCCATCAGCGCGAATTGCAGCAGGTCGCGGGCATCGGCGCGCACGTCGGCGCCGACGTCGAGCATGACGTTGAAGCCCTGGGGGTTCAGCGAAGGCCAGAGAATCGCGATGGCGGGGCGGTTCACGCCGGGCAGGCGGCGCAGGCGGATGGTCGAGATCGCCATGAGCGCGCCGGTGTTGCCGCAGGAGACGGCGGCCTTGGCCTCGCCGTCGCGCACCGAATCGATGGCCGACCACATGGAGGTGCCGGCGCCGTGGCGGACCACGTGGGAAGGCTTGTCCTCCATCGTCACCACGCCCGAGACGTCGTGCCAGGCGTGGATGCGCTCGGAGATGCCGGCGCGCGCGACAAGAGGCTCCAGCTCGGCCCGGGGGCCGTGGAGGATATATCCGATGTCCGGATTCTTTTCGGCGGATTTCGCCATGCCGGCGATCACGGCCTCTGCGCCGTTGTCACCGCCCATGGCGTCCACCGATATCAGGATGCGGCGGTCGTCTGGTCCTTGGGTGTCAGCCTGGGCTGTCATTCAGGGGCCCGCCGCGCCGGATCAGGCCGCGTCTTCTTCCAGCTCGATCTCGTCTGCCTGTGCCACGACTTCCTTGTCGTCGTAGTGACCGCAGGCGGCGCAGATGTGGTGCGGCCGCTTGAGTTCGCCACAGTTCGGGCACTCGTTGGGATTCGCGGCCACGAGGGCGTCATGCGACCGGCGCTTGTTGCGGCGCGATTTGGATACTTTGTTCTGTTGGACAGCCATGTCTCAACCCTTGTCTGATCGGGGTCGGCACGGATGCCGTCGCCCTTACTGTTGCGTTACCTGCGGCGTGACGTGCGTTTAGGCCGGGGGCCGCGCATTGTCCAACCGAAAATCCGATGAGCGCGCGAAAATACTGCGAATTGGCCCTAGTGCAAGGCCTATTTCGTCGCGTCAGTCCTTGTCCCTGAGCCGGTCGCGCAGATTGGCCAGGCCGGCGAAGGGGCGGGCGTCTTCGTCGGTCATCGCCTCGCCGCCGGGCTCGGTGAAATTGGCCGGGCCGAGCGCGACACCGTCCTTGCGGGGATAGAGCGGCAGGGCCAGGGCCAGAGCCTCGGCCATGACGGCGGCGGGGTCGATGGTCGATGGCAGCGGCTCGATCGTGTCATCCTCGGGGATCTCGACCTCTTCGCCCTCGGGTTCGGGCATATTGGCGAGGTAGGTGCGACGCACGTCGGTGTCGATCCGGGTGGTCACCGGTTCGAGCGTGACCACGCAGGGCTGCACCACGGTGGCGCCAAGCCGCCCGGTCAGCACGAAGTCGCGCCTGCCGGCGGCGGAAATCTGTCCGCTGAAGCTGAGCTTGCGCAGACCCTGCAGGCCGAGTTCCTCGGCCAGCGCGGCCATGGTGGCCGCGTCGGGGCGCAGATCGAAGGGTGTTGGCGCGTTCTGATCGAGGTCGGAGACGCGGAATAGAGACTTGCCGGTCATTTCGCCGCTTTCGTTTCTTGAACAGATGGCCCAGAGCCGGTAATCGGATAGAAGCCGCAGACGGCCAAGGCAAGAGGGCATCCATGCTTCCGCTAACGTTTCAGTTCAAACGGTTGTGCCGGATGGCCCTTATTGGCGGGCTGGTTATCGGTATCTCCGCCTGTGTGGCCAGCTACCGGGACCACGGGTATGTGCCGCTGCCCGAAGACCTTGCCAAGATCCAGGTCGGCTCTGACACGCGCGAGAGCGTGACCGAGAAGATCGGCACACCGGGCACCTCGGGCGTGCTGGACAAGGGCGGCTACTACTATGTCGCCTCGCGGGTGCGCCACTATGGGGCGCGGGCGCCGCAGGTCGTGTCGCGCGAGCTGGTGGCGATCACCTTCGACAGCCGTGACCGGGTCGCCAATATCGAGCGGTACGGGCTGGAAGACGGCCGCGTGATTCCGCTGGAGAAGCGCGTGACCGATTCCGGCGAATCGGAACGCGGCCTGCTGCGGCAGCTTCTGGGCAACCTTGGCCGGATCGGACCGGGCCAGCTTCTGAACAACTGACGCCCGCCCGTCGCGGACCTGTCACATCTTGTGCATAGAGGGGGAGGCATCTACCCTTGTTGCCAGGAACCTGAGAGGTCTCTCGCGCGTGCCCAAGATGCCATTGTTCCTGCGTGGGCGTTATTCCGCCGGTGAGGCGACGGGCCCCGCCGATATCGCCGAGGCGCGGGCGCTGCGCGGCCTGTGTTTCGGGCTGGCGGGCGAGGATGGCGACGATTTCGATTCGCTCTGCACCCATCTGCTGGTGCGCGAGACGGCCTCTGGACGGCTTGTGGCCTGCTGCCGGCTTCTGTTGCTGGAGGGCGGCGCGGAGGTGGGCCGCAGCTATTCGGCGCAGTTCTACGAGCTGTCGGCGCTGGCCGGGTTCGAGGGGCGAATGGCCGAGCTGGGGCGGTTCTGCATCCATCCCGATTGCAGCGACGGCGATATCCTGAGGGTGGTCTGGGGGGCGCTGACGCGCTTTGTCGATGACAACGGGGTGGCGATGCTGTTCGGCTGCTCGTCTTTCGCGGGCACACGCACAGAGGATTACCTCGACACCTTCGCCATGCTGAAGGCGCGGCATCTGGCGCCGCGGCGCTGGTGGCCGCGGGTCAAGGCGCCCGATGTCTTCCGCTTTGCCGCGCGGCTGCGGCGACGGCCCGATCCGCAGAAGGCGCTGCTGCGGATGCCGCCGCTGCTGCGGACGTATCTCGGTATGGGCGGCTGGGTCAGCGACCATGCGGTGATCGACCGGCAGATGAACACGCTGCACGTCTTCACCGGTCTGGAGATCGGGGCGATTCCGCCGGCGCGGCAGCGGCTGCTGCGGGCGGTGGCGCAGGGCGAGGCCCGTTGACGCCCCCGCGGCGGCGGGATAGCTGGCGGGCATGGCACGCGCACCTCTTCTGCAACTCAATGGCATCTCGCTGACCTTTGGCGGCAATCCCCTGTTCGAGGGGCTGGATCTGGTTGTCCAGCAGGGCGACCGGGTGGCGCTGGTGGGGCGCAACGGGTCGGGAAAATCGACGCTGATGAAGGTGATGGCCGGGCTGGTCGAGCCGGACGCGGGCGATGTGATCGCGGCGCCGGGCACGGCGGTCGGCTATATGGAGCAGGACCCGGACATGACCGGGTTCGACACGCTGGGCGCCTTCGCCGCGCGCGGGCTGGAGCCGGGCGAGATGTATCGGGTGGAGCGGGCGGCCGAGGGGCTGAAGTTCGACCCCGACCGTCCGGTCGCCACGGCCAGCGGCGGCGAGCGGCGGCGCGCGGCACTGGCCGGCCTGCTGGCGCGCGAGCCGGAATTGATGCTGCTGGACGAACCGACGAACCACCTGGACATCCATGCGATCCGCTGGCTGGAGGACGAGCTGGCCGCGACCCGTGCCGCCTTTGTCATGATCAGCCACGATCGCGCCTTCCTGCGTGAACTGGCGCGTGCAACGCTTTGGATCGACAGGGGAATCGTGCGGCGTCAGGAGAAGGGGATCGATGCATTCGACGCCTGGCGCGATACCGTCTGGGAGGAAGAGGACCAGCAGCGCCACAAGCTGAACCGGCTGATCAAGGCCGAGGGCAAATGGGCGGTCGAGGGCATCTCGGCGCGGCGCAAGCGGAACATGGGACGGGTGCGGGCCTTGCAGGACCTGCGGGCCGAGCGCGCCGGGCAGATCCGGCGGCAGGGCACGGCGGATCTTGCGTTTGAGTCCTCGGCGCCTTCGGGCAAGCTGGTGATCGAGGCAAAGGGCGTCTCGAAGCGGTTCGGCGACACCGATATCGTGCGGGATTTCTCGCTGACCGTGCTGCGCGGCGACCGGGTGGCGCTGGTGGGGCCGAACGGCGTGGGCAAGACCACGCTGCTGAAGCTGCTGCTGGGCGAGATCGCGCCGGACAGCGGCACGGTGCGGCAGGGCACCAACCTGGAGGTGGCTGTCTTCGATCAGGCGCGGGCGGCGCTGGACCCGGAGATGACGCTGTGGGATTCGCTGACCAACGACCCAGAGGCGAGGGTCTCGGGGCGGGCCGATCAGGTGATGGTGCGCGGCACGCCGCGCCATGTGGTGGGCTATCTCAAGGATTTCCTGTTCGACGAATCGCAGGCGCGCGCGCCCGTGCGGGCGCTGTCGGGCGGCGAGAAGGCGCGGCTGCTGCTGGCCCGGCTGATGGCGCGGCAGAGCAACCTGCTGGTGCTGGACGAACCGACCAACGATCTGGACGTCGAGACGCTGGATCTGCTGCAGGAGGTGCTGGACGACTACGACGGCACCGTGCTTCTGGTGAGCCACGACCGCGATTTCCTGGACCGGGTGGCGACGACGACCGTGGCCCTGGAGGGCCAGGGCCGCGCGGTGGTCTATGCTGGCGGATGGAGCGATTACCAGTCGCAGCGCCGCGAGGTCGATGAGACCCCAGAAGGGAAGCCGCGCGCGGTGGCTGCCCCGGCGGAGAAGCCGAAGCCGCAGGCGGGCAAGTCGGGGCTGACCTTTACCGAGAAGCACCGGCTGGAGGCGCTGCCGGACGAGATCGCCCGGCTGGAGGCGGAGATCGCCAAGCTGGCCGGGCTGCTGGCCGATCCCGAGCTGTATGCGCGCGAGCCGGCCAAGTTCCGCAAGGCGAGCGATGCGCTGGCCGAGCGGCAGGGCAAGCTGTCGGCGGCCGAGGAAGAGTGGCTGGAGCTTGAGGAAAAAGCTTCGGCCTGAGCGCCTGCGGTATTTGAGTATTTAGGAAAGAGAAGAAGCAGGCAGAGGGTGTTCCTGTCCTGCCATCGTGGCGTCGAGCCGGGCCAGCGGCGCGAGCAGCGGGCCGAGGCGGGGCCACCAGCCCCAGGTGCCGCCCAGCGTACGTGGCACGGCGCCGGCGCCGAGCTTGAAACGGGCGAGACCGGCGGCGCGGTCGGTGTCGATCAGGCCGAGGTCGAGGCTGCGGCAGCCGCGCGCCGCGTGCCAGAGCATCGCCTGCCACATCAGCAGCGTATGGGCCGAGGCGGCGCGGCCGTCGCCGGTGGTATGGCCGATGTGATAGGTCGCGGCCTCGCCGTGGCGCAGGAAGAGCATCGCGGCAAGCGGCGCGCCGTTCCGGTGGGCGGTGAAGAGGCGCGCCTGGCTGGGGTTGGCGGCGACAAAGCCCACCGTGAGCATCCGGGGCCAGCCGCGGTAGCGGCGGGCGCGGCGTTGTGCGTCTTCGGCGGCGAGCAGCCAGTGCATGGGGTCGGGAGGCATCGGCTGGATCGTCACGCGAAGGTTCAGCGATTCGGCCTGTTTCAGACGGTTGCGCCATTTCGGGTGCAGCGCGGCGCGCATCGTCCCGGGGTCGGCGAGCGGAATTTCGGCGAGGGTGGCCGGAGTCATCAGCGGCACCGCGCCAAGGCGGGCGAGGCCGGGCGCGGGGTGTTCGGGCGACAGGATCAGCGGCGCGCGATGGGGGCCGAGGAGATCGGGCAGCGCCTCGGGCGCGGAAAGGGCCGCGCGCGAGAGCAGGTTGAGGCGCAGCCCACCGGGGAACGGGCGGGTGAGCATAAGGTGGCCATTGGCAAGGGTCAGCGGGGGCCGGCCCAGCAGCGTGAGGGCGGCGGCGAAGTTCGGGTGCTGTTGCAGGGGAATCGGCGCGGGTGTCATGGCGCCTGTTTACCGGCCCTTAACCTAAGATGTGGTTAATGGATTCGGATGCCAACACGACACATCCGCAAGATCAAGGCGACAGCGCCGCGGCCCACACGGGCCGCGGCGCTGCTGGTGTTCCTGGTGCTGTCTGCGCCCTTCGCGCTGATCGCGCTGGCGGAGGCTCTGCTTTAGCCGATCTGTACGAGGGCGTGGCGCTTGCGGCCCGCAGAGAGCTTGACCGGCGAGGCCAGTGCGGCCGCGTCGAGCATCAGGCCCGCGTCGGTCAGCGGAGCGTCGTCCATCCGGGCGCCATTCTCGGCGATCAGGCGCTTGGCCTCTTTCCCCGACTTGGCGAGCCCGGCGCGCACGATGACCTGAACGATCGAGATGCCGCTGCCGACCTCTTCGGGGGTGAGGCTGAGCGTCGGGAGATCCTCACCGATGCCGCCCTTTTCGAAGACCTCGCGCGCGGTGGCCTCGGCCGCCGCAGCCGCCTCGGCGCCGTGGCAGAGGGTGGTGACCTCGTTGGCCAGCACGACCTTGGCCTCGTTGATCTCGGACCCGGCCAGCGCGGCGAGGCGGTCGCAGTCCTCGACCGGAAGCTCGGTATAGAGCTTGAGGAAGCGGCCGACATCGGCGTCGGTGGTGTTGCGCCAGAACTGCCAGAATTCGTAGGGCGAGAGCATGTCGGCGTTCAGCCACATGGCGCCGCCCTGGCTCTTGCCCATCTTGCGCCCGTCCGAGGTGGTCAGCAGCGGCGAGGTGAGCCCGTAGATCTCGTGGTCGAGCACCCGGCGGGTCAGGTCGATGCCGTTGACGATGTTGCCCCACTGGTCCGAGCCGCCCATCTGCAGGATGCAGCCATAGCGGCGGTTCAGCTCGAGGAAGTCATAGGCCTGGAGGATCATGTAGTTGAATTCGAGGAACGACAGCGACTGTTCGCGGTCGAGCCGGGATTTGACCGACTCGAAGGATAGCATCCGGTTCACCGAGAAGTGCCGGCCGATGTCGCGCAGGAACTCGAGGTAGTTCAGCCCGTCGAGCCATTCGGCGTTGTTGAGCATGATCGCGTCGGAAGCGCCATCGCCATAGGCGAGGTATTTGGCGAAGACGTTCTTCATGCTGGCGATGTTGTCGTCGATCGCGGCGGGCGTCAGCAGCGGGCGCTCGTCCGAGCGGAACGACGGATCGCCGACCTTGGTGGTGCCGCCGCCCATCAGGGTGATCGGCTTGTGCCCGGTCTTCTGGAACCAGCGCAGCATCATGATGTTGAGCAGGTGGCCGACGTGCAGCGACTTGGCGGTGGCATCATAGCCGATGTAGGCGGGCCGGCCCGGCACCCGCAGAGCCTCGTCGAGACCCTGATAATCGGTGCAGTCGGCCAGATAGCCGCGTTCCATCATGATGGCGATGAAATCCGATTTGGGGTGGTAGGTCATGGCTTGCCTCTGCTTGGGTGCGCGGGGCAGTGTATAGTTATGGGGCGGGCAAAGGAAAAGGCCATGAATGAGGCCATTGCGCGGACGGGTGTGCTGCGCGCGTTGGGGGCGATGAGCGGCACCTCGCTGGATGGGGTGGACGCGGCGGTGGTCGAGACCGACGGGATCGGCATTTCCGGTTTCGGGCCAAGCGGTTACAGGACATATCTGCCGCAGGAGCGGGCGATCCTGCGGGCCGCGCTGGGGCGCTGGGAGGGGGCCGAGGTCGACCTGGCGGGGGATGTCGTGGATGTTGCGCATTTCGAGGCGCTGAAGGAGTTCGAGGGGGTCGATATCGTCGGCTTTCACGGCCAGACGCTGGCGCATGATCCGCGGGGGCGCGGCACCCTGCAGGTCGGCGACGGGGCCGCGCTGGCCGGGGCGCTGGGGGTGCCGGTGGTCTGGGATTTCCGCAGCGACGACGTGAGGATGGGCGGCGAAGGGGCTCCGCTGGCGCCATTTTTCCACTTTGCCTGTGCGAAGTGGATGGGGGCGGAGAACCCGCTGTGCTTCCTCAATCTGGGCGGGGTCGGCAATATCACCTGGATCGACCCTGCGCGCAGCGCGCCGGAGGAACCGGGCGCCTTGTTGGCCTTCGACACCGGCCCGGCGAATGCGCCGGTCAACGATCTGATGATGGCGCGGCGCGGGCTGGAGATGGATGAGGGTGGCGCGTTGGCGGCGCAGGGCACGGTGGCGGAAGGGCTCCTCGAAGAGTTTCTGGGCGCGCGGTATTTCGCAAGAATGCCGCCGAAGTCGCTGGACCGGAACGATTTTGCCTTTGCCTCGAAGCTGGTCGAGGGCCTGAGCGACGCCGATGCGGCCGCGACCCTGACCGCGATGTGCGCGGCCGCCGTGGCGCGCGGGATGGAGCATTGCCCGAAGCCGCCGGCGCGGGTGCTGGTTACGGGCGGCGGGCGGCGCAATCCGGTGCTGATGGAGATGCTGGCGGCGGGGCTCGACTGTGCGGTGGAGCCGGTCGAGGCGGCGGGGCTGGATGGCGACATGCTGGAGGCGCAGGCCTTCGCCTATCTGGCCGTGCGGGTGGCGCGGGGGATGCCGACCTCGTGCCCCGGCACCACGGGGGTGCGGGCGGCGGTGGGCGGCGGCATCGTCTCGGTGCCCGGCGGAGGCTAGGGCACGGCGAAGGTCATAGCGGCCCAGAGGGTTTCCCAGACCGGGGTGTCGGGGTCAAAGGGCGCGCCCTCATTGACCGGGCGCAGGACCACGGCGTCGAGCAGGTAGGCATGGCCGGGGATGAGGGGCACGCGCACCACGCCCGCGTCATCGGTGCGCAGATAGCTGATGGCGACAGTGCTGTCAGGCGCGCGGTCGAAGATTTCCACCTGGGCCTGCGCGCGGGGGTGGCCCTGATAGAGCAGGCGGGCGGCGAGACCCTGCGCGGGATCGTCCGTGTAGGGGTTCGTCAGAGCGACGAATTCGGTTTCCATGCCGGCAGGCGCATCCGCGCCGGCGCCGTCGCCGACGGCGACCAGCGCCTTGGCGAAGCGGCGGTAGGTTTCGATGAAGCCTGTCTCGGGCAGGCCGCGGTCGCGGTGGGTCTGGAGCGCGGTGGGGAAATCCTTGTGGGCGGTGAAACCGGCGAAGGTTTCGGGTTTGGTGTATTTCACCGTGGAGGCGCGGGTTTCGTGCAGGATGACCAGCAGCCCGTCGGCGGGCGCGGTGGTGGCGAGCGCGGGGATGTCACCCATGCGGGGGGTGACGGGCGTTGTGCCGGTGGCGGTGATGAGGTCGAAACGGGCGGTTTGCGCCGGGAAATAGGCCAGCGCGGCGCCGCGAAAATTCTGTCCGTTGCGCAGGTCGGCGACCAGCGGGGCGCCGCTTTCGACTTGATATTTCTCGGGTTCCACCCAGAATTCATGCGCGGCGGATTGGGTGGCGGTCTGCACCAGGACAAGGATGGCAGAGGTGAGCAGGGCGCGGCGCATGGGGTTCGATCCGTTGGGACTTATGCGGCTCAAGCTGACGCTGCTGGCGGTGCTGTCAAGTCTGGCGCTGTGGACTGCGCCGCTGTCGGCGCATGAGGTGACGCCGGTGATCGCCGACCTGACGGTCGAGGGTGGCGCGGCGCGGCTGGATATGCGGATGAACGCCGAGGCCTTTGTGGCGGGGATCGACCTGGGCAGCGTGCTCGACACTGCCTCGGCCGAGGAGGCGGCGCGCTATGATGCGCTGCGGGCGTTGCCGCCCGGGGCGATGGCGGATGCGGTGCGCGGCTGGGCGGCGGGCTGGCTGGAAGGGATCGACCTGCGGGCGGATGGCGCGCCGCTGGCGCCGCGGCTGGAGGAGGTGACGGTGCCGGAGGTGGGGGATGTGGGCTATGCCCGTGCCTCGCATCTGGTGCTGGGGGCCGATGTTCCGGCGGGGGCGCGGGTGGTGACGCTGGGCTGGCCCGCGGGCGCGGGTCAGCTGGTGCTGCGGCAGATGGGGGTCGAGAACGGGTTTACCGGGCTGATCGAGGCGGGCGGGACCAGCGGGCCGATCGCGATCGGCGGTGGCGGGGCGACCGGGGCGCTGGGGGCCTTTGCCGAATATATCCCGGTGGGGTTCGACCATATCCTGCCGAAGGGGCTGGACCATATCCTGTTCGTGCTGGGGCTGTTCTTCCTGTCGACGCGGCTGGGGCCGCTTTTGTGGCAGATCAGTGCCTTTACCGTCGCGCATACGATCACGCTGGCGCTGGGGGCGCTGGGGTGGGTCAGCGTTCCGGCGGGGATTGTCGAGCCGCTGATCGCGGCCTCGATCACCTATGTGGCGGTGGAGAACGTGCTGACCAGCCGGCTGCACAGTTGGCGGCCGGTGGTGGTGTTCTGCTTTGGACTGCTGCACGGGCTGGGGTTCGCCAGCGTGCTGGAGGAGTTCGGGCTGCCGCAGGGGCAGTTCATCCCGGCGTTGCTAGGGTTCAACGTGGGTGTCGAGCTGGGGCAGCTGACGGTGATCGCGCTGGCCTTCCTGGCCGTGGGCTACTGGTTCGGGGGCAAGCCCTGGTACCGGCGCGCGATTGCGGTGCCGGCCTCGCTGGTCATTGCGGCGGTGGGAGCCTGGTGGTTCGTGGAGCGGGCGTTTCTGTAGCCGCTCAGCCCATCGCGGCGGACAGGCTGCGCAGCGCGGCGAGGGCGTCGTCCTGGCCCCAGATCTCGGCGCCGATGCCGAAGAAGTCGGTCACGGGGGCGAGGGTGCGGATGGTGTCGAGGCTGAGCGCGCCTTCGGCGACGACCGGCACCTCGATCATCTCGGACCACCATTCGAACAGGTCGAAGGGCGCCTGGGTGCCGTCACTGAGGGCGCTGGTGCCGACCGGGCCGAAGGCGACGTAATCGGCGCCGGCTTCGGCGGCGGTCATCCCGTCATGGCGCGAGGCGGCGCAGAAGCTGCCGACGATGGCGTCGGGGCCGAGCGTCTTGCGGGCGGCGCGCACCGAGCGGGCGGCGTCGCGCAGGTGGACGCCGTCGAGCCCAAGGCGCTGCGCCAGCAGGACGTGTTCCGAGATCACCAGGGCGACGTCGCGGGCGTGGGTCACTTCGCGCAGCGCGTCGGCGGCGCGCAGGATGTCATCCTCGTCGCGGGTGGCGAGGTCGAGACGGACGCAGGCGATCTCGGCCCCGTCGAGGACGCTGGCGAGACGGTCGGGAAATGTGTCCAGCTCGAAGGCCGGGGGCGTGATCAGGTAAAGCTGCGGGCGATCTTCGGTGCTCATGGGTCCGCTCCTGGCGAGGCGTGTCCGCGCCGCTCTAGCCTGTTGCGCGCGGGCTTGCAAATGCCGCCGCCTTGCCCATCGCCGCCGGGGCCATTAGACGGGGACGGATTTTCCCGGAGACCCCGCGATATGACCGAGCCCGTGCCGCCTGTGTTTGTCCTTGTGCGCCCGCAGATGGGCGAGAATATCGGCGCGGCGGCGCGGGCGATGTGGAATTTCGGGCTGGACCGGATGCGGATTGTCGCGCCACGCGACGGCTGGCCGAACGAGAAGGCCGTCGCGATGGCGAGCGGCGCCGGGCGGCTGTTGGACGAGGCGCAGCTGACCGAGACGATGGCCGAGGCGGTGGCGGATTGCACGCTGGTGCTGGCGACGACGGCGCGGCCGCGCGGGCTGACCAAGCCGGTGCTGAGCCCGGAGCGGGCGATGGCGCTGGCGGCCGAGCGGATCGCGGCGGGCGAGAAGGTGGCGGTGGTCTTCGGCCCCGAGCGGGCGGGGCTGGAGAACGAGGAGATCGCGCGGGCGAATGCGATCATCTCGGTCCCGGTGAACCCGGTGTTCGCCTCGCTGAACCTGGCACAATGCGTGCTGCTGGTGGCCTATGAGTGGATGCGCCGGACCGGCGAGGTGGTGCACGAACTGCGCGAGCCGGGCGGATCGGAGTGGGCCAATGCCGAAGAGATCGAGAAGCTGGGCGATCATTACGAGGAGCGGATGGCGGCGGCGGGGTTCTTCTTTCCCGACCACAAGGCCGAGAGCATGAAGCTGAACCTGCGCAACCTCTGGTCGCGGATGCCGCTGACGCAGGCGGATGTGCGGATGCTGCACGGCGTGCTGCGACAGATGGTCCGCTGGAAGGAACGGGGCTGAGCCGGCTGGACGCCGGCGGCGACGGGCCATAGATATCGCAGGGCAATCAACGTGGAGCCACGCATGAGCGGCAAGCGCAGCATCTTCGAGGAGGTCCCGGAACAGGGCGCGGCCCGTCCGGTGGCGCAGCCGGGGCTGATCGACAAGGGCCGGGGCGGGGCGCGGCGGGGCATCCGCGCCTGGCTGATGGTGCTGTTCGCGCTGGTCGTCGCGATGATCGTGGTCGGCGGGCTGACGCGGCTGTCGGACGCGGGGCTGTCGATCACCGAATGGCGGCCCGTGACGGGCGCGCTGCCGCCGATGAGCGAGGCCGAGTGGCAGTCGGAATTCGACAAATACCAGCAGATCGACCAGTTCCGCATCATGAACGGCTGGATGACGCTGGCGGATTTCAAGGAAATTTACTGGTGGGAATGGGGCCACCGCCAGCTGGGCCGGGTGATCGGGCTGGTCTGGGCGCTGGGGTTCTTCGGCTTTCTGGTGGCGCGGCAGATCCCGGTCGGCTGGACGCTGCGACTGCTGTGGATCGGCGTGCTCGGCGGGGCGCAGGGCGCGATCGGCTGGTGGATGGTCTCTTCGGGCGTCACGCAGGGCGAGGGCATCACCTCGGTCAAGAGTTACCGGCTGATGGTGCATCTGGGGCTGGCCTTTGCCATTCTTGGGTTCATCGCATGGTATGTCTTCCTGCTGGGCCGGCCCGAGCGCGAGCTGATGCAGGCGCGGCGCGCCAAGGAGGCGCGGCTGTTCGGGCTGGCGACGGGGTGGATGCATTTCGCCTTTCTGCAGATCCTGATCGGCGCGCTGGTGGCCGGGATCGATGCCGGGCGCAGCTATAACGACTGGCCGACGATGGGCGGGCAGTGGTTCCCGCCGAATGCCTTCCCGGTGACGCCGCTGTGGCTGAATTTCCTGGAGAGCCCGGGCCTCGTGCAGTTCATTCACCGGGTGGTGGCCTATGGGCTGTTCGCCTTTGCCATCTTTGCTTGGACGCGGGGCCGGCGCAGCGCCCATGCGGCGACGCGGTTCGCCTTCAACGCGGCGCTGGCGGCGACCTGCGTGCAGGTGCTGCTGGGCATCGTGACGGTCTTGCAGGGCGCGACGCTGCATGTGGCGATCACCCATCAGCTGATGGCGGTGGTGGTTTTCGTGCTGATCCTTCGCGCGCGGTATCTCGCGGCCTATCCCAAGGCTGTTTCGATCAGAGGAGTGGCGCGATGAGCGCATACGAGGAGTTGATGGCGTTCCAGCGCGACACCTGCGCGCTGGCGCAAGTCTCGGGGCGCCTGCACTGGGACATGGAGACGACCATGCCCAAAGGTGCGGCGGCGCAGCGCGGGGCCGAGGTGGCCGCCATCGAAGGCGTGCTGCACGCGCGGCGCACGGCGCCCGAGATCGGTGACTGGCTGGCGCGGGCCGAGGCGCCCGATGCGGCGGGACAGGCGCAGCTGCGCGAGATCCGGCGCGACTGGGAGCGCAACAACAAGGTGCCGGCGCGGCTGGCGCGGGCCATCGCGCAGGCGACCTCGGAGGCGCATGGCGTCTGGGCGACGGCGCGGGCGGATGAGGATGTGGCGGCCTTCCTGCCGGTGCTGGAGCAGATCGTCGCGCTGAAGCGCGAGGAGGGGCAGGCGCTGGCGGCGGGCGGCGACGTCTATGACGCGATGGTGGCTGATTACGAGCCGGGCATGACCGGGGGCGAGATCGCCGCGCTGTTCGATGCGATGCGGCCGCGGCTGGTGGCTTTGCGCGCGGCGGTGCTGGAGCGGCCCGCACCGAAGGGGGTGCAGGGCGCCTTTGACGAGGCCGCGCAGATGCGTCTGGCGGGCAAGCTGGCCGAGACCTTTGGATACGATCTGCACCGGGGCCGGGTGGACAAGGCGGTGCATCCCTTCTCGTCCGGGTCGGGGTCGGATGTGCGGATCACCACGCGGACCAATCCGCTGGATCCGTTCAACTGCATCTATTCGACGATCCACGAGGTGGGGCACGCGAGCTACGAGCAGGGGATCGACCCCGCCTATGCGCTGACGCCGCTGGGGCAGGGCGTGTCGATGGGCGTGCACGAGAGCCAGAGCCGCATCTACGAGAACCAGCTGGGGCGCAGCCGCGCCTTTACCGGCTGGCTGTTCGGCGAGATGACGGAGGTGTTCGGCGATTTCGGGATTGCGGATGCGGATGAATTCTATGCCGCGGTGAACCGGGTGAACCGGGGCTATATCCGCACCGAGGCGGATGAGGTGCAATACAACCTGCACATCATGCTGCGCTTCGATCTGGAGCGCGCGCTGATGGCGGGCGATCTGCAGGTGGGCGATCTGGAAGCGGCCTGGAACGACCGGTTCGCCGCCGACTTCGGCTATAACGTCGACAAGCCCTCGCATGGCTGCCTGCAGGATGTGCACTGGTCGGCGGGGCTGTTCGGCTATTTCCCGACCTACAGCCTGGGCATGCCGGGTGTCTGTATCAGCGGCTTCGGGCGGAGGTGCCGGGGCTGGACGGGCAGCTGGCACAGGGCGACACCGGCGGCGCCACCACCTGGCTGCGCGAGAGCCTGCAACGCTTCGGCGGGCTTTACACCCCGCGCGAGGTGATCGAGCGGGCGAGTGGCGGGCCGGTGAGCGAAAGCGCGCTGCTGGATTATCTCGAGGCGAAGTTCGGCGCGCTCTATGCGCTTTGAGCGGGCGCGATGCTTTTGCATGGGCGTTTCCGAGCCGCCGCGCGACATTCGCGGGGCGGCGGCAACATGCCCATTGTGTTTGCCCGGCCCATGGCCTTATGTAAAGGAACGGTGACACCGTGTGTCCGCACACGAACCGACCGATATTCTCTTTTTCGGACCCCCTGCGCACAACGCGCCGACAGGCTTCGGAATTGCTGATTTGGCCCTGAAAAGGGTCAGTGAACTACCTTCGTCGCAACGAAAAGGCGAAGGATCGTATGGGCATTCCGGGGTGATCCCGGTCTGTCGGAGAAGAACCGCGATGACGCGCGCGAGAGTACTGATCTGTCAGTCAGGAAGGCCAGAGGGCCTGCCCTGTGACGCCGCGTTTCAAGTCGCCCTCATCAGACACATCCTGCACCGCCCGGCCCCGCCAGGGGATGGGCGGCAGCGTTTGTGCATCAAGGAAAAATGGCCAAGAAAATGCTTATCGATGCCACCCACGCGGAGGAAACCCGCGTCGTGGTGGTGGACGGAAACAAGGTCGAGGAATTCGATTTTGAATCCGAAAACAAACGGCAGCTTGCCGGAAACATCTATCTCGCAAAGGTAACCCGGGTCGAACCGTCGCTGCAGGCGGCCTTCGTCGATTACGGCGGAAACCGCCACGGGTTCCTGGCGTTTTCGGAGATTCATCCCGACTATTACCAGATCCCCATCGCCGACCGTAAGGCGCTGATGGAGGAAGAGCAGGCCTATGCCGAGGCGCAGCATGCGCGCGAGGAAGAGGAAGGCGCCCGCGCCGCGCGGCGCGGATCGCGCCGCAGCAGCGCCGCCGAGTCGACCGGCGGTCAGGATGCGGTGACCGAGATCACCGGCATGCAGACCATCGACTTTTCGGACGAGGGCGAGGGCGAAGTGCCCGAGGGCAGCTCGCCGATGGAGCGGGTGCCGGAAACGCCGGTGGCCGAGCCGGAGGACGACCACGACCACGATCATGATGGCGAGGCCGGCGACGTGGCGGAGAACGATGCCGCCGCGCGCGACGACACCATCGAATCGGTGGCGGTCGAGGATGACGTCGAGGATCTGCGTCCGCAGCGCCGGCCGCGTCCGCGCCGCTACAAGATCCAGGAAGTCATCAAGGTGCGCCAGGTCCTGCTGGTGCAGGTCGTCAAGGAAGAGCGCGGCAACAAGGGTGCGGCGCTGACCACCTACCTGTCGCTGGCCGGCCGCTATTGCGTGCTGATGCCGAACACGGCGCGGGGCGGCGGGATTTCCCGCAAGATCACCAATGCGGTCGACCGCAAAAAGCTGAAGGAAATCGCCGGCGAGATCGATGTGCCACCCGGCGCGGGGCTGATCGTGCGCACGGCGGGCGCCAAGCGCACCAAGGCCGAGATCAAGCGCGATTACGAATATCTTCAGCGCCTGTGGGAGCAGATCCGCGACCTGACGCTGAAATCGATCGCGCCGGCGAAGATTTACGAGGAAGGCGACCTGATCAAGCGGTCGATCCGCGATCTCTATAGCCGTGATATCGACGAGGTTCTGGTCGAGGGCGACCGCGGGTATCGCATCGCCAAGGACTTCATGAAGATGATCATGCCGTCCCACGCGAAGAACGTGAAACCCTATGCGGAGAACCTGCCGCTGTTCGCGCGCTTTCAGGTGGAAAGCTATCTTGCCGGGATGTTCAACCCGACCGTGCAGCTGAAATCGGGCGGCTATATCGTCATCGGCGTGACCGAGGCGCTGGTCGCCATCGACGTGAACTCGGGCCGGGCCACGAAAGAGGGATCCATCGAGGAAACCGCGCTGAAGACCAACATGGAGGCCGCCGAGGAGGTGGCCCGCCAGCTGCGTCTGCGCGACCTTGCCGGTCTGATCGTCATCGACTTCATCGACATGGACGAGCGCAAGAACAACGCCGCTGTCGAGAAGAAGCTGAAGGACAAGCTGAAGACCGACCGCGCGCGCATCCAGGTGGGCCGCATCTCGGGCTTTGGTCTGCTGGAGATGTCGCGGCAGCGTCTGCGGCCCGGCATGCTGGAGGCGACGACCCAGCCCTGCACGGCCTGCCACGGCACCGGTCTGATCCGCTCGGACGACAGCCTGGCGCTGTCGGTGCTGCGCCAGATCGAGGAAGAGGGCACCCGCAACCGGTCGCGCGAGGTGCTGGTGAAGTGCCCGGTGGCCATCGCCAACTTCCTGATGAACCAGAAGCGCGAGCATATCGCCCAGATCGAGACCCGATACGGCATGGCCGTGCGGATCGAGGGCGATGTGCATCTGGTCAGCCCGGATGTCACGATGGAGAAGTTCAAGACCGCGACCCGGGCGATCCCGGTGCAGGTCGCTCCGGTGATTTCGGTCGATACCTCGCTGATGGATCAGGTGGACGCCGACGAGGAAGATATCGCCGACGAGGAAGAGGACGAGATCGAAGCGGTGGCGGAAGCCACGCCGGAACAGTCCTCGGGCGATGGCGAGAGCAAGCCCAAGCGCAAGCGCCGGCGGCGGCGCCGGCGGTCGGGCAAGTCGTCGAATGGCGACAACGGGCAGGAGGCCAATGGCGCGTCGGATGAGGGCGACGATGCGGATGAGGCGCCGGAAGCGGCAGCCGAGACCGTAGAGGCCGCGCCCGAGGTGGTGGCCGATGCAGATGCCGCGCCGGTCGCGGAAGAGGCGGCGGAGCCTGCCCCGAAGAAGAAGGCGACGCGGTCGCGGTCGCGCAAGAAGGCCGAGCCCAAGACGGAAGAGGCCAAGGCCGAGGAGCCGGTGGCCGAGGCTGCTGAACCCGAGGCCGAGCCTGCGCCGAAGAAGACCCGCGTGTCGCGCAGCTCGTCCAGCCGGGCGTCCTCGTCGCGGCGCAAGTCGGCGGCGGCAGAGCCCGAGGTGAGCGCCGAGCCGGTGGCGGAAGCGGTGGCCGCAGAGGTTGCGCCGGAAGCGGTGCCAGATGTCGCGCCAGTGGCGGAAACGCCTGTGGCCGAAGCGCCGGCGGAAACTCCGGTGGCGGAAGCGCCGGTGGCCGAAACTCCGGCAGAGCCGGAAGCGCCGCCCGCGAAAGAGCCGGAAATGACCGCCGAGGCCGAATCCGAGGACTCCAAGCCCAAGCGGCGCGGCTGGTGGTCGCTCGGCTCGCGCTGAGGACTGATCCGGAAAGAGATGGAAGCCCCGGCCTTGTGCCGGGGCTTTTCGTTTGTAAGGTGGCGTTGAAGACAGCTTGCAGGGCGAGGCAGATCGATTGCAGCCGACGCAGAGAGAAACGCCGGTGGATCTGAAACAGCAGGTCATTCTGTGCCTGGAGGCCCTGAGCGCCATTCGCCCCAGCGCTAACAGGGCCGGTCTTTCGACCTCCTATGAAGATGCCTATGACGAATGGGAGACCGTCGTTCCGGCGATCTATTCTTCCTTTGTCCTGATGCCCTATTGCGAGACGGCCGGGCGCGAGAGTGTCGACCAGTTCCGGCGGCTGGGGTTCGACAGGGACGGGCGCGCCAGCCATGCCGTTCTTGTCGAAGCCGATGGCCGTGACTGGTTCATTTTCGACATCGCCTGCGGCGAGGACGGGGAAATGCGCCTTGTTCTACGTCCTGTCGCGGGATCCGGCGACCCGCGCGAGCGACTTGTGGCGCCCGAGCGGTGCAGCGGTTTCCGGGTGGGTCGTATCGGCTGAGGCTGGATCAGCCGCCCTTGCGGATCAGGTAGATCTGCGCGCCATCGGCTTCGGACTGGTCGAGCAGGGTGTGGCCGGATTCGGCGCAGAAGTGGGGCACGTCGATCACCGCCGCCGGGTCGTCGGCCAGCATCCGCAGCACGGCGCCGTCGGGCAGCGCTTTCAGCCGCTTGCGGGCCTTCAGCACGGGCAGCGGGCAGAGCAGCCCGGTGGCGTCGAGTGTTTCGGCGATCTCGGTCATGGGGATTGGTTACGCGGCGGGCGGGGGCCTGTCCACAGCCTTGTGATGGGGCGCGGCATCTCGGCGCGTGACGCGGGTGCGCGGATGGCCTAAGCCGCGAGGTATGTTCGGAATTGACATCATAGACGCCGGGCTTCTGCCGGCGATGACGGTGGCGCTGATCGGCGGGCTGATCAGCTTTCTGTCGCCCTGCGTGCTGCCCATCGTGCCGCCCTACCTCGCCTATATGAGCGGGGTCAGCATCGGCGACATCCAGGGCACCGGCCGGCGCAAGGCGGTGCTGGCGGCGCTGTTCTTCGTGCTGGGACTGTCTACGGTCTTTCTGCTGCTGGGGTTCACCGCCTCGATGCTGGGGGCCTTCTTCCTGCAGAACCAGGAGCTGTTCAGCAAGGTCTCGGGCATTGTCGTCATTGTCTTCGGGCTGCATTTCCTGGGGCTGTTCCGCATTCCCTTTCTGGACCGCGAGGCGCGGATTGATGCGCGCGACACCGGCGGGTCGGCCTTTGGCGCCTATATCCTGGGGCTGGCCTTCGCCTTTGGCTGGACGCCCTGCATCGGGCCGCAGCTGGGCGCGATCCTGTCGCTGGCGGCGTCCGAGGCCTCGGTCGCGCGGGGCACGCTGCTGCTGGGCGTCTATGCGGCGGGACTGGGCATCCCCTTCCTGCTGGCGGCGATGTTCCTGACGCGGTCGATGGCGGTGATGAACCGGCTGAAGCGGCACATGGGGCTGATCGAGAAGATGATGGGCCTGCTGCTGCTGATCGTCGGGCTGATGCTGGTGACGGGGGCCTTCACCAGCTTTTCGTTCTGGCTGCTCGAGACCTTTCCGGCGCTGGGGCAGCTCGGCTGAGCCTTACGCCGGGTGGAAATCCGCGCTAGGCTTTCGCCATGGAGCAGGCAGGGGATCAGCGGCAGGTGCGCCGCCGGAGGGTGTTCTACATCCCCGGCTATGATCCGATTCATCCCCGGCGGTATCGGGAGCTCTATCGCAAGGAGGGTGCGGCGCAGGCGGCGATTTCCGGCTATGCGCTGTCGCTGAGCCCGAAGGGGACGCCGGGGCCCTATGGCTGGCATGTCAGCGCCGAGATCGAGGGCGCGCGGGTCGAGACCGAGGTCGAGGTGCTGGTCTGGTCGGATATCGTGCGCGACAGCATGGCGAACACGCTGGCGGCGACCTATCGGCAGATGCTGCGGACGGCCTGGGCCTATATCGGGTCGGGGGCGCTGTGGCGGCTGATGCGGTTGAGGAAGGGGCCCGTTATCGCGGCGCTCTATCCGGTGGGGGCGCTGGTGGCGCTGGCGCTGGCGGCATTTTGTGTCGTGGCGGGGGTGGTCTGGGCCTGTGTTGCCCTGTTTGGTGCGTGGGGCTGGTCGCCCGGCGTGCCGGTCGGGCTTGGTCTGGCCTATGCGTTTATGTCTTGGGTGAAGGCCCGGGACGGCAAAACCTTCATTTTCTACCTGATGCATGATTATGGATATTCGGCACAGTCCGGGGGTGAGAATCCTTCGGAACTGGAGGCTAGAATGTTCGAATTTGGCAAGGCAATTGCGGCGGCTTTGCAGTCGGAGACGGACGAGGTGCTGGTGGTCGGACACTCTTCGGGCGCGCATCTGGGGATCTCGGTGCTGGCCGATCTGATCCGCGCGGGGCAGGTGCCGGGCGATGGCCCGGCGCTGGGGCTGCTGACGCTGGGACAGGTGGTGCCGATGGTGTCTTTCCTGCCGAAGGCCGCGCGGCTGCGCGCCGATCTGGCGTTTCTCGCCGCGCGGGAGGAAATCGCCTGGGTCGATGTGACCGCGCCCGGGGATGGCTGTGCCTTTGCGCTCTGCGATCCGGTGAGCGTCTCGGGGGTTGCGCCGGAGGGCAAGCGCTGGCCGCTGGTGATTTCGGCCGCCTTCACCCAGACGCTGAGCCCCGAGCGGTGGCGGGCGCTGCGCTGGCGGTTCTTCCGGCTGCATTTCCAGTATCTCTGCGCCTTCGACCGGCCGGGGGATTACGATTACTTTCGCATCACCGCCGGCCCGCAGACGCTGGCCGCGCGGTTCGCGGGGCGGGCGCCGTCGAAATCTCGGATCGAGGTGGCGGTGTCGAAATACACTTCGGTCGCCGCATGATCCCGCCCAAGCCGGAGTCGCGGGCCGACAAGGTGTCGCTCTGGCGCTATCTGCGGCTGTTCCGGGCGGATATCCTGTCGGCGCAGCCCGAGCGGCTCTACCGGGCCTGGATGGCCGAGTTCCGAACGCCGTTCTTTCGCAGCTATCTGCTGAACCAGCCGGATCTCGTGGCGGAGGTGCTGAAGCGGCGGCCCGATGACTTCCCGAAATCGGACCGGGTGGGTGAGGGGTTGCGGCCCTTGCTCGGCAATTCTGTGTTCCTGACCAACGGCGCGACCTGGAAGCGGCAGCGGCGGATCATCGACCCGGCGTTCGAGGGCGGGCGGCTGCGCGATACCTTTCCGGCGATGGCGGCGGCCGGGCAGGCGGCGGTGGCCCGGCTGGCGCCGGGCGAGACCGAGATCGAGGCGGTGACGAGCCATGTCGCGGCGGATGTGATCTTTCGCACACTGTTCTCGCTGCCGATCGAGGCGCCGGTGGCGGCGGCGGTCTTCGCGCGGTTTCGCGACTATCAGCGCAGCCAGCCGATCCTGAACCTGGCGGCCTTTCTGCCGCTGCCGCGCTGGATGCCGCGGTTCCATCGCCGGGCGACCAGGGCGGCGGCGAGCGATATCCGGCGGCTGATCGGCGAGATGGTGGCGACGCGGGCGGCGGAGATCGCGGCGGGTACCGCGCCCGACGATCTGGCGACCAAGATCATGACGACGCCCGACCCCGAGACCGGGGAGCGCTTTGACGCGGCCGAGATGGTCGACCAAGTGGCGATCTTCTTTCTGGCGGGGCATGAGACCAGCGCCTCGGCGCTCGCCTGGGCGCTCTATCTGCTGGCGCTTTCCCCGGAGTGGCAGGACCGGGTGGCCGCGGAGGCCGCGGGGTATGACGGCAGTTTCGCGGGGCTGTCGCGGCTGCGGGTGACGCGCGACGTGTTCCGCGAGGCGCTGCGGCTTTATCCGCCGGTGCCGATGATGGTGCGCGAGGCGACCGGGGACGAGCGGTTCCGCGAGCGGGCGGTGCGAACGGGGGCGCAGCTGGTGCTCAGCCCCTGGCATCTGCACCGCCACGCGCGGCTTTGGGAGGATCCCGACGGCTTTGACCCGGACCGCTGGCAGAGCGAGAATGGCCGGGCCTGCGCGCGCGAGGCTTTCATCCCCTTTTCGGCCGGGGCGCGGGTCTGTCCGGGGGCGGGGTTTGCGATGATCGAGGGGCCGCTGCTGCTGGCGCTGCTGGTGCGGAGCTATCGCTTTGCCCCGGTCGCGGGGCGTGATCCGGTGCCGGTGGCGCATCTGACGGTGCGGGCGCAGGACGGGATCTGGTTGAAGGTCGCTGAGCGAGCGTGATCCAAGACTTTCCTAAAAAGTCTTGGCAATAGTTTCCGGGAAACTTTTGCCCTAGCACAGGACGCGGATGGGGTCGTTGTTGCAGCAGACGACGATCTGGTCGCCGTTCTGGATCGCGTGATAGCCGCGCCGACGGATCTCGACCTCGAAAGCGGCGCGGCCGACGACGAGTTCGACGGCACGGGTGCTGCGCCGGACCACGCCATCCTGGCGCGCGGCCTTGGCGTCGAACAGACGCTGCATCCAGATGGCGGGCGGCAGGAAGCGTCGGGTTTCGGTCATGCCCGATCATCGCCCGGTTGAGCTTGAGAATCCGTTAACCGCGGTAGTGTCGCAGCACGAAAAGCCGGATTGCCGAGGCGAGGCCGGTGTCGGGATCGCGGCTGGCGTCGATTTCGGCGGCGAGCGCGTTGAGCGCGATGTCGCGGATCTGGGCGATCTCGCGGAAGGCCGCCCAGAACTCGGGTTCCAGGCTGACGCTGGTGCGGTGTCCGCTGAGGGTCAGCGAATGCTTGGCCGGGCGGCTCATGTCTCGCGCTTGTGGCCGTCGAGGTCGCGGCGGTCCTTCTCCTTGCGGGCGGTTTCCAGATCGCGCTCGGACTTTGTGCGGCCGAATTTGGCGGCATTTGCGTCGCCCTGAGCCCGCTTTTCGGCGCGGGCCTTCTGCTTGCGGAACTGGTTGAGGTTGGTGATGCCGGTCATGGAATGCTCCCGCTTGGGGCGAAGGTGCCATTGTTCCCCGCCGCAGACAAGCGGTCACAGGGAGAGGATGGCGGTGTCGAGCAGATCGGCGAGGTCGCCGAAATAGCCCTCGGACCGGGCCGGCCGGGTGGGGTCGGAGGTGATCGCCACCGCCAGTTGGCGCGCGGGGTGGAAGGCGATGACCTGGCCCCCGTAGCCGCGTGCGATGGCGAAGCCGGAGAGGCTGAGGAACCAGCCGTAGCCGTAGTCCAGTCCGGAATAGGGCGAGCGGGTCAGCGGTTGCGTGGACTGGCGCAGCCAGTTCAACGGAATGACCTGATCGCCGTCGAACCGCCCTCCGTCGCAGAGAACCTGGGCGAGGCGCAGCATGGCGGTCGGCGCGAGCGCCATCTCGTTGCCGCCGAGGTAGTAGCCCTGCGGGTCGCGGGTCCAGGCGGGGATGTCGATGCCCAGCGGACGGCCGAGGCGTTCGCGGGCCTGGGTCAGGAGGGACTTGCCGGTGGCGACGGTCAGCGCGGCGCCGAGGACATGGGTGGAGCCGGTGGAATAGAGCATCCGGCCGCCGGGCGTGGCGACGAGGGGGCGCGAGAGGGCATAGGCGGTCCAGTTGGGCGCGCTGACCCAGGCGCCGTAGTTCGGACCCGACGTGGGTTCGAGCCCTGCGCGCAGGCTGGCGAGGTCGCCGAGCGTGATGCGACGGACGGCTGGATCGGCGGTGGCGGGGATGAGGGCGGGGGCGACATCGCCCAGCGTGGCGTCGAGGCCCGTGACTTCGTTGCGCGCGATCGCGGCGCCGAGCAGCAGCGCGACGATGCTTTTCGAGCAGGATTTGATGTTGGCCGGACGGTCGAGACCCGGGCCCCGGAAGGCCTCGGCGAAGACGGTCTCGCCGTTCTTTGAGACCAGAAGCGAGTGCAGCTGTTCGAACTGCGCGCCGGCTGCGCGCAAGGCAGAGGGGGCATCGGCCCGCGAGGGTCGGACGAAGGGGATGGCGAGGGAGGTGGCGAGCAGGTGGCGACGTGTCAGCATCTGTCGCAAATGGCGTGCTGCCGGCGCGTCGTCAACGCGCCGGCGATCACGAATGCGCGGACTGGCTCAGCCCTTGGGGCCGATCATGTCCTCGGGGCGGACCACGCGGTCGAAGGTTTCGCCATCGACGAAGCCGAGCGCGATGGCCTCTTCCCGCAGGGTCGTGCCGTTCTTGTGGGCGGTCTTGGCGACCTTGGTGGCGTTGTCATAGCCGATGGTGGGGGCCAGCGCCGTCACCAGCATCAGCGATTCCTTCATCAGCTTGTCGATGCGGGCTGTGTTGGCCTGGGTGCCGACCACCATGTTGTCGGTGAACGACCCCGCCGCGTCGCCCAGCAACTGCATGGATTGCAGGACGTTATAGGACATCATCGGGTTGTAGACGTTCAGCTCGAAATGACCCTGCGAACCGGCGAAACCGACCGCCGCGTCGTTGCCCATGACATGGGCGCAGACCATCGTCAGCGCCTCGGCCTGGGTGGGGTTGACCTTGCCGGGCATGATCGAGGACCCGGGTTCGTTTTCCGGCAGGATCAGTTCGCCCAGGCCCGAGCGCGGGCCGGAGCCGAGCAGGCGCAGGTCGTTGGCGATCTTGAACAGCGAGGCGGCGACGGTCTTGAGGGCGCCCGAGAACATGACCATGGCGTCATGGGCGGCCAGAGCCTCGAACTTGTTCGGGGCGGTGACGAAGGGCAGCCCCGTGATCTCGGCGATCTTGCCGGCGACGGCGACATCCCAGCCCTTGTCGGTGTTCAGACCCGTGCCGACGGCGGTGCCGCCCTGGGCGAGTTCGTAGATCTCGGGGAGGATCTTGTTGATCCGGGCGATGCCGTTCTCGACCTGTTTGGCGTAACCCGAGAATTCCTGCCCCAGCGTCAGCGGGGTGGCGTCCTGGGTGTGGGTGCGGCCGATCTTGATGATGTCCTTGAATTCCTCGGACTTGGCGGCCAGCGCCTTGTGCAGCTTTTCCAGACCCGGCAGCAGCGTGTCGCGGGCCATCATGCCGATGGCGACATGCATCGCGGTTGGGAAAGTGTCGTTCGAGCTTTGGCCCATGTTGACGTGATCGTTGGGGTGCACGGGCTTCTTGGAGCCCATGGTGCCGCCCAGGATCTCGATGGCGCGGTTCGAGATGACCTCGTTGGCGTTCATGTTCGACTGGGTACCCGAGCCGGTCTGCCAGACGACCAGCGGGAAGTTGTCGTCGAACTTGCCCTCGATCACCTCGGTCGCCGCCTCGACCATGGCCTTGCCGATGGTGGCGTCGAGCTTGCCTGTCGAGATGTTGATCTCGGCGCAGGCGCGCTTGATGACGCCGAGGGCGCGGATGATGGCGACGGGCTGTCTTTCCCAGCCGATGGGGAAGTTCATGATCGAGCGCTGGGTCTGCGCGCCCCAGTATTTGTCGGCGGGAACTTCGAGCGGCCCGAAGCTGTCGGTTTCGGTGCGGGTGTCAGACATGACGGACTCCGGTTCTGAACTGCTGTCGCCCTGCGGTCTACCGGCCTGCGCCCCGCGGTGCAATTGTCCAGTTGCGCGCAGCATCGCGGAAAGGTCAGTTGCCGCAGGGGCCGGCCTTGACTAGGGTGGGCGCGCACCCCTTTGTCCGGGGGAAAGGGAGCCTGCCGTGGTGGTCTTGCGTCGTCTGTTCTTCGTCACTTTCGCGCTGGCGCTGAGCTGCGCCACGCTGGCCCAGGCGCAGGTCGCGCGGTTTGTGGGCGACTATTCCGGCACCGCCGAAGTGCCGACCCATGACGGCGCCACCGCCCAGCGCGACATGAGCGTGTCGATCCGGCAGGGGAAGGACAGTTTTTCGGTGACCTGGAGCTCGACCACTTATCGGGACGGCAAGGGCAAGCAGAAGACCTATCAGATCACGTTCGTGCCGACCGACCGGGACAATGTCTTTGCCGCGGCGATGACGCGGAACGTTTTCGGGCATGAGGTGCCGCTCGATCCGATGAAGGGCGAGCCGTATGTCTGGGCGCGGATCATGGGGGATACGCTGACGGTCTATTCGCTGTTCGTCGACGAGACCGGCGGGTTCGAGATTCAGCAGTTCGACCGCAGGCTGGTGTCCGAGGGGCTGGAGCTGACCTTTACCGCGCTGAGCGACACGACCAAGCGGCGGTCGGTCTCGACGGTGTTGCAGCGCCAGTAGGTCGCTGGCGGCCAGTATTTACTTGCGAAAGGTGTCCAGCCGGACGACCTGCGCATCGGGCTGGGCCGCAGGTTTTGGGGCGGGGCGTTCCTCGGCCTTGCGGCCTTTCGGTTCGGGCGGGGTGTCGTCGGTGCCGTCTTCGCCGGCCTCGAAGCGGAGGCCGAATTCGACCGAGGGATCGACGAAGGTGATGATCGAATCGTAGGGGATATAGAGCGGCTCGGGCGCGTTGCCGAAGTTCAGCGTGATCGAGAAGCCGTCGTCGCCGACCTTCAGGTTGTCGTACCAGTGCTGCATCACCACGGTCATTTCGCCGGGATAGCGGTCGGACAGCCAGTCGGCCAGTTCCGCATCGGGGTGCGAGGTGTCGAAGGTGATGAAGAAATGGTGTTTGCCGGGCAGGCCGTTGTCGGCCACGTCCTGAAGGACGGTCTTGATCAGCCCGCGCATGGCGGTGTGCATCAGATTGCCGTAGTCGATCTGCCGAGCCATTCGTCCATCCTGCCGTACCTGACGCTCAGCATAAGGGATTCGATCAGAAACAAAAGCCCGTGGGAGGGGGATTCATGCCCAGCCGGCGAGGAGGCCCGCGAGTGCCAGGATTGCCAGCGTTTCCGCCATGCCGCGGCGCAGGCCCAGCAGCAGGAGCGCGGCCAGCGCGCCGAGGAGCAGGGCGCGGAGGTCGAGGCTGGACCAGTCGGGCAGGGCGAGGTGGAGCGGCCCGGCGTCGAGCAGGCCGACGCGGATGAAGGCGACGTGCAGGGCGAACCAGAGCGAGAGGTTGAGGATCACGCCGACGACAGCGGCGGTGATGGCGTTCAGCGCTGCGAAGAGGCGCGGGCGGGCGGCGATGAGGTCGAGCCAGGGGCTGAACAGGAAGATCCACAGGAAACAGGGGGTGAAGGTGGCCCAGAGCGCGACAGCCCCGGCGGCCAGCGCAAGGCCCGGCCCGCCACCGATCTGACCGGCGAGCATGGCGACGAATTGCGTGACCAGGATCAGCGGGCCGGGCGTCGTTTCGGCCAGGCCCAGCGCGTCGATCATCTGGGCGGTGGAGATCCAGCCGTAGTCCTGCACGACGGTCTGGGTCATGTAGCCCAGCACCGCATAGGCGCCGCCGAAGGTGACGACGGCGAGGCGGGCGAAGAACCAGCCGAGGTCGGCGAGGAAGCTTTGCCCGGCGAGGTCGAGCGCAATCAGCGGGGCGAGCCAGAGGGTCAGCCAGATGGCGAGGGTGGGCAGCGGGTTGGCGGCTGGCGTGGCGGAGGGGGGCGGTTCGGCCGGTGCGGCGGTGGCGTAGCCCCAGAGCGCGGACAGGGTGACGATCAGCGGGAAGGGCAGGTTGAAGAGGAACAGTGCGAGGAAGGCCAGCGCGGCGATGACCCAGGCCGAGGGGCGGGTCAGAGACTTGCGCGCGACCTTCAGCAGCGCCTGGAGCACGATGACGACCACGGCTGCCTTGATGCCGAGAAAGGCAGCCTGCACCAACGGCAGGGTGCCGAAGGCCGCGTAGGCGGCGACCAGCAGGGCGATGACCACGGCGCCGGGCAGGACAAAGAGCAGGCCGGCGAGCAGCCCGCCGGGGACGCCGCGCAGGCGCCAGCCCGCGTGGGTGGCAAGCTGCATCGCCTCGGGGCCGGGGAGCAGCATGCAGAGCGAGAGGGCGCGCAGGTAGGTCTGTTCGTCGAGCCAGGGACGATCGGCGACCAGTTCCTTGTGCATCAGCGCGATCTGGGCGGCGGGGCCACCAAAGCTGAGCAGTCCGATGCGCCCGAAAACGCGGAGCATGTCGGACCAGGAGGGCGCGGGGGCGGGCATGGTGCGGGCGGTCAGCGGGGGCCGGTGCTGAGCGCGGTGATCGCCTGCGCGGCCTTCAGCAGGCGCGGCAGGTGGGTGTCGATCAGAACCTCGCGCGGCAGGCGCGCGGCGTTGCCGCCCAGCGACAGCGTGTAGAGATCGCCGGTGAGCGGATCGCGCACCGCCACGCCGATGGCGTTGTGATGCGGGTTCCATTCGCCGAAGCTGTCGGAATAGCCCTGCACCGGCACCCGGGCCAGCGCGGTTTCCAGCGCAGCCTTTCGCGCGGGCCAGTCCTTGCCGTAGAGTTTGGCGAGGCGGGTAAAAAGCTCATCCCGCTCGGCTGCGTCGGTCGCGGCGAGATAGGCGCGTCCGGGGGCCGAGAGCGCCAGCGGGATGCGCGAGCCGACATTGAGGTTCAGCGCGACGGCGGTGGGTTTACGGATCAGCTCGACAAACATCATGTCGATGCCGTCGCGCACGCTGAGCGCGACCACGCAGTCGCCGCCAGCCGCCATTTCTTCGAGATGGCCGCGCACGACCTCCGAAAAGCCGAAGCGCCCGATGGCGGCGAAACCGAGGGTCAGCACCTGGTTGGAAACGGCGTATTTGCCGTATTCGGGCATGTATCGGAGGTAGCCGAGCTTGGTAAGTGTGCCGAGCAGGCGCGACACGGTGGTCTTGTGCAGGCCGGTGCGCTCGGCAATGGCCTGGGTGCCCAGAACCATGTCCTCGGCCCGGAAGGCGCGCAGGATCGAGAGGCCCCGCGCCAGCGAGGTGACGAAGGGACGGTCGTCGTTCAGGGCCGCGCTTCCCATGTCCTGACGGGGCCGGCCGCGGCGCTTGGCGGCCGGAGGGTCGTTGTTCGTATCGCTCATGCGGCGATCATAGACGATCCGGAATCGACTGTCTTTGGCATTCGGTCGAGTCCGGATCGGGGATCACTTGACCGAGGAGGGCGGCAGGTCGCCATAGTCCGAGCAATCCCGGTGACTTGCGGCGGGATCGACCTTGACGTCGATGACCACCGGGCCGCCGCGGGCATGGCCTTCGCGGATGGCGTCGCCGATCTGGTCGGCTTCGGTCACGGTGATGCCGGAGCCGCCCAGCCCCTCGGCCACCTTGGTGAAATCGTGGTCCTTGAAGTCGACCCCGATGGCCTGATTGCCGAGGTTGTCGCGCACCATGCCGAGGCCGGCGTTGTTGGCGACGAGATAGACCACGTCGATGCCCTGTTCGGCGGCGGTGGCCACCGCGTCCATCGTCATCACGAAGCCGCCGTCGCCGATGACGCCGGTCACGCGTCGGTCGGGGCAGGTGATCTTGGCGCCGGTGGCGGCTGGCGTGCTCCACCCCATGCCGCCGATGCCGCCGGGGGCGACCAGCTGGTGCGGATGGCGCAGCGGCAGGCGCGAGGTGGCCCAGATGCGGTTGGTCCCGGCGTCGAGCGTCAGCAGGTCCTGCGGTTCGAGGAAGTCGCCAAGTGCGCGCATGATGTCGGCGTAATGGACGGTGCCGGGGCGGGTGTCGTAGTGGGGCAGGACGCCGTAGTCGTTGCCGGTCTTCAGCGCGGCGATGTGCTGGATGCGCTGGTCGCGGGCGCTGGCGGGCGCGGCGTCGGTGGTCAGCAGGAAGTCGACGACATCGGCGACATCGGCGGTGACCGCCTGATCCACCGGAAGCACCCAGCCGGCATTCAGCGGGTCGATGTCGACCTGGATGATGGTCTGGTCGCCGGGCCGCATCATCTGCGCGTCGCGGAAGCGGGTGTATTCGGGGCCGAGGCTGCACCCGAGGACGAGGATCACGTCCGCCGACTGCACCATCCGGTTGGCGGCGGCCGAGGCCCAGGTGCCCATCATGCCCACGGCGATGGCGCTGGTCTCGTCGATGGTGCCCTTGCCGTGATAGCTGGAGGCGACGGCGATGCCGTCACGTTCGGCCAGTTGCTGGAGACGCGCGCCCGAGCGGCTCATGTAGATGCCGTTGCCGACGATGATGACCGGGTTCTTCGCGCCCTTCAGCGCGGCGGCGATCTTTTCGAGGGCCGCGCGGTTCGGCACCATCGGGGTGCTGCGCAGGTAGCCTTCGGTCGGGTAGAGCGTGGCGCGGGTGGCTTCGGGCACCTCCTGCTTGATGATGTTGGTGCGCATCAGCATGGCGGCCGGGCCCTGGCGGGGGGTCATCGCGTGCTTGATCGCCAGCTGGGTACCATAGATCGCCTCGGCCGGGGTGGTGGCGTAGGTGGCGTATTTCGTCATGGTCTTCAGCACGGCAAAGGCGTCACCCGCGCCATAGTCGCCCGTCATCGTCTGGTAGACGCCATATTGCGCGAAGCCGTCGTAGCAGGAGGTGTCGGTCATGATGACCATGGGGGTCGAGGAGAAATAGGCCTCGAGTATGCCGAAGGCGCCGGTGCTGGTGGCGAAGGGGCCCTGGGCCATCAGCAGGCCGGGTCTGCCGGTCAGCTTGCCGGCAACCTGGGCCATGACCGAGGCGCATTGCTCGGAGCGGGCGAGCACCAGTTCGAATTCGTCCTTGCGGTCGAAGAAGGCCGGCAGCGACCAGGTGATGCCGAGCCCGGGCAGGGTGAAGCCGCGGGTGATGCCCGCTTCGATAAAGGTCTTGATGACCCCTTCGTTGGTTTTCATCGGAATCCTCCTCGTATCCTTGGCCGCAGGGTAATGCGGGTCAATAATTCCGGCAAGTGCAATTAAATACCGTTATGCGAATTTTTCAGAAAAGGCGCAACAGGGCGCTGACCGCTCTGGCATAGCGGTCGGCAGGACGTCAGGCGGGGAGGGTCAGATCTGTGCGGGCAGCCAGAGCGCGATCTGGGGGAAGATCGACAGGAGCAGCCCACCGAGCAGCATCAGTGCGAAGAAGGGCAGCGTGGCGAGCGCGATCTGGCCGATGGGCACGCCGGTGATCGAGCGCAGGACGAAGAGGTTGAAACCGATGGGCGGGGTGACGAGGCCGATCTCGACCATCAGCACGAGGTAGACGCCGATCCAGATCGGATCGAACCCGGCGGTGGTGAGCAGCGGCAGCACGATGGGCACGGTCATCAGCACCATCGAGATGCCGTCGAGCACGGTGCCGAGCATGACGTAGATCAGGGTGAGCAGCAGCAGCAGCATCATCGGGCTGAGGTTCAGCGCGACGATGGCCTCGGACAGCATCTGGGGCAGGTGCAGGAAGCCGATGGCGGTGGCAAGCACCGCGGCGGCGGCGAGCGCGCTGCCGATCATCGCGGTGGTGAGCACGGCGTTCATGCCGGTGCGATAGAGGTCGGCCAGCGTGATGCCGCCGCTGAAGCGGGCGATGACGATGGCGCCGAAGACGCCGACGGCAGCGGATTCGGAGGGGGTGGCGAAACCGCCGTAGATGCTGCCCATGAGGAAGGCGATCAGCAGCAGCACCGGAGCCATGCCAAGGAGGCCGGCAAAGCGCTGGCGCCAGGAATAGGCGTCCTGCTGGGCCGGGGCGAGCGCCGGGTTAATTAGGCTGCGCACGAAGATGTAGCCGGAATAGAGCAGGCCGAGCATGAGGCCGGGGAAGATGCCCGCGGCGAATAGCTTGGCGACCGAAACCTCGGCCACGATGCCGTAGATGATCAGGGTGATCGAGGGAGGGATCATGATGCCGATGGTGCCGGCGACGGTGATCGAGCCATAGACCAGCGAGGGGTCGTATCTGCGGCCGATCAGTTCGGAGGTGGCGACCCTGCCGATGGTGGCGGTGGCGGCGACGCTGGAGCCGGACATGCCGGAAAAGATCACGGCGCCGCCGACGTTGGCGTGCAGCAGGCCGCCGGGCAGGCGGCGGACCCAGGGCGCGAGCCCGCTGAACAGCTTGGCGGCGAGGTTGGTGCCGCTGATGATCTCGCCCATCCAGATGAACAGCGGCACGGCGGCCAGTTCAAAGCTGAAGACGCTTTTCAGGATGACCGGGGTGAGGATCGAGCCGATGCGCGGCACCGGAAACCCGAGCAGGACGAGGAAGGCGAAGAGCGCTGTCAGCAGCAGGCCGACGAAGATCCAGAGGCCGGCGCCAAGGGAGCAGATCACGACAGCGAGCAGGACGAGGGAGAGGGTGACGGGATCCATCAGGCGCAGTCCCGGTGCATGGCTTGAACCGGGGTCGTCATTCGATGCTCTCGGCCTCCTTGATGAGCGGCCGTCCGATCAGGAGGCCGAGGGAATAGAAGAAGACCTGGAGCAGGAAGACCAGCATTCCGGTCAGCACCACGGCGTTCGGGATCCAGATCGGAGTGGCGGCCAGAGTGGTGCTGATGGTGCCGCGCGAGAAGTCGCGGCCGACGCGGATGGACATGTAGTAGACGACGAAGGCCATGACCACGAAGGCGACGAGGCAGGTCAGCACCTCCATCACCCGGCGGGGGCCGGGGCCAAGGCGGCCGAGCACGATGTCGACGCGCACCAGCGATCCGGTTCTGACGGCGTGGCCGAGGCCGAGGAAGACCATCGTGCCGAGACCGTAGCCGACGTATTCCTCGGTGATGTTGGTGGAGGTTGCGAAGAAGGACCTGAGCACGATCTCGGTCAGGATGAGCAGCGTGGTGCAGGCCAGCACGACCACGGCGAACTGGGCCGCGACACGCGCGACCCAGGCCGATATCCGGTCAAGACGGTCGTAGAGGGTGTGCATCCGCTGTCCCGACCCAGAGGCGGTCTATTTTCCGCGGGCGGCGAGATAGGCGTCCAGGACGGCGGCCTTGTCGCCGACCTTGCTGCGCCAGTCTTCGATCAGGGGCGCCGCGACCTCGACCAGCTTGGAGCGCAGGTCGGGGTTGGGCGAGGTGATGACGTTGACCTTCTTGGCCTTCATCGCCTCGTAGTTGCCTTCGACCTGGGTGGCGAGGCGGGCGAAGGTGCGGTCGGTGGTTTCGGCGCCGGCTTCGAGAACGGCCTTCTGAAGGTTCTCGGGGAGGGCGTCCCAAACGTCCTTGTTGATCGCGATCACCGAGATCGGCACCGCCCAGTTGATTTCGGTGAAGTTGGGCAGATAGTCGTTGATGCCGCTGTTGATGCCGAGGTCGGCCGACGTCACCACGGCGTCGATGGCGCCGGTGCTGAGCGCGGGCATCACGTCGCCCCAGTTCATGTTCACCGCAGCCGCGCCGGCGCCGGTGAAGGTGTTCAGGCTGTTGAGGTCGAAGGCGCGGATCTTGAGGCCCTGGAGGTCGGCGAGGCTCTCGACCGGCTCGCGGCTCCAGATGCCGCTGGGCGGGAACAGGCCGGCGCTGACGAGCACCTGGTTGTAGCCTTCCATCGTCTTGCCGAGCTCGTCCTTGTAGGCGTCGTAGAGCGCGCGCACGTCGTCCACGTTCTCGACCAGGAAGGGCTGGGAGGAGAGCAGGAAGTAGGGGTCATACCCGCCGTAGTAGGACAGGGCGTGGCGCGCGAGGGGCACGCCGCCGTCCTGCACCGCTTCGAGGTGGTCGACGCCCTTGTAGCCGAGCGAGCCGTCGAAGTGGTGGACGATCCGGATTTCGCCATTGGTCTTTTCGGCGACGAGTTCGGCGAAGACCACGTCGGCAACGCCGTCCGACGAGTTGCGGCCGAAGGCATTGGGCATGTCCCACACGATTTCCGCGGCGGCGCCGGTCGCCAGGGTGCAGGCGCCGATTGCGGCCCCGACCATCAGGGCGTCTCGAATTCTGAAGAAGGCTTGCATGTGGAATTCCCTAATCGTTGTTTTGGCGGTGGCGCGACAATACAGGCGGGGCCTGTGATGCATACATATGCGTATGGAGTTGTCCAAATTTGAACCAATCCGTCAAGCATGGGTTCTGTGTCAGCGCGAGAAATTCAAAGGACATTGACCATATTCGGGGCGGATGCGTAGACTTGCCCAAATGTTAACAGACATGAGTGTATGGAATGCTGCGACTTGGGGTCGATATCGGCGGGACCTTCACCGATTTCGCGATGGCGGATCAGGGGCGCAGGTGGACGGCGCTGCACAAGCGGCTGACGACTCCGGAGGATCCGGCGCGGGCGGTGATCGAGGGCGTTCAGGCGATCTGTGCCGAGAATGACATCGCCATCGGTGACATCGGCGAGATCGTGCATGGCACCACGCTGATCACCAATGCGCTGATCGAGCGGCGGGGCGAGCCGACCGGGATGCTGGTCACCGAGGGGTTCCGCGATACCTTCGACCTGGGGCAGGAAGCGCGGTTCGATCTTTACGACCTGCGGCTGACCTTCGCCAAACCCATCGTGCCGCGCACCGCGCGGGCGGCGGTGGCCGAGCGGATCAGCCATCAGGGAGAGATCCTGGAGGCGATGGACGAGGACGCGCTGCGTGCGTCGATCCGCGATCTGGTCGAGGGGCAGGGGATCAGCGCGCTGGCGGTCTGTTTCATCCACTCGTATCGCAATCCGGTGCATGAACAGCGCGCGGCCGAGATCGCGCGCGAAATGTATCCAGGGCTCTATGTCTCGGCCTCGTCGGATGTCTTCGCCTATCCGCGCGAATACGAGCGGTGGACCACGACCTGCGCCAATGCCTATGCGCTGCCGATGGTGGACCGCTATCTGCGGCGGCTGGAAGAGGGGCTGGCGGAGATCGGGTTTGGCGGCACCCTGTCGATCATCGCCTCGGGCGGCGGGCTGATGACGCCGGCGATGGCGCGGCGCTATCCGGTGCGGCTGCTGGAGTCGGGGCCGGCGGCGGGGGTGCTGATGGCGGCGCGGATCGGCGAGGATCTGGGGATCGGCAGCCTGATCGCCTTCGATCTGGGCGGCACCACGGCGAAGGGCGCGCTGGTGCGCGCGGGCGAGCCGAGCAAGAAGTACACCTTCGAGGCGGCCCATGCCTACAAGCACAAGTCGGGCAGCGGGCTGCAGTTACAGATCCCGGTGATCGACATGGCCGAGATCGGGTCGGGCGGCGGGAGCATCGTCTCGGTCGACAGCCTGGGGCTGATCCGGGTCGGGCCGCGCAGCGCGAGTTCGGTGCCGGGACCGGCCTGTTACGGGCTGGGCGGCGAGGATGCGACACTGACGGATGCGAACCTGATGCTGGGCTATCTGGACGCGGACTTCTTCCTGGGCGGCAAGATGCGCCTGGCGCCGGAGGCGGCGGGCGGGGCCATCACGCAGCGGGTCGCGGCGCCGCTGGAGATGGAGCTGATGCGCGCGGCCTGGGGCATTCACGACATCGCCAACGAGGATATCAGCCGGGCGTTCCGGATGCATGCGACCGAGCGCGGCTTCGACTATCGCCGGTCGAGCATGGTGGCCTCGGGCGGGGGCGGGCCGATCCATGCGGCGCGGATCGCGCGCAAGCTGCGGGTGCCGCGGGTGATCTATCCGGCGGGGGCCGGGGTGATGTCGGCCTTCGGGATGCTGGTCGGGGCGCGGTCCTTCGAGGTGGTGCGTGCGCATGCGCAGCGGCTGGAGACGCTGGACGCCGATGCGCTGGGCGCGCTGCTGGCAGAGGTGCGGGCCGAGGTGTCGCAGCATCTGACCGACTCGGGTCTGGACCCGGCCGAGATCGCGACGGACGTGCGGCTGGACATGCGCTATCGCGGGCAGGGCTATGACGTCGAGGTGCGGCTGCCGCAGGGGCTGGAGGCGGCAGAGATCCTGGCGCAGCTGCCGGCGCTGTTCACGGCGGCCTATGAGGATGTCTTCCACAGCACGCTGGACCAGCCGCTTGAGATCACCGGGCTGAAGGTCGAGGCGCGGGCGCCCAAGCCGGACTTCATGCCGCTGCTGCCGGCGGGGAGCGGCGCGGAGGGTGCGGCGCTGAAGGGCCGGCGGCGGGCCTATTTCCCGCTGGCGGGCGGGGTGATCGACTGCCCGGTCTACGACCGCTACCGGCTGGCGCCGGGGCAGACCGTCACCGGGCCCTGCCTGGTGGAGGAACGCGAGAGCACCTGCCTGCTGGACTTCGGCGACAGGGGAATCATCGACAGGCACGGCAATCTTGTGGCCGAGATCGGTGTCACCACGGGAGAGGCGGCGTGATGGAGATGCGCGACACCATAGATGCGGTCGATCTGTCGATCATGTGGGACCGGCTGATCTCGATCACCGACGAGGGGGCGGCGGCGCTGGTGCGCTGTTCCTTCTCGACGCTGGTGCGGGATGGCTTTGACCTGACGGTGCTGATCTTCGACGCGCGCGGCCGGATGATCGCGCAGAGCGCGAAGTGCATCCCGGTGTTCATCGGCACGGCGCCGGTGACGCTGGCGCATATGCTGAAGAAGTTCCCGCCCGAGAGCCTTTTGCCCGGCGACGTGGTCGTGTCGAACGACCCGACCATCGGCACGGGGCACATGTTCGATATTGCTGTGATGCGGCCGATCTACCGGGACGGGGCCATCGCGGGCTATGCCATGAGCATCACCCACCTGCCGGATATCGGGGGAATGGGGTTCTCGGTCTCGGCGACGGAGATTTACCACGAGGGGCTGCGCCTGCCGATCTGGAAGCTGGTGTCGGCGGGGAAGGTGGACGAGAACCTGGTCGAACTGATCCGGATGAACGTGCGGGTGCCCGAGCAGGTGATCGGCGACATCTTCGCCAATGTCTCCTGCACCGAGATCGTGACGCGGCAGGTGATCGACTTCATGGAGGAATACGCGCTGGACAGCCTGCAGCCGCTGGCCGACGCGATCCTGCGCAATTCGGACGAGGCGGTGCGGCAGGCGCTGCGCGAGATGCCGGACGGGGTGTATCGCAGCAGCCTCGACGTCGAGGCGCTGGACGAGGTGCGGACCCTGCATTGCGCGATCACCAAGGCGGGCGATACGCTGGAGGTGGATTTCGCAGGCACCGGACCCTGCGTGCGGGCCGGCATCAACGTGCCGTTTCCCTATACGCGGGCGATGGTGCTTTATGCGGTCAAATGCCTGACCACGCCGGGGATTCCGAACAACGAGGGCGCGATGCAGGCGATCACGGTGCGTGCGCCGGTCGGCTCGATCCTGAACGCGATCCCGCCGGCGGCCTCGGCCGGGCGGCACACCATCGGGCATTTCATCTTTCCGCTGATCCTGAACACCCTGTCCGACGTGGTGCCGGGGCGGGTCAGCGCGGGAGCCGGGCTGATCGACATCCTGACCTTTCAGGGCCAGCATCCTGACGGCGCGGGCCTGTCGGCGACCTATGCCTGCTCGGGCGGGTTCGGCGGCGGGCAGGGGCTGGACGGGCATCCGGCGCTGCCCGGGTCGACCAACATGGGGCGCACCCCGGTCGAGACTTTCGAGGTGGTCAGCGGGCTGACCATCCTGTGCAAGGATCTGTGGCCCGACTCGGGCGGGGCGGGCGAATTCGCGGGGGGCGCCGGGCAGAGGGTGGTGATGCGCAACGACAGCGGGAATGACATGCGGGTGTTCTCGATGGCGAATCGGACGCTGTTCGCGGCCAACGGGCTGTTCGGCGGTTCCGAGGGCGCGCCGCGCGAGCACTGGATCGACGGGCGCAAGTTGAGCGGGCAGGGGATGAATGTGCTGCCGCCGGGCGGGACGCTGACGCTGAACGAAGCGGGCGGCGGCGGCTTTGGTCCGGCAAGCCGGCGCGAGCGGGCGCGGATCGCCGAGGATATCGCACGGGGGTTCCTGACGGAGGCGGCCGCGCGGGAGAGATACGGCTATGAGCCAGCAGACTGATGGGCAGGCCCTGCGCGGGCGGCGCACCAGCCTGACGCGGCAAGACTGGATCGCCGCCGCGCTGGAGGTGATGGCCGGGGCGGGCATCGCGGCGGTCAAGGTCGAGGCGCTGGCCACCGCGCTGGGCGCGACGCGGGGCAGTTTCTACTGGCATTTCGCGGATCATGCCGACCTGCAGGACGCGCTGATCCAGGAGTGGACCGAGCGCAACGTCACCCCGTTCCGCGCCATCCCGCAGCAGGAGGAGGGCGGTCCGCGCGCGCAGCTGGCTCGCTATGCCATGGTCTGGCTGACCGAGCGGTTCGATCCCGGGCTGGATGCGGCCGTGCGCGAATGGGGGCGCAGCTCGGACGCGGTCGGGCAGATGGTGGCCGCAGTGGATGACGAGCGGATCGCCATCCTGAACGACCTGTTCACGCGGATCGGCTATGAGGCGGAAGAGGCGCTCGTACGGGCGCGGATCTGGTATTATCATCAGGTCGGCTATTACTCGCTGCGGATCGCGCAACCCCGCGCCGAGCGGCTGGCGCTGTTTCCGGTCTATTTCCGGCTGCTGGCGGGATTTCCGATGGCGCCGGATATCGACCTTGAGGCACCGGGCGGATGACGGCGACAACCGTCCGGATTGGATCCAGATCAAGGCGCAGACGGGCGGAAGGGGGCAGTATCACCCGAGTCGCGCGGCGTCTGGCCGAGGCGCCGCGCAGGACGGAATCGGCCGGGGAGTTCGAGATATGAATGGAGACAAGACACAGAGCCTTGAAGGCAGCGCGGCGGCGGCGATGCTCGCGGCGTTTCCGAATGCGACGCGGGACTGGATGGAGATCATGGCCGAGAGCGCGCGGTTCCTGAGCGCGCGGCTGCGCGCCGACGTCGCGGCGCAGCAGGCGATGCTGGCCTGCAGGAGTCCGGCTGAGCTCTTTCAGGTACAGACCGAGTTCTGTTCGACAGCGCTGCAGGATTACGCGAACGAGGCCGCGCGGATCGGCCGGAAGATGACGGAGACGGTCGAGGATACGCTGACCGATCTCAAGACCGGCCGGGCGCGCGGCTATGACGACGTGCCGCTCTAGAAAGGTCCGGCCCGCGTGATCGCGATCTTGCGCTGACCGGAGGAACGCCCGATGGTCGCCCGCGTTATAGTGCAGGCGGGGGATTGAAGCAGCTTGCCCATCGGGATGACGCATTTTTTATCTGCACTGGCCGGTGTGATCGCGGTGATCGTGATCGCCTATTGCATGTATCGCGCGGTCATGCGGGCGCGCACGCCGCAGGGTGCGGTCGGCTGGATGATCTTCCTAGGCACCGCGCCCTGGCTTGCGGTGCCGGCGTTCCTGTTTCTGGGCCGAAACCGGTTTCGCGAATTCGCCGCCGAACGCCATCGCAGCCTGGAGCTGCGGCGGAGGGTGGCGAAGGAGGCCGTGGGGCTGGCGGACGTGGAACCGGGGCCGTCGCGGCTGGGGGCATTCTCGCATCTGGTGGGGCTGCCAGGAACGGACAGCAACGACTTTCACCTTCTGCTCAATGGCGAGGCGACCTTTGAGGCAATCTTTGATGCGGTGGATGAGGCAAAGAGCTATGTCTGCGTGCAGTTCTACACCATCGTGGACGACGAGCTGGGCAATGCACTGGCCGAGCGCCTGATCGCCGCGGCGCAGCGGGGCGTTGCCGTGCGACTGCTTTATGACAGCATTGGCAGCTACACCCTGTCGACGGCCTATCTGGAAAGGCTTCGCGCCTCGGGCGTCGAGGTCGCCGCACGGCGGCTGGCGCACTGGCCGCCGTGGCGGTTGCAGATCAATTTCCGCAATCACCGCAAAATCGTGATCGTCGACGGCACGACCGGGTTTCTTGGCGGGCACAACGTGAGCGACGATTACATGGGCCGTGGGAAGCAGTTCGACCATTGGCGCGACACCCATATCTGGATGCGCGGGCCGGTGGTGTCGCAGTTGCAGCTGGCCTTTCTGGAGGACTGGCACTGGGCGAGCGGCGATTCCCTGGCCGAGCCGCTGAGCTGGCGGACGGAGCCGCAGGAGGCCGGCATGACCGGCCTGATCGCGCCGATGGGGCCGAGTGACGATATGGACACCGGCACGCTTTTCTTCGTGCTGGCGGCGCAGCAGGCGAAGGCCCGGCTGTGGATCGCCACCCCCTATTTCGTGCCGGATGGCGATGTCTCTTCGGCGCTGGCGGCGGCGGCGCTGCGGGGCGTGGACGTGCGGGTGATCGTGCCCGAGAATTCGGACAGCTTCCTGCTGTGGCTGGCGGCCTTCGCGTTCTTCGACCCCATCCGTAAGGCCGGGGTGAAAGTTTATCGGTATGGGAAGGGTTTCATGCATCAGAAGATCCTGCTGATCGACAACGACTTGGCCTGCGTCGGGACGGCGAACCTGGACAACCGGTCGTTCCGGCTGAACTTCGAGACGATGGCCATCGTGAACGATTCGAACTTTGCCGGGGAGGTCGAGGCGATGTTGCAGGCGGATCTGGAGAGCAGCATCCTTCTGGAGCGCGCCCTGAAGGATCAGCGGGCCATCGTGCGGTATGGCGCTCCGTTTGCGCGGCTGTTCGCGCCGATCCTGTGATGAAGATGAAGATCGCGAGTTACAACATCCACAAGGCCGTCGGCTTCGACCGGCGGCGCAGCCCCGAGCGCATCCTGTCAGTGGTCAATGCGCTGTCGGCCGATGTGGTGGTGCTGCAGGAGGCGGACATGCGGCTGGGGGCGCGGCCGACCGTGCTTCCGCGGTTCCTGATCGAGCAGGAAACCGACTTTGCCATCGCCGATGTGGCCGAGACGGATGTGAGCCTGGGCTGGCATGGCAACGCGGTACTGGTGCGCCGGGGCCTGAAGATTGGGTCGGTGGACCGGATCGAGCTGCCGGGGCTGGAGCCACGCGGGGCGGTGGCGGTGCAGATCGAGGGGCTGACGTTGATCGGCACGCATCTGGGCCTGATCCGGCGCTGGCGCCAGCTACAGATGGCCGCGATCCGGAACTGGCTGGGCGATCACGCCGGACGGGCGCTCGTCATCGGGGATTTCAACGAATGGTCGACCCGGAGCGGGTTCGAGCCCTGGCACGGGCATCTGACGGTGCGCGCCCCGGCCCGCAGCTTTCCTGCAATCCGCCCGATCGCCATGCTGGACCGCTTTGCCCACGGACCGCAGGTGCGGATTCTGGACACCGGCATCGAAACCCGCCGGCCGGCGCATATCGCCTCGGATCACCTGCCGTTGTGGGTGGTGGTGAAGGTGACGTGAGGGGGGGCGGCGACAGGATGTCAGGAATCGGCCACTGCCTCGATCATTGCTGCCGCTGCCGCGGACACTGTTCGAAGGACCGTTTCGTCCGGGATATCGCTGTGCAGCCAGTCGCGCATCGGGCCGAAGGCCTGCAGGAACACCACGAGGTTCGAGAGCACATCGAGCCGGGGGTCTTCGTCCTGCAGACCGAGCCGGCGGTGCAACTGGTCTGACAGGTCCTTCATCAGCGCGGCTTCGCGGATCCGCAGGGCCTTGCGGTCTTCCGGCAGGAGGTGCGGGATGCAGCGGTATGCGAGCAGCGTTCCCTTGCGTTTGACCTGCCAGCTCTGGCGCAGGAACCGCTCGATGGCTTCCCGCAGCGTCAGGCTGTCATCGAGCAGGATCTCGGGCAGCATCTGCACATCCTCGCGGAACCACAACTGGTTCAGCACCCGGCGCAGGATATCGTTCTTGTTGGCGATGTAGTCATAGATGCTGGCCTGGTTGACGTTCGAGCGGGCGCAGATGTCCCGGATCGTCGTCGCCGCAAAGCCCTTTTCCAGGAAGAGTTCGGTCGCCGCATCGCAGATCTGCTTGCGCCGGTCGTCGATCAGGGACTGGTTCTGAACCACCCTGATGTCCGCCTCCTTCAGCAGCTCGGAGCGGGCGGCCCGCAGGCGGTCAGTGACTTTGGTCGACGACAAGGCGTCCCTCCCGGTTTTTTTGTCGCAGGCTATGACGACCCCGTGGACAAGACAACCGCATAGGCCCCGGCGCGGCCGCCGGCGCCGAGGAATTGCGACGGAGGCGGGACAGGGTGCAGAATCCGGTTGAGCATCATCCGGACATTTGTCAGGATTGCCGCAGCAGACGCCACCCCGATCCTCGGGGAACGGCCGTTTCGCCTGAAAAATGGCGTGGTCGACAATCAATCGAAGGGGAGGAAGACATGTCCAAGGATATTTCACGAATCAACCGCCGCTCGGTCCTGCGCGGCGCTGCCGTGGCAGCGGTCGCAACGCCCGCGCTCGTCGGCAAGGCGCTGGCCCAGGGGGAAGTGACATGGCGCGTTCAGGCGCACTGGCCAAAGGCATCGAGTTCTTTCACCGACAGCCTCGGCGTCATCGCGACGAAGCTGGAAGAACGTACGGAAGGCGCCTTCAAGCTGGAACTGCTGGGCGCCGGCGAATTCGCCAAGGGCCCTGACATCTACAACGTCGTGCGCAAGGGCGTGGTGCCGATGGGCACGATCAGCCCGTCCTACATCTCGGACCAGGCGCAGGCGGCGACTTTTGTCTACGGCATCCCGGGGACGCTGCGCCAGGCGTGGGAGATGGAACACGCGATGAAGAACCTCGGGGTCGAGGCGCTGGTCAACGAAGACCTGAACCCCGACGGCGTGCACCTGATGTGCGAGAAGGTTCTGCCGACCGAGATGGTCCTGTCGAAAAAGATCGAGTCCGCCGCGGATTTCAAGGGCCTCAAGATCCGTTCGTCGGGTGCGATGCTCGACTATCTGGCCGCCGCCGGCGCTGCGCCGCAGTTCGTTCCGGGGTCGGAGCTTTATCAGGCGCTCAGCTCTGGTGTGATCGATGGCGCGCACTGGGGTGCGGCCATCGGCGCGCAGTCCATGTCGCTTTGGGAAGTGTGCAAGTTCCACTACAAGCCGGTGCTGGCGCAGACGACCGATGCCTTCATCCTGAACCTCAAGGCGGTCGAAGGACTGTCGGAGGACATGCGCCGTGCGCTGCTGGACACGATCGAGAACCGTTTCTTCCTGCGTTCGGCGGAATACCAGCACAAGGAAGCGATCGCGCTGTCGGAAGGCGTGGCGAACGACGGCGTCGAGGTTGTGAACCTGCCGGACGACGTGCTGGCCCTGCTGTCGGATGCGTCCGCCAGCATTCTTGAGACCGAAGCTCAGAAGGGCGAGCGTGCGGCCAAGGCGGCGGACGTTTACCGCACCCTGATGAAAGACATGGGCTACGTCTGAGCCGTCCGTAACGGACCGGTGCCCCGCCCTGGCGGGGCACACCCCCCATCCCGTCGCGCGGCCCGTCTCCTGTTCTGCGGTCCTGCCGATCTCCCCCAGTGAGGATTGAGCCATGTTTCAACTGGCCCGAGCGATCACGCGCGTGAACCGCTTCATAGGCAAGTGGGTTTCGCTGGCAGTTCTTGTCATTTTCGTCCTGCTGCTGGCGGATGTGGTCATGCGTTATCTTGTCGGCAGCCCGACAATCTGGACCGCCGAACTGGCGACGCTGATCTTTGGCGCCTACGCGATCATCGGCGGCGGCTATCTGCTGGTCGAGCGCGGACACGTCAACGTCGACATCCTGTATGGCCGGTTCTCGCGGCGGCGGCGCGCGCTGCTGGATGTGGTGACATGGCCCCTTTTCGCCCTGTTTGTCGGTGTCCTGCTCTGGCAGGGCTGGGATATCGCGATGGAATCGCTGGCGGATTTCGAACGCTCTAATTCTGTCTGGAAGGCGCCGCTGTGGCCGACCAAGGCGCTGATACCCGTCGCCGCGGTCCTGCTGCTGTTGCAGGGTTTGGTCCGTCTCTGGGCCGACATACGCGTGATGCGTGGCCTGCCGGTCCCGACGGACATCTTCGGCGCGCCGGGCGAGCCTGACCCTGCAGAGACCCGCGCACAGGAGCGTCAGCAATGAGTGTCGAACTTCTGACGATCCTGTTCTTTGGCAGCCTTCTGCTGTTCCTCATGCTGGGCACGCCGCTGGCCTTCGTGCTGGGCGGTGTGTCGGTCGTGTTCCTGTATTTCGAGATGGGGCCGCTGGGCTTCTACCTGCTGGCCTCGAAGATGTGGGAGACGATGCAGTCGCCGACGCTGATGGCGATTCCGCTGTTCGTGTTCATGGCGATCCTGCTTGAGAAGTCGGGGGTTGCGAACGATCTGTACGACATGATGCACCAGTGGTGGGGCGGCCTGCGCGGCGGCCTAGCCATCGGAACGGTTCTGATCTGCGTGATCTTCGCCGCCATGTCCGGCATCTCGGGCGCGGCCGTCGTCACCATGGGCACCATCGCGCTGCCCAAGATGCTTGAGCGCGGCTATGACAAGAAACTGGCGCTGGGCGCGATCAATGCCGGTGGCGGCTGGGGCATCCTGATCCCGCCGTCGATCCTGATGGTTCTTTACGCGCTTCTGACCGAGGTGTCGGTCGGTCGCCTGTTCGCTGCGGGAGTCGGTCCGGGGCTGACGCTGTTCGTGCTGGTGTCGATCTACATAGGCGTGCGCTGCTGGCTGCAGCCCGAACTCGGCCCGGCCCTGCCGCTGGAGGAACGTGCGAACTGGAGCCAGAAGCTCTCGTCGCTCAAGGCGGTGATCCTTCCCATCCTGATCGTGACCATCGTTCTTGGGGCCATCTTCGGCGGCTTTGCCACCCCGACCGAGGCCGCGGCCATAGGTGTCTTCGGCGCGATGGCGGCAACCCTGGTCAACGGCCAGCTGAGCTGGAAGGTGATCCACGAAGCCTCGATCGCGACCCTCAAGCTGACCGCCCTGGTCATGTGGATCCTGTTTGCCGCCCATGCCTTTTCGACCGCCTATACCGCGCTTGGGGCGCAGTCGCTGATCGTCGATGTGATGTCCTACATTCCGGGCGGCCGCTGGGGCGCGCTGTTCTTCATGCTGACGGTGCTGTTCTTCTTCGGCATGGTCCTGGATCCGGTAGGCATCATGCTGATCACCCTTCCGGTGTTTCTGCCGATTGTCCGCGAAGCGGGTTTCGATCCCATCTGGTTCGGCATTCTCTTCATCATCATGATGGAGGTCGGCTACATGACCCCGCCCTTCGGCTTCAACCTGTTCTACCTCAAGGGTGTGGCTCCGCCGGAAGTGACGATGGGCGACATCTATGCCTCTGTCTTCCCCTATGTGGTGGTGACGCTGGTCGGGGTGCTGCTGATCGTCCTCTTCCCGCCGATCGCCACTTTCCTGCCGGAGTATTTCTACCAATAGCAGACTTGCGGACGCCTTGAGACGAGGGCGGCCCCCGGCGCGAGCCGGGGGCCCGGCCGCGAGCGGGGTGTCGCGGCGAGATAGGCGCAGCCGGACGGCATCGCTCACCTTTAGCGCACCTCAGCTTCGGCCCCCGCGGCCGATCCGGGTGGGAATCGACGGTCCTCGGCTGTTTTGGCGGACGCCGGGCGGATAAAGGATGTCGAGCAAGGCATCGACAAGATCGCGATCCGGCCAGCCGACGGGATCGACCATCTGGGCGGCTCCAGAGGTGCGGGCGGCACGCGGATCGTGTGGGACCACGGCGCAATCCTTGTCGAAGGTCAGACCCGGGGTCGGTTCAGCGAAGAGGTTTTCTGTTCTGAGGCTCTGTCGCCGAGGGTGGCGTGCATTCGTTTGCCAGGACCCAGCCGCACGGCGGCTGTCGCTTTGGCACCGGGTTTCAGTGTCGCCGGGTTTCGACAGTGCCATGCAGCGCTACCCCACACATCCACGGGAACAGGGCGTTTGCCCAAGGCGACTTGCGGGCCGGGGTGGGGCATACTCTGGGACATCATGTCCCGGACGGCTTGGAAAACGCCGCCGCGTGCATAAGTCCGGATCAGGAAATGACCTCACACAGGAGAGCCAAGCCCATGCAGTGTCCATTAGACGGAACGACTCTGGTGATTTCAGAACGGAGCGGCATCGAGATCGACTATTGTCCGAAATGTCGGGGTGTTTGGCTTGATCGTGGCGAGCTGGACAAGATTATCGAGAGATCCGTGCCGGTCGCGCCCGAACCGGGATATCCGCGCGAAGAACAGCAAGCGCGCCCCTACAAGAAGAAGCGCGAGTCCTTCCTGAGCGACCTGTTCGACTTCTGATCCGGCGCCGTGTTGCGAGCAGCAGGCGCCGGGACGCGGGTAAGGCGTCTTCCGTGTTGTCAGGGTATTGCCTGGCAAAGGCCGTGAGGTTGGTTGGTCAGGGCCCGGCTGCCCGATGGCAGATGCGCCCTGACTCTTGCTGCCGGCAATGCTTGACTGGCGTGACGGGCGGCCTGTGCAAACCGGCCCTCCACGCCCCTAGTGGATCAGCGCTTCGGCGCCGGCGGCCAGGGATACCACGATCACCACGGTCAGCAGGACCGAGGTCATGCCCAGGGCCAATCCCAGCATCGCCACCAACCCGTCGCGCTCGACGTGTCCGACGCCGAAGACGAAGAGCGAGATGGCCGGAAACCAGCCGCTCAGGGGGACCGGCAGGAACAGGGCGAAGGCAACCACAAAAAGTACGACGCCCAACAGGCGTTCGTTGCGTCTTGCAAACATCGGCAGGTAGCGCGGTGCCAGCACGCGCTCCAGCCTGCGCGTTATCGGTCGCAGGCCCAGGACGGCGCGTCGCAATTTGTCGGGGTCAAGCTTGAGCCGCACCAAAGGTCCGGGGAGACGCACGTGCGGGTAGCCCAGGGCCATCTGGCAGGTCGTTACCAGGAGCGGGAGGGCGGTGATCAGGGTCGACCCGGGCGGCAGGGGGAGCAGGGTAATCAGGGAAAAGACCACGATTGCCCAGCCGAACGACCGCTCGCCGAGGGCTGACAACAGGTTTCCCAGAGTCAGTGAGCCGTTCCTGTGTTGACTGCGGGAGGTTCGCAGAATTGGCAGCGACAGGGATGGCCGTCGTCGCGCTCCATGATGGCGCTGCATCGAAAGATCTTTCACATGACACTGCAGCATATGAGGTTGCGCCCGGGCGTTTGCAATCGCTGAAAGACGGCAGGTGCGGAACCGGCAGAAAAATGTTGTGCCGACCGGGACCGCCGGTTTCATCGCCCGCGACCAACAGGTTTTCGCCGGCAGGAAGGTCGCCGCCTCCGGGTCTGGCGGGACGAATATGTAGCCTGACCGTCGGCCGTGTCAGGGAGAAGCCGGTCGGCTCTCGGCGTGTCGCGGCCCCTCGGACAGAAGGGCCGCGGCGTCTGGGCTTCTGCAGGCTGGCCAGGCCGGGATGGCGGCCTCAGGGCATCGTGACCCGGAAGAAGGGTGCCTTCGCGTCTTTCGCATCGGCGACCGGTTCCAGCCGGGGTCCGTCTTTCGGCGGCAGTGAGCGCAGGTAGGCGATCAGGGCGGCGGTTTCGTTGTCCGTGAGCTCGGCATAGGACATGTAGGGCATGACCGGAGCCAGGGTGCGACCGTCGGGGCGTGTGCCGTTACGGATCGCATCGGCGATCTCGGTATCGCTCCAGGTGCCGAGGCCATCGGCGCTGGATGTCAGGTTCGGCGGCCAGAAGATGCCGAGTCCGGGGAGTTCGAAGCCGACGGTTCCGCCGGAGAGGCCGGCCTCGGCGATGGGCACGCCGTTCTGGTCGCGGGGCATGTGGCAGCCGGCGCAGTCCATGATGCGGGCGAGGTGGGCACCTTCGGCGACGGGGTCGGCGGAGGCGGCGGAGGCCAGCGCGGCGAGGGCGGCGGCGAGGGCGAGAGGTTTCAGGGACATATTGAGTGCTCCGTTGTGGGTTGGGTCGCCCGGCCGCGGGGGCCGGGCGGGAGTGGATCAGGCGGCGCGGCGGTTGGCGACGGCGGTCTGGCGGCGGAACAGGCGGTTAGGGTCATGCCGCGCCCTGAGCGTCTCGAGGTCGCGCTGGGCGGCGGCCGAAAGCGTGGGCAGGTTGCGGCCCGGGCGGTCGAGGTCGGCCTCGCCGACGTAGGCACCGGTGGAGAGCAGTTCGAGGTTGGCCGAAAGGTCGCGCAGCCAGGTCATGTTGGCCTGATCCGCCTCTTCATCCTCCCAGACGCCGTAGGTGGCCGCAAAGAGGCGTCCGGCGACGGAGAAGGCCGAGATGGCCGGCAGGGGGCGCGCGTTCGAGCGGAGGGTGACCAGGCCGAAGCTTTTCGGCGAGGGCGCCCGGCCGACGGCCAGCGCGATCTGGGCCAGCACCGGTTCGATATCCGCCTCGGACCAGGCGCAATCGACGCCATAGCGCGCGCCGGCCGGGGCCGAGGCGCCGGTGATCCCGTAGAGCGTCTGGAAGCAGGTGGGCATCGGTCCCATCACCGCAACCGGATTTTCCGGCGCGTCCTGTCCGAAATCGTTCAGGATGGCGTGGGCTTCGGCCTCGGATGAGGCGAAGACGGTGGCGATGGCGGCGATCATCGGGCCGGCGGGCGACTGTTCGACCTTGGCGGTGAATTCGACGATGGTGGGCGCGCGTTCGACCGCGGCCTCGGCCCAGGCGGCGACTTCGGCCACGCGGGAGGCGGGATAGACGCGGACGAGCGTGGTCATCGCGCGGGGCGCTTCCCTGAGGGCGATGCGATAGGCGGTCACGATCCCGAAGAAGGCGGGACCGGCACCGCGCACGGCCCAGAAGATGTCCTGGTGCGCGTCTTTGGAGGCTGTGACGAGGCGGCCGTCGGCCAGCACCACATCGACGGAAATCACCGAATGGCAGGCAAAACCCCAGTCGTTCGAATTCCAGCCGATGCCGCCGCCGAGCAGGTAGCCGCCCATTGGCACGCTTCCGCAGTGCCCGACCGGGAAGGCCAGGCCGTGGCGTTCGAGCGCCGAGGCGAGGCGGGTGTTGGTGGCGGCGGGGCCGATGGTGGCCTCGCGGGCGGCGACGTCGATGCGCAGGGTATCCAGCCCGCCGAGGTCGATCACCATGTCGGCCTTGGCCGCGATGCCGGTGAAATGGTGGCCTCCGGTGCGCGCCGAGAGGCCGAGACCATTGGCGGCGGCATAGCGGACCGCCTCCTGCACGTCGGCGGCATCGGCGGCGCGGACGATCACGCGGGCCTGCCGCGCGGGCTTGCGCCCGTTCCAGATCAGCGCGTCGCAGGCGGCGGCGTGGTCGGCGTCAAATACGGTGATGACCGTCCCGCGGATGCGGGATTTGAGAATGTCGTATGTCAATTTTCAAGGCTCCTGGGGACCGGCTGCGCGCCGCCTGCGCCCCGGGGGGCGAGGCGGCGGTGCCGGCTTGTTCTTGGTTCATGTCCGGCCGGCCTAATTGCGGGCCGGAGTGCCGCGGGAGATGTCACGGCGCGAAGGCGCGTGCATGCTAAGGGTTTGCGCGCGAAAGGCTCACGAATGCTAAAAGAAGGCTCACGCCGCCGCGCCGGCCTCTTCCAGGCGGACCCGGCAGCGGGTGACGAGACGGAACCGGCCGCGTCCGGCCTTTTCGATGGCCATGCAGGCGCAGCGTTCTTCGAGGCGCTTGCGCAGCAGGATCAGCCGGGCGTCGAAGTTCTCGGCATGGGTGGGCAGGCGCAGCACCGGATCGAGCCGGAGTTCGCGGGTGGTGAATTCGGTGCGCCCGGTCTCGTCGTGTTCCTGAAGGATGCGCCAGAGGATGGCGCCGGCGACGCCCTTGATCAGATAGTCGTTGCCGAGAAAGACGCTTTGGTCGGCGGCGAAGTAGCGCACGGCGACGTCGCTTTCCGTGAGTGACGGCAGGGGGGCCGCGTCGTTGAGCGGCGGATCCTCCTCCTGGCGCAGCAGCGCCATGCGTGCGCCGAGGTGACCGGCGACAAGCGCCAGCGCGTCTTCCTCTTCATAGCCATAGCGCAGGATCTGGTCGTCCTCGGCGAAGAGGACGGCCATGACCTCGCCCCCGCTCATCACCGGCAGGGCGATCTGGCTGCGCGGGGCGGCGAGGCCGGGGAAGGGGATGCGGGCGGGGTCGTGGGCGATGATGCCGCTTTCGCGGGCGATCTCCCGCACCTTTGCGCCGTAGCGGTATTCGCTGGTCATATGCCCGATGCGGATCGGGCTGGCGAATTTCGAGGCCACGCCGATCACGCCTTCGCCGGACGCGACCTCGGCGCCGACACCGCTGTGGGGATAGCCGTGCGAGGCGACGGTGTAGAGCGAGCCTTCGGCCTGATCGGTGACGAGGATGATCGACCAGCGGATGCCGAAATCGCGTTCGAGGCACTGCGTGGTGCAGTCGAACAGCTCTTCAAGCTCGGTGCAGGCGTCGAGCGAGGCGCAGGTGCGCCGGGTTGCCGCAAGCAGCGAGGTGCGCGCCGGCGCCGGGCGGATGGCGACGGGCAGCGGCTCGATCTCGCGCACGGTGAAGACGTCGGCGCCGAGCAGGCGGAAGACACCCTCGAGCCCGTGGTGCGAGGCAATCCCGGCCAGCTTGGCCTTCATGCTCTCGAACAACGGGCCGCTGGTCAGCGTCTCTTCGAAGTCGAGAGAGAGGCGGTATTGCGCGAGGGTTTCGGAATCGAGGATCTGGACCGTGGCGCAGCGGGTTGCCAGCAGATTGGCGCGGGTCTTGTTGAAGAACTGATAGGACAGCGCGACGCGGTGCGGATCGACATAATGCACCTGGCTTATCATCGAGACATTGGGCATGCCGTCCAGGTCGCAGGTGGCCAGCAGCGAGGAGGCGACGCCTTCGAGCGCGCCGCGGATCGCGTCGAGGCAAAGCGCGCTCACCTCTCGATCTCCTTTCCGGCGCCTGGGCCAGGGGTCTGGATGAAGACTTTTGCGGGCACGAATTCGACCGCGACAAGGTCGGCATCGGCATAGGGCGCGTAGCTCGCCGCCTGTTCGGCGGTATAGCCGAGCTCGACCAGGCCCTCGCACAGAAGCGCCTGCTGGCGGTCGAGTTCGGGCAGGTCGTCGGGGCGGGCGTAGGCGATGCGCGCCTGCGGGGCCTTGACCTGAAAGGAGGTGTGGTCGCGCGCCGAGGTCATCGTCGCCGCGACGGCGCTTCCACCGAGGATGGCCTCGATCAGCTGGGTGTTGGCGCGCCGGTCGAGAAGAATGCGGAACAGCCGCTGTCCGTTGATCCGACAGCCGACTCCCAGCCCGAGGACCGGTCGGCCGTTCGCATCACAGGAGGCGACGGCAATGCCCACGCCCGACTGGGCAAGAGCGATCAGGTCGGCCGGGACGGTAGCCGGCCCTTCCTGCAAAGCGTTTGCCGAAGGAATGCTGCTGCCTGATGGCATGGTCACTGTCCCGAACCGCCGCCCGCCCGGCGGCGCATTGCGGCAATTTATGCGAAGGCGGGGCGAACACAAAGCGGAATTGCGGGGGCGGCGGCCGAACCCGTGGCCCGGCCGGCAGGCGCGCCGCATCCGGTGGCAGCGACGCGGCGCATGCGCCCGTCGTCGGGCCGGCAGGTGAGACTTACCTCCTCTGTCGCGGGTCCCGGAGACCGGTTACGCGCAGGTCTGCCGCCGGATCGGGCCGCAGGCCGGGGCCCGGGCTGACCCGGTCCTGTCCGGTCGGCGACACGCAGATGAAGCGGCCAGTGGCGCGTGCTGCGCCGGGCGATATCTGCAGGATTATGGCCCAGGACCCTGGGCCAAGGCCCTATCGGGCGACGCGGCGGCGAAGGACCTGGCCTGGCCGGTGCCCTGTGGGGGCCGCGTCTTCCCAGACCGGCACCCCGTTCACGAGCACCAGATGGATCCCGTCGGCCCGCCGCGTGGGCTCTTCGAACGTCGCCCGGTCGCGTACGAGGTCGGGATCGAACATGGTGATGTCGGCAAAAGCGCCTTCACGGATCACGCCGCGGTCTGCGAAGCCGAACTCGGCGGCGGTCAGGCCGGTCATCTTGTGCACGGCGGTTTCCAGGCTGAACAGGCCCTTGTCGCGGCTGTAATGGCCCAGGATGCGGGGGAAGGTGCCCCACAGGCGCGGGTGCGGGAATTCGTCATGCGGCAGACCGTCCGAGCCGATCATCGTCGGCTCGAAGGCCAGGATGCGGCTGACATCCTCCTCGTGCATCCGGAAGTAGACCGCGCCGGCGGGCTGCAACTGGGCGACCGCCTCTTCCATCGAACATCCCAGTTCCTCGATGACCCCGGCCAGGTCACGGCCGGCAAATTCGGGGCGTTTGCGCGACCAGGTGACGACGGTGCGGCCGGACTTGCTGGCATGGTCGTAGGTCAGGATCGTGGACGAGGCGGTATAGGGGTAGCAATCCAGGCTGACCTTCTGCCGGTCCATTTCGGCGGCGATGACTTTCAGCGTCTCGACCGATTGCCCATGGACCGAGGCGCCGGCGAGCTTGTGGTGGGAGATGAGGCTTTGTATGCCCAGCGTCCGCCCGATGGTAAAGGTCTCGTCGAGCGAGTTCATCGTTCCCTCGCTCTCGTCACGCATATGGGTGGCGTGCAGGCCCTGGTGGGGCACCATGGGGCGGCAGACTTCGATCACCTCTTCGGTCGTCGCGGCCTTGGCCGGAGGATAGGCGAGGCCGGTCGAGACCCCGATCGCCCCTGCCTCCATCGCCTCGGCCACCAGTTCCTGCATCCGGTCGATCTCGGCCGGGGTGGCGGCACGGGTCAGGTCGTCCATCACGATGGCGCGCAGCGTGGTATGGCCGACATAGCAGGCGGCGTTCACCGCCGCGGGCGTGTCGTGCAGCGCGGCGAGGTAATCGGCGAAGGTGCGGTAGCGATACCATTCCCCGGTGTCGTCGAGCAGATCGAGAGGCGGGACCACGGGGCGGGAGACCGGCGAAGGCATCGGTGCCAGCGAGATGCCGCAGTTCCCCGCGACCACGGTGGTGACGCCCTGGCTGACCTTGGGCACCATCGCCCCGTCGGCCAGCAGCATCCGGTCGTCGTGGGTGTGGGCGTCGATGAAGCCGGGCGCGACGGCCAGTCCGGTGGCGTCGATGGTCCGCTCGGCGGTGCAGTCGGCCAGCGCGCCCAGGCGTACGATCCTGTCGCCCCGGATGCCGATGTCGCCGGCGAAGCGCGCGGCGCCGGTGCCGTCGATCACGGTGCCGTTCAGGATCAGCAGGTCAAAATGTTCGCTCATGGTCGTTCCTCACACCGGGCAGAAATTGCGGAAGTCCCAGTGCCGCCCGGGCGCGGCCTCGAAGAGCTTCCTTGTGTAGTCTTGTTCGGGATGGCCCAGAACGCGTTCGGCCGGGCCGTGTTCGACGATGCGGCCCTGGTTCATCACGAAGATCGAGTCGCAGATCCGGGCGGCGACGCGCAGGTCGTGGGTGATGAACAGGATGCCGACGCCAATGCGCTCCCGGATCTCGTCCAAGAGGTCCAGAACCTGTTCCTGCACCGAGACATCGAGGGCGGAAACCGCCTCGTCCGCCACCAGAACGTCGGGTTCCAGCATCAGCGCGCGGGCGATACAGATCCGCTGGCGTTGCCCGCCGGAGAACTGATGCGGAAAACGCTCCAGCGCGGACGGCGGCAGCCCGACGAGACGCAGCAGTTCTGCCGCGCGGTGCATCGCCCGGTCGACGGGTTCGCCGAAGTTCGTCGCCCCCTCGATCATGGATCGGCCGATCTTCACCCGGGGATTCAGCGAGCGGTAGGGGTCCTGGAACACCATCTGGATCCGCCGCCGCATCTGCCGCCGTTCGGCCCCGCCCGCCTGGGCCAGCTGCGCGCCGCAGATCGTGATGTCGCCGGAGGTGGGCTGTTCCAGTCCGACGATGCAGCGCGCGACGGTGGACTTGCCGGAGCCCGACTGCCCGACGACGCCCAGGATCTCTTTCTTGCGAAGCGTCAGGTTCACATCGGCCACCGCATGTACCTCGGTGGCGGGGCGGAGGAATTTCTTCTTGCGGAAGGTCTTGTTCAGGCGCTCGACCGTCAGGACGGTATCGGTCTGCAAGGCCGCCCTCGGTTCCGGCAGGAGGCTCGGCACCGAAGAGATCAGCATCCGGGTGTAGTCCTGTTCCGGTGCGCGCAGGATGGCGTCCTTCGCGCCGACCTCGACGACGTTTCCGTCCTTCATCACCACCACGCGGTCGGCGATGTCGGCCACGACGCCCATGTCGTGGGTGATGAACAGGACGGCGGTGTTCTGCCTTTCCTGCATCTCGCGGATCAGGGTCAGGATGTGCTGTTGCGTGGTGACGTCGAGCGCGGTGGTCGGTTCGTCCGCGATCAGCAGGTCGGGTTCGAGGATCAGGGCGATGCAGATCACCACCCGCTGCCGCTGCCCGCCGGACAGCTGGTGCGGGTAGGACTCGTAGATCCGCTCCGGTTCGGGCAGGTGCACGGTTTCCAGCATCTCGAGCGTGCGCCGGCGGCGTTCCGCGGCGGACATGCGGGTGTGCAGCAGCAGCACCTCCTCGATCTGGCTGCCGACCTTCTCGACGGGGTTCAGCGCGGTCATCGGCTCCTGGAACACCATCGACATGCGGGTCGAGCGTAGTTCGCGCATCCGTTCCGGACTGGCCTTCAGCAGGTTCTCACCGCCGAGCAGGATCTCGCCGCCTGTCGGGTGCAGGGCGTTTTCCAGAAGCCCCATGATCGAGAAGGAGGTGACGGACTTGCCCGAGCCGGACTCGCCCACGACGCAGAGGGTTTCGCCCGGGCCGACGTCGAAGCTGACGTTCCGGACCACATCCTTGCCGTCGGAATGTCTCAGGCTGACGGTCAGGTCGCGGACGGACAGGACCGGCGCGGAGGGGGTGTCGCGTGGATCGGTCATGTCCGGTTCTCCATTTTCGGGTCCAGTGTGTCGCGCAATACGTCGCCCAGCACGTTCACGCTGAGCAGCGTCAGCGCCAGCGCGACGCCGGGCCAGAGGACGAGGCCGGGGAAGAGCTGAAAGTACGAGCGGCCTTCGGACATGATGTTGCCCCAGGACGGAATCTCGGTCGGAAGGCCAGCGCCGAGGAAGCTGAGGGTGGCCTCGGTCAGGATCGCCGAGGCGAAGACGAAGGTGCCCTGAACGATCAGCGGCGCGATGGTGTTGGGCACCATGTGCCGCAAGAGGATGCGCCGGACCGGACTGCCGAGGGTGATCGCCGCCTCGACGTAGGCTTCGGAGCGGACGTTCAGGATGACGCTGCGCACCAGCCGCACGACGCGCGGGATCTCGGGGATGGTGATCGCGACGAGCACCGTCATCAGCGACGCCCCGGTGAGCGAGATCAGCGCGATTGCCAGCAGGATCGAGGGGATCGCCATGACCCCGTCCATCGTTCGCATGATGATCGAGTCGAGCGCGCGGAAATAGCCAGCGATGACCCCGATCACGAGGCCGATGGCGACGCTGACGATGGCCGCCCCGGCCCCGACCAGCAGCGAGACGCGCGCGCCGTAGAGCACGCGGGAGAAGGTGTCCCGCCCGTAAGCGTCGGTGCCCAGCGGGTGGTCGGCGGTGGAGCCCGACAGCCGCTCGGCCGGGTTGATCGCCACCGGGTCCGATGTGGCGAGCAGGGGGGCGAACAGGGCCATCAGCAGGACCAGAACGAGGATGACGAGCGAGATCAGCGCCGGGCCGCTGCCGAAGGCGTGCCGGAGACGGCGCAGGACCAGGCGTCGGCGTGAAACGGGCGCGGCTTCCTCGGGGGCGGAACCGGCGGGTGTCGCGGGTGCGAATTGGGTCACGTGATGGGCCCTCAGTAACGGATACGCGGATCGAACACCGTGTAGAGGATGTCCACCACGAGGTTGATCAGGATGTAGGTGAAGGAAAACAGCAGGATGAGGCCCTGAATGACGGGGTAGTCCCTCGCCAGCACCGCCTCGACCACCAGCCGCCCGAGACCGGGGAGGTTGAAGACGGATTCCGTCACCACGACCCCGGTGATGAGCGAAGCGACCCCGATCCCGATGATGGTGACGATGGGTACGGCCGCGTTGCGCAGCGCGTGGCGCAGCAGGATCCGGGTGCCTGTCGCCCCCTTGGCGCGGGCGGTGCGGATGTAATCCTCGCCCAGAACCTCGATGATGCTGCTGCGGGTCATGCGGGCGACCAGCGCGATGTAGACGCCGCTGAGGGCAAGCACCGGCAGGACCAGGCGTTGCAGGAAGGGCAGGAGGCCGTCGCCCGGCGGGCGGTAGCCCTGCACCGGAAGCCAGCCCAGCTTGAGCGCGAAGAGATAGATCAGCACGTAGCCTGTCACGAAGATCGGCACGGAAAAGCCCATCACCGACAGCGCCATGACCAACCGGTCGAGATGGCCGCCGGGCTTGCGGGCGGCGACGATCCCCATCGGGATCGCCACCAGTATTGTCACCGTCATGGTGCCGACGGCCAGCGCCAAGGTCGGACCGACCCGGTCGCCGATCATCTTCAGCACCGGCACCCCGGACAGGAGAGAGACGCCGAGGTCGCCGGCCAGGATGTTCCGGCACCAGGTGACGAGCTGGACGAGGATCGGTTCGTCCAGCCCGAGGCTTTCGCGGATTTGCGCCATCTGCTCCTCCGTCGCGTCGTTGCCTGCGAGGATGGCCGCGGGATCCCCCGGGGTCAGGCGCAGGATAGCGAAGATGACCACGGCGACGACGATCATCACCGGCACCGCGGAGAGCACACGCTTGAGAACATAGGGGAGCATTGGCAGGCCTTAGTCTTGCTTGGAGACGTTCCAGAACAGGGTGATCGGACTTTCGAGGAAGCCGCTCCACTGGGCGTTCCAGGCGGCGGGGATTCGGAACTGTCCGAGCGGACCGACGACACCCTCGTCGATGGCGATCTTCTGGATCTTCTTGGCGATCTCCTTCTGCTCCTCGACCGTGGCGGCCTTGGCATAGTCGAGCCGCAGCGCCGAGATCTCGGGCACGTCGGGCCAGCCCGCCCAGGAGGCGCGGCCGTCGGTGGCGAGCGGCGTGTTACCGAACGGATCGCCGCTGGTCGCCAGGATGCTGTAGGTCGAGAAGATGTTCCAGCCACCCTCGGACGGCGCGTCCTGATTGCCCTGCTGCGCCGCCAGGGTCTGCCAGTCCATCATCTTCATCTGGACGTTGAACCCGGCCTTGCGCAGCGCGTCGCCGATCACGATCGGCTGGGGCATGACCATGGCGAGATCGGTCGGCGCCATGATGACCACCGGGGTGTTGTCATAGCCCGCTTCCTTCAGCAGCTCCTTGGCCTTGTCGATCTGGCCGTTGACGACCCATTCCTTGCCGTATTCGTCGCCGTTGACGTTGCCGCATCCCATGATCGCCGCGCAGGTGCGGTAATATTCGGGGTTGCCCACAAGCGCCTGCATGACGGCGTTCTGGTCGACCGCCGCGATTGCGGCCTGGCGCACCAGCTTGTTGTCGAACGGGGGATAAAGCCAGTTCATCCGGAAATAGGTCCAGGCCCCGAGCGGATCGAGGATGGCGGTCTTGATGTCGGCAGAGTTCTCGACCAGCGGCAGCAGGTCGAAGGGCACCTGCTGGATGAAATCCACCTCGCCGCTTTGCAGCGCGTTGATGGCGGTCATCTGGTCCGGCATGGTCAGCCATTCCACCCGGTCGACCTTCACGTCCTTGCCGCCGGCGGTCCAGCTGGCCGGTTCGTCGCGGGGCACATAGTCTTCGAACTTCTCGTAGACCACTTTGATGCCCGGCTGGAATTCATCCTTCACGAAGACAAAGGGCCCCGAGCCGACAAATTCGCTGATGGCCTCGCTGGCGGGGGTCTCGGCGATGCGCTTGGGCATCATGAAGGGCGCGCGCGAGCTCATCTTGGACAGTCCCGCGAGCAGCAGCGTCGTGGGGGTGTTGAGCGTGACGGTGAAGGTCTTGTCGTCGACCACCTCGATCGCGTCCACCATGGTCATCAGCGGCTTGGCCGTGCTGTCGACCTGCGCCCAGCGGTTGATCGAGGCGACGCAGTCCTCGGCCGTCACCGGCGCGCCGTCGTGCCATTTCAGCCCGTCGCGCAGGGTGAAGGTGTAGGTCCTCTCGTCTTCGGACACCGTCCAGTCGGCCATCTGCGGGCGGACCTTGAACTCTGAATCCACGCCCAGAAGCGTGTCGTAGATCATGTAGCCGTGATCCCGGGTGATGAAGGCGGTGGTCATGATCGGGTCGGTGATCCTGAGACCGGACTGCATGACGACCTTGAGCGTTTCGGCGCTTGCCGCCGTCGCTCCGAGCGCGATCGCGACGGCCGCCGCGATTGACGCCAGCCGGTTGCGACCGGCTCTTGCGATAGTGTTTTTCACTGTTCTTCTCTCCTTTTACTCTGTTGGACTCTGGATGAAGGATCTGTCAGCCGCGCTTGGCGAGCTGCGAAATCGTCGAATTCGGCGAGATGTATTCGAGGCTGGTGCGGACCGAGATGAAGACCGGTCGCCGGGCCGAAAGCGCCTCTTGCAGGGTTGGCCGGATCTCGTCCGCGCGGTTGATCTGGAAGGCGAGGGCGCCGAAGCTTTCCCCCCAGGCGCGGAAATCGGGGTTCTTGAGGTCAGTCATCGCCAGACGGTTGGGAAAGGTCTTTTCCTGGTGCATCCGGATCGTGCCGTAGGAGCCGTTGTCCGAGACCACGAGGATCGGGGAGGCGCCGTATTGCATCGCCGTCGCCAGTTCGTTGCCAGTCATCAGCATCCCGCCGTCCCCGGCGAAGCCGATCACCTGACGGCCGGGAAAGCGGAGGCTCGCTGCCACCGCCGCAGGCACACCGAAGCCCATGGCCCCCGAGCAGGGACCGAGCATCCGGCGGTTGCCGCCGAAGCGGATCGCCTTCTGCACCCAGGCACCGAAGTTGCCCGCGTCGCTGGCGATGATCGCGTCGTCGGCCAGCATCGCGTCGACCGCGCGCACGAAGGCGCCGAAGACGACGCCGTCCTCGGCCTCGGCCGGGCCGTCCCACTGCCGCAGGCGCAGGGCGCCCGCGTGCAGGTCGTGGCACCAGTCGAGGTGGGCACGTCGCGGAGCCTCCGGCGCGACCGCGGCGAGCTGGGACAGCACCTCGACCGGGTCGGCGGCGATGCCGAGGGCGAGATCGCGGAAGCTGCCGAGCTCGGCGGCATCGGGCCAGACTTGGACCACCGGCTGCGCGGGGCAGGGGGCGGCGGGGAAGCTGTAGCCCTGGCTGGTCACGTCGCCCAGCCGAGCCCCGACGGCGAGAACGAGGTCGCTTTGCGACAGCGCCGCGATCAGGGCGCCCGGCGCACCGTAGCCCATGTGCCCGGCGTAGTTCGGATGGTCGTTGTCGATCACGTCGATCTGGCGCACAGCGGCGGCGACCGGAAGGCCAAAGCCTTCGGCCACCCGCAGCAGCGCTGAGCGCCCGGCCTCGGTCTGCAACAGCCCGCCTGCCACGATCAGCGGCCTGCGCGCGGCGGCGATCTGTTTGCGCAGCGCCTCGATGTCCGACGTGGCAGCCGCCGCCCGCGTCGGGCCGCGCACCGGCACCGGCGCTTCGGCCACGGTTTCCTCGAGCATGTCCTCGGGGAGCGAAATCACCACCGGCCCGGGTGTGCCGGCCCGGGCGCGATGAAAGGCGGTAGCGACGATATCGGCCAGGCGGGCGGGGTCATGCACCTCGGCCGTCCATTTGCACATCGGCGCGAAGAGGCGGGCATGATCGACCTCCTGAAAGGCATTCATGCCGAGGTGCGGGCGTTCGACCTGACCGACGAAAAGGATCATCGGCACTGCGTCCTGTTGGGCCGTGTGCACCGCGATGGCTGCATTCATCGCGCCGGGGCCGCGGCTGACGAAGGCGACGGCGGTTCGGCCGGAGAGCTTGGCGTCTGCCACCGCCATGAAGCCCGCGCCGCCTTCGTGCCGGGCTGTGACGACCTGGAGATCGGCTGCATCGACCATCGCATCCAGCACGCTGAGGTAGCTTTCGCCCGGGACGCAGAACACCCGGTCGATATCGTGCTGGATCAGTGACGCCACGAGGATGTCGGCGGCTCGGTTCATTCTTCATTTCCTTTGGGCTTCGAGGCGCGTGCCGCTTCCAGCGTGTGCAGGGATTCGGCGCGCAGGTTTTCCGGCAGCGCGGTCAGCATCAGGTCCACGGCGCTCCAGATCCGGTCCCAGCCGTCCGCCGATCGCAGCGGCACGCCGAGAAAGACATCCTCGGTCTTCGCGCGCAGGGACAGATAGAGGACACCTGCAAGAAGGACGCTGACGAAGGCCGGAACATCGGCCTTGTCCGTCAGTTCGTCGAGCCGGTCGATGAAGGTGCGCGCTTCCCGTTCGCGCTGGGCGCGAAGACGGTCGCCAATCTCGGTGCGCTCGATAAGTTCCCATCGCCGTACCGCCGCGACGGCCTCGTCCTGGGAGAGAACCGCCTCCTGCTCGCGCAGCATTCCGGTTATCAGCGCTGACGGCGTCAGGTTGCTGGTATCTTCGGAACGCAGCACGCCGGCCCTGCTGCTCCAGTAATCGTGGCCCTTCATCCAGACGAACATCAGGCCCGGGAGCCCGTCGAAATACCGGTAGATCAGCTCTTTGCTGACGCCCGCCCGCTTGGCGATGGCATTGATCCCGACGCTCTGCATGCCGCCCTCGATCAACTGGGCCTCGAGGGCTTCGAGAATGGCCTGCTCGGTTTTTTCCCGGCGCGACATCTTCACGACCGCTCCACCGCGAAGCGGGTCTGTCGGGAGGGGTCGGGACTCGCCGTTTCGCCGTCAAGGCGCGCAAACACTTCCGTGATGCAGGTTCCGACCTGCCGCCCGCCCTGCCAGACAGGCGTTCGCGAATAGACGACGGTCACGACGCCGGGCGATGCCGGCCACCAGGGATCGGCGCGCGCGATCCGCAGGACGTCACCGGTCTCGTCGAGGTCGATGCGATCCTCGTCCGCGGCGGAAACCGGAACCGGCCTAGCCAACTGCGCCAGAAAGCAGCCGGAGTTGTTGCCCGCAAGGGTCGACCAGATCAGATCGCCGATGGCGGTGACGGTTTGACGAGGCCGGTTGAAGTGAATCGAATTGCCCAGCAACGCATAGCCTCTGCCATGCTCACTGCGGTATGCCTCTATCAGATCGGCGCGCCGCCGGACCCTTGCGGAGTTGGCAAATCCGATCCGACCATCCGAGGTCACGGCGATGAGGCCGCAGTCCGCTTCGGCGTTTTCGTCGAGTTCAGCCCGCACCGCATCCTGCGGGGCCTGGCCGTGCCGGATACGTTCAAGCGCGGACAGATTCAGGGGCTTTCCCGAGGCGCCCGGACGCTGGGGGAGCCGGTGTCCGGTGACGAGCGCCATGCCGTCACCAGCGAGAAACTGGGACAGGGGTTCCGGGCGGTCCGGTCCGCTGGAAATCACGGCTGCGCAGCGCGCTTCGGTCAACCCGTCGTAGGCACCGAGCGCCGCGATGCCGCCGCGCTGGCCGCTGAACTGCCGGTGCAGACCCTGGTCGTCAAGGAACGAAACAACGACAAATCCGCCAATCGACCCGCACCCCAGGACCTCGGTCGCCAGCACGCCATTCAGAACCGCTCGCCCCGCGCCACTCCCATAAGCTGCGATCCCAATTGTCATCGGTGAGCCGTCTCCAACAGTTTTGTGACCACACGGTCACATTCACATTATGAGATTCGGTCTGCCTGTCAACAAGGTATGCTCTGACACGTGCAAGTTGCCCGGGACGCGCCCTCGATCAGGGTGGTTCCACGCAGTCATTGCCGAAGAATCCAGCTTTGACGCGGCCGGCCGCGGCGGGACCGACCGAGGTCGGCTGTTCGCGGTCAAAAGGTGATGATTGTGCGGCGTGGCGGAGACGAAGCCGAAGAAGCAGGGCTGTAGATCTACGCCATGGCACTCTAAATGGAGGGATCGAGCAGACAGCCGAGGGCGGAAAGCCGTCTGTGACCTTTTGGGGAATGCACGCCCGTTTCAGAGCGTCTTAGAACTCTCCGGGATCTGGCCGTCTGGCGCGTTGCCTCCTGTGCCGGCCACCACCCGGCACAGGAAGACTGCAATGGGATGGCGGCCGGCGTCGATGATGGAGCCGGTGATCCGGGTGTTATGCTATTGCACCAAACTGCATGTTGACGGGCTCGATCATGGCGAGAAACGCCTCGCAATCCTCGTTCCCGCTCCAACTGTCGCAAATGGTTTCTGCGGCCTCCTGCGATTGGGCAAACGCCAGGTCGGCCCAGATTCCATCCTTGAGCTTGGCCAACCTCTGACCGCGCCAGCCGGATTGACGGGAGAGATGACGGTCTACCATGCGCGTGTGCGCGGAACGCAAGTCCTCTTCGGAAATGCCCGGCCGCAAGCGAAACAAGCCAAGTTCAATGCCATCGCCTGGCTGCATGAACGGCAGGCCCCCGACTTCCAGCATAAAATGCCCCATGCCGTTGAACCTGTCGATCGATTGACGAAATGGCGCAAACGCCTCCGCGGAGCCGACCTGTTTCCCTGCGTCATGGGCCGCTTCCAGGCTGGTCCACCCGACCAGATCTGCGCGGTCGGTCGCGTTTGTACTACCGCTAAGCGGTAACCAACCGGCGAAGCCCGGCAATTTCACAGCCATACCGACCGCAAGCTGGCGCTGGCGATCCGCTTCTGCAGGTTCGATGGATGTGTAGGTAACAATTTCAAGGCAGGGTTTTGACATAGCGAACTTCCTTTCTGGATGCCGCTGAATACCGCCTGCCCCTGACACTTGTTGTCAGGGGTGTGATATGACGTCGCCATGAAATCACTTCGTCTCTTTTCTCTCCTGGATGAGCTGCGCGCTGCAAAGCACCCTGTCTCATCCGCAGTTCTTGCCGAGCGGTTGGGCGTTTCGGTTCGAACCATCTACCGCGACATGGCGAGCTTGCAGTCCATGGGCGCTCCAATCCGTGGTGAGTCTGGCCTCGGTTTCCAGCTGGAGGCGGGCTACTTCCTGCCCCCGCTGCATTTTACTGCCGACGAGCTTGAGGCCGTCATGCTGGGGTTGCGTCTGCTCCGTGCCCGAAATGCCGGAGCCCTCCACGATGCGGCGTCACGCGCGCAAGGCAAGCTTGCAGCAACACTGGGAGATGACGGGCGCGAGTTGTTGAGGCACTTGCCCATGATGGCAGTGCGACGCGATAGCGACACGGACAAACGCGCTGAAGACTGGGAAAAGCTGATCAGGCTGGCCATCAGGGAGCGCCGCATCTTGGACATTGCCTACAACAGTTTGAACCAGAAGCGTACACGCAGACGGATCCACCCTGTGGGCATGACGATCTTCGATGACGCCTGGCTGCTGACAGCCTGGTGTGAAGTTGCTGAGGACTTCCGAAACTTCAGACTCGATAGAATCGACGTCGCTGAGGACACCGGGGCGCGATTTCGACCAATGAAAAGCCGAACTTTTCAAGCCTATGTCGCGAGCCTTTGACGCATTATGCGGGCTCGGCCGGCTGACGTGTGACCATCGATAGTATTGCGACCTGTGCGCGCATCGGATGGCAACTATCGAGCACAGTGTTTCCGTTGACGAGCGGCAGAATCGGGTCAGGATTTGCCGCTTTGGCCTCAAGGCATCTCGGGTTGTAGCGTAAAACTGGCGGTTTCTCATCCTGCGGCGAGTCGGTGATCCGTGGGAATTTCGGGTCGTAGCGGGCAATCGGCGGGGAGTGGCGGAGGGGGTGGGCCTGGTATCGAACCTTCTCCACCCCGATACGGGTTCGGAGATCAGTCCAAAGCCTGTGTCAGAGCAGGACCGCACAGCATCTCGGGATGCCTTCTCCGGTCCAAAAGATATGCCTAACTCTGCTCGGCGCCTTCGAAGGCAGTTCGGGGTATTCGGATGCGGATCTTGAAAGAGTGGTCCTCCCAATGGCGGGTCAACTCTGCACCAATGTCCTGTGTCGTGAAGTCGAGCAGCCGGCTACCGAAGCCGGACTTGCATGAACTGGGATCTGTGTATTCCACACCGTGCTCGGTCCATGTAACCAAGACCCATTCCTGGTCCACATGGTCCACCGTGATATCCAGCGAACCGCTGCCCGAGAGACTGCCGTACTTTGCCGAGTTGGTAGCCAGTTCATTCAGAATCAGAGCGATTGCCGCGGTCGCCCTCCGGGAAAGTTGGATTTCGAGACCCCGAATGGTTATCTGCCCCGTCTTTCGGAACGGTGCGAGGGTCAGTTCAACCAAGTCACCAAGGTTCTTTGGACTTGGATGTTCGGCGGTGTCCTGGGTTCCCTGGTAGGCGGTCGAGAGGGCGAGCAGTCGACCGTGGAGATCTTCGAACGCCTCTGTGGCCAAAGGGTTTTCGCGGCGCGTGATTGAAATCAGGGCGCCGACGACCGAGAACAGGTTCTTGATGCGATGGGACAGTTCCCCGGTCAGGATCTTCACACGCTGCTCAGATGCCCGTCGCTCTGTGACGTCGACGTTGACGCCGCTCATCCCCAGGAACTCGCCTGAGGCAGAGAACCGCGGGTTGGCGCTGGTATGGAGTGTCCGGTAATTTCCGTCGGCACGCTTGTAACGCGCTTCGACCTCAAAGCTCTGTTGGCGCGCCATCGCCTCTGCAAACGCCTTCTGTAAAGCTGGGATGTCATCCGGGTGAAGGGTGTGAGACCAATCGAAGTCAGCAATCGCTTCGTTGGAAATGCCCCAGAACTCGCGCTGGGCGCGGTTGAGATACAGGCATTTGCCCTGCGCGTCGCCAAGCCAGAGCATTGCGGGAACGCCTTCTAGGATGGCGCGATAAGTCTCTGTCGTGATCGCCTGCCGTTGCCTATCGAATTGACCCCACGGCATGGCTACAGACCTGAATTAAATAACATTTCCGACACTGCCCCCAGAGTGCGCGCGCCGGCCCCTCGCGGCGCGACTCAGGCGAATTTAAGATTGCGCCAGCGTTTCCGCTTTGTAAACGCTGCCGCGCCGCGATCGGTTGGGCGATCCCGTGCCATTTGCGCTTTGCGCGACAAGACCGCAGTCTCGACTTGCTGCCTGCGCCGGAACAATCTGGCCGGTTGTGCGCTATTCAGCCGTGTCGTCCAAGAAAGATGCCAGATGGCTGCCGCCCTAGAAACAGACTCTGTCTCCTCGGTGAATGATGTGTTGGATCGGCTTCGCCAGTCGGCGCACGGAGAGAAGACTGGATTGAACGACATCGTGGAAGGGCTCGGCCACGGTTCGTTCGTGCCTGTGCTGATCGCGCCGGCCCTGCTGGTGGTTTCTCCCTTGTCGGGCATTCCGCTGGTTTCCACGCTGTGCGGCATGACGGTCGCGCTGGTCGCAGTCCAGATGTTTTTCGGGAGAAACGAACTCTGGCTGCCCGGATGGTTGATGCGGCGCAGCGTTTCTACCGAGAAACTGAAAAAGGCCGTCCAGAAGATGCGAAAACCGGCGCGCTGGATCGACCGGCACATTCGTCGGCGCCTAACCCGCGTTGTGTCCGCGCCTTTCGACCGGGTCATTCACCTTGTCTGTCTGCTCTGCGGGGCCGCCATGCCTGTGCTGGAGTTGGTGCCCTTCACCTCGTCCATCCTAGGGGCGGCGATCGTGCTGTTCTCGATCACCCTGCTGGTAAAGGACGGGCTGCTGGGGCTGTTCGCCTACGCCCTGACCGCGGCGGCGGGGGTGGTTGGCTATCAGGTTGTCTGACGCGAAATGCGGCGGGGCGGGAACTGAACCGGCGCGGAAGGGTTGATCCGTCAGCAAAGCGCGAGGGGCGGGGGAATTGTCCGCGATACGCCCCGGACGCCAGCAGACGGGACGGACAGGATGACTCCACGGTTCATGCAGAGCACCAGGCGCGCCTTCCTAGGGTCGGCGGCGTTGGGGGTGGTCGCAAGCGCATTGCCCGCGCGGGCGGAGCAAGAGCCGGTCGCGCTGGAAGACTACAAACCGGAGTTCTTCGCGCCCGCCGAGTGGGTCTTTGTCATGGCCGCCGCCGCGCGCATCATCCCTTCGGAGGGCGAGGGGCCGGGCGCGCTGGAGGCGCGTGTTCCCGTGTTCATCGACCGCCAGCTTGCCGGGGAGTTCGGCGCCGCGGCCGATCTCTACATGGAAGGCCCGTTCGAGCCGGGCGCGGACGAGAACCTCGGGCCGCAGTCGCCGCTGACCCCGGCGGAAATCTACCGCGAGGGGATCGCGGCCTTTGACTCCTGGTGCCTTGACCAGAAGGGCGCGGAGTTCGCCGGGTTGGAGGCCGGAGCGCAGGACGAGGCGCTGACGAGCCTCGCCGACGGGGATGCCGGGCTGGACGCCGAGGTGCGCGAGTTCTGGCTGTTGCTGCTGCAGAACGTCAAGGAAGGCTATTTCGCAGATCCGAAGTATGGCGGCAATCACGACATGGCGTCCTGGGTCCATATCGGGTTCCCCGGGGCGCGGGCGAATTTCCTCGAATGGGTGGGCCGCGACGAGCCCTATCCGCTTGGCCCGGTGGACATCGCCGGGAACAGGGCCTGAGATGGCGCGCACCGATCCCAAGAAGGACGTGGTCATCGTGGGGCTGGGCTGGACCGGCTCCATCCTCGGGATCGAGCTGGCGAAGGAGGGGCTGGACATTCTCGCGCTGGAGCGCGGGCCGGACCGGGCGACGGTGCCGGAGTTCCAGTATCCCGAGGTCATCGACGAGCTGAAATACGGCATCCGCTACGGCTTCATGCAGAAGCCGCGCAATTCGACCATCACCGTGCGGCGCACGCTGGACGAGACGGCCCGCCCGATGCGGCGGCTGGGGTCGTTCCTGCCGGGGGACGGGGTGGGTGGGGCCGGCATCCACTGGAACGGCCAGACCTGGCGGCCGATGGAGAACGAGTTTCGCCTGCGGTCCTACGTCGAGGAGAATTTCGGCGCGGAGGCGATCCCGGAGGGAATGGTCCTGCAGGACTGGGGCGTCACTTACGAGGAGCTGGAGCCGTATTTCGACCGGTTCGAATTCATGGCCGGGATCGCGGGCAAGGCGGGCAACATCCGGGGCGAGATCCAGGAGGGCGGCAACCCGTTCGAGGCGCCGCGCAGCCGCGAGTATCCGCTGCCGCCAATGAAGCAGACGACCGACGCCCTGATCTTTGCCGAGGCGGCGAGGGCGATGGGGTATCATCCGTTTCCCCGGCCGTCGGCAAACGCCTCGGCGGCTTATGTCAACGAATACGGGATGCAGCTTGGCCCCTGCAACTATTGCGGGTTCTGCGAAAGGTACGGCTGCATCAACTACTCCAAGGCCTCGCCGCAGACCTGCATCCTAGACGCGCTGAAGCGCTATCCGAACTTCGGCTACAAGGTGAACGCCGAGGTGCTGCGCGTCGATCTGGCGGCGGACGGTCAGACGGCGACGGGCGTGACCTGGTGGGACGAGGCGGCGCAGGAAGAGGTCAGCCAGCCCGCCGACATGGTGATCCTGGCGGCCTACCAGCTGCACAACGTGCACCTGATGTTGCTGTCGGGGATCGGCCAGCCCTACGACCCGGTGACGGGCGAGGGCGTCACCGGCAAGAACTATTCCTATCAGATGAACGGCGGCACGACGCTCTTCTTCAAGGACCGCCATTTCAACCCCTTCGCAGCCGCCGGGTCCAGCGGCATGTCGATCGACGATTTCGCCATCAACCGGATCGACTTCGGCGCCGAGGGGTTCATCGGCGGCAGCTATATCACCGCGGGCCTGTCGAACGGGCAGCCAATCCGGGGCATCCAGCTGCCCGAGGGCGTTCCGGCCTGGGGCGCGGCGTGGAAGCAGGGGATCTCCGAGTGGTACGGGCATTCGATGAGCATCGGCTCGCACGGGTCGAACCTGTCGTATCGCGACTGTTACCTCGATCTGGACCCCACCTATACCGACCGGCATGGCCGTCCGCTGATGCGGATGACCTTCGACTGGAAGGAGAACGACATCCGCATGACGCAGTTCATGCGCACCAAGATCGAGGAAATCGCGCGGTCGATGAACCCGGACAGCTGGAAGTCCAGCTACAAGGAAGAGGGCGCGCGATATGACATCCGGCCTTACCAGACCACGCACAACGTCGGCGGGGCGATCATGGGCGTGGATCCCGCGACCTCGGCGGTGAACCGCTATCTGCAGACCTGGGACCAGCACAATGTCTTCGTGATGGGGGCCGGGGCGTTTCCGCAGAACATCCAGTACAACCCGACCGGCGCGGTGGGCGCGTTGGCCTATTGGGCTGCCGAGGCGATCCGCAAGGATTACCTGCCCAACCCGCGTCCGCTGATGTGAGCGGGATGCGGACACTGCTGCATATCGTCTTCGGGCTGGCGCTGCTGGGCCTCGCCGCGCTGGTGGCGATCATCTTCGTTCCGGTCCAGCGCACCGCGCCGGTGGCGGCGCCGCCCGAGGGGTGGGCGCCCGCGAAGGGGCAGGGCGAATACGCCATGCGCCTGGCCGACTGCTCCGCCTGCCATACGGCGGAGGGCGGCGCGCTGTTCGCGGGGGGGCGGCCGATCGAGAGCCCGGTGGGCACGATCTACTCGACCAACATCACGCCGGACCGCACGGGCATCGCGGGGTGGAGCCTTGGCGAGTTCCGCGCGGCGCTGTACGACGGGCTGCGCCCGGACGGCGCGCATCTCTATCCCGCCATGCCCTACGAAAATTACCGCCGGATCACGGAACAGGACGTGCAGGCGCTCTACGCCTATTTCATGGAGGAGGTGGAGCCGGTCGAGAAGCCCAACCGCGCGGCAGAGCTGCCGTTTCCCTTTGACCAGCGGTGGAGCCTGCGGGTCTGGAAGTGGCTGGCGCTGGGCGAGGCGGGGCCGAAGATCGAGGCGGCGGACGCGGTTCTGGCGCGCGGCGAGTATATTGTCGAGGGCGCGGGGCATTGCGGCGCCTGCCACAGCCCGCGCAACGTGATGATGGCGCAGCCGGCGCTGGACGCGACGGATGAGGCGTTCCTGTCGGGCGGCGAGATCGCCGGATGGACGGCGCCGCCGCTGCGCGGGCCGGACAGCGCGGTGCGCGGCTGGACGGTGGAGGACATCGCGGCGATCCTCGGGACGGGGCGCAACGCCCATGCCGCGACCAATGGCGAGATGCAGCTGGTGGTGCGCGATTCCACGCAGTTCCTGACCCCGGACGATCTGACCGCGGTGGCGACCTATCTCGCCTCGCTGAACGAGGGCAAGCGCCCGGAGCCTCGCGAGACCGAGACCGAGGCTTTGCTGGCATCGGCCAGTCCGGACATGCCGCTGGGCGCGCGGCTGTTCCTCGACAACTGCAACGCCTGCCACTTCGTGGACGGGCGCGGGGCGGACGGGGTGTTTCCGGAGCTGGACGGCAACTCGCTTGTGACGGCGGAGAGCCCGGCGGGGCTGGTGTCGATGATCCTCGAGGGGTCGGAACTGCCGTCGACGGCGGACCGGCCCTATTCGCTACGGATGCCGGGGTTTGGCCATCGGCTGGACGACGCAGAGGTGGCGGCGCTGGCAAGCTTCTTGCGCGCGGCCTGGAGCAACGGCGCGGGCGCAGTCGGCGCCGTTGCGGTGGCCGAGCGGCGCCGGATCCTGACGGAGCGGGCCACCGACTGACGGCTCAGCGGGTGGAGAACCACGCCGCTAGCTTGGCGACTTGGTCTTCGGTCAGCCGTCCCGCCGCGTGGCGCATCAGCTCGATGTAGGGTCCGCCGCCCCTGTTCTCGGGAGCCTGCGTGAACAGGCGGAGCTGGGTGGCGAGGTAGTCTTCGTGTTGACCCGCGAGGCGGGGAAAGGCCGGATTGGCGGCGCCGGAATGGCAGCCGACACAAGCGCCGGCCTTGCGTCCGGGATGGCCCGAGGCGGCGAGGTCCGGAGCGCCTTCGGGGTCGAGCTGCACGGGCTCCGCCTCGCCGAAGCGCTGCGCGAGGCGTTCGATGTTGGCATCCGACAGGCGGACGGCGACCGATTGCATGTAACCGCTTTTGCGCGCGCCGCCGCGATAGGCGCGCAGGGCGTCCGACAGATAAGTGGGCGTCTGGATGGAGAGTTTCGGGGCGGCGTCGAGGTCCGGCTGGTGGCAGCGCAGGCAGGCGGGCGCGGCCTCGTCCCCTGCGAGGGTGCGTGTTGCGGCGAGTTCGGCATAGGCGGCGGCGTCGAGGGAAGGTAGGCGGCGCAGGAAGGCGACCATCGCCCAGATCTCGTCGTCGCGATGGGGCGCGGCCCAGGCGGGCATGGCGCTGCCGGCGATGCCGTTCTTCACCGTCTCGAACAGCAGGGACGCTGGCCAGTCGGCGATACGATCATGCAGGCGTGGCGCTGGAGGCTTCAGCGCCAGATCCTCGCCGCGGCGGGGATCGGCAGGGCTGGCGTGGCAGGTGGCGCAGACCAGATCGTAATGCACGGCGGCGCGACGCAGGGCGCCGGGGTCTTCCGGGCCGTCGACATGGTCCGGCATATCGTGCCCGCGCACCCATCCGTGCAGGGTGTCGAACAGGCGGACCGGAGGGGCGAGAGAGGTCGCCAAGGCCACCGCTGCGAAGAGCCCGGCGCAGAGCGCGAGGGCGATGGCGAGGCCGCGCGTCATCGGGCCGGCTCCACCCGGCGCAGCGTGCGCGCGGCGAGGGCGAGACCCGCCGCCACGTAGACGCCGCCGCCCGCCGCCAGCATGACGATGCCGCCGAGCTGGCGGTCGCGCAGCGCGTCGAGACCGAAGAGGCCGGTGTGGACGTGGTCCCCGGCCGGGCCCGTCGTCAGCGCGATCAGCACGCCGAGCAGGGTCATGTGCATGGCCGTCATGAACAGGGCCAGCGCGCCCGCCAGCGGTGGCCCGGCCAGCGCGGGGAGCCAGACCAGCAGCGCCGCCGCCAAGAAGCTGGCCTGCTCGAGCGTCATCGCCGTCGCGCTGTGGCGCGCGGCGAGGTGCAGGCCGGGGGTGTGCCAGGCCCAGACCACCGCGGCCTCGGCCAGGGTGGCGGCGGCGAGCAGGCCCGGCGCGGCGAGCCGGCCCCGGGCGGCCGGCGCGAGGCCCAGGGCGAGCAGCGGGGCGGCGAGGGCGACGACGCCCATGTGCAGGATCATGTGGGCGGCGTGGCTGCCGCCGCGCGCCAGCCCCGGCAGCGGCCCGGCCCAGAGCAGGGCGAGCGCGACCAGCCCGAGGGTCAGCCAAATGGGGCGCGGGGCGCTCACCGGCAGGTCTCGACCAGCAGCGCCGGGATCGCCACGTAGACGACGGCGACGGCGGAAAGGACGGAGAGCATCAGCGCGGTGTGGTGCAGGAAGCGGTGGCGTTCCTCGGGGGTGTTGTGCTCGAAATCAAGGTCGTCGTTGGTGAGGCTGCGCGACCAGGTGCGCCAGAGGCGGACCGTGTTGACGGCGATGACCAGCAGCGCGAGCGCGGTCAGCACGAGGATGCCGGTGCGCGCGGGGTCGAGCGCCGCCGTCCGTCCGGCCCTTTCGCAATGCACCGCCGCCCAGACGTAGCAGGCGAGGAAATGGACCGCCCAGACCGACGGCGCGACGATCACCCGCCAGAGGTCGGTGCCGGTGCCGGTCTCGCGCCTCACTTCGCGTTCGATCTCGCTCATGCGGCCTCCGGGGCAAGGCCGGTCACGGCGGCGGTGACGAGGCCGGCGAACAGCATGAAGTGCCAGTAGAGGGTTACGTTCCAGATGTTGGCGTCGTGCCGGGCGTCCATCTTTCCGGCCAGCGAGCGGGCGAGGCAATAGCCCTGCATGATCGCTCCGGCGGCAAGGTGCGCGACCGCCCAGAGGATTAGCGCGCAGGTGATCGCGGGATAGCTGTGCGCGGTCGGGTCCATGCCGCCGGCCCAGGGTCCGGCGATGAAGGCCGCGCCGGCGGCGAGGGTGGCGGGGAGGGAGAGGGCGAGCGCCCAGCGGGCGGCCGGGATGGCGCCGCTGGCGTTCAGGCGGCGCGCCGCCAGCGTCAGGCCCCAAGCGGCGAGCGTCAGCGCGCCCGCAACGGCGGGCCAGAACAGGCCTGGGGTGGCGCTGCCGGGCGGGGGGAAATCCGGGTGGACGGTCCAGAAGAAAAAATAGCCGAAGACCAGCGCCAGGAAGGCGGTGGCGTCGCCGGTCATGGTGATGAACATCGCCCACCAGCCGGTGGCGGAGGGGCCGGAGCGGTAGAGCGGCAGTACGACGCCTTCGCCCGCATCCTTTTCGGGCTTTTCGGGGATGAGCGCGGTGCCGTGCCAGAGCCACCAGAGCTGCGCCGCGAGGTAGACGAGGCCGGAGGCTAGCGCGGACCAGTAGAAATGGAAGGTCGACAGGATGAACAGCCCGCCCAGCCCCACCGCCGCCACCATCGGCACGAAGGAGGGCCCCGGCACCCGCAGCACCTGAAGCGGAACCGCGTCCAGCACCGTCGTCACCAGCGTCTCGCGCTTGCCTTCCTCGGCGTCGGGCAGCAGCCCTTCGCCCGCGCGGTTTCGCTCCACCAGCCCGGGATCTTCCCAGAGCGGATAGCGGTGGTTGATGCGCGGGATCGCCCGCAGGCCGATGTCGAGGCCGGGCGAGAGCCATTCCAGGCTGCCGGCCTTCCACGGATTGTGCCCGGATTCGGCCCCGCTCCACCATGAGCGCAGGCAGTTCCAGGCGAACAAGAGGAACCCCGCCGCGAAGAGGAAAGCGCCGAGGGTCGAGACCAGGTTCAGCTCGCTCCACCCCCGGTCGGCGCCATAGGTGAAGACCCGGCGCGGCATCCCCAGCAGGCCGGTCAGATGCATCGGCAGGAAGGCGACGTTGAAGCCGGTGAACATCAGCCAGAACGACCAGACGCCGAGGCGCTCGGACAGGAGCTTGCCGCAGAAGAAGGGGAAGTAGTAGTGAACGCCCGCCAGCACCGGGAAGACCATGCCGCCGATCAGGGTGTAGTGCAGGTGGGCGACGATGAAATACGTGTCGTGCACCTGGAAGTCGAAAGGCGCGACGGCGACCATCACCCCGGTCAGCCCGCCCGCCACGAAGGTCGCGAGCGCGCCGAGGCAGAAGATCATCGGGACCGAGCGCTGTGCGCGGCCCAGCATCACCGTGCCGATGAAGGCGAAGAGCTGGATGCCGGTCGGGATCGCCACCGCTTCGGACGCGGCCGAGAAGAAGCCGAGCGAGATCGAAGGCAGCCCGGTTGTGAACATGTGGTGCACCCAGAGGCCGAAGCTGAGGAATCCGGTGCCGAGGGCCGAGAGCACGATCCAGGAATAGCCGACGATGGGGCGTCCCGAGAAGGTCGGAATGATCATCGCCAGCAGGGCGATTGCGGGCAGGAAGATGATGTAAACTTCGGGGTGGCCGAAGATCCAGAACAGGTGCTGCCACAGCAGCGGGTCGCCGCCACGCGTCACGTCGAAGAAGGGCCAGTCAAGCAAGCGTTCCAGTTCGAATAGCAGGTCACCTGCGATCAGCGGAGGGAAGGCGAAGAGGATCATCGCGCCGACGACCAGAACGTACCAGCCATAAAGCGGCGTCAGGTTGATGTGCATCCCCGGCGCACGGCATTTCAGGACGCCGACGATAAGCTCGACCGCGGCGGCGATGGAGGCGACCTCGATGAAGGACAGGCCCAGCAGCCAGATGTCGGCGCCGATCCCACCCTGTTCGGTGGACAGCGGCGGATACATGAACCAGCCGCCGTCGGGCGCAATGCCGAAGAAGATCGAGGAGCAGACGAAGACCCCGCCGATCAGGAAGCACCAGTATCCGAAGGCCGACAGGCGCGGGAACGGCAGGTCGCGGGCGCCGAGCATGGCGGGCAGGATCAGGATCGCGACGGCCTCGAAGATCGGCACCGCGAAGAGGAACATCATCACCGTGCCGTGCAGGGTGAAGACCTGGTTGTAGGTGTCGGCCGAGACAAGCCCGGCGTCGGGCACCGCCAGCTGCGCCCGGATGATCAACGCCAGCGCGCCGCCGAAGAGCATGAAGGCGAAGGAGGTGACGATGTACCAGACACCGACCGAGGTGTTGTTGACGTCTGACCAGTAGGCCCAGCCCTTGGGCGTGGCCCAGGTCCGCTTTAGTCTCGCCTCCTGCGCTTGCCTTGTCGCCGCGTCGGTCATTCGAGTTCTCCGAGGAATGCCAGGATCGCCTCGAATTCGGCTTCGGGCAGCATGTGATACCCGGGCATCCGCGCGTCCGGCTTGAACCTTGCCGGGTCGGCGAGCCAGTCGCGCAGGTTGTCCGGCGTGTTGTCGAGGATGCCAGCAATGCTGGTGCGGCTGGCGAAATGGGTCAGGTCGGGGCCGGTCGATCCCATCTCGGCCAGCCCGCGCACGCGGTGGCAGCCACCGCAGCCGGCGGCGAGAAAGGCGGAGGCGTCGCCTTGCGCAGGGGCGGCCTGGGCGGCGAGGTAAGCGGGAAACTCTTCCGGCGGAACGACGCGGGCCTCGAAGGCCATGAAGGCATGGCTCGCCCCGCAGAACTCGGTGCAGATGCCGCGATAGACGCCCGGCACGGTCGGTCGCAGCCGCAGCAGGTTCTCGCGGCCCGGTATGGTGTCCATCTTGCCGCCGAGCGGTGGGATCCAGAAGGAATGGATCACATCCGGGCTGGTCAGCACGAAATCGACAACTGCCCCGGCGGGCAGCACCACCTCGTTCGCGGTCTCGATCCTTTCGCCGTCGGGCCCTTCGAAGCTGACTCTCCACCAGTATTGCTCGCCCGCCACATGCACGCGCAGGTCCGGCGGCTCGCCCGGCCCCCAGTCCGGCAGCAGGGTCAGGCCATAGGCCAGCAGCAGGCCCAGCGTCACGGTGGGAAACACCACGCCCCCGCCCAGCACCACAAGATCGGCGGAGCGCTCGCTGGTCGGTTTTCGGCGTGCCAGAACGGCGTAGACCGCGGCGCCGAACACCACGGCCCAGATGACGACGGCGCCAGCGGCCATGATCCAGAACAGCTGCGCGACATCGGCGGCGTCTTCGCCGGCCGGGTGCAGGGCGCTTTGCCCGGGGACGCAGCCAGTCAAGACAATGGCCGGAAGGATCAGGGCATGTCGGGCAGAACAGAAGCGTAACCGGATGGCGATGACTCGTGCTCCCTGCCGTGAAGGTGGTATGTTATGGAACGCCATGAGCTGCGCCTCGTTTGACAATAACGATTGCCGATGACCGGGCAAGCTCTCGCAACCTTGCGAGCGAAGAGGGGAAGATCGTGAAACGGCCCGTTCAGACGCCAGACGGCTACGGACCGGTGCAGATCGCGCTGCACTGGGCAATTGCCGGAATGGTCCTGCTTCAGTTGCTGCTGAGCGGCCCCATCCAGGTCGCCTTCGACGCGCGGATGGATGGCGGCGCACCAATTCACGGTTTTCTTGGCGGGGCGCTGGCGACGGCGCACCTGGTGGTCGGCTCGTCGATCCTTGTCCTGGCCGTCTGGCGACTGGCCCTGCGCCTGACCCGCGGGGCGCCGCCTGCATCCATGCCCGCGCCGCGGGTGATCGTCCTGATCGGCAAGGTGGCCCACCTTCTGCTCTACGGGTTCATCTTCCTGATGCCTGTTACCGGTCTGGTCGCCTGGTTCTTCCAAAGCGACCTTGCCGCAGGGTTGCATGGATGGCTGCGCTGGCCGTTCATCCTGCTTGTCGTCGGTCACGGCGTTGGCGCTCTGGTGGAACACATGGTGTTCCGCAATCGCACGCTGGAACGGATGCTGCGTGCCGGGCCGCCCGAAGACGGCTGACTTATCCCGGCTCCCTTTCGCGTGCCTGTCTGGCGTCGAGCCAGACCACACCGTCATCCGCCTCGATGCCATCGACGAGCACTGCAACGCCGTCGCCCCTGCGCCGGACCTCAATCGCGATCCGGGTGCCGTTTCGTTGCAGGCTGGCGGTAAAGCCCGTCCAACCGTCGGGCAATGCGGGTTTCACACGCAGGCGGTCGCCTTCTTCGAGGGAAAGGCCAAGAATGCCCTCGACCCCGGCCCGGTAGAGCCAGCCCGCCGAACCGGTGTACCAGGTCCAGCCACCGCGTCCGGTCTTGTCACCGGCCCCGTAGATGTCGGCGGCAACCACATAGGGCTCGACGCGGTAGCGGTCTGCCGTATCCCGGGTGGTGGCGTGGTTCACCGGGTTCAGCATCCCGAAGACGCGTAGCGCGTCGGTTCCGCGACCGGCACGGCCAAGGGCATAGGCCAGCCAGGTGGCGGCGTGGGTATACTGCCCGCCATTCTCGCGCACGCCCGGCGGGTAGGCCTTGATGTAGCCCGGCTCTTTTTCGGTCTTGTCGAAGGGTGGGGTGAACAGCCGGACGATCCCGGCCTCGTCATCGGCCAGATGCGCCATCACGCTGTCCAGCGCGCGGCTGGCCCTGTCGGCGTCGCCCGCGCCTGAAATGGTCGCCCAGGACTGGGCGATGGAATCGATCCGGCACTCGGCCGAATCCTTCGATCCTAGGGGCGTGCCGTCGTCGTAGAAGCCACGCCTGTACCATTCGCCATCCCATCCGGCGGTTTCGATGCCGTCCACCAGCGCCTTGCGGTGGAGACGCCATGCAGAGACATGCGCGGTGTCCTTCCGGGCCTTGGCGAGCGGGATCATCGCGTCAAGCGTGTCGAGGAGGAACCACGCCAGCCAGACGCTCTCGCCCCGGCCTTCCTCGCCAACGCGGTTCATGCCGTCGTTCCAGTCGCCGGTGAGAAACAGCGGCATGCCATTCGCCCCGGTGCGCTTGATCACCAAGTCGAGCGCCAGGGCGCAATGGTCCCAGAGCGGCGCCTCGGTGCCCGACAGGGTCGGGACGAAGAAGGCATCGTGCTGTCCCGGTTCCAGCGCCGGACCAGTCAGGAAGGGAACCATGTCGTCCAGCACGGCCTTGTCGCCGGTTGCCCCGACATATCGCGCGGTGAGATGGGCCAGCCAGACCGGGTCGTCCGAGATCATCGTCCGCACCCCGGCGCCGGAGCCGGGCAGCCACCAGTGCTGCACGTCGCCTTCGGTGAACTGGCGCGATGCGGCGGTCAGCAACTGGGCCCTGGCGAGTGCCGGGTCCTGCAATATCCAGGCCGATGTGTCCTGCAACTGGTCGCGGAAGCCGTAGGCCCCGGACGCCTGGTAAAACGCCGTGCGACCCCGGATGCGGCAGGCGAGCGACTGGTAGGGCAGCCAGGTGTTGATCATCAGATCGAAGGCCGGGTCGGGTGTGCTGACCTGAAGGCAGCCAAGAAAGTCCACCCACTCCGCCTCGGCGGCGGCTTTGGCCTGATTCACCGCGTCCGGATCGAGCGCATTCTGCAAGACGACATTCATGTCCTTCGTGTCGCTGTCGGACAGGATGAATGTCACGGTCTCTTCGCCGCCCGCCGCCACGCTGATGTCGGTCCGGGCCGCAAGGCAGGGATCGCCCTCCGTCCCGCTTGCCTCGGGCCAGTGCGCGAGGGCTTCCGGGGCCGCCAGCCTGCCGCCGCGACCGAGGAAGTCGAGGCGGGACGTGCAGGTCCTGGACAGCGGACGATTGGCGCTCAGAACCGTGCAGCGTCCGGCAAAATCCGTCGAGAAGGGATTGCGGGCAATCAGCGCGTTTCGTTCGGCATCGTGAGTGACCCGGATCATCGGGGCCGTTCTGGCGCGGTTGTTGCCCAACACCAGTTCGGCAAAGGACACCACCTCGAGCCGCAGTGGTGCGCTGCCACGGTTGCAGACCTTGATCTGGGTCAGCCTGGCCGGAGCGCCATCAGCCAGCGTCATCAGCGCCTCGGCCTCGACCCAGTCGGTCCAGACGCGAAAACGCGAGTATCCGAGCCCGTGCCGTGCCTCGTGCAGTGCGATCGGATCGTCCGACAGCGCGGCGAAGGGGGAAATCACCGCCCCGGTGTCGACATTCCGGATCAGGATCGCCTCGCCGGGCCGGTTTGTCACCGGGTCGTTCGACCAGGGCGTCAGCTGGTGATCGCGCGAGTTGACCGACCATGTGTAGGCCGCCCCGCCCGCCGAAACATGGAACCCGAAATCACTTCGTGCGATCACATTGATCCACGGGTGCGGCGTGCGTTCCTCATGGCGCATCCGCACGACGTATTCCCGCCCATCCTGCGAGAAACCGCCAAGTCCGTTCCAGAACAAGAAGGCTTCATCGGGGAACCGTGGCGCAACGCGCGGGGTGCTGCGCGACGGCGCCGGCAGCAGCCGAAAAACAGGCTCGGGCGCGCGTTCGGCAGGTTCCAGCCGCGCAAGTTGTTCGCTGATCTTGCCATTGCGGGTGTGCAGGACGATGCGCGCCGCGGCCAGCAACGTCTGATAGCTGGCGTCTGACAGTCCCTCACGTTTCACCACATGAACGTGGCGATGCGCGGCATCGACGTGCGATGCGCGGGCCGCCAGATCGACCATCGCCTGGATTCCGGTCTGCAGATCCTCGGCATAGGACGACTTGCGGTCGTTGAGGATGACGAGGTCCGCTGTCAGCCCGTGAAGCCGGAAATACTCGGCCATCCGCAAGGCCTTGCGAAGGATCGGCATGTCGGCCTCGTCATCGGTCCGCAACAGCAGGATCGGTCGATCGCCGGAAATCCCCATCGGCCACAGGTCGCTTTGCGGGCCAAGGGAGGCGCGGAGGTCGTCGTCCTGGACTCCCAGCCGCCGGTCCGGCCAGATCAGCGCCGCTGCGACCGTGCGGAACAGGGCTGCTTCGGATGGCTTTGTTCCGGCGTGACGCAGCTGGACCTGGCTCATCGTCCAGGCCATCCGCGCCTCGTGTTCGAAGGCCGCTTCATTGCGGAAGTGGCGGATGACCTGATCGAGCTGCTCCTCGGACTCTGAGGCGATCGTCCAGAAGGTTAAGGCGGCATGTTTGCCCGACGGAATCGTGAGCTTCCGGCGGATCGAGAAGACGGGATCGAGCGTGAAGCCATCCGTCCCGGTCAGACTGGCGCCTTCGTCGAAGGCGGCGGCATGTGCAAGATCGCGCCCCCTGCCTAGGAATTTCCTCCGATCCGTCTCGGCCTGATCCGACCGGTGATCGGCCCGTCCTGCCAACAGATGCGCCATGTATAGCGTCCGCCCCCCGGCACCGCGGGGCCTGCGGCGCGCGGTGATGATGCTGCCGCCGTCGCGGATCTCGGTGCGGACAAACATTCGCGAGAAGGCCGTATGCGCCTGGTCGGCGTCTTCCCGGTCCAGCACGATCTCGCCATAGCTCGTGACTTCGATGGTCCGCGGTTCCGTGCCAGAGTTGGTGATCGTCAGGCGGCGTCCTTCGGCTGTGGCATCGGAAGCGACGATCACGTCCATCCGTGTCTCGATGTCACCGACAGTCTTGAAGAACTCGGCCTTGTGATCGGAGAACACGGCGCGGGCCGTTTCTCCCGCCGCCCGTCGCGGGCTCGTGGTTGCCGACCACCACCGGCCGTCTGCGACGTCCCGCAAGAACAGGAAGGTGCCGCCATGATCGACGGCGGTGTCGGGACGCCAGCGCGTGATTGCGATCTCGCCAAGACGCAGGGAACCAGACCCGGTCGAAGCCAGATGCGCCGAAAGCGTGCCGTTCGACAGCAAGGCCAGGATGCGCCGGTCCGTTGCAGGGTCGGTCGACGTCCCCAGCGACATGTCGTCGTAGGCGGTATCGCGGGCAAGGCATTCCTGCCCCTCGGCACGGGTGACAGGGACAACCTCGCGCGGGGCCTTTTCCTGTAACAGGAGTTCTGCCGCCCGGATCACCTCGTCATCGTGGAATCGTCGGCGATGAATGCCATCCAGGACGGCATTGCCGATGGCCGCAATCGACATGCCATGATGATGCGCCATGACGTTGCGCACCACCGCGTGCCGCTGGCCTTCGGGCAGGCGGGCGGCGGTGAAATCCACCGCGTCGTAGTATCCGTAAGGTCCGAATGCCCCCAGCCCGTCCAGCTTCCGAAGGTTGGTCACCGCCTGCGACGGCTGAACCTGTGCGGCCAGCAGGGTGGCGTAGGGCGCCACGACATATTCGTCCTCGAACATCCGCTTGAGCGCCAGTTCTGGCGAGCCGAAGGCGTGATATTGGTAATTCATCTCGCGGTCGCGGGCGTTGAAGGCGCTTTCGGACACGCCCCAGGGCCGACCCAGACGACGGCCATCCTGTATTTGCCGCGCGACCGCCATGCGGTTCGAGGCGTCGAGGATGCCTCCGGTCCGTTCGTGCATAACAAGCGGTGGCATGAGGTATTCGAACATCGAGCCCGACCAGGACAGCAGGGCCGCCTGCGTTCCGATCGTGGTGACCGGCCGTCCGAGCCGCATCCAGTGTTCCGTTGGCAGATCGCCCTTGGCGATGGCGAAAAGGCTTGCGAGGCGTGCTTCGGAGGCCAGCAGATCGTAGCAGGATTCGTCCAGTTCCTGAGCGGAGACGCGGTATCCAATGGACAGGAGGCGCTTTTCCGGGTTCATCAGCAGCCGGAAATCCATCTCGAAGGCGATCCTACGTGCCCGTTCGGCAAGGCGTGAAACCCTTCGGGACAGCTCTGGCAGCGGTTCGGAGGAGGCTTCGACGTCGCCGATGAGTTCCTCGCAATTTCGTTGCAGCGCCTTCGCCCACCATTGGACTTCGGCGGTCTCGGCTCGTGCGGCCTCCGCATGAAGGTCGTCGGCCAGACGAACGATGTCGGCGGCGATCACGACGAGGTTGAGCGCCCGAACCGGCGCGAGTTGCGGCTCGCGGATGTAATTGCGATGGCTGCTGGCAAATCCTTCGATCAGGGCGTCCAGCCTTCGTCGTAGAGGGCGCAAGATTCTCCGGTCGTTGGGGGTCGCGGCCAGCGCCCCGGTCAGCGCGGCCAGGGTATCGCCGATCCCTTCCATCGACCCATACTGGTGAACCGCCGGATTGGCCGCCCACTCCCGAAGCGCGGAAGACACTACGATCAGGTGCCCGGCAAGGTTGCCGCTGTCGACCGAAGAGATATAGCGCGGCTCCAGCACCCGCATGTCGCGGGTGTCGTACCAGTTGTAGAAATGCCCACGGAAACGCTCGAGCTGGTCCATGGCATCCAGAGTGCGCTCGATCCGGGCGATGGCGGGCCGCAGGCCGGTCCAGCCCATGTCCCGGGCGGTCAGCACGGCCAAGAGGTAAAGTCCGACGTTGGTGGGCGACGTCCGCTCTGCCAGCTTTGGTTCCGGGGTATCCTGGAAGTTGTCGGGCGGCAGGTGGTTGGTCTGCTCGGTCACGAAGGTCTCGAAGAACCGCCATGTGGTTCTGGCGACCCGGCGCAAGGTGTCGCGGTCCGCTGGCGCAAGGTCGAGCCTGTCGGCGGTCTCGAGCGGCCGCGACACCCATTGCGCGACGGCGGGTGCCGCGACCCAGGCCAGAGAAAAGACGGCGGCGAGAGGAAGGTTGCCGGGGTTGGCCCAGAGGGTCAGACCCAGCGCGGCGACGCCGATGGTGGGGGACAAGATCATCCGGTCCCACCATGCCTGCCAGTCACCGCTCGCGCGCGTGTGAACCTCTTGGGCCGTGCGCCATTCGAGCAGGTTGCGACGGCTGACGTAGACGCGCCAGAGAGTTCGCAGAATGGCGTCCACCATCGAGACGGCCTGATGCGCGATGAAGACGACCCGCAGTCCCGTTTCGGCGAGGTGTCCGGCCAGATCCGCGCCCACCCGGCCGAGGTGCCGAAGGGCGGAAACACCCGGGTGGCGTGGAACGAGGCCCGATTGCAGGTTCATGATCGGCATGAAAAACAGCGTGACCAGCAGCAGCGCCTGCCAGTGCAGGGCGGGACCTGCTGCCAGGACGACCCACCCGGCTACCGAGGCGGCTATCCAGGAGGGCGCGACCAGACTGCGCCGCAGGTTGTCGACCATCTTCAGCCGTCCGAGCGCTGGCACTCCGTTGCGCAGATCAAGGATGTAGGGAAGCAACTGCCAGTCGCCACGTACCCAACGATGCTGACGCGCGGCGTCGATGTCGTAGCGAATGGGGAAGTCCTCGACCACTTGCACGTCGCTCGCCAGAGCAGCGCGCGCCAGGCTGCCTTCGAGCAGGTCATGGCTAAGCACGAGGTTCTCGGGGAACCGGCCTGCCATCGCCGCCTCGAAGGCCGCGACGTCGTAAATCCCCTTGCCCGCGAAAGAGCCTTCGTCGAGCAGATCCTGATACAGATCGGACACGGTGAAGACATAAGGGTCCATGCCGCGGCCGACCGAGAAGATGCGCTGGAAAATCGATGCTTCGTTCGCGGTCGTCAGGGAAGCCGTGATGCGTGGCTGGATGATTGCGTGCCCGGACCGCACGATGCCCGTCTCGGGATCGGCGACCGGGCGGTTCGCCGGGTGCATCATCTTTCCGACCAGCGCCGCCACCGTGCCGCGCGGAAGGCGCGTGTCGCTGTCCAGCGTGATCACATAACGCACGCCTTCGGGCGGGCGCGGGCCTGTTTCCATGAACGTCGTTTCGGCGGAGCCAAGCAGCAGCGCGTTCAACTCGCTGAGTTTGCCTCGCTTGCGCTCCCACCCCATCCAGACACCTTGCCCCGGGTTCCAGAGGCGGCTGCGGTGGAGCAGATAGAACCGCCGTCCGACATGCGCGTATTTTGCGGCGAGACGGTCGATTGCGCTTTGGGCGTAGGCCAATACCTTTCGATCGGTCGCGGAGATTTCGGCGGTTGAATCCACCCAGTCTGTCAGGAGGGCGAAATCGACCGCGCCATCAGGATTGGCGAGGTAGTGCAGTTCCAATGTCTCGGCCAAGTCGTCGACCGCATCGAAATTGTCTATCAGTCCCGGTATCACGACCAGTGTGCGCGCCTCGGCGGGAATGCCGTCGCTGTAGTCGAATGCCGGCAGGCGCCGGGGCGGCGCGAGCCAGGCCGCGACAAGGTGGACGATCCCCATCGCCGCTTCGGATGCGCTGAGCAGGGCAGGCAGGAACAGAAGCCAGATCGCCGCCTTCGGCAGTGTCCCGGGAACGGCATTCGCCATGAGCAGGCCAATAAGGACCGTCAGCGCGAGGGCCGGACCGAAGATCCCCATCCAGCCCAGCTTGCGCCATGCGCGCAGAAATCTGACCCCAACGCCTGCGCGGTAGCCGCAGGCGGCCTCGAGGTCCGGTACCCTTGCGCCGGTCAGCAGGAGGCCGGGCCCCTGATCGTCCGCCAGTTCGAGCGCCTTGCGGGCGACGTCCAACTCGCTGAAATCCGACCGTGAAGCGATACGCTCGACGGTATTTCGATAATCGTTGCGCGTCGAGCGGTCGAGCCGCGCAAAGTCGGCGTCCTGGCGCAAGAGCCGGTCTACCCGGCTGACGGTTTCGAACCAGTCCGCCCAGTTGATGTCGCCGAGGGTCTTGAGACTGCGTATCACGTTGCCCGCGATCACATTCGCCGCGGACTGCCGCGCATGCTCTGCCAAGATGATCTGTGCGGAGTCCGTTCCCCTCGCCGCAAGCTGGCGGTCCAGCCAGGCGAGGCCGCGATCGGCCGCGCTTGCACCGTCGCGCAGGCGGTAAAGCAGTTGCGCCGCCATCGTGTCGGAGACGGCACGGTCGCGCTCCCAGCTTTTGGGGTTCTGATCGTCCCGCAAGATGTGATCGGCAAGGCGATTTGCTTCGGCCCGTTCGTTGCGGGACTGGGCAACGCGGTCCGACACCCTGCGAAGGTTTTCGAGCAGCACATAGCGCAGCATGGAGGGCAGGGCCCAAAGTTCGCCGATCTTCAAGTCCCGGATCGACTGGAACCCTTCCACAAGCGCGGTGAATGACGCCTGGTCGACCTCGGCGTTGCTCAGCGCGACGTAGCGCCAGACGAGGGGAACGACATCGGGTACCGCTCCGCTTTGGGTGTTGGTATGAGGAAGAGAGCGAATGAACTTTCCGGACATCCCCTCTTCCAGAAGGCGAAAATTCTCATCCACGATGTGATGGTTGTCGAGCAGCCACTCGGCCGCGGGGGTGATCACTGCGCCCTCTCGAGCGGCGCGCGCCGTCACCAGATAGTTTTGCCGCAGTGCGATCCGGCTCAGCCTCAGACGCTGCCGGTAGGGCGATGACAGGAAGGCGTCGTCGAATTTCGTCTCGCCTGAGGCGATCTCTGCACCGACAGCAAAGAAAGAAAGTTCCCCGAGGGCCGGGCGGATCGGTTCGTCGCTGGTGTTTTCGTTCGAGTGCCTCAAGTCATCCACGGCGGTTCCTCGGTAAGAAGAGATGGGCACAGCGCAAAACGCAACCGATCACGGCTCATAATGATTGCGTCGTGATCTCAGTCGTCTGGTCGCTCAGTTAGCGCTGACCAGCTCGCAGATGCGGGTCATGTTTTCATCACTGATCGCGCCAGAGTCGGCTGCATCGGATCCACTTGCGACGCTTTCGTTTACTCCGTTCGCCTGACGCGCCTCGCACTGGGTCTTGATCACGGTCATGTCGTCAGCTGACATGGTGGTGAGTCCGGCTAGGATATCGTCATCGGATCGCAGTGTGTCGCGGGCGTCGCTGGTGAAGAACGTCGCGCTCATGCTCTTCGACCATTCCGCTCCGGGATCGCCCGGTGCGGTCTGGGCCGTGGCGAGACTGGCCATCAGTAGGACGGCGGCGCAAATTGCGGCTGCAGTTTTCGATGCGAACATTGGATACCTCATGATGGTTCGCCCGAATGCCAGTTTCGGTCATTTGGGACGGGTGCCGGAGTGGCGGGGTCTGACTGGACCGGGCAGACCTACTTCAACTCGGATTTGCAGGTTATGTTCCTGCTTCGGACAGCCAAAAGCGGGAAACAGCCGATGGCCGGAACCAAGCCGGAGGGCATCTTCAGCAGCGTCGGCGTCTCCGCGAGCTTGCGCTCGGCTTCAACCCATTTTCCGAAGGCCTGGCAATAGGCGGCCAGAACCGTGCGATCGACCTGGGTCAGAAGTCCGATCCGGTTCAGCGTCCCGGCCAGCCGTTTCCATTCCGCCTTGGCGGTGGGTGACAGATGCGAGGGGCAGGTCGGTTGCGAGGAGGGGGGCTTCGGCTCGCTTCCGTTGACCTGTCGCTTGCCGGGATTGCCCTCCAGCACCTTCAGAGCCGTTGGCTTGGGTTTGCGGCCACGCATTAGATATCCGTTTCGTTCCTTGAGGCGCGCGGCGAGGACTTGTCCCACGTCAAGGCCACAGCCACCGAGTTGGTCGACCAATTTCGCCCCACAAGCCGATGCGGGTTTGCCGTAAGTGCCCGCATTTCCGCGAAACCCGGCACGAACGTGATGGGGGATACCCCCCTGCCAATTACGCGGGTGTGTGAAAAGACCGACGCCGCCGGTTCGGGCTCGAAACGCCCTGGATAAATGACCTCCCCCCCGGTCATGCCTGCGCCTCCCGGTCCTGCTTGCCCAGGTCGAAGGTGCGACAGTCGCCGTCCAGCGTTGCCACCTGGCCAGCGAAGGCCTGCCAGCGCAGGACCGCGACATCGACATAGGCCGGGCTCAACTCCATCGCGAGCGAGATGCGCCCGCAGCTCTCAGCTGCAATGATCGAACTGCCGGACCCGCAGAAGGGCTCGTAGACCGCCTGCCCGTGCTCGAATTGTTCAACATCGGGCGGCGCATGCACTCGACGGGTTTCTGGGTGCCGTGTGTGGTGGAGGCATCCTGGTCCCGGCTCGGGATCGACCACAGGGTGGATTGCTTGCGATCGCC
>NZ_JBHSGI010000025.1:0-24043 GCF_042654245.1 Seohaeicola nanhaiensis
CGCTTCGCCATCCGCGAAGGCGGCCGCACCGTCGGTTCGGGCGTCGTCGCCAAGATCGTCAAGTAAGAGTCGATGCCGCTCTGGCGGCGCACATGGTATCAGGCGGCGCACGGGAAACCGTGCGCCGTTTTTGTTGGGACGTTGGAAATACATCGCGACGCGGTGCATCCCTGCCCCCATTCGCGAATTTCTTTCGCCGCGCCGACAGTCCTATCTTTCAGTGCGTTGCGCTCTGGAATTGGCCGGCTTTCCGGGGCAGAGTGTCAGCCATGAGCATTGAAATTTCGGATGTTTCGAGACTCTCGTCCCGGGCCGATGCCCCCTGTGCGGTGCCGGGTTCGGCGTTTTTCCTGCGCTCCACGCGAAGGCATTTGCTTCCAGCCGCGAAAATCGCCGTCCTGGTTCTCCTCACCGCGCCGGTGCAGGCAAAGCCACCGTTGCCGGATTCGCAGCAGTCGCCTGCCAGTACCTGCATCGCCTTCAAGACCAGCTATCTGCGCCTTGTCGACATCTGCCGCGAGGCGCTCGATGCGCAGGGGGCGAGTCACAGCCAGCGGATCGACATGCTGGATTCGCTGGGGTGGGCGCTCTACGGGCTGGATCGCGATGATGAGGCGCGGGCGACCTTCGAGCGGATCCTGACACTCGATCCGGCGTCTGACGACGGTCACGCCGGGCTTGGCTGGCTCAGCTATGACGAAGAGGATTACACAACCGCAGCGCGCCATTTCGAGGCGGCGCTGGCACGATCCCCCAACGCCCGCGTGCTTGCCGGTCTGAGCGCCAGCCGGTTCTATGCGACCGAGATCGATGCCGATGCGGCGGTCGAACTGCTCGATGCGGCGCTGGCCATCGACCCGGACTATCAATGGGCGTTGCGTCGCAAGGGCTGGATCCTTGTCGACGCGGAAGAGTGGAAACCGGCCGAGACCGCGTTCCGCGCCGCGATCAAGCAGGATCCCAGCGACGCCAACGCGCAATATGGCCTCGCCTACCTCCTGTCCGAACAGGACCGCTGGAAGGAAGCGCTTGGTCCGATCAACAGGGCGGTGGAGGAAGAACCGGAATCGGCTCACGCGCTGTCGCGACGTTCGTTGATCCACTATTATCTGGATCACCCCAAGATGGCCCTGAAAGATGCCGAAGCCGTCATCGAACTGAGGCCGGACTGGTCGGAAGGTTTTGTGCGAAAGGCGCGTGCGCTGGACGCCCTCGGGCAGCGGCAGGAGGCACTCGCCCTTTTGGCCGGGGCCGATTCCCGGATCGCGAACGACGATTTCCTGATCTACTGGCGTGCCAGCCTGCTGCTTGACGATGGCCAGCTCGAGCCGGCGATGGAGCAGATCGCGCGTAATGCCGACGGGCCGGATGCCGATTTTCACGACTATCTTCTGCAGGCCCGGATTGCCTTGCAGCTTGAGGATCGGAGGGTTGCGCGATCCGCTATCGACAGCGCGCTGTCGCTGCGCCCAAAGGACCGTTGGGCCTTGTTCTATGACGCGCAGGTGCTGGTGGCAGAACAAAGCTTCTTCAGTGCCGAGGCCAGCTTCGATGCGGCAGTCTCCGCAGGTCTGGCAAAGAGCAACCTGCCGGAATTTCTTCAGGCGCTGATCGGCAAAGGCCAGCTGGTACAGGCGATCCGGATGCGGGCACGGTATGCCCTGACGCCTTAGCGCTGCTCCGGGTGGCGCCCCGCGGCGATGTCGCTGGCGTCGGTGATGTCGTCCAGCGCGCGTTCCAGCCGCAGGCGCAGCTCTTCGGTGCCCGCCACATCCAGCCCGCGCGGCACCTCCTCGCTCCACGGACGGCAGATGAGCACACCCTGCGTGAAGGGCAGGGGGAGCAGGAACCGGTCCCAGGATCCTGCACGCAGATATCGCCGCGCCGACCAGGAGAGAACGAAGATTCGCTTGCCGGTGCTGCGCGCCCAGACCAGGGGAACGGTCGAGGCCACGCGGGCCGGCCCGCGCGGCCCGTCGACCGCAATTCCAATGGTATAGCCGTCGGCGATCCGTTTCAGCACCTCGCGCGACAGGGCGACGTGGCGCTTGTGGCTGGACATGGGCACCGTGTCGAATCCGAACCGGCCCAGAACACTGCCCACAAGCATGCCGGCGCGGGCGGAGGAGGTGAGAGAGCAAAACTTTCCCAGACCTGTATCAAACATCCAGGGCGCCATGATCAGCCGCTGATGCCAGACGCAGAAGATGACCGGTTCGCCCCGGCGCAACTCGTCCTCCATGGCCTCAAAGCCGATGCGTTCCCAGCGCGACGTGGTATAGGCAAAGCGCACATATCCGGCGATCATCGCTTCCAAAGCCCGGTTGAGCCGGGGGCTGTCAGCTATTTTTCGTCTCAGACTCACGCGGTTTTGCCTCTTTTCAGTTCATCCGGGGCCTTACAGCCGGTTTCTTCAGCTGAGGCAAGCGTTCAGACCAATCCGGGAGATTCCCTCTTGCTCCCCGAGCGCCGCTGTCATAGAGGAAGCGCGGCTTAGGGGTATAGCTCAGTTGGTAGAGCGACGGTCTCCAAAACCGTAGGTCGCGGGTTCGAACCCTGCTGCCCCTGCCAGTCAAGCCGAACCTCCCCCCGCGCCTTCAGATGTCCGGCCCTTGGTGCGCCGGGGTTACGGCCGTCGACCGGCCTTGAATGTATCGCCGCGTCAGTCTATGTGCGGCGGCAACAGCAATTCGAGAAGGGCCCGCATCATGGCCACCAGCCCGTTCAAATTCGTCAACGAGGTTCGCAACGAGATCTCGAAGGTGGTCTGGCCCACCCGCCGCGAAGTCATGCTGACAACGGTCATGGTTTTCGTGATGGCCGCTTTGACCGCCGTGTTTTTCGCCTTGGTCGATCTGGTCATTCAGTTCGGCCTTCGGGGCATTCTCGGCGCCTTCTGATGACCCGGCACCCGGACGGGCCTGGTGCCGTTCGGACTTGATCATTCTACCCGGGGCGTTTAGGCCAGCGGCTGTTTTCGGTCCTTGGCGTGCGGCGATTCGCGTTGCGCGCCGGTTTGGTATTCCGGGACGTCCGGGCCCTACAGGTCCGCCAGAGGAACAGAAACCGGCCCTCCCTCGGGGAGGCCCGTAAATAAGATAGGACGGCACAGGCGATGGCGAAACGGTGGTACTCGGTCAGCGTTCTTTCGAACTTCGAGAAGAAGATTGCCGAACAGATCCGGACTTCGGTGGCCGAACAGAACCTCGGCGACGAAATCGACGAAGTGCTGGTGCCGACGGAAGAGGTCATCGAAATCCGTCGCGGCAAGAAGGTCACCACTGAACGCCGGTTCATGCCGGGCTATGTGCTCGTCCACATGGAGATGAGCGACAAGGGGTATCACCTGATCAACTCGATCAATCGTGTCACGGGTTTCCTCGGTCCCCAGGGCCGGCCGATGCCGATGCGGGACGCCGAAGTGAATGCAATCCTTAACCGTGTCCAGGAAGGCGAGGATCAGCCGCGCACGCTGATCCGTTTCGAGATCGGCGAGAAGGTCAAGGTGAACGACGGCCCGTTCGAGGATTTCGACGGCATGGTCGAAGAGGTCGACGAGGAAAACGAGCGCCTCAAAGTGACCGTCTCGATCTTCGGCCGCGAGACTCCGGTCGAACTGGAGTTCGCCCAGGTTTCAAAACAGGGCTGACATGGGCACCGCCGATCCTCGTATCGAGCGGTATCTCTCCAAGGGTCGGCCGTGGCGTGACGAGATGGTCGCGCTTCGGGAAATCCTCCTCTCTGAGGATCTGACCGAAACGCTGAAGTGGCGGTCACCCTGCTACCGGGCCCATGACGCGAATATCCTGATGATGGACGCTCTGAACGACGCGGCCTTCGTCTCGTTTTTCAAAGGCGTGCTTCTGGACGATCCCGAAGGGCTTTTGCAGGCGCCCGGTCCCAATTCCCGCTCGGCCCGATATTTCAGGTTCACGAGCCTCAAAGAAATCGCGACAGGTGAAAAGGCGCTGCGCGCCTTCATCCGCCACGCCATCGAGAACGAACGCAAGGGTCTGAAAGTCGATCTGCCTGATGACGATTTCGAACTGCCCGACGAACTGTCCAAGGCGATGGCCGAAGACCCCGAACTGGCCGAAGCTTTTGACAATCTGACGCCGGGCCGCCGCAGGGGCTGGGTCATCCACATCTCGGGCGCGAAGCAATCCTCCACGCGTATCGCGCGCGTCGAAAAGGCCCGGCCGCTGATTATGGCGGGCAAGGGTCTGCACGACCATTAGGCCTTGCACGCAGGTCGTGGCCGGTGTATGCGCCGCCCCTGTCGCACCTCGCGGCAATCCATGTGGGAGGCGAGACCGCCGCGGCGGACGGACCGGACCACATCAACACACGGCCGAAGGGGCGCGCCCCGACGGCGTTGAAAAGGAGAAGGCCAATGGCCAAGAAACTCGTGGGCTCGCTGAAGCTCCAGGTGCCCGCAGGCAAGGCGAACCCGTCGCCGCCGGTCGGCCCGGCACTGGGTCAGCGCGGCATCAATATCATGGAATTCTGCAAGGCGTTCAACGCCAAGACCGCAGACATGGAAGTCGGCGCGCCGTGCCCGACCGTCATCACCTATTACCAGGACAAGTCCTTCACGATCGATATCAAGACGCCCCCGGCGTCCTATTTCCTCAAGAAGGCAGCCGGTCTTCAGTCGGGTTCGAAAAAGCCGGGCCGCGACACCGCCGGCAGCGTCAGCGTCGCCCAGGTGCGCGAGATCGCCGAAGCGAAGATGAAGGACCTGAATGCCAACTCGGTCGAGGCGGCGATGCAGATCATCCTGGGCTCCGCCCGCTCCATGGGCATCGAGGTGAAGTAAGATGGCAAAGCTTGGAAAACGTACCCGCGCTGCCCGTGAAAACTTCGAAGGCAAGGCCGCGCTGACGGTTGAAGACGCCGTGAAGCTGGTCAAGTCCAACGCCTCGGCCAAGTTCGATGAAACCGTCGAACTGGCAGTGAACCTGGGCGTCGACCCGCGTCACGCCGACCAGATGGTCCGCGGCGTCGTCGGCCTGCCCAACGGCACCGGCAAAACCGTGCGCGTCGCCGTCTTCGCCCGTGGCGCGAAAGCCGATGAGGCCACCGCAGCCGGCGCCGACATCGTTGGTGCCGAGGACCTGATGGAAACCATCCAGGGCGGAAAGATCGAATTCGACCGCTGCATCGCGACCCCGGACATGATGCCGATCGTCGGTCGTCTGGGTAAAATCCTCGGCCCCCGCAATCTGATGCCGAACCCGAAGGTCGGCACGGTGACGATGGACGTCGGCAATGCCGTGAAGGCTGCCAAGGGCGGTGAAGTGCAGTTCAAGGTCGAGAAGGCCGGGATCGTGCACGGCGGTGTCGGCAAGGCTTCGTTCGACGAGAAGGCGCTGGCCGAGAACATCCGCGCCTTCGTTGGCGCCGTGGCCCGCGCCAAGCCGGCCGGAGCTAAGGGCACCTACCTGAAGAAGGTGTCGATCAGCTCCACCATGGGTCCGGGCGTCAGCATCGACGTGGCGAGCGCCTCTGCCGAATAATTCCGGTTTCGACCGGTCTGCATAGGGCGGAGCTTTGGCTCCGCCCTTTTGCATGTAAAGGGCTCAGATCGAATCGGCGAAGTCCTCGCAGGTGAGGCGCAACTCGCGCGGGGCGTGACGGGCGGCGGCCAGCGCGGCCTCGGCCGTGACCCCGTCGGACGCGGCGCGGGCGAGGGCCTCGAGGCTGTAGGTCGCAAGCCTGCGTCGGCCCCGCAGGATATCGCGGGACAGGGCCAGCAGCGCGAGGTAGTCGACCTGGCTGCCGATTGTGCCCGAGCCTTCGGCATCGCCGCCTTCGGCGTTCTCGCGACAGGCCTCGGCGTCGGTCGAGATGAAGCTGCGGCAGATCATCGGCCGGGTGCCGTAGGCGCGGCAGTTGCGCGTCACCGGGTCGAGCGCCGCGCAGGCTTTGGGGTGCCAGCTCCGACCGTCGCGTTGGCCAGACAAGGGGGCGAGCGCCGAGTAAAGGCCGCGCGCCTCTGCCTCGGTGATCAGCCCACCATCGCCTTCGAGGAAGATGCAGCACCAGGCGCAGCCCGAGCGGCAAGCGATGTCGCGGACGAGGGCAGGGGAGGCGGTGGTGATCTCGTCGGTGATCTGATCGGCCAGCGCGCGGGCGGTGGCGCCGGAGGCGAGTGCGTCGGCGACCTCCTCGGGGGTGTGACCCGCCTGTTCGGCACGAGCGAGGTATCCGGCCAGCCGGGTGCGCGCACGGGCACTGATGACCGCACCAAAGGCCCAGACGCTGGCGCGGGCGAGGCGGGTGTTCAACAGGCGGAACGTGACCGGCGCTGTGGAGGGCTCGAGGGGCATGGCTGGTCTCGCGGGCGAATGGCGGGCTGGCCGCCTTCTAGGAGATTGCGAGGCCGCTCGGCAATCTGCAACGGGACGTTCATGCCCCGCTCTGCTTTTGCTCTTCACAAGCCTGGCAAAACAGCCTAGAGACACCGCTCGTCAGGCAGGCCGGGATTCGGCCGGTCTGGCGTTTCGTCCGAGACGGCGGGTGGGCTTGCCCATAATTCCTGCCTGAGACGGGAAATGAACAATACTTTCCGGGGAGCAATCCTTCGGGCGTGATTGGGAAGGACCCGTGCGGACCCGATGTCGGGCCACGCTTGGCCCGGCTGAAATGAGCCGGAGGGTCACACCTCCATAACTTGGAGTAAGACTGTGGATAGAGCCCAGAAAGAGAAACTGGTCGAGGAACTCGGCCAGATCTTCGAAAGCTCTGGCGTTGTCGTGGTTGCCCACTACACCGGTTTGACAGTTGCTCAGATGCAGGACCTTCGCGCGCGCGCCCGCGCCGCGAACGGCTCCGTGCGTGTTGCCAAGAACAGGCTCGCCAAGATCGCCCTCGAGGGAAAACCCTGCGCTTCCATTGCAGATCTCCTGACGGGCATGACCGTTCTCACCTATTCCGAGGATCCTGTGGCTGCGGCCAAGGTTGCCGAGGACTTCGCCAAGGTTAACGACAAGTTCGTGATCCTGGGCGGGGCCATGGGTGCGAACGCTCTGGACCGTGACGGTATCACGGCCGTGTCGAAAATGCCGTCCCGCGAGGAGCTTATCGCTTCGATCGTTGGCTGCATCGGCGCGCCTGCCGCGAATATCGCCGGTGCCATTGGCGCCCCTGCTTCGAACATCGCGTCCATCTTGTCCACCATCGAAGACAAGGCGGCCGCCTGAGCACTGCATGACCGGCCCGTGGACATCCCGCGTCGCTGGAACACACACCTGTAAACGGAAAGAGCTGATAAAATGGCTGATCTGAAGAAACTCGCAGAAGAGATCGTGAACCTCACGCTGCTGCAAGCACAAGAACTGAAAACCATCCTCAAGGACGAATACGGCATCGAGCCGGCTGCCGGTGGCGCCGTGATGATGGCAGGTCCGGCAGGGGATGCCGGCGCTGCTGCCGAAGAGGAAAAGACCGAATTCGACGTCGTTCTGAAGAACGCCGGCGCTTCCAAGATCAACGTGATCAAGGAAGTCCGTGGCATCACCGGTCTGGGCCTGAAAGAAGCCAAGGACCTGGTCGAAGCCGGCGGCAAGATCAAGGAAGGCGTGTCCAAGGCTGAAGCCGAAGACATCAAGGCCAAGCTGGTTGCAGCTGGCGCCGAGGTCGACCTGGCCTGATAGGCCTGGGGCAATCCCGAAATCGGTCGGGCGTCGCGCAAGCGGCGCCCGATTGCATTTTAAGGGTCGGACAACACTTTCCGGTTAACCCTGCCCTCAATCAAACATGCGGGGGCAAACAGTGAGTCGGGAAGAAGTGCGGGTTATCGACGAGCCGGTTGCAGGCTTCGGGATTGACGAACTCTTCCTGTCCCGAACGGACGAGCGGGGCGTGATCCTCTCGGGCAATAGCGTCTTCGCCCGGCTCTCGGGATACGACTGGAAAACGCTGATCGGTGCACCCCATCGGCTGATCCGCCATCCCGACATGCCGCGCGGCGTCTTTCATCTGATGTGGTCCACCCTGAAGCAGGGCCGCCCCTTTGGCGGATATGTCAAGAATCGCGCCGCGGATGGGCGACACTATTGGGTCTACGCCGTCGTCCTCCCGGTCGAGGGCGACTTTCTTTCGGTACGACTGAAGCCGTCTACTCCGATCCTTGAAACAGTTTCCGACCTCTATCGCCGCCAGATCCTGGCAGAGTCGGCGGGCCAGTCGCCCGCCGAAAGCGCCGAGGCCATCGGCCGCGCGATCTGCGAGATGGGATTCTGGGATTATCGGGCCTTCATGGGGCATGCGCTGGGGGCCGAATTTACATCTCGCGGCGCAGCGCTGGGGCGTCCCGTGGCTGCGGGAGTCGCACGCTTCGACGAGATGGGCGGTCACCTGGCCGAGTTGATGAAGGAGGTGCGGCTGGTCCAGGACTCCTTCACGCTGATCAGCAATTCGCCCGCCAACCTCATCATCCTGGGATCGCGACTCAAGACCAATCGCGAACCGATGAAAGTGGTCGCGCAGAACTACGGGCTTCTGGCCGATGAACTGCTGCGGTCGATATCCGAGCTGTCTGACGGGCTCGAAGTCCTGCTGCAGACTGCGCATGACGGAAGGATGGGCCTGTGCGCAAGCTTCCTCTATCGAGAGGCCATCGCGCAATTCTGCGAGTCAGAACCGAACCGCGGATCGCACGGTCATAAACGCGAGGTGGAAATCCTCACCGCCGCGCAGAAGCGTTTTACCGAGAACGCTGTCGCCGGGTGTCGCCGGATCGGTGCGGAGGTGGGGCACTTCGTCCATCTTGCCGCCCAGCTGCGGCGTCAGGTGTCGGGACTTGCCGTCACGCGCGTTATCTGCCGGATCGAGGCGGCCGCAATCCGCGAAGATACCAGCGGCATCGACGAGGTGGCGGATCGGCTGACCACCTTCCAGCAGGAGCTTGAGCGCGCCCTTGACCGGATTTACCTCGCCTGCCATGGTCTTGGCGGAAGAGTGGACGGCCTGAGCGCCGCGTGACGTGGCGCATGAACCGCCGGCAGGTGGTTGAAAGCTGCTCTGTGGCTTGTTAGATAGCCGAAGTCGTGATTCGAACAACAGGCGCCGCAAGAATCAAATCCGTTTTTGACTACCCTCTCAAAGCAGGATGCGTCCTGCTTTGACGGGGTTGTCTTCCGTTTCGGGCGGAGAGCTGTGGGAAGCTCTCCTGGTATGGAAACGAAGCTACCCGGATCTGGTGCAGCCGGCCGCCCAACCGTGCTGTAGCCTGAGATGACTTGGAGATCCCTTATCCATGGCGACGTCCTTCCTCGGCCAGAAGCGTATCCGCAAATATTACGGCAAAATCCGCGAAGTGCTGGAAATGCCGAACCTCATCGAGGTTCAGAAATCTTCTTATGACCTGTTCCTGAATTCCGGCGATGGTGACAAGCCCGCCGATGGCGAAGGCATCATGGGTGTCTTCCAGTCGGTTTTCCCGATCAAGGATTTCAACGAAACGTCCGTTCTGGAATTCGTTCGTTACGAGCTGGAAAAGCCGAAATACGACGTCGACGAATGCCAGCAGCGCGACATGACTTATTCGGCGCCGCTCAAGGTGACGTTGCGCCTGATCGTGTTCGATGTCGACGAGGATACCGGCGCCAAGTCGGTCAAGGACATCAAGGAGCAGGACGTGTTCATGGGCGACATGCCGCTCATGACGCCCAATGGCACGTTCATCGTCAACGGCACCGAGCGGGTCATCGTTTCCCAGATGCACCGCAGCCCGGGCGTGTTCTTCGACCATGACAAAGGCAAGACGCATTCCTCGGGCAAACTGCTCTTCGCCTGCCGCATCATTCCCTATCGCGGGTCTTGGCTCGACTTCGAATTTGACGCCAAGGACATTGTCTTCGCGCGTATCGACCGTCGCCGCAAGCTGCCGGTGACAACCCTGCTTTATGCGCTGGGCATGGATCAGGAAGGCATCATGGATGCCTATTACGATACCATCACCTACAGCCTGCAGAAGAAGAACACGGGCTGGGTCGCCCCGTTCTTCCCGCTGCGTGTGCGCGGTACCCGTCCGCCTTTCGACCTGGTCGATGCTGACACCGGCGAAATCATCGCCGAAGCCACCAAGAAGATGACCCCGCGCGCGGTCAAGAAGCTGATGGACGAGGGCAAGGTGAAGAACCTGCTGGTGCCCTTCGACACCATCAACGGCAAATTTGTCGCCAAGGACATCATCAATGAGGAAACCGGCGCGATCTATGTCGAAGCCGGCGACGAGCTGACGCTGGAATACGACAAGGACGGCGATCTGGTGGGTGGCACCGTCAAGGAACTCATGGATGCCGGCATCACCGACATCCCGGTCCTGGACATCGACAACATCAACGTGGGTGCGTACATCCGCAATACCATGGCGATGGACAAGAACATGAACCGCGATACCGCGCTCATGGATATCTATCGCGTCATGCGCCCGGGTGAACCGCCGACCGTCGAAGCTGCCTCGTCCCTGTTCGACACCCTGTTCTTCGATAGCGAGCGCTATGACCTCTCGGCCGTGGGCCGGGTCAAGATGAACATGCGACTCGATCTCGACGCCGAAGACACCCAGCGTACCCTGCGCAAGGAAGACATCGTCGCCTGCATCAAGGCGCTGGTGGAACTGCGCGACGGCAAGGGCGACATCGACGACATCGACCACCTCGGCAACCGCCGGGTGCGCTCGGTCGGCGAGCTGATGGAAAACCAGTATCGCGTGGGTCTGCTCCGCATGGAGCGCGCCATCAAGGAACGCATGTCGTCGGTCGAAATCGACACCGTCATGCCGCAGGATCTGATCAACGCCAAGCCCGCGGCTGCTGCCGTGCGCGAATTCTTCGGCTCCTCGCAGCTGTCGCAGTTCATGGACCAGACGAACCCGCTGTCGGAAGTGACGCACAAGCGGCGTCTGTCGGCCCTCGGGCCGGGCGGCCTGACCCGCGAGCGTGCGGGCTTTGAGGTGCGCGACGTTCACCCGACCCACTACGGCCGGATGTGCCCCATCGAGACGCCGGAAGGCCCGAACATCGGTCTGATCAACTCGCTGGCCACCTTCGCCCGCGTGAACAAGTATGGCTTCATCGAGACGCCATACCGCGTGGTCAAGGACAGCCATGTGACGGACGAAGTCCATTACATGTCCGCGACCGAAGAAATGCGCCACACCGTGGCGCAGGCCAACGCGACGCTGGACGCCGACGGCAACTTCATCAACGATCTGGTCAGCACCCGGAAGTCGGGCGACTACACGCTCTCGCCGCGCGAGAATGTCGACCTGATCGACGTTTCGCCTAAGCAGCTGGTTTCCGTTGCCGCCTCGCTGATCCCGTTCCTTGAAAACGACGACGCCAACCGCGCTCTCATGGGCTCGAACATGCAGCGTCAGGCGGTTCCGCTTCTGCGGGCCGAGGCGCCGCTGGTCGGCACCGGGATCGAGGAAGTCGTCGCACGTGACTCGGGCGCCGCCATCATGGCGCGCCGGGCAGGGGTCATCGATCAGGTGGACGCCCAGCGTATCGTGATCCGGGCGACGCATGATCTCGAACTCGGCGATGCGGGCGTCGACATCTACCGCATGCGCAAGTTCCAGCGGTCGAACCAGAACACCTGTATCAACCAGCGCCCGCTGGTGAAGGTGGGCCAGACGGTGGACAAGGGTGAGGTGATCGCCGACGGCCCGTCGACCGATCTGGGCGAACTGGCGCTTGGCAAGAACGTCATTGTCGCCTTCATGCCCTGGAACGGCTACAACTACGAAGACTCGATCCTGATCTCCGAGCGCATCGCGCAGGATGACGTCTTTACCTCGATCCACATCGAGGAATTCGAGGTCGCCGCCCGCGATACCAAACTTGGGCCCGAGGAAATCACCCGCGACATTCCGAACGTCGGCGAGGAAGCTCTCCGCAACCTCGACGAGGCGGGCATCGTCTACATCGGTGCCGATGTGGAGCCGGGCGACATCCTGGTCGGCAAGATCACCCCGAAAGGCGAAAGCCCGATGACGCCGGAAGAGAAACTCCTTCGCGCTATCTTCGGGGAAAAGGCCAGTGACGTGCGCGACACCTCGCTGCGGGTCAAGCCGGGCGACTTCGGCACGGTCGTGGAAGTCCGCGTCTTCAACCGCCATGGCGTTGAAAAGGACGAGCGCGCACTGCAGATCGAACGCGAGGAAGTCGAGCGCCTGGCGCGCGACCGCGACGACGAGCTGGCGATTCTCGACCGCAACATCTACGCCCGCCTCAAGGATCTGATCCTCGGCAAATCCGCGGTGAAGGGTCCGAAAGGCATCAAGCCGGGTTCGGAAATCACCGAGGAGCTGCTCGACACGCTGAGCCGTGGCCAGTGGTGGCAGCTGGCGCTGGCCGAAGAGAAGGACGCCCAGATCGTCGAGGCCCTGAACGAGCAATACGAGGCGCAGAAGCGTGCACTCGACGCTCGTTTCGAGGACAAGGTCGAGAAGGTGCGCCGGGGCGACGATCTGCCTCCGGGCGTGATGAAGATGGTCAAGGTCTTCGTCGCGGTGAAGCGCAAGCTGCAGCCGGGCGACAAGATGGCCGGGCGTCACGGCAACAAGGGCGTGATCTCGAAGGTGGTCCCGATCGAGGACATGCCGTTCCTCGCGGACGGCACGCCGGTCGACTTCTGCCTCAATCCGCTGGGCGTGCCCTCGCGCATGAACGTCGGGCAGATCCTCGAGACGCATATGGGCTGGGCCGCGCGCGGTCTGGGCCTGCGGATCGACGACGCGCTGGACGAATATCGCCGGTCGGGTGACCTGACCCCGGTTCGCGATGCCATGCGCCATGCCTATGGGGACGACGTCTATGACGAAGGTCTCGAGGACATGAACGAGACCCGTCTGGTGGAAGCGGCCCAGAACGTCACCCGCGGCGTTCCGATCGCAACTCCGGTCTTCGACGGTGCCAAGGAGGCCGACGTCAACGACTCGCTGCGTCGCGCCGGTTTCGACACCTCGGGGCAGTCGATCCTTTTCGATGGCCGCACCGGCCAGCAGTTCGCCCGTCCGGTGACGGTGGGCGTGAAGTATCTGCTGAAGCTGCACCACCTGGTCGACGACAAGATCCACGCGCGTTCGACCGGGCCGTACAGCCTCGTCACCCAGCAACCGCTGGGCGGCAAGGCGCAATTCGGCGGTCAGCGCTTCGGGGAGATGGAGGTCTGGGCGCTGGAAGCCTACGGCGCCGCCTATACCCTGCAGGAGATGCTGACGGTCAAATCGGACGACGTGGCCGGCCGGACCAAGGTCTACGAGAGCATCGTCAAGGGCGAGGACAACTTCGAAGCCGGCGTGCCGGAGAGCTTCAACGTGCTCGTGAAGGAAGTCCGCGGCCTCGGCCTGAACATGGAACTCCTGGATGCGGAAGAGGAATAGGTGGGCAGATTGCCCACCCTACGCACCCCGTAGGGTGGGCGATTTCGCCCACCATCGCCCTGCCGCCCGATATTCAAGGATTTGAAAATGAACCAGGAACTGACCAACAACCCGTTCAACCCGCTGACCCCGCCGAAGGTGTTCGACGAGATCAAGGTCTCTCTGGCGTCGCCCGAACGGATCCTTTCGTGGTCCTACGGCGAGATCAAGAAGCCGGAAACCATCAACTACCGGACCTTCAAGCCCGAGCGCGACGGCCTGTTCTGCGCCCGCATCTTCGGGCCGATCAAGGACTACGAGTGCCTTTGCGGCAAGTACAAGCGGATGAAGTATCGCGGCGTCGTCTGCGAGAAATGCGGCGTGGAAGTCACGCTGCAGAAGGTCCGGCGCGAGCGTATGGGCCATATCGAACTGGCCTCGCCCGTCGCGCATATCTGGTTCCTGAAGTCGCTGCCGTCGCGCATCGGCCTGATGCTGGACATGACCCTGCGTGACCTGGAACGCGTGCTGTATTTCGAAAACTACGTCGTCATCGAGCCGGGTCTTACCGACCTGCAATACGGCCAAATGATGACCGAAGAGGAATACATGGACGCGCAGGATGCCTATGGCATGGATGCGTTCACCGCGAACATCGGTGCGGAAGCCATCCGCGAGATGCTGGCGCAGATCGACCTCGAAGCCGAGGCCGAGCAGCTGCGTGCGGAACTCGCCGAGGCAACCGGCGAACTGAAGCCGAAGAAGATCATCAAGCGTCTGAAAGTCGTGGAATCGTTCCTCGAATCCGGCAATCGGCCCGAGTGGATGGTGATGACCGTGATCCCGGTGATCCCGCCGGAACTGCGCCCGCTGGTCCCTCTGGACGGCGGCCGGTTTGCCACGTCCGACCTGAACGACCTCTACCGCCGCGTGATCAACCGGAACAACCGCCTCAAGCGGCTGATCGAACTGCGCGCGCCCGACATCATCGTCCGCAACGAAAAGCGGATGCTGCAAGAGTCGGTCGACGCCCTGTTCGACAACGGCCGTCGCGGCCGCGTCATCACGGGGGCCAACAAGCGCCCGCTGAAGTCGCTGTCCGACATGCTCAAGGGCAAGCAGGGCCGGTTCCGTCAGAACCTGCTTGGCAAGCGCGTCGACTTCTCGGGCCGTTCGGTCATCGTGACCGGGCCGGAACTCAAGCTGCACCAGTGCGGCCTGCCCAAGAAGATGGCGCTCGAACTGTTCAAGCCGTTCATCTATTCGCGGCTTGAAGCCAAGGGCCTGTCGTCGACCGTGAAGCAAGCAAAGAAGCTGGTCGAGAAAGAGCGCCCGGAAGTCTGGGACATCCTTGACGAGGTGATCCGCGAACATCCGGTGATGCTGAACCGCGCGCCGACGCTGCACCGTCTTGGCATCCAGGCGTTCGAGCCGGTGCTGATCGAAGGCAAGGCGATCCAGCTGCACCCGCTGGTCTGCTCGGCCTTCAACGCCGACTTCGACGGCGACCAGATGGCCGTTCACGTCCCGCTGAGCCTCGAGGCCCAGCTGGAAGCCCGCGTCCTGATGATGTCGACGAACAACGTGCTGTCGCCTGCCAACGGCGCACCGATCATCGTTCCGTCGCAGGACATGATTCTTGGCCTCTACTACGTCACGCTGGAGCGTGAGGGCATGAAGGGCGAAGGCATGGTCTTCGGCTCGGTGGACGAGGTGCAGCATGCGCTCGACGCCGGTGTCGTGCACCTGCACTCCAAGATCACCGCCCGCGTCACGCAGATCGACGATGAGGGCAACGAGATCGTCAAGCGTTACGAAACCACGCCAGGCCGGGTCAAGCTTGGCGCACTTCTGCCGCTGAACGCCAAAGCGCCGTTCGAGCTGGTCAACCGCCTGCTGCGCAAGAAGGAAGTGCAGCAGGTCATCGACACCGTCTACCGCTACTGCGGCCAGAAAGAGTCGGTGATCTTCTGCGACCAGATCATGTCGATGGGCTTCAAGGAAGCTTTCGCCGCGGGGATTTCCTTCGGCAAGGACGACATGCTGATCCCGGATTCCAAATGGCCGATCGTCGAGGAAACCCGCGATCAGGTGAAGGACTTCGAGCAGCAGTATATGGACGGCCTGATCACCCAGGGCGAAAAATACAACAAGGTTGTCGATGCCTGGTCCAAGTGTAACGACCGCGTGACCGAGGCCATGATGACTTCGATCTCGACCCCCAAGCGTGATGAGAATGGCGCCGAAATGGAACCGAATTCGGTTTACATGATGGCGCACTCCGGTGCGCGGGGCTCGGTCACGCAGATGAAACAGCTCGGCGGGATGCGCGGCCTGATGGCCAAGCCGAACGGCGACATCATCGAAACGCCGATCATCTCGAACTTCAAGGAAGGTCTGACCGTTCTTGAATACTTCAACTCGACCCACGGCGCCCGCAAGGGTCTGTCGGACACTGCGCTCAAGACGGCGAACTCGGGCTACCTGACCCGTCGACTTGTCGACGTGGCTCAGGACTGCATCGTGCGGATGAAGGACTGCGGCACCGACCGCGCCATCACCGTCGAGGCTGCGGTGAACGACGGCGAAGTCGTGGCGACCCTGGCGGATCGCGTCCTCGGCCGTGTTGCGTCCGAGAACATCCTGCGCCCCGGCTCGGACGAGGTGCTTGTGGCCTATGGCGAACTGATCGACGAACGCTCGGCGGACCTCATCGAAGAGGCCGGTGTGGCCTCGGCGCGGATTCGCTCGGCACTGACCTGCGAGGCCGAAGAAGGCGTCTGCGCCATGTGCTACGGTCGCGACCTGGCGCGCGGCACCATGGTGAACACCGGCGAGGCGGTGGGTATCATCGCGGCGCAATCCATCGGTGAACCCGGCACCCAGCTGACGATGCGGACCTTCCACATTGGCGGCGTGGCGCAGGGCGGCCAGCAGTCGTTCCTCGAAGCCACCCAGCCCGGCACGATCGCCTACGAGAATGCTCAGCTTCTCGAGAACGCCAACGGCGACACGATGGTCATGGGCCGGAACATGAAGCTGGTCATCCGTGACGAGAACGGCGACGAGCGGGCCAGCCACAAGGTCGGTTACGGCTCGAAGATCTTCGTCAAGGACGGGGCCAAGGTGGCGCGCGGCGACAAGCTGTTCGAATGGGACCCGTATACCCTGCCGATCATCGCCGAGAAGTCGGGCACGGCCAAGTTCGTCGACCTCACGAGCGGCATCGCCGTGCGCGACGAGACGGACGAAGCCACCGGCATGACCCAGAAGATCGTGATCGACTGGCGGGCCGCGCCCAAGGGCAACGAGCTCAAGCCCGAGATCATCCTTGTGGGCGAGGATGGCGAACCGGTGCGCAACGATGCGGGCAACCCGGTGACCTATCCGATGTCGGTGGACGCGGTTCTCTCGATCGAAGACGGTCAGGAGGTTCGCGCCGGTGACGTGGTCGCGCGTATCCCGCGCGAAGGCGCCAAGACGAAGGACATCACCGGGGGTCTTCCCCGCGTGGCGGAACTCTTCGAAGCACGCCGTCCCAAGGATCACGCCATCATCGCCGAGATAGACGGCTATGTCCGGTATGGACGCGACTACAAGAACAAGCGTCGCATCACCATCGAGCCGGCGGACGACACGATGGAGCCGATCGAATACATGGTGCCGAAAGGCAAGCACATCCCGGTGCAGGAAGGCGACTTCGTGCAGAAGGGTGACTACATCATGGACGGCAACCCGGCGCCGCACGACATCCTTGCAATCATGGGGGTCGAGGCTCTGGCGAACTACATGATCAACGAGGTGCAAGAGGTCTATCGTCTGCAGGGCGTGAAGATCAACGACAAGCACATCGAGGTCATCGTGCGTCAGATGCTCCAGAAGTGGGAGATCTCGGACAGCGGCGATACCGTGCTTCTGAAGGGCGAGAATGTCGACAAGGCAGAATTCGACGAGGCCAACGAAAAGGCGATCGCCCGTGGCGGCCGTCCGGCCCAGGGCGAACCGATCCTGCTCGGCATCACCAAGGCGTCGCTGCAGACCCGCAGCTTCATCTCGGCGGCATCCTTCCAGGAAACCACCCGCGTGCTCACCGAAGCCTCGGTGCAGGGCAAGGTGGACAAGCTGGTCGGCCTCAAGGAGAACGTCATCGTCGGCCGTCTGATCCCGGCCGGAACGGGCGGGGCGACCCAGCGCGTGCGCCGGATCGCGCAGGAGCGTGACAACGTGGTCATTGAGGCCCGCCGCGAGGAGGCCGAAGCAGCCGCTGCGCTCGCCGCACCGGTGCTGGACGGCGACATCATCGGCGGTGATGAATTCGACACGCTGGTGGATACGCCGGAAAGCCGGGATTGATCCTACCGTCCTAAAGATTGAAAGCCCCGCTTCGGCGGGGCTTTTTCGTTTCAAAACGGCGTGGCGGTGCCTGCGCTTTTTCGTGTCAATCAAGAACTCCTTGACGATTTGGATCCGGCGAATTGATGTCTTGATTGACAGGTTCTGCGGAACAATCGTAGCGTTTCTTATTCGTTCTTCCGGATTTCACGGATTTACGGATAGGCCGCGAATTGGGCGCGGTTAAATTACATCAGGGGGAAAGAAATGAAGATTAGGACTGTGCTTGCGGTGGCAATGGTGGCGAGTCTGCCAGTTGCGGCGAATGCTACAACCGTTTCGATTGAAGAGCTTACCTTCGATCTCGATCAATTTATCGGTGCATACGTCACGACGGATTCGTCTTACCAACAGGGCGTTCTATTCGACAATGCGGCGGGGGTCGACGGCTATACAGTCGGCGAGCTGGCAGCGGCGCCGGGAGGAAGCTTTTCCCCGGTCGATCCGGGCGATCAGCTGAGCCTGGGGAATGCGACCAATCAGGAGTACATGACGCTCCACTACGGACAGGGCATACTTATCGGCCCAGGAGACGCTTCGTTGGTTGCAGTCTACGAGCAGGCTTCGAGCAACTCGGGCGTCGACGAAGAAGGTCATTATTACGAAATAAAGATCAATGACGGGAGCTGGATCGATGCGAGAGTTTTCCCGGTTCACCAGACGGCGATCAGCACGAACTATCAGAACCGGGTTGTCTTTGATCTGCTGAGTGCCCCATTTGGCTTGAGCGTCGGGGACGAATTGCTGACGATTTCGATCCGTAACATTCTTGGAAGTTCGTCCTTTTCGGATCCGGATATCGTTTTTGTCGGACGCGCGGGTGTCTCCACCATTGATACGGTGCCTTTGCCCGCGTCATTGCCGATGTTGGCAAGCGCGGTAGGCATAGTGGCCTTCGTCCGGCGCCGGCTGCGTCCGGCGTGATCTGAGGGGTCGAGCTGGCCATTCAGGCCGGTTCGACCCGCCCGTGCAATCATGAGCTCTGACTGCGCCGGATGGCCCTTGCCGTTCCGCCCGAACTTGCTAGACCGTCTCCGGCGGGAGGCGGAATATGGTCGCGACCTTCAAGACAATCGGACTGCTGCGCTTTTCGGTGCTGACCCCGACCTATTACAGCGAACGGTTCAAGACGCTGGAACAAACCGCCGTCCATCTCTTCGCACCAGAGCGGATGGAATTACGTTTTCGCCTGTTCGAAGCGCTTTGTCTGCCATCGCTCGCCCGGCAATCGGACCCCGACTTTACCGCCCTCGTCCTAACGGCCCAGGCCCTGCCCGAACCCTGGCTTTCGCGTCTCGAGACTCTGCTGGCGCCCTTGCCCAACATCGAGTTGCGCCAGGTCGGATCGGACAAGCATTATCCCTTGCTGCGCGCCGCCTATCAGTCCGTTGACCTGGGCGACGCCACGCATCGGATCATGTTCCGACTCGACGACGACGACGCGGTCGACCGCGATTTCATCGCGCGCACCAAGCGGTTGGCTGCGGGACTGGTTGCACTGCGCGACCAGAACGCGCCTCTGATCATCGCCTGCAATCGCGGTTTCTACGTCGATACGACCCAGAGCGAGACCGAAGTCTTCGACGCTTGCGAGCGTGCGCCCCTGGCCGCCGGGACGACACTGGTCGCGCCAGTGGACTACCCGAATAACCCCTACCGCTATGTGCACCGGAAGTTGCCACAGTATTATGACTGCTATTCGGACATCTCGGTGCCAGCCTACATTCGCTCGATCCACGGCGACAACAAATCGAACCCGACGCAGATGGGACTGACCCGCAAGATGAAGCCCCGACAGATTGCCAAGGCGCTCAAGGCGCATTTCCACCTGACTTTCGACGATCTGAAGGCGCTCTGACCCATGTCGCCCAATGCGCGCGCCGCGCTCTACATGATCGCCAGTATGGCGGCCTTCACGTTCAACGACACCTGCATGAAGCTTGCGGGTATCGACGTGCCACTGCCGCAACTAGTGCTGCTGCGTGGGCTTATCGCCTGCACGCTGATTTACGGCCTCGCCCGGCATCTCGGCGCGCTGCGGTTCGATCTGCCCCGCACGGATTGGGTGATGCTGGGGTTGCGTGCCCTGGGCGAGGCCTCGGCCACCTACTTCTTCCTCAGCGCCCTTTTGCACATGCCCATCGCGAACCTGACTGCGCTGATGCAGGCGCTGCCCCTGGCCGTGACCCTGGGAGCTTCGTTGTTCTTCGGCGAAACGGTCGGCTGGCGGCGCTATGCCGCCATCGGTGTCGGCTTCTGTGGCATGCTCCTGATCGTGCGTCCGGGACCCGACGGCTTTACCCTGCACGCGGTCTACGGCCTCGCTTCAGTCGCATGCGTTACCCTGCGCGATCTGGCGACCCGCAAGCTGTCCGCGCGGGTTCCGTCCCTGACGGTCGCCCTGACCTCTGCCTTCGCGGTGACAGGGCTGGCCGCGATCGGCTCGGTTGGCGTGGACTGGGTTCAGATCGACCCGCGGCTTGGCCTGCTGATCGGCTGTGCGGCGATCTTTGTCTTTTTCGGTTACCTGTTCAGCGTGATGGTCATGCGCCTGGGCGAAATTTCGTTCACCGCGCCATTCCGCTATACCGGTCTCCTGTGGGCTCTGGTCCTGGGCTGGCTGGTCTTTGAACAGTGGCCGGACGGAATCACCATGCTCGGGGCAGGGGTTGTGGTTGCCTCGGGGCTTTTCACCTTCTACCGCGAACGGGTGGTCGCGGCGTCCTGAGCCCGCAAAACGCGGGACCAGCCGGCATTTTCCACCCGGCGGCGCGCCGCCGGGTGCTGTTGACAAGGTCCGCGACTCCCCATATACGCGCGCTATCTCGGCCATGGTGTTTCCCGTGCGCCGATCTCAGAACTGTAGTGGTCACGATCCGGTCCGCGAGGGACCCGATCCTCTGGAAACCCACCGCGTCGTTCCTGAAACGGGGACGAAGGCGGTTTTTGCGTTTTGCGGACGCGTAAGACGCTGGAAGACGAAGCCGCACGCACATGCGTGCATGACACATGTGTTTGCGAAACGGGGAATGAACCGGAAATGCCAACGATCCAACAGCTGATCCGCAAGCCGCGGCAGCCCAAAGTTAAACGCTCGAAGTCCCAGCACCTGGAGCAGTGCCCGCAAAAGCGTGGCGTCTGCACGCGCGTCTACACCACGACTCCGAAGAAGCCGAACTCGGCAATGCGGAAAGTTGCCAAGGTGCGCCTGACCAACGGGTTCGAGGTCATCTCGTATATTCCCGGTGAAAGCCACAACCTGCAGGAACACTCGGTCGTGCTGATCCGCGGCGGCCGCGTGAAAGACCTTCCCGGCGTTCGCTATCACATCCTGCGCGGCGTGCTTGACACGCAGGGCGTCAAGGACCGGAAGCAGCGTCGCTCGAAATACGGCGCCAAGCGGCCGAAATGATCCACGCGGCGGGGTGAAACCCGCCCTACCCATATCTGTAGGGCGGGGCGTGCCCCGCCGTCCGCACCATACGAGGAAGAGACACCGATGTCCCGTCGTCACGCCGCCGAAAAACGCGAAGTTCTGCCCGACGCCAAATTTGGCGATATCGTGCTTACCAAGTTCATGAACAACCTGATGAAACAGGGCAAGAAGTCGGTCGCCGAAAAGATCGTCTACAATGCCCTTGATCGGGTTGAAAACAAGGTCAAGCGCTCGCCGTTGGAAGTCTTCCACGAAGCGCTCGACAACATCCAGCCCAGCCTTGAGGTTCGCTCGCGCCGGGTCGGTGGCGCCACCTACCAGGTGCCCGTCGAAGTGCGCCCCGAGCGCCGCCAGGCCCTGGCCATCCGCTGGCTGATCAACGCCAGCCGGGCCCGCAATGAAAACACCATGGAAGAGCGCCTTGCAGGCGAGCTTCTGGATGCCGTGCAGTCGCGCGGCGCAGCGGTGAAGAAGCGTGAAGACACGCACAAGATGGCCGATGCCAACAAGGCATTCAGCCACTACCGCTGGTAACCCACTACAGTTTCGAGGACCGCCCCCATGGCACGCGATTATCCGCTCCAACGCTACCGTAACTTCGGTATCATGGCCCACATCGATGCGGGCAAGACAACGACGACCGAACGTATCCTGTATTACACCGGCAAGTCCCACAAGATCGGCGAAGTCCACGACGGCGCCGCCACCATGGACTGGATGGAGCAGGAGCAGGAACGCGGCATCACGATCACCTCGGCTGCCACCACCACGTTCTGGCAGCGTCAGGAAGATCCGACCGCCGAAGGCACCTCGGACACCAAGATCCGCTTCAACATCATCGACACCCCCGGCCACGTCGACTTCACCATCGAAGTCGAGCGTTCGCTGGCCGTGCTTGACGGCGCTGTCTGCCTGCTGGACGGCAACGCCGGTGTCGAGCCGCAGACCGAAACCGTGTGGCGTCAGGCTGACCGCTACAAGGTTCCGCGCATTGTCTTCGTCAACAAGATGGACAAGATCGGCGCCGACTTCTTCAACTGCGTCAAGATGATCAAGGACCGCACCGGTGCGATCCCGGCACCCGTTGCCCTGCCGATCGGCGCGGAAGACAAGCTCGAAGGCATCATCGACCTCGTCAAGATGGAAGAGTGGACCTGGAAGGGCGAGGACCTCGGCGCGTCCTGGACCCGTCAGCCTATCCGTGACGAGCTGAAGGACCTGGCCGACGAATGGCGCGCCAAGCTCATCGAAGTCGCCGTCGAGATGGACGACACCGCGATGGAGGCCTACCTCGAGGGCGAAGAGCCCGACGAGGCGACCCTGCGCAAGCTGATCCGCAAGGGCTGCCTGTCGCTGTCCTTCGTTCCAGTTCTGGCCGGCTCGGCGTTCAAGAACAAGGGTGTCCAGCCGCTGCTGAACGCCGTGATCGACTATCTGCCCAGCCCGCTGGACGTTCCCGCCTACGTCGGCTTCAAACCCGGCGACGAGACGGAAACCCGGAACATCGAGCGTCATGCGTCGGACGAAGAGCCCTTCTCGGGCCTCGCGTTCAAGATCATGAACGACCCGTTCATGGGCACCCTGACCTTCACCCGCATCTATTCGGGCAAGATGGCCAAGGGCGACCAGCTGCTGAACTCGACCAAGGGCAAGAAAGAGCGCATCGGCCGCATGGTCATGATGCATGCCAACAAGCAGGAAGAGATCACCGAGGCATATGCCGGTGACATCATCGCACTGGCGGGCCTCAAGGACACGACGACCGGCGACACGCTCTGCTCGGACAAGGATCCCGTGGTTCTCGAAACCATGACCTTCCCCGATCCGGTGATCGAGATCGCCATCGAGCCGAAGACGAAGAACGACCAGGAGAAGATGAGCCACGGTCTCCAGCGCCTCGCCGCCGAAGACCCGTCCTTCCGTGTCGAAACCGATCAGGAATCGGGCCAGACCATCATGAAAGGTATGGGCGAACTTCACCTCGACATCCTCGTCGACCGCCTCAAGCGCGAATTCAAGGTCGAGGCCAATATCGGTGCGCCGCAGGTGGCCTACCGTGAGACCGTCAGCCGTGAAGTCGAGCATACCTACACCCATAAGAAGCAGACGGGTGGCTCGGGTCAGTTCGCAGAGGTCAAGCTGGTCATCACCCCGACCGAGCCGGGCGAAGGCTACTCCTTCGAGTCGCGCATCGTTGGTGGCACGGTGCCCAAGGAATACATCCCCGGTGTCGAAAAGGGCATCAAGTCGGTGATGGATTCTGGCCCGCTGGCCGGCTTCCCGGTGATCGACTTCAAGGTCGCGCTGATCGACGGCAAGTTCCACGACGTGGACTCCTCCGTTCTCGCCTTCGAAATCGCCTCGCGCATGTGCATGCGGGAAGGCATGAAGAAGGCCGGCGCCAAGCTGCTGGAACCGATCATGAAGGTCGAGGTGGTGACGCCCGAGGATTATACCGGCGGCGTGATCGGCGACCTGACCTCGCGTCGGGGCCAGGTGACCGGACAGGACACGCGCGGCAACGCCGTGGCGATCAACGCGATGGTGCCGCTGGCCAATATGTTCGGCTACATCAACACCCTGCGTTCGATGTCGTCGGGCCGTGCCCAGTTCACCATGCAGTTCGACCACTACGATCCGGTTCCGCAGAACATCTCGGACGAGATCCAGGCGAAATACGCATAAGCCGTGGTGGGCGGATCGCCCACCCTACCCAGACCCGTAGGGTGGGCAATGTGCCCACCACCGCGACAAGACAAAGGAGACCCAAATGGGCAAGGCAAAATTTGAACGCAACAAGCCGCACGTGAACATCGGGACGATCGGTCACGTTGACC
>NZ_JBHSGI010000026.1:0-122715 GCF_042654245.1 Seohaeicola nanhaiensis
GGCGCGTTCGACGAATGTCGTGGGGTCGTCATCCTCGATCGCCGAGGGGGCGACGGGAAAGCCGCGCGCCTCGACAAAGGCGCGCGCGCGGACCTTGTCGCCCATCAGGTCGATGACCTCGGAGGTCGGGCCGACAAATGTCACACCGGCTTCTTCCAGCGCCGCGACGAAACCGGCATTCTCCGACAGAAAGCCGTAGCCGGGATGCACCGCATCAGCCCCGATCTTTTTTGCGGCCGCAACGATCTGCGGAATATCGAGATAAGCAGCGACCGGGGTCACCCCCTCGATCATCACGACCTCGTCGGCAATAAGATGGGCCGGGGCTTCGATCTCTGCGGCATGCCGGAGCACCGCAGTCCTAATACCGATGGCACGGGCTGTACGCACCACGCGGGCGGCGATTTCGCCACGATTGGCGACAAGGAGTTTATTGATGCTCATTTCCGGCTGTCGTCCTTATTTTGAGTCTCTCCCCGCGTGCTCGCAGGGAGAGGGTTTTCAAGGAAATGTCAGCAGATCATTCGATTTCCATCCGCTCGGACACGATCGAGAACGATTTGTCCTTGGCGTTGGATTGCAGAACGGTCACTGCGGTGGGCGCGTGCCGCTTGCCTTTGCCATAGGTGACCGGCCCCAGCAGGCCACCGGTTTCGAACCCGTCCAGACCTTCCAGTTTGTCAATGACGCAGGCCCGGGTCAGGCCAGCGCCGCACTCGGCCATAGCGTGCTCGAAAATCAGGGCCCCGGCATAGCCCGCCAGCGAGTACCGGTTCAGCGAATCCCGTTCGGCGTCGCTGAGATATGTTTTGGTCAGTTCCATGAATTTCGCCACGCCCGGAACCTCAAGTGCGGTCAGCGGGGGCACATAATCCGCCGCATAGTAACCGTCGCCTGCACTTGCGGCCAACGCCTGAACCGGGGTCAGATGAGCGGAATGGGCGCCGAGGAACGTGATATCCATCCGGTTCTTGGCGGCTTCCTTCAGCAGGATCGAGTGCTCGGCCACGACGCCGCCGGAAACCAGCACGTTTACGCCTGCGGCTCGTGCCCGCAGCATTTCGGCCGAGAAATCCTTTTGGCCGCGCTTGAATTTCACTTCCAGCACGTTGTCCAGACCGTATTTCTCGATGCCCGCGAGATAGCCACAGCGGACATCATCGCCGAATTCGTCGTCCTGATAGACGATGGCGTATTTACCGTCTTTTAGGCCCAGGTCTTCGACGAGATACTTCATGCCGGCGGCAATTTCCTGGCAATAGGTCGGTCCGACCACGAACAGCGGATTCAACGGCGGATCGAAATGGTGCGAATTCACCGCCATGTTGTTGAGTGTCGGGATGCCGAGTTCGTTGATCAGGGGCATCATGGCTGCCAGTTGCGAACTGCCCGAGGTGCCGATCAGCCCGAAGATATCATCGACCTCAATCATCTTCTTCAGCCCCTGAAGCGCGCGCGCCGGAACGTATCCGTCATCTTCGAACACGATCTCCACCATGCGGCCGTTGATGCCGCCACGGGCGTTCACATCCGCTTGCCAGACTTTCAGCGCAAGTGAATGCGCCTTGCCCAGAAGGCTGGGCGGGCCGGTCAACGGGTCCACGGCACCCAGAATGATCTTGTCGTCGGTAACGCCGGGTTCCGCCATTGCACCGGCGGTTCCAATCGCCAGAAGAGCGGCGGACAGTGTCCCTCTCAAAAGCCAGTTCATTGTTTCTTCTCCCTTTTTATGGCCCATCCTTCTGGACCGTCCGTATCAGTATCTGAATGGCCAGTTGATCCATCGGTTCTTGTATTCGCGATAGATCCCCATCAACCCGTCCGGCTCGAACCGCAGGAAAAGCACGATGGTCAGACCGTAAATGAACCCTTTCAATTCCAACGCCGACAGTGATCCCAGCGACCCGCCCGTCAAATTGATCACATAGTTCAAGACCTCGGCCAGCCCCAGCACGAAGACCACACCGATGACAGCCCCGGCAGTGGATCCGAGACCGCCAACGATGATCATGGAAACAGCCTCGATCGAGAGGATCAGGCTAAAGCTGTCGACGTTTACAAAACGGATATGATAGGCCATCAGCGCGCCCGCCACGCCCGCATAAAACGAGCTGACGACAAAGGCATAAAGCTTGTAACGTGCCACCGGGATACCCATCGCACGGGCGGCGATATCCTGTTCGCGGATCGCCAGAAAGGCGCGGCCGATGCGACTGCGTTTGATGTTGGCGGACCCCAGAACGGCCAGCGTCAAGATCGCCAGAATCAGATAGTAGAACGATTTGTCTGTCGCCAGTTCCAGCCCGAAGATCGCGGGCCTGGGCGTCGATATGCCGGCAGAGCCGTGCGTGATGCTTTCGGCGCTCAGGATTATGTGAGTTATGATGATGGTGAAGGCCAGCGTCGTGATCGCAAGGTACAGCCCCTTTAGTCGCAACGAGGGTATCCCGACCAACAGCCCGAACGCCGCCGCCATCAGCCCTCCGGCCGGCAGACACAGCCATAAAGGCATGCCGTAATCAGCCGAGAGGATAGCCGCAGTATAGCCGCCGACAGCCAGAAACCCGGCGTGGCCAAAGGAAATCAGACCTGTGGTTCCGGTCAGAAGATTCAGACCGATTACCCCGACGGCCGCAATCATCATCCCGTTGACCAGCGACGTCACATGACCGGTCAGCACCAGTGGTGCGGCCAGCGAAATGATCGCGAGCGCCCATGTCCAATAGGTCTGCGTTGGATTGCGGAACAGCGATATCAGTTCGCCATAGCTTTCCTGAATAACTCCCGTGCGCATGGCTCAGACCCTTTCGATTTCAGGCGTCCCAAACAATCCGTAGGGACGGATCATCAGAACCACCAGAATGACCAGGAAACCGGAAATCTCTTTCAGCCCCTGTCCAATATAGCCTTCGGACAGGTTTTCCAGGAGGCCGATGAGAATGCCTGAAATCGCCGCACCGAACACGGAATCCAGACCGCCGAGAATAACTGCCGGAAAGGCACGCAGGCCCTGCGTCCACATATCTGGCCCCAGGCCATAGATCGTGCCCAGCAAAACCCCGGCCAACCCGGCGATGACCGCCGCAATGGCCCAGGCCAGCGCATAGACCCGCGTCACGTTGATCCCCATCAGCAGCGCCGTGGTTTCACGCGCCGCCGTGGCCCGCATGGCAACGCCCATGCGCGAAAACCGCAGGAAAGCCCACATGCCCATCACACAAAGCGCCAGCAGACCAATGGCATAGAGCTGCGAAGTATAAAGGAAAACCAGGCCAAGCTCGACGCCACTGTCACCAATGTCGGTGGGCAGAACCATGGGGTCGGCCCCCCAAATCATGACCACCACCGCACGTATCATCACCGCCAGCCCGATGGTGACCATTACGGTTGAAAACACGTCCTGTCCCAGCATAGGGCGGATAAAGATCCGCTCGATCACCAGGCCGACCGCGGCCGAAAGCGCGACGCAGACCACCAGCAACCCCCAGAACGGCAAGGTCCATGAGTTCGCGATTGAAAAGGCCATGTATGAAATCAGCATCATGACCTCGCCCTGGGCAAAGTTGACCACACTGGTGGCCTTGAAGATCAGTGCATAGCCCATCCCGATGAGGCCGTAGATCACGCCCATGGCGATGCCCGAAACGCTGAGCAATATGAAATAGTCCAATTTCGTCCCCCCTTATCCGTAGATTTCCGCCATCTCGGCTGCAAATTTCGTCTCGATGATATTGCGCCGCACTTTCTGCGTGGCGGTCATTTCTCCGTCGTCATGGTCGAGCTCCTTTTTCAGCAGGACGAACTTGCGGATGTTCTCGACCCGTGCAAAAGCATCATTCACCCGTTGCACCTCCTTCGAGATGAGCTCCCTGACCGGTTCCATCCTGGAAAGATGGCTGAACGTGGTATAGGCAAGGCCTTGGGCCTGAGCCCACTTTCCGACGGTGTCATAGTCGATCTGCAACAGCGCCCCGAGAAAGTTCCGCCCCTCGCCGACCACGATCGCCTCGGAGATATAAATCGAATCCTTCAAGGCGTTTTCGATTTCAGACGGTGTAATGTTCTTGCCGCCCGATGTGATGATGATGGACTTTTTCCGGTCAACGATGGCGATTTCGCCGTTGTCCAGTTGTTCGATCACATCGCCGGTGTGAAGCCAGCCATCAATGACGGTTTCGTTCGTTGCCTTTTGATTGTCGAGGTAGCCCAGAAAGACACTGGGGTGTCTGATCAAGAGTTCGCCATCCTCGGCTATCCGGTATTCAAGGCCCGGCGCAGCAACACCCGCAGCCCCGACCCTGGTCTTGTCGGCATTCTGAAAGAACGCAAGGCCAGACGATTCGGTCATGCCGTAAACCTGATAGAGCGGCACGCCGATAACCCGGAAGAACCGGACGACCTCGGGCGAAATGGATGCGCCACCGACGAAACCGGAATGCACCTTGTCGATACCCATGAACCGTTTCAGCGGGTTGAAGACTAGAATCGTGGCTGCGAAATGCTTGATGCGCTCCACCGGGGTCAATTGTCCGCCGGCCTCGATCTTGCGGAAATGCGCCTGTCCCAGACCGAGCCCCCAGTGGTAGATCCGCTGGGCCATCGGCCGTGCATCCTGAATCCGGATCGACGCGCTGTACTGCAGCTTTTCCCAGATCCGCGGCACACCGAGGAACACCTTTGGCGCGATTTCGCGCAGGTTCACCTGCACCGTGTCGATGGACTCGGCAAAATTCACCTCGCCGCCGATCATCAGGCTGAGAGTGGTAGAGAATACCCGTTCGGCCACGTGGCAAAGCGGGAGATAGCAAACCACGGAATACCGCTCGCGCTTCAGATCGAACTGAACAATCAGAGGATAAGACGCCACAAGCAGGTTGCGGTGTGACAACAGCGCCCCTTTCGGCGGGCCCGTGGTCCCCGACGTATAGACCACGACCGCCGGATCGTCGGGCCTGGTCGCCCTCACGCAATCACGGAAGAAGTCGATGTCCTCGGGCCGGCCCGCAGCATGATCCAGCCCGGCCTGCACGACTTCGTCAAACGATTTCAGGCGTGTCCGGTCATAGCCGCGCATCCCCTTCATATCGACGCAAACGATAAGCTTCAGTTCGGGAAAGGCACCATTCTTCGCTTCGGCGTCCAGAACCTTGTCGACCTGTTCCTGATCCCCGCAAACAATCATGCTGCTCTTGGAGTGTCGCAGGATATAGTCGAGCTCGGGCCAGGGGTTGGTCGGATAGACGCCGACGGTCATCCCGCCAAGCGCCTGGGTGGCGATGTCGGAATAAAGCCATTCGGGCGTGTCTTCGCTGGCGATGGCCAGACGGTCGCCGTGCCCGAACCCCATGGCGTGAAGGCCAAGGGCAAAGCCCCGCACCTTGGCGAAATACTCGCTCCAGGTGACCCGGTTCCAGATCCCGAGATTCTTTTCCCGCATTGCGAGGTCGCCGGGGATGGTATCGGCCCAGTGCATCAACAGTTGCGGCATGGTGGTGCTGCCGTCTTTGAGCGCCAGTTTCAGATCATCCATCATTCACCCCCGCCCGTTCCGCTGGCTTGTGCCCCAGATAAGCCTCGATCACATGCTGATTGGCTCGGATCTCCTCCGGCGTGCCGTAAGCGATCCGCTCGCCGAAGTTCATCACGACGATATGGTCGGAAATGTCCGTGACGATGCCCATATCATGTTCGATCATCATGACCGTGATCTCGAGTTCCTCCTTGAGATCGAGAATGAAGCGCGCGATGTCTTCGGTCTCCTCCGCGTTCATCCCCGAAACCATCTCGTCGAGTAGCAAGAGCTTGGGTTCGGTTGCCAGAGCGCGACCTAGTTCGACCCGCTTCTGCAATCCGTAGGCCAGAGCGCCCACGGGAACGTCCCGCACATGCTGGATTTCCAGGAAGTCTATGATCTCCTCGACCCGCTTGCGGTGCGCCCGTTCCGCCGCCCGCGTGGACGGGCCGAAGAACAATCCGCCCAGAACGCTGGTCGTCATGTGGCTGTGGCGTCCGACCAGCAGATTATCGACAACGCTGGCATGTTTGAATACCGCCAGGTTCTGGAACGTGCGCCCCATGCCAAGCGCCGCAATCTTGTGGGGTGCTTCGCGTGTAATGTCCTTGCCATCCAGGGTGATTGTGCCCGATGTCACCGGAAGAACCCGGCTGATCATGTTGAACATCGTGGTCTTGCCGGCTCCGTTGGGGCCGATCAGGCTGAAAATCTCGCCCTTGAGGACCGGAAAGCTCACATTGTTGACCGCCGTCACGCCACCGAATTTCTTAATCAGATCATCAACCTGCAACAGCACCGTCATGACAGCCACCTCTTGCGCCTCTTGTAGTGTTTTACATCGCGCATGTTGCGTCTGTGGCCGGATTCGGAGAACCCTAGGTAGAATTCCTTGACATCCTCGTTCTCCATAAGCTTCGCCGGGGTGCCATCCATCACCACCCGCCCGTTTTCGATGATATAACCGTAGCTTGCGATCGATAGTGCCAGCTCGGCATTCTGCTCCACCAACAACACCGAAACGTTGCCTTGTTTCACCAGTTCGGTCACGGCGGCGAATATCTCGGTGATGATCTGAGGTGCCAGCCCGAGGCTGGGTTCGTCCAGCATCAGCAGGCGCGGTCGGGACATGAGGGCGCGACCGATCGCCACCATCTGCTGTTCGCCGCCCGACAGATAGCCCGCAATCGTGCCGCGTTTTTCTTTCACGCGTGGAAAGATGCTGAAGACGTAATCCAGCGCCTCCGCCGCCGCCGGACGGCTGCGGGTGATCCCACCCATCATCAGATTTTCCTCGACTGTCAACGGCTCGAACAACTGCCGTCCCTCAGGAACCGTGACAACGCCGCGGCGCACGATTTCGTCGGGTTTGCGGCCAACGAGGTCTTCACCTTCGAAGGTGATTGTGCCGCCGATGATCTCGCCCTCCTCAGGGTAGAGCACACCGGATATCCCCTTGAGAATCGTCGATTTCCCCGCCCCGTTCGACCCCAGCAAAGTGACGATCTTGCCCTGCTCGACCGAGAGTGACGCATCGCGCACCGCTTCGATCACGTTGTCGTAGACGATCTGGACGTTATTGACATTCAACATCACGCGGCGACTTCCCCGACCGCGTTCAGCCCGTCGCGCGCGGCCAAGTCGGCCGGCACGGGGATTTCGATATCCAGCAGCATCTGGGCAAACCCCTTGCCTTGCGGATCGATGCGGACCGAGGCGATGCCGCCCCCGCCAAGCGATTCATGCAGCAGGAAATTCAGCGAATGGCTTCCCGGCAGGTCGAACCGCTCGACCTTGCCTTCGCAGACATGGGCGAAATAGTCATTTACCACCGCCTCACTGAGAGCCGACCGGATAAAAGGCAGGTAGTCTGGCTTGCGCGCCAGGATACCGATATTGGCGATATCCCCTTTGTCGCCCGACCGTCCCCAGGCCAGATCGACGAGGCGCACCTTGACCGCGTCCGGACCGGGCTTGCGGCTCTCTGCGGGCGGTGCGGCCGGCGGATCAAGGTAGACTGGGTTGGCGGCCACGGTGACGGGCACATCCCTGCCGTCGACCTCGACTGCGACGGGGGTGTCGGCCTTGTCCTGCAGGAACGAGAACAGCCGCACCACCGGCTGCACCTTGGGCCGCCCGGCAAAGAACCCGGTCAGCCCCTGCGCGGTCGAGATAGCCATCGGTGCGATCTCGCCAGCGAAGATGTTGAGCGCGGCGCGGTCGTCATGGATCGCGCCGATCTTGAGCACAACTTCGCGCGTCTGTGCGCGGGCGTTCGCGCCATAGGCGGCCTCCGCGCCCAGCACTTCGACGCTGACCTGCCGGAAATCGCCCAGATTGCGGTCGCGGAAAATCCGGCGGCAGCGGGTCAGGATCGCCTCGGCCACGCGTTCGGCCTTGGCGGGTGCGTCAATCGCGGCTAGTGTCAGGGTGGAGACAGCGCGCCAGCCATCGGCATGGGTCGCCGACACCTTGTAGCTGCCGGTACGCCCGAGACCCTTGCCGCCTTTGACCAACACCCGATCCGTCCCGACCTGGTCCAGCGTGACCTGCGACCAGTCGCAGATCACGTCGGGCAGCAGGTAAGCGCGCGGATCGCCGATTTCATAGAGCATCTGCTCTCCGACCGACCCGGGCACGACCAGCCCGCCCGTGTCTGGTGTTTTGGTCATGACAAAACTGCCGTCCTCGGAGACCTCGACGATGGGCATCCCCATGTCGTCCCAGCCCGAAACGTCCTGCCAGTCCGTGAAATTGCCGCCGGTCCCCTGGGGGCCGCATTCGATCAAATGGCCCGCCAGCGATCCCTGGCTGAGCTTGTCCCAATCATCGTCGCCCCAGCCGAATTCATGCATTAGGGGCCCAAGCGCCACCGCGCTGTCCGCACAGCGCCCGGTGATCACGATGTCGGCTCCGGCATCCAGCGCCGCCGCGATGGGACGGGCGCCCAGATAGGCGTTCATGCTCCAGATATCGTCGGGAAACGCGACGCCCGAGAACATCTCCGTCTGACCACCGGCGCGGATCTCGTCGGCCCGGTCCAGCAGATCGTCGCCCAGCACCACACCGATGGAAAGATCGATTCCGGCCTCGGCGGCGGCCTTGGCCAGCGCATCGCGGCAGCCACGCGGGTTCACACCCCCGGCATTGGCAACGACCTTCATCCCCTTGGCCTTGATGTCCGGCAACCAGGGCACCAGCGCCTTGACGAAATCCGGCGCATAACCCGCATCGGGCGACTTGGCGCGGGCTCGCGCCATCAGCGACATCGTCACCTCGGCCAGATAGTCGAACACCAGATAGTCGATCTCGCCTTTGGAGACCAGCTGACCGATCGCTTCAGGCGTATCGCCCCAGAATCCCGATGCGCACCCGATGCGCAGTTTTCGATCTGACATGTGCGTTTTCCTCCCACTTGATCAGCGGCCTTGAAAAGTTTTCTAACATATGTTTGATTTTGGTCAACACTGCAGATAACTATTCTTGGGAGGATGAAGAAATGACAACTCAGAGTGAGGCTATCGCGGCTGATCTGGCGGCCATCAGGGCGAACTATTCGCTGACCGATGAGCAGCGCCAGATCGTCGATCATGTGGATCGGGTGTCGCGCGAGGTGCTTCACCCGCTACAGGCACGCATGGACCAAGAGGATTGGTGGCCTGACGATCTTTTCAAGCAGATGGGCGAACTTGGTCTTCTGGGGATCACGGCCCCGGAGGCTTTGGGCGGATCGGGCCAGAACGAGTTTACCCAGGCGTTGGTGTCTGAGGTGATTTCGAAGTGGAACCCCGCCGTCGGCCTGTCGCATGGTGCACATGACAACCTGTGCCTGAACAACCTGCTGCGCAACGGCTCCGAAGCGCAGGTGAAAAAATATGTGCCGGGGTTGTGTTCGGGCGATCTGGTCGGCGGGCTGGGGCTGACCGAGCCCGGTGCGGGATCCGATGCGCTTGGCTCCATGGCCACCACCGCCCGGCGCGACGGCGACGACTATGTCATCAACGGCTCGAAGATCTACATCACCAACGGTCCCATTGCCGATGTGATCCTGCTCTATGCCAAGACCGACAAATCCAAAGGCGCCAAGGGCATTTCGGCCTTCGTCATCGAAACCGACAATCCCGGGTTCAAGGTGGCGCAGAAACTGGACAAGATGGGTTTTCGCGGCTCACCTACGGGTGAGCTGGTGTTCGAGGATTGCCGCGTTCCGGCATCAGCCATGTTGGGGGTCGAAAACTCTGGCGTTGCAGTGGTGATGAGCGGGCTTGATCTGGAACGCGCGATGGTCGCTTCGGTCTGCGTCGGCATGGCCGAACGTGCGCTTGAACTGGGTCTGGAATACGCGAAGATGCGCGAACAATTCGGCAAGCCGATCGCCAGCTTCCAGATGATGCAGTCGAAACTGGCCGAGATCTACACCGAGGTCGAGACCGCCCGCGCCTTCAGTTATCGCGCGCTCGCGGCCTGTGTCGGCTTGCCGAAGGGTGCTGGGGGTCGCGGCGAGATCCACAAGCTGACCGCGGCCGCCTGCCTTTACGCAGGCGAGGCCTTTAACAAGGCCGTCACCGAAGCCTGCCACATCCACGGCGGCTCGGGCTACATGCAGGACACCGAGATCAACCGGCTGTTCCGCGCCAACAAGCTGCTGGAGATCGGCGCGGGCACCAGCGAAGTGCGCAAGATCATCATCGCCGAAGAACTTTTGCGCGCCTGAGGGGGGACGAGACCATGAACAAGCAACTACGCAACGACATCAATCTGCCAACACATTTCATGACGGACGAACAGCAGGCCCTGGCCGATCAGGCTGGCAAGTTCTTCTTTTCCGAGTTCCACCACCTGAACGCGGAAATGGACGACACCGACGACCTGCCGCCTTCGGTCCTTCCCAGGCTGGGCGAGATGGGCTATCTCGGCCTCAACGTATCGCCGGAATTCGGCGGCGCGGGGCTCGACTTCACCTCGGCCTGCATCATCACCGAACAGCTGTCGCGCGCCTCGGCGGCCATCGGGTTGACCCATGCCGCGCATGACAACCTGTGCGTCAACAACATCTACCGAAACGCCAATGACGATCTGCGCCGCAAGTATCTGCCCGGCCTGTGCAACGGCACGCTGGTGGGCGCGCTTGGCCTGACCGAACCGGGCGCCGGGTCGGACGCACTCGGCTCGATGCGGACCACGGCGAAGAAGGATGGCGATGACTATATCCTGAACGGCACCAAGATCTATATCACCAACGGGCCGATTGCCGACCTGGTGCTGGTCTATGCCAAGACCTCGCCCGAAAAGGGCGCCAAGGGCATTTCCGCCTTCATCGTCGAAACCGACACGCCCGGCTTCAAGGTGGCGCAGAAGCTCAACAAGATGGGTTTTCGCGGCTCGCCCACTGGCGAGCTGGTGTTCGAGGATTGCCGGGTGCCCGCGAAGAACATGGTCGGCAAGCTGGACGGCGGCGTTGCGGTGACAATGTCGGGGCTGGATCTGGAGCGCGCCATCGTCTGCTTCAATGCCTTGGGGATTGCGCAGCGGGCGCTGGATATTTCCATCGATTACGCCAAGACGCGCCAGCAGTTCGGCAAACCGATCGCCAGTTTCCAGATGGTGCAGGCGATGCTGGCCGACATGTATACCCAGATCGAGGCGGCGCGCAGCCTGGCCCTGCGGACGGCCGCCATGTGCGAGGGGCTGGAAGAGGGCGAAGGCGGGCGCGGCGAAATTCACAAGCTGACCGCTGCGGCGATCTTCAAGACCGCCGCGGCGACGTCCTTCGTGCTGGACAAGGCGGTGCAGATCCACGGGGGGTCGGGCTACATGCGTGATACCGAAGTGAACCGCCTCTACCGCACCGGACGTGTGCTGGAGGTCGGCGCGGGCACCCAGGAGGTACGCAAGCTGATCATCGCCGGCGAACTGCTTAAAAACTGAGGGGCAGAACATGAGCGAAGAAAAAGCACGGCGTTACGCGCCGGATCTCATGGCGGGCCAGGTGGCTCTGGTCACCGGATCCGGCTCGGGGATGGGCCGGGCAACGGCGCTGGAAATGGCATCCTGCGGGGCCAAGCTAGCCCTGTTCGCGCGCCGCGAAGGGCCGCTGGATGAGACCGCCGAGATGATCCGCGCGGCGGGTGGCGAGGCCTTTGTCGTGCCAGGCGACACCCGTGACGCGGACAGTATCGAAGTGGCGATGGGGCGCATCAAGGACCATTACGGGCGGCTTGATGTTCTGGTGAACAACGCCGGCGGCCAGTATATCGCTGCCGCGCGCGACATCACCAACAAGGGCTTCGAGGCCGTGATCCGCAACAACCTGATCGGATCGTGGCAGATGACACGCGCCGTGGCCGATCATTTCATGTATGAAAACGGCGGCTCCATCGTCTTCGTGACTGCGATTTCAGCGCGCACCGCGCTCACCGGGTTCACCCATACCGTCGCCGCGCGCGCCGGCGTGACGGGCATGATGAAGACCTTGGCCGCCGAATGGGGCGAATACGGGATCCGTCTGAACTGCGTCGCGCCGGGAACGATCAAGACAGAGGCGCTTGGCCGCTATCCCATTCCGCCGGAGCGCTGGAAACAGCTCAACCGCTCGGTCCTGAACCGGATGGGCGCGGCGGAGGACATCGCCGGGACGATCATTTTCCTCGCATCCAAATTGGGGAATTTCATGACCGGCGAAGACATCTATGTAGACGGCGGGGAAACCCTGCACATGGGTCACGATGCCCGTGACATGATAAACCCCGACATGTTCGAGAAACGCGAACGAGGAGATGGAAAAAATGAGTAACCCCCCCGTCGTTCTGGAAATTTCCGACAGGATAGCCACGGTCACGCTGAACGATCCGGAACGTCGCAACCCGATCACCGGAAACGACATGATCGCCGCGCTTCTGGACGCGTTTGCAAAAGTGCAGGCCGACCCGCAAGTTAGCGTCATGATCCTGACCGGCGCGGATCCGGCCTTTTGCGCCGGCGGCGACATCAAGGAAATGAATGACCCCGACAGCATCTTTCGCAAGGAACCGCTTGCGGCAGCGCAGAGCTATGTCGATGGGGTGCAGCGGTTGCCTTTGGCGCTGTACAACCTCGATGTTCCGACCATAGCAGCGGTCAACGGCGCGGCGGTCGGCGCGGGATGCGACCTGACGATGATGTGCGATATGCGCGTCGCCTCGGACAAGGCGCGGTTCGGCGAAGTCTTTTTGAACCTCGGAATCATTCCGGGCGATGCGGGCAGCTGGTTCATGCTGCGCCGTCTGGGCCATCAGAAAGCTGCCGATCTGACCTTCTCGGGCCGCATGATCGATGCCGCCGAGGCCCTGGAAATGGGAATGGTGCTGGAGGTCGTGCCGCATGAGAAATTGATGGACCGCACCCGCGAACGCGCCGCCGTCATCGCATCGAAGCCGCCGCGCGCGGTGCGGATCGCAAAGCGTCTGATGCGCAATGCCGAACGGATGGATCTACCAGATTTCCTGAATTCCGCGGCGGCCTATCAGGCGCTCATGCATCAGACTGAAGACCACCACGAGGCGGTTGCTGCCTATATCGAAAAAAGAAAACCGAGCTTCACGGGTCGCTAAAGGAAGATCGCATGTCCGGTATAGCTCAGAAAAAAATCGAGCAGATCGCCCAGATGTGGAATGAGCGCGGCAAGGGTCTGATTACCCATATGGCGCTCGAGATCGAGGAGGTTTCGATCCAAGGCGTGCAAGTTCGAATGCCGTTCAACCCCGAGTTCTGCGTGGATAGGGAACAAACACTACTTCATGGTGGTATCCTGACCGCTCTTCTGGACAGTGTGTTCGGTCTTGCGAACTTTGTGGCCATCGAGGGTGTCAGCACGATGGCAACGCTTGACCTCAGGGTTGATTACCTGCGGCCCGCTCGATCGCGCGCGGACGTTATCGTTCGCGCGCATTGTTTTCGAAAAACCCGCCATATTGCCTTCGATTCGGGCAGTATCTGGTTTGATGGCCATGAGAATGCGGAAATTGCACGTGGAGTCGCATCATTCGCATTGACCCGTGGAGACTCCAGCCTGTTTGACGCGTTGGAAAAAGGAGATCCATCGTGATCAACTTGCAAGCCGTCAATGCAAATGTATCCCGCGTGCCGTTCTTCCGTTTTCTCAACTTCGAGGTTCAGAGCGTGGACAGCTGCCACGCCGAAACCGAGATGACCTTTGTAGAACGCCACATCGGAAATCCAGTCATGGACTACTACCATGGCGGGATCATCGCGAGCTTCATGGAAGCGACTGCCGCTATCGCAGTTCATCCCGATTTCGCGGACGTCCCGGCCAAGCCGATCAATCTGACCGTCGATTACCTCCGCCCTGGTGTGAAGGGTCCGCTTTATGCCCGCGCTAAATTGACCCGCAAGGGCAAGCGGATGGCGAGCGTCAGCGTGATCACATGGCAGACGGACCGGGAAAAGGCGGTTGCGGAAGGGCTGTACCACTTCCTTCTGGTTTGATCGCAATGGCCGCGCTCATCGGGCTGGCGCTTGTTCCGCGCGCGCGACGTTCTCCCTGTCGCAGATCCCTTCAAGTAGCAGCTTGATGAGCATGCCAGAGAACTCAGACAATGAAAGATACCCCGAGCTTCCCTCCTTGTTGGGATCAAACCATTCCACCGTCCAGTTCAAGGCGCCCAACATCACCTGGCGCAGAGGGACAATCTTGATGTCAGATCTTATGGCATCGGCCTCTTGCGCTTCGCGAAGAACCCTGTCCCAGAGATGCCCATACTCATGACGAATATCCCTGTGTCTCTTCCTTAAATGATTGGGCAGCATCCCATAGCTTCTGATGTTCGCAGACGTGAATTCGCTTGCCTTGAAGAGAAAATGCAAATGCGTCCAAATCGCAGTTGCGATCCTAGCATGATGGTCGATTGGCGCATGAAATTCTTGGACTGCTGCGGTGACCCCAGATAGCAAATCGCTCAAGCCGACGTTCAGAACCTCGTCCACTATCGCGTCTTTGGATTTGAAATGGTAATAGACGCTGCCCGCCTTCATATCCGCTTCATCCGCGATCTGTCTTAGCGTGGTCGCCTTGTACCCTTTGTCTCTAAGAACGCGCGCCGCGGCCCTCAGGATTTCGGCGCGGGTTTTTGCGGCCTTGCCGATGGTGTCTTGCTCTTCAACAGAAGCGGCTTCGCCGCCCGTCTTCTGGCCGTCTGTGTCAGCTCGGTGACTGGGACACATGCCGTCAAGTATCAGTTTGCTCATACGTTCCGACAGGATATGCACCGGATACCGATCCACATTATACCATTCGACGGTCCAGTTCATGGCGCCCAATATGAACTGCCGGATCGCCGTAACGGAAATGTCGTTTCTGAGCCGGCCAGAGTCTTTGGCGTCCTTCAGAAAGCTGCTCCAGACCCCGGCATAGGAGGCCCGCAAATCTCGATGCGGGGCGCGCGCTTCATCCGACAGCATCGGATAGTTCCGGATATTGGCGGAAGTGAAGTCGCTGTCGGTCAGGAGATAGGTCAGGTGGGTTTCGATAAGCAAAGCGAAGGTCTTGCGAAAATCCTCGGGGCGTTGTTTCGCCGCGTGGACGATTTCGCAGACCTTCTCGTAAAGCTGCCGCACACCAAGTTCGAGAACCTCGCTCAAAATCTGGTCCTTGGACTGGAAATAATAGTAGATGCTTCCGGCTTCTATGCCGGATTCATGGGCGATGTCGCGCATCGTCGTCGCGTAATAGCCATCGTGCCGAAAAAGTCGGGCAGACGCAGCGAGGATGTCCCCGCGCGTCCTTTCGGACTTGCTCAGCTCATCTTCTGTTTTATTGACCAAATCAAGCCGTTGTATCATCCGCTTTCGATAGTTGTCGTCCACAAGGATGTCCATTGCAATAAATCTAACAAGCGTTAGAATGCACAAAAGAACGCCTCGAATCAAGTTCTTTGCCAAGGTGTTAGCGGAAGAGGAGGACATCCATATGCGCGGGTTGAATGGAAAACGTGTCATCGTGACTGGTGGCGGCAGCGGAATCGGGCGCGCGGTGTGCGAACGGTTCGGCGAAGAAGGTGCCGAGGTTGCGGTCTTCGACATGAATGAAGGCGGCGCGCAGGAAACGGTCCGTCTGATCCAGAGCGCCGGCGGAAAAGCCCAGGCTTACAAGGTGGACATCACCGACCGCGCCCAGGTGGACAAGGCCGTGGCCGCCTTCGAGGCTGGTGGTCCGATCGACGTGCTGGTGAACAACGCCGGCTGGGATGTGATAAAGCCGTTCCTCGACAGCGATGCGGATCTGTGGAAAAAGGTCATCGACATCAACCTTTATGGTCCGCTGAACATGCACCACGCGGTGTTGCCCGGCATGGTCAATAACGGCGGGGGCCGCGTGGTCAACATCGCCTCCGACGCCGGCCGTGTCGGGTCTTCGGGCGAAGCCGTTTATTCGGCTTGCAAGGGCGGCATCATCTCGTTCACCAAAACCGTGGCGCGGGAACTGGCGCGCAAGGGCATTCAGTTGAACGCTGTCGCCCCCGGCCCGACCGATACGCCGCTGTTTGCTCAGGTTGCCGAGGGCGAGGCCGGTGCGAAAATCGCCGAGGGTCTCAAGCGGGCGATTCCGATGAAGCGGCTGGCGCAGCCGACGGATTATCCTGGCATCATCTGCTTCCTGTCGTCCGACGACGCCGGTTTCATCACCGGCCAGGTGATCTCGGTTTCCGGCGGCTTGTCGATGCACGGTTGACCGTGGGCGGGAGTGCCTGTCACAAGGTATTGCCGTCACGCCGTGTCCAGGGTTACCTCCCCGACTGGCCGCGCCAAATGCGCGGCCCTTTTTCCTTGTAGAAAGGTGGCGGATGTTTCAGCCAGACTCTGACATTCAGCGGTCAAGCACCCTGACCGCTTTTCTGAAAGACTGCGGCATTGACAGTTACGAGGATCTTGTCCGCCGCGCCATTGAGGAGCCGGATTGGTTCTGGGGCCGGATCATTGACCATGCCGGTATACGGTTCGGCAAGCCGCACAGGGTGCTGCGGGATATTTCCGATGGGCCTGAATCGATCAGATGGGCCGTCGGAGCCACTCTGAATTTGACGGAAACCTGTCTCGACGCACGAATTCACGAAGGTCTTGGCGAAAAAACTGCGATCGACTGGGTCGGCGAAGACGGAAGCCGCCGCCGCTGGACCTATTCCGAACTTGCCGCCGAAGCCGCCCGCGTCGCCTCGGCCCTTGACGCGCGCGGGGTACAGCCGGGTCAGGCGGTGGGTATCTACATGCCGATGATCCCCGAAATCGAGGCCGCTCTGCTGGGTATTGCCCGGTTGGGCGCGGTCGCGGTGCCGCTGTTTTCCGGCTTTGCGCCGCATGCCATCATCTCGCGCCTGAAGGATGCGGGTGCGGTGGCGGTGCTGACGGCGGATGCCACACCCAGACGGGGCAAGCCGGTCTGGATGGAGGCGATGCTGGCCGAAGCCCTGACCGAGGTGCCTTCCGTTCATACCGTGTTCAGCCTGCGGCGGTTCGGCGGCGCGGTGGCCGATCCGGCCCGCGATCTCGACTGGACCGAAACCGTGGGTGCCGCCGACCCGGATTTCGCAGCGGTTGCCGTCAAGACCGAGGACCCCTTCCTCATCGCCTATACCTCGGGCACGACAGGCCGGCCCAAGGGCGTTGTGCATACCCATCTCGGGGTGCAGGCCAAGGCAACGTCGGATATTCTGCTGTGCCTCGACATGAAACGCGATGACCGCCACCTGTGGATGACCGACATGGGCTGGGTGATGGGGCCGCTCACCCTGCTGTCGGTGCTGCTGTCCGGCGCCACGCTTGTGCTGGCCGAGGGCGCGCCCTCTATGCCCGGCGATCCCTTCAGGCTGTTGCGCATTGCGTCCGAGATGCAGGTGACCCACATCGGCGTTGCCCCCACGCTGGTGCGGCAATTCATGACGCAAAGCCCCGAGCCACTCTCGGCCTATGACCTGGCACCCCTGCGCATCGTCGCCTCGACCGGCGAGCCCTGGACGGAAGACGCCTGGCTCTGGCAACTCGACCATATCTGCCGACGCCGCGCTGTGCCACTGAACATTTCCGGCGGGACCGAGCTTTTCGGCGCGATCCTGACCTCAACTGTGCTGCACGAAATCAAGCCGGGCGGCTTTTCGGCCCAGGCCCTGGGTGTGGGCGCGCGCGTACTGCGCGAGGATGGCCACGAGGCCGCGCCGGGCGAGGTGGGCGAACTGGTCGTGACCCAGCCGCCTCTGGGGCTGACCTCGGCGATCTGGGGCGACCGCGAGCGGTATCTCGAAACCTACTGGTCCACCTATCCCGGCATCTGGCGGCACGGCGACTGGGTGCGCTGCGACCCTGACGGCACCTGGTATATCCTCGGCCGCTCGGACGACACGCTGAACATCGCCGGTAAACGCATCGGCCCGCCCGAGATCGAGGCGGCGCTGACCGGGACTGGAGAGGTGGTGGACGCTGCCGCCATCGCCGCGCCCGACGATATCAAGGGGGTGGCCGTGATCTGCATCTGCGTCGCGGCGCCGGGTGTGTCGCCCGATGCGACGCTTGTCGAAGGGCTCAAGGACCGGGTGGGCGAGGTCGTGTCGAAACCCTTCCGCCCGCGCGAGATCCATTTCGTCGAGGCATTGCCCAAGACCCGCACCATGAAGACGATGCGCCGGATCGTGCGCGCGGCCTTCCTGGGCGAGGACCCGGGCGATCTGTCGTCGATCAGCAACCCGGAAACGATCCGGCCCATTGCAGACCTGCGAAAGGATAAGACATGATCACCGTTTTCGGAGCCACCGGAACCACCGGCGCCCCCCTTGTCGAAACCCTTCTGGCGAAAGGCGCCGAGGTGCGCGCCGTCACCAGCGATCCGGCCAGGGTTGCGGCCCTCAGGACCAGGGGGTGCGAGGCCATCACCGCGAATTTCACCGACCCCGCTGCGCTAGAACGGGCCTGTGCCGGGGCCGAAAAGATATACTTGGTAACACCCGCACACCGGGACATGCGCCGCTGGAAAGCCAATACGATCGAGGCGGCCAAGGCCGTAGGCGTGCGCCATGTCGTTCTGGCCACTGGGCTGGGGGCCTCGCCCAAGGCCAGGGTGACCTTTGGCAAGTGGCATTCCGAGACGCAGGAACTGCTGAAGCAGAGCGGGTTGAACTGGACCTTCGTGCAGCCGACCTATTTCATGCAGAACCTGCTTTGGCAGGCGGGAAGCGTCGCGAAGACCGGCGTCTATCATGACGATCTGGGCGGGCCCGTGGCCTGGATCGACGCCCGTGACATCGCCGCTGTCGCCGCCGAGGCGCTGACCGGGGCGGGCCACGAGGGCAAGACCTATGGCCTGACCGGCCCCGAGGCCTTGACCGGCGTGGATATCGCGGCAATCCTTTCGGATGTGACCGGACGATCTGTCATCTGCGCGCCGCTGTCGGCCGAAGACTCCAAGGCGACGATGATCGCCGGGGGGATGCAGGGCGAAGTCGCCGCGGCGATGGTGGAACTGGCCTCGATCGCCCCCAAGGGCTACCTTGCCGGTATCGAAACAACGGTCAGCGATGTGTTGGGCCGCCCGGCCCGTCGATTTACCGATTTCGTCGCTGAGAACCGGGATGCGTTCGTCCAGTGACCTGGCGGCGGCGCCGCTTTATCTTGAAATGGCGCCGCCCCTGAACGCAGCGTCCCAGATCAACCATCTTTTTTTGTTCCGCGATATGGGTGTACTGAGCGGACGTGGAAGCGGGCGGTTCGCGACCGACCTCTTTAGCCTTTCGATAACGTGCGACGACAGCGGCGGGGCGCGCGGATCGCTGGCACCACCGCGCCCGGGTTTCACGCCCCGCCTAATGCCATTCCATGGTGTCGTGGCCGGGCTACGGCTGTCGTCAAGACCGGAGCGTTTGCCCGAGGCCGAGGAACTGAAACCGTTGGCTTCAGCTCTGGCGCGCGTTCAGCAGAGCGACGAGGCGCTGCCGTTGCTGGTCACTATGCTCGACGAACTTGCAAAGAGTCTGCGTTTTGCCGCGTCACCCGGGCTGTGCAGCGCCCGGACGGAACGACGTAAGGTCCGAGAGGAAACCGGCGTGTCACGGCGGCGACTCGTTGCCTCACGGCGCTTTCGGAGGTTGCTTGGACAACTCGCGACGCAGACCGTGTCCCTGACAGATCTGGCGCTGGATGCCGGATATTACGATCAACCTCATATGTCCGCCGCCTGCCGTGCCTTTGCAGGAAAACCACCCCTCGCACTTCGCTTACAGGCGGCACAGTGCGGTTTTGGCCGTTCGCTACAAGATGCGCGCCTCAAGGATCGGCTAATCTTGGTCATCAATGAATGAAATTCAGGAGGGCAGCACGCCATGACGCCATTCGAACCGAAAAATCCTGCCTATGACGCACGCGTGCGCGACAGTTTCAATCGACAGAATGTGATGCACACGCTGGGGATCAGGATTGCCGATCTTACCCCCGGACATATCGTCCTGGAGATGGCCCACAGTGCTGATTTCACCCAACAGCATGGGTTTTTGCATGCCGGGATCGTATCGACCGCGCTGGACAGTGCGTGCGGCTATGCAGCCTTCTCGCTGATGCCCGCCGAAGCTGCGGTGTTGACGGTGGAATTCAAGATCAACCTGCTCAACCCGGCGGACGGCGAACGGTTTCGCTTCGTTGCCGACGTGGTGAAACCGGGAAGGAGCCTGACCATCTGCGAGGCACGCGCCTATGCCACCAAGGGCGGACAGGAAAAGCTGGTCGCGACGATGACCGGAACGCTGATGGCGCTGGTGGGGCGGACGGGCGTGGCGGGGTGACGACCGGGGCCGGGCACCGGGCGAGGGTCAGACCTTCAACCGGGCTTCGAGGACATGCCGCTGGACCTTTCCGCTGGTCGATCTGGGGAAATCGTCGAATGCGATGAAATGCAGCTCGCGCGGGCGCTTGTAACCTGCCAGACTTTCGCGGCACAAATTCATCAGCGCATCCGCATCCGGTCGGTCATTGCCGCAGGCGACAAAGGCCACCGGGGCTTCGCCCCATTTCGCGTCGAACGCCCGCACCACCGCCGCTTCGACAACAGACGGATGCGCCAGAAGCACGCGCTCGATTTCCGCCGGATAGACGTTCTCGCCGCCGCTCTTGATCAGGTATTTCACCCTGTCCACAAAGTCGATCGTGCCATCGGGATTGCGCCGGAACAGATCGCCCATGTGAAAGAACCCGTTGCGAAAGTCTCGGGCATTGGTGGCGTCGGCGTTCCAGTAGCCAGAGAACAGCGTCGGGCCGCGCATCGCCATTTCACCGGGCGTTCCGTCGGGAACGTCGCGGTCTTCAGGGTCAACCAGCCGGACCTCGCAGAATGCGCTGATCCGTTTGGACAGTTTTTCGGGTATGACACCGGGCGCGATCAGACCTGCGGTGCCAGGCGGCAAGCCGGTTTCGGTCGCCCCGAAGGAATTCAGGAAGGGCGTGTCCAGAAGGCTGGTCAACTCCGCGATCTGATGTGGAGGCACCAGATCGGCCATCGCGCCGCAGACCTTGATCCCTTTCACCGGCAGCGGGTTGGCGCGCCGCTCGGCGATGAAGGCATCCAACGCGCCCGGCATCATCACGAACCAGCCGATCCTGTGGCGTGACAGCGCCTCATTGATGACGGCAGGTTGCAACCCGTCCACCATCACCACCGTGCCGCCGCGCAAGATCGTCGCCAGCGCATGATCGGTGGACGCCATGTGAAACATGGGCGCCCAGGCGATGAAGCCGTCGCCGGGATCGAGCGCCAGTTGCGCCGCGAAGACCATGGATCTCGCGATATGGGCCCGGTGGCTGATCAGCGCCCCCTTGGGTCGGCCTGTCGTCCCCGATGTGTAAAGGATCGTCAGCCCGGCCTCGGGATCCTCCACCAGGGTTCCGGTGCGCGGATCTGGTTTGGCCCCAGCGATGGCCGCGTCCAGATCCGGCCCGATCTCCAAGCATCGGGTAGCGGAGACCGCATGATACGCGCCGCGCAGGCCGGGTTCGACCAGCGCCAGAACCGGCTCGACCAGATCGATGCAATGCCGCAGTTCATCCGGCGCAAGCCGCCAGTTCAGGCAGGCGACGATTGCGCCGATCCCCGCAGCGGCCAGTTCGGTTTCAAGATATTCCGCCCGGTTGTGCGACAGGATCGCGATCCTGTCTCCGGGCGTGACGCCTCTCGCCAGAAAGACGGCGGCCAGACGATCTACCCGCTCCAGCAACTCGGCGTAGGTCTGCCGTTTGCGACCGTCCTCGACGGCAAGAACCCTGGCACTGTCCTGCGCGCGGCTTCGAAAGATCGAATACAGATCGGTGCGTCCTGCGCGAAAAACCTCTGGCTGCATCGCATCCTCCCCTCATGCCAATTCAGAGACCCTGCGCCAAACGCACCCCTTCATCAATGGCGCGCAGAGCGTCAAGCTCCGCCGCCTCTTTTGCCCCGCCGATCATCGTGACGGTGACTCCGCGCCCGGCGAGGGCCTCGGCCAGCGCCCGCTCTGGCTCCTGCCCGGTGCACAGCACGATTGTATCGGCGGCGATGACCTCTGGCTTTCCGTCCATGAGGATATGCAGCCCCGCGTCGTCGATACGGTCATAGACCACGCCGCCCATGGCCTCGACCCCGTGTTTGCGCAGCGCGTTGCGCAGGATCCAGCCCGTGGAGACGCCAAGCCCCGCCCCCGGTTTCGAGGTTTTCCGCTGAAGCATGACCACCTTGCGACGCGAAGGTTTCGGTGCCAGCGGATCGCCCGCAAGACCGCCCGGCGCGGCGAATGCCGGGTCTACGCCCCATGTCTCGCAGAATGCGTTGGTGTCGTGGACCTCTGCCGATCCGGTCACGAGGAATTCGGCCACGTCATGGCCGATGCCGCCTGCCCCCATCACCACGACACTGTCGCCCGCCACACGTTCGCCGGACAGGATCTCGGCATAGGTGGCAACGCTCGGATGGTCCACGCCCGGCAGATCGGGAATGCGCGGCGTGACCCCGGTGGCGATCACCACATGGTCGAAACCGGCCAGATCGTCCAGACCGGCCCGCTGCCCCAGGCGCAGCGTGACCCCGTGCCTGTTCATCTGGCCGGAATAATAGCGCAGGGTTTCGTCGAACTCGTCCTTGCCCGGCGCCGCACGCGCCAGGTTCAATTGACCGCCCAGCCTGTCATGGGCTTCGAACAAGGTGACGACATGGCCCAGCCGTGCCGCCTCGGCCGCCGTGGCCATGCCCGCGGCGCCGCCGCCGACAACCGCCACCTTCCGGGGTGAATCTGTCGGCGTGTCCCGGAATTCGGTTTCGCGGCCTGCCCGAGGGTTGACCAGACAGCTCACCGGCCGGTCGGAAAAGATGAAATCCAGACAGGCTTGGTTGCAGGCGATGCAGGTGTTGATCTCGTCCGCGCGGCCCTCGCGCACCTTCTTGACGAAATGCGGGTCGGCCAGAAAGGGCCGGGCCATCGAGATCATGTCTGCCTCGCCAGAGGCAAGGATGTCCTCGGCCATTGCGGGCGTGTTGATCCGGTTCGAGGCGACCACGGGAATGGACACTGCGGCCTTCACATTGGCCGCCGCCTGCCGCCAGGCACCGCGCGGAACCGGATAGGCAATCGTCGGCACGCGCGCTTCGTGCCAACCGATGCCGGTGTTCAGAATATCCGCCCCCGCCGCCTCGATCTTGCGCGCCAGTGCCGCAATTTCATCGGCGGGCGCGCCGCCCTCGACCAGATCAGCCGCCGAAATCCGGTAGATGACTAGGAAATCCGGCCCGCAACGCTCCCGCACCGCGCGCACGGTCTCGACTGCAAAGCGGTGGCGGTTCTCGGCGCTGCCGCCCCAGTCGTCTTCACGCTTGTTGGTATGCGTGACAGTGAATTCGTTGATCAGATAGCCCTCGGACCCCATGATCTCGACGCCGTCGAACCCGGCGGCCTGCGCATTGGCGGCGGCTTTGGCGAAATCCTCAATGGTGCGGCGGATGTCGGCATCGGTCATCTCACGCGGGATGAAACGGTTGATCGGCGCGCGAATCGGTGATGGCGCAACGCAGCCCTCGATCTTTGCGTAGCGCCCGGCATGAAGAAGCTGCGCGCAGATCAGACTGCCCTCGGCCTGGACCGCCTCGCAGATTGGTCGCAGGTGCAGCGCCTCATCCGGGTCATCTATGCGCGGTCCTTCCGGGTCGAACACCCCCTCGGCATTTGGCGAAAACCCGCCAGTGACCAGAATCGCCGCCTCCCCCCGCGCCCGTTCCGCGTAAAAGGCGATCTGTTTGGCCAGGCTGTCCGGCTCGTTTTCCAGCCGGGTGTGCATCGACCCCATGATGATCCGGTTCCGCAACGTGCGTCGGCCCGCGCGGATGGGCGAAAGCATGGTTTCGAAGCTTTCCCTCTGCGTGTTTTCCACTGTGAACATTCTCCTCGAAACTTAGCTTGATCTATATTCTAACATCCGTTAGATTTTTTGGGAAGAAGAGTTTTCGGTCAACGGGAGGAGTACCGATGCAGTTCCAGCCAACAGAGGATCAAAGGGCGTTTCGTGAAGCCGCCAAGCGATTCGCCACTGAAAAACTGGCACCCAGCTACCTCGCGCGCGCAAGCGGCCACACCTTTGATCGTGCGCTGATCAAGGAGATGGGCGCATTGGGTCTGATCGGGGCCGATCTGCCCGAAGAGTTCGGCGGGCTTGGCGAAAGCTCTGTCACGTCAGGGATGATCGTCGAAGAAATCGCCTATGCCGATTTCAACGCAAGCTATGTCCAGCTCCTCGGCTCTCTCATGGGCGGGATGGTGGCCAAGCACGCCTCCCGCGAGATCGCTTCGGAATGGGTGCCCAAGGTTGTCTCGGGGGATGCTGTCATTGGCCTGGGCCTGACCGAACCGCGCGGCGGATCGGATGCGGCGAACCTGATTCTCAAGGCCACCAAATCCGGCAACGGCTGGCGGTTGAACGGTGAAAAGACCTCCATGAGCTTTGCGGCCCAGGCCGACGCGGCGGTGGTCTTTGCGCGCACCGGCGACCCCGAAGGCGGCTCGCGAGGGGTCAGCGCCTTTTTCGTTGATCTGAACCAGCCAGGTATCAAGCGCACCCATTTCAACGACATCGGCACCAGGCCGGTCGGACGCGGATCGGTGTTCTTCGACGATGTCTTCGTGCCGGCAGAAAACATGATGGCCGAACAGGACCGCGCCTTTGGCACCATCATGGCCGGGTTCGACTATTCCCGCGCACTGATCGGACTGGAATGCCTTGGTGCCGCCCAAGCATCGGTGGATGAAACCTGGGCCTATGTCCGCGAGCGCGAAGCGTTCGGCGCACCCATCGTGCAGTATCAGGGCGTGAGCTTCCCGCTGGCAGAGGCCGAAACCCAGCTGACCATGATGCGGCAGCTTTGCTATTACACACTAGACCTGCGCGACCGGGGCCTGCCGCATACGTCCGAAGCGGCGATGTGCAAATGGTACCTGCCAAAAACCGCCTGCGAGATCCTGCACCAGTGTCTGATCCTGCACGGACATTACGGTTACACGACCGACCTGCCCCACCATCAGCGCTATAACGATGTGCTCGGCCTGCAGATCGGCGACGGCACCGCGCAAATCCAGAAACTGGTGATTGCCCGCGAAAAGGTCGGGCGGCTGGCGCTGCAGTATGACAAAAGGGCGAAGGGAGTGTCGAAATGAGTGCTCCCGTCGCCGTAACCATCGAAGGTAGCGTCGGCATCATCGAGCTGGCCCGACCCGAGAAATTCAATTGCCTGTCACTTGACGTGCATGAGCGCATATCTGCCGCGCGCGCGGAATTCGAGGCGAACCCGGATATGCGGGCGATCCTCATCCGGGCGCAGGGCAAGCACTTTTGCACCGGTGCCGATCTGACCGAGGTGAAGGGCAAACTGAACGATCCCGCCGCGCTGGACCATTTCATCGCCTTTGGCATGAAGAACCTGCGTGCGCTCGAAACCTCCTCCCTCCCTGTCGTCGTGGCGGTGCAGGGGTTGTGTCTGGCCGGCGGGATCGAGCTGATGCTGGCTTGCGACGTGTGTTTCGCCGCCGAAACCGCCCAGTTCGGCGATCAGCATGCGCAATTCGGGCTGATCCCCGGTTGGGGCGGCTCGCAGCGGCTGACGCGGTTGATGGGGCAGCGCCGGGCGCTTGACCTGATGTTCTCAGCCCGCTGGCTTGACGCGGGCGAGGCCAAAGAGGCCGGGCTGGTCAACTACATCGTGCCGGATGCGGATCTGCACAAGTCCGCGCTAGAGTACTGCCAAAAAATCGCCACCCGCTCGCGTCCCGGTATCGCCGAGATGAAGCGTCTGGCACGGGAAGGTGCGGACCTGGGCATCGACCAGCAAATGCGGCTGGAGCGTGACGCCGCCGTGCGCGCGCTGCCCAGTGATGACGTGGCCGAGGGGCTCGACGCATTCGAGAACCGGCGCGCCCCCGAATTCAAGACTTGAGGAAAACATGGAATTCACTTTGAACGACGAACAGCGCCAGATCTACGAATACGGCGGTCAGTTGGCGCAAAAATTCGACAACGATTATTGGCTGCGGCATGCCCGGAAACATGAATTTCCCAGGGAGATGTTTCAGAAAATCGCCGATGACGGCTTTCTTGGCATCATGGTTCCCGAAGAATACGGCGGTGCCGGGCTTGGCATGACCGAGATGGCCCTGTTCATGGAAGGCACGGCCAATCACGGCATTCCGCTGCTGATGATGGTGGTCGGCCCGACCATGTCGCTGGCCCATATCGCCAGCCACGGCACCGAGTTCCACAAGAAAGAGCTGCTTCCGGCCGCCTGCCGGGGCGAAATCCAGTTCTGTTTCGCGATCACCGAACCGGGGGCCGGGTCGAACACGATGAAGTCCACCACGCTGGCCAAGCGCCGGGGCAACCGGTTCAGCCTGACGGGGGAAAAGACCTTCATCACCGGGGCCGATGTGTCCGACTATTGCCTGGTTGTGGCGCGGACCAAGCCGCACACCGAGGTCAGCCGCAAGACCGACGGGTTCACCCTTTTTGCCGTGGACCTGAAAAAGAAGGGCGTCGCTCAGCAACGAGTGAAGATCTCGATCCCTCTGCCCGAAGAACAGTGGACCCTGTTTTTCGACGAGGTGGATCTGGGTCCCGAGGACGTGGTCGGCGAGGTGGACGAAGGGTTTTCCATCCTGTTCGACAGCCTCAACCCCGAGCGCATCATCCTGGCCGCACTATGCTGCGGCATCGGCCGCTTCGCCCTGAACAAAGGTGTGGCCTATGCGTCCGAACGCAATGTCTTCGGTCAACCCATCGGGGCGCACCAGGGTGTGCAGCACCCGATGGCCAAGGCCTACACCGCCATTGAAATGGCCAGCCTGATGACCCGTCGCGCCGCGTGGGAGTTCGACAACAAGCTGCCCGCGGGGGCCTCGTCGAACATGGCGAAATACTTCGCCGCCGAAGCCGGGATCGAAGCGGTGGACGCAGCACTTCAGGCGCATGGCGGATCGGGTTTCACCGAAGATACGGGACTATACGAGATGTATCCGCTGGTGCGCCTGTTGCGTACGGCACCCGTGAACCGCGAGCTGTGCCTTAGCTTCATCGGCGAAAAAGTCATGGGTCTGCCGCGGTCCTATTGATCGCCCAGCCGGGAATGGAGGACAATATGCAATTTGGAATGCGCTTCCGGCGGGAGGATGCAGCCGACAAGGTAAACGATCGCTTCTGGCACGCAATCGAGGGCACGCCGCTCGACGAGGTGCGCCGCATTCAGGAAGAGCGGCTGCGCGATCAGATGGCCTATCTCAAGGCGAACTCGACCTTCTATCAGGAGAAGTTCGCCGAGGCGGGCGTGGAATTCGACGATATCCGCACCATCGAAGACCTGCAAAAGCTGCCCTGCACCTACAAGACCGAGATCCGCGAAAGCCTCGCGGCAGAGCCGCCCTTCGGCAAGCACCGCGCCGCGCCGATGGCCGACATTATCCAGATGCAGGCCTCGTCGGGCACCACCGGCAGCCCGTCCTATATCGCGCTGACCGAGGCCGACGCCGAGATGTGGCACGAGATGACGGCGCGCTGTTTCTTTGCCAACGGCGTGCGGCCCGGCGACATGGTGCTGCACGCGTTTTCGCTGGCGAAGGGCTTTGTCGGCGGTATCCCTGTGGTGCAGGGCCTGCAATACATGGGCGCGATCGACGTGCCGGTGGGGGCGGATGGCGGTGTGGAACGGCTGTTGCGCGCCTGTGCGGACACCCGCCCGCGCTGTATCGTCGGCGCACCTAACTTCGTTCTGCATCTGGCCGAAAAGGCTCCGGAAGTGCTTGGCTGCAAGGCCAGCGAGCTGGGCGTCGAGCGGGTGATCGTGGGCGGCGAACCGGGCGGCGGCATCCCGGCGATCCGCGCCAAGATCGAAGCGGCCTGGGGTGCCAAATGCACCGAGATGCTGGGGGGCACCGATCTGGGCGTGACCTATTGGGCCGAATGCGACGCGCAATCGGGCATGCATATGGTCAACATGGACTACATCATCACCGAACTGCTCGATCCCGAAAGTGGCGAGATCATTCCTTGGAAAAAAGGCGCCGAGGGCGAAATGATCTATACCGCGATCGGCCGGCGGGCAAGCCCGCTGGTGCGGTTCCGGTCGGGCGATTATATTGAGGTCATCGACACAGAGTGCTCTTGCGGGCGCACCGGCCCCAAGATCCGTTGCACCGGTCGCACCGATGACATGCTGATCGTGCGCGGGGCCAACGTCTTTCCTTCCGCCATCAACAGCGTCATCACCGAAATGGTGCCGGACACCAACGGCGTCATGCGTGTCGTGGCGGATTTCCAGGGCCACACCACGCAGGGCGCGCTGACAGTGATCGTCGAACGCGGTCCTGCCCGTGATCCGGCGGATGACGCGGCCCTCAAGAAGAAGATCGAGCAGCGCTTGCGCGATGCCCTCGTCTTCAAGGCCGACGTTCGCCTGGTCGCGCCGGATACGTTTGAAAAGCCCGGCGCAGCCAAGGTCGCCTTTGTCCTCAGAAAGTACCCGGACCTGCCATGACGAAAATGAAATCCCTTCTCGACACCGGGTCCGACGACTTCCGGAAAAACGACGTGCTTTACCGGGAAAAGGTCGGCGAACTGCATGCGCTTCGGCTGCTACAACGCGTCGGCGGCCCCGAAAAGGCCCGGGAACGGCATGTCAGCAAAGGCAAGATCCTGCCGCGCGAACGGGTCGAGCGGTTGCTCGACCCGGGCACGCCCTTTCTTGAAATCGGAGAACTCGCCGGGCTGAACAAATATGAAGGCGTGCCACCCGGTGCAGGGATCATCACCGGCATCGGCGTGATCGAGGGACGTCAGTGCATGATAATCGCCAATGACGCTACCGTGAAGGGCGGCACCTATTTCGGCATGACCTGCCGCAAACACGTCCGGGCGCAGAAAATCGCCTGGAAAAACCGTCTTCCGGTGATCACCCTGGTCGATTCCGGCGGCGCGTTTCTGCCGGAGCAGGCGAGTATCTTTCCCGATGAGGGGCAGTTCGGCTCAATCTTCCATCAACAGATCGGCATGTCGGGCGATGGCGTACCGCAGATCGCCGTGGTCATGGGGCCCTGCACCGCGGGCGGCGCCTATATCCCGGCGCTTTGCGACGAGGTGGTGATCGTGCGCGGTCAGGGCTTCATGTATCTGGGCGGGCCAGAATTGACCTTTGCTGCGACCGGCGAAAAGGTCGATGCCGAAACGTTGGGCGGCGGCAAGATGCATTCGTCCGTTTCCGGCGTGACAGACCATCTTGCCGAGGATGACGCGCACGCGCTGGCCATCACCCGCGAAATCGTCAGCCACCTGGGCGAAAAGCCGCAGCCGCGCAAGACGCCGACGTCGCCGCGCCCCCCGGCCTATCCGGTCGAGGAGATCTATGGCGTCGTCAGCCGAGACCCAAGGGTGCCGACCGACAACCGCGAGATTGTCGCGCGCCTTGTCGATGACAGCGATTTTCACGAGTTCAAGCCGCTTTTCGGCGACACCCTCATGACCGGCTGGGGCCGAATCCATGGCCACGAGGTCGGCATCCTGGCCAACACCGGCGTGCTCTTTGTCGAGGCCGCGCTGAAGGCTACGCATTTCATCAATCTCTGCGTCCAGCGCGATATCCCGCTGCTGTTCCTCGCGGATGTGAACGGCTTCATGGTCGGCCGCGACGTCGAGCAGATGGGCATTGCCAAGGCGGGCGCCAAGATGATCACCGCCATGTCTTCGGCGCGGGTGCCGAAGTTCACCATCATCACCGGCGGCTCTTACGGGGCGGGTTACCTGGCCATGCTTGGCCGCCCGTTCCAGCCGGACGCGATGTTCGCCTGGCCCACGGGCCGGTCCGCGATCATGGGGCCGGAACAGGCCGCCAGCGTGCTGGCGCAGGTGCGCGCCCAGATCAACGAACGCGAAGGCAAGAAATGGACACCCGAGGAGGAGGAAACCTTCAAGGCACCAATCCGCAAGGAATACGAGGATTTCCAGGGGGCCTACAATTTCGCCTCCAACCTCTGGATCGACAGCGTGATCGAGCCTGCCGAGACCCGGGACGTCATGGCGCTGATGCTGGACATCGCTTCGCGCAGGCCCAAGGTCGAAACGCATTTCGGCGTGTTCAGGATGTGAGGCGCAAACCATGAAAATCAAAACGCTTCTTATCGCCAATCGCGGCGAAATCGCCTGCCGAATCGCGCGCACCGCGCGGGCCAGCGGCATCATCCCTGTTGGCGTGCATTCGCAAGCCGACGCCAATGCCCTTCACGTCCGTGAGATCGGAAAATCCGTTTGCATCGGTGCCGGTCCGGCATCGGAAAGCTATCTGAAGATCGACGCGGTCATCGCCGCCGCCATATCTGTCGGCGCCGATGCGATCCATCCCGGTTACGGCTTTCTGGCCGAGAACGCAGATTTCGCCCGCGCGGTCGAAGCCGCAGGCATGATCTTCATGGGGCCGACACCGGAAACGCTGGAACGCTTCGGCGACAAGGCCAGCGCCAAGGACGCGGCGGTTGCTGCCGGCATTCCGGTTGTCTCGGGCGCCCAGGGCGCGCGCTCCAACCCGCAGGAAATCGCACAGGAAGTGCGCAAGATGGGCCTGCCGGTGTTGCTCAAGGCGGTCGGCGGCGGCGGCGGGCGCGGGCAGCGGCTCGTGACAGATGAAGCCACGCTTGTGGAGGACATCGAGGGCGCGCTGCGCGAAGCAAAGTCCACCTTTGGCTCCGAGGGCCTTCTGCTGGAACGCTTTCTGCCCGAGGCACGCCATGTCGAGGTGCAGATCGCGGGCGACGGCAAGGGCCATGTGGTGCACCTGTTCGAGCGCGACTGCACGCTTCAGCGCCGCCACCAGAAGGTCATCGAAGAGGCCCCGGCTTGGGGCTTGCCTCGCGCGCTTCTTGACGAGATCGCGAATGACGCGGTGCGTCTGGGCGAAACGCTCAATTACCGCGGCCTGGGCACGGTCGAATTTCTGGTCGCGGGGGACGAGTATTTCTTTCTGGAGGTGAACCCGCGCATCCAGGTGGAACACCCCGTAACAGAGGCGATCACTGGGCTGGACCTGGTCGCGTTGCACCTGCGCATTGCCGAGGGCGCGGGCCTGGGGCTTGTTCAGGAGGATCTGCGGATCAACGGCCACGCCGTCGAAGCGCGGCTTTACGCCGAAGACCCGGCCATGCAATTCGCCCCCTCGACGGGCACGCTGACCACACTCAGCCTGCCCGGCGGCCTGCGGATCGACAGCGGTGTCGAAGAAGGTGACGCGGTGACGCCCTATTACGACCCGATGATCGCCAAGCTGATCGTGCACGCGCCCGACCGGGAAACCGCCCTGGCGCGGCTGGCGACGGCGCTGAACCATGTCGCGGTGGAGGGCGTGGAAACCAACCGTGCCTTTCTGACGGCGCTGGCGCGAAACCCCGAATTCGGGCAGATGCAGGTTCATACGCGCTGGATCGACGGCCGACTTGACGCGCTGACACAGCCGCCCCCCCTTACCCGCCCCGAGCGGTGGAAGGCGGCAGCCGCGATTCTGTTCGTGGCAACGTCGCGCCGCGATGCGGATGCCGATCCCTGGAGCAACCGCGATACCTTCACTGGCTGGCGGCTTGGCCTGGGTGGCGATGCGGTTGAGGCGGGACAGCGCGTGACGCTCTCCGATTCCGCCGGTGCATCCGAAGAATTGCGCGTCGGCCCGGTCAAACCGGGTGACAAATACACCGTTATTTCGGAAAACGGCGATGCTACCATGTTGACCGCGCGCGAAATCACGCCGGGTCGATGGCGCCTGAGCGAGGGCGATACCGTCCTTTTGATCGACGCGCGGCTCCACGCCGGGGTGATTGAGATGGACACGCCCGAAGGTCGGCTGATCTTTCGCCCGGCCACGCCGCTGGCCTTTGCCGGCGGCGATGCGGCAGCGGATCGCGCCGTAGTCTCGCCGCTGACTGGCATGATCGTCGAGATCAAGGTGACCGAAGGTCAACCCGTCGCCGCAGGCGACGTGATTGCGGTCATGGAGTCCATGAAAATGGAAATCTCGATCCGCGCTGCCGCAGCCGGGATTGCCAGCAATATTTCCGTCTCGAATGGGGACATGGTTGATCGCGGCCAGGTCATCGCCGAGATACTGCCATCTGAGGAGCAATGAAATGAGCGACTTTCCCAAATTCGTCGAATTTCGTGAGGAAGGCCCGCGCGAGGGCTTTCAGATCGAAAAGAAGATCTACCCGATCGAACAGCGGATCGAACTGATCGATATGCTTAGCGAAACCGGTCTGAAGCGCATTCAGGTCGGCAGCTTTGTCAGCCCGAAATACGTGCCGCAGATGGCGGACACCGGGGAGTTGTTCCAGCGTATCAAGCGCAAGCCGGGCGTGAATTACACGTCACTATGGCTGAACGACAAAGGGTTTCGCAAGGCCCTGACGGCGCATGAGGTCGATATCGACCCGCGCCTGCTGTTATATCCTTCCGAGGCGTTTGCCCAATCGAACAACAATTGTTCCTCCGCGGAAATGCGGGAAAAACAACGCGACTGGGTTCGTCTTTACAAGGAAGAGGGATATACGATCGACGCGGCCTATGTGATGACGGCCTTCGGCTGCAACTTCGAGGGGCCGATCCCGCAGAGCCGCATCCTGGACGATTTCCGCTTCGTTCTTCAGCTGTGCGAAGAAGAGGACATCCCCGTACCGATCCTTGTGATCGCCGATACAATGGGCTGGGGCAACCCCGAAGCGGTCAAGCGCATGATCGGCGCGCTGCGCGAAATGGCACCCGATGCGCGCATCGGGATGCATATCCATGACACGCGCGGCCTTGGCATCGCCAATCTTTACGCGGCCCTGTCGATGGGGGTGGACATGTTCGAAAGCTCGGTCGCCGGTCTTGGCGGCTGTCCCTTCGCGGGCCACGGCCATGCCCGCGCCGCAGGAAATGTCTGCACTGAGGATGCGGTGTTCCTGTGCCACGAGCTTGGCATCGAAACCGGGATCGACCTGGACAAGCTGATCGCTGCGGCGGTTAAGGCGGAAGAAATCATCGGCGCACCACTGATGGGCCGGGTCATGCATACCGGCGGGCTCGACAAGTACCGCAAGGCAAACTGAAGAGGAATGAAGATGGCAAAGGCACTTGACGGAAAAGTGGTTCTGGTCACCGGCGCGGGTGGCGGTATCGGCCGCGATATCGCGCTGATGGCGGCGTCCGAAGGGGCGGCGGTGGTGGTCAATGATCTGGGGGCATCCCTGAAAGGCACCGGCCAGACCGAAAGCGCCGCTCAGGCCGTCGTCGCAGAGATCAAAGCCGCCGGAGGTGATGCGATCGCCGATGGCGGTTCGGTCACCGACCCCGAGGCCGCGCGTGCGATGATCGAGGCCGGTGTCAAGGAATTCGGTCGCATTGACGCTGTGGTCAACAACGCAGGCATCCTGCGCGACGGGTTTTTCCACAAGATGACATACGAGGATTTCGATGCGGTGGTGAAGGTCCATCTTTATGGTTCCTTCAATACCAGCCGCGCTGCCGCCGATTATTTCCGCGAACAGGAAGGCGGTGCCCTGGTTCACATGACCTCGACCTCGGGTCTGATCGGCAATCTGGCGCAAGCGAACTATTCGGCCGCAAAGCTGGGTATCGCGGCGTTCTCGAAATCGGTCGCGCTCGACATGAAGCGGTGGAACGTGCGGTCGAACTGCATCGCGCCCTTCGCCTGGAGCAGGATGATCTCGTCGATCAAGACCGAAACGCCCGATCAGGTGGCGCGGGTTGCAAAGCTCAAACAGATGACCCCTGCAAAGGTGGCACCCATGGCCTGTTTCCTCATGTCCGACAAGGCCGATGGCGTCAGCGGGCAGATCTTTGCCGTTCGCAACAATGAGATCTTCCTCTTCAACCAGCCCCGCCCGGTGCGGTCGGTTCATTCCGGCCATGGCTGGACAGCAGATGAAATCGCCGAGCGCGCCATTCCCGCGCTCAGATCGCAGTTCACACCGCTCGAGGTGTCGGCGGATGTCTTTTCGTGGGATCCGGTCTGATGGGGAAGCGCAAGGAAAAGATCACTTCGAACATCGGCTGGAGCACCCCTGACAAGATCTGCGTGCGGGGCCTTGACCTGCCGAACGAGATCCTGGGCCACATGAACCTGGGCGATCTCGCCTTTCTGCAACTGACGGGCCGCAAGGCCACGCCAGAGGAAAGCCGGGTCTTCAACGCCATTGTCATTACCCTGGTGGAACATGGCATCACGCCCTCGGCCCTTGCCGCACGCATGACCTATATGGGCGCGCCGGAATCGCTTCAGGCGGCGGTGGCGGCCGGTCTGTGCGGGCTGGGCACGGTCTTTGTCGGCTCGATGGAGGGCGCGTCGAAGATGCTTTACGAGGCGCTGCCGCAGGACAAGCTGGGAACCGGTGTCGATCTGGATGCGCTTGCCGTCGAGACGGTCGAAAAGTTCCGCGCCCGCAAGGCCATCGTGCCGGGGCTTGGCCATCCGGTACACAAGCCGGTTGATCCACGCACACCGCGCCTGTTCCAGATCGCCGCCGAGAATGGCAAATCCGGCGAATATGTCGCTCTGATTCAGAAAATTCAGGGCGTGGCAGAGGCGAAATCGGGAAAGATGCTGCCGATCAACGCCACCGGTGCCATCGGCGCGATCTGCTGCGAATTCGGGTTCCCCTGGAAGATCGTGCGCGGCTTCGGTGTGATGGCGCGGGCGATCGGGCTGGTCGGCCATATCCTTGAGGAAAGCGAAAACCCGATTTCCTATGAGCTGTGGCAGCGTGCCGAGCAGGAAATCCTTGAAACCTCGGGACCGGGAGCGAAATAAACGATGCAGACATCAGCCCCCGAAACCCATGGCGACCTGCGCGATGCCCTGCGCGCGCTTTGTGCACAGTTCCCGCCAGAATATCATCGAAAATTCGGCGAGAACGAAACCTACCCCGTGGAATTTGTCGATGCGCTGACCCGCGAGGGCTGGCTCGCCGCGATGATCCCCGAGGAATACGGCGGATCGGGCCTGGGTCTGACCGAAGCCTCTATCATCATGGAAGAGGTGAACCGCTGCGGCGGCAACGCGGGCCACTGCCATGGGCAGATGTATAACATGGGCACGCTTCTGCGGCACGGGTCGGACGAGCAGAAGCAGAAATACCTGCCCGCCATCGCCAGCGGCGCGCTGCGTCTGCAGTCCATGGCCGTGACAGAGCCGACCACCGGCACCGACACCACCAAGCTCAAGACCACAGCGGTCAGGAAGGGCGACCGCTATGTGATCAACGGCCAGAAGGTCTGGATCAGCCGCATTCAACATTCGGACCTGATGATCCTGCTGGCCCGCACCACACCGTTGAAAGATGTCAAGAAGAAGTCCCAGGGCCTGTCGATCTTCATGGTTGATCTGAAAGAGGCCATCGGCAATGGCATGGAGGTGCGCCCCATCGCCAACATGCCCGGCCACGAAACCAATGAAGTGTTCTTCGACAACCTGGAGATTCCCGCCGAGAACCTGATCGGAACCGAAGGCCGCGGATTTTACCACATTCTTGACGGGCTCAACGCCGAACGCACGCTGATTGCCGGGGAATGTATCGGCGACGGATACTGGTTTGTGGATAAGGCCCGCGCCTATGCCGGCGAGCGTATTGTCTTCGATCGCCCGATCGGTCAGAATCAGGGCGTGCAGTTTCCTATCGCCAAGGCCTATGTGAACGTCGAGGCCGCCAACCTGATGCGCTTCGAGGCCGCAAGACGCTTTGACGCCGGGCAGGATTGCGGGGCACAGGCGAACATGGCAAAACTATTGGCCGCCGATGCCAGCTGGGAAGCGGCCAATGCCTGCATCCAGACCCATGGCGGCTTCGGCTTTGCGCGCGAATACGATGTCGAGCGCAAGTTCCGCGAGGCCCGACTGTATCAGGTGGCCCCGATCTCGACCAACCTCATCCTGTCCTATGTCGGCGAGCATATCCTGGGTATGCCGCGGTCGTTCTGAGGCCAGGGACCATGAGTGAGATCGACCTTGACGCGCTGGCACCCTGGCTAGGACGCACTGAAACCAAAGAAGACGTCCTGACGCACGGTCTGATCGACAAATTCCGTGCCACGTTCGGTCCGCATCTTTGCGGCGGAGCAGGTGATGTCCCGCTGGGGATTCATTGGTGTATTGCCCTTGATACCGTGCCAGCTGCCGCTCTGTCAGACGATGGCCATGCTGCAAGGGGTGGGTTTCTGCCCCCTGTCCCGCTGCCAGCCCGTATGTGGGCCGGCGGCGATGTTACACATCTCACGCCGCTGAAGATCGGCGAAGCCGTCACCCGCCGCTCGGTGATCGGGGATATAACGGCCAAGCAGGGCCGCAGCGGAACGTTGGTCTTTGTGACCGTAGAACACGAGTATTCGAGCGGCGGCCGGCTTTGTATTCGGGAGAAGCAATCGATTGTCTATCGCGAGATTTCTGCGCCCCGCCCGGTCAAGAACGTACCTGACGCGGTTGACCCCACCACGCTCAGATCGAGCCTTGCACCGGATCCGATGCTGCTGTTTCGCTATTCGGCGCTGACGTTCAATGCCCATCGCATCCACTATGACCACGTCTACGCCACCGAAACCGAAGCCTATTCCGGGCTTGTTGTGCATGGCCCATTGCAGGCGACGCTTCTTCTGAATCTGGCGGCGGAAGCCTTGAAGACGTCGCCCCAGCGGTTTTCTTTCCGGGGACTCGCACCGCTGACCCTGCCCTGCGAATTGCAGTTGCATAGTGAAGGCGCCGAAAACTCCGGAACCGTCTGGTGCCAGGATCAAACCGGTCTTCGAAGCTTTACCGCAGAATACGCGACTGTCTGAGCGGTTCTGCTTGGCGGCGGATTTAATTGTTGATTTAACTTTCTAACAGATGTTAGGTATCAGAAAGAGGCTTGGCACCTCCGGCAGCAGCACTCTGAAATAAGAGGTGGGAGGAGAAAAATGCGAGGAAACCTCGTCACTCGCGGATCACCGTTCGGTCGGGTTATGTGCCGTTCCATGGGCTGTCGGCAAAAGGCACGGGCTGAGTCATGACCACGAATGGGGGGATCGTCACATCGCCGCTTGCTGTGCGCAGTGCAACTTTGAAATTTGGCGGTGTGACGGCGCTCGACGATGTGAGCATTACCGTGAACGACGATGAATTGCTTGCGATCATCGGTCCGAACGGTGCCGGAAAAACATCACTTCTGAACGTTACTGCGGGTTTCTATCGTCCGCAGAAGGGCCGTGTCGAGTTGTCCGGGCAGGACGTTACCGGCCTGCGTGTTGACCAGATCGCCCGGCGCGGACTGGCGCGTACGTTTCAGGGCACCCATCTCTTTGCCGGGCAGACCGTGGTGGAAAACATCATGATCGGTCGTCACATGCTGATGAAATCGAATGTGATCCAGGCCTTTTTCCAGTTTGGGCTCGTGATGCGGGAGGAATCAGAGCATCGCGAAGCCGCCGAAGAGATTATTGACTTTCTGGAGATCGAAGCAATCCGCAACCGGCCAGTGGGCACATTGGGCTACGGGCTGCGCAAACGTGTCGATCTGGGCCGCGCATTGGCGCAGGAACCATCCATCCTGCTGATGGATGAACCGATGGCTGGCATGAACTCGGAAGAGAAAGAAGACCTCGCGCGCTTCATTCTCGATGTGCGCGAGGCGCGCAAGATTCCAGTGGTTCTGGTCGAGCACGACATGGGCGTTGTTATGGACCTTGCTGACCGGATCGTGGTGCTGGACTTCGGGCGGGTCATCGCCGAAGGCACGCCCGAAGAAATCCAGAAGAACCCGGCTGTGATCAAGGCATATCTGGGTTAGCGGGATGACAAAACAACGAACAGCAATGGTCTTTTCAGACCCGGCAGTGACACACAGCGAAACCCTGCCGCAGATTTTGCTCGCGCGTGCAACGTCCATGCCGAACAACCTCGCCGAACGCCACAAGCGCCTGGGCATCTGGCGGGAATTCACCTGGGCCGATGTGATTGACAGAGTTCGTGCCCTGGCTCTCGGGTTGGACAACCTGGGCCTGTCGGCGGGCGAATCCGTCATGTTGATCGGGGAAAACGAACCCGAACATTTCTGGGCTGAATACGCCGTTCAGTCATTGGGCGGCAAAGTCCTGTCCGTCTATCCGGATCAGAACGCCGAAGAGATCCTGTATCTGGCCGAAGACTCGCAAACGCGGATTTTTCTGGCGCAGGATCAGGAGCAGGTCGATAAATGCATCGAGATCGCGGGCAAGTACTCGGGTGCCCTGGCGATCGTTTACTGGGATGATTCCGGTCTATGGGGCTATGATCATCCCCTGTTGCATTCCTTTGAAAGTGTGAGCGCGGCAGGACGTCAGATCCACGCCAAAGAGCCTGCCAGATTTGAAGAACACGTCAAACGCGGGAGGGCGGACGATACCGCCGTGCTGTCCTATACTTCGGGGACCACGGGAAAACCCAAGGGCGTTGTCATCAGCCATCGCTACCTGTTCGACAACTGCTCACGGGTGATGGGGGCAATCGAAATCGCGCCGGGCACCGAATACCTGACCTACATTTCGCCGGCCTGGGTTACGGAACAGATTTTCGGCCTGTCGATCGGTTTGATCGCGCCCATGGTCGTCAATTTTCCCGAAGGCCCCGAAGACGTGCTGACCAACATCCGCGAACTGGCGGTTGACGCGCTGGTGTTCAGTCCGCGCCAGTGGGAAAACCTTGCGTCGATCGTGCAGGCCCGGATGTTGGGCGCGGGCAAGTTCCGCAACTTGATGTACAATTGGGGTATGAAAGTCGGCCGTGACGTTTATGTCGAACGCTTGGAAGGGCGCAGTCCCAGCCTCGCCTCGCGCCTGCGACTTCCCTTTGCCGAGGCGCTGGTGCTGCATCACCTGCGCGACAATTTAGGCCTTGGCAAGGCAAAAAATGCGATGTGCGGCGGTGCTCTGATGGCCCCCGAAGTCTTTCGCATGTTCCACGCCATGGGGGTCAAGCTGCGCAACGTCTATGGCGCGACCGAAATCGGCCTTCTGACCGCGCATGTCAGCGAAAGTTATCAGCTGGAAACAAGCGGCAGCTGGATGCAAAGCAATACCGCTTATGGCGATCCGTTGGAATACCGCATAACGCCGCAAAGCGAGTTGCAGGTCCGCGGCGGCTCGGGCTTTGGCGGATATTATGGCAAACCGGACAAGACCGCCGAGGTGCTGACCGAAGACGGTTGGTATGCCACCGGCGATGCGGTTTCGATGACCGATGACGGAGAGCTGGTATTCTACGACCGCGTCAAGGACATGCGCCGCCTGGCGAACGGCCACAGTTATCCGCCGCAGTTTATCGAAACACGGCTGCGCTACAGCCCCTACATCAAGGATCTTATGACGCTGGGCGACGAAACCCGGGATTTTGTCGGAGCGCTGATCAATATCGACATGGAGGTCCTCAGCCGCTGGGCCGAAGAGAACAATATCAGCTTCTCGACCTATACCGACCTGTCGCAAAAAGCCGAGGTTCTGGACCTTATCAAAGGCGAGGTTTCGCGCATCAACGCCTTGCTGCCCGAAGGTTCTCGGGTCGTGCGGTTCGCGAATTTCCCCAAGGAACTGGACCCGGACGAAGGCGAGCTGACCCGCAGCCGGAAACTCCGGCGCGAATTCCTGGAAGATCGGTATGCCACGCTCGTTGAGGCTATTTACAGCGGTGCCGACAAGATCGACCTTGAGATTGCCGTTACTTATCAGGATGGACGCCAGGGCGTGCTCAGGGCCGAGGTGCGTGTATCGGATGTCGAGAGCGGATCGAAGGCTGCCGGGCGGCGGTCGCAAATTTAAGGGAGGTCGGCAAAAATGGTCTATTTCATCAATGACATCATCACCGGGGCCTTGATCGGCCTGCTTTACGCGCTGGTGGCCATGGGGTTCGTCGTGATCTACCGCGCTAGCAAGGTGTTCAATTTCGCGCAGGGCGAACTGGTGATCATCGGCGGTTTCATCGTCTGGTTCACAACCATGCAGCTCGGCCTGAGCCTGTGGCTGTCGATCCCGCTATCCTTGGTTCTTGCGGGTCTTGTCGGCTATCTGATCGAACGGATTTTCCTCACCAAGCTGATCGGTGAATCGGTGTTCTCGATGGTGATGGTGACTGTCGGCCTGCTGATCCTGCTGCGTGGCGTCGTCCTGCTGCTGTTTGGGGCTTCCGTCCGGCCATTCCCGATCATCTTTCCGCTGAAGCCGCTCTTCCTCGGCGATATGCTGATTCCGATGAACTTGCTTATCGGGGGGATCATCACCATCGTTGCCGCCGTTGGCCTGTCCTGGTTCTTCAACTGGACCCGTTCAGGCCTGCGGATGACGGCAGTGGCCGAAGATCACGTCGTCGCTGCTTCGATGGGGATTTCGGTGAAAGGCTCTATTGCCTTTGCCTGGATTCTCGGCGCAATCCTGTCCACGATAGGGGCGATGATCTTCCTCAGCGGCAAGTCGCTGACCTTTCTGGCCTCGGATATCGGTTTTGCGGCACTGCCGGTTGCATTGTTCGCCGGGTTGGAGTCGATCGGCGGACTTGTCCTGGCGGGAATCATCATCGGTGTAATCCAGAGCCTGACCACCAACTACCTCGATCCGATCATCGGCGGCTCGCTCGGCAGTGTCGTGCCCTATATCATCATGCTTGCCATTCTGCTGATCCGGCCCACGGGTCTGTTCGGCTGGCGCACAATCGAGCGGGTTTAATTCATGGATCCTTCCGGCATTTTTCCCACAAGCTATCGCGCCGACAGACGTCTCGTGCGCACGCGCTGGCAGGCGGTTTGCCTGGCGCTGTTCCTCGTGGTTATGCTGGCGATGCCCTATCTTGTGAGCGGGCGTATCATCGCCGTGCTGAACATGATGCTGATCAGCGCCGTGATCGCCGTCGGACTCCAGATTTGCACCGGCTATGCGGGCCAGATCAATCTGGGCCAGGCCGCATTCATGGGGGTGGGCGCCTATACCGCTTCGATACTGGCCTCCAAGACCGGTCTCACGTTCCTGTTGACCATACCGTTGGCCGGGTTCGCGGCTGCGCTGTTCGGCTTTCTCTTCGGTTTGACGGCGACTCGGATCAAGGGGTTCTATCTGGCGCTGACCACTCTCGCGGCACAGTTCATCTTTCATTTTGCAGTCCTGAACCTGCCATCCTCCTGGCTAGGTGGCTCAAATGGAGTCACCGTGCCGGCAGCAGAGATATTCGGGCTGCGCTTCGTCACCGAGACCCAGCAATTCTACATGAACCTTGCGGTTGCCGCGATCATGATCGCAGGCGCGTTCGGGATCATCCGGTCGCGCTTCGGTCGCGCCTTCATCGCGGTCAGGGACGATGACGTGGCCGCAGGCATCATGGGGATCAATGTAGCGGCTACCAAGGCGAATGCCTTTCTGATCGGCGCCTTCTATGCTGGCGTCGGCGGGGCACTTTGGGCCTACATGATCCGCTTTATCGGGGTCGATCAATTCACCCTGTTCCATTCCATCTTTTTCGTGGCGATGATCATCGTCGGTGGAATGGGGTCGATCGTCGGGGCGCTGGTCGGTGTCTTCGTCATTCGCACCATCCAGGAAGTTATTGCCACAGTCGGCCCGAATATCGCCGATTCCGTCTCGTTTCTGGGAGGCGATATCGTGTTCGCGGGCATGAACGTCATTCTTGGTGGCGTGATTGCCTTGTTCATGATCCTTGAACCCAAGGGGTTGATGCACCGCTGGAATATCCTGAAGTCGTCTTATCGTATCTGGCCGTTCCCCTATTGATTTCGGGGCGGTCTATAACCTGGGAGGAGAATGAAAATGACATACCTCAGCAAATCGGGCCTTGGGGGGCTGCTGGCCGCCGGAACGCTGGCGCTCGCCACGGCGCTACCAATGAAGGCACAGGCGGAGACCACATACAACCTTGCGCTTCTGTCGGACTTTTCTGGCCCCTATGCCGACATCATGCCGATCTTGGCCTCAAGCCGGGAGGTCGTTTTCGACTGGTGGAACGCGACCAGCGGCAAGGAACTCGGCGTCAAGCTGAACTACAAGAACTACGAGACCCGATATGATGCCGCACAGGTCGCCAGCCTGTGGCCCGGAATCAAGTCGGAGCTGGCGCCGATCGCCGTGGTCGGCCTTGGCGGGCCGGACGTGGCGGCCCTGTCCGAACGCTTACCCGAAGACAAGATCCCGATGTTCATGGCCACGGCCGCCTATGGCTTTGCCTGGCAGCCCGATTCCTGGATATTTAATCCGCGCCCGACCTATGCGCATGAAGCCGCAGGCTTTCTGGCTTGGATGCGCGAACAGCGTGGCGGCGACGAACCCATAAAATTCGCGGTCCTGTCCTCCGAGGCATCCCCTGCCTATGTCGATATGGGAAAGGGGCTCGAAGTCTATGCCGAAGAGTATCCCGAGGCCGCCGATTTGGTTGAGGTCATCTATACCGACGTGCAGCCGACCGACCTGACCGCGCAAATGCGTCGCGTCGCGCGGTCGGGGGCCGAAGCGGTGATCATCCAGACCAACACCTCGATCGTGGTCGCCGCGAAACGCGGGTTGCAGGCCAACGGGGCCGACATCCCGATCATGATGAGCTCGCATAACGGGCTGCCTGCCTCGGGCAAAGCGCTTGGCGGGCTGGCGCAGCTTGAAGGCGACTTTGAGGCCTACGGCATGGTGATCGCGGCCGATGAGGACACAGAAGCGCAGCAGTTCTACCAGACCCTAGTTTCGGATTACGGGCTCAAGGCGCCCTGGAATGTCGTGACGGCCATGGGGATTTCCCAGGCCCTCTATACCGTGGCCGTGATCGAGCACGCGATCGAGGAGAACGGTGCCGAAGGTCTGACGGGCGAGCTGGTGCGCGAGGCGCTCTTTGCCAAGCCGATCACCTCGGAGGAAACCCATGGCTTCCTTCCGAGTCTCACTTTCACCCCCGAAGCCCCCTTTCCTCTGAAAGGACTCAAGGTGAACGTGGGCACGGTTAAGGACGGGAAGATCACCATCGCGGCGACCGGCGTCGATGTTCCCGATTTGAGCAAGTGGTAAACAAAACCCGGGCACCGCGATCGTGGTGCCCGACCCTTTCTCTGGATCCGGACCCGAAGTTATGCTCGAACTCAATAACGTGGAAGTGACCTATTCCGACGTCATTCTGGCGCTCAAAGGGGTCTCAATGACCGTGCGCGAGGGTCAGTGTGTTGCGCTTCTCGGTGGAAACGGGGCAGGAAAAAGCACGACGCTCAAGGCGATTTCCGGAACTCTGAAATCCGAAGACGGAACCGTGTCCGCCGGTTCGATCGTCCTGAACGGCACGCCGATTCAGAACATGGAAGCGTCGAATGTGGTAAAGAATGGCCTTATCCATGTGATGGAGGGCCGACGCGTGCTGCGTCACCTGACATCGGAACAGAACCTGATTGTCGGCGGGCATATGGTGACCAATTCCACCGAACTGAAAAACCGTCTGGCTCATGTCTACAGCCTGATGCCGCGTCTTGCGGACCTGCGCAACCGCACCTCGGGGTTCATGTCCGGCGGTGAGCAGCAACTGCTTTTGATCGGCCGGGCCATGATGGCGAGGCCCAAGATCATCGCCATCGACGAGCCGTCGCTGGGTCTGGCGCCGATGATGATCCGTGACGTCTACGAAGTTCTCAAACAGCTCAAGCGCGAAGGCACGACCTTCTTTCTTGTTGAACAAAACAGCGCCGCCGCCCTGTCGATCGCCGATTACGCCTATGTGATGGAGAACGGGCGCATCGTCTTGGATGGCCCCGCCCACAAGCTCGCCGGCAACGAAGACATCAGAGAATTCTATCTTGGTGTCACCGCCTCCGGTGAACGCAAGAGCTATCGCGAAATCAAGCATTATCGGCGCCGCAAAAGATGGCTCGGATAGGAGGGGAAATACAATGACTGAATTGCTGGACATCAAGGGTCATACCGCACTTGTAACCGGGGCCGGACAAGGCGTGGGTCGTCAGGTCGCGCTTTATCTCGCCGAACATGGCGCGGGTGCCGTTGTGGTCAACGATTTCCACGCCGCGCGGGCCGAAAGCGTCGCGGCGGAAGTGGAAGCGGCTGGTGCAAAGGCGCTACCGATGGCCTTTGACGTGTCGGATTTCGATGCTGTCGGCGCGGCCTTTTCCGAGGCGCAGCGCGTCTTTGGTAGCGTGGAAATTCTGGTCAATAATGCTGGAAATGCCGGGCCGACGTCACGGCTCGACGATCTTGTACCGTTCTGGGAATCAAACCCCGCCGAATGGCGGCGCTGGATGGCCACCAATTTCGATGGCGTGCTGAACTGCACCCGCCACGCCATGCCGATGATGGTCAAGGGTGGCTACGGACGCATCGTGACGGTCATTTCCGACGCAGGCCGGGTGGGCGAGCCGCACCTGGCGGTCTATTCCGGTGCCAAGGCCGGGGCGGCGGGCTTCATGCGCGCCATTGCAAAGGCCGGTGGCCGGTTCGGAGTTACCGCAAACTGCGTCGCCCTAGGCGGCACCAGAACCCCGGCGGTCGCCGATCTGATCCCGGATGCGGAGACCGAAAAGCGGGCGCTTTCGCAATATGTGATCCGTCGGCTGGGTGAGCCGGAAGACGCGGCAGGCATGATCCTGTTTCTTTGCTCGGATGCAGCAAGCTGGATCACCGGCCAGACCTATCCGGTGAATGGCGGTTATTCATTTGCTTGCTAGAGCCGAATATGGGCAGTCGCAATCAATTGGGGCCGCCCTCGAACAAGCGTTTATTATCGGCGCCGATCTCCGGCGGCAGCCCCGAAATCTCGGTTTCGAAACCGTCGAATTTCAGGGGTTGGACCAGAAAAGTCTCTGTCTTGCCGCCATCGTGCGCGATGGTGCGCAGCAACCGGCGGGCGCGCACATGCGGATCGTTCATGGCCTCGGCCAGCGAATTGACAGGGCCCCAGGGTACGCCGGCCTTGTCAAAGAGACCGCCCCAGTCCGCGCGCGTCTTGCCGACAAGAACCGCCGCAATCTCCTCCCGCAACTCGTCCTTGCGCGTGACACGGTCGCGGCTTTTCATCCCGGCGAGGTCCAGTTTGTCGATCGCCTCGCAGAACGGATGCCAGAACCAGTCCTCATGCGCGATGGACAGCGTCAGCAGTTTGCCGTCCTTGCAGGTGAACACGCCATAGCCCGGCTCAGAGATGAACTCGCCCAGCGGCGTGCCATTGGCCGCGGGCACAAGGAAGGCCGTGAGCATCGAGACCACCGCATCCGACATCGAGACATCGACGTAACGGCCCTGCCCCGTCCGCTGGCTGGATACCACAGCCGAGAGGATCGCGATCGCCGCGAACAGCGCGGCGCCGATATCCGCAAGCGGCAGGGTCGGCACCGGCCCCGGTTGCCCGGCCTCGGCCTGATCGGCCAGAAGACCACCGACGCCTTCATAGCTGAGGTCATGCCCCGCCCTGTCGCGATAGGGGCCGTCTTGCCCGTATCCCGAGATCGACACATAGACCAGCCGCGGATTGATCTTGCGCATGTCCTCGAACCCGGCGCCAAGTGCTGCCAGCTTGCCGGGGCGAAAGCCTTCGACGATGACATCGGATTTGCTGACCATCTCACGAAACCGCGCGATCCCCTCGGCGGATTTCAGATCGAGCGCCACGCTGCGCTTGCCCCGGTTCAGTGCACGAAACAGCGGCGGAAACTGCCGCGCCGGATCGCCAACACCGGGCCGTTCGACCATGATCACCTCGGCCCCTATATCCGACAGAAGCATCGTCGCGTAGGGGCCGGGGAATTGTTCCGCGAGGCTGAGGATTTTCAATCCGGCCAGTGGTGCAGTGCTCATGTCAGTCTCCCGTTGTCGTTTTATCCGTGTGCGGGTCTGGCCCATAGCAGCGCAATCCGCCGCAAAAGGCAACCTGAAATCATATCTTTTCATTCTTCTTCAGGAGCTTACCATGACTGAAGCCCCCCAGACCCTGTCCGTGGAGCGCGTGGCCCGAACCGAATGGATCACCTTCCAGAGGACCGACCAGTTGAACGCCATGTCGATGCAGATGCTGCGCGAGATGGCAGATGCGCTTGAAGCCGCGATTGCCGACGATGCCATTCGCGCTATTGTCCTGACCGGCTCGGGCCGTGCTTTCTGCGCGGGGGCCGATCTGAAGGAAGTGGCCGGTGCCAGGCATGAACCCGGAGAGTCCGACCTGCTCGATCTGGTCGAGCACACGTTCGGGCTGATACGCCATGGCCCCAAGCCTGTGATCGCCGCCGTCAACGGGCTGGCCATGGCGGGCGGGCTGGAAATGGTGATGTCCTGCGATCTGGTCTTTGCCGCCGAAAGCGCGCAGATTGGCGATGCCCATTCCAATTTCGGCGTCTTTCCCGGTGCCGGCGGCGCCGCGATCCTGCCGCGCCGGATCGGACTGAACCGCGCGAAATACCTGCTGTTCTCGGGCGAAAATGTCTCGGCGCGGGAAATGATGGAGTGGGGATTGGTCAACAAGGTGGTTGCGGATGCGCAGCTTCGCGAGACGGTGCAGGCCTTTGCCGACAAGCTGACCGACAAGAGCCCCGCCGTGCTGCGCCGCATGAAGGCTGTGGCGAATAGGTCGATGAACGTGGACGAACCTGCGGCGCTGGCCGAAGAGATGCTGAACCTGCGCGCCCATATGCGGTCCTGGGACATGCGCGAGGGGCTGACGGCATTCAATGAGAAGCGCAAGCCGCAGTTTCGCGGATACTGACACAGGAGAACGAATGATGCAGGATATTTATGTCGTCGGCGTCGGCATGACGCCGTTCGGAAAGTTCCGGGACAAGTCCATCAAGGACATGACCCGCGAGGCCGTCACCGGTGCCCTTGCCGATGCCGGATTTGCGGCAGAGCACATCGACGGTGCGTTCTTCTCGAATGCCGTGCAGGGCCACATGGAAGGCCAGCACATGATCCGCGGCGAGATCGCGCTGCGCGAGATGGGCATTCAGGGCATTCCGGTGGTGAATGTCGAAAACGCCTGCGCAAGCGCCTCGACCGGGTTCAAGCTGGCGGTGGATTTCCTCAAGGCCGGCAACGGCGATTGCTGCCTCGCCGTGGGGGCCGAAAAGATGTATTCCGATGACCGCGCGCTGATGTTCGCGGCCTTTGACAGCGGCTGGGACGTGAGCAACGGCGAAGCGGTCGCGCAGCGCCTGGCCGATCTGGGTGCCGGGGTGGAGGAACCCGAAGGCTCGAAATCGTCCAAGCCCTATAGCGTGTTCATGGATGTCTATGCCGGCTTCGCGCGGCTGCACATGAAAACTTTTGGCACGACACAGGAACACTTCGCGGCCGTGTCCGCCAAGAACCACGGGCACTCGGTACATAATCCGCTGGCGCAATATCGCGACAGCATGAGCATTGATCAGGTGCTCGCCGCGCCGCCCATCACCTACCCGCTGACCCTTCCCATGTGCGCCCCGATTTCCGACGGCGCGGCGGCGGCGGTGCTTTGTACGGGCGAGGGCCTCAAACGGCTGGGCATCGACCGGACCCGCGCGATCAGGGTCAAGGCAGCGGTCCTGCGCTCGGGCACCGACCGCGCGCCCGAGGATCACGAAAACCACCTGACCCGCCTTGCCGCCCTGCAAGCCTATGAACAAGCCGGGCTTGGCCCCGATGACATGTCCCTCGCCGAAGTGCACGACGCAACCGCCGTGGGCGAGGTCATCCAGATAGAGAACCTGGGCTTTGTCCCGTTCGGCGAAGGTGGCCGGGCCAGCCTCCGCGGCGAGACAACGATCGGCGGGCGCATCCCGGTGAACACCTCGGGCGGGCTGGAATCCAAGGGCCACCCGGTGGGTGCCACCGGGATTGGCCAGATATTCGAACTGGTCACGCAACTACGCGGCGAGGCTGGCGCACGCCAGGTTGACGGCGCACAGAACGCCATCGCCGAAAATGGCGGCGGCTTGCACGGCGTCGAGGAAGCCGCCGCCTGCGTTACCATTCTGGGCCGCTGAAACAAGGAAAAGAAAATGGAAAATGTGATTGCTGCCGCACAGGCGATTTATACCGACGACCAGCGCATGTTGCTGGAAAACTTCCGCAAGATGGCCAATGCGGAATTCGCTCCGCTAGTGGAAAAATACGAAGACCTGGGCCATCCTCCGGATGCGGAAACCCTCAAGGGCTTGTTCGCCAAGGTCGAGGAATTCGGGCTCATCAGCGGCTTGCTCCCCGAAGAGGACGGTGGCGCGGGGATCGACCGCATGACCTATGGCATCCTCTACGAGGAACTGGCGCGGATCTGGGCCGATCTGGCGATTGCCGTTCTGATTCAGGGCCATGCCGCATTCGCGCTCAACCTGTTGGGCGACGCGGCGCAGAAAGAGGCTTATCTCAAACCGCTCCTGCGCAGTGAGCGCATTTGCGCCACTTGCATTTCCGAACCCTCCGTCGGCTCGAACGTGCGTGAGGTCAAGACCCGCGCGGAGCGCCACGGCGACAGGATTTTTGTCAGCGGACAGAAGCTGTGGATTTCCAACGGTGCGCAATCGGATTTCGCCATCGTTGTCTGCAATCTGGACGGTGGCATTTCCATGGTTATCGTGGATCGCGACAAGGGCGGTTATGAAAGCCGCGAGTTGCGCAAGATGGGGCTTGTCGGGGCATCGACCTGCGAATTGTTCTTTGACCGTGCGGAAACCAGCGCCGAACATGTTCTGGGAAATGCAGGCGGGGGCCTGTTCCAGACATTGAAGCTTTTTGAGAGCGCGCGGGTCTTTGTGGGACTGACAAGCGTCGGTATTGCACAAGCGGCGCTGGAGTGCGCAGTCTCTTATTCGAAAGAGCGCGAGCAGCACGGCAAGCCGATCGGCGGGCACCAGTTGATCCAGGGCTACCTAGCCGACATGGCCACGCATCTGGATGCTGCGCGCCTGTTGTGCCAGCGTGGGCTGCAACTTCTGGAACTGGGCGTGCGCTGCGACACGCAGACCTCGATGGCGAAATGGTATGCGACTGAAATGGCAGTCGAAATCGCCGGCAAGGCCGTGCAGATCCACGGCGGCAACGGTATCACCAAAGAGTTTCCCGTCGAACGGCACTTCCGCAATGCCAAGGTCATGCCGATCCCGGACGGCACCACCGAAATCCAGAAGCTGGTCATCGGGCGCAACCTGACCGGGCTGAACGCGTTCTGAAATGCGCCCGGGCCGGTACGGCACACGAGGTGCAGCCACGGCGTGATCGTTCCGGCCCAATGGCGTTAAGCAGGTCGATCCAAACGGTTCTGTCGCATCGTTTTGGGCTTTTTTGAGTCGCCCAAGCTTCGAACATGATTATGCAGCGAGGTCCGTAAACTGCTGAAAGGCGGTACGTCCATTGGCCGGGATCTGTCCCTTTCGGATCATGTGGGCGATCTCGATCCCTGCAATGGTGGCCTGCGCGGAGTGGAAGGTTTTGAAGCCCATCATTGGGGCGGTTATGCGCTTGATGAAGCGATGATCCTGCTCGAGGAGATTGTTGAGGTACTTGACCTGCAGGATCTTAACCTTCTTGCCCGTGCCGGTGAACTTGAGGATAAAATTCACCGCCTGCAGGCCAGCCAGATTGGCTCCGCTCTTGTCAATTACCACCCGGTCCGGAACCCCGTGGGTGGCGATAGCACCTCTGAAGAAGCGGAGTGCCGCTGCCAGATCACGGCGCTCAGACAGCATAAAATCAAGGGTTTCGCCATTGCGATCAACGGTACGGTAGAGATAGGTTCATCGGCCTTTGACCTTGATGTAGGTCTCGTCCATTCGCCAGGACGTAACCGCCCGGTTGTCCTTGCAGTTACCCATAGGTGTGGTGCGGCGAATTGATTCACCCGTCAGACTTGGTCTTGGGCTGTGTCAGCAAAGCGTGTTGGTTCGCACTTTGTTCTGATCTGTCAGTGAGGTATGCTGAGGCTTCCTAAAGCAATTCGACATTAACCTGAGACATATCCAGCAGCCCTGAAGTAGTTCCAGCACTCTGCTGGGTCGTATAGGTCGCAGATTGATCCGATGGCTTCGAAGACATCGGTGAATGTTCTGGCACCGATCCGTCGCAGGTGGGCTTTCAGCTTTGAGAAGGCTTGTTCGATGGGGTTCAGATCGGGCGAGTACGGCGGCAAGAAGAGGAACCAGCATCCGTGGTCTCGCAAGGCCTGCGCGGCCTCCGCGTTCCGATGCGTGGCAAGGTTATCGAGGATGACGACGGTGCCGGGGGCGATTTCGGGGACCAGCACTTCGCGGATGTAGGCGGCAAAAGCGGAGCCATCCATTGCGCCCTTGATGACCCACGGCGCGATCAGCGCGTCCTGGGTCAGACCTGCGATCAGCGTCTGGGTGCCCCAACTGCCAAAGGGTGCGTCCATTGTCAGGCGTTCACCCTGCGGCGCCCTGCCGCGCAGGCGGGTCAGATTGGTCTTCACGGCCGTTTCGTCAATAAAGACAACGCGCTCGGGCAAGGCCGCAATGGCAGGCAGCCGATGCCTGAACCAATCCGCGCGCTGCTGTCTTACCTTGGCGCGGCGGCGCTCGGTCGCCACCAGCGACTTTTTTTGTACGTGAAGCCGAGCCGGGATAGCAGGTTGGCGATGGAGGAGTGATGCACCATCACGCCCTCGGCATCGGCCAGCGCATCGCGCAGCTCGAAGAGCGTGATGTCGGGGTCTTGGGCGATCAATTCTTCAAGGAAAGCCTGATGCGGGACCAGCTTTCCCCTGCCGCGCGGAGGTCCCTGAGGGGCAGGTTCTGCATGGCCTCTGACCCTCACTTGCCGCGCCCACCTTGCACCCGTGGCAGGTGACACTTTCAAACGCAACGCTGCCGCCCGTCCGCTCAACCCTTCCTCAACCAATCTCTGAAATCGCGTCCGAAGTGCCAATGGCAAAGGTGCTGACATGATCCATCCTCCCAAACAGGATGAATCACATCTGATGCCTCAAGGGAATCCATTCCGATTCAGGTTTTGCGTCGGACGCTTTAAGCTCCAGGAGACCCGCCATGCCCCGCTTCGATCCGGCTGAATTCGGCCGTCTGCTTGCCCGCCTGACCCCGCAGGAGCTGCGCCAGGCCGAAGGGCTCGTTGCAGATGCGCGCAAGCGTGCCGAGGCGGTCCTGGAGATCGACGCGCGGGCCGATGCTGGCGGCCCGGCGGCGTCCTGCCCGCGCTGCGGGGGCGACGCGCGCACCCGGTGGGGTCGGACCAGAACAGGCGCACAGCGATGGAACTGCTCGGGGTGCGGGGCGACGTGGTCAGGTCGCAGCGGGACGCCGCTGGCCCGGGTTCACCGCCCCGATCTGGTGGTCGCGCTGGCACGCGACATGATCGAGGCGCCGCAGCCGATGTCGTGCCGCCGCGGGGCCGAGGTGCTGGGTGCGTCGCGTCACAGCATCTGGCGCTGGCGGATGGCGATCATCGGCGCCCTGAAGCCGGAGCCCGACGCCACCCTTGCTGGCATCGTCGAAGCCGACGAAGCCCACCAACGCGAGAGCCGAAAGGGGTCGAGGGAGTGGGTCAGGCACCGGCGTGACCCCGTGAACCACCCGGTGCCGCCCCGCCTGAGGTGGCGGGCCTATCGGTGCAGGAGCGGTTCGGCGGTCGCGCCTCCGGGGGGCTGGCGGGCCTGGGAGAAGAAGCTCCTCGCGGCAACCGATCGCGCCGGCCACCGGGCGTTCGAGGCCATTGCCGACGCGGGCCAGGCCGCGATCTCCGGTGCCCTGCTGCCCGTGATGGCGCCGGACGCGGTGCTCTGCACGGACGGGTTCGTCACCTACGAGCGGATCGCGAAGGACGCGCGCATCCCGCACTTCGCGCTCAACGCAGGGCGGCGGACGGAACGCACCCCGCGCAGCCACCACATCAACACCGTGAACGCCCTGATCAGCCGTTTCCGCGCCTTCATGCAACCCTTCTGCGGACCCGCGTCAAAGAACCTTGCAGCCTACGGCCGATGGCATGCCGCCCGAAGCAACGCGGACCGCTCCTACCTTCATGCGCTCAGGCTGCTGCTCGCTTCAGGCCCTCGCGCCAACACGGTTTGCTGACACCGCCTGGTCTTGTTTGTAAGGAACCGATCATGATTCGTCATGTGGCACCAAATGATTGAGGTGCAGACATGGGACAAACTTGGGTGGAAACGGAAACTGCCGGATGCGATCTGGGAGATGCCCGGCTGAACCGGCGACTCGAAGGAATGCTCGAGGCCCTTGGTGAACGGCCGGGAAAATCGCTGCCGACGGCGTTTCAGGACTGGTCAAACACCAAGGCCGCCACGCGATTGTAGGATCCGGTGAAGCCAAGCGCGACCAGATCAGCATGCATCCGCTTCAGGGACCGCCGTTGCTTACGCGACTTCCCCGCCTCGGTCTTCAGCCAGCCTGCCAGCTTGTTGGCAAAAGGATCGAGTTTGCTGGGCCGCTCCGGCGTCGAAAAGGAAGGCTCGATCGTCCCCGCGTTCAGATACTTCTTGATCGTATTGCGCGACAGACCAGTCCGTCGGGCAATCTCCCGGATCGGGAGGCCGTGCCGCAAACGCAGCTTCCGAATAATGTTCAAAAGTCCCATGTGGATCACTCCGTTGCCCCCCTGCGCGCGTCGCGTGGGGGAAGGGTCACATGGGTCATGTATGGATGCCCCCGTTCGCGCAAGTTGGCTTTCGAACAGCATTGACGTGTGATCGGGTGCGGTCATGTATCAGGCCTGTTGCGCGGCAAACACATGACCGCTGGCCGGTATGGAGCTGCGCGGCTCTGGTGCAAAGGTTCTAAAGCGTTTTGCGTGTAATCTGAGGCATATCCTGCAGCTTTGAGGAAGTTCGAGCATTCGTCTGGATTGAACATGTCACAGATGTCGCCAAGAGCTTCGAACAAGGCATCATAGGTCCTGGCGCCGATCCGCCTCAGGTGAGCTTTGAGTTTGGAGAAGGCCATTTCGATCGGATTGAGATCGGGGCTGTAGGCAGGCAAAAACAGGAACCAGCAGCCTCTCTTGCGCAGTGCTTCGGCGGCGCGCTGGCTCTTGTGTGTGGACAGGTTGTCGAGGATGACGACGGTTCCGGGATCAAGCGCCGGGGCCAGTTGCGTCTCGATGTAGGTGTCGAAGGCGGGACCGTTCATCGCCCCTTTGATCACCCATGGCGCGATCAGGGCGTCCTGCGTCAGCCCAGCGATGAAGGTCTGCGTGCCCCATTTGCCGAATGGGGCTGTGCCGTACAGCCGCTCCCCGACAGGGGCACGTCCGCGGAGCCGCGTGAGGTTCGTCTTGACCGCCGTCTCGTCGATGAAGACCAGCCTGTGCGGTTCCAGGCGCATGCGAGGCTGGCGGCGCATGATCCAATCGTGACGGGCCTGGCGGAGCGCGGGCCGATCACGCTCGGCTGCGATCAGTCCTTTTTTTATATGACAGTCCAGCCCGTTCGAGAGCACGGTGCAGCGAGGAGAACTGAACATCTACGCCATGTGTTTCCGACAGGGCTGCGGCCAGTTCCTTGAGCGTGATGTCCGGTTCGGCCTGCACGATCTCCAGCAGAAACTCCCGATGCGGTGCGAGTTTGCCAAACTGACCAGCGGGGCGGCCCTGCAGCTTGGGACGCGCAGCGCCATGGTCTCGATGCTCTGCTGCAAACCGAACCGCCGTCGCCGCGCTCACCCCGAAAAGCCGCCCTGCAGACCGGGCTGAGTTTCCCTTGGCAACGTATGCGCAAATCCGTTCCCGAAGATCTAAAGAGTAAGGCTTGCCCATGATCCACCTCCCAAAAGAAGTGAATCAAACAAACAGCCTCCTGTGAATCCACTTTCGATTCAGATCAAACGCAAACCGCTTTAGGACGCTACCCGGGTCAGTTCTCGGTGGAAATCAACACCAAGGTTGCAAAGAGCGGATAAACGTATCGACGCGATCTTCGATATCGAGCGTGAAATCAATGGCAAGGCCGCAGGCACACGCACATGCTTGGCCGCGCGACATGAACGATCAAGCCCATTGGTCGAAGGTCTGCGTAGCTGGTTGATCGCAGAGCGCGGCAAGCTGTCGAAACACAACGGCGTCGCCAAAGCCATCGACTACTTCACCACCCCTAAACATGGTCGGTGGGCGGCCTTCACAGCGCTCCTCGACGACGGGCGCATCTGCCGGCCCAATAACGCCGCCGAACGCGCCCTCAGAGGAATTTACCCTTGGACGCAAGTCATGGCTTTTTGCGAGCTCAGAGCGCGGCGGCGACAGAGCCGCCTTTATGTATACTCTTATCGTAACGGCAAAAATGAATGATATCGACCCCCAAGCATGGATGGCCGATGTGCTTGCCCGCCTTCCAAACATCACAATCTCGCGCGTGCATGAGCTGCTCCCGATGCATTGGAAGGCTGAAGTTGAAGGTATCAAAGCCGCGTAGCCGCGGCTCTCGCCGGTTGCTTACTCCGTTTCTGCGGTTGTCGCAGATGATCGGGAAGCGATTTCAACCGTCTTTTTGGTTAATGATCAGTTCTGCATTCTCGGGCAGTTCCGAAACAATGCTCACCTCGTCGGCGCGGATTCGTGCATGCAGTTTGAAGGTCTCTGCTGCGGCTGTTTCCGCAGCAGAAGCATCGGCACCGTCTTCCAGCACAAGCGAGATGCGGATCATGTCGCGATCGTTCTCGCGCGTTACCACGGCCTGCGCGGCCTTCACGCCGGGCGAGCCGATGACGACTTCCTCGACCACGCGCGGATAGACGAAAATCTCGCGCACTTTCACCGCAGCGCCGACCCGGCCCTGCAGTGCGGAAATCCGGCTGATGCTGCCATCCGCGTTGCTCTCCAGCGCAAAGGCGCTGTCGCCGGTGCCAAACCGAATCATCGGCCAGGTGGCATCGCGCGCGGTCACAACAACCTCGCCCGGTTCCCCGTGAGCGACCTGTTCTCCACTGACCGGATCGCAGATCTGCACAACGCGGTCGGGATGAACCACATAGCCGTCGCCGCCATCCTCATAGCCGACAAGGCCCAGATCGGCGGTGGCATAGGCTGCCCAGGTGGACACGCCGTAATCGGCCTCGATCCGGCGGCGCTTGGCCATCCAGTCACCCATCTCACCACCGAGGAAGGCCGTTTTCACCTTCCAGGCGTCGCGGCCATAGGTTTCGATCACCTTGTCCGCCAGCGTCAGGAAAAACGCGGTGGATGCGCAGATCGAAGTGACGCCGGTTTCGACGATGATCTGCGCCTGAAGCTCGGTATTGCCGACGCCGCCGGGAATTACGGTGGCCCCGGCGGCCTGTGCCGCTTCGTCGAACAAAAGCCCCGCCGGCACGAGGTGATACATCCAGGTGTTCAGGATGATGTCGCCCGCGCCCACGTCGGCCGATCTGAACAGCAGGTCCAAGCCGTGTCCACCGCCGCCCGAAAGCGACGGCTCGAAGATCGGGCCGGGCGACACGTAGATCCGGCCGACATCCCTTAGATCGACTGCGAGAAACCCGCCGAAGGGTGGGTTGGCGCGCTGGAGCTTGAGAAGTTCTTCCTTCTTCATCACCGGCAGCCGTGACAGATCTGCCAGAGACCTGACGGTCGCCGGATCGAATCCGGCAGCCGCAAATCGTGATTTCAGCCCAGGGGCCCTTTCGGCTGCGGCGGCATAGGCCTGAGCTATGTCCTTGTAGATGTCTTCAGACATGACCATGCCTCCCTGTGCAGTCGTGGTTTAAAGCGGGCAGTCCTTGCGGAAGTTCGGCGCGCGCTTCTCGCGATGCGACAGCACCCCTTCCTTGACGTCTTCGCCCATGAACCCGAGCATTTCAAGCGCAGTCGAGGCATCGAAGATCGGGCCAGCCTGGCGCAGCCAGTTGTTCAGCGAATATTTGGTCCAGCGGATCGCGCTTTGCGAGCCGTTGGCCAGTTCGACGGCCGTGTCCAAAGCGGTCTGCTGCAACACGTCATCTTCGACGCACATGGACACCAGCCCGATGCGCTCGGCCTCTTCGCCGGACACCGGCTTGCAGGTCATCAGATAGTACTTCGCCTTGGCCATCGAGGTCAGCAATGGCCAGATGATTGCCGCGACATCGCCAGCGGCAACGCCCAGACGCGGGTGACCGTCAACGATCTTGGCCTTCTTCCCGGCGATCGAGATGTCGGCCAGGATGGCCACCACAAGGCCGGCACCGGCGGCAGGACCGTTGATGGCGGAAATGATCGGCTTGTTGCAGTTGATGATGTTGTAAACGAGGTCTTTGGCCTCTTTCCACGTCTTCATGATCTCGTACGAATTGCCGATCATGTTTTCGATCAGGCTGAAATCGCCGCCAGCAGAAAACGCCTTGCCCGCGCCGGTCACGATGACCACACTGATGTCGGGGTCGCGGTCGATGTCGAGCCACATGTCGGTCATCTGGGTGTGGGTTTCCGCATCTACGGAATTGAAGGACTCAGGGCGGTCGAACGTGATGCGCAGGACGCGATCAGCCGGGTAGTCGAATTTCATCTTGTGATATTTTGCGTAACGGTCAGACATGGTTCTTTTCCTCCTCAGGGTATGGGTTCAGTCAGGCAATCCGAGGACGGCCTTGGACAGGATGTTTCGTTGGATTTCGTTCGATCCGCCGTAAATCGTCGTCGGTCTGGCCTTGTAGAAGCTCGCAAGGACATCGACACTTACATTGCCGACCTGAAGCGGGCCGACGGTGCCGCCATCGGGGCCGGCGGCCTCGATCATCAGTTCGGTGATGCGCTGAAAGCACTCGGTCACCCAGATCTTGAGCATCGAGACATCGGCGCCCAGCGTCTCGCCACGCTTCAGTTGGTCCGCAAAACGGGCATAAAGCGCCGCGTGATCTTCGACATCGAGCGCGGCCTGGGCAAAACGGTCGCGAAAAACCGGATCGTCGTACGCGCCACGGCCTCGGGCGAAACTTTCAAGCTGCCCCAACGCGTTCTGGGCCAGGCTTGGCGAGCCGATGAAGATGCGCTCGAAGCTCAGGAGCGCCTTGGCCATGCTCCAACCCTTGTTCAACTCGCCCACGAGGTTCTCGCGGGGGGTACGGGCATTGTCGAAGAAGACTTCGCAAAACTCCGTCTCACCCGACAGGGTTGTGATCGTGCGCACGTCGACACCGGGCTGATCCATCGGAGCGAGCAGGAAGCTGATGCCCTGCTGCTTCTTCGGCGCGTTCGGATCGGTCCGAACCAGCATGAAGATGTGCGAGGCATCATGCGCCATCGTGGTCCAGATCTTCTGGCCATTGATGACGAAATCGTCGCCGTCAATCTCGGCACGCGTGCGCAGGTTGGCCAGATCGGACCCGGCGCCGGGCTCGGAGTAGCCCTGGCACCAGATGTCTTCGCAGCTCAAAATACGTGGCAGCCAATAGTCTTTTTGTTTCTGAGTGCCAAACTTGATGATCAGGGGGCCGACCATCTGCACACCCATGTCTCGGCCACGGTTGACACCCCCGCGCTGCTGCTCTTCGTAGAAGATCAGCAGCTTGGCGGCGTTCAGCCCCATGCCGCCGTATTCCGCGGGCCAGGCCGGCGCAACCCATCCCTTGGTGTGCAGCTTGCGATGCCAATGTTCGATCTCGGCGAATTTCGGGCGGTGTGGCAGATGGCGCAGTTCTTCGGGGTATTCCGTCTCGAAGAACTGGTGCACCTCTTTTCGGAACTCTGCATCGCTCATAGCGTTCCAGTCGGTCATTGTGCGACTCCCTCTTCTTCGCGCGCGTCGAGCCAAATCCGCCTGTGATATACGTCGTCGCCCAACCAGGCCGACAGCACCAGCGCCCGGTTCAGATAAAGCCCGATGTCAAACTCGTCAGTATAGCCGACCGCCCCGTGCAGCTGAATCGCGTCGCGGGTGACTTTCCTGGCGGCCGTGACCGCCCGTGCCTTGGCCCGGCTGGCCAGACGTGCGCGGATACTTGCGTCGGTTTCGCCATCCATCCGCATCAGAACTTCGCGCACTGCGGCCTGCGCGACCTCGCACATCACGTTCAGGTCGACGGCGCGGTGCTGGATGACCTGGAAGGATCCGATCGGCTTGTCGAACTGCTCGCGCGTCTTGATGTAGTCGAGCGTAATCTCGAAGGCGCGCTGGCTCAGGCCGACAAGCTCGGCTGCGGCAAGCGCCGTTGCGTCGGCCACAGCCTCGGACAGCGCTCCCTGAACCGCGGCACCGCAGGCCAGCTCCGCAGCCGGCGTTCCTGAAAAGGAAAGCTCGCCCAAGGAACTGCCATCGGCCTGCGCCCGCCTGGTCGTAACAAGCCCATCCGCGCTGGCCTCGGCCAGAACCAGAACCGGGCCACCATCTGCTTCGGCTACAACAAGGAAACCCTGCGTTTCTGCCGCGCCAACCACCCAGGCCTTGCCGCCGGTCAGCTTTCCGTCCGCATACCGGCAGGTCGCAACAGCGGGAGCGCCGCCCGGACCACGTTCCTGCCAGGCAACCGCCAGCGATGCCTCGCCGCCGATAAGCTGTTCCAGCTTCGGATGCTCCGGGCAAAGGCGGCGCAGAAGGCCTAGGCCAAGACCAATCGTCGCCACGACCGGTTCCGGGGCGATCACGCGGCCGACCTCTTCGGCGATAACGCCACCGGCAGCCAGGCCCATGCCAAGCCCCCCCTGTTCTTCGGGCACGGCCACGCCAAAAACACCGGCTTCGGCCAATTCCCGGACCATATCCGGGTCAAATTCGCCCCCGGCATCGCGGAGCTTTCGCGACCGTCCACTTCCGCCCGCGCGGTCAAACAGCGTGCGCGCGCTTTCGCGCAGCAGGCGAAGGTCTTCTTCTTGTTCGCTGGATTGCATATCAACCTGTGTCATTTCGTTTTCGCTTCATCATCAATGGGACGTCAGCAGAAAGAACCACCTCGCCCTTGGGGTTCCTGACGCTGAGCGTATAGTGCAAAACACCTCGATCGGGCTTGCTTTTGGACGGCGTGACCGAGTTGATAGTCATTTCGATATCGAGGGGTTCATCCGGGCGGACAGGCAGCAGCCAGCGCAGATTCTCGAAGCCCATGCCGCCGATATTGGCCACATTGACCATCAATTCCGTCACGACAGGTTTGAACACCTCAAGCACGGTCTGAAATCCCGAGGCGATCAGGCTGCCATGTATCGCGGTCGCATAGTCTTCGTCGGTGTGCAGCCGTTGCGGGTCCCACTCCTGGGCAAAGGCCTTTATGGACTGTGCGCTCATCGGGGCGCTGCGAAAGTGAAAGACTTGGCCCGACTCGAAATCGTCAAGATATTTCAAGCGGCCCCCTCCTTTGCGAAACCGGAATCATACCCGCTCGAATCTTTGGAGATTCTCACCCGGTTGAACTCTTCCAGTTTCGGGTAGGTTTCCTTGAAGGCCGTCAGGAATTCCGCCATCGGCGCATCGACGTAAAGACCCCGGTCGTTCACATACTCCATGTGGCGCTGGTCCTTCTCGTCGAATTCGTGGAAAAGAGCATCATGATAGCCGTCAAAGACCAGAGGCTTGACCCCGAATCGTTCACACAGCTCTATGTTGAAAGCGGGTGTGACCTTGTAGGATTCACCACCCAGCCACAGTTGAACGTAGCCGTGATAGATAAAGAGATCGGTCCCCATCAGCTCTTGCAGCTTGGGTGTATTCAGGTGGTTGCGCACATCCGCGAACCCCAAAGCGGCGGGGATACCGACGGAGCGCAGACAGGCCGCAAGCAGGATTGCCTTGGGAACGCAGAACGATGCCTCCGCCCCGGCGATCCGGCTGGCACGGTAAGAATCTTCATCCAGCGCAAAACAATACGGGTCGTAACGGATATCGTCGCGAACCGCTTCGAACAGGCGGATCGCCTTGTCTCGTTTGGTCGCGTCCACAGGAAGATCGCGCAAGGCCGATGTGACGAAACCCTGCACTTCGAGGCTGTCGCTTTCAACAAAGTGCGACGGCGAGACAAAGCGCGCAGCTTCTGTCGGGAGGTCGTCGTGGGGTTGGGCCATTGGATCTGTCCATCTTTTTCTAACAATTGTTAGATTACAATCTGGAAACCTGCGGGTCAACGAGATTTATTCTGTTTTTCGCAAGTCCTGGCCAAAGCGGGTATTGTCTTCCCCCAAGGCCGCAGCACGTCCGGCCGAACTTGCCGCAGAACGGAATTCCGGTGCAATTGGCAGCGGCAGCGCCGGTACCTCCCGACCGGAAATGTTCAGCTTCCGCTCGAATACGCCGCGTGCGATGAAATGCGGATCGGCCGCAGCTTCGGCGGGCGTTTTCACGACGGAACAACAACAGTCCGCCGCGGCCAGCAAAGACTCCCAATGGGTCGAGGGCTGGTCGCCCAGACGGCGCGTCACTTCCGCAACACTGGCATTGGGGTCGGACCAGTCATCACGAAGCTCCTGCGGCAGGCCGATGACATCGCAGAACGACTGCCAGAACTTTTCTTCCAACGCGCCAACGGCAATCTGACGTCCATCCGCAGCCGTATACAGCCGATACCGGGCCAGACCGCCTGTCAGGCGGCTGTGGCCGCTCTCGATGTTCTGCCCGGCGATCACAGCTTCGGCATGGGCCCAGTAGGCAAAGGCAAACGCCCCCTCGGACATGGCGATATCCAGATGCGTCCCCTGACCGCTTGCCTGCCGCGCAATCAGGGCCAGCAGGATATTCACCACCGCCGGATAGGTTCCGCCCCCGATATCAGCGACCAGCCCGAAGGGTATGGTTGGCTGGGCATCCGGACCACGGCTCAGTGACAGAATCCCCGAATCGCCCACATAATTGAGATCATGCCCGGCAGTCGAAGCCTTCGGGCCGGTCTGTCCATAGCCGGTGATCGAACAATAGATGAGACCGGGATTGATCTCGCGCACGGCCTCGTATCCCAGACCGAGCCGGTCCATCACTCCGGGGCGAAATTGCTCTACCAGAACATCGGCCTTTTCAAGCAAAGGGCGCAGAACATTCATTGCGCCCTTTGACTTGAGGTCGATTGCCACCGACCGCTTGCCGTGATTCAAAACAGCGAAGCCAATGCTCTCCCCGTCTATTTTCGGCGCGGTCAGGCGTGCGTCCTCACCCGTGCCCGGACGCTCGAACTTGATAACCTCGGCCCCGGCTTCGGATAACATGAGCGTGGCCATCGGGCCGGGAAGAAGGGTACTGAAATCCAGCACCAGGATATCCTTGAGCGGCTGTGTCATCGTCCCTCCCTCACGCGAAACGCGCAGCCCCGTTGTTTAGAACCACCACGTCGCGGGCCGGGATCGAAGCGCGGAACCGGGCCTCGCCACCCTCTTCCCAGATATCAAACCGCACGGTCTCGCCGGGATAGACCGGGGCGGAAAACCGCACGTCCAGCCCTACAAGCCGGGCGGCGTCATAATCGAGCAGCGATTTGAGGATCGCCCGCGCCGCCAGACCATAGGTCGCAAGGCCGTGCAGGATCGGCCGGTCGAACCCGACCGATCGCGCCACATCCGGGTCGGCATGAAGCGGGTTCATGTCACCGCTAAGGCGGTAAACCAGCGCCTGGCGCGGCAGTGTTTCGATATCGCAGACATGATCGGGCGCGCGGTCGGGCAAAGCCGCCGGGGCCGGGCCGGGCCTGTTTTTGCCACCGAACCCGCCGTCGCCGCGGCAGAAGGCCGACATCGACACGCGAGCCAGCTTGTCGCCGGTGTCCGCGTCAATGATTTCGCGGCTTTGGTAGATGACGGCACCCTTGCCCTCGCCCTTGTCGGAAATAAAGTCGATCCGGCTGCGGCCGATGATGTTGCCCTTCACCGGCAGCGGCTTGTAGATGTCTAGCCATTGTTCACCATGCAGCACCTTCTGCCAGTTCACGCCGGTCTTGGGGTTGCGCAGCCAGAAGCCCGGATACCCCATCGTGACCGCCATCGAGGGCACCGCCCTCAGCCCGTCTTCATAGACGAAGGCCAGTTCCTTTTTGTCGGTCGGATCCTCGCCGAACCCAAGGCCGAGCGCATAAAGGATGGTATCCCGCTCGGTCAGTGTCTGCTCGATCTCCTCAAATTCCCAGTTCGATAGCGCGTCGAAATCCAATGGCATGAACTTTCCTCCCTTGTTTGTTATTAGAGTGTGTTTTGCGAACCCAGGATTGCCGTAACCTGGCTGGACAGCACACCGCCGTTCCCATGCGCCAGCGCCAGGTCGACATCCTTCAACTGAATGCCGGGTGCATCACCACGGATCTGCCGCGCCGCCTCGATCACGGTGAAAATGCCATACATGCCGGGATGCACACAAGACAGGCCCCCGCCATTGGTATTCACCGGCAAGACCCCGCCCGGCGCGATGCGCCCGCCCTCGACAAAGGCACCGCCCTCGCCCTTGGCACAAAAGCCGAGATCTTCCAGAAACAGGATCGTATTGATAGTGAACGCATCGTAAAGCTCGACCGCCTGAATGTCCGAAGGCGACACGCCCGCGGCGGCAAAGGCGCGTGCGCCCGACTCGCGCGCGGCGGTCACGGTGAAGTCCTTCATCTGCGAAATCTGGCGATGCGAGCTTTCCGCCGCGCTGCCCAAAACGTAAACCGGGGCCTTAGGGAAGTCCCTGGCACGGTCGGCGCGAACCATCACGATCGCCCCGCCGCCATCGGTGACAAGACAACAATCGCGCACAGTCAACGGATCGCCCACCATACGCGCGCCCAAAACATCCGCGCGGCTGAGCGGGCCGCGCTCGAATGCCTCTGGGTTGTGCTGCGCCCAGGCCCGCGCGGCCACGGCCACATCGGCCAGCTGTTCGCGGGTGGTGCCAAATTCATGCATGTGCCGTGCCGCCGCCATCGCATAGGCGGAAATCGGATATCGCGGATTATAGGGCGCCTCATAGGCGGGCGGGCGCGAGGCCGTCACCAGCCTGCCCGACGCGGTGCGCTGGTTGGAGCCATAAACAATCAGCGCCACATCACACAGGCCAGCCTCCAGCGCCATTGTGGCGGAGGTCAGGTAATTCACGAAGGACGACCCGCCCGTCATGGTGCCGTCGATGAACCTGGGCTGAATGCCCAGATATTCGGCCGCCATAAGGGCAGGCATGCTGTCTTCCATCATGGTGCAGAACAGACCGTCCACATCGGACAGCTTCAGCCCCGCATCGCCAAGTGCCGCAAGCGCGGATTGCGCCATGACATCATAGGCCGTCAGCCCATGCGCCTCGCCGAAACCCGCGTGCCCGGTTCCCACAATGGCGGATTTTCCCCGAAGTTTGGTGGTCATGGCCTATACCTCCGCCGGTTTGAACAACACGGCCGGTTGGCCCTCGGCCCCGCCCACGAAGGCGGTCACGGCCATGTCGATGACAATGTCACCGGGGGCAATGCCCTCGACCCGGCTCATCATCCGAACGCCTTCCTCCAGTTCCACCACGCACACGTTATAGTCGCCGCCGCGCTCGGGCTTCTGACGCACGACAGTGGTGGTGTGGACCCGGCCCTTGCCGCTGGCGGGATGCCAAGAGATCGCGGTCCCATGGCAGTGCGGACACAGGACCCTTGGAAAGAAATGATAGACTCCGCAATCATCGCACCTGGGCAGCATGATCTCCCCGTTTGTCAGCGCGCGTTGGAATATCTGGTCTGGTCCTGTGGCGTCCGGCACCGGCATTCTCCTCAAATGGTCCATTCCTGGTTAATCGTATTGATAATATTTCTAACAGCTGTTAGATTTTGTCAATCCCATAGGTTCACTTGAGAGAACGCCATGTCAGATTCAAGTTCAGCCCCCCTTTCCGGCAAGCTCGTCATCGCGCTCGAACAGGCGGTGGCGGCGCCCTTTTGCTCTTCGCGGCTTGCCGATGCCGGTGCGCGGGTGATCAAGGTCGAACGCAAGGGCGTGGGCGATTTCGCGCGCGCCTATGATACTGCCGCCAACGGCGAAGGCGCCTATTTTACATGGCTAAACCGGGGCAAGGAATCGGTCGCACTGGATATCAAAGCAGCAGAAGATCGCGATATCCTGCTGAAAATGCTGGAAAACGCGGATGTGTTCATTCAAAATCTTTTGCCGGGCGCCCTGGCAAAGCTGGGTCTGGATTCCGCGAGTCTGCGAGAGAGGTTCCCGCGTCTCGTGACTTGCGACATCACCGGATACGGCGAAGACGGCCCGATGCGCAACGCCAAGGCCTATGACCTTCTGGTGCAATGCGAAAGCGGCCTGGCATCGGTGACCGGCACGCCGGACGGGCCGGGGCGGGTTGGCGTGTCGGTCTGCGACATCGCCACGGGCATGACAGCCCATGCCGGGATCTGCGAAGCGCTGATCGGGCGTGAGCGCACCGGCAAAGGTAGCGGCGTTTCGGTGGCCATGTTCGACGTGATGGCCGACTGGATGTCGGTTCCGCTGCTCTATCACGACTATCTTGGCAAACCGACGCCCCGCGTCGGTCTGAACCACACGGTGATCTGCCCCTACGGCGCCTATGAGTGCAAGGACGGTCAGCTTGTCGTCATTACCGTGCAGCACAGCGGCGAATGGCAACGGTTCTGTGAACACATACTGGGCGATGCAACTCTGGCAGCCGACCCCCGATTTCATGACAACACGGCGCGAATTGACAACAAGCCCGCGCTCGAAGCGCTCATCAAGACCGTGTTCGCCTCGCATGACCGCGTCGAGATGCTGAAGAGGCTCGATGCTGCGGGCATTGCATTCGCGGCAGTCAACGACGTGGCCTCCCTGTCCGACCACCCCCAGCTCGACCGGTCCGTCATCAGCACGCCCTCTGGCGAAATCAACGTCCCTGCGCCCCCGATCCGGCGCAGCGCCGGAGAGACGACACTTGGCCCTTGCCCTGCTTTTGACGCGGACGGCAAAGCCATCCGCGCCGAGTTCGACCCTCGTCATAGAACAGGATACACGCATAAATGACCGCTGCGCAGAAACCCGCGATCCTTGATGGCGTGAAGATTGTCGATCTTACTTCTGTGGTTTTCGGTCCTTTGGCCACGCAAATGCTGGGCGATCTGGGGGCCGATGTGATCAAGGTGGAAGGCCCCGAGGGAGATCTTTTGCGCCAGGTCCAGCCGTCCCGCAACAAGCTGATGGGGGCCGCCTTTCTGGGGACCAACCGCAACAAGCGCAGCGTTGTGCTCGACCTGAAAACGCAATCCGGCCGCGACCGGCTGCGCAAACTGCTCTCCGATGCCGATGTAATGATTTCAAGCATCCGGCCCGCGGCGCTTGCGCGCCTGTCGCTTGATCCCCAAACCCTGCGCCACGAAAACCCAAACCTGATCACGGTATCTGTCACTGGGTTCGGGCAGGACGGGCCCTATGCCGCCAAGCCCGCGTTTGACGATTCCGTCCAGTCGGTTTCGGGCCTGGCCAGCTTGGCAACATTGCGCGACCCCAAGGCTCCGCCTGCTTATGCTCCGACGATCCTCGCTGACAAGCTTGGTGGCGTGACAGCCGCCTATGCCGTCATGGCGGCCCTGTTCCACCGCGAGCACACGGGTGAAGCCCAGCATGTCGAAGTCCCGATGTTCGAGACCCTGGCATCGTTTCTAATGGTCGAACATTTGGATGGCGCCACCTTCGAAGAAAGCCCGAAGGATTTCGGCTATGCAAGGATGCTGGTTCCGCACAGGCGCCCGGTTCGGACGGCGGACGGCTATCTCACAATTCTGCCCTACACCAACGTGCAGTGGGCGCGGTTCTTCAAGGCGGTCGGACTCGATGAGATGATCGACCACGTTTGGGTCACTGACATGGATGCGCGCAGCCGCAACATCGGCGCGGTCTACGACATGGTGGCGCAGATTGCGTTGACCCGGACAACGGATGACTGGCTTGCCCTGATGGAGGACGCTGACATCCCCGCCATGCCGGTGAATAACCTGTGGGATTTGCCGAACGACCCCCACCTTGTTGCGACCGGGTTTTTTCAGCAGATGGATCACCCGAGCGAAGGAGCCATCTGGACGACACGCCCGCCGATCCGGTTCTCGGCGACACCGGCGCGACATGACCACCGCCCTGCCCCACGGCTGGGGGAGCACGACGAAGAGATATTCGGGCCGGGTGAAAAATAACCCCCTGCACCGGACGGATCAAACATCCAGCGAACGTGCGATCAGTTCCTTCATTATTTCGTTGGTGCCGCCATAGATCATCTGGACCCGGCTGTCGGCATAAAGGCGCGCGATCGGGTATTCCATCATGAAGCCATAACCGCCGTGCAGTTGAAGGCATTCATGCATGACCTCGTTTTGCATTTGGCTGCCCCACCATTTCGCCATCGAGGCCGTGGCCGCATCAAGTTCGCCGGTTTCGAGACGCGCGAGCCCGTCATTGACGAAGGAGCGCAGCAATTCGGCCTTGGTCTTGCATTCCGCCAATTTGAAGCGTGTGTTCTGGAAATCCATGATCCGCTTGCCGAATGCTTTGCGGTCCTGAACATATTTCACAGTTTCAGCGATGGCAAAGTCAATGAACCCAAGCGCGGTAACGCCGATCATCAGCCGCTCCCATGGCAGCTGCTTCATCAACTGGTAGAAACCCTGCCCCTCTTCTGGGCCAAGCAGGTTCGCCGTCGGCACGCGCACATCCTCGAAGAACAGCTCGGCCGTATCCGATCCCTTCATGCCCAACTTCTTCAGGTTCCGTCCCCTACGAAACCCTACGGCGTCCTCGGTTTCCAGAACGATCAGCGAAACGCCCTTTGCGCCAGCGCTGCGGTCGGTCTTTGCCACGACGACTACCAGATCGGCTGTATGTCCGTTGGTGATAAAGATCTTCGAGCCGTTGATCTTGTAATGGTTGCCATCCTTTTCCGCATGGGTCTGGACGTTCTGGAGGTCAGAGCCCGTTCCCGGCTCGGTCATCGCGATGGCCGCGACACTGTCGCCGCTGATCAGCTTCGGCAACCACTTTTTCTTCTGTTCTTCGCTGCCATAGGCGTTGATATAATGGATTACGATGGACTGGATGCCATAGCCCCAACCCGTATCACCGGTGCGTCCCTGCTCATAAACGGTAATCGCATCGAACCCGATGCCGCCACCGAACCCGCCATATTCTTCGGAAATCGAGCCGCCCATGACACCCTGTTGACCGACTGTTTTCCAGAAGTCTCGGTCGACAATGCCCTGCTCCGCCCATTTTTCAATGTTTGGAGCCATTTCGGCATCAAAAAGCTTGCGTGTGCTATTCGCGAACATCTTGTGTTCTTCCGAAGCCCAGGCCGAACTATTCGTGATCAGAGACAAATTGGAGTCCATTCTTAAGGTTGGTATTGCCATAAATCTAACATCTGTTACCTTTTCGGCAATGGCCCAGTCTCAAGGCGAACGCAGCGTTACGTTGCTAGACACGGCTTTACTGAACAGGGTCGGCATCACCATCCCGCTTCCAAGCAATATCCGCCGAGGCACCGAAAGCGCTGGCCAGTTCATTGCCTTTTTGCGTCAGGCCATATGTCACCTGAAGAGGAATCGTCGGGTTGTGGTCGCTGAAGTGGTCCTGCTTTTCTGAACAGGTTTGCGGCTCAGCTAAGATGGATCATGGTTAGGTTTCATGCCGCTTGGTTCATCTGTGTTTCCTCAAAGTATGCGTCGTCTGGTAATCCCCCCCGAAAGTAAGGGGCTGCGGAAGTAGAATTTTCTCGGCAAGATGAACGAGGAGAATTTGAATGAAGATGACGGGATATAGCGAACCCCAGATCCTTGCGATCCTGCGCCAAGCCGAAGGCGGCGTACCTATGGCCGAGCTTTGCCGTGAACATGAGTTGAGCAATGCGTCGTTCTATAAGTGGCGGGCGAAGTATGGCGGCACGGATGCGTCCATGGTCAGCCAGACGAATGCTGGAACTACTTCAAGGCTGCCGGATATGTCTCAGGTTAAAGATCGGGCGCTTTAGGAACAAGATGTACATACAAAGAAAGCCCGCCGGATGACGGGCTTTCTCGCATTCGATGTGCCGCGATTTACAGCGCGTCAATCAGGGCCGGGACGGCCACGAACAGGTCGGCGACCAGGCCGAAGTCAGCAACTTGGAAGATCGGTGCTTCTTCGTCCTTGTTGATCGCGACGATGATCTTGCTGTCCTTCATGCCAGCTAGGTGTTGGATGGCACCCGAGATGCCAATGGCGATGTACAGATCCGGGGCGACGACCTTGCCAGTCTGGCCCACCTGCCAATCGTTCGGCGCAAAGCCCGAGTCCACAGCCGCGCGGGATGCGCCGACGGCGGCGCCCAGCTTGTCGGCCAGTTTCTCGATCAGGGCGAAGTCGGTTTCCGAACCAACGCCGCGCCCGCCCGACACGACCACGCCTGCGCTGGTCAGTTCGGGGCGGTCAGAGGCGGCCACCTTATCTTCGACCCATTCGGACAGGCCGGGGTCGTCGCCGGTGGCGATAACTTCGACCGGGGCCGAACCACCCGTGGGCGCAAGGTCAAAGGTCGAGGTCCGGATGGTCATGACCTTGACGCTGTCGGTGGATTTCACCGTTTGGATCGCGTTGCCCGCATAGATCGGACGTTCGAACGTGTCGGCATCGATCACGCCAACCACGTCGGATAGAATCATCACATCCAGCAAGGCCGCTACGCGCGGCATGATGTTTTTCGCATCGGTCGTGGACGGTGCCACGATATGCGAATAGCCCGAGGCGAGGCTGACGATCAGGGCGGCCACGGGTTCGGCAAGGCGGTGGCCGTAAAGCGCATCCTCGGCGACCAGCACCTTCGACACGCCCCCGATCTTGGCGGCCTCATCCGCCGCCGCTTTGGCCGAAGCGCCGGTGCAGAGCACGATCACATCGCCCAGTTGTTTGGCCGCGGTCACTGCCTTGGCGGTGGCGTCCAGCGCCAGCGCGCCATCGGTCACTTCAGCAATCAGAAGAACAGCCATTACACAGCCCCCGCTTCTTTGAGTTTTGCTACAAGCTCGTCCACCGAGGCCACCTTGATGCCTGTTGCGCGCGCTGCGGGTTCAGTGGTCTTGACCACAGTCAGACGCGGGGTGACATCGACGCCGTAATCGGCGGCAGTCTTTTCCTCGAGCGGCTTTTTCTTTGCCTTCATGATGTTGGGCAAGGACGCATAGCGCGGCTCGTTCAGGCGCAGGTCGGCGGTGACGATGGTGGGAAGTTTCACCTTGATCGTCTGCAGACCGCCGTCCACCTCGCGGGTGACGAGCGCATGATCGCCTTCGATCTCCAGCTTGGAGGCAAAAGCCGCCTGAGACCAACCCAGCAGCGCGGAAAGCATCTGGCCGGTGGCGTTCATGTCGTTGTCGATGGCCTGTTTGCCCGCGATCACCAGACCGGGGTTCTCCTCGGCGATGACGGCCTTGAGAATCTTGGCGACGGCCAGCGGTTCGATGTCGGTGTGGACGTCATCAGCGGCGTTAACCAGAATGGCACGGTCGGCGCCCATGGCCAAGGCGGTGCGCAGGGTTTCCTGCGCCTGCTTGACGCCGATCGACACGACGACGACTTCTTCGACCTTGCCGGCCTCTTTGAGGCGGATCGCCTCTTCGACCGCGATTTCGTCGAAAGGGTTCATCGACATTTTGACATTGGCGAGATCGACACCGCTTCCATCCGCCTTGACGCGGACCTTCACGTTGTAGTCGATCACGCGTTTGACAGGCACAAGCACCTTCATCTACGGTCTCCTTGGGTTCTTCGATATGATTTCGACCGGCTTATCGGTCCGTGAATTGGGGTTTGCGTTTCTCCGAAAACGCCTTCATGGCCTCGGGAAAGTCATGCGCGCAAAGCAGAACACTTTGGCAATCACGCTCGATATCCAGAGCCTCAATATAACTGCATTCCGCCGTGGCGCGCATCACACGCTTGGCGGTTTGAAGGCCGAACATCGGATGCTGTGCAATCTCGCGCGCGATCTCAAGCGCGCGTGCCTCGACCTGTCTGGCTGGCACACATTCCTCGACGACGCGCAGTTCCTTGGCGGTGCGCCCGTCGATCTCGCGCCCCGTGAGAACAAGCATCCGCGCCACGCCCGCGCCGGCACGTTGTTGAAGAAGCCAGCTCGACCCGGTGTCGGGGCAGCCGCCGACACGGGCAAAAACCTCGCACAGCCGGGCATCTTCGGCCGCTACGACGATATCCGCCGACAGGGCCAGGCTGAGGCCGGCACCAAATGCTACTCCGCATACAGCAGAAATCAGAGGCTTGCGAAAAAGATAGGCCGCGCGCCCGCCATCATGAACCTTGTCCACCATTTCCGATGTGGCTCTCGCGCCCTTGGCAATCTCAGACTGAAACCCGACCAGATCGCCGCCGCTGCTGAAATGATCGCCGCCGGTCATGACGACGACGCGGATTGCATCATCCTGGTCGGCCTCGCGCAAGAGCGCCACCAGTTGCTCGACGAATGCCATGCTGTAGGGGTTGCGCTTTGTTGGATGGAGAAAACGCAGGATGCCGACAGGCCCTTCCCGATCAAGATGAATAAGGTCAGTCATTGCAATCTCCATCATGTACCCGTCCAGACCGGCGCTCGTTTTTCGGCGAATGCCCTGGGGCCCTCAATCGCGTCGTTGCTGGCATATACAACCTGGTGCAGGCGCTTGCCTTCTTCGAGGCCACCCGCACAGCCCAGGTCCATGGTCGCGCGAACGCCGCCTTTGGCGGCGATCACCGAAAGCGGGGCCCCGCTGGCTATGCGTTTGGCAAGGTCGAATGCCCGTGCGCGAACGGCATCGGGGGTGTCCTCGATATAGTTGGTGAACCCGTATTCGTGGAGCCGCTCGATCGGCATCAGGTCTCCGGTCAGCAGGATTTCCATAAGGATGGGCTGCGGCAGCATGGTCAGTGCCGGCGAAGCCCAAGGCGATCCGCGACCGATCTTCACCTCGGTAATGCCAACCTTGGTTCCCTTGAGTCCGACCCGCAAATCGCAATTCAGCGTCAGCATCATGCCGCCCGCCATCAGCGACCCCGTCATCGCCGCGATGATCGGCTTCTTGCAGGCGCGCATGGTTTCGTGAAACGGATCGCGCATCTTGGTCAGGATATCGACCCCTTCATCGCGCGCAATCTGCGTGGCTTCCTTCAAATCCAGCCCGGCACAGAAGACACCGCAATCGGCCGAAGTCAGAATTGTCACACGAACGCTTTCATCCGTCTCGATCTGTTCCCAGGCATCGGTCAGCCCGTTTGTCGCGGCCACGGAAAGCGCATTCTTTCGCTCGGGCCGGTTGATTGAGACGGTCGCAATGCCGTCTTCGATTTTCACATCAATGGGGCTCATGATACCTGCTTCGTTCTCATTGGATAGTTCTGGGGCGAAGCTTCCCCACGACAGGTTTGCCGCGGGGAAGTTCATGCTTGTTAGACCGACTTATTCGACGGTGAACGTCGCGGAGCTGTGCTTGATGACCTCCCAGACAACGTCAAGATAGTCGGCGCTCCAGTCGGTCAACGGAGCCCAGTTTGACCCGTCCCATTGTTCGACGCGCGTCTTGCCGCCGCCGCCGTGGTCGTTCGCAGTGACAGTGACGGGTGCCATGACGCCATTGCCATCGAAGTTCTCAATCGATTCATAAGCCGCCTTCATGCTTTCCGGCGTAATGGGCCAACCTTTCTCGGCAATCGCGATACGCGCTGCCTCGAAACCGACCGAGTAAATTGCCATCCCAGTGTTATAATACACGTCGCGAACCAAGCTCTCGGGACCGCTGCCTTTGCCATTGGCATAGTAGGTTTCCAGCATCGTCTTGACGATCGGCACTTCCTGGCCGCCGGCGACATTTGTCCCGCGAAGGATGCCCTTCGCGTCTTCCGCGCCGATGTTCTTGATATCGACCTCGTTCATCCAGTTCACCGACAGGTAACGGTCAATCGGGAACCCGTTGCGGCGCATTTCCTTGGCCGCGACAACATGCCCACCGGCCAGCAGCCAGCTGATCACATAGTCCGGCTTGTCGCGGCGAACCTTACTCCACACACTGGCCTGATCGCTGCCCGGCAGCGGCACAGGGTAGAGTTGGAGCTCGAAACCTTCCTTCTCGGCCAGGGTTTTCAGAATCTCGATCGGTTCCTGGCCAAACGGATAATCAAGATAGGCAAAGCCGATCTTTGCCTTGGACAGATCGCCACCCATCTGGCCTTTGATGAAGGCGACATCGTTGGCGGCCTGCTGCCAATAAGTCGGACCAACCGGGAACACCCAGTCGAACACTTCACCGTCAACCGCGTCGCCGCGGCCAACGAAGGACTGCATCAGAACGTTTCCGTCCTTCATGGCCCGCGGCAGGACCGCGTTCGTGACGGGCGTGGACAGGAAGTTGAAAAGGAAAACACCGTCACGCTTGAGCTGCTCATAGCATTCCACGCCACGTTGCGGTTCGTTGCCATGATCACGAACGATGATCTCGACCGGATGCCCCTCGATGCCACCGTTGTCGTTGGTATACATCGCAAGGTCCTGCGCGGCCTGGGCCACTTGAGGAGAGATGAAAGTGTAAGATTTGCTGAGGTCGAAACAGAGTCCGAACCGGATCGGATCTTTGTCTTGCGCGGACGCGACTGTCCCGCCTGCCGCCAAAGCTGCGGCGAGCGCCACAGTCTTGAGTTGTTTCGTAAGTTTCACGGTGTATTCCTCCCATGGTTGATAGTCGAACAGCTTGATCAGTCTTTGGGGTGAGCCGCAGCCGTAAACGGTTTTTTTCCCCAACTCTTGGTCGTTTCTTACTGTTGGTATGTCGAAGAGCTTTTCTTCACCACTTCCCATACGACATCAGTATATTCAGATATCCAGTCGGTTTGCGGCACCCAGGCCTTACCGTCCCACATCTCGATGCGTGTCTTGCCACCGCCGCCATGATCCTTGGCAGTCACGGTAATAGGTGCCATCAATCCGTTCGCGTCGTAGCCTTCAAGCGACTCCAGTCCCGCCTTGTAGGACTTTGCGGTGATCGGAAGACCTTCGCTTTCGACCGCTTTGCGCGCGGCCTCAAACACGATGGAGTACATGGCCAGTCCGGTGTTATAGAAAACGTCCTGGGTCTTCTCTAGCGGGCCGGAACCTTGCCCCTTGTCGTAGAGCTCGGTCATGATTTCTTGTCGCAAGGCAACATCCTGTCCACCCACGACATTGGTGCCGCGCTTGATACCGATAGCTGCTTCGTTGCCGATATTGGCAATATCCACTTCGTTCAGCCAGTTGACCGAAATGTACTTCTCCATCGGAATGCCATTTCGCTTCATCTCTTTTGAGGCGACGACATGCGCGCCTCCGAGCATCCAGACGATCACATGGTCGGGGTTTTCACGGCGTACCTTACTCCACACACTGGCCTGATCGCTGCCCGGCAGCGGCACAGGGTAGAGTTGGAGCTCGAAACCCTCCTTCTCGGCCAAGGTTTTCAGAATCTCGATCGGCTCCTGCCCGAAGGGGTAATCGAAATAGACAAAGCCCACCTTCACATCCGACATGTCGCCGTCATGCAATTGCTTGATATAGGCAACGTCGTTGGCTGCCTGTCCCCAATAAGTCGGCCCGATCGGATAGACCCAGTCAAAGACCGTGCCGTCTACGGCATCGCCGCGACCGACAAGTGACTGCATCAGAATGTTCTCATCTTCCATGGCCCGCGGCAGGACTGCCAGAGACACAGGCGTGGAAAGCGTGTCAAAGACGAAGACGCCTTCGCGGCTGAGCTTTGAATAACACTCGATGCCGCGCTGCGGTTCGTTTCCGTGGTCGCGAACGATAACTTCGACTGGCTCGCCACCGATCCCGCCCTGCATGTTGACCAGCTTAGCCAGATCCATTGCCGCCTGCGACACCTGCGGCGTGGCGAAGGTATAGGCCTTGCTGAGATCATAGCAAACCCCGACCTTGAATGGCTCCGCCAGAGCCTGGGTTCCGGCCATCCAACTCCCCATCATGGAAAATACAGTCAATGCCTTAGTAAGTTTCTTCATCTTGTCCTCCCTGAACAATCTGCGTCTAGAGACTTAACTCAGCCAGCGCTTGCGTCGGCTGTAATGCTTAACACTGTGAAAGTCGGTACCTTCGCCGCCGCCCAGGTAGAATTCCTGGATGTCGGAGTTGGATTTGAGGGCCTCGGCCGTGCCGTGCATGACCACGCGGCCGTTCTCGATAAGGTACCCTTGCGAAACAATCTCCAGAGCGGCCAGTGCGTTCTGCTCCACCAGCAGGACCGACATGCCCTCTTCCCGATTGATCTTTTGCAGGATGCCGAAGATCTCCTCGACGAGGAACGGGGCAAGCCCAAGACTCGGCTCGTCGAGCATCAGCAGACTCGGCTGGGTCACAAGAGCTCGGCCAATGGCAAGCATTTGCTGTTCGCCGCCCGACAGATACCCCGCCTGCGAATTACGGCGTTCTGCAAGCCGCGGGAAATAGTTGTAGATCTTTTCTTTTTCTGCATTCAGCGCCGATCGGGACATTCCGCGCGGCGCAGCGGCGGTCAGGTTTTCGTCGGGGGTCAAGTGTTCGAAAACGCGCCGTCCTTCGATGACGTGACAGATACCCATCCCGACGCGGTTTTGCGCAAGCACTTCGGTTATGTCTGTTCCCTGGAACGCTATTTCACCTCGGCTGATGCGTCCGCGCTCTGCCTTCAAAAGACCGCTGATCGCTTTTAGCGTTGTGCTTTTTCCCGCTCCGTTCGAGCCCAGGAGCGCGATCATCTCGCCCGTCGGCACCTGGATCGAAACACCTTTGATCGCCAGTATTATATTGTCGTAAAGCACCTCGACACTGTTCATTGACAGAATGGGCGCGGCTTCAGCTTTTTCTTGCATCGGCATTTCCCTTATTTCTTAAACTGATCGAAGGGCCAGACCATCAGGTAGTCTCTGATGTTGCCGTAGAGTTTTCCCAATCCAAGCGGTTCGATCAGAAGGATAATGACGATCAGCGCGCCATAGACCGCATTTGGAATGTGAGCGAGAGTTTCCACGTTGACCTGCGTGCCAAGCCCGTTGCTCATCGCGACGACGAGACCGTTCACCAGACCGGGAACAAGAAGGATCATGGCAACACCGAAATAGGATCCGATAATACTGCCAAGACCGCCAACGATCACCATAGCAAGAACCTGGATTGAAACGGAGACTGAGAACTGCTCTGGCGCTGCAAGAAAGTAGAAGGTGGCGACAAGCAAGGCACCACTGACACCCGCAATGAAAGACGAGGTCGCGAAGGCCAGGATCTTGTAATAGAAACTGTTCACACCCAAGATCGCTGCGGCAAAGTCTTTTTCCCGCACGGCGACCAAGGCACGGCCAAGCGCGGTGCGTTTGAGGTTGAGCATGAAAATCGTCACCAGCACACACCATCCGAAGACAACATAGTAATACCCGGTATCAGAAGTAATCTCCTGCCCGAGCAGCGCCAGCGTGGGCGCTTGAAGCGATGCGTGCGAGCCACCTGAAATCATCGGCGAGTGGGTCAGAACCCAGTCCATCACGAATTGCATCGCAAGAGTCGTGAGTGCGAGATAGAGACCCTTGACCCGCAATGCGGCAAAGGCGAACAGGCTGCCGATCACAGATGACGTCAACCCGCCGATTATCAGGGCGAATTCCCATGGCACCCCGAAGCGCGCGGCGTGAATCGCCGAATACGCTCCGACCGCCATTACGGCAGCATAGCCCAGGTGAAGCTGGCCAGCCCAACCTGTCACCAGGTTCAGCCCAAGCGCGGCGGCCGTCCAGATCAGCCAAGGCAACATGTAACTGTTCAGGTAGAGCGACGGTATGATGAACGGCGCAGCAAGACCCAACAGAAAAATAAATGCGGTCAGGTTACGGTCAGCAGGTACCTTGAAGATACGGCTATCCGAAACATAGTTCGCATGGTGGACTCCGGAAAGTCTATAAAGCATCTCTTACACCCTTTCGATGTCGTGACGGCCAAACAGTCCATGCGGACGGATCATGACCGTCAGAATGAGCACGGCGGCGACGATGAGTTCGCGGCTGCCGCCTCCGACAAGCGGATCAAGAAATTCCGCGCCGACATTTTCGATCACACCCAGAATGATGCCAGCTACGACCGCGCCCAGAATGCTGTCGAGACCGCCCAAAACTGCGACAGTCAGACCTTTGAGAAGCAGAAGCGACAGAGCCTGATCGACACCCTGAATCTCGCCCCAGATGACACCTGTCGCCACGGCCACCACAGACGCAAGGGCCCAGGACAGCCCGACACCGTGTTCGACCGAGATCCCGACCGACCATGATGCCATGTAATCATCCGCGATCGCCCGCAATTTGATCCCGGTCCGGGTTCGAAAGAACACCATGAAAGCGACAAAGAGGGCAAGCGCAACGCCGGCTCCGACCAGATGGATGCGGCTGAGGAAGATGTCACCCAGGAACAACGGTTCATAGCTGACGCCCAGTTCCACCGAACGCGATGTCCCACCCCAGATCGCAAGCGTTGTGCCCCGCAGAAAGATGTCGAGGCCAAGTGTCATCATCAGGATCATGATGACCGGTCGGCCGGCGAGGCGCCGAAGCGCCACCCGCTCGATGCCAAAACCCAAGCCGAACATGATAACTGCGGCAAGCGGAATGGCCAGCCACAATGGCAAACCCGCATCGTGCGACAAGGCAAGAACCACATAGGCTCCCACCATCGTCAGCCCGCCCTGCGCCAGATTGGGCACAGAGGAGGCCTTGTAGATCAGCACGAGGCCGATGGCGAACAGCGCATACAACAGACCCGTCAGGGCTCCGTTGATCGCAAGTTCGGATAGAAAGACCCAATCCATTTATACCTCCCTAACGGGAAGGCTTCTTTCGACCTTCCCTACTTCCCCGGTCTCGTAAGTCACCTGCGCGCTTACATGGACCTCTTTTGTACCATCGTAGAGCGCCGCGATTACGTCGGCATAGCGCTCCTGCACGACCTTGCGTCGCAGTTTTCGGGTCCGCGTTATCTCACCATCGTCCGGGTCGAATTCCTTTGGAAGGCAGACAAAGCGCTTCAGGCGAAGCGGCTCGGTGACGACCTTGTTTACCCTTTCGAAAGCAGGGCGCAGCAGCGCGGCGACCTCGTCGCGTTGAGACAGATCGGAATAGGACACATAAGGAACTCCGTTCACTTCGGCCCAGTGTCCCACTGCCTCGAAATCCATGCAGACCATGGCCGTCAATTCGTCCAGACCGGCACCGATAACAGCCGCATCCTTGATATACGGGCTGAACTTCAACCGGTTCTCGATGTAGTTTGGCACATAGCGCTCGCCTCCGGCCGTATGCATGACCTCGGAGACACGTCCCAGAACAACCAGTTGGCCGTCTTTCTCCAAGTAACCGGCATCGCCAGTACGCAGCCACCCGTCCGTCAGGGCTTCGGCGGTCGCTTCGGGTTTGTTGAAATACCCTTCAAACACGCTTTCCGCGCGCAAGAGGATTTCACCGCTCTCGTCAATCTTTGCCTCGACACCCGGCACGGGCTTGCCGACGGTATGCAGGCGCACTTCGTTGGGGGCCTGCATCGCGGTGATCGCGCTGTTCTCTGTCTGGCCGTAAAACTGGCGCAGCTTGATCCCGAGGGCGCGGTAGAACACGAAGGTATCTTCGCCAATCGCCTCACCACCGGTAAACGCACTCCTCAGGCGGCTCATGCCAAATTGATCCTTGATCGGACCAAAAACCATCACCTCACCCAAAAGTCGGCCCAAAGGCTCTAGCAGCCCGCCGCTTTTACCATTCAGCTTGCGTGTCTCGGCGGCGATCGCCCGGTCCATGAAGAAATGGTAAAGCCATTTCTTGACCGGGGTCGAGTTCTCCATGCCCACCTGGATCGTCGTCAGCATTTGATCCCAGCTTCTCGGTGCCGCCAGATAGAATGTCGGAGCGATTTCGCGCATGTCGCGAACGACGGTTTCCTGACGTTCAGGCACGTTCACGGTGAACCGACAGAGCAGCGCCGCCGCGACGGTAATGGCGAAGTCGCCCACCCAGGCCATCGGCAGATAGGCGAGGATTTCCTCGTTTTCCTCGAATACACCCGCTGCATGCCCGTTCCTGGCCGCAGCAAGAACGTTCTTTTGACTCAGAACGATACCTTTCGGCTTTCCAGTGGTCCCTGACGAATGCAGGAAAATGGCCGGATCGCCGGGCTTTGCCCGACCAAAGAGCTCTTCGCGCAAGCCCGGGGTTTCATTAAGATCGTGCTGCCCGACTTCGATCAGGTGATCCCAGGACATCAGCCCTTCAACCTCATAGAATCCGAGGCCTCGCGCTTCATCATAAATGATGTGGCTGATACCCTCAGCGCCCGCGCCCTTCAGTTCCAGGATCTTGTCGACCTGCTCCTGATCTTCGGCGATGGCCGCGACGATTTCGACTTCGCCAAGAAAGTGCCGAAGTTCTTCGAGTGTCGCGCCGGGATAAGCCGGCATTGCATATGCACCGAGCAACGAAACAGCCAGCATGCCGCCATATAGCCGTGCACGGTTGTCGCCCAGGATAAGTACAGCCTTGCCCGGCCCTACGCCGATCTTTTCAAGTCCGGCCGCGCAGGCAAGCACCTCTTCGGCGTATTCCGCCCAAGTGGTTTCTTCCCAGATCCCGCGTTTCTTTTCGCGAAGCGCGATATCCTTTCCGTGGCGCGACGCGTTCCGCGCCAGAAGTGCACCAATCGTTTCGCCGCCCGAAGACATTTTCTCCGTCAAATCAGTCATGCGACCCTCCGATATATGCCTTGACGACCCGCGGGTCTTTTACAACGTCCTTCGGAATGCCGCTGGCGATCATTTCGCCATAATTCAACGCCAGCATCCGATCACAAATGCCAGTTATGACATCCATATGGTGCTCGATCAGGAGAACGCTGACGCCACGTTCGGCACGGGCATCCAGAATGAAGCGGGACATATACCCCTTCTCTTCCTGATTCATGCCCGCCATCGGCTCATCAAGGATCAACATCTGCGGCTCTGCCACAAGTGCCCGTGCAAGCTCGACCCGCTTTTTCAGCCCGATCGGAAGACCGTCGACCAATTCATGCCGAATGCCTTCAAGCTGCAGAAACTCGATCACCTCCTCGACGATCTTGCGGTTCTCGATTTCTTCATGTCGTGCGGCCCACCAATAGAGCGCCGTGCGCAGGACGCCCGGTTTCAGGTGGATGTGCCGCCCGAGCAAGATGTTGTCGAGAACACTCATCCCGTTGAACAGGGCAAGGTTCTGGAACGTTCTGGCAACCCCGAGCTTGGCCACCTTGTGAGGAGCCATGCCCGTGATGTCGCGCCCGGCCAGCCGTACAGCCCCCACATTTGGCGGGTAAAACCCGGTGATAGCGTTCGTCAGTGTTGTCTTGCCACTCCCATTCGGACCGACAAGCCCAAAGATTTCTCCCCGTTGAATAACGAGATCCACCCCCGTAACAGCGACGATGCCGCCAAACCGGCGTTCGATCCCGCTGCACTCGAGTATCGACCCGTCATCGGCGCCAGCTGAAATTTTGTTTTTCGTCGTCATGTAGATCCTATTGTCCCCACTAAGGTTCATGGCTTTCATCAGGAAATCCGGAAGTAGTCCGGTCGCCCCGTTGGCCATGGATCTCCCCACAATTGTTGCCCACCGTCGATGTTCAGAACTTCGCCGGTTACAAATTTACCGGAATTGGCTGCCATATAGACAACGCCTTCAGCGACATCCCATTCGTCCCCGGCGTGCCGCATCGGATTGGAGTCCTGAAAGGTTGCGGCACCCTCTGCAGGATAATTCCCGAAACCGTTGCTTTCACAGCAACCCGGTGCCACGCAGTTCACGCGAATCCCATGCGGCGCCCACTCTACCGCGACCGATTTGGACAAGTATATCACCCCTGCCCGCGCGGCACAGGTATGCGCGATGCCGGGCATGCCGCGCCAGATATCGGCCACGATGTTCACGATGGAACCCGGTTTCTTGCTCGCAACCCAGTGGCGCGCGGTGGACTGCATCATCCACCAGGTTCCGTTGAGGTTGGTGTCTATAACGGCGTTCCAACCTTTCGAGGAAAAATCCAGCGCGGCCTGCGGAAACTGGCCCCCTGCATTGTTCACCAAAACGTCTATGGAACCGAATTCCTGATTTGTCTTGGCGACAAAATCCTCGACCTGTTCAGGGTCACGGATGGTCATGGGCTTGGCGAGAACCCTGCCGCCAAAGCTCTCGAGGTACTCTTTGGCCGAGGCCAGCTTTTCCTCGTTGCGTCCATTGATCGCCAGATTGGCGCCCAGCTTGGCGAACAGAACCGCAATTGCCAGCCCCAATCCGCCACCTGCGCCGGTTACAACGACGTTTTTTCCCGCGAACAAATCTTGTGCGTAAACGGTTGTACGTTTTGACAGGTCCTCTCGCGAAGACCCGAACTGCGTCTCACTCATGACGCCTCCTCCCTTGTTCCCCGGTTGGGGCATTTTTCAATATTCTAACGTTCGTTAGAAAAAAAACAAGCAGAGAATGTACACTCTCCCAGAACGTGACTCGCGGTCAGTAAGACTTTGGAAGTCCAAGCGCTTTTTCCGCTATGAACGACAAAAGCATCTGTGGCGTCACCGGTACGATACGGAACAACAGTGCTTCCCGGACCAGCCGCTCCACGTGATATTCCTTGGCGTATCCGAATCCGCCAAAGGTGATCTGTGCGGCCTCGGTTGCCTCGACCGCGGCGTCGGCGGCCAAAAGCTTGGCTGCGTTCGCTTCGATGCCGCAAGGCTCTCCCGCATCGTAAAGGGCAGCGGCGTGCATCACCATGAGATTGGCCGATTCCACCCGCGCCCAAGCCTGAGCCAGCGGATGCTGAACGCCCTGATTCTGACCGATTGGCCGGTCGAAAACCACCCGTTCTTTGGCATATTGCGCTGCGCGTGCCAGAGCATTGCGGGCGATGCCGATACATTCGCCTGCCACCAGGATGCGTTCCGGGTTCAGCCCATGCAGGATTTGCCGGAAACCCTTGCCCTCTTCTCCGATCAGGTCTTCAGCCGGTATAGGCAGCCCGTCTATGAAAACCTCGTTCGAATCGACCGCCTTACGCCCCATCTTTTCGATCTCTCGCACATCAACGAAATCGCGGTTGAGATCGGTATAGAACAGGCTCAGCCCTTCGGTCGGGTTGATCACATCCTCAAGCCGCGTTGTTCTGGCCAAAAGTAACATTTTGTCCGCCACCTGCGCGGTCGAAATCCAGACCTTCTGCCCGTGCACTACATACCTATCTCCCTGTCGCACCGCCATGGTTTTCAGCTTGGTCGTATCCAGCCCGGTCGTCGGCTCGGTTACAGCGAAACAAGCTTTTTGATCGCCGGCGATCAGGGGGGGCAGCATACGCGCGCGCTGTTCATCGGTTCCGAACTTGACCACCGGGTTGAGCCCGAAAATGTTCATGTGGATGGCCGAGGCCCCGCTGGCGCCAGCCCCCGATTCGGCAATCGCCTGCATCATGATGGTCGCTTCGGTGATCCCTAGACCAGAACCGCCGACGTCTTCCGGCATGGCAATACCAAGCCAGCCACCATCTGCCATCGCCCTGTGCAATTCATGCGGGAAACCCCCGTTCCGATCCCGGTCCAGCCAGAAGTCGTCATCGAACTGCGCACATATACGCAGGATCTGATCTCGAATTTCCTTTTGATCACCCGTCATCCGAAATGTCATTGTGTCTCGCTCCCATCCAAACCTACAAACCCCGCCTCACACAGGGCAGTGATCCGGTCATCGGCATATCCAAGATTGCGCAGAATGCTTCGGCTGTCCGCGCCCGGCGGCCGCCCTAGCCAGCGCAACTCACCGGGGGTGGCGCTGAGATGCGGAATAGGTCCAATCACCTGCGTTTGCTCGCCCTCAACCGATACGATGTCGCCGCGATGACGTATCTGCTCATTCGTCATGATCTCCTCGACGCTCAGCACACGAGAGGCAACCGCATCATGGTGGGCAAACTCCGCCTCGACTTCCGCAAGCGTGTGTTGCGTGACGAAATCGTTTATGGCGTCGAAGACCACGGCCATATGCTGCGACATCTCGCCGAGAGTAGCGAACCGCGGATCATCGGCCAGCGCGTCTCCGCCGACCGCCCGCAACAGGCGTTGCGCTGTTTCTGCACTGCCAGCCGAAACGGTCACCCACACCCCATCAGAGGTTCGGAACATGCCCCCCGGCGCAAAATCCATCGGCTGGCGCAGCCCGTTGCGCCGCGGCGAGAGGTTCGCGCCCGTCAATGCGGGCACGGGATAGTCCATCAGTCGAAGCAGCGCCTCGAACACCGCAAGATCGACGACCTGACCACGCGCAATCCCTTTTTCCCGGGCAAACAGCGCGATCATGATCCCCAAAGCACCCATCAACCCTGTCGTGCTGTCGGCCGCTGGAAATCCGGGGTGCATCGGTGGCCCGTCCGCAAAACCAGTCAGATGGGCGAGACCACTCATCGCCTCTGCCGCGCGCCCGAAAGCGGGCACGTCCCGCATCGGGCCGCCCTGACCGTAACCCGAAACGCGCAGAATAACCAGATCCGGGTTCCACTCATGCAGAGTTTCGGGCCCGATACCCGCACGTTCAAGCACGCCTGGCCGGAAATTTTCAACAAGTACGTCGGCGCTTTCAACCAGTCTGCGCAGGATGTCCCGTCCTTCGCCCGACTTCCAGTCGAGGCTCAGAATCTTCTTGTTGCGGCCAAGCGTCTTCCACCAGACGCCGACCCCGTCCCCGGCCTTGGGCCCGAGGTCGCGCATCATGTCCGTTCGGTTGGGCGCCTCGATCTTGATGACGTCTGCCCCAAAATCAGAAAGCAGCGAGGTCGAGAGTGGTCCAGCAATAACATGACCGAGCTCGATGATTTTCAGCTGATGAAGTGGGGAGGTCATATGATCCCTTCGCTAATAATCTAACATCTGTTAGAATATTAGCGAAGATGCGGACCAAGTTCAAGCCGTGAGTGCGATTCAAATGGCTCGGGAAAGGGTCAATAATTGCTGTCTTTGGGAGTGGGCAAAAGCTGGAGGTCAAGCGGCCCGCTTTGAGACGCCTAGCCTTCCGTCAAGCACGGCGCCCCGAGTGACGGCAACCCGACGCGCGCCCCGCGGTGACCATCTCATGCGCCGTCGCTTGCCCGTGCGGGTGTTGCCGATGTCATCAACACAGCCTTCTGCCCGGGACGACGAAACTGCGAGGCCATTCCGGTGTCGATGGCCGTAGTCGACGAGCGCGTCGAAGTTGTTCGCAAGGTAGGAATAGATTTCCTGGCACCGAGCTCTGACGCGCTTGGGTCTGGGTGGTCGCGTTGAAGTCTTTTGACATGGAATTCCGGCATCGAACACGACGAGGCGTGCCTTTTTGGTCATGATATGTTCTCGTATTTTGCCCATGGGTTACCAAACGCGATAGCCCTGGGGTGACGGGGCTATGCGTGAATCTGGGTGATGGGATTTGAGGAGGCGGCGTATCGTGGCGGGTGTCTAGGCCAGCCAGAACCTCCAGAGGAGCGATACGCCTATGACAGATGATACCACGATCATCCCCTTCCGCCAGCCTGGTTCAATCATTGATCCGCTGATCAAGCGGCAGTTTGAAGTTGGCTGAGGCCGTCGCGGAACTCAACCCCTTGGATGATCTCGGGCAGGCGGTTTCGGCCGTCGAGTTTGCGCCATTTCTTCTGCGCCGACATCATCAGCTTGAAGGCCATGGCCAGACCGGTCTTTCGGCTGAGACACCCCTTGGTGCGTTTCGTTCGATGTCGGACGGTGGCGAAGGTGCTCTCGATCGGGTTTGACGTCCGGATGTGTTTCCATTGCTCGGCCGGATAGTCGTAGAAGGTCAGCAGCGCGTCCCGGTCCTTGACCAGCTTGTCCACCGCCTTGTCCCATTTCACCCCGTAGGTTTCGACGAAGAAATCGAAGGCGACGTTGGCTTTGGCCTTTGTCTCGGCCTGCCAGATGTCGTGCAGATGGCCCTTGGCCTTGGCTTGGCTGGATTTCGGCAGCGCGTTCAGCACGTTCATGGTTTTATGGACCCAACAGCGCTGTTCCCTGGTCGTGGCGAACACCTCGCGCAGGGCCGTCCAGAATCCGAGCGCGCCGTCACCGATGGCGAGTTTCGGGTCCTGTTTCAGGCCGCGGCGCTTGAGATCGAGAAGCACCTCACGCCAGCTCTGGGTGCTTTCGCGGAAGCCGTCGGTCATCGCCAGCAACTCCTTGCGGCCGTATTCGTCCGCCCCGACGATCACCAGAACACATTGTTTTTCCTCGGCCATGCGCGGTTTGAAGTAGACCCCGTCCGCCCAGATGTAGAGGAACCGCCGCGTGCCGAGGTCGCGTTTCTGCCAAGCCTCATAGTCGTGCCACCAGTCGGCCTTTAGCCGGGTGACGGTCTTGGCAGACAAGCCCTTGGCATTCGGGCCCAGCAGGGCCTCCAAAGCCTCGGTAAAGTCGCCTGTGGACACGCCCTTGAGATAAAGCCAAGGCAGCAGGTCCTCGACCGATTTCGCCTTGCGCAAATACCGCGGCAGGATGCTGGGCGTGAAAGTGACCTTGTCTTCGCCAGCACCCCGATCCCGCACGCGTGGCACCTTCACGGGCACCGGACCAATGCCGGTCATCACCTCGCGTTCGGGCAGATGACCGTGTCGGACCAGGCGTGCCCGCCCGTCCTCGAGCTTGTCCCCGGAGAAGGCGTTCATGAGCGCGGCCAGCTCGGCGTGGATCGCCTGTTCGATCAGCTTGCGCGCTCCATCGCGCAGAACGTCGCTGAACGGGTCGGAGCCAAATCCTGATGGATCGGGCAGTTCAGTGATGGTAGTCTCTGGCATGTGGCATATCCCTTTCTCGGCTGAGAATTGACGGCGTCTGAACACCGCCATGATATGCCGCCCCTCAGGGCATCACCAACTTTCGCGCGTTTCTCACGTCGTCAACGCGAGCTGCCACTGCCTGGAGACCCAGAACGGGAGTTTGTCCTCAGCATTGACACTGCTCACATCCCGAAAGTTCTGGGCCAAAAAACGCGCAGCTTCGAAGCGGTCATTTGTCATGCAAGTCGTGGCGGGGTCGGATCCGACCGAGGAGTTCTGTTCGCCTTTTCTGGTACATCGCGACGGAGAATGAGGGCAGAAGGGCTGCTTGCCCTCAAACGTCTCGGATACGAGGGCAAGGGCGAAATCAGTGTGATTTCTGATGGTGAGGACTGTCTGAAGCGATTGAAATCAGTACTTCCGCAGCCGGCCACGCACATCCTCGATTGGTTTCACATTGCCATGAAGCTGCGCCCCATTGAGCAGACTTCCAAGTGGTTGGCGCGCCGACTGCCGCCGGACGAGCAAGAGGAATTTCTTGAGGATATTGCAGCGGTGAGGTGGCGTCTTTGGAATGGTCATGTGTAACCGCCCCTTGCGCAAGTGGTATTTTCTAAGCTGGTCTTGGCGCGTCATCGGGTGCTGACATGTGTCCGGCCTCATGATGCGGCGTCTCACATGCCGCGGGCCCGTATGGTGTTCGAAGGTCGGGTCCAGATCAAAGCCGCGTGCTCGAAGGCACTCTGTTGCACACTGGTTCTCCCGATCCCATCTCACGACTATTGCGCCAAACTGCTCCTTGCCCTTTTCCGCTCCGACGTCCTCGCGACCGGCGGTCGGCTTATGCCGCCGCGGCCGTAGACTGGTAGACGCCGCCCCGGACCATCAAGGCCCAGACGATCCGCGCCATCTTGTTGGCCAACGCCACCCGCACCAGCATCGGCGGCTTGCGTGTCAGCATCCCGCCCAGCCAGGTACCATGCCGGGCCGAGGCATGGCTGTGCCGTTTGATGATGACGCTGTTATGCAGCAACATCGCCCGTTTCAAACGCCCCTTCGTATTGCCACCGTTGCGCAATTTCACCTAAGGATTCGAGCACTTGGCGAAGATCGTCACCTCGCTCAGCCAGACCATAGGTAACCGCGGGTGGGATCGTTTGGGTCTGATCGCGCCAGATCACTCCGGCCGCCTGCAACATTCGCAGCCGTTCCGTCAGCACCCGGGTTGAGATTCCCGGCACTGCCCGCCTCAGCGCCCCGAAACGTTGCGGCCCGCCATCGCTAAGGACCCAGAGAATATAGGTTGTCCACGGACCCATCAGCAGGCGCAGAATGGAGTCCATGGGACATGCGGGCGGTGTTTTCTGTTTCACTTTGAGGTTCTCCATGGATGGTTACTTTTCCGTGCCTACTTTTCCTTTTAAACCAAGACGCTTATTAACACTAAAGTGAAATGCAAAACCTGGCAAGGATAACCCATAGGGAAGAATGCCCGGGCAATTTATACAAAATGGAGGGCGTCTGGATGAGCGACAAATCTGCGAAAATTACTTACTGGGCTGCAACCGGGCTGGTTGCATTTGTCTATCTTGGCGCAGGGGCATTTTACATTTCCTCGCATGACATGGTTGTGGGAATGTATGAGGGCCTGTTGAAGTACCCAACCTACATAATTTGGCCGTTGGCCGTGCTGAAGGTCGTGGCGGCCGTAGTCATCCTTTGGCGCCCGTCGACGTTTCTGTCCGATTTCGCCTATGCGGCGATGTTCTGGCACCTGTTGCTGGCCGCCTCGGCGCATATGGCTGCGGCCGATTCTCCGAACTCGTTGCCGGCGATTGTTACCTTGATTGCGCTGATTGTGTCGTTCCTGACGCAAAACCGGGTGCGCGCAAAGAAATCACCCTACGGTGATATGCTGAAGAGCGCCGCTTAACCGGATTTTCCGGCGGCCACATGCCGGGCTGGCCATCACGCTCTGCCAGTAAAACAAGCGAAAGGACGCAGTACATGACTCGGATGCCGACGATGTTCATTCCACACGGTGGAGGCCCATGTTTCTTCATGGACTGGAACCCGCCGGAAACCTGGAACCGGCAGCGCGAGTTCCTTGCGGATTTACCGGCATCACTGCCGCAAGCCCCCAAGGCATTGCTGGTGATTTCGGGCCATTGGGAAGAGCCGCAGTTCACCGTGCAAAGAAACCCGGCCCCACCGCTGTTGTTCGATTATAACGGGTTTCCACCCCACACCTACGAACTGACCTGGCCCGCGCCCGGCGCTCCTGCGCTATCCGACAGGGTGCAGGCGCTGCTCGAGGCGGCCGGGTTTCCCTGCCCCGTTGATGAAGCGCGCGGTTACGATCACGGCGTGTTCATTCCGCTCAAGGTGGCCTTTCCGCAGGCCGACATTCCCTGTGTACAGCTGAGCCTGCGAAGTGATCTTGACCCGGCTGCGCATATTGCGGTCGGGCGGGCATTGGCACCGTTGCGAGATGAAGGTGTTCTGATCATCGGTTCGGGCAACACCTATCATAACATGCAAAAAATGATGCGCGCGATGCGGGGTGGCGCCGCCGATTTCGTGAACGGGCAGGAATTTGACCGCTGGCTAAGCGATGCGGCCACCCGCACCGATCCGGTAGAGCGTGATCGAATGCTGGCACAATGGGCCGCCGCTCCCGGTGCCCGCGATGCAAACCCGCGCGAGGAACATCTGATTCCGCTGCATGTGGTCGCGGGGGCAGCCCTTGCCGACAAAGGCGTGAAAACGTTGGAGGATCACGTGCTAGGCGCAGTCGAAAGCGCGTTTACTTTCGGCTGAGTCCCATCTGACGCTTGAACATCCAGATCCAACCCGAAAAATCAAGGAAAACCCAATGACAACCATTCAAAACGGCCCTTTCATCGTCACCGGTGCATCCGGCCAACTTGGCCGACAGGTCATCGCCAATCTGATTGCGGCCGGTGCCGGTCCGATCATCGCCGTTTCGCGTTCGCCGGAAAAGCTGGCCGATCTGGCTGACAAGGGAGTCGAGGCCCGCAAGGGTGACTTCAATGACCCCGCATCGCTGAGCGCGGCTTTTGCCGGTGGCAAGCGTCTGCTGATCATTTCGACCGACGATCTGGAACCAGGAAAGCGACTGGAAGCGCATAAACACGCCGTCGCAGCCGCGATGAAGGAAGGGATCACACATATCGTCTATACCTCGCTGACAAACCCGGTTGAGGAAAGCCCGATCACGTTCTCCAAGGATCACTGCGACACCGAAGCGCTGATTAAAGAAACCGGTGCCAGCTATACCATCCTGCGCAACAACCTTTACACCGATCTGGTGCTGATGGGTGGTGGCCAAAGCATTGGTATGGGGCAGCATTTCGCCGCTGCTGCTGAGGGGAAAACTGGCTATGTTACCCGCGCCGATTGCGCCCGCGCCGCCGCAGCGGCCCTGATGCAGGAAACCGGTTCAAGTGTTCTGGACATCACCGGCCCTGCGGCGCTTTCCCAAGGTGACATCGCGGCCATCCTGTCGGAAATCTCGGGCAAGGATATCCCCTATATCCCGATCTCAACCGACGATCTGGTTCAGGCCATGATCGGCGCTGGCTTGCCAGAGTTCATGGCAAAGGTTTTTGCGTCCTTCGACGAGGCGATGGCCAAGGACTATCTGAATGTTGCAACGGGTGATCTGGAAAAACTGACCGGACAAGCCGGCCAGTCGGCGCGTGACTTTTTGATTGCCAACAAGGCGGCTCTGTTGACCCCACCGGCGCATTAAGGAACCCATCATGAAGCTTTACAACGCCAATTTCTCGCCCAACGCCCTTCGGGTGCGGGCGGTTGCCCTGGAACTGGGGATCGACCTTGAGATCATCGAGGTCAACATACGCGGCGGCGACAACCGCAGCGTTGAATTCCTGGCAATGAACCCCAACGCCAAGGTCCCAGTGCTGGTGGACGGCGATTTCGTGGTCTGGGAATCGCGCGCCATCAATTCGTATCTGGCAAGCAAGAAACCCGAGCGCGGTCTTTATCCCGACGACCCAAAGGCCCGCGCAACGGTGGATCAGTGGCTTTACTGGCAGACGATACACCTTGGCCCGGCGATGCAGAAGCTGTCGTTCGAGCGGTTCCTGAAGGCGAAGTTCGGCATGGGAGAGCCGGATCAAAGCGTTGTCGACAGTGAGTTGAAAAATGTCGCTCAGTTTCTGGCCGTGCTGGAAATCGGCCTCGCGGGCAAGGACTGGATCGCGGGCGATCTGAGCGTCGCGGATTTTGCGCTGGCCTCGACATTCATGTATCGTGTGCAGTCTGAGATCTCGCTTGACGCTCTTCCGAATGTCGCGGCCTGGATCGAACGACTTGAGGCGCGCGCCTCGTGGAAGGATGCGTTTGCACCGGTTCTGGCCCTGTTTGGCGGCTAGAATTCACAAATATATGTGCGGGGGCGAGCCATTCGCCCCCGCCCTAAAGCCCGCCCTAAATAAGGCCACATCGTGCAAATTGGAATATACACATTCGCAGAGTAGGGTACTGGCCGGGACGGCAGTATCAGCCCTTCGCAAAGGCTGCGCAATCTGGTTGAGGAAATCGTGCTGGCGGATCAGGTCGGGTTGGATTGGTTCGGCGTCGGCGAACATCACCGCCCCGATTATGCGGTTTCAAATCCCGCGATGTCGCTGGCAGCGGCGGCTATACAAACCAAAAATATCCGCCTTTCCAGCGCCGTTACCGTGCTGAGTTCCGATGATCCGATCCGCGTCTTTCAACAGTTTTCGATTCTGGACAACCTGACCCAGGGGCGCGCCGAGATCATGGTCGGGCGCGGTGCCTTTATTGAATCCTTTCCGCTGTTTGGTCTTCCGTTGGATGATTACGACGGTCTTTTTGCTGAAAAACTTCAGCTATTGATGGCGGTGAACGAAGCTGAATACATAAGCCGGCCCCGCACGAAATATTTGCCTGCAATCGATCATCGGGGCGTCTATCCACGTCCCTATCAAGGCAAGCTGCCGATCTGGCTGGGCGTAGGCGGCACCCCGCAATCTGCGGTGCGGGCCGGAAAACTTGGCCTGCCCCTTGCGCTTGGCATAATTGGTGGGGAACCAGTGCGGTTTGCGCCTTTGTTCGATCTTTATCGCGCTGCCGCCAGCAAGGCGGGGCACGACCCGGCCAGCCTTGAAACCTCGCTGAATGTGCATGGGTTTGTGGCCGAAACCAGTCAAGCTGCCCGCGATATTTACAGTGACCCCCATAACGAGGTCATGACGCGACTTGGCGCAGAACGTGGATGGCCCCCGGCAACCCGTGATCAGTTTGATGCCATGAGCGGCCCCAGCGGCGCGTTGTTCGTGGGCGGACCCGCAGAGCTGACCGACAAGATCCTCGCCCATCATGAAATTTTCGGCTTTACCCGGATTACCATTCAGATGGCGATCGGGCAGCTCGACCACAAATCCTTGATGAACGCGATCGAGATTCTGGGAACTCGCGTCGCTCCGGATGTCCGCAAGGCTCTGGGGTCCTAACCATATAAGCCAAAAAGGGGGAGGGGGCAAAACATGGTGGTCAAGCGGCCCGCTTTGAAACGGTTAGCCTTCCATCAAGCACCGCAGCCCGCGCAACGGCAACGCGATGCGCGCCCTGCGGTGACCCTCTCATTCGGCGGCGTTTTCCCATGCGTGTGTTGCTGTCGCGTAGCCCTTAAATGGGCTCTGCCTCACTTTGTGTGGTGCAGTGACAGCATCCTGGCTCTGAACAACACCCGAACCGTCGCGGCCATACTTAGCCCGCTTGAGGGTCTTCAGGCGGTTGATCGGGCCGTCAGCCTGCCCGACACAACTCCCCCACCGGTCTCGGCGCATCAAACGCGACTTCGTTGCACGGGGCCCAACGCTTCTTCGTTTTCAAGATAATCCCCCTGATCTATTACCTTAAAGCATAGTTCCGCCACACAATTTGAGGATGACCCCATTTAGGGGCTACGCGACAGAAGGTGAAAGGCATCGTGCGCAGGACAGTGGGTGCAAGACGGCGTGACCCGGTCGCAATCAAGGCGCGGCGAGTCCAGCGTCATCCAGTTGTTCGGGATCGGGCAGATCGCGTAAGGTCTCCATCCCGAAGGCGGCCAGAAACTTCTCGGTGGTGACGAAGGTATAGGGCGCGCCACGGCGGGGTTCGCGGGGGCCGGTGCCGATCAGGTCGCGCTCAGCCAACCGGCCGATCAGGTCGCGGCTGATCTCTTTGCCGAAGATGTCCTTCAACCCGTCGCGGCTGATCGGCTGGTGAAACGCAATCGCCGCCAGCACGGCCAGATCATATTCTGACAGGTTCAGGGCTTGCCCCCCCAGATCTGTTGCGGCGCGGATCGCGGGGGCATAAGCGGGCTTGGTCCGCAGCGTCCAGCCTGAGCCGACCCGCGCCACCTCATAGGGGCGGCCCTCCAGATCCACTGCCAGATCCTCGATCAGGAGATCGACCGAGGCCCCCTGTCCCACCACTCTCTCCAGGTCATCGCGCGCCACCGGTGCCGCGCTGGCGAACAGCACCGCCTCGATCCGACGCATCCATTCCCGCCAGCGGAGATCGGCGGGCAGGTCAGCCAGATCCCGGTCAAGACCTGCCTCTTCGCGCAGCGCCATGTTCAGACCCCGTAAAGGCGGAATGTATCCCGCCCGGTCAGCTCGCGAATTGCACCGAGTTCCACCAGCCTTTCACAAAGCCTGCGCGCAGCGCGATCAGACATGAAGTCTAACGCAGAGGGGGCCAGGACATCGCGCGACAGGAACAGATCAACCGCCCGCGCAGCACCCCTTGCCCGAAGCTTTGGGACCACCGCCCGCAGCCTTGCCGCCGCCCTCACCAATTCTGCCGCCAACGGCACCGCTTGCCCTGCCCCCAACACCACCGCCCGATGGCAGGCCAGCCGCAACTTCTCCCCCCGCAACCGCAAATCGCGCGGTTTCAGCGCAAGGGCCAGCAGTGGCAGGATATGGGTCTGCCTCATGGATACAGCCAGCACGGCGTCTGCCAGGATCAGCGCCTCAGTCTCGGCCCGCGGATTGCCTTCCAGCACCGCCTCCAGCACGTTTGCCGCCCGCTCTACCGGCGTGCCTCCCGTGGCATCCAGACACATCCCAATCCGCTCGGGCGAAAGCCCTTCCAGCGCCTTAGCCAGATGTCCCACCGTTATCGGCCGCGCCACCGCAAGGCTCCATTGCCGCAAGACCCTGCCCGCCGGTCCCGGATCATCGCCCGCGCGGGTCATATGCACTGCATCCCGCAGTGCCCCCTGCCCCTCGCGCCGCCCGGAAAACCCCACACAGGCCTCCGCCGCCCGCAGCGCCAGCTGGTCGCGCCACAGCGCCAAGGGCAAGTCCTTTGCGGCCCCGACCGTCCCCAGATGTGCCAGCGTCGCCCCGGCCCGAAAAGCCGCCATTTCAGCGTTTTCCGCAAGGTTAAAGCCTATCCAGCCCGGCAGGGGCGGAATGGAGATTGGCTCGATACCAAGGACAGCGCGCGGTTTCCTCATGCCGCAAAGCTAAACTGCTACGGCGGTTAATGCCAGCGAAACCGGCAGGAACCGCCGCCATGTTGCCGCCGCCGTTATGTCCAATAAGTTTGCATTATCGGACGTAAAGGGATATGCTGCGGCACAGTCTCAAAATCAACGGTTTTTCGGGGGAAAGTGATGTCAAAACGCGAGACATCGATCTCAGCGTCTAGGGACAGGATCAAGATAACTCAGCACGACGAGAGCGCGCAAGAAAAAAGCGATGTCATTGCCCTGCCCGCGCACATGGCGGGCTCTGGCACCCTCGACCGGCTGGTCGATACCGCCCGCGATTACGCCCGCGCGGCGGCGTCCGACAACACGCTGAAAGCCTATGCCAAAGACTGGGCGCATTTCGCGCGCTGGTGCCGGATGAAGGGCGCGGAACCGCTGCCTCCGTCGCCTGAGATGATCGGTCTCTACCTCGCAGATCTGGCGTCTGGGTCGGCCCCCTCCCCTGCCCTATCCGTCTCGACAATCGACCGCCGCTTGTCCGGCCTTGCCTGGAACTACGCGCAGCGAGGTTTCACCCTCGATCGAAAGAACCGTCACATCGCCACGGTGCTGGCCGGGATCAAACGCAGGCACGCACGCCCACCGCTGCAGAAGGAGGCGATCCTGGCCGAGGATATTCTCGCGATGGTCGCCACCCTTCCTTTCGACCTGCGCGGGCTCAGGGATCGGGCGATCCTGCTCTTGGGCTATGCGGGCGGGCTGCGGCGATCCGAGATCGTCAGTCTCGACGTCCACAAGGACGACACCCCCGGCAGCGGCGGCTGGATCGAGATCTTCGACAAAGGCACCCTGCTCACCCTGAACGCCAAGACCGGCTGGCGCGAGGTCGAGATCGGGCGCGGCTCGTCAGATCAGACCTGTCCCGTCCATGCGCTGGAACAATGGCTGCACTTCTCTAAGATCGACTTCGGGCCGGTCTTCGTGCGCACCTCGCGCGACGGCAACCGCGCGTTGGAGGCGCGGCTTAATGACAAGCATGTTGCGCGACTTATCAAGCGCACCGTGCTCGACGCCGGTATCCGGTCAGACCTGCCCGAGAAAGAACGGCTGGCGCTGTTTTCGGGGCACAGCCTGCGTGCCGGCCTGGCCTCTTCGGCCGAGGTCGACGAACGCTATGTCCAGAAGCAGCTCGGCCACGCCTCGGCCGAGATGACCCGCCGCTATCAACGTCGCCGTGATCGGTTCCGGGTGAACCTGACCAAAGCGGCGGGGTTGTGACCCCCCTGCCATACCACAGGGCATTTAGCCTAGAACGGATTCTCCAACGCAGCACCGGTCGGCGCAAAGTCACTGATATTCCCGGTCACGACGATAGCGCCATGACGTAGCGCCGACGCGGCGATCATCAGATCAGCACCATTATGGCCGATCTCGGCTGAGAGCCGTCCCCAGATGCGTGCATCCTCGGCCTCAAAAGCGAGCAGCCGGTCCGAGAACAGCAAGGCCGTCCGATCGAGCCACGTGCGGAGATCGCTGGCAAACATAGGGTCCCGTGTCTCCTGCTGGCGAACGCCGCGCTCGATTTCGCCCAGCGTGATGACACTCAGAAAAAGGTCCTGCTCAGCCTTGCCGCGCAACCAGGCTGCCACTTGGGGAGCTCGGTCCGGGCGGCGCACGGCCGAGATGACGTTAGTGTCGAGAATGTACATCAGAAGCTTACATCACGCGGTGCGGCCGAGGCGCGAGTGATATCCCCACCGGGAAATGCCATCAGATGATCTGCAAAGCTCTCGCGCGCCTTCACCGCACCCTCCAGGAGCCGATGGTACTCATCTGAAGAAAGGACGACCACCGCTGGCTTGCCTCGGCGCGTCACCTCTTGCGGCGTGCCGGCAAGTGCTGCGTCAACAACCGCGCTGAACTTGTTTTTTGCATCCTGAACAGTCCACATCTTTTTCACCTAGCTAGCTATCTGTCTAGATAAGTGGCATCTCAACTTGCTCATGTCAAGACGCACCCAACCCAAAGGGTAGAGTAGTCAAAGTGGGTTGGGAAAACCAATCGGCCCGCATCCGCAGGCAAAGGGTCGTTTAGTAACGGTATATGAAATTGCAAACGGCCGATTTTCATGCCCCTGATAGGCTATGCGCGCGTATCCACAGAGGATCAGACCCCCCTGCCCCAGTCTGAGGCCCTGCAAACTGCAGGATGCGTCGAGATCTTCGAAGAACACGCCTCAGGCGGCAATCGTGCCCGGCCGGTGCTTGCCCGCTTGCTGGAGCGCACCCAAAGGGGCGATACGCTGGTCGTCGTGCGGATCGACCGTTTGGCGCGGTCGCTGTCGCATCTGCTGGAGGTGATCGAGCGGCTCGAGGCAAAGGGCGCCTTCTTCCGGTCGATCCAAGACCCGATCGACACAGCCAGTCCGCAGGGAAAGTTCACGCTGCAGGTTCTGGGTGCTGCGGCCGAGTTCGAACGCGCCCTGATCCGCGAGCGCACCAAGGCCGGGCTTGCCTCGGCCCGTAGCCAAGGGCGTGTGGGCGGCAACCCTGGTCTGCGCGCCAGGGATCCGGCGGCGCTGCGCAAGGTCCGGCTGGCCCGACAGGACGGCTATATGGAGCGAATGGGCGAGACGGCGCAGGACTGGGTGCCGCATGTCCGCCGGTTGCGCCCCGACATGGCCTGGGAAGACGTGTTGCGGATCGTCAACGGCCCCTTGCCCGAGGCGCGTCGCTGGACCCAAAGCCGCCTGCTACGCGCTGTGAAGGCCTATGTCCGCGACGGCTTCCTGCCCGAGACCGTTTTGGCCCGCGCCGGACGGCGCGAAACGGACGACCGCCTGCCTGCCATTATTGCAGGCATCAAGGGCGCAGATCCCGACATCACGCTTCAGGCTATCTGTGATCGGCTGGAGGCGATGCGCGAACGAACGCCCCGTGGGCGGACGAACTGGCAGCCGTCATCGGTCAAAATGCTCTTGGATCGGGCTGAGCGACTTGGGCAGATCTAATCGGCAACTAAGTTCCAGTCACGCCGCCCGTAGTCTGCCACGATTCGCAGATAAACCTCGCCGCGATCCCTAGGGGTAAACTGCGGCGACACCACAACATGTTCGATAGCGCCCCAGCGCGCATTGAGAATTATCTCTATTTATCCACTGCTTAAACTAATGCGCCACGTGCCAGCCCAATCCTTACTGAGGATCGCTCACTCCGCATAACAAAAAAATTGTTGTCTGGGGATAAGTTGCGTGTCATGAGTGCTCTAGTCGCAAGAATGCGAAAATCGCGCACTTTAGCGACGAAACGTAATCGACCCACCAAGAGGTCATGAGGGCAGCATGAACAGTAAGGCAGAATTCCCAGGCGCAAAATCAATTGCAGCTTCCATTTCTGCCAACGCTGCGCGTCTATCAGATGCCCTGAACCACCATATGCGCAACAGCTTTCAACCGGAAAGCAGAAAGACGCTGCGCAAGTTCCACCCTGCCGAAGTCTCCGAGTTGACAGGCATCAGCATGTCGAACCTCAGAACGCGCCATCAGGAAGGTGACTTTCCCGATGTCGAAACGGACTCTCGAGGCAGGCGTCTCTATTCCGCTGAAGAGATCGACCAAATCCGTCAAGTGATGGCGCGAACCGGTCGCAACGGCGAAGCGTATTTGCCGGGTCGGCGGGATGGTGATGCACTCCAAATCATCTCGATCGTCAATTTCAAAGGCGGCTCCAGCAAAACAACGACCGCGATCCACCTCGCCCAACGATACGCCCTCAGAGGCTATCGTGTGCTGGCCGTGGACATGGATCCCCAGGCCAGCCTGACGACAATGTTCGGATACCGACCAGAAATCGAATTTGCCGAAAGTGGTACGGTGTACGACGCCCTTAAATATGAAGATCCGGTGCCCCTGAGCCAGGTGGTGCGCAAGACATACTTTCACAACCTCGACCTCGCACCGGCCGGGTTATTGTTGTCAGAGTACGAAACCGAAACGGCCTACGCGCTTCAACACAAAGTCGATCCACCCTTCACACAACGTTTGGCGATTGCGCTCGACGAAATTGAAGCCAACTACGATTTGGTGATAATCGACTGCCCGCCGCAGTTAGGCTTCACTACAATGACTGCTTTGCTTGCGTCGACCGGTCTTCTGATCACTGTCGTCCCGAGCATGCTAGACGTTGCCTCAATGGCTCAATTCCTTGAGATGGCCGGAGAGACCGTCAGAACCTTGGAGGAAGCGACAGGGCCTATCGATTGGTCGTTCCTCAAGTACCTCGTCGCGAGGTTCGAACCGACCGACGTCCCTCAGTCGCAGATGGCGGGTTTCCTGAGGTCAATTTTGCTCGACCAGGTTCTCAACACACCCATGCTGAAATCCACCGCCATTTCAGACGCTGGGATGACGCAGCAGACAATCTATGAACTGGAACCTAGCCAAGTCGTCAAGAAGACCTTGGACAGGATCCTGGAAAGCGTGAACGGCGTCGCGGACGAGTTCGAAAAAACGATCCAGCAGGCTTGGGGAAGGACGGTCGCGTAATGGCACGTAGAAACCTATTCCAGCCGCCTCCCCCGCCGGATTCCACCGAGGACGCGGCAACTGGCGACCTGAAGCCTCGTTTCCCCAATACCGGCGCGATGAGCGGAGTGAAATCGACGCTGAAAGATCTCTCCAGCAATGCGGTACGGGAAATACCAGTCGATCTCATCGAGGAGGACGGGCCGAAAGACCGGCTTTCCTTCTCCGATGCCGACGTTGCTTCTCTTGCGGCGAGCATCAAGGAGCACGGGCAGCAGGTGCCCATCATGGTCCGTCCGCTCGCGGACAAACCTGGTCGCTACAAGATCGTTTACGGTCGTCGCCGGCTTCGTGCCCTTCAATCGATCGGAATGTCGGCCAGAGCCTTGGTGCGCACGCTGTCAGACGAGCAGGCGATCCTTGCCCAAGGCCAAGAAAACTCCCACCGATTGGACCCAAGCTTCATCGAAAAGGCCTTGTTCGCAGCGCAGCTAAGCGACAATGGCTATGATCAGCCAGTGATCCTCGACGCACTTGCCATCGACAAGCCAATGCTGTCGCGAATGACCAAGGTTGCCCGCACGATACCGGAGGCTGTGATACAGATGATCGGCTCGGCGCATGGGGTCGGACGCCGCCGTTGGGAGGATCTAGCCGACATGGCGAAGGGCAGCAACGCTGACCTAATTCGGGTGGTTTCCGATTTGGGTCTGGATAAGACCCCTACTTCAGACGACCGCTTTGCGCGTGTGAGCGACGCCATTTCCAGAATTGGCAAGGCCGTTGGCGCCACGAAGCCCGCCGCGCACATGATCGTCTCGAGCGACGGCAAGACGCTGGCCGAGGTCAAGGATAGCCCGCGCGCTTTGACAGTGAAGATGTCCAAGGTTGATACCCCGGAATTCGCTCAATGGATGCGAGACAACGCGGAAGTTGAGTTGAAACGTCTCTATGAGGCGTGGAAGTCGGACCAGCAATCCGACTGACAGACAGGCGAGCAGAGCAACAAAAAAGGAGCACGAGAAACAGCCAGAAAAGAAAGAGCCCCCCAAGGTCTTCCCCGGAGAGCCCAATCTGTTCTTAGCACCCTCAGATTTACCAGCTTCTCCGTAGCAGTCAACAACAACCGAATCGGTTGAACGGTGATCTGTTGCCTTTTCTCAAGAAATCGAGGGATCTGGGCCTTTCCCGACAGGTTGTCGTGAAAAAATCATGGCATTTATTCAGGCATCCGCCTCCGTAGGAGAGCGGTCAGGAAGACTGTTGTCCGCGGACAACCACCGACCTGAACGTCACATCATCATCGACACACTGCGCCAGGCTGCTCCTTTGATGGGCCTAAAAGCACCTGTCATTGCGACGCTCGATGCGATGCTATCGTGCCTTCCGCCGACAAGGCAGCACAATACCGTCTTCGCATCAAATGCCACGCTAGCGTTTCGCCGAAACGGAATCTCCGACCGAACAATTAGGCGTCATGCCGCCATTCTCCAAGAACTCGGACTCCTTGTTCGCCGGGACAGCTCAAATCGAAAAAGGTTCAGCCGACAAAACGTGACCGAAGGTACTGCGCTTAGATTCGGGTTCGACCTCACTCCCTTGTTCCAGCGCATCGCAGAACTTGCTGAGCTTGCTGCCCAGGCCGTTCGCGAGAACGATCAAATTGCCTACCTAAAGGCAAAAATTCGAGCCGCAGCAAACGCCATCCTACAGGCCGAGCCCGACAGCATTGATGCGACAATGGCTATACGCGCCCTTCGCAGAAATCTTTCACTGGATGATTGCTACAACCTTCTAGGTAGCCTCGATTTCGAAGCCGTAGAAGCCGAACAGCCTTGTGACAAAACCGACGCCAAACAAGAAAAAATGTCCGGCAACGACGGACAAAATGTCCGGCATCATCATAACTCAAATAAAGAACATATTGATTTTAAGGAACGGCACCAATCCAAGGCTCATCCTTCAGATCAGCAACCCATCCACCTTAGCGTTCCAGAAATCCTAAGCGCCTGCCCCGAAGCAGCACAGTTTTCCCTTACCCCGGTGAAAACAATGGCCGACGTAGTTTCCCACGCTCGATCCCTAGCACCAATGCTAGGGATCGATTCCAGAAACTACCAAGATGCCCAAGAAAATCTTGGCATTGAAGGAACTGCGTTGACCGTTTGGGCAATCATGCAGTTCCACGAACAGATCCAAAAGGTTGGTGCCTATTTTCGTTCGATAACGTCAGGAAAAAAGAGCCCTGACTTCGTTCCTGAACAGCTTATACGACGACTCTCTCGGACACAGCCGCAGCCAATCTAGAACAAAAGTCCCAGTGACGCACACAACCTGCTTTCCCTATGGCTCTATTGCTCAACGGGTCATTTGTCCGCGGACAATTGCTGTCGAGGGAGAGGGTGGATGTGAATGGAGTGACGGGAAGTGAGATCGGGAGAGTGGCTTCCGACGCCCGTCGTGGAGAAGATCTGATGACCAAAGCTGTCCAGAAAATCACCCTGTCCCCTTCACGGGATATCCCTTTCGACAAGCTGGTGCTGAGCCAGTCCAATGTGCGGCGCATTAAGGCTGGCGTGTCCGTCGAGGAACTGGCCGAAGACATCGCCCGCCGAGGTCTGTTGCAGAGCCTGAGCGTGCGGCCCGTATTGGCTGACGATGGCACCGAGACCGGCAAGTTCGAGATCCCGGCCGGTGGACGGCGGTTCCAGGCATTGTCCCTGCTGGTGAAGCAGAAGCGTTTGGCTAAGATCACGCCCATTCCCTGCATCGTGCGGGATGCAGCGTCCGAGATCCTCGCCGAGGACGATTCTTTGGCCGAAAACATGCAGCGCGTCGCGCTGCACCCGCTCGATCAGTTCCGCGCGTTTGTGGCGCTGCGGGACAAGGGCCAGAGCGATGCAGAGATTGCTGCGGCCTTCTTCGTGACGCCGCAGATCGTGAAGCAGCGCCTGAAACTCGCCTCCGTCGCCCCTGCCCTGCTTGAGATCTATGCCGAGGATGGCATGACGCTGGAGCAGCTCATGGCCTTCACCGTGAACCCCGATCACGCGCGTCAGGTTCAGGTCTGGGATGTGATCCATTCATCCTGGAACAAGGAGCCATTCCAAATCCGGCGCATGCTGACCGAGACCTCGGTCCGGGCGTCCGACCGGCGTGCGATCTTTGTGGGTGTTGAGGCCTATGAAGCGGCGGGCGGCACGATGCTGCATGACCTGTTCCAAGGCGATGATGGCGGTTGGCTCGAAGACCCTGCCCTGCTCGATCGGCTGGTGACGGACAAACTCAAGGCCGAGGCTGAGACGGTTGCGGCTGAGGGCTGGAAGTGGATCGAGGTCGCGCTTGACCTGCCCTATGGCTACAGCCACGGTCTGCGGTCCCTGTCCGGCGATCCGGCACCGATGACGGATGACGAAGGTGCGGCCCATGCCAAGCTGCTCGCCGAGTATCGGGCGCTGGAAGAGGAATACGCGGGTCAGGATGAAATCCCCGACGAGGTCGACACGCGGCTTGGCTTTTTGGAAGCGGAGATGGAAAAGATCGAGACCCGGCCATTGATCTTCGATCCCTTGGAAATCGGACGGGCAGGGGCGTTCGTCACGCTCGACCGCTACGGCGCGCTGGCAGTTTATCGCGGCTATGTGCGCCCAGAGGATGAGCCCGTTGAGGAGACCGCGGTCCAGGATGGTACTGATCCTGCGGTGGCGGGGCAGGGGGCTGATCGTGATCTCACCGATGGCCATGCCAGTGCCGCTCATGGCGGAACCGTCATCATGTCGGGTGGCCAGCCGATCGGAGCTGACTTGCCGGAGGATGAGGATGACGGGGCGCTGAAGCCACTGCCCGAGCGGTTGGTCATGGAGTTGACGGCCCACCGGACGCTGGCGCTGCGTGAAGCGATCGGGCGCTCGCCGGATGTGGCGCTGACGCTGCTGCTGCTGAAGCTCGTCACGGACACCTTCCGCACCTCCTCTGCTTCGGGAAGCTGTCTCGAAGCCTCGGTGCGTCACGTCTACATGTCGGCGCAGGCGCCCGATCTCAAGGACAGCGTGGTGGCCAAGCTGGTCGACGAGCGTCACGCGGAATGGGAAGCCGATCTGCCGCTTGGCGACGATGCAGCGCTCTGGGACTATCTGACGGTCCTCGACCAAGGCAGTCGGCTGGCCTTGCTGGCGCATTGCCTCAGCTTCGGCGTCAACGCGCTGCATGAAAAGGTGAACCCCTATGGGGCAGGCATCTCTGCAGGCGGTCTGACCCGGCGGATGGCGCATTCCGATCTCGTGGCGCGCGCGACAGGTCTCGATATGGTCGAGGCGGGATGGGAGCCGACGGTCGACACCTTTCTCAACCGCGTGCCCAAGGCCCGCATCCTCGAGGCCGTGCGCGAGGCCAAAGGGGAGGGGACTGCCCAGCTCCTCGATCACCTGAAGAAAGGCGAGATGGCCAGTGAGGCCGAGCGATTGCTGAAGGGCAGCGGCTGGTTGCCCGAAGTCCTGCGCCGTGTCGATCTCGTGGCGCTGGACGGTGAGGACTGTGCCGAAGGGCAGGGGGCGGATGCCGAAGTTGCTGACAGCGTCAGTGAAGCTGACCTTCCTGCATTCCTGACGGATGACCTGCCTGCTGAAAGCGCGTCGATGCTGGCCGCGGAATAACGTGATCCAGCGGGGGGCGGAGATTCCGCCCCCAATCACCCTATAGTGTAACAATATCAATAAGATGAATGCGATTACTCGCATTCAGAATGAGGAATCATGTCTGCAACAACCATCATCGACACCGCACCCCTCGGGGCGCTCATTCGCTACACTGACGGCAGCCCCAAGCCACCGGCACGCTTCACCAAGAAGCTGGCGGCCTGGGAGCGTTCGAACGGTGTCGGCCGCCTTGTAAAAAAGGAGCCACCCCGGCCTTACGCGACCTGGACTGCTCCCGCGTCGTTCACGCTGCATGAAGGCAACTTCGCTTCGGACGGGGTGATCCTCGTCACCATCATGCGCAGCCATTCCGCTGACAGCGCCCTCGTCTTCGAGGTGGCCGAGGAGCCGAAGCCCGGGCAGGTGCGCGTGCTTCTGGACTTCGGCGGCAACACGGAGCTGCTGCATCTAGCGGAGTCCGTCACTGCGGCCGAGCTTTGGATCGCCAAAGAAGGATACCGCAACGCGCGGCTTGAAATCGTCGGCGATGAAGAGGGCGAAAGGGCAGGGGGCGCGGACCTGGCCGCCTGAGCCCAACTGAAACCGAGGGCCCGCCTCAGCGCGGGCCTCTCACCGACCACACCCTCGTCCCGCTATGACGCGGGGCGCCAAAGGAACCATCCCCAAGGAAGGACGTCTTCAACCAAGATCTAGGCCGGAAGGCTGGCGGCGTTCCAAACATCAGCGGGACAACCGGCTCCTGACGTTGGGGGACCATCCCCCGCTCGCCATTCCCTTCCTTGCCCCGAATCCTGTCTTCGAGATCAACCCGCGAGGGGTCGGACTACGGGCGAGCCCGTGCCGCCGGGTGGATTCGGACGAGCCGAACGCACCCGGTGATGTCAGCCAGTCTTCGGGCCTGCGGGGTCCTGTCGCGCGGGGGATGGTCCTCCGCCTCCAAGCAGGAGCCAAACAGATGTCCCGTAAAGATGCACACGCCTTCGCCGCCTCCCTCGCCGCCACGCTCATGGTCTCGATCGTTGTCTTCCAGGCAGGTGATGGAACCTTCGGCGCTGTCCCCGCCGATGAAATCGACGGAGACGAGGTCCTGATCGTGGGAGAGCACGATCCCTTCGGGTGAGGCTTCGGCCTCACTTCCTGAGGGCCCAGGCGTGGCACAGGTGTGCCTCTGGGCCTATCACCGACAAAGAGATCGGCGTTGCCGACCTGAGGAACGCCGGTCCGCGGCCCTGAGCAGATCGTGGTGCGCAAGGGTTGGGCGGGGAGCGGACATGCGCAGTTGCGGCGAAGCCATCAAGGACTATCAGCAGGCCCTGCCCAAGCCGACCTTTGCAACACTCGTTCAATCTGACACCGTACGTGAACATCGACAGCAGTGTTAAAGGACTTGCTTTGAACGAAATTTCCGAACTCCGCTTCAACGCAATCGCTGGCTATGCCCGGCACCCGAGAGCAGCTCTGACTGGTGAGGAACTGGCTTACTACGAGTCCGAGGATGGGAGCATTCTCGGCCTGCTCATCAGGGACCGAATAGACGGTGACTTCGCCGGAATGGCCTTTGGCCGGGATGCGAAATTGCGCTTCCGGTGGACTTCCATGACCGATTTCCTCGAGAGCCCGGAACTGGCGCAGGAGGCGTTGACGGAACTGATAACCAATTTGCTCGATGAGCCGGAAGAGTTTCATCACCAAGGCGATGAAAGGGGGGAGCCAGTCGATTTCTTCACTCCTATGCACGCACCAGAAGTCCTGCACCCGGATTTCCAGCAGGTCGCATCCGAAATTGGTTTCTTTCCTGCCCGGGGCATAATCGAACCCATGATGCGGTGGCACGAGGACCTAGATGGAAACTTCGTGGAGCAGTTTCAGTCCACCGCTTTTGACCAGCGGATTTGGGAACTTTACCTTTTCGCGACGCTCATCGAACTCGGGTTTTCCCTGGATGCGACGCATGCTGTGCCCGACTTCATCGGCACAAGCTTGTTTGGGTCCATCGCCGTCGAAGCGGTGACGGTTGGACCGACCCGGCGAGGCGCTGAGATCGTTCCGCCACCGCCCGTTGAGACCGAGGAACAGATGGAGGCGTATCTGCGGGACTATATGCCGATAAAGTTCGGCAGCCCATTGTTCAGCAAGTTGAGGAAAAAATACTGGGAAAAAGAGCAGATCGCTGGTGTGCCGCTGGTGTTTGCAATCGCGGACTTCTCATCGCCCGGCTCCATGATCCACACCCGATCCGCACTCGAGCGTTATCTTTACGGGTACTCCTTTGACGCCGCACGCGACGAGCAAGGAAGAACCGTAGCACAGCCCATAAAGATCATTGAGCATCGTTGGGGGGACAAGGTGGTACCCTCCGGCTTCTTTGACATTCCGGACTCGGAACATGTCAGCGCCGTTATCTCCACAACCGCTGGCACGATTTCAAAATTCAATCGAATGGGGATTCTGGCCGGGTTCGACGCGGGCAACGTTTTGATGACGCGCACTGGCGCTGTCGTCGACCCCGATCCCGAAGCGAGGGACCCGCTGCTCTTCAAAGCGATCGTTAACGTCAAAGGATACCATGAGAGCTGGGTGGAAGGACTCAACGTCTATCATAACCCGCGCGCCATCATTCCGGTTGAGGAACAGCTCGTACCTGGTGCGGCGCATCACCATTGCGACGCGGAAGGCAATTGGACAACTACGGCCCCCCGCTTCCATCCTCTGGCATCAAGTACTGAAATCCTAGGCGGCGTGAATGTCGCTGAAGCGCTCGCGAATTTCGAAGGTCCCGCAATCCGGTTCTGGAAAAAACCTTAATGGTGGGCCCTATTTTGACGGTGCGTTCGCCATACTACTTCCTTTGCAACCCCGGCTGGACCAGGCGAGCGACAGGTTCTTAGGGTGTCGGTGTTTCGCCGCTGCAGGCGCACGAGAGGATTTCGTCTCGGTGCCAAAAAGTTCGGTCCGAGTGTAGACCAGATCGTGGGCGAAAGCTTCCACCTTGGCGCGGGCTTCCCCATTCCGACAATCCTCGAATGTGGAGATCGCCTCGGCGACGTCCTTCTGCATATTCTTCAACTCGCTGCGCGTCAGTGCCTCGAGATTGTAATCGGCCATTGTTGCAATCCATGTCCTGAATGTTCCGGTGTCGATAGCCCGCCGCAGCACGGCCCTGCATTTCCCGGCAGACAAGGGCATGAGGGCGAATGCTGATAATAGTCACTTCGGCCGCTAACGATGTGCTGGGCTCGAGGTAAAGCAGTCCCGATTTGCAAGGGGACATGGTCTGGCATGGGCTCCCCGCGTCTCTCTGTCTCCTGGGCCATCCCTTCGACTGACAATCCCCTAATCCCGTTCGGTCTCCTGCGCGCAACCCCGCGGCAGTCCGGGCCGTGTTGGCCGCCTGTGGCGTCCTGCCCGCTCTACCCCGGTCCTCTGGGGGTGTCCGGTGTCCATGCTGTCCACCGTGCACGCGTCACCCGACGGGCTTTTTCCGGGTCTTGTCGAAGGGACGGTCCCGAAGACAGGACACACAGGAGCTCATCATGCAGAACATCGTCATCCTCGCCGGCAACATCGGTCAGACCCCCGAAACCCGCACCACCCAGGGCGGCACCAACATCACCAACTTCAGCCTCGCCACCTCTCGCCCCCGCCTCTCGGAAGGTCGCGTCCTGCGCGACGAGAACGGCTACCGGGTCATGGACACGGAATGGCACCGCATCACCTGCTTCAACGGTCTCGGCAAGACGGTCGCGGAGCATTGCGAAAAGGGCATGAAGGTCCTCGTCCATGGCCGCATCCACTACACCAAGTGGATCGACAGCATGGGGAACGACCGCTACGGCTGCGAGATCATCGCCGAGAAGGTCGACTTCCTGAGCCGCCCGAAGTCGACCGAGACCGAAAACCCCGAGCTGGTCGACCGCGACGACGAAATCCCGTTCTGAAAAGAACGGGGTCTCCCCCTTGGGCCCGGCGGGGCAACCCGCCGGGTTCGTGGCACCTACATCCGCCCCAACCGGTTCTCATCATCGATAACGTTGAGGACACAGCCTGCGCCAGTCCAGCGCCAGAGCACAATGTTCAGGCTGCTTTCGGTTGCACCTTGTGCGAAACTGCACGTCAGCAGACCTGCAAAGCCGTCGGCGATGAGCCGATGCGCGAATCCCTGTGTCGGCACAGGACGCCCGTCTAGCATTTTTGCACGCCAGCCGGGATCTGCCAGGTGCTGAGGCGACAGATCATACTGGTCTAACGCGTTCACATCTCTTGTGTCGAAGATCGGCTCGATATCGGCGCCATAGGACACCAGCACAGTCGGCTGTAGGCTGCCGACCTGGTTTGCTTCCCGCAAGGCGGTGGTGGGATCAAGTGCCGTATAGAGCGCAGGTACCCCCTTGGCGTTGAAGCGCCCGCCATGGATCGCCGCGCCTTGGCCTGACAAAGGGACACTCGCATAGACCGGGTTCAGGGCGCGGTAGAGCGGCCCTGCATACCGCCCGTCGTTCAGCGGCATCAGGCGAATACACCTGCATCGACCGCGTCGATATATTCCAGCACCTGTTGCGCTTTGCCTTCCTGAACAAGTTGCATCGCCGTGCGTCCATCGAAGCCGGGCAGAGGCTCTGATCGGTACCAGGCATAGGCCATAAGTTCTGAGCCAAAGCGCGGTTCTACCTTGTTGAGGATTTCCACCAACTCCCGCAGGCGACGTTGGGTCTTGTCCGAATTGATCCGTGTGCGCCGCTGAAGGGCATCCTTGCCCAGCCCTACTGTCATGGCGACCTCTTCGGCGGAGGTTCGCAATGCGGCGGCGATCTTGCGCGGCTCAAACTGTCCGGCTTCGGCGAAGTTCGTGATATGCATGGGATAAGTCCAATCGGTTACTTTGTCAGTATATAGCGTAATAAATACTGTTATACAAGGTTCAGCTCAGGGAGAGAAAGAGAAGGGTTGGTTGCTTTCGCGACAGGTTGAGGGCTGGGAGAGTGGCTCCCGGCGCCTGTCACGGAGGAATGCCGATGGGCGTTGTAGAAATTCTGGATCCGGTACAGCCGGCACGAGCTGGTGGCTGGAAAGTGGATGTGAGCCGGGGTGAGCGAAACGGGCGGGTGTCGTCCGAATGGTTCAACCGGCCCGATGACGAGCGGTATCTCTCGCTCGACGATCTCTGGGCCAATGTGAAAGGCCGGTCGGAGCGCAGCCGCAGCCATGTGGTGCAGACTGCCGACATCCGTGTCGAGGCCGCGCGCGACAACCCCGAGCGGTTGCACCTGATGCTGCCGAAGGCGCAAGAACCGGTCGCGCCCACGCATTGGGCGTTCGGCCAGCTTGCCAGCATCGTCGGCGCCCCGGCCTCCTATCTGCGGCAATTGCCAGCGCCGCTGGCGGGGATCAATCTGCAATATGGTCTGACCAACCACCGCGCCGAGCAGGTGAAGACCTTCGAGACCGAAGATGGCCGCACGGAACTGCGCGCCGTGACCGGCCCCGACTATGGCCGTATCCACGATTTCGAGCTGGTCGAGGCGGTGCAGCGCATCGCGGGCAATGGCACCGGCGACACGCGCTGGAAGGTGCCGGGCGTGCTGGATTGGTCGACCGGGGTCTATAACCCCGATGTCGAAATCAGCCGCGACACGACCACGCTCTATGCCTCGGACCGCGATGTCTTCCTGTTTCTTGTCGATGATCGCAACCCGATCGAGGCGGGCAAGTTGGCGGACGGCTCTCCCGACCTCTACTTCCGGGGCTTTTACTGCTGGAATTCGGAGGTGGGCGCCAAGACCCTCGGCATGGCGAGCTTCTACCTGCGGGCAGTGTGCCAGAACCGCAACCTCTGGGGCGTCGAGGATTTTCAGGAGATCCGCATCCGCCATTCGAAATACGCCGCCTCGCGCTTTGCCCATGAGGCGGCCCCGGCGCTGACGCGCTTCGCCAATTCCTCGCCGCAGGGGTTCGTGAACGGCATCAAGGCCGCGCGGCAGCAGATCGTGGCGCGCAGCGATGATGATCGCGCGGATTTCCTGCGCAAGCGGGGCTTCTCGAAGGCGGAGTCCGGCAAGATCATCGAGAAAGTGCTGATGGAAGAAGGCCGCCCGCCCGAGAGCATCTTCGACTTCGTGCAGGGCATCACGCGGCTTGCGCGCGACAAGACCCAGCAGGATGCCCGCCTCGATATGGAAGGGCGCGCCAAGAAGCTCCTCGACCGGGTCGGCTGACCAAACGCCCATGCAGCGATCACTCGACCCCCGGGCGGTCGCTGCAGCTTTTTTCTCAACATGCACGCCGTTGGCTTTGCCCCGAAAGGGCAGGGGGCGTCGGCGTGCGCATTTCAGCGAGACACCTATGACCCCCCAGGAAGAAACCGTCATTCTCGAGGCCCGCGATATCCTCGGCCGTTACCTTAGCCAGAACCCGGTCATCGCCAGCTGGCAGGCGCTGATGGATTATTGCGCGCTGACCGTGCATGGGCCGATCGAGCGGTTCCATGTCCTCTATCTCGACCGCAAGAACCGCATCATCGCCGATGAGCTTTTGTCGACGGGCACGGTCGATCATGTGCCGGTCTATCCGCGCGAGGTGATCAAGAGAGCCCTGATGCTGAACGCCAGCGCCCTGATCCTGATCCACAATCACCCTTCGGGCGATCCCACGCCGTCCGAGGCCGATCTCAGCATGACCAAGGAGATTCAGAAGGGCTGCAAGTATCTCGGCCTGACGCTGCATGACCACATCATCGTCGGTGCCGGAACGGAGCTGAGCCTGCGGGCGCTCGGCAAGCTCTGACGCTGTGGCCAGATCCATCACCGTCGCCCCTTCGAGGAAGAGGGTGGCGGTTTGGTCTTTGACGGATGAGGCGGGGAGAGTGGCTCCCTGCGCCGTTGGAGACATTGCCATGTTTGATCTTCCCCTGCCGTTCCAACCGAGCCTGCGCCTGATGGGTCCTGTCGCAAATGGCCCAACTGTAGCTTCTGATCCCCGCCTGCCTTTCGCGCTGACGCGGATGCACCGGACACCTGCAGCCCTGATGTCGGGCACCGCTGCCCCCGTAGTCGTTGAGCGTTTTGCGACGCTGGCCGATGCCATGCAGGGCGCGTGTGAACTTGCGGAGGACTACGGCCTCGATCCAGCGCCGCAGCTTCTGGCCATCCTTGATTGCGACCAGCGCCTGGTTCTTGCCGGGGCCGCCAGTCATGGCGCTGTGGCTTGGTGCCACCCTGTCGCCAATGCTCTTGAGGCGCGGGCCGTCGTGACCGAGGCGGTTCAACTTCGCGCCCAGGCTGGCCGTGCCACTGACTGGCACGAGCCTGAATTGGCGCAGCGGCTGCGTCACCGTGCTGATCTGCTGGATGCGCGTCTGGTCGATCCGCTCTGGCGCGCCTTTGCCGCCCGCGCGCTGCAGATCGCGGCGTGACGCCCGAGAGACAGAGGAGGGATGGGAGGGGTTTGAGCCTTCGGGGGGCAGAAGAGTGCGCCAGCCGGGGGGTCTGACCTGTCCTCACCGAACGGAGTTATCCATGACCCAGACTGAACCCACTCTGGCCGCCCCGCTGCGGCCTTCCACCGTCGATTTCGGGGCGATCCGTGCCGCGCATGCCGAACGCACCGCCCGCATCGACGCCCTGCGCCCAGGCAATAAAGACCGTCTCTTCGATGGTCTTTTGGCCGCCGGTATCACCCATGTCACCGTGACCTTCGACGGTGCTGGTGACAGCGGCCAGATCGAAAGTATCGGCGCTTGGGCGGGCGAGACGGCTGTCGATTTTCCCCCAACCGAAATCCCCTATGCGGCGCTGACCTGGGATGACCCCGAGGTCGAGATGCGGCAGCTCTCGCTGGAGGATGTCGTCGAGCAGCTCACCTACGACTTCCTCTCCGACACCCACGGCGGTTGGGAAAACAACGACGGCGCTTGGGGCGAGTTCTGCTTCGACGCCGCGGCCCGTTGCATCCATCTCGAGTTCAACGAGCGGTACACCTCGTCCGAACTCTACACGCATGATTTCTGAGGGGGTGGCAATGGCACATCCCTATCACCACGCCCTGTCCTCGGTGAAGAAATGGGGCGGCACGGTCGACGATTTCATGGCGGTACATGCCTGGTTCGACGCCTCGAAATCGATAACTGCGGACTTTCGGCACCGGGCGCTCCGCCACCATGCCGAGGGCATCTTCATGGCCGAGACGATCTTCGGTTCGACCCTCACGCTCTCGACCGGGCGCATCATCCCGACCCGCTGGGTTGGCGAGCAGCATGTCAAGGAAGACCTCGGCTTCATCCCGAGCTTTGCCGACTGGGTGAAGGCCATCCGGCCCGAGCCCTGGATGGGCCGATCCGAGCGGATTGAAGCGCTGGTCGATCCGCATCTCGCCTCGCCCGTGGTCGAGGTCAGCTGACATGATCGATCCGGCTTATCAGCGCCTCGGTCTGCCGCCGACGGCATCGCCCCAGACAGTTCTGCGCGCGGCGGTCCGGGCGTTGCACCCCGACACGCGCGCCGTGCGCAGCTTCCGGACGGCGCGCAAGCGCTTCTACCGGCAGATGCTCTGCGCGCATGCCGCACGGCAGGCATCGGGTGACAATCCGACCGGCTGATCGCTTCCAACCAACCCTTCATCCCAATCCAGCGCCCGGCCACTTGACCGGGTTTCTCAATCTCAGGAGGTTCCCATGGCGGATTACTTCACCCATTTCTCATGCCTGATCGACGTCGGCAGCCCCAAAAAAGCCGCCTGCGCACTCGCGCTGTTTCATGACCTGCGTGCCGCGGATCAGGACGCCGATGATCCGGAGGTCTCGGGTTTCACCCTCGTGCATCAGGACGCGCCCGAGGGCAGCACCCTCTGGATCCATGACGACGAGCACGGCGATGTCGAGGCGGTCATCCGCTTCGTGCTGCGCCTTGCGGAAGAGCTCGATCTCACCGGCATCTGGGGGTTTCAGTACGGTCTGACCTGTTCCCGCCCGCGCCTCGACGCCTTCGGCGGCGGCGCGCATGTCATCGACCTCGGCGCGCGGAAATCCGTCGGCTGGACGAGCAGCCAGGAATGGCTGGCCGCCGCGCTAAACGGGGAGGACGTCGATGCCTGAAGTCATCTGCACAACAGTCTACCAGTTCCCTGAACTCTCCGACGTCGCCAAGGAAAAGGCGCGCAGCTGGTATCGTGAGCTTGGGCCCCATGATGATTGGTGGGACGCGGTCTACGAGGATTTCGAGAGGATCTGCGAGATCCTCGGCGTCCGGCTCAAAACAATCCCCGTCCGCCTGATGGGCGGCGGGACACGCACCAAGCCCTGCATCTGGTTTTCAGGGTTCTGGAGCCAAGGGGATGGGGCCTGTTTTGAAGCATACCTCAGCCACACCAAGGGCGCGGCCGCGCGCATCCGGGACTATGCGCCCCAGGATGCGACGCTGCATGGCATTGCCGACCGGCTGCAGGCCATCCAGCGGCGCAACTTCTACCAGCTCGCTGCCGAGGTCAGCCACCGCGGTCGCTACTACCACGAATACACCATGTCCGTGGACGTCACCCGCGACAGCCCGACCTGGCAGCCGCCGACCGAGGACGCCGAGGAGACCGTGACCGAGGCGCTCCGCGATCTGGCCCGCTGGCTCTACCGCCAGCTTGAGGCCGAATACGACCACCTCTCCTCGGACGAGGCCATCGAGGAAGGGATCATCGTCAACGAGTACACCTTCACCGAAGCCGGGCGCAGGTTCGGGTGAGAGCGCGGGCAGTTCATTTGATCTTTACAATGAGGCCATATGATCTATATTCAGGCCAATGGAGGACGCCATGTACGTTGCTGAGAAAATCCGAGAACCCGCACAGATCAACGCCGTCGCGTTGAAGGCCTATGCGCGCGTGGTCGATGCTTGGGGCCTTAACCTGAACGAAGCGGCTGGCCTTGCCGATATGACGGTGAGCACGTGGAAGCGTGCCAAGAAGCCGGATTTCGCGGGGGAACTGACCAAGGATCAACTGCTGCGGCTCAGTGCGGTGATCGGCATCTACAAATCGCTCGAACTCTATTTCTCCGAGCCGCTCGCGCGAAGCTGGTTCACCCGGCCGAACACGGGGCCGCTCTTTGGGGGCAGCCGTCCGGTTGACACGGCGATCGACGGCGGCTTGCCGCAAATTCTCGCGGTTCGGACCTATCTGGATGCGCTGCGTGGTGGGGCATGAAGCAGACCGAGATTTCCGATCGCGGTCTCGTTCGTCTTCTGCCCGCCACCTACCACAAGCCGCCATCCCTGCGCGGTCTCGTCGATACCGATGACGAGATGGAGATCCTCGCAGAGATCGAGGGCCTGTCCAGCGGCCGCCTTCTGGCCGAACGTGGCCGCAATCCCCATCTGGACCCGCGCGAGCTTGCCTGGCAGCGCCGGAGCCGAGATCTGCGCATTTACGGCGACAGTCATGTCAACGCCGCCTTCACCTATACCCGCGCCGGCGGGAACCGCTTCAACACCGAAGATCGTGGCGCCTGGTACTGCGCGTGGGAGGTGATGGTTTCTGTCAGCGAAGTGGCCTGGCACCGCACCCGTGAACTCGGCTTTACCGGCAGCTTCCATGACAGCGCTCGCTATGTGGAATTGTTGGCGGATTTCATCGGGATCTTCGATGATCTGACCGATGAGCCGGAACACCCAGCGCTGCATCCCGATCCGGCTGTCGGATATCCCGAGGGCCAAAGCCTGGCCCAACATCTTCGCCGGGCTGGATCGCGGGGCCTGATCTACCCCTCAGTTCGGGCTCCCGCGCCGGGCGGGAATTGCCTCGTCTGCTTCGAGCCCCACGCCATCCAGAACGTCCGGCCGGGCGCGTCTTGGGATCTTGTTTGGGATGGGACCCCGCACTACTCGATCACGGCTGTCGGCTGACGAATTGCAGCGCATGTGCCCTTGGAGGTCCGAAGAAATGAAATCAGCAAACGGCAACAGCCCCGACGTCACGAACTTGAAGCCATGTGACCATCAGGCGTTCTTCGAGGCATTGGATTCTCCACCCTTACTGACAGAAGCGCTACGGGCAGCATTTCGCCGGACGAAGGAGAAGTCATTCCGGCGAAACGGATGGCTTCCAACCATGGACTGAGTCCACCGGTCCTCAGGGGTTCCCATAGACGCGCTGAGGACGGCGACGTCTCTGCCCCAAGAGACCACTATAGTTTTCTTCGATGAGGTTGCTTTTCCAGCGTTATGGACGCTCCAATATCACCATTTCCAAAGAATTGATGGACTAGCCCCACGTGAAGGGTGATCTGAAGACGCTGGGTCGAAAGACGGCAACGACTTGCAGCGGTTGCCGAAGGTCTCAGCGGTGTACGTCCCGGTCTGCCGCCGCGACCAGACCTTGGTCCTTCGGACAGGAGCTTGACCGAGGCTGATGTCCCAAAGGGCAAATCTGCCAATCTATAGGCTGGCAACTACGCTCGGTTTGCCAAGCCACGGTATGGCAGAAGCTCCGGAAGGCCGGAGCCAGCCGGTGCCGTGCTCACTTGTTCCCGTCGATCCACTTCGACATCAGCCCCTTGTCGCGGAAACACTCATCCGGGACGGCGCGGCGTTTGATCCGGGCGAGGCGCTCGGCGAAGGCGACCTGTTTGGACGAGGGCAGGCTGTCCAGCGCTGTCGCGGGTGTGAGCTTGGCTTGTGCGTCGATCCACGCGCTGAGCGACCGGCGGTCCTGCTGAACTTCCCAAGGCAGGAGGGTCTGGTTGCGCAGGGCGAGCGCGCGCATAGGCGATCTGCTTGGGCGTCGCGGGCAGGGCGTAAGTGGTGCTTTCCATCGGGGATCTCCCTTCTTAGCTTGGTTTCAAGATAGAACATAACAAGAACAAAAGCAAGCCACCTGCGGAAATCATGGGGTTTGAGAGGAAGAGGAGGGCCGGGGAAGGTCAGGCCTGAGGGTGCCCGAAAGAGGGTGTCCGGGCCTGACCCTGTTCCTCATTCCGGAGTTTCCCGATGACCCATCTCGCCCATTTTGCGACCGAGCGCGCACTTGCGCCTGTTGTCCCCCTCCCGTCCCTCGATACGGCCGCTGCGATCTTGAGCGTGGCCAAAGCGCTGCAGACTGATCTGGCGCAAGGTTTCCAGATCGACGCGCTGCGTCTGCGGCTCGAGATGGAGCGCGCCTTTGGCAGCTCCGATGCGACCGGCGCCTGGGACTGGAAGCTGGCCTATGAAGCGGGCGAGGCAGCGCTGGTCTTGTTCCTGCGGAAGTTTGGCCGCGCGCTGTTGGCGCGGGCGGGCTCGCCTGCGGCACTCCTGCCCATCCTCGCCAAGGTGGCGGGCCTTTTGCCCACGCACACCCGGCGGTCCGAAGAGATGGAGCGGTTCCAGCAGTTCTCGACGCCGCTTCCCATGGGGCTGGCGGCACTGGCTGCGGCGCAGATCACCGCGCATGATCTGGTGCTGGAGCCATCGGCTGGGACGGGCCTTCTGGCGGTCCTCGCGGAAATCGCGGGCGGCAGCCTCGCGCTGAACGAGCTTGCCGACACCCGCGCTGATCTCCTCCGCCGCCTGTTTCCGGGCCGGCCTGTCACGGGCTTTGACGCAGCCCAGATCGACGATCATCTGGACGCAGGGTTGCGCCCGAGCGTGATCCTGATGAACCCGCCATTCTCGGCTGTGGCCAATGTCGATGGTCGGACGACCGAGGCGACAGCGCGGCATCTGCGCTCTGCGCTCGCGCGCCTGGTCCCCGGCGGACGGCTGGTCGCCATCACCGGTGCCAGTTTCGCGCCCGATGCGCCCGCCTGGGCTGAGACCTTCGGTCGCCTGACCGAGACCGCGCATCTGGTCTTTACGGGTGCCGTGTCAGGTGCCGCGTTTGCCAAGCACGGCACCAGCTTTGAGACGCGGATTTCGGTCTTCGACAAATGCCGCGGTGGCGAGGCGGGCGGCATCACAGCCGATCTGGCGCGCCCGATTTCGCCTGATGTCGCCAGCCTGCTGTCGCTGATCACTACCCATGTCCCCCCGCGCCTCGAACTGGCGCAGGTCGCACCAGCCGGGCAGGGCCCCACTTCCCCCTTCCCGGGAAATCCTGCCCGCACCACGCGCGCAGCCATCAGCACATCGCGCGCCAGGCCAGCAACACCCGCCACCAACACCGCTCCGCAGATCGAGGCCGCAGACCTCGCCTATACCCTGCGCGATGCAACCGAGGACGGGGCCAGCGCGCGCCTGTCAGATGCCATTTATGAGACCTTCCGCCTGCAGGCGATCGACATCCCCGGCGCAGCTCCGCATCCGACGAAGCTGGTGCAATCCGCTGCCATGGCCTCGGTTGCACCCCCGAAACCCAGCTATCGCCCCAAGCTGCCTGCGGCCGTCCTGCGCCATGGTTTGCTCTCCGAGGCGCAACTCGAGACCGTGATCTACGCGGGCGAGGCGCATGGCGCGTATCTCGCGGGGTCTTGGACTGTCGATGAAACCGGCGACATGGTCTCGGCCGCACCGGCGGATGCCGCTGACGCCGTCCGCTTCCGCCGCGGCTTCTTCCTTGGCGACGGCACCGGGGCGGGCAAGGGCCGCCAGTCGGCCGGGATTGTGCTCGACAACTGGGCTCAGGGTCGGCGCAAGGCGCTCTGGATCTCGAAGAGCGACAAGCTGCTGGAGGATGCGCAGCGCGACTGGTCCGCACTCGGGCAGGAACGCCTACTGGTCACGCCGCTGTCGCGTTTTGCACAAGGCCGCGACATCCCGCTGACCGAAGGCATCCTCTTCACCACCTATGCCACGTTGCGATCGGAAGAACGCGGCGCCAGGAAATCCCGCGTCGATCAGATCGTCGACTGGCTGGGGGCCGACTTCGACGGGGTGATCTTGTTTGACGAAAGCCATGCCATGGCCAACGCCGCCGGATCAAAGGGCGAGCGCGGCGATGTCACGGCCTCGCAGCAGGGCAGGGCGGGCCTGCGCCTGCAGCACAGGTTGCCCAATGCCCGCGTGGTCTATGTTTCGGCCACCGGGGCGACCTCGGTGCACAACCTCGCCTATGCGCAGCGCCTCGGGCTTTGGGGCGGGGAGGACTTTCCGTTCGCCACCCGGGCGGAGTTCGTCGAGGCGATTGAGGCGGGCGGTGTCGCCGCGATGGAAGTCCTCGCCCGCGACCTGCGGTCGCTTGGCCTCTACACCGCCCGGTCGCTTTCTTACGACGGCGTCGAGTACGAGATGCTGGAACATGCGCTGACCCCCGAGCAGCGCGGCATCTATGATGCCTATGCCGGGGCCTTCGCCATCATCCACAACAACCTCGCCGCCGCGATGGAGGCCGCGAACATCACTGGCGAATCCGGCGGCACGCTGAACCGCCAGGCCAAATCCGCTGCGCGCTCGGCGTTCGAGTCCGCCAAGCAGCGCTTCTTCGGCCATCTGCTCACCTCGATGAAAACCCCCACCCTGATCGCCGCCATCGACGCTGATCTCATCGCAGGCCATGCGGCTGTCATCCAGATCGTCTCGACAGGTGAGGCGCTGATGGAGCGCCGCCTGTCGGACATCCCCACGGACGAGTGGAACGATGTGCGGGTGGATATCACGCCAAGAGAGGCTTGCCTGGACTACCTCGCCCATTCCTTCCCGGTGCAGCTCTATGAGCCCTTCACTGACAGCGAAGGCAACCTCTCCTCGCGTCCGGTCACGCGCGATGGCCAGCCGGTCGAATGCCGCGAGGCGGTGCGCCGCCGCGATGCGCTGATCGAGCATCTGGCAAGCCTGCCGCCTGTGCCCGGGGCGCTCGACCAGATCATCCAGCGCTTCGGCACCGATCTCGTGGCGGAAGTGACGGGCCGCTCGCGCCGCATTGTGCGCAAGGGCGAAGGGCATGCCGCGCGGCTTGTCGTCGAAAGCCGGGCGGGGTCGGCCAATCTCGCGGAAACCGCCGCCTTCATGGATGACCAGAAGCGCATCCTGATCTTCTCGGACGCGGGCGGCACGGGGCGCAGCTACCACGCCGACCTCGGTGCCAAGAACCAGCGCCTGCGGGTCCACTACCTGCTCGAGCCGGGCTGGAAGGCAGACGCTGCCATCCAAGGATTGGGCCGCACCAACCGCACCAATCAGGCGCAGCCGCCGCTGTTCCGACCCGTCGCCACGGATGTGAAGGCGGAGAAACGGTTCCTATCGACCATCGCGCGCCGTCTCGACACGCTCGGGGCGATCACGCGTGGCCAGCGTCAAACCGGCGGGCAGGGGCTGTTCCGGCCCGAGGACAATCTGGAGTCTCCCTATGCCCGCGACGCCCTGCGCCAGCTCTACCGCCGCATCTATCGCGGGGATGTAGCGGGCTGTTCTCTCGGAGCGTTCGAGGATGCAACGGGCCTCAGCCTGACCGATGACAATGGGCTGAAGGACGACTTGCCGCCGATCACGACTTTCCTCAATCGCCTGCTGGCGCTGACGATTGAGATGCAGGGTATCTTGTTTACTGCCTTCGAGGAGCTTTTAGCGCAGCGGATCGAGGGCGCCATCGCCGCCGGGGTCTATGACCTCGGGCTCGAGACGCTGCGCGCCGAGAGCTTCCGCGTGACGGATGCTCGGGTGATCTACACCCATCCCGGTTCCGGGGCAGAAACCCAGCTGCTGACCATAGCGCAGAAGATCCGCAATGCACCGGTCTCCTTAGCTAATGCGCTGGACTGGCTAGACGACCCCAAAGCACGCCTTCTGGTCAACAGCCGCTCGGGCCGCGCGGCTGTCCAGGTGCCCGCCACCAGCCTGATGCTGGACGATGGCACCATCGAACCCCGCCTGCGGCTGATCCGCCCGACTGACACCAGCACCGTGCCGATGAAGATCATGGAGGACACCAACTGGCTTGAGGCAGATCGGGCGGCCTTCACTGCCGCTTGGACCGCGGAACTGGCCGAGGTGCCGGAATTCACAGAAACCACGCTGCATATCGTGGCGGGGCTGTTGCTGCCGATCTGGAAGCAGCTCCCCCAAGATGAGACCCGCGTCTACCGGCTGCAAACCGATGACGGTCAGCGCATCATCGGTCGCCGGGTCTCGCCGTCTTGGGTCGCGACCACGCTGGCGGATGATGCGCCGCAATTGTCCGCCGCGCAGGTCCATGCTCTCATTCTCGAGGGCAAGACCGTCGTGCGCCTGGCCGAGGGGATGGAGTTGCACCGCGCGCGCGTCATGGGCGTCAACCGGATCGAGCTGTCGGGCTTCACGGAAGCCGCCAAGGACAGGCTCAAGGCCGATGGCTTCTTCTCCGAGATCATCGCCTGGAAGTTGCGTCTGTTCTGCCCGGTTGATCCGAGCGGCATCGCAATACTGGATCGTCTGCTTGCACGTTGTCCTGTCACTGCCCTATGTGCACGCAAGGGTTGAGAGGTTCTAGTATGTCAGTGGAAACAAGAGACCTTCTAAGCGAACTGGCGGAAAACGCCGAAAGCATTTGCCGTCACTACCTTCCCGCCGGACGGCGGGAGGGGTCCTATTGGATCGTGGGCGATCTGCAGAACAATCCCGGCCGATCGCTCTTCGTGCGGCTGACCGGGCCTGCGTCGGGGCCGGGGGCGCGAGGAAAGTTCACCGACGGTGCCACGGGCGAGCATGGTGATCTTCTGGACATCATCCGTGAGCGAACGGGGATCTCCCGCTTTCCCGATCTTCTGGACGAGGCCCGGGCGCATCTTGGCCGTCCGCAGCCGGTTCTCCCGGATACGCCAGTGCCGAAGAAGCCCAAGGCCCCCGGCGGCACGCCAGCCGCCGCCGCGCGTCTGTTCGCAGCTTCCATGCCGATCGCAGGTACGCTTGCGGACTCCTACCTCCGTTCCCGGGGCCTCACCCATGGCGGGGTGATGAGCGCCCTGCGCTTCCACCCGAAGTGCTGGCATCGGGATGAAGGTCAAACCCGGAGCATCCCCCGACCGGCGCTGATCGCGGCGGTCACCGATGGGGCAGGGGCCTTGCAGGGTGTGCATCGCACCTGGCTTGCGCACGACGGCAAGGGCAAGGCGGCGGTCAAAACGCAGCGACGGGCCATGGGTCACATCTTGGGCAATGCTGTCAGGCTGACCCCGCATGACGACATCCTCGTGGTCGGCGAAGGCATCGAGACCATGCTGTCGCTGTCCGAGGCGGCCCCCGGCCTTCCCGTCTGGGCGGCGCTCTCGTCGGGGCACCTCGGTGCGGTCCTGCTGCCGCAGGGCCTGCAGCGCCTCTACATCGCCATCGACCGCGATCCGGCCGGGCAGCGCGCGGCGGAGCGGTTGACCACCAGAGCCATAGAGGTCGGGGTTGCCGTGGGGGTGCTGGAGCCACGGCTCGGGGATTTCAACGATGATCTCCGGGCGTACGGCAAAGAGGCGCTGCGCCAGCATCTGGCAGGGCAGATCGGGCCAGAGGAGCGGCATCGCCTGTTCCATTGAGCTGCATCACGCGAGGGCGGTGGGGTACAGGGGGCAGGGGTCACGGATTCCTGTCATGGCTCTGGATCGTCGCCTTGCCTCATCCCGGGCAATCCCATCCACCCGTCCCCCGAGCGGCCTTCAAGAGATGGGCAGGCGGCCGTCAAAGGGGCCGCCCCTTCAAGGACGGGGGGCGACTGATTTCCGCCGGCGGCAGAGCCGCCTTTGCATCGCGAAACAAATCAGCCGCCCCCCGTCCTCCTCCACATGCGTTCCGGCCCCGAAGGCGGGGTGAGGGGGCGTCCCCAGTGACAGCTTTCGCAGCCCATGAAGGCCGCGCGGGTTGTCGCGCGGATGAGACAGGCCCGGAGGCAAGAAACTGATGACGATCCACACTCACGACGACACGTATGAACCCGCCCACACCGCATCCCAGACCGCCCATGCGCTCGACGAACTGCAGCTCTACGGCTACCGCCCCTTTGACGAGCCCGATCCGCGCCCGATGCCCGATGGGCAGCGCCTTGCGGTCGCCGTCGCAGACATTTTCGATGCCCTCGTCGCGACCCTGGAAGACACCCGCATGGAACCCGACCTCGAAGAGGTGCTCTGGGGCCAAGTCAACCTCTTTCACCGCGCCACGGCGAGGATCGAGCGGGCGCTCGATGAAAACGAGCAGGCGCAGCGCCGCCTCCAGCGCGAGCAGGACGGCTCCGAGGTGAAATCCACCGAACTCGAGCGCCTGACGGCCGAAGGCCTGACCCTCGTCGAACGGCGCAACTGCATGGACATGATGCGCGATCACGCCGCCACCGAGTTCGTCCATCACACGGGCTCAACCTGGCGCCCCCGCACCGGCTCGATGGTGAACCGCCAGCACATGACCGCAGCGCTGATCGACAGCCGCGACTTCCTTGCCGCCAAGCGCCGCGCGGAAACCGAGGTGATGCTACCCGCAGGCCCCAAGGTCGCCCTCACCGGTGGGACCGACTTCAACGATCACCGCCTGATTTGGGGCAAGCTCGATCAGGTCCGGACCAAGTATCCCGATATGGTCCTCCTGCACGGTGGCAGCCCCAAAGGCGCAGAACTCATCGCCGCCAAATGGGCTGAGGCCCGGGGCGTGACGCAGGTGGCCTTCAAGCCCGACTGGACCAAGCACGCCAAGGCCGCGCCCTTCAAGCGCAACGACGCGATGCTGGACGTGCTGCCCGTGGGCGTCCTCGTCTTCCCGGGCACCGGCATCCAGGAGAACCTCGCCGACAAGGCCAAGAAGCTCGGCATCCCGGTCTTGAAGTTCGAGAAGGGGGCGTGAGCCCCCTTTTCCCTCGCGGGGAAATCGAGGTGGCAGGGCATGCGTCCACTTGATATTATGGAAGAAAGCTTGCTGGGTCACGATATGTCTCACTCTGTTGCTCAACTTGAGGTGTTCCCGACCGACCAGCAGATGCGGCGGATCGATCCTGTCTGGAACATGCGCCGCTTTTACCGAATGAGCATTCAGCCCGATCTCTTTGGGGGCGCCAGCTTGGTGCGCGAATGGGGCCGCATTGGCGCGCGTGGGCAGATGATGATTGAGCAGCATCCAGATGAAGGGCGCGCTGTCACCGCGCTGATGAAACTTGCCGCGATAAAGAAGCGGCGGGGTTATGCATGATGCGGGGCCGCGGTTCGAAAAGCGGGCAGACACAGGAAAACGAGGGGGAGATGGCACTCGACATCGATAAGATTGATGATGCGGCTCTCGCGATCCTTAGCCTGACGCTGCATTGCGGCGATCAGGTCTGGAAGGGAGTCGATTGGGCCATCACCAACCGGCTTTTCGAGAAAGGCCTGATTTTTGATCCCAAAAACAAGGCGAAATCGCTGAGCCTGACCCCAGAAGGGGTCGCGCATGCGCGGGAAATTCTCGCGCGGGATTTCAGCAAGGCCGAGTGACGGGCGGCTTTGCGGGACAAGGACGAAACCGCTCTCGCGGTAGGGCGCTTGAAGCAGATGATGCGCTGTGATCGGGGCGGTGCGATTTGGTGGATGGGTATGTCTGTCGGACGATTGGGGCCTTCTCAATCTGATGACAGGAGGCTTCCATGTCCGATCAACACGTTCCCGCTCTGCGCCGGCGGTTTCTCGAAGATATGCGCATCAAGGGTTTGCAGCCGAAGACACAGACCATGTACCTGCGGGCGATGCGCGACTTCACCCGGTTCCTCGGCCGCTCACCCGACACGGCGACGCCTGAGGATCTGCGGGCGTTCCAGCTGGATATGTCCGAGAAGGGCACCGGCTCCGCGACATTCAACAACCGGCTGAGCGTCCTGAGCTTCTTCTTTTCGGTGACCTGTGCGCGCGAGGAGATGAAGCGCCACATGCGGTATCAGCGTCTGGCGAAGAAGATCCCGGTGGTGCTCAGCGCCGAGGAGGTCACGCGCATTCTCGAAGTCGCCCCGGGTCCCGGCCTGATGTACCGGGCCGCGTTCAGCGTCGCCTATGGCGGCGGCCTTCGGGCCAGCGAAGTGACTCATTTGCGTGTGCCCGATATCGACAGCGACCGGATGCTGATCCGCGTTGATCAGGGCAAGGGCCGCAAGGACCGCCAAGTGATGCTATCGCCCAGCCTGCTGACGCTGCTGCGCGACTATTACCGCGAGGCTCGCCCGGCGGGGTGGTTGTTTCCCGGCCGCAACCGGATCGACCCGATCTCGACGCGGCAGTTCAACCGGGCCTTCGGGGTGGCCTGCGACTTCGCCGAGATCCGAAAGAAGGTCTCGCCGCACACACTCCGGCACAGCTTCGCTACCCATCTTCTGGAGGGCGGCACCGACATCCGGGTGATCCAGGTGCTGCTCGGTCACGCCAAGCTCGAGACCACGACGATCTATACCAAGGTGGCGACCAAGACGATCCAGAGTGTGACCAGCCCGCTCGATCTGCTGGTGCGCCGAGAGGCCGGTCCCGGTTAAGCGCGGCTTCCGTGCCGCGTCCCGGATTGGAGGTCGCGGATATCTTCCGCGCCCATGGTCCTGCGTATCGCCATGAGAACGCCGGGCATCTGAACCTGCCGCAGCTGAGGGTGATGTCCGCGATCGAGGCATGCCGGACCGCCGCTCTCGGCGGTCACGTGGCTGCCTGCGCCAAATGCGGCCACCAGCACGTCGCCTACAACTCGTGCCGCAACAGGCACTGCCCGAAATGCCAAGGCCTCACGGCGCGGGACTGGATGCAGGCGCGTATCGAGGATCTTCTGCCGGTCGAGTATTTCCACGTGGTCTTCACCCTGCCGGCGCAGATCGCCGACATCGCGTTCCAGAACAAGGCGGCGGTCTATGGTCTGCTGTTCAAAGCATCGGCCCAGACCCTTCTCACCATTGCGGCCGATCCGAAGCATCTCGGCGCCCGGATTGGCATGACCAGCGTGTTGCATACCTGGGGCTCGGCGATGACCCATCACCCGCATGTCCATGTCATCGTGCCGGGTGGCGGGTTGTCGCCGGATGGCACCCGGTGGACCGCCTGCCGCCCGGGGTTCCTGCTGCCGGTGAAGGTTCTGTCGCGGCTGTTTCGGCGTCTGTTCTTCGAAGGATTGGTCAGGCTGCACGAGGCAGGCAAGCTGGCGTTCTTCGGCGATCTGTCGGAACTGATCGATCCCATTGCCTTCGCGGCCCATCTCGCGCCGCTGCGCCAAGTCGACTGGGTCGTCTACGCCAAACCGCCCTTCGGCGGTCCGGAGGCGGTGCTGGCCTATCTCAGCCGATACACCCACCGTGTCGCGATCTCAAACCACCGCCTGATCAGCGCGGACGCTCGCACCGTGGCCTTCCGATGGAAGGACTACTGAATCGCCCCGAGTTTGTCGGAGACCATCAACTTAAGTAAGGATGATGGTTATGACGAAAAGCAAA
>NZ_JBHSGI010000027.1:0-877 GCF_042654245.1 Seohaeicola nanhaiensis
GGCGCGTTCGACGAATGTCGTGGGGTCGTCATCCTCGATCGCCGAGGGGGCGACGGGAAAGCCGCGCTTTTCCACAAAGGCGCGCGCGCGGACCTTGTCGCCCATCAGGTCGATGACCTCGGAGGTCGGGCCGACAAATGTCACACCGGCCTCTTCCAGCGCCGCGACGAAACCGGCATTCTCCGACAGAAAGCCGTAGCCGGGATGCACCGCATCAGCCCCGATCTTTTTTGCGGCCGCAACGATCTGCGGAATATCGAGATAAGCCACTACAGGCGTTGGGCTGTCGACCATCACAACCTCATCCGCGATCAGATGGGCCGGCCCCTCTTGTTCGGCGACGTGGCGCAACACAGCCGTTGCAAGGCCGCGGGCCTTGGCAGTGCGCAACACGCGCGCCGCGATTTCACCCCGATTGGCGACCAGGAGTTTTGAAATAGTCATGGTATTACCCTCTTGTTCGGGTCCGGGGTGTTCAGCCCGTCGCGCGCGGCCAGGTCGGCCGGCACGGGAATAAGGCACGCTCGCGCTCTCTGGTCAGAACGATCACCCGACATGCGCTGTGGCCTTAGGCAGCACGCATGGTGGCCATGATCCCGTCTTTCATCTCTAGGCTGAGAGCATTTCGGTTGTAGGGACGTCGTATTAGCGGTTTCATCGCCGCGTCCCTGCGACCGGACTACGCCTTCACCCATTTTCGAAACGCCCCCGCATTGTTCGTCCACCATGCTTATCAACGTCAGGCCGTGAAAGGCGTGGTTCGATCTATTTTCTAACAGAAGTTTGATTATGGTCAACGCTGCAGACTATTAAAGCGCCCGACCTTTAACCTGAGACATATCCGGCAGCCTTGAAGTAGTTCCAGCATTCGTCTGGC
>NZ_JBHSGI010000028.1:0-137352 GCF_042654245.1 Seohaeicola nanhaiensis
GTCGGCGATCCAGACATCATCGCACGCGTCAAGGACATGCCACTGCGGTAACTATCGGGCGCTTACGGAAAGGTCAAAGATCGAACAACATCTGGGTTAACCCGTGCGGCGTTGGCAATCTTCGCCGCCGCAGCCGCGTCGACGTTGAAGTCCAAGGCGGTGCCATGCGCGGTATCGATTCTGAGATGAGCCAGTAGTTCCGCATCATCACAGTAGTTGGCCGCCGCCAGCCGAGACAACCAACCTGACAACAACTCGTCTGGCAGCGGCGCGACAGTCTTGGGCAGCGGGTGCGGCTTCACACCCGGGACTTCTGGAGCCGCCGATGGGGGTTCGCATGGCGCGACCAAACCGGCGTCCATTTTGCGATTGCGTCATCGGTGATGCATTCCTCGCCTGTGATAATGGCGTCGATGGAAAGATCCTTGACCAGAGCGAAGATGCGCGAGGTCACCCCACCGGTCAGTGCCAAGACCTGCTTGAGAGATTTGACCTTCAGGTTGGACTTCTTTTCCAGTGGCATGGCAGCAATAAGGGTCTGGATCATGTCCGAGAACTCGGCATCGTCGCGCCAGTTTGGCAGATGATGTTCGTCCAGCCGTCGGGCAAGCTGGATATCACCGCGAATAGCATCGACGGCCTCGCTGACCCCAAGGCAGACCAGCGACACCTCGAGTTCATTGCTGAGATACCGCAGGACATTGAGAAATCGGCGCTGTTCGCGGTGGGTCCCGGCCAAGAGATTGTGGACCTCGTCGATCATGATCATCCGCAGGCCAAGGTCGCGTAAGAGCGCGATGACACGGACTTCGAGGGAAGCCACATTTTGAGCGCGGGCGCTAAGAGCCGTCGCCGGGGCGCCGACGGCGGCCAGGATGTGCAGGTAAAACCGCCGTTCATCAGGTGCGGGCGGCGCTTGCAACAGCAGAAGCGGTGTGCGGGTGATGCCCGACGCCGGATCGTATTCTGGTGCGTACTTGCGCGACAGGTTTCGGGCAATCATCGTCTTTCCGATCCCGGAGGCGCCATGCACAAGAAGCCCAGGCATACGGGTTTGTCGTGGCGCTTCGATCATGCCCTGCAAGCGGTCCAACACCTGTTCCGCCCGAGGAAAGCCGATCCAGATATCCGATTGAATGAGGGCGATCCGGCCGTCTTCTTCAGTTGTCCCTGCCCTCAATTCACCATCTCTCCACCTTGAACAATGGGCGCGCTGTATCACCCGTATCGATCGGGCGCAGCCCTTCGGTTGTCGAGACGGCCGAGTTCGTGCCCTTCAATGTCCCTTTTCTTTCACGGGTTCTGCGTTCGGCCTTCGTCAGGCCCCGGCTTTCAGCTTCGATCTGGCGTTGCTGTCGGATCAGCTCAGCCAGCACCAGCTCATTAGACCCGGACTTGCCAAGGGCACGGGCCTTCCTCATCGCTTCGCGATATTCCCAGAGCGAGACGGGCGGAATTTCCAGGTTTCTGTACCGCGCCTCAACATACCGGCCATCGTCCAGTTCGACCCAGATCATTGAGATATCGCGAGGATCGTAGCGAACGACCACCTTTCCATCCCCGCGCCCAATGTGGCCTGCAAGGGCATCGGACCAGTACCTTATCTGGAACAGATGGATGCCGTCACGCCTGATCTTGCGCAGTTCACTCGGCAGGAAGCTCACCTGAAAGGCTTCCATCTCGAAGGGGAGGTCGCCTGTCATTTGCTCTGAGAGCGCCTCCCATTTGGCAACGGGCGTGCAGCCAAGACTTGAATGAATGCTGTTGTTGTAACGGCAGATTTCCAGAGCAAACCAGCGATCGAATTCGCTCAACGTCATCGTGGCCTTGCTTTCGGCGTCATAGTCGCCCTTTGCCGCGATCGAGGATTGCGTTGTTCCCGGCAACAGGTGAACGGCCCCCATCATGGTGCCGATCAACCGTTCGATGTGACCACCGAAGTGAGGACTTGCTGGCGGTCGATAGACCAGATCGATCCCCCAATCCGCACAGGCCGACCGAAAGGCGCGCGACCGGAAATCGCGACCGTTATCGACGTGGATGCTGTGCGGTTTGCCCTGTGCCGGCCAAGGAACATCGCACGCCAATTCCGCAAGAAGTTCCTCCTTGAGGGCCACCGCCTGTGTCAGGCAAAGCGCCACTGACAGACGCGAAGGTGCCTCGAGAGAGGTGTAATATCCGGTCACCATCCGCGTTGCGACGTCGATCGCCAGCGTGACCCAAGGCCGCCCAATTGGTTTGCGTTCCAAGCCGTCGACAAGAATGATGTCGGCCGGTGTATGATCAATTTGGACGATCTCCAGTGGCATACTGGCCTTGTTCTCACCTGTGACCGGCGCAAATTTCTGGCGGGCCGCCTTTGCGCCCTCTCGTGCCTTCGCAACTTCGCGCGCATCCATCGCATCCAGACGACGCTGAACCGTTCGCCGTGTCGGCGGTTGCAAGCCCTCCTGCCAGCAAGCGCTGCGGATTTCTGTCACGACGCGCGACAAGCTCGAACGCTCCCGGCGCAAGAAATAGCGGCGAAGGTGCCCCTCGATTACCGCTTCGACTTTGCTGGATATTAACATCGTCCCGGTCGGGCGGCCCCGTTTCCGCGGAGCCAGAGCGCTGGTGCGCCCACCCTCTTCCGCCAACCGTTTTATCCAACGCCAGACCGTCGCCCTGCTGACACCAAGCTCCCAAACGGCGTCATTGATGCCACGTTCCAGGCTGCCAGTCCCATTGAGATATGCCTGAACAAGAGGGCGCAGCACCGCGGCCCTGCGCGCCTCTTCAGCACCAACGGCAACGGAGTCTTCGCCATCATCATTCATCGATATTTGCCGCAAATGTCTGTGAACCCTGTCTCAGGTTTAAGGGCAAAAATATCAGAATTAAAGGCAAAATCTCATATTTAAGGGCAAAGCTCAGCCGTTGATTTCGTTGGATTTCCCATCTCACAATTAAGGGCTACGCGACAGCTGCCGTGAACCAGACAACGGAAATCCTGTCGCCCATGGTATCAATGGCCGGGCCATTGACGGGGCATCCGGCGATTTCCCATCCGTCGTTATGGATCGTGGCGGGCTCCGTCCACTCCCCGTCGGCCTGCCGGACAGCCGATATATCGCGAATTTCATCTGCGGTTCGGTCACGATAGACGGCCACTATGTCGCCCGAGCCTGCCCGGGCTGCGGACGTCTGACAACACGTACAGCTGCGCACATCCAACAAGCTTTCTGCATTCAACGTCCCGTCGGAGTTGATCTGCCGCGCGCGCAACTGCATCGCATTCTCGAAGGTCTCGCCTTCTGTCTGACTGTCATACTCGCGGCCATCCAGCCATAAAGCCGTCAATCCGCCGAACTGGTCGGGTACCAACGAAACAAAACCATGCTCACGTTGAGACCTGTCATCGTGAGGGACAATCGGGTCCGTCCAGGTCCTGCCTTCATCTAGGGAAAAGGCGATATTCACGTCGTATTGGTAATCGCCCGGTCCATTCAACTTTAGCCATTGCGCCGCCAGACCACCATCAGCAAGAGCCACTACCGAAGGGAAGTCGGTCCAGTTGATGTAAGTCTCTGACGATTCATGGATTGTCCGAGCGTCCGACCACTCTTTGCCATCGAGGATGGCCATGCGAACTTCCGCTTCGGTTCCGCTTTCTTCAGTCCAGCTCAGCAAAACCCTGCCATCCGGCAAGGGTGCGAGTGATGGTTCGCGAGCATTGATGCCGACCGGTGATCCGCGGTCGGTCAATCTGAATAATCCGGTTTCCTCCGCGTATGATGCGGTGGACGAAGCGAACAATGCACCAAGGATCAGAGTCGATGCAGCAGAACATTTACTCATGAAAAGAATTTTCCCACCGGTTGTTGCTTTTCTGTGGCAAACCGAATGCTAATTGACCGTGAGGCAACTCCCATTCTTTCGTCCGACGAATGTGCTTAGTTGATTCCGTTGGCCCGCTGCAAAGCTCGAATGTATGCTACGATAGCAAGGATATCTGATCGCGTCACGCCTTCAACAGCTGGCATGTTGCCAAATTTCCAGTGGTGCGCCCGAACTCCATTCTGCGCTGCGCGGACAAACGCCATGTCGCCGTGGTGGCTGGGTTCATAGATCTTGTGAACAAGCGGAGGAGCGACGCCATCTTGGCCCTGCGCGTTTCGGCCATGGCAAGCGGAACAGACCGCATCATAAGCGCTTGCGCCGATTTGCTCCTGCTCTGTGAAACTGTTTGGTAGCTTGACAGTAGCGAGAGCACCCGCGGGAAGCGCGATGCTGTCCTGCCTCTGGGCGCCCGTCCGAGTGTGGCTCGGTTGCACAATGAACCATACTGCTGCAGCGACGGCGACCAGAGCAAAAAATATCGATGCCCATTTCATACTATCAAACTCTTTCATGATGTTGCGATGGCCCCCTGCCTTTTTAGAGACGAAGCCGGGCATCTCAGTGGGGCTTGCTCGAATTGACTGACCTCCTGCGGCATGGTGTTGTCTGCTTGAACAATTGCGGATTGCTGGATCGATTTGTTGAAAAAGGTCGTGATTTCGAGGTACCGGATCCGCGTGTCTTCCAGCGTCTGATAGTAATTGAAGAGTTCTTTAAGCGGTGCCGAGAAGTCTTTGTGTGCGGCTAGGACGGCCACCAGGGCACCGAGTGTAATACGCCCTTCGATGACGAAATATCCTCCCAATGAGTAGAACAGGAATGGGGTCAGCGCGGTTAGAAAATTGTTGAGGGCCTTGATGAAGAACTTCAGGTGGAAAATTTTCCTGCGGACGTGCTCAAGCTCTCTAAAACTCGCTCCGGCCGGTAGCAGTCCGGTCGAATTGACCTGCCGTTCATGCAACTGTTCGCTGAGCTGTCTGCCCAGCTGTCGGACTTCCTTGATCCTTGTACGTGAAAGGGCGTTTACACGCCGCTGTAGCTTGGGCAGCAGCACGAGCTGAACTGGCAGCACGGTCAGTGCGGCGGCACCCAACACAGGGTCCTGAACGAACATGAAAAACAGAATCGTCAACAGTGTACCGCCTTGTAGGATTGGCAGCGTGAGGACATCTGCCGCGAAGCCACCTATGGGCTCAACCTCCTGTGCGAGAATAGGGACGATTTCGCTCTGGTTTCGGGAGTCGGGATCGCTGCGCCATTGCCGATAGACCAGCAAGCGGAAGCGCCGCAGAAAACGCTCAGCTACATACCCCTTGAACACGTTGAGGCCGTATTTATTTAGCCCATTCAAGATGATCGCCAGAAGGTAGAGACCACAGAGAAGCATTAGGAAAACGACCTGATCGACGTCTCGTCCCAAAATGGCAACGGGGAAACGATCAGAATCCAAAGCGTTGTTTACGATCTGCTTTGGCAGTTCGAGGGTCAGATATAGAATAGGCATCGCGATGAGGCTGACCACAATCATCAATGCCTGCTGCCTTCTGGAGTAGCGCAGGACCGTGCTGAAAAGACTGCCTTCAAGCCCCCGTATGGGTTCGGGGTGGAACGTAGAGGTGTGACGGCGCTTCCAAAGCTTGAAAATGCCGCGAATAGCAAGATATGAGCCGACAGTGATCAGCAGCGCGGGTGCCAAGACCAGTATCAGATGAATGAACGGGTGAACCCAGTCTGGCGTCGCATCGCTGTAGTCGTACCCAAACGCGGCAGATACGTTGTGTACAAGCACGTGATACCTGTCCAGGAGTGACATCAAAAACTCTAACCCTTGGATTTCGGCGCAAGGTGATCGTGCACGATGATGACGCCCCACATGCCCGCTTCCCGGTGGCCGGGTATCAAGCATACGAACTCCAGGTTCGTCAAATCGGAGAACTCCCAGATCAGCTCGGCATTTAGTCCACTTGGGATCAAAACCGAGTTGGCGCGATCATGTTGCATATCGGGGTGTTCGCGCATCCACTGCTGATGTTTCGCAATTTCGTCAAAGGAGCCGAGAAAGAACTCATGATCCAGAGCGCCTGTATTTCCGATCAAGAACCGAACGACCGATCCCTTTTCAATCTGGATCGCGTCCGGCTCGAAAAGCATGTAGCCGCTTTCTGTCTCCCTGATGGATATTTCGATCGACCTGTCGAAAGTGGAGCCATCGCCGGGTTTCCCGATCGGATCATGGCCAGGCACTTCGAAGGCCCGCGCATGAGGCTGCTGACCCTTGCCACTGGAAGCGTCCACTGACAAAGCCGGAAAGATGAGTGCAAGGGCGGTGGTGCAGGTTTTCAGGAAATTCATCATGCTCGGCTACCTTCGTTGCGCTTGATTTTACGGGGTATTCTTGCTTGCAGAGTAACGCCTCAAAAAGTTGGGGCCGGGGTGATTGCCCCGGCCCCACTAACTGTCATCACTTCATCTGTGTGACGGTCAGTTTTCCCTTCACGCGGTCTGCGACGAATTCGATGTCCTGACCTTCGGACATCTTGGCAATCATTGCCTCGTCGGCGCGGAACACCATGGTCATCGCGGGCATGTCGAGGTTGACCAGCGGGCCGTGGATGATCGTGACCTTGCCGGCCTTGGCGTCAATCTTTTTGACCTTGCCAGTCGTGTATTCCACATCCGCCTGTGCCATCTGATCGCCAACTGCGACCTCGCGGTGCATGCCGGACTCGTAATGACCCGGAATCAGACACGCGGCTTCGAACGTACCGGCATTTGCAAACGTCCAGACGACCTCGCCCGAGGCACCGGGATCAAGACGGATTCGGTTCGGGTCGTCGTGCTCCATATCCATCTTGGCCATTTCGATCTTGTGCTCGGCGTTGCGCTCGACCGTATCGAGGACGAATTCATGCTCTAGCTCACCCTTGTTTGTGATGTTGAAGCGGATCGTTTCACCCTCCTTGATGGTCAACTCTTCGCTCTCGATCAGCATTTCGCCTTCGTCGTTTTCGAGCAGGGTGACATCAATTGTGCGGTCCACATTGGCGGATTCACCCGGCATGCCGATCATCATTTCGGCTGGCTTGGTCTCACCGTGCCCGCCATCATGTGTGCCTGCGGCAAATGCTGGTGCCGAAAGCACCAACGCGAAGCTTGTCGTCAAAAGAAGATTTCTCATTTCATTGTCCTGTAAGTTGGTTTGGTTGGAGTTGACGAAGGGCCGTTCAGCCCTTCGAGTTTGGTTTTGGTGTGAGAATGGTCTTGGGACTGTTGTTCGAGGCGAATTCGGGCAATTCGCCGGTCCATTCGTAGGCCATCTCGCCCGGAGGATTTTCGTACCAGCCGGGATCGGAGTAATCGTCCGCGTCGATGCCGTCCCGCACCTTTACGACCGAAAACATGCCGCCCATCTCGATGGGGCCGTAGGGGCCCCAACCCGTCATCATCGGGATGGTATTATCGGGCAGCGGCATTTCCATTTTCGCCATGTCCCCCATGCCGGACATGCCCATAGGCATGTATTCCGGCTGGAACTGACGAATCTTCTGGGTCAGCGGTTTCTTGTTGACACCGATGAACGTCGGCACATCGTGACCCATGGCATTCATCGTGTGGTGCGACTTGTGACAGTGGATCGCCCAGTCACCCAGATGGTCCGCGACGAACTCATAGGCGCGCATCGCGCCCACGGGGATGTCGATGCTGACCTCGGGCCATTGCGCGGCTTCCGGCACCCAGCCACCATCCGTGCAGGTGACCTTGAAGTCATAGCCGTGCATGTGGATCGGGTGGTTTGTCATCGTGAGGTTGCCGACGCGTACTCGCACCTTGTCGCCCTTGTTCACGACCAGCGGATCAATGTCGGGGAAGATCCGACTGTTCCACGTCCACAGGTTGAAGTCCGTCATCGTCATGATGCGGGGCACGTATGTGCCGGGATCGATGTCAAAGGCATTCAGCATGATCAGAAAATCGCGATCCACCGGCATGAAGGTGGGATCCTTGGGATGGACCACGAACATGCCCATCATCCCCATCGCCATCTGCGCCATTTCGTCGCCATGGGGGTGGTACATGAACGTGCCGGACTTCACCAAGTCGAATTCGTAGACAAACGTTTTCCCTGGCGGGATGCTGGGATGACTCAACCCGGAGACCCCATCCATGCCCGAGGGCAGGATGAGCCCGTGCCAATGTACCGTGGTGCCTTCCGGCAGCTTGTTGGTGACGTAGATGCGGACCCGGTCACCTTCGACCGCTTCGATCGTTGGACCGGTGGACTGGCCGTTGTAACCCCACAAATGCGCAATCATGCCGTCTGCAAGTTCGCGCTCTACCGGTTCGGCGACGAGGTGAAATTCCTTGACCCCGTTGTTCATCCGGTGCGGCAGGGTCCACCCGTTCAGCGTAACCACAGGTGTGTAGTCCGGCCCTGACGACGGACGCGCCGTAATCGCCGTTGCCGCACTGTCCATCTGCGCGGCTTCGGGGAGGCCCATGTTCAGGGTTTGACCCCAGGCTTTTGAAGAGACCAGCGTTGCACCTGCGGCGCCGGCTCCGAGTAATTGACGTCTGTTCAACATGTCAGTTCCTTTCAGTGTCCTGCGCCGCCACCGGCGGCAAGCGTTGCGCCTTCTCCACCAGCACCACCGCCGCCTTCGCCGCCGCCATAGATCGCGGCGGTCAGATCGGCCTGTGCCATGTAGAATTCGCGTTTTGCATTTGCCGCTTCCAGGGATGCGCCAAGTTTCTCGCGCACATCAGTCAGCAGCTCGAAAGTGTTGGTGATCATGCCATTGTAGGACAGCAAACCCTCTTCTTCGACGGTCGTGCGTAGCGGCACCAGAACGTCGCGGTAGTGGCGCGCGATTTTATAGGCGGCATGATAGGAAGCCTCTGCACCCCGCGCTTCGGACCGGACGTTCACGGCCTTCTCTGCGAGCACGTTGGCCGCTTGTAAGTAAGACAACTCCGCCTTGCGCATCCGGGCTTTGCCGGTGTCGTAGATCGGGATCGCGAACTCCACTTCCACCTGAGGGGTGGTCACGGTTTCCGTTTCTCCGTCCTCAATTTCCCGCTCCGCCTCGAACCCGGCAATGAACTCAAGATCGCTGACAATGCGGGTCTGATCGGTCAGCCCAAACGCCTTGGCCTGCGCTTCCAGGCCAAGTTTGGCAACACGCAGATCCACCCGGTTTCGGAGCGCCTTGGCCTCGATGTCGGTCACACGGCCGACAGAACGCGGCAGTGCAGGAAGGGCATCTGGCACATAGTAATCGACTTCGGTGCCCCAGAGACCCATCAACCTGGTCAAAGCCTCCTTGGACCGAGTGGCGTTCAATCGTGCCTGTGCAAGTTGCCCCGCCAGTTCGGCATTGAATGCCTGTTCGCGGGCCTGCCCAGCTTTGTTGAGTGCGCCGGTCTCGCCCAACCTCATCGCCAGTTCAGAGCCGGCGTCAGAGGTCGCTTTCGCGCGCCGCAGATAACTCACTGCCTCGAAGGCGGCGACTGCATCGACCCATGCCTTTCGCGTCTGATTTGCCAGTGCGAGTGTGTCGTTCACGGCATTGAGCTGAGCCTGCCGGAAGCTTGCATCAGCAATGGCCATACGCTGTTTACGCGTGGTGGCATCGAGGACGTTCGACCGGATCAGCCCTTCGATCGCCCTGTAGGCACCGAGTTCAGGCGCACCGATTCCCAAGACACCAATTGAGACGATCGGGTTTGCCGGCGTCGATTGCTGCCAAGCCTCAGCGGCCGAGAGGCCAACATTGGCGTAAGACGCTTGCAGACCCTTATTGTTCAGCAGCGCAACCTGAACCGCCGTATCGGCCGAGATCGTCTTCCGATGCACCATGCTGTGCACCTGTTTCTTGAGAGCTTCGTTTTCGGCCTGGGTTTCGGCGAAGGCCGTCCGTTTGCCGATGGCCGGTGTGACCTGGCTGGAAATGTTGGCGAAGCCGGCTTTCGGTTCCGTGTAGATACCCGGTACTGCGGTAGCGCAGGCACCCAAAATTAGGGGAAAGCCAAGAACCAGCGGAATCTTAGATACCCGCATCAGTTGCCCTCCGTCTGCTCTTGATTGACGGAACGCCAATCACGGGGGCCGGTCGGACCACGATAGGTGTAGCCAGCCAATGGATCTTGATAGCTGATCGGAGACGAAACGGTCGCGTTGACGACAGCCTGTTGTGTCGCAACGGAGGGCAAAGGGGTAGGCTCATAGGCGCATGCGCCGAGCCCGAGGGCCGAAGCCCCCATAAGTAGATGAATTTTCATGAAGGTATCCTGATTGATGACCGATGTCTCACGCAGAGTTTGCGCAAGGCTCACACCCGGATTGGGCGCCGTTTCAGATCAGGAATCGAGGGGGCCGCAGAAACCCTGATGTTTCGACGGAATGCGTCTGACCGCTCAGGATCATATATTCTTTCGCAGCAATAGGATCCGGGAATACCAAGTCTGCGTCTGGAATGACGACAGAAATGCATATTCCGTTACAACACTGAGTTGATTGATGCTCTGTTTCACCCATGTCGGAGGATATGTCATCCACGTCAACTGTCGCCGGGTGTTTCATGTGGACGGCGTGGATATCAGTTCCCTGACCAACTGTCCGTTTGCTGAGAAGGGAGCTGATCGATCCAGAATGCTGACCATCATGCATTCCCGAGGCCGCGTGTGCCGCAGAAGGTGGAGACAGAACCAGCGCCAACGCAAAAGCGAAGCAAGTGAGGACTCTCACCCATGTTGAAATGGCGACACGCATTCTCATGGATGGCAAATTGGACATTTTGACAAATTAGTCAACGCTTACAGCGCGGGAAGGTTTGGCACATTCTAGCGAGGCAGGCGAATTCTCGCTGCAAGCGCTCAAAACTGTTGCGCAATAGGTACATAGCAACGTTCACCAGTCAGACAAAAGACGCGAAAATGGCAGGGAATATTTCAATAATGACTGGAAGTGCCGGGACTAAGTCAGTCGCTCCGAGCCGTAGCCTGCATCGTGAATCGCTGCCTTCAGCGCGCTTTCATCCAATGCGTTATCTACCTCGACGGAACGCGCAGTCAGGTCACAGGTGACCGTCGCGTGTGGGTCTATCGTCACAATGGCCTTCTCTATCGACGCGGTGCAATGTCCGCAGTTCATGTCCGGGACGCTGAACCTGATCATCACGATCTCCTTCTTACCGCTCCTATCTAGGGCGTTCCCCTGTGGGAAGGTCAATGCCCGAAAAATTCCTCGATGCACCTGTTGACCTTCCAGTGAATGGAATCCTTATGTGAGGGAGGATCAGAATCAGGAGATTTCCATGTCCGGTCCGCACAACGTCCGAATTTCCCTTCAAAACATGTCCTGCGCCTCTTGCGTCGGGCGGGTGGAGCGTGGGCTTTCCGGCCTGCCGGGTGTCAGCGACGTTCGCGTCAACCTCGCCAGCGAGACGGCCCAGGCGCAGATCGACGGGCCGGAGCGCATCTCGGACATCGTCGAGAAGCTGGAAGAGATTGGCTATCCGGCCCGTAAGCAGAGCACTCGCCTGAACGTGGCCTCCATGTCTTGTGCGTCCTGCGTTGGGCGGGTGGACAAGGCGCTGGCGGCGGTGCCGGGCGTGCTGGACGTGAACGTCAATCTGGCATCGGAAACTGCGACGGTAAAGTATCTCGAAGGCTCGGTTGCGGTTGCGGACCTGCTGAAGGCGGCGGGTGACGCAGGCTATCCCGCGACCTTGCCGCCGGACAGCGCGCCGGAAGACACGAGTGCCCGCAAGGATGAAGAGGCGCGGACGCTGGCTCGCAGGACCGCGCTGGCGGCGGCCCTCGCCCTGCCTGTGTTTCTGCTGGAAATGGGCGCGCACCTGATCCCCGGCATGCATGGTCTGATCGGCGACACGATCGGCCATCGGGCAAGCTGGCTGATCCAGTTCGTCCTGACCACGGTGGTTCTGCTCTGGCCGGGGCGCAGCTTCTACACGCGCGGGTTTCCAGCCCTGCTCAAGCGTGCGCCGGACATGAACAGCCTTGTCGCGGTCGGCACTTCTGCCGCCTATCTCTATTCTCTCGTGGCGCTATTCGCGCCCGCGCTGCTGCCCGAAGGGTCGCGTGCCGTCTATTTCGAGGCGGCGGCAGTCATCGTCGTGCTAATCCTGCTGGGCCGGTGGCTGGAGGCGCGCGCCAAGGGCCGCACCGGCGCAGCGATTCAGAAGCTGCTGGGCCTTCAGGCCAAGACCGCCCGCGTGCTGGTGGACGGAGAGCCTGAGGACGTGGCCATCGAGCGCATCGCCGCGGGCGACATCCTGCTCGTGCGCCCCGGAGAGCGGATTGCCGTGGACGGTGAAGTGACCGAAGGCAGCGCCCGCGTCGATGAGAGCATGATCACCGGCGAGCCGGTACCTGTGGCCAAGTCGTTGGGCGATCCCGTCACCGGCGGGACCGTCAACGGTTCCGGTGCCTTCCAGTTCCGTGCGACACGCGTGGGAGCGGATACGACGCTGGCGCAAATCATCCGTATGGTCGAAGAGGCGCAGGGTGCCAAGTTGCCGATCCAGGGTCTGGTGGATCGGATCACCCTGTGGTTTGTGCCCGCTGTCATGGCGCTGGCGCTGCTGACGGTGATGATCTGGCTGCTGGTCGGACCGTCGCCCGCCTTGTCCTTTGCGCTGGTCGCCGGAGTATCGGTGTTGATCATCGCCTGCCCCTGCGCGATGGGGCTGGCCACGCCGACGTCGATCATGGTCGGCACCGGCCGTGCCGCCGAAATGGGTGTGCTGTTCCGCAAGGGCGACGCCCTGCAACAGCTTTCGACCGTCGATGTGGTCGCGCTGGACAAGACCGGCACGGTGACCGAAGGACGCCCCGAACTGACCGATCTGGTGCTGGCCGACGGCTTTGAACGGGCCGAGGTGCTGGCTCTGGTCGCGGCGGTCGAGGCGCGGTCGGAACATCCCATCGCCGAGGCCATCCTGCGGGCGGCGAAGGCCGAGGGCGTTGCCCGGCACGACGCGCAGAAATTCAAGTCCATCACTGGCCACGGTGTCCGGGCAGAAGTCGCGGGCCGGGACGTACTGGTGGGCGCCGACCGTTTGATGGCTCGCGAAAGGCTGGACATCGGCGCGTTGGTCGACGAAGAGCGCCGCCTGGCCGAGCGGGGCCGCACCGCGCTTTACGCCGCCATCGACGGACGCGTTGCCGCCGTCATCGCCGTGGCAGATCCGGTGAAGCCATCCAGCGCGGCCGCCATCCGGGCGCTGCACGATCTGGGCCTGAAAGTCACCATGATCACCGGCGACAAGCGCGAGACGGCAGAAGCCATCGCGCGCGAGACCGGCATCGACCATGTGATCGCGGGTGTGCTGCCGGATGGCAAGGTCGCGGCATTGGACGATCTGCGCGGCACGGGCCAGCAAATCGCCTTTGTCGGCGACGGCATCAACGATGCGCCCGCGCTTGCCCATGCGGACGTGGGCATCGCCATCGGCACCGGCACCGACGTCGCCATCGAATCGGCCGACGTGGTGCTGATATCGGGCGATTTGCGCGGCGTGGTCAACGCGCTGGAAGTGTCGCGGCGTACGATGCGCAACATCCGCCAGAACCTGTTCTGGGCCTTCGGCTATAACGTAGCCCTCATTCCGGTGGCGGCGGGGCTGCTCTACCCGGTGTCGGGCCTGCTGCTGTCGCCGGTGCTGGCGGCTGGGGCAATGGCGCTCAGCTCGGTCTTCGTACTGACGAACGCGCTGCGCCTGCGCCGTGTCCGCCCGGCGATGGACGACGCGGCGAAGGCCGCGACTGCCCCCCGCATGTCCCCCCTCCCGGCGGAATGAAACAAGGAGAAAACGATCATGAATATCGGAGACGTGGCCGATCTGTCCGGCCTTCCTGCGAAGACCATCCGCTACTACGAGGACATCGGGCTGGTCGAGCCGCTGCGCAGCGCGAACGGTTATCGCAGCTTTCGGCAGAGCGACGTCCACAAGCTGGCGTTTCTTGGGCGAGCGCGTGCGCTTGGCTTCACCATCGAGGACTGCCGGAGCCTGCTGAAACTCTATGCCGATACCGACCGCGCCAGCGCGGAGGTCAAGCAGATCGCCGAGGAACACCTCGACCGGATCGACCGGAAAATCGCAGAACTGACCGAGATGCGCGCGACGTTGTCGCACCTTGTCGATGCCTGCGCTGGCGATCACAGGCCTGATTGCCCGATTCTCGCAGATCTGGCGATGGAAGAGGGTAAGACCCGGACCGCAAGGGCAGCGGATTAAGCGGGCTTCGATCTGTCCCCCAGCGGGCCGCGCCACCCATAAGGTGCGACTGGCTGCAGCTATTTCGGAACATTCCAGCTCGGGAAAGTTGTTCCACCTCTAGACTTCACGATTTCGAGAGAGGACAACTTCATGTCATATGGCCGCTTTTTCGCGATGATCGCCACATCTACCGTCGTCATGTTCGGTCTGATGTATCTCAATACCTACCTCTGGACGCATGTGTTTTGGTCGGAAACGCGGGCCTACATGGCTCTCCTGATGGGTGCCACCATGGCGATTATCATGCTGGGCTTCATGCTGTCGATGTATTCCAGCAAGATGGCTAACGCCGCCATCTTCATCGGTGCCGCTGTGGTCTTTGCCGCCTCGCTTTGGCTGGTCCGCAGCCAAGTGACGGTGGGCGACACCAGCTACATGCGGGCAATGATCCCGCACCACTCGATCGCGATCATGACCTCCAGCCGCGCCGATATCTCGGACCCGCGCGTGCGCAAGCTGGCGGATGAGATCATCTATGCGCAGGACAAGGAAATCGCCGAGATGCGTTATCTGGTGAACGATATCGACGCCAACGGTGACAGTCCGGCACAGTCAGAAAGCGGACCGGCGCAGATCGTGAGCCTCGACGAGGCGCTATCAACCCCGGAAGTCGCCATTCTCGACCTCGAATTTCTTACTTCGGAGGACATTGCGCAGATGTTTCCCGGCGGCGCCGCGTGCACGTTCACCTACACCACCACTATCAGGCCTGCGCTGGCGGTGGGCCGCATCGACGGTGGGAGTGTAGCTCTCGCCAAGATCAGCGGCGATCTGGTGCGGCTGGAGGCTGGCGACGCCGGAAGCACTTGGGGCACGGAAGGCATGACAGTGGCGTTGAGCGCGCCGAGCGGACCCGGCACATTGGACGCAAATAGTGGCGAAATGCAGGACGCCGATCTCGTTCTCGAACTTGGGTCCGGTCTGCGTGCAGGGTATCGCGGATATTACGGTTGCGGTGCCTGAATCAGAAACTGGAGGAAACACCATGCCGAAAGACGCATCGAAATCAGCCCAACTCTACCGGATGGTCATGCAGGATCATCTTTGCCCTTATGGTCTCAAGTCCAAAGACCTGCTTGAACGGGAAGGGTACGAGGTCGAGGATCATCACCTGACGACACGTGAGGAAACTGATGCCTTCATGGAAAAGCACGGGGTCGAGACCACGCCGCAGACCTGGATCGGCGACAAGCGGATTGGCGGCTACGACGATCTGCGGGTCCATTTCGGCCTCGACGCGCCGGAAAGCGAGCGCTCGGACACCTCCTATCAGCCGGTGATCGCGATCTTTGCCGTCGCGTTTCTGATGGCGCTCGGCCTGTCATGGTACAGCTTTGGAACCATCCTCAGCCTGCGCGCGCTGGAATGGTTCGTCTCGATCTCGATGTGCTTGCTTGCAGTGCAGAAGCTTCAGGATGTCGAGAGCTTTTCGACCATGTTCCTGAATTACGACCTGCTGGCGCGCCGCTGGGTGCGCTACGGCTATCTCTATCCCTTCGGAGAGGCCTTCGCCGGTATCCTCATGGTCGCCGGGGCGCTCACCTGGCTGTCGGCACCCGTGGCCTTGTTCATCGGCACCGTCGGCGCGGTTTCGGTCTTCAAGGCCGTGTACATCGAAAGGCGCGAGTTGAAATGCGCCTGCGTCGGGGGAGACAGCAACGTGCCACTAGGGTTCGTCTCGCTCACCGAGAACCTGATGATGATGGTCATGGGTATCTGGATGCCGATCCGGGTCTACCTGATCGGTTGACGGCCCCGCGACCTCTACAGAGGCGCGGCGTGTACGACCTTTTTGACTGGTGGAGATGATCGCCACTTACCAGCCATCGCGCCAAGAACTGGTTCGAAGTTCGTCAGCCGATTGTCGCGAGAAAGGGAAACGTCCCCAGCAGCCAATATGCAAACCGGGACAATTGCCCGGTCATGATGGCAACTCCCATGATGATCATGGCAACACCCGCGCCCTTGTAGAGCCAGCGACCGGCCTTGCCGATCTGCCTTACCCGCGCGGCGATGGCGTCGGTGAACAGCGCAGCCAGCAGGAAAGGCACCCCCAGACCAGCGGAATAGATCGACAGCAGCCAGATGCCGTCCGACATGCCGCCGGAGGTCGAACTGAGTGTCAGGATCGCGCCGAGGATCGGTCCGATGCAAGGTGTCCAGCCAAAGGCGAAGGCCAGTCCCAGCACGTAGGCCCCAAACGGGCGACCGCCGGCAATGTCGAGATTGAAGCGGGTATCGCGCGAGAACGCATCCAGACGAAAGATACCCACCATGAACAGTCCGAACAGAATGATGATCGCGCCGCCCAAATAATTCAGCTCGGTGCGCCATGTCAGCAGCAGCGATCCGAGCGCGCTGGCCCCGGCTCCAAGTGCGACGAAGACCGTCGAAAAGCCCAAGACAAAGCAGGCACTCAACCCGAGCGCCCCGGCGCGCGCCCGCAAGCCGACCGACCGCGTCATGCGCAAATCCGGCTGCCCTGCGATGTACGAGACATAGCCCGGCACAAGCGGCAGGACGCAAGGCGACAGGAACGAAATGGCCCCCGCCAGGAAGGCCGCGAAGATGCCGATGCCGGAGATGTCCATCACGCGTCACGCTCGGTGCTGAAGGGCCACACGGCCCACCAGAACGCGACCAGCGGGACCACGATCCATTGCAACACAGGTGACAGGCCCGCATCGAGGACCGGAATGATTGGCATCAGGTCCGAATAGGCCCAGGCGGCGCGGATCACGATGTTGAGCCATTCGCTGAACAGCGTGTATCCGAGCCCGAACGCCACCGTCAGGACGGTCACAGACCGCCGCGTCGAGGCGACCAGGGGCCAGCCCCGGCCCGACAGCATGAGGGCAAGCATCAGCGCGCTCATGGCGATCAGGATATCGCCACCCGTGCAATGGACGGCTGCGAAGACAATCTCACCCCAGGTGCCCTCGTCCCATATCGTGTAGAGCGGCATATGCGCGAACTCCCAGATCAAGTTGGCCGGGATGATCACCGCAAAATACCGACGCAGAGCTGTCAGGGAAATTCCGTCTGTCGAGGACAGCCTGACGCCAGTCGCGACGACACTCATTGAAACACACCTGTCAGCCGGTCCCACCAGCTGGGCTCCCGGCGTCGATGCTGGGCGTTGTTGATCAACTCGCTGACATAGAGGATCAGGTTCACGTTCTTGAAGTCCATGCCATGGAATTTTGCAGCGAACCGCCCGCCGATGTCCACAACATGGGTGACCGCTCCGTGCATCATCATGTCGCTGTCGGCGGTCATCGTGAACTCCAGCCCATAGTCCCGCGCCAGAACGCGCGTTGCATTTTCAGTCTGATCGGGACGTTTGGTTAGAATAACCCAATTGCTTGGATCGAGCCCATGCCGGTCCGAGTAATCGCGCAACACGTCTGGCGTGTCGTTCACAGGATCGGTCGTGATCGAGATGAACTGCACTAGCTCCTTCATCGGCCCGTCGTTGATCGAAGCCTGGACCGCCGCGATCTTTTCCGCATGGAGCGGGCAGATATCCGGGCAGTTGGCATAGATGAAATGAAGGATGACCACCTTGTCGCTGAAATCCGACAGGCGCACGGGATTCCCCTCGGAATCCTGCAGCTCGAAACCCGGAGCCTGCGCTGCATCGATGGCTTGGAAGTAGGGCTCCATCTCGAACATGCGCGCATCCAGGTTTTCCCCCGGATGATTGGCGAAGGCCGGAGACGAAATCGTGGCCGCGAGTATCGCTAAAGCGGCGCGCCGTGTCAGTGCTGTCAATTCTTGTATCCTTACAATAAATGCCTGCCGATCCGTTGACCGACAGGCATTTGGGCAAATCTAGCCGTCAGACTTTTCCGACGGCATCATGCCGCCGTCCATATTCTCGGTCATGGACGCCATCATCTCGGTGCAGGCTTCCATCATGGGTTTCATTTCGGCCATCATCTTCATCATGCCCATCATGTCGCCGTCCATCATGCCGCCTTGCATGGCCCCCTCATTCTGCATAATTTCGCCCGTTTCCGGCGTGGTCTGTTCCTGGGCGCTGACGGCAAATGCACTTGCGGTAAGGGCCGTCGCAACGACGAAAGTTGTAAGTGTTTTTCTCATGGTTTTCTCCTTGGGTTGATCGTGTGGTTATCGAAAGAACTCAGTCGGAAGACGCCCCCTCTGGCGATTTGGAGCAGCCCTTTCCGGACCCGCCCTTCATGCACAGACCCAGGCCGCACATCGCGGCACAGGGGGCCAGCGAGACCAGAACATGCGCGAGCCCGATCGCGGTGAGCCATCCCCAGTTCAGGGCCATGCCGCCCCCCATCACGGTTGCCGCACCGACGAACAGCAATCGTCTGCGCGTCAACCACCTGGGCCAATTCCCTGCGCTTTCGATGTTGGCGGCACCCGCAATGTTGGAAGGTGATATTTCGGTCATCCAGAGAGTCCTTTCGATGATTAAAAGCTAGTCATTCCAGTAACTGGAAGGTCAAGGGTGAGCAGTGGACTTTTGCTGGGATTCATTCAATAAAGCTTCGCAAAAAGGACACCATCTCGGGATCATCCCATTCGGCCGGGCCGACCAGTCGCCCGAGCTCCCGCCCCTGCGCGTCGATCAGGATCGTCGTCGGCAGGCCAACGGTGCGCAGCGCGGTCATCGAAAGCATGGTCTGGTCGACATACATATTGAGATTGGTGACACCGATCTCGTCGTAGAAACGCCGAACGATTTGTGATCCGGCCCGGTCGATGGAAAGGGCAACCACTTCGAAGTCGTCGCCGCCAAGTTCCGCCTGAAGCGCATCGAGCCTCGGCATCTCTTCGCGGCAGGGGACGCACCAGGTTGCCCAGACATTCACGAGGATCACTTTGCCGCGAAAATCTTCCATGTCTCCGCGGCTGCCGTCATCTTTCTCGTAGCGCACATTGGCGACAGGCTGCGGGGTGTCGTGAAGTGCAAACCCTTGCGGTGTCGCGAAAGCCGCGCCGACGGACAGTGCCCAGGCGATCAGCGCCGGTTTCAGATTTTTCATGGCGTTGTCTCCTTGGCGGATTGGGTTTTGAGGTCACGGACGATCGGCAGCAACGTATCCTGCAGGATCGCTCGCGTGATCGGACCGACATGGCGGTAGGCGACCGTGCCATCGGCGATGACGTAGGTTTCGGGCACGCCATAGACGCCCCATTCGATACCGGCGCGTCCGTTGATATCGGCCCCGATGCGCGCGTAGGGATCACCCAACTCGTCGAGCCAGGCGCGCGCCTGATCGGGCGGGTCCTTGTAGTTGATTCCGTAAAGCGGCACCTCACCGGTTGCGCTCAACTCCATGAACAGCGGATGTTCGGCACGGCAGGGCACACACCACGAGGCAAAGACGTTCACCAGTGACACGTGTCCGATCAGGTCCTGCGTCGAAAGACCTTCTTCTTGGCCGAGCACCGGGGGCAGCGCGAAGTCGGGCACGGGTTTGCCGAGAAGTGCCGACGGCAAGTCGTCGCCACCTCTGAAAAGCCCCCAACCGAACAGGACCATGAGGGCAAAAGCTATCAGCGGCACCAGCACGAACCCGGAGATACCGCGTCGCGACACAGGGTCGGCATTTCCCTCGACCTCTTCCGTCATGGCTGCGCCTGCTCATCGGCAACGGATCGGTTTTCCTGCGACGCGCGGATCCGGTCGGACCATGTGCTTTTGATGTAGTCGAGGATCGCCGTGATCTCATCGTCTGTCAGCACATCCTCATATCCGGGCATGTCGCTTTCGTACCCGTTCCCGACAATCGCCGCCGGTCCGCGTTTCACGATGTCGAGCAATACGCGGTCGGGGTGATGCCAGGTATGGCCGGAGGCATCGTGCGGCGGGGCAGGCAACCTGCCGTTCGGCAATCGTGTGCGCCAATCTGGTTGCCCCTCCAGGTTTGCCCCATGGCAACTGGCACAATTCTCTTGATAAAGGCGCTCGCCCATGAGCACGTCGCTCTGCGCTGCTACTGGCAAAACCGTTGTGGCGAGCAGGACGGCAGCGAGCCTAATGGTGTTTTTCACGGCACTTCCACCTTCTTGTTGCGAACCACATACAGAGAATGAAAAGTGCCGCGAGCAGCGACAGGACAAGCAGGACGCAAAGCGCCCAGACCAATCCCATCGACAACAGGCTGTCGCCGCTGCTGGCACCCTCAATCCGCATTCTGGCACATTTCTATTTTCCGCTGTCCGAGCGGATGTATTTGACCAAGGCGATCGCCGCGAGCACCAGCACACCCACGATCAGCAACCAGACGAGGCCCATCGCAATCATCATGCCGCCGCCCATCATTCCACCGTCCATCATCATGCATTCCATCCATTGTTTTCCCTTGAAGCCGGTCTGACACGGGTTCGCACCAGACCGCGCGATTGATCATTCGACAGCATAGACGGTCGGGCTCACACCTTCTTCGACGGTGTAAATCTTGAAGGGCTCCTGTTTCGCGCCGCCCATACCCGGCGACCCCAATGGCATGCCGGGAAGAGTCACACCGGCAATTTCCGGGCGCTCTTCCAGCAGCCTGTTGACGACATCAATCGGCACGTGGCCGCTGACGACGTAATCGTCCAAAAAGGCTGTATGGCAGCCTTGGAAGTCATCCCGGATGCCCGCATCGCGGCTGATCTGCGCCAGGTCGTGGGTCGGCTTCACCTCCACCGTGAAACCGTTCTCGCGCAGATAGTCCGCGTAGCTCTCGCAACATCCGCATTGTGGGTTCTTGTAGAGCGTGATCTCCTGCGCCGCGGCAGGCGCCGCATTCAGGCTCATCGCAAGGACGGCGACGGCACCTGCCGTGCCGAGGCTGGCAAATCCAAGTATCTTCTTTATCGGTTCATTCATTTTCATGGTCCTAAGTGTGTGAGTTTCAGGTTTTGGTCGTGCCAGGTTCGACACGGATGACGCCCATCATGCCCGCCGCCTGGTGTTCCAGAATGTGGCAATGGAACATCCAGTCACCGGGATTGTCCGCGGCGAAGGCGATCTCGACCCGTTCTTCGGGGGCCATCAGGACGGTGTCCTGCCATTCGCGATACCGAGTCGGTTGTCCGTTGCGGGCGATCACACGGAACGAATGCCCGTGAAAATGGATCGGATGGTGCCAGGCGGTGCGATTATCCATCTCGAACACGTGCGACGTGCCCTGCGGTAGGACCAGCAAGGGGTCCATCATATGACCCGTCGCGGCTTCTCCGTTGATGAACCACATGTTGCCCTCGCGCATCTGGTCCATCATCGACCCCATACCGCTGCCCATCATCATCTGCCCCATCATTCCGCCGTTGAAGACGATCTGGTGCCGCGCGGCCGACGCCATGTCCGGTTCGGCCAGCGGGTTGGGCGGCAGGTCCATCGACCAATCCGGCACACTGTCCCGCAGCCTGTCAGGCCCGTAGACGAGATCGACCAGACGGTATTCGAGGCCTTCGTAGAAGACATCGGTGACCGTGACGGCCTCTCCGGGTTTGCCGGTCATGTCGATTACCAGATCGACACGCATCGCCGGGCCGATCACTACGACCCCGCCGTCAGGGGCATGGGGCGTCACGGGTTGACCGTCCAGCGCGACCACGACTGGTTCAAAATCTCCAAAATCCAGCCCGAATATCCGCGCGTTCGCCGCGTTGATTAGCCGCAAGCGGATGCGCTCACCGGATTGCACCGAGATCCGTTCGGGGATCTCACCGTTGATGGTCACGAAATTGCCAATACGACCGCCGTGCATCGCGTCATGGCGGTTGCCGAAGTCATCCGACAACTGCCCCGCCCGCGTCATGCGCCAGTCGTCCAGCATCCAGGTCAGGTCACGATCCACGCGGATCGGGTCCACCTCCTCGACGATCAGCGGCCCGTAGAGTCCACGTCCGACCTGTTCCGAACTGCGCTGGTGCGGGTGATACCAGAACGTGCCCGCATCCAGCGCATCGAATTCGTACAGGAAATCGCCAGCGGCCGGGATCGGGTCCTGCGTGAGGAACGGCACCCCGTCCATCGCATTGGGCGTGCGGATGCCGTGCCAGTGGATCGTGGTCCCTTCATTCAGCCCATTCTGCGCCAGAACCCGGATACGGTCGCCCTGCCGGACCCTGATTTCAGGGCCGGGGACGGACCCGTTATAGCTCCAGACATTAGTCGGGCCGTATGGTGACGGGCGCAGGGCGGCCTGTCCGGATGCCGCGCGTAGCACGAAGGGGTCCCCTGTTGGATCGGCCATCGCCATTCGTGCAGGTGACAGAGCGGATAGAGCTGTGAAGGCGGCACCGGTGTGCAGCACGTGCCTTCGTGAAATCGGTCTGTGGAGGATCATCGCAACTGCCTTGATCTGAAAGGGTCGCACTCAGCCAGCTTCGGCCAAGGCAACAATCAGGCCTCGCAGCAGGCGAGGCCGGTTTCAGGTTCAGACAGGCAGTTTGGGAGGGAATGGATCAAGCGACGGATTCGTGCCGAGTGAGATCAGAGGTTCGGCACCCCGGACGGCAGTACCAAAAGGCCTCGTGAGCCGCGCTGACGGCATCTTGGCAAGGAGGCCAGAAGTACCGCTGGAGCCGCAAGGAACAGGACACCCACCTTCACAGGCAGTGCCCTCAGCAAATCCGGTGGGATCGCACCCGCCGCAACGGCCATCCGCGCTTTCGGTGGGTTCCATCTGCGCCATAGCCGTGATTGACATACTGGCCGACGACATATCCGGCGCAGTCACTGCACCGAAGGTCAGCATGAGAATCAAAACAAAGCGAAAAACGCAGGTCATACAGTTACTGCTACAACCTTCCAGCAAGGGGAGGTCAAGTGACATTCTGTAACTTGGACGTGATACCCCTGTAGTGTATCCGCCTCAGACCTTCCCTACTGCCCTTCGCAGCCAGTTGCTCATGCAAAGGTTCATCAGTCCACTTGACGTTGGTCGACGTCAACTTGCCGTCGCAAATGAGGAAATGATATCCTCATGCTCGGTCAGCTTTTTTCGTGAGTATGAGTTTCCTCCCCATCTCTCGAATTACCGTGACCATAGAGATCGGCGTTCTGATGAGCGCGATCCTCGTGCTCGAATTCGAGGCTGGAATGGCTGATGCCGAATTCTCCCTTCAGCCGCTTCTTGATCGCGCTCTTGATCTCTTCAATCTTCGACCACCCCTCGGCTGCCACGACGACATGGCAGTCGAGCGCAGCCTCGTGCTCTTGCATTTGCCAGAGATGGACGTGGTGGACGTCGGCGACGCCTTCGACTTTCCGCATCGCTTCGACGACGGCCTCGTTGTCGATGTCCGGCGGGCTCCCGAGCATCAGGGTTCGGATTGGGCCGCCTATTTCAGTGAAAGACAGATACAGGATGTAGATGGCGATGCCGATGGTGATGGCAGGATCGACCCAACGCATGTCGTAAAGGATGATCAGCGACCCAGCGACGATAACCGCGACCGAAGCAAGCGCGTCCGACAGGTTATGCAGGAAAAGCGCGCGGATGTTCACGCTGCCCTTCTGCATCGAATAGGTCAGCATTGCGGTCAGCGTGTCGACCACAAGCGCAATTCCACCGAGAATGACGACGGTCCAACCCATGACTTCGGGTGGATCAATCATGCGCATGCCACCTTCGTAGATCAGTTAGAAGCCGATCAAAATCAGGGTGGTGTAGTTAACCAGGGCTGCGACGATTTCGACCCGACCATAGCCGAAGGTCATGCGCTCATCGGCTGGGCGGCGCGCGATCTTGCGTGCGGCGAAGGCAATGACAAGCGAAGCCATATCGGAAAAGTTGTGCAGCGCATCGGCGATCAGTGCCAGGCTGCCCGACAATATGCCCCCGACGATTTGCGCAACGGTAAGAAGCCCGTTCGCCCAGATCGCGATGGCAACCCGCCGATCGCCAGAATCCGGATCGATATGCGCGTGCCCGTGGTCATGTAGCATTGGCAGGCTCCTCATGCGCGTGTGTCGCGCGTCGGTCAGTCTTGAGGCGGTCGCTGCGGAAACCACGAACGCGCGCATTCATCCAGTGGCGTATGATATGACGGTAAAGGGCACCACGCAGCCATCCAAAGGATTGCTCATGGGAAAAATAGAAGGCGTCCGGCGTATCAAACACGCCGAAATCCTGCACGATGCCGGTTTTCTGAATGTAGGTATCTTCTCCGTTCCAGGCGACGGGAGGCGCGCCAAGGCAATCCGTGCCCGCGCCATAACCGCAGAGACTGTCCGTGTCCGAGAAAGACGTTTGCAGGACTTTGAGGAAAGCGTCATCCAGGATGAAGCCTTCAAGGTTGATCCAGGCACCTTGAAATTCGATCTCGACCCATGAGTGGAGAATTTCCTGCGGAGCAAGCGGATACACCAGCTCAGGTACAACACCGCGCTGCAAGCCTTTATGGATCGTAAACCCATGCAACCGGCAACGAATGCCGACACCACGCAGCAGCGCCATCAAGAGCGTGCCTTTGGTATTGCACTGCCCGTAGCCGTCGGAAAGCACTTCCGATGCGGGGATGTCGTCAGCTCGATTGTATCCGAACGCGATTTCATTCCGAACGAAATCATAGGCAGCTCCGATCCGATCGTATTCGGATAAGCCGCGCCAGCTGCGGTTCTCAATTAGATGCGCAAGAGGCGCGGCATCAAAATCCAGTAGTTTGGTGGGTACAAGTAGGGGGTCGGTCATATGCAACGGGTCGCTCCTCGAATGTAAGCGCTGTCTGCGCCCCACGCGGGATCAGCTTGACGTGGTGAAGTTCCAGGGCATCAGCTCGTCGATCCTGCTGGCGGGGTGACCGGCGGTGATCGCTTCGAGGGTCGCCTCGAGGTAGGCGAAGGGCTCCACGCCGTTGATCTTCGCGGTGGCGATCAGGGAGGCGATGCGGGCCCAGGTGCGGCCGCCCTCGTCGTGGCCGGCGAAGAGTGCGTTCTTTCTTGTCAGGGCGATCGGGCGGATCAGGTTTTCGACGGCGTTGGAGTCCATCTCGACGCGGCCGTCGTGGAGGAAGGTCTGCAGGCCGCCCCACTGGCGGTGGATGTAGGTCAGTTTCTCGCCGAGGCGCGACTTAACCGAGATACGCAGACGCTGTGCCTGCAGCCAATCACCGAACTCGGCCACGAGGGGCGCGCTGCGGGCCTGACGGGCCGACAGACGTTGGCCCGGGCCCATGCCCCGGATCTCGAGCTCTATGCGGTAGAGCTCAGCGATCCGGCGCAGGCCCTCGGCGGCGATTTCCGAGCCGTCGCGGTCGAAGACCTCCTTCAGCTTGCGCCGCGGATGCGCCCAGCAGTGGGCCACCGTGATCGGCGCGCCGCCCTTGCGGGAGGGGCGCGTCAGTCGATCGTAACCGGTATAGCCATCCAGTTGCAGGATGCCGTCGAAGCCCTGCAGGATCTGCTCGGCATGGGCGCCAGCACGGCTTGGACGATAGGTGAAGACCACGCCGGGCGGGTCATCGCCGCCCCATCCACGATCATCCCGGGCAAGCGCCCAGAGGTAGCCGGTCTTGGTTCGGCCACGGCCCGGATCCAACACCGGGGCGGTCGTCTCGTCCATGAACAACTTGCCGGAGGACTTGAGATGCTCGGTTAGCCTGTCGACCACGGGGCCGAGGTGGAAGGCCGCTGTGCCAGCCCAGTCCGCCAAGGTGCTGCGATCGATCTGGATGCCGGAGCGGGCAAGGATCTGGCTCTGTCTGTAAAACGGCAGGTGGTCCGCGAACTTGGACACCAGGACATGTGCGATGGACCCTTCGGTCGGCAGCCCGCCTTCGATCAGCCGGGGTGCGGCGACAGCCTGAATGACCCCATCCGAGCAGATGCCGCAGGCATACTTCGGCCGGATGTCGACCAGCACCCGAAGCTGCGCGGGCACGATGTCCAGCCGCTCGGTCCGATCCTCGCCGATCCGGTGCATGCGGCCGCACCCACACGGGCACTCAAGGCTCGCCGGTTCGATGACACGTTCGATGCGCGGCAGATCAGCGGGCAGATGGCCGAGATTGCGCTGCCGTCTCCGGCGCGGCGTCGTGGTGGATGGCGCGGCCTGCTCCTTGCGGGCCTCGACCTCCGTGACGGCGGTTTCCAGGTCTTCGAAGGCCAGCTGCCGGTCGTCTTCGCTCAGCTTCTCGGACCGTTTGCCATGCACGACATGGTTCAACTCGGCGACGAGATGCTCGAGGCGCCGGTTTGCGTCCTTCAGCGCACCATTCTCCTGCAGCAGCGCCAGAACGGCGGCGCGCTGGCTCTCGGGGATCGCGGACAGGTCGATGGGCGGGGCGTTGGACATGCGCAGATTATACCGCGCCAAATGCGTCGATGCCCTATCATTCCCTGGGGCGAGTCACTCTGCCACAGCTGGTCTGCGCACCTCCAGCGATCGCACACGGCGCCAGTCCAGGCCGGCAAACAGGGCCTCGAACTGTGCCCGGTTCAGCGTCATGGCCCCATCCCTGATCGCAGGCCAGGTGAAAGTGCTTTCTTCCAGCCGCTTGTAGGCCATCACGAGCCCGCTGCCGTCCCAGAATAGGATCTTCATTCGGTCGGCGCGCTTCGAGCGGAAGACGAAGACCGTTCCGGTAAACGGATCTTCCGCCAGAGTAGACTGGACCAGGGCCGCGAGGCCGTCATGGCTTTTGCGGAAGTCGACCGGCTTCGTCGCCACCAGAATCCGCACACCCTGCGAGGGCATCAGCATGGATGCGCCTCGAGCGCGTGGACGATCTCAGCGACCCGGGCGACGGGCATGTCATGCGCCAGTTCGATCACAACAGCCCCCGAATGATCCTGATCGGGGCCGCCTGCGATGTTACCTCCGGACGCGCTTCCTCCTCGGCGACCTCGCAGACGACGAGCGGCGCAAAGACAGGTTCCTCGACTTCGGCTGCAGGCAGCACCAGCTTGCCCTGTTTGGCCTCTCGTCGCCACGCCGAAAGTTGATTGGGCAGAATGCCAAACCGCTCCGCTACGGCATTTACAGTCGCTCCAGCTTCCAGGGTCATCGAGACGGCCAAGGCCTTTGCTTCATCCGGCCACCGACGATGACCCGACGCGTAGATCTCGACGCCCAGCGATTTGAGAAACGAATTTGTAGCGCACATTGCGAAACGCACTCCCCATCATGAGATGGAGATCACTTCGCAGCCGAAGCCATCAGCAGCAACGTGGGGTCGAGACGACGCTTACCCTCGAATCGTCTTGGAACAAAACTAATTGCTATAGTCACTGTAGCTTCAATCCTTTCTTTCAGAAAGAATCTCCCGCAACTATTTGTCCGTGTGAACCGCTTTGTGGTGTTCGCCGTGTGCGTCGCGCAGAATGTCGATACCTCCCCAGGCCGCGATCTCGGCGACAATCACGCCGACGACGAGGTCCGGCCAGTTGGTTCCTAGCCAGGCGACGAGGCCACCGGCCACGACGATCCCAAGGTTCGCGGCGAAATCGTTGAAACTGAAGGTGTTGGCCGCGCGGATGTTGACGTCCGGATTTTTGAGCTTAGCGAGCAGCCAGACGCAGACCGCGTTGATGGCTGCTGCGATCAGGGCCATGGCGATCATGATCGTCCCGAGCGGATCTGACCCACCGATGTAGCGGCGCCACGCATCGTAGAGGATGCCTGCAGCGAACAGGATCAGCAGCCCGCCGGAAACGTTCGCCGCCCCGCGTTTCCATTTGGCGGATCGGGACAAAGCGAAAAGGCTGATCGCGTAGACGAAGCTGTCGGAGAGGTTATCGAGCCCGTTGGCGATCAGGGCACTTGAGTCGCCGAAGGCGCCTGTTGCGAAAAAGGCCACGGCCAAACCGATATTGAGCGCCAGAACGATCCAAAGCGTCCGTCTCTCCATTGAATCTTGTCTAGCGGCCATTTTGTGGTTCCAGCTTGTGTTGTACGACACATTAACTTCTGCGGCTGATCTGCGTTCCAGCCGGATTGTTGGCTGAATTCCTTCAGGCCCCGATTTCCTCGTGTTCGGTCAAGCATTCCGAATGGTCCCGCAACACCTCAAGCACCTTGCAATCTCCCGTCCGCCCGCCGCTGCATTCGTGAACCATGCGTTTCAGTTCCGTGCGCAGCGCCTTCAGGCGGGCCATGCGCTGCTCCACCTGTTTGAGCTGGCGACGCGCGATGGCATCAGCCTCATCACAGGGCCGGTTGGGATGGTCGCTGAGGTCGAGCAGCTCGCGGATCGCATCGAGCGAGAAACCGAGTTGTCGCGAGTGGCGGATGAAGGACAGTCGATCAAGCTGTGCATTGTCGTAGCGCCTCTGTCCGCCTTCGGTCCTGCCAGGTTCGGGCATGAGTCCGATCTGTTCGTAGTACCGGATGGTCTGCACTTTTGTGCCAGTCTTCTTTGACAGAGTACCGATCGTGAGCATTTTCGCCTCCATGAAAAAGATACAGTTTGTGTAGGTTTTGCCGTCGGAATAAACAAGTGTCGGATTCACAGACGCGTGAGTTCAAGCTATACCATGATTTCGTGCTTGAACCTCTAGCGGCTAGAGGATGTATCCGCACAGGCAATAAGGATCAAAATCAGGCGAACAGGATTGTCCCTTACATCGGCACAGAAGTTTCTTTGGGTTTTGGCAGGCGTGGCAGCGCTTGCCTTCGTGTGGCTTCTGCTCTGGTCCGACTATCGTTCCGATAGCGCCCGAACCGACGCCGAACCGCCTTTTTTCGCTGAGTTCGAACTGACGGACCACCAGGGTATGGTTCGAACCGAGGAGGACTTTGCGGGGCGCTGGATGCTGGTTTTTTTCGGCTTTACCAACTGCCCCGACGTCTGCCCGACGACCCTATCCGAGGTCGCGGCGGTGATGGACGGTCTGGGCGACGATGCCGCCAAGGTCCAGCCGATTTTCATAACAATCGACCCTGAACGAGACACGCCCGCAGCACTCGCCGGATACGTCCCGCTGTTCGATGCGGGCATCATCGGGCTGACCGGCATGCCGGAACAGATCGCCGCCACATCCGAGACCTTTCCGATCTTCTTCGAACGCGTCGAAGAGGCTGCGGCGCCGGATGGTTACACGATGGGCCACACGTCGCATCTGTTCCTCTTCGATCCCGACGCGGGCTTCGCCGACTCGTGGCCCTACGGCACCTCCGCCGAAGAGATCCTCGCCGACCTGGAAGAGAGGATCTGACCGACATGAACCGTATGTCCGGAGAAACAGCCCTCGGGCTGGCGTGGATCATCGCGCTCGTCGCCTCGCTTGCCGTGCTTTTCATCGGCGAGGTGCTGGGGCAGACGCCCTGTGTGCTGTGCTGGTTCCAGCGCGCCTTCATGTTCCCCTTGGCCATTATCCTCGGGCTGGGCCTTTGGTGGCGGGACGGCCGCGTGGGGCGCTATGGCATCGCATTGGCGCTTGGCGGCGGCGCAGTCGCCCTGTGGCACATTGGACTGTACGTCGGTCTTGTTCCCGAACGCATCCAGCCCTGCACGGCGACCGGCCCCTCTTGCACCGATGACAACCAACTGGTCTTAGGCATCCCTATCCCGCTGATGGCGCTCGCCGCCTTCGCGCTGATCGGGGCGCTTTCGGCCCTTTCATTGAAGGACACACGAACATGAACCGACGCGGCCTGATCCTGTCCGTTCTCGCCCTCGGCGTCGCCGGTTTCGGCGGAGCCACCTGGTTTGCAACCCGCCCCGGCCCGGTGGCCGAAGCGGAGCCTGTTGCGCCGGAACTCGCGGACGCGATGATCCGCCCCTACTCGCCCATCCTCGGGCCTGCGGAAGCGCCCGTCACGATCGTCGAATTCTTCGATCCGGCCTGCGAGGCCTGTCGCGCCTTTCATCCCATCGTGAAGGACATCATGGCCGAGCATGGGGATGCTGTCCGCGTCGTGATCCGCTACACGCCCTTCCACGGCGCGGCATCCGAGGAAGCGATCCGCGTGCTCGAGGCTGCGCGCATGCAGGACATTTACGTGCCGGTGCTCGAGGCCGTTTTGCGGGAACAGCCGAGATGGGCGTCGCACGGTGCCCCGGAGCCTGGTCTGATCCTTCAAATCGCCGCCACGGCCGGACTCGATGCCGAGGCCGCGCGCACGCAAATGCTGGCACCCGATGTCGTGGCGATCCTGAACCAGGATCGTGCTGACGTCGAGACCGTGGGAATTCGCCAGACGCCCACATTCTTCGTGAACGGCAAGCCGCTCGATCCGTTCGGGGAGGCAGAACTGCGGCGATTGGTGGCTGCCGAAGTCGCTGCCGCGTAAAGCTGAATGGAAAGGGCAGGATCAGAACGATGAAAAAGTATATTTTGACCGGCACACTGGCCGTGCTTTTGACCTTTGGAGGGCTCTCAGTGCCCGCGCTGGCCGGACCAGAGGATGTTGTCGTCGAGAACGCGTGGTCCCGCGCCTCCATCGGGATGAACCGCCCCGGGGCCGCCTACATGGCGATCCGCAACACTGGCGACGAACCGGTGACGCTGATCGGCCTTACAACACCGCTCGCGATGATGCCCGAAATTCACGAGACGAAGACCAATGCCGAAGGTGTGAGTTCCATGAGCCCGGCGGGGGAGATCGCGATCGCCCCTGGCGAAAGCGTCGCGCTCGAGCCGGGCGGCCTGCACGCGATGCTGATGCGGCTGAAAGAACCGATGACGGAAGGGGACACCTTTCCGCTGACCCTGCTTTTCGACGACGGAGGCGAAGTGACGGTCCATGTGCCGATCCTCGGCATCGCCGCGCGAGGGCCGGAGGACTGATGCGGCGACGGGCGATCCTGGGGTACGGCGCGGCTGGTGTCGGGGCGGTCGCCCTGATGCTCTTCGTCGGTTGGTGGCAGGTCGATGGACCCGGTGGACCCGAACCTGTCGGGCAGCGGCCTATGGCCCTGACCGAGATGGATTTCCGTCTGACGGATCATGAGGGCAACGCGGTCGGGCCGGAAACCCTGATCGGTCGCCCGACGATGGTGTTCTTCGGCTTCACCTACTGTCCCGATGTCTGCCCGACCACGCTCTCGGACATTTCGGGATGGCTCGACGATCTGGGAGACGAGGCCGACGAGATGAACGTGGTCTTCATTACGGTCGACCCCGAGCGCGATACCGTCGAGGCGATGGCGGAATATGTCGGCTACTTCCATCCTGGGATACGTGGCTGGACGGGACCGGAAGAGCAGATAGCGCGCGTCGCGGACGGCTTCCGCGCCACCTACGAGCGAGTACCGGCGGAGAGCGGCGATTACACGATGAACCACACCGCGAGCGTCTTCCTGTTCGCAGCCTCTGGGCGATTCGTCACCATGATCGACTATCACGAGCCCAAAGAATTCGCGGTGCCGAAGATCCGCCGCGCGCTGGAAGAAGAAATGGAGGGGGCGACATGAGGCTCAGATCTTTGGCGGCTTGTGTCGCAATTGCGGGGACGGTTTCGGGAGCGGCTATCGCCATCTCTGATTCCATGTCGAAAGAACCCGTGCCGCCGGAACTTGCCCAGGCAGGTAGCTGGATGCCCCAAGGTCCTGAAGCCCCCCAGAACGTTGACATCCCCGTGACGCTGCCCGCGGCGGCATGGGCAGACGATGCACCCGACCTCAGCCCGCTGCCCCTTCTGCAGGCCGCGTTTGCCGACAGGCCGGTGCAAGCGATCGAGCCACCCCTGTCGACGTGGTCGCGCGACATTGCTCCGGGCGAAACGCTCGATTTCTTGCTGTCAGAGGCCGGTCTTGCGGCACCTGACAGAGCCGAAGTTGCCCTCGCGCTTGGTGCGGAATACGATCTGCGACGGCTGCGGCCGGGGCACTCGGTCACTGTCGCTTCGACCGTGGACGGCAGCCCCCGCACCGTCTCACTCGCCGTCGAGGACGGGGTTCGGATCGAGGTGGTTTTCGGCGAGCAGTTGTCCACACAGGTCGTGGCTCCGGATCCGGAGATCGTAACCCTTGCCGGCGAAGCCGTGATCGACAGCTCGATCTTCGCGGCACTCGACGAAGCCGGCATACCCGCCCGTTTTTCCGTGGACCTTGCGCAGATGCTGGGTGGGACCGTGGATTTCCGCCGCGAGATGGCCGGTGGCGAAACACTAAGGCTTCTCTGGCGTGAGGCGCGGGTCGGAGAGGACAGGATCGGACAGCCCGAACTCGCCTTCGCCGCACTGGAGGTCGGCGGTTCGCTTTACGAGATCGTATGGCCGGACGACGGCAGCGGTCAGGCGACGATCTACGTCGATGGCGAGGTGCTGCGCGTCTTCGCACAGCCGGTCGAGGGTGCGCGCCTCAGCTCGGTGTTCGGACGCCGCACGCATCCGGTCTTTGGCAACGTCCGGATGCACACCGGCGTCGATTTCGCAGCGGCACGTGGGACACCGGTTCAATCGACGGCACCGGGGCGGGTTAGTTTCATTGGCTGGCGCGGTGGCTATGGCCGTGTGGTCGAAATCTCGCACGGCTCCGACACCATGACGCGCTACGCGCATCTGAGCGCCGTGCCGGAAGACCTGGCACAAGGCCAACGCGTTGCGGCGGGAGATGTGATCGGCCGCGTCGGCGCGACTGGCACGGCGACAGGTCCGAACCTGCACTACGAAGTCCTCGTGGATGGGCGCCCGACTGACCCCCTCACTGACGACCGGCTCGCCGAAGCAGCCGAGAGCGAAGCGGATGATACCGCCGCGCTCTCGCGTCTGGCCGAGGCGCGCGCGCTTCTGAATGAAAACCTCGGCAGCGAGATTGCCAAAACGACAACCGAAAGGCTCTGACCCATGAAACGCATGACCCAAGCTCTCGCCATCACGCTCGCCCTGTTCCCAGCGGCCCAGGCCCTCGCAGAGGCAACGGCGATCGACGTCCGCAAGACCAACGGATGCGGCTGCTGCCTCTCGTGGATGAAACATCTCGAAGAGAACGGGTTTGTGCCGACCGGCCAGGACATGTTCGGCGGGCTTCTCGTGCGCTTCAAGCTAGACAACGGCGTGCCGCAGCGCATGGTCTCCTGCCACACCGCGCTCATTGACGGCTACGTGATCGAGGGCCATGTACCGGCCGCTGACATCCGCCGCCTTCTCGAGGAGCGCCCGGACGCCGTCGGCCTCGCTGTTCCGGGGATGCCCTATGGCTCGCCCGGCATGGGGCCAGAAGACGACCGTGAAGCCTATGATGTCTTCCTCATCCGCAAGGACGGGTCGACGGAAGTCTTTTCGAGCTACGCCGAAGGATAATCTGGCCCGCCCATGGGAAATCTGTCTCCGATAATGCTCGGCTTTCTCGGAAGTCTTGCCGCCGGATCGCTCACAGCAGTCGGAGCGGTTCCCGTGCTGTTCGGGCGCATCCCGTCTCGGGCCACACGCGATCTGTCGCTCGGCTTCGCTGCCGGTGTGATGCTCGCCGCTTCTTTCTTTTCGCTGATCATCCCGGCATTGGATGCGGCGGAGCCGATGTTCGAAAACGGCGCGATGCCTGCGGCCATCGTATGCGTTTCGATTCTTCTGGGCATGGGGGCTGTCGCCCTGATGAACGAAAAGCTGCCGCACGAGCACTTCAAGATGGGACGCGAAGGGCCCGAAGCGGCGTCTTTGCGGCGGGTCTGGTTGTTCATCATTGCGATCACGATCCACAACTTCCCCGAAGGCCTTGCCGTGGGGGTCGGCTTCGGATCCGGAGGTATGGAGGGCGGTTTGCCGCTTGCTGTCGGCATCGGGCTTCAGAATGCGCCCGAAGGATTGGCCGTCGCTGTATCTCTGCTGGGCGAGGGATATCCGAAGCTGCGCGCCTGGGGCATCGCGGCGCTGACGGGCATGGTCGAGCCGATTGGCGGCCTGCTCGGGGCCGGGATCATCACACTGTCGGAACCGCTGCTGCCATGGGGACTGGCCTTTGCCGCGGGCGCAATGCTCTACGTCATCAGCCACGAAATTATCCCCGAAACCCATCGCAGCGGCCATCAGAACAGGGCGACGCTCGGTCTCGCAGTCGGGCTCGTTCTGATGCTGTTTCTCGATGTCTGGTTGGGATGAGACAATGTCACTAAACAAGGTATCTCCGGTGATCGGCGTCTTCGCGGCGCTTGCTGCGTTCGCGATTGATCAGATCACCAAAGCCATTGTTGTTGCGGATGCCGCCACTTTAAGCGCCGGGATTTCCGTGTTTCCGGGATTCAACCTCGTCTTTTATCGTAATGACGGCGTGACTTTCGGGATGCTGGGCGGCGCTCCGTGGTGGAGCCTAATCGCTCTCGCTCTTGCCATCTGTGTTTGGCTAGGGGTTATGCTGTTTCGCGCCGACAATGCGGTGGAAATGCTTGCCTACGGTGCGATCATTGGCGGAGCCCTGGGCAATGTCATCGATCGTGTGCGGTATCGGGCTGTAACAGACTTTCTCGATTTCTACATTGGCACAACACATTGGCCTGCCTTCAACTTGGCCGATGTATTTGTCGTCAGTGGCGTGGGGCTCTTGCTCGCCGCGCCATGGATCAGCGCGCGGCGTTCGATCAAGTCGTGAAGCCGGAAATTCTGAACCGCATCGCTCTGCGCCACCGTTTTCTTTCGCGGATGACGCTTGGTTTCGCCGCCGGGGCGATGACCGTTCTGACTTTCCCGCCTCTTTCGATTCTCCTGCTTGTTCCCGTTGCCTATTCCGCGTTGTTTGTCGGGCTTCGCGATCTCTCCTTCGGGCGTGCTTTCCTCGTCGGCTGGGCGTTTGGTCTCGGCCAGTTCGGTTTCGGGATTTGGTGGATCGCGGAAAGTTTCTACGTCGAGGCCGAGCGGTTTGGGACGATGGCGATTCCGGCGGTCGCGGGATTGTCCGCAGGTCTCGCGATTTTCCCAGCCATTGCCGCTGCGCTTTTTGCCGAAATCGCGCGGCGCGGAGCCATGGGCAGTCTCTTGGCCTGCCTCCTGTTCGCGACCTCCTGGACCGTGGCCGAGTGGTTGCGTGGTCACGTTCTGACAGGGTTTCCCTGGAATCTGGCCGGTTACGCACTTGTAGACTACGCCGCCCTTCGCCAGACCGCCGCCTGGGTCGGAAGCTATGGGCTAAGCTTTCTCACCGTGTTCGTCGCGGTACTCCCTGGCGCGGCTGCTATGGCGTCCGGGCGGCAACGATTGACCGTTTCGCTCATGGCGCTGGCCGGAATCGCGACGATGTGGGCTGTCGGCACGCTGCGCCTCCAGTCGGATGCACAACAGCCACCCGGTGTCGACCTGCGCATCGTCCAGGGCAACATTCCACAAGAGGAGAAATGGGCGCCCGAGAACCGCGAGGCGACATTCGCGCGCTATCTTGAGCTTTCAACCCGGCGCGGCGATTTCGACGTGCTTCTCTGGCCGGAAACCGCCTTTCCGGGTTTCCTCGACGAGGATACGGAGGCGCAGGCCCGCATTGCCGCTGCGCTCACAGAGGGCAGGGTGCTGCTCACCGGTGTGCCGGACCGTGTACCGAGCGAGGATGGCACCCGATATTTCAACACGGTCCAGGCTTTTGGCGCGACCGGCAGAATCCTGACCGGATACGCGAAACACCATCTCGTACCCTTCGGCGAATATGTGCCATTCCGTGGCTGGTTGCCCATCGAGCGGCTCACGGCGGGTCTGGGCGACTTTACGCCCGGACCGGGCCCGCGAACGCTTGCGCTTCCGGGTGTGCCGCTGGTCGCCGTGGCGATCTGCTATGAGATCATCTTCCCAAGCCATGTGGTCGACGATCTGTTCCGGCCGGACTGGATTTTCAATGCGACCAACGATGCTTGGTTCGGAACCAGCATTGGACCGGAGCAGCACCTCGCGTCCGCACGCATGCGCGCTGTCGAGGAAGGGCTTCCCATCGTCCGGGCCGCAAACACAGGGATCTCCGCGATCATCGACGCAAACGGTGACCTCGTCGCGCGGCTCGGCAACGGAGAAACCGGTGTCATAGATGCGGCTCTGCCCTCTGCTCATCCGTCAACGCTCTATGCGCGCTTCGGTGACTGGGCGCTGCTGGCTCTCATCTTCACTACTTGGGCCGTCGGACTGGCTGCAGGTCTGGTCGGCACACACCGGTGCAACAAGAGAACAAGAACGGAGAAAAAGTCATGCTGGTAATCGCGGGCATTGTCGCGGGTGCGATCTGGGGTGGATATCTGGCGCGACGCCGAAAAGGAAACCGGCTGGATATCCTCCAGTATGCGGCGAGTTCGGCGATCGCCTTCGGTCTTCTCACCTATTTCATATCGGTGGTCCTCTTGCGCATCTTTTTTTAAGAAGGGTTTCGAAACAGCACCGACATGAGACGGCTTTTCAACATATTGCTGTACGGGTTTCTGGCAATCTGCATCACGGTATCGGTTGGTTCCGGGTTGGTCTATTTTCTGCTGAGCGCATCCGTTCCCGACTACGACGAGGACTTCACGGTCGCAGGCTTAGGCGGACCGGTCGACATTCTGCGAGATTCTTCGGCAGTCCCGCACATCTCCGCGACTTCCGCTGCAGATGTCTACTTCGCGATCGGCTTCGTTCACGCCCAAGACAGGCTCGGTCAACTGTTAAGGGCAAGGCGAAAAGCGGAAGCTTCGTGGCCAGCCGATGGGACATTGTCCGTTGCGCCAGCGGTCTCAGACGCGCTCGCGTCCTATGCCGCGGGCGTCAATGCGTGGCTCGAGCTTGTGTCGGAAGGCGGGCGTGGCAGAGGCTCTCCGGAGCTGCTGATCGCAGACGAACGGTCGATCGCGGCCTGGACACCCGGCGATAGCCTGAGGATTGCCCGGTCTTTCCTGAATGGCCTGCGACCGGGAAGCGCACGGGAAGGAATGCCGAGTATATCAGGTGCCATTATACCGACGGATCGCCCGAGAGCGCCCGAACTACTTGCGACTGATCCGCAGCAGCGCCTCAATGCGTGGGCGATGGACGGTGACCGAACCGCTACCGGGACGCCAATTCTCGCCGCCGAAATCAGCGGTTCCCTGTCGCTTCCCTCGGAATGGTATCTCGCTGATCTTCAATTTTCGACGGGGCCGGCCATAGGGGCCACAATGCCGGGCGTACCTTTCGTTATTGTTGGTCGCAACGCGCGCGTCGCCTGGGCCTTCCGGTCACTTCCCGTGCCAGACGAGGAGGCGCCAGGGGGGCCATCACCCATGCAGACGGCAGGTTTCCTGACGATGCTGGAGCTGTTTGCGCGTTCAGCCGACGCGAACGATGCCACTAGAGTTGCCGCAGACATGTTGCCGAAGGGCATGGAGGCATTGGTAATTGATCGAGAGACCGTTGACCGTTGGCCAAAAGAGGAAGCCGTACGGGCGTCGTCATTTCGCGACATTCGACTGGCGGAGCTTGAAACGCGGCAATCGATCTTCTCGACAGAAGGCGTCATGGGTGTTCAAAGGGACACCGTAAGTTCCGTGGCGCGAACCCTCCTGCCCCTAATGGCGAAAGAGCTTTGGTTCGTGCAGTCCAGAGACAGCATCGAAGGCACCGATACGGACGACCTTCGTCGTGAGCTACTGGACAGGCTTGCGTCGTGGAATGGCGAAATGGATCGATATGCGCCGGAACCTCTGCTGTTTTGGACCTGGGTCTGGGCTTTGCAGCAGCGCATTTTGAAAGACGAGTTTCCGACAGCGAAGCAACTCTGGACCCGTCCGAACCCGGACTTTCTTTATGCGGTACTCAGTGATCGTCGCGGCAGCGCGATCTGGTGCGACATCCGTCCATCGTCACCTCGAGAGACATGTGAGGAGCAGGTTCGCGTGGCCTTGGATGATGCCCTTGGCTGGCTGGTCGATCGATATGGGCGCGATCTTTCGACCTGGACCTGGGGGGAGGAGCATACATTGGACATGCAGTGGTCGCCGATCAGTTCACGTGGGTTGCTGACCGACCTGCTGTCCCTTCAAGCGCCGATCTCAGGCGATCCCTTTACGCAATTCTTGACGTCATTTGGTGTTGAAGAAGACCGTCCATTCCTTGTGAGTGCCGGAAGCAATTTTCAGGCGGTCATGTCGATATCGGGAGCAGCGGGATCATACTACATCTCGCCCGCCGGACAGTCGGGACATCCGCTATCTCGATTCTACGACAATCTTTTTCCCTCGTGGATACAAGGCGAATACCTCGCCATGTCGACCGATCTGTCACTAGCCCGTGGCGGCGCTTCCGGGATATCGCGGCTCACACCGGCTACCTCCGACAACCCTCGGATGAGCGAGGGCCAGAGCGAATGATCACGAACTTCTTCTTCCTTTACGACCCTTTCGGCTATGTGCTGTCACCGGTGTCGCTCATTGTTGTCGGTCTTACAGCATGGCTGTTTTTGCGTGGGCTCAAAATACACGCTCGCTGTCTCGGAAGGGTTTCTGGCTGGCGTCGAGCCGTCTTCTTTGTCGGCCTCGCGGCCGTCCTCGTCGCGACGAATGGGCCGCTCCCGCCATTGGGGCACAGTCTGTTTTCGGTACACCAGGCCGAGCATCTTCTTCTGCGACTGGCAGGACCCATTCTCATTGCGGTTTCTCAACCCTGGCTTGTCCTTCAAGCCGGATTGAAAAGGGAATGGCGCCGACGCCTTGCCGCGATTGGGCGTGCGCGCATCCCGCGATTCTTGGCGCTTCCTGCATCTGCCACCTCCTTGTTGATTGGTGCGCTTTTCGTCTGGCAGATCCCGATGATCTACGCCCTTACACAACGTATTGCGGCGATGGAAGCGCTAGCACATCTGTCTATGGTGCTGGCTGGGCTTTGGTACTTTGCTATGCTGTTCGATCTGCGTGATCCGCCTGAAGGAGCGCGGCGCGGTGCTCGGCTGATGTCAGGGTTCGTGGTGATCGTTTCCAACATCTTTCTGGGCTCCCTGACAACGCTCAAAGAGGTGCCTCTCTATGGATCAGAAATCATCGCAGCGAGCGGTGGCCGACTTCGCGCCCTGGCTGACGAGACAATCGGTGGCTACGTAATCTGGGTCCCGTCGTCGATGGTTCTCATCGCGGCAATCATTCTGGTGCTGAACGGCTGGAACGCGGCGGAGGAACGGCGCTGGACGTCCCGCTACGACCTGATGCGCCAATCGAATGCGGCGGCGCTCGAGTTTCCGGAAACCGCGGAGGAACTGCGTCTGAAAGTAGGGAAGCCGAACCGAGACATGGGCCGTACGCTCGCCCTTGGCGCATTCTCCATGTTCATGGTTGTCATGGTTACCGTCGTGACCATCGTCTATGCCCTCGGATAGATTGAATTCGACATGAGACCAGACGTATTCTTCTCCGCTAGGGCCCGCCTGTCTCGCCACTGCCACGGCTGGACACATATTGTAGTGTCCTTACGCGTACCGGGTGCTTGCGCTGGCCCACGGCGGCAAGTGTCACTTTGGCCGTGATCGCCATCGAAGCGATCAACGTGGCCCTGTGCCGACGATTTGCCTGATCTGACGGAAGATCATCTCCTCCCATCAGGCGTAGATGTCGATCGGTGTTCCGTCTTTCACCATTGCATAGATGTCCTCGATCTGCCGATCTGTGACCGCGATGCAGCCAGCTGTCCAGTCGCGGACGTCCGTTGGGTCGATGCCTGGGCGTGGACCACCATGGATGAAGATGTCGCCGCCGGGGGAAAGGCCCTGCGCTTCAGCAAAGGCGATGTCGGCCTCATTCGGATAGGAGATGCCAACCGAAAGATGATACGTACTGTCGGGGTTGCGCTTATCGACTACGTAAGCGCCCTCAGGGGTCCGGCCGTCTCCCTCGAATTGCTTGTGACCCTCAGGAGCGAAACCCAGCCCGACCGGATAGGTTTGCAATACGCGATCGGCTCCGTCCAGAACAAGCAAACGCTGCCCCTTGTAAAGCCGAACACGGGTCACTTCGGGTCCGCCATAGCTGCGGAACTTGCTGGCACAGCCAGACAAAAACGCTGCCAATCCGCCCAACAGGACGGCGCGGCGGGGAAATCGGATGGTTTTCACTGCTCGATGCCTCTTTCGTGAGGTCTGATATGGACATTACGTTACCTTGCAAATGCTGCGTGATCAATGTCCGTGGGCAAGCGCGGCCTTTGCCATCTCTGGACCAACCTGCTCACCGCTGAATGCCTTGCGGGCCTACCGCAGCGCCTTGAGGGCGACCGGCAGGGAGACCACGGCAAGCCTTAATCGAACAACTCGTGAAGCCAGGATTTGCGTCGATAGCCGTGCTTGCGGTCGCCGCCGCCGTGCTTTCCGCGCCGGTAGCCGCGATCATCGTCGTAGCCGCGCGGCTCAGGCACCCGCTGAGGCGCCACATCGGGTGCCGAACGCTCGATGATCTTGTCCAGTTCACCCCGGTCGAGCCAGACACCCCGGCAATCGGGACAGAAGTCGATCTCGATCCCCTGGCGGTCGGTCATGCTCAAGGGCACCTCGCAAACCGGACACATCATCCTGCCCTTCACGCTCATGTCTCGTCTCGGCTCCTTTCCGGGTTCTCCCAGTTCAATGACCATGTGCCAGCGCTCCTTTGGCCAAGCCTTCGCCAACCTGTTCACCGCCAGACGGCGGCGCCTTGGCCTCTTGGCTGTTCAGCAGGCGCAGGGCGTTGGCCACCACCAGCAATGACACTCCTACATCGGCTGCAATAGCGCCCCACATCGATGCCACTCCGAAAGCGGTAGCGACAACGAAAACGCCCTTGGTCGCCAAGGAAATACCGATGTTCTGATGGATAATCGACATTGTCCGGCGCGAATGACCGATCAGCCAAGGCACCTTCCCGAGGTCGTCTGTCATCAGGGCAATATCCGCCGTCTCGATTGCCGCGTCCGAACCAACGGCACCCATTGCGATGGCGTAATGCGCGCGCGCCATGGCCGGGGCGTCGTTGACCCCGTCGCCGATCATGGCCACCATGTCATGCGTTTCGACCAGTTCTTCGATAGCTGTCACCTTGTCTTCGGGCAGAAGCTCGGCACGGACCTCGTCGATGCCGACCTCGGCTGCAACAGCGCGCGCTGTCCGCTCGTTGTCGCCCGTCAGCATGACGATGGTCTTCACGCCCTGCGCGTGGAGCTGTGCCACGATGCCCTTGGCATCGGGGCGGATACGGTCGCGCAATTCCAGGATGCCGGTGACGCCGGTGTCGTCGCCCACGGCAACAAGGGTGCTGCCGGCCCCTTCGATGCGGTCGCGCAGATCCTTCGGAATGGCGTCGCCGAAACCCTTCTCCTCGGCAAACCGGTCGGACCCTAGCCAGATCGACCGGCCGTCTGTGCGTCCTTCAAGTCCCCTACCTGGAACGGTTCGGGTATCTTGCGCGGCGGACACATTGATGCCTTCGGCTTCTGCCCGCGCGAGAATGGCGCGCGCCAAGGGATGCGAGGAACGTGCCTCCAGCCCAGCGGCGAGGGTCATCAGATCTTGCGCCGATGCTTTGCCCAGCGGATGCACCGCCGCCACCTCCGGCTCGCCCATGGTGATCGTGCCGGTCTTGTCCATGGCCAGTGCAGTGGTCTTGCCCGGTGCCTCAACATATGCACCGCCCTTGATCAGCACCCCAGCCCGCGCTGAGGCGGTGAGTGCGGCGACGATGGAGACCGGTGTCGAGATGACCAGAGCACACGGGCAGGCGATCACCAGCAGCACGAGTGCATTGTAGAACCAATAATCCCAGGCCCCACCGAAAATGAGCGGCGGCAGCAGGGCAATTGCAATGGCGAGAGCCATGACGATAGGCGTGTAGATGCGGGCGAACTTCGCCACCCACTGCTCCACCGGCGCACGGCGGGCATGGGCGTCGCCGACCATGCGGATAATCTTGGCCAACACGGTGTCCGAGGCGGCCTTCGTGGCGCGCACCGTCAGTGTGCCTTCGCCGTTGATCGTACCGGCATAGACTTCGTCGCCCCGTTCCTTTGGGACCAGCGCACTCTCTCCGGTGATTGGCGCCTGATCGACGGCCCCTGCCCCATCGACAACCTCACCATCCAATGGGATGCGATCTCCGCCGCGCACGACGAAACGTGCGTTGATAGCAACCGCGGAAGCCGGTACGTCCGCTTCCGAACCGTCATCATAAAGAATTCTTGCCGTCGGCGGCGCCAGGTCCAGCAGAGCTGAAACCGCATTCCTCGCACGCCCGACGCTCCAGCTTTCGAGGAAAAGCGAGAGCGAGAAGAAGAACGCAACCGTCGCCGCCTCGAAAAATTCGCCGAGGCCAATTGCACCCGCGACTGCGACGACCATGAGCAGGTTCATGTCGGGCGACAGCCGCCGTGCGGACGACCATGCCTTGGGCGCCACGAGCCAAACACCGAACAGGATCGCGACCGCGAATAGCCCTGCCTCGACCAGTGGCATCGGCGCTTCGCCGTGCCCTGCGAAGAGGCCAAGTGCCCCCCCCATGCCGGTCTCGATGATGTGCCACAGAAATCCCGCGGCCCAGAAGCCACCACTGAGCGCCGTAAACAGCCGCTGGCGTGCAAGATGGGCCGCCTGGTCGACCGACGCGTTTTCGGCATCCCAGGGCTTGGCGGTCATGCCGGTGCTTGCGACCAGTTCTGCAATTTCGCCGTCCGATACACTCTTGGCGCTGTCGAGGATAGTCATCCGTCCATTGATCACGTCGAACGCAAGATGTTCGGCCCCGCCGATCTTCGGGCCGACCACCTTGTTCAGGATTGCTACCTCCTCGGCGCAATCGAGGCCGGACACCTGAAAACTGCGCCCGCCCGCTGGCGCGGGGGTCGCCGGAACGATGTCGCCGCACGTTCCGGCGCTCCCGCAGCAGCTGCCGCCGCTTGTCTGGGCATCTTCGGCGTGATCGTGGTCGTGACGATGGGTGTCGGACGGCATGAATGGACCTCTGGATTCGGGTGCTTTACCATGACATAGCCCCTACAGTGGCTAGAGCTTCAAGAGCAAAATACGGTGGTATTTCAGATTGTTTTATTGCTAGAGGATGCGGTGACTGGCTCTATCACGCCTTGAGGCATGAACAGCCGCTGCAAAGAAAAACAGTCACGAAAGGAAACTTAATGCGGGTTTTGATTCTGAAGCAAAAAATGATGGTTGCAGTGGCGCTGTCGCTCACGGCCGGGTGCGCAGTCCAGCCGACTGGACCGGGCGACGTGGCAAAACAGGGGGGCAACGTTCCCGAAGCCGTGATTGCAATGGCTGCCCCGGATCAGGATGTTGCAACTGCGCGCTTGGTACCGGAAGACGGGTGCTACTGGTACAAACACAGCGGCCCCGTAGAAACAACCTTGCTGCCGCTGCGCACGGCGAACGGCAATCGTATCTGCACCCCTCGCGAAACTTAATTGCGTTTGCCGTCCGCTGCTTGGCTTAGCTGCGGGCAGTCACGCTGTCCTCCGCCGAGTAAAGATAGGCCGTAGAGCCGGTCTCGACGTTCGGGTAAAGATCATTGATATGAGCCATGACCATCCGTACGCAGCCCGAACTTGCGCGGCCACCGATACTCCGTGGGCTCGGAGTGCCATGGATGCGCAAAAGGGTATCGCGATCCCCGACGTAGAGATACAGCGCCCTCGATCCAAGCGCGTTTTCCGGTCCCGGTTCCATGCCATCGGCAATGTCAGCATAAAGTTCGGGGTCGCGATTGATCATGCTCTGTGTCGGTTGCCAGTGCGGCCACCTGACCTTGCGCTTGATGGTATAGACACCCGGCTCGTAGAGGTTCCCCCGCGCGATGGCCACGCCGTAGCGCATCGCGGTTCCACCCTCTTCAATGTGGTAAAGATATCGTGCGACCGCGTCGACATGGATATCTCCCGGCACGAGACCGGCCTTCGCAAGGACTCGTTGCGGCAGGAACCGCGGGTGCAAATCCCAGGGATTGGAGGTTTCGGGGACATAATTTGGAGGCGTCACCTGTGCGTCCCATTCAGCCTTCTGCGCCTCGGTGGGCCAGCTATCGGCAAACGTCACGCCGGGAACGGTCGCAGAAAATAGCGCCGTTGTTGTTTGAATGAAGTGTCGTCTTGTCAGCATGTCGTACCCTTTCGGTTCCCACCGGCGATTGATGGCAAGAACGGTATGTGTTCTCCTTGAACAGATAGGACTTCTAGTGGCTAGAGGATCAAGGGCAAATTTTCGTGAGTAAACATGCGATCCTTGCAGTTTCCAGTTTGCTTGGGAGGAGAAAACTGCTCGCACGATACCTGGTCCGAAGTTGCGCAGCGACAATTCGTTAAGTCGCAGATTGTCTGGAAATTTAGGCACAGCGGCTTCGATATCGCGACCATGAGATCGGGAACGTCACGGCACAGGGAACTTACGCCACTCGCAAATGCTACGATGCCATCTCTGGCTCCGGCTCTCATTCCGTTATTTCGCCCGTTAGAACGCAAAGCTTGGATGGAGATCATAGCTGTAGCGGCGGCTCGTAATTAGGCCATACGGGCATCGCAGTATCTGGGCTGCGCGCTCTGGCGACAATGGAGCGGATATCCCCGCCGAAGCCGCGCCGAGACGAGACGAGACGAGACGAGACGAAGATGCAATGTGTGAAACTGCTTGGCCAGCCGCTCATCGCGTCGGACTTTGGCCGCCATGGTGCGAAGCTTCAGTTCCGCTTAGCAGTCGTCAACAGCTACACCGCCCTTGGCATCCCCGTCACAGAAGCTTTGGAATAAGTCCGTCCGGAGAATGGTTAACACCGCCTATCAGCCTATTTGTAGAACATTGCCTCGAGGACCCCTCGATTGGTAGGTTAAAGTCTAAGGTCAACCCGCTTACTTCAACGGCAACCACCCGACTATGACCGCTGGGAAAACGCCGCGAACAGCGCAAGCGTCCGTTCGCTGACATGGTGCTCGATGCCTTCGGCATCGCGTTCAGCCGTCTCGGGGTCGAGCCCGAGGCTCAGGAGAAACCGCAAGACGATCTCGTGGCGATGTCTGCATTCCTTGGCGAGCGCCCGGCCTTCCTCGGTCAGGAAGACCGAGCGGTATTTCGCGCGAGTGATCAGGCCGTCCCGCGCCAGACGGCCAAGCGTCTTGGCGACTGTTGGCGCGGTCACGCCCATGCGTGTCGCAATATCGACCGGCCGGGCCTCGCCGTTCTCGTGGATGAGTTCGGCGATCAGTTCGACATAATCTTCCGCCACTTCGCTGCGCCGCGCTTCGCGCACACCGATGAAGGCCTCGGCGCGGGATTCGACCGCACGTGCCTCTGCCTCGGTTGAATCAAGGTTCTCATCATCCGTCATGTCGTCACCCTCGCACGATCGGGATTGACTCGTAAAGCCTAAGCGATGATTATTAGCCGAAGCTAACTTTTTGCGCCGGGACTTTGGCCTGCGTGTCATCTGAGGGGACATCGTCCATGCCTGTCGATACCAGCAAACGAGGGCGCGATGTGTCGTCCGCCGTGGAGACATCTCGGCCCACAGCGCCACCTGCGATGGTCACGGAGCCAGTATCGGCGTCGCGACGCGCGTTGTTGGTCGGCGGTCTGGTGGCTGCCGGCGGAGCGGCCGTGGCCGCGAGCCGCGCGCAATCCCAGGCAACGCCCGACCCGATGGCGGGGCATGCTATGCCCGGCGAGGCGGTCGATCCGTATTCGGCCCATGACAGTGGCATGGCGCATGGCAACATGACGATGGTCGGCCAGGTCGACCACGCCCGGAACGGGTTCGACCCGACGGCCATGCTGACCGACTGGGAGACCGGTCGCACCGAAGTCCTGCCGGATGGGCGCACGTTGCGAACGTTCGAGGTGGACGCCATCGACGTGGAGATCGAGATCGCTCCCGGCGTTTTCTTTCCCGCCTGGACGTTCAACGGCCGCGTGCCAGGCCCCGCCCTGCGAGCGAAGGAGGGCGAACGACTGAGGATCGTCTTTCGCAACCTCGGGTCACACCCGCATTCCATGCATTTTCACGGCATTCACTCGGCGCGGATGGACGGCGTTCAAGGCGCCGGGCTGATCGATCCGGGCGAGGAGTTCGTTTACGAATTCGATGCCAAGCCCTTCGGCTGCCACCTCTACCATTGCCATGCCCTGCCACTGAAACGGCACATGCACAAGGGCATGTACGGCCTTTTCGTGGTCGATCCGGATCCGGCGCGCCACCCCGAATTTGCGGCCGTTGCGGCGTCGCGTGTGCTGGGCAGCCCGGAAAACGCCGAATGGCAGGAACTGGCGATGGTGATGAACGGCTTTGACACCAATTTCGATGGTGAGAACGAGGTCTATGCCGTAAACACGGTCGGCCAAGCTTACATGAACGCGCCGATCTGGATCGACAAGTCGCGCCCGGTACGTATCTACCTCATGAATGCGACCGAGTTCGATCCGATCAACTCGTTCCACCTGCATGGGAATTTCTTCGACTATTACGACACCGGCACCCAGCTCACGCCGACCCTGCGCACGGTCGATGTGATCATGCAGTGTCAGGCGCAGCGCGGCATCCTCGAGTTCAGCTTCGCCGATCACGAGGACGGGATGTATATGTTCCATGCGCACCAGGCCGAGTTCACCGAACTTGGCTGGATGGGCTTTTTCGACGTGCGGGAGGCCGGAGCATGACCGATCATATCCAACGCAGCCGCCCGCCAATGACCCGTCTGCTTCTCGCCCTCGTGCCGCTGGCCGTCATGCTGGGCGCCTTTGTCTGGATCGCCTCGCTCGATCCCTTGCGCGGCTTCAACAACGGCGCCCCCCCGGTCGAAGCGCTGACCGTCGAACGGACGATCCTCGATGGGTCGGGGATATCGCTCAGGGCGCGCGCCGGCGGATCGGAGCCGATGGTGGTCGCGCAGGTCGCAGTCGACGATGCCTACTGGACCTTCACGCAGGAACCGGCGGGGCCGATTGCCCGAGGCGACGCGGTCTGGCTGCGTATTCCCTATCCGTGGGTTATTGGCGAGGCCCACCATGTCAACCTGCTGACCAACACGGGCGCGACCTTCGGGCATGAGATAGTGGTGGCGGTTCCGACTCCAAAGGCGTCCGCGTCGCAGTTGCGTCTTCAGGCAGTGATCGGGGCGATCGTCGGCCTTTTGCCGGTGGCGCTTGGCCTGATGTTCTACCCGGCGATGAAGGGCGTCGGGCGAAGCGGGATGAACTTTCTGCTTGCGCTGACGGTCGGGTTGCTGGCCTTCTTGCTGATCGACACGATCTCCGAGGCGCTGGAGTTGTCCAACCGGGCAGCCGCGATATTCCAGGGTTTCCGCCATGGTCTGGTTGGCAGCGCTGGCAAGTTTTTTGTTGCTGATGGCGATCGGGCGCTGGCGCGGCAATCCGGAAGGTATTGCGCTGGCGTTCTACATCGCGCTTGGCATCGGGCTGCACAACTTCGGCGAAGGGCTGGCAATCGGCGGCGCATTCGCTGCCGGGTCGGCCGGGCTTGGCACTTTCCTCGTCCTAGGCTTTGCCTTGCACAATGTCACCGAGGGCATCGGCATCGCCGCCCCGATGCTTCGTGCCCGGCCAACGCTTTGGACGTTTGCCGCCCTTACCCTGCTCGCCGGTGGCCCGGCCATCCTCGGAATGTGGGCGGGCAGCCTTGCCTATGCGCCGCAATGGTCGGCACTGGCACTCGCCGTCGGAGCGGGTGCGATCCTGCAAGTCATGGTCGAGGTCAGCGCCTACCTCGTACGTCAAAACGCCGACAGGCAGGCGGCGCTGATGGCACCAGCCGTACTGGTCGGGTTTCTGGGCGGCATCGCCTTCATGTACGCGACGGCGGCATTGATCAAGATCTGAGCGATGATCGGCTGTTTCGGCCTTATGGGGCGGTCGCCCAGCTCTATAAACTGACCCCGTCTGTCCACGGGGAGATCGCAATTTCCGTGCCCCAGTTTGTGCGCCCAAGAGACTTATTCTTTCGTGATTTCGAAATGAAGAATTTGAGGCTAGAGGGACTAGAGGATCCACCTAGATATCACAGATAGGTGAAAACACTGCAAATCCATCTGACCACTATTGCTGAGCCGCCGTCGAAATCGACTGTCTGATATTTTTGTTCTGTCACGATTCTGGGCCTCCGTTGAACTATCAACAGATGCTACACACCAAAACGAGTGCTTCTTTAGAGGTGTTTCATGGCATCGCCCGCCACATGCGGAAACATTCCTTTCCGGTCACCTCGCAGATTAGACCTTGTGCTTCCATCCAAGCAAGGTTGCGCTGGACGGCGCCCCGGCTGGCACCGGTCAGGGTCTCGGCCATTGGAGCGGAGACGACGGGCCATTCGGTCAGCACCGCGCGCAATGCTGGTGGTGTCTTGCCAGAAAGCGGGGCCATCATGGTTTCCGCCTGCGCTGACCATGCCTGGATATCGTCGAGGTGCCGCATCGCGGTCAGGCATGCTATTTCCATATCGGCGTTGCGACGTCAATCGCCAGCGTGACCCAAGGCCGCCCAATTGGTGCCAGTTCTTTTGAGATATACCTGAACAAGCGGACGCAAAACGGCCGCCCCGCGCGCTTCCTCATCACCATCGGCAACAGAGTCGTCGCCATCATTCTCCATCGATATCTGCCGCACAAGTCTGTGAACTCTGTCTCAGGATTAAGGGCAAGAATATCGGAGCAAAAAGCAAAATCTCATATTCAGGGGCAAAGGACAGCCGTTGATCTTGTTGGATTTCTCATCTCACAGTTAGTGCTACGCGACACCAGATTTACGTGCGTCTCAGAGGCACCCAATACCGCGCTCAAAGCCTTTTCCACACGGCCAACACAAGATGAACAACTCATCTTTTGAGTGCCGTACGTGAATGATTTTTCGTTTTCGATATTGAGACCTCTTGCTCCGGGCAACTTCAGAGATAGAGGGTCCAGCAGGCGGAAGGTCAAGGACTTTAAGGTCCGATTTCACAATCGTCGTCCGTTTCACTCGGGGACGAGGGCTGCAATCTTTTCAAGAAAGGTGCCGCGCTCGATCACACCGGGGATTATTTCATCACCCAATACGAACGTCGGCGTTCCAGTTATACCCAAAGCTTCTGCCAGACGCAGAGAGCCAGCAATGTGATCGTTCACTAGGTCTGATTGCATGTCTGTTTTCAAAACTTCGAGATCGAGCCCCACATCGCCTGCAACTTTCATAACGCTTGCTTCAACGGCTTGCCCGTTCAATGTCATCATTGCCTCGTGAAACTGCTGATATTTACCTTGGTTTCTCGCGGCAAGTGACGCGCGCGCCGCAATTTCGGAACCGGGCCCTAGGATCGGAAATTCACGATAAATAATGCGGACATCCTTGCTTGTCTCCAGCACGGCTTTGACTTCAGGTGCTGCGCGGCGGCAATATCCACAGTTATAGTCAAAAAATTCGACTAGCGTGACGCTACCATCCAGATTTCCGAAGATGGGAGCGTTCTGTTCGAAGTCGTCGCGCAATTCAGTTAAAGCTGTAGACTGCGCTTCAGCACGTGCTGCATTTTCACGTTCTTGTAGGATTGAGAGCGCTTCGATCAAAATTTCGGGTTTTTCCAAGATCGCTTCAAGCGCCAGACGCTTAATATCTGCCTCATTGAGTTCTTGTGCGGCCACAGTAGTGAAAGAAAATGCAGTGAAGACTGTTGCAAGAACAATTTTTGAAAGGTCGCGTCGCGCTGATAACATCTTAAATACTTCCTAGAAAGTTGCGGGGTACAGGATCACACGCGTGTCCAGCGGAACCATATCATACAACTGGACAATCTGATCGTTAACCAATCTGGCGCATCCGTTTGAAACGGCACTGCCAATAGTGCTTGGGTCATTTGTGCCATGCACACGTAAAAAGGTATCCCCGCGTCCCGGTTGAAAAAGGTAGAGGGCCCGCGCACCTAGAGGGTTGCTCAGACCGCCAGGCATTCCATTCCGAAACGGTCCATACTTTTTCGGTTCACGACGCAACATGCCCGGGGTCGGTGTCCAGCTGGGCCACTCCTTCTTTGCCCCCACATAGAATTCGCCTGCCTCGTAAAGGCCCGGGCGACCGATCCCGACAGCGTAGCGAATTGCAGTGTTATCGGGTTGGGTCCAGAACAGGGCAAACTGGCTTGGAACAACATGGATTTCGTATGGAGCGGAGCCCTCTGGAATGCTCACTACTTGAGGTAAATACTCCGGCGGTAAATCATACTTTGGCAGCACTACATGGGCTGAAACTGGCTGACTGGCCAAAGTGCCAACAGCCCCGGCGGCAAGGAGGAATTTTCTTCGATTCATGAAGCTGTGGCTTTCGAACGGTGAACGTTGAATGAACGCCGGTACACGAAAAAAGACTTTAACAAGTCATGCTAGGTGCGCGATCAGAACAATTTCACTTGTGTTCCTACCTCAGCCAAAGCGAACAGTTCTTTGATATGTTCGTTGTAAAGGCCGATGCATCCGTTCGACGATTGGCGGCCGATTTTCCGCGTGTCGCCCGTTCCGTGGACGCGGTAATATTGCCATGAAAGGTAGAGGGCGTGTGTACCCAAGGGGTTGTCTGGACCGGGTGGAAAATAGTCTGGCCAATCCGGATTGCGGATCTTCATCGAAGGCGTGGGGCGCCAGCTTGGTCCTTCCACTTTCTTGATAACGCTAGTGTATCCGCGTTTTGTCAGTTCTTCGGATTCCGGAACGCTCGACGGATACAGCTTATAAACACTTTCATCCTCTGACCAATATTGCACCGCTCGGGAATCAATGTCGCACAGGATTGCACCGTGGTTTAGATTATCGAAGTGATCCCGCCAGTTTGAGGTGCTGAAGGATGAAATATTGCGGCGCACTGGTGGCGTAGCAAGTGGTGCTGTGGTTTGCGCTGTTGCAACGCCTGCTCCTAGGAACACGCCACTTGCGGCCGCACCGAGCAGCGCTCCGCGACGTGAGATAAATGAGTCTTTAATTAGCTTCATGATCAATCCTTCGGTCGTGCCTCTTTCGCCTGGTTACAACCTTCACCCACTGGAGCTTCAAGCGATCAATTGTCACAAAAACGTGAGACGAATGGCTAACGAACGCTTTGGGCTGGAAAAGCCTTGTCGCATTCGAACGGAAAGTGGCTTAAACGATCATCTGGGGCGGCACTAAAGCGTGCCAGGTCAAGCCGGTGTCAGCCTCGACAAATGACCTATATTAGGTCAGCTTTCCACATGCGATACCTCCCGTGCCCCGTCACCTCGCGGATCAAACCGCTTGCCTCCATCCATGCGAGATTGCGCTGAACGGCGGCGCGGCTGGCTCCGGTCATGGCCTCAGCCATCGGGGCGGAGACCAAGGGCCATTCCGTGAAAACCTTTCGCAAGGCAACCGGCGTGCGGCCAGATAATTGCGCCATGACGTTTTCTGCCCGCCCGATCCACACTTCAATATCATCAAGTGTTCGCATCGCCGTTAGAATTGCGCTGTTCATCCCATCCAACCAGCGGGCCAAACGCTCGGGTGGCAAGCCCGAAACGCGCAGCCCCCCGGCCCCGGCCATAGCGAGCGGCGCGAAGATGGCACCGCTTCCATCGCTGGTCGCGATCCTGGACGCGGTGACGGCAGCTTCGATCTGGTCGCCGTGGCGTCCGAGGCCCGCCAAGCTCCACAGGTGATACCCCATGCACGCCCGCGTGATCGGGTGGAGACCCTTTGCGGCTGCCATGACGTCCAGCCACCCACCCGCGCGATCCTCGAAACGCTCAGCGCTGTCTTCAATGTTCTCGGGATCGCGGCGATCCAGGAAGGCGGCCAAGTCAGCTTTCGGTCCAGGACCGCCTGTTAGGCGCCGAACAGCCCATCCAACTCTTGCCAGTGCATTTGGGTCATCCTGTGCACCTGACAGCCGCATCGATATCCAGAGCGCCAGACGATCAGAACTCACCCGATCCCCTGCGAACCAGCTGAGATCCGCTGCCTCGATAAGAGCGAGGCGATGCCGCCAGCCTTCCGGGCCACGCAGCAGCCGGTCATCCAGAGCTCCCAGGCGTCCAGCCACTCTTGCCAGTCGCGCAGCGTGAACGCCTTCTGCTTTTGCCCAGTCTTCGACGACAGCAGTGTCGGGCGGTTCCGCCCGTGGCCCTGGAGGCAAATCATCCGGTTCTTCTTCAAGTGACCTAGGTAGAAACCAGAGATCGTCTTCGTGAGCCTCTTCATCCTCCTCGATGGTGATAAGGAGGTCGCCGTAATCATCAGTCAAAGAAGAGGCTTGCGTCATCTTGTGTGCAAAATACTGATTTTTTGCACATTGCCCAGGCGTTTTCGTGGCCGCTGCCTGCGCCATTTATATAGTACGCGCGCGCGACTGCAGGTGAAACCTCTCAGATCGCTTTCAGCGCAAGGAAACCAAAGGTTTTTGGACGAGCACGACGAGAGAGCACCTACTTGCATTTGGTTACAAACGGTCAATTGACGACGTGATCCGCCGTTGCAGAGAGCTAGTCAAAGCGACGCCCAAGTGCTGGGCTTGAATGGACCGAGACAGTGTCTGATGTGTCCGGCCCTCAAGGTCCCTGACCATGGCCAAGACCACAAACCAATCGAAATCCACTACTGCGAAGAAGAGCGAAACCGCCAGATCGGTCGCGCCTGACGGCGCTGCCGGCATCCGGATGATCCCGCTCGACCAGCTAGAGACGAGCCAGTTGAAAGTCCGTAAAGTGGCCGTGAACGCCAAGGACGAAGCCGAGCTTTTCGCCGGCAATCGTGAGACTGGCCTCAAGCAGGGCCCGGTGGTCCATGCGTTATAGAAGACGCATCTTGTTGTCGATGCCGGCGGAAGTCAGCTCAAGACTTTGAAACAGTTCCCAAAGAACGACGTGCTTCCGGCAGATGTGCGACGGTCAGCTAGGGGACCTGATCGACATGTTGCATGAACGGCTTGGGTCGGTCACGTTAAAGGACGCCCTCACAATGGCTCAGTCCGTTTTCGGCGACGCCCCCTGCCCTACCGCACCTCGCGAATCCCGCTGGTCCGTTCTTCCGAACGCGGCATACTTGAAGGCATCGTGCGGGCGCGGACGCTCGTCGCCGCGGGCAAACCGGTGCTTGGCAGTTTGCCTACCACCAATTGCAATGGCGCGGGATCACGTGGCTTGGTTCGGCTACTTCGCTATCACATGTGGGTTTTTCTGCAGCACAGCGAGGACGATCCTGATCCGCCGCAATGGGCCCCTGCCCCGCTGGCGATGATCACCGACAATCGTGGCCAGGTGGCTGGATGCGCGCACCTTTCTAGACCCGTCCACCGGCAGTTTGGCCGCGATCAAGATCCCCAAACGGATCCTCGGGCAGGCTCACGGACATGCTATCTGTTTCTAGTCCGGCAAACTGCGTCCCGATCCCATCTTAGGCGAAGGTCTCAAGAGCGCCCCCTCGATCGGGAAAGCTCTGTCGGAGTTTGCGCTCGCCTCCTGTCTGACCGCCAGTGAACTTCGCCCCTGCCCCTGCCCCTGCCCCTGCCCCGGCCCGCCGAAGTCGAACTCGCACGGCGGCGTATTCGAGACCACCATCGGCCTCCTCACGGGCAGTTAGCTGTAGGCGATCTCATGAGATGCTCTGGTCCTTGATTACTAACTGTATCAAAATTACGAGCGCTGACTTCGAGAGCTCCAAGGGGAAAGGCTTCATCTCGACCCTGACCTTCGGCCCCGACATCACAGATGATCCCGTCGCGAGTTCGAACCCGATGGCCCCCACGTACCGCGGCCTCGGCCGCTCAGCGCGCGGCATTCTGATCGCATGCGGCAGCATGTTGAAGATGTAGAACAAGGAGACCGGCGCCGACTAATATACGCTCACCATCCGCGACCAGGGCTTCAACGCCATCCTCGGCAAGGCCGCAAACCAGGAAGATCTATCCTGGGAGCCTGTTATCCCCTGGGGCCCCAAAGACGACGTGTGACGCAAAGAATCGGTTGGGGTAACCCGGCCAATTCCCACTGTCTTCCTTCGCATTGCCTGCATGTTGGAGTGCAGTTATGGGTGCGTTTGGTGGAAGCAACTGATCGCTGATTGGGCGCAAGGCGACGCTGGCGCAATCCGTTGTAGGGTAGACATGCTCGTGGCCCTCCTAGCGCTCTGAGGCTTCGATCCTCTTGCACTTTGACAGCCGTGCAGTCGAGAAAAATAAAATAATAACAGAAGGTTGCGCTGGAAGTGACGTGAGGCGCACGTTGACTGCGCATCTGAGAATTTGACAGCTTTCCCCAGATATTGGGTGACGACCTTCCACGATCGCTACAACTTGCCGAGACATCTAGGCTTGCTGGCGGATTGAGTAGGATCGAACCGCCTGTTGAAAATCGTTGTTAAGACTCGTTTTTCCGTGTAGATGACACTTTAATGAGCGAAATCGCTGAAAAAGCGATATTTAGAGGACAGGCGGATGCGAGAACGGTCTTTTGTGGCTGATACGAAGGATCAACCCTTCGACGAGATCATCCTACAGCAGGGAGAGTTGATTTCCGACCGCCTCAATATGTTGCGGCAGGAACAGTATCCTCCGGACGCCCAAAAAGGTCTACGCCAGTTTTCATTGGCTGAGGTTGCCTACTATCTCGGCGTGACCCAGTCGACCATCAAGAAGCTTCATCTCGAAGGCAAAGGTCCTGAACCTGAAACATCGTCTTCTGGGAGGCGCAGCTACTCGGCCGAGCAGATGCTCGAACTGAGAGCTTACCTCGACAAGCATGGTCGTCCCGGAAAGCGCCGTTATGTCCCCTATCGACAGCCTGGCGAAGAATTGCACGTTGTGTCTGTCGTGAACTTCAAAGGGGGCTCGGGGAAGACCACTACCGCCGCCCATCTCGCGCAGCACTTGGCGTTGAAAGGGCATCGCGTTCTTGCGATCGACTTGGACCCTCAAGCCTCGCTCACAGCTTTGCACGGAATTCAGCCTGAACTCGATGACGTGCCTTCGCTCTACGAGACTCTTCGGTATGACGAGGAACGCAAGCCGATCTCTGAAGTGATCCGGCCAACAAACTTCCCAAACCTAGATATCGTTCCGGCAAGTCTCGAACTGCAAGAGTACGAGTACGATACGCCAGTTGCCTTGACGAGCAGCGACCCCCATGAGGGGCGCACCTTCTTCACTCGGATATCCAAGACGCTCAGCGAGGTTGATGACCGCTATGATGTGGTCGTAATCGATTGCCCTCCTCAGTTGGGCTACCTGACGCTCACCGCTTTAACGGCATCATCGTCAGTGATTGTGACGGTCCATCCTCAGATGCTGGACGTCATGTCGATGAGCCAGTTTCTCCTGATGCTGGGCGGGATCATGAAGACGATCCGTGATGCTGGAGCTGACATGCGTCTGAAGTGGTTCCGTTACCTCGTAACGCGTTTTGAACCAACGGACGGTCCCCAAAAGCAGATGGTCGGGTTCCTCCAGGCGATGTTCCCAAATCAGATGTTGTCGGCTCCTGTGCTGAAATCAACAGCGATCTCCGACGCTGGGATTACCAAGCAGACGCTCTACGAAGTTGAACGGTCTCAGTTTGTGCGGACTACTTACGACCGTGCGGTGACGTCTTTGAATGATGTGAATGACGAAATCGCCGAACTGATCCACAAGGCTTGGGGGCGAGAATGACTGTGGTTTTGACAGCCGTGCAGAACGCCAGTTTTGACAGCCGTGCAACTTTCGAAATGCGCGCCGCGCGTCGGTTGGATTCTGCCGAAAGGGAGATGGCTTGATGGCTCGCAAAGACCTCCTGAAGAGCGTTATGGCCGGCTCGCCGGAACAGCCCAAGGATTCCGGTCGCTCTGGATACGCAATGCGCGGTGCTTCGAAATCGATGAAGGTCTCGATTGATAGCCTTGCGGAGAACTCGAAGCGTCTCCTTGAAGGCGAAACCATTGTCGAGATCGATCCGGAATTAATCGATGTGTCATTCCTTTCGGATCGGCTTAGCGATGACGATGTTGCTTTCGACGAACTGAAAGCATCGATCGCAGCGGGTCGCCAGGACACACCAGTATTGCTTCGACCGCATCCGGAAGCGGATGGCCGCTATATGATTGTCTTCGGGCATCGCCGTGTGCGAGTTGCATCGGCGCTCGGCCGTAAGGTCCGCGCAGTTGTAAAACCAATGGACGATGTTGCTCACATTCTTGCTCAAGGGCAGGAAAACACTGCGCGCGCAGATCTCTCTTTTATTGAGAAGGCCCTGTTTGCGAAGAGCCTCTTGGATATGGGGCAAGCGAAGGACGTGATCCAGTCCGCCCTTACCATCGATGCGACGTTGCTTTCACGGATGCTGTCGGTGGCGCAGAACGTTCCGCGGCACGTCATCGAACAGATTGGTCCGGCCAAGCAGATTGGGCGTGATCGCTGGGAAGATTTCAAGAAGTTGGCTTCGGAGCCATCGAATGACAAGATCCTCAAGGAAGCTTTGGAGTTCGACGGGTTTCAGAACCTCGACAGTGATGCTCGCTTTGAGTTCCTGCACAGCAAGCTGGCAGAAGCGGGCAGGGCGCCGCAGCGCCGAAAAACGCGTGCCACACCCAAGAAACGAACCTGGACCGCCGGCAAAGGCCGCATCAAGGGCGTCATCGGTCGTTCCGGAAAGGCATTTAGCATTTCGCTTACGGCACAAGATTCAACCGAGTTCGGGGACTTTCTCTCGGGTCGGCTTGATCAGCTGTACAGCGAATTCCTCGCGACGAAAGAGGAGCAGTCAGAACAATGATCTAGGCAAAAGAAAAGCCCCCAAGCAGCGTGGCCTGAGAGCTAATCTGAAAAGTTTGGTCGCTTAGAAGATATCTCTCCCGCGAATCACTGTCAACAAGAACGCCACCGCGGCGAACGGCTTTCTTTTGCCTCCACATAACTGGAGGTGAGAAACAGGCATGAAACATACAGGTTGGCGCAAGCCGACACCGGGTCTTGGCATTGCAGAGCAGCTTGCCCAAGCCGGTGAACAGGTAGCTGTACCCAAAACTCGGGCGTTCGTGGCCGTGAAGCGGGTAGGAGCCTACATTGGCCTCAAGGCCGGAGACATGATGCTCCTCGACACGCTTGGGGCCTTTACTCAGGCGCAGGACTGGGAGGAAGGGCAGCGCCCGATCGTCTGGGCGTCCAACGCCTATCTGATGGAGCAGACCGGGTTCTCGCTTTCTGCGCTCAAGCGCCATGCACGGCGTCTGGCCGAGATCGGCGTGATCTCTTTCCAGGACAGCCCCAACGGCAAGCGCTGGGGCCGCAGGGATGCCGAGGGGCGCATCGTCGAGGCCTATGGCTTTGATTTGTCGCCGCTGTCGGCGCGTGTCGAGGAGTTCGAGGAGCTTCATGCCGATTTGCAGGCCGAGCGCGAGCTCTGTCAGCGCCTGAAGCGCCAGATCACGGTTGCACGCCGTATGATCCGCGCTCGGATCGAGGCGGCCGTCAGCAGCGCGCTGCGCGGCCCCTGGACGCAATTCACGGGTCTCTTCGAGGAGCTTCTGGACCGGCTTCCTCGCCGCCATGAAGCCTCCGAGCAGCTTGCTCGACTGCTCACCTGGTTCAAGGAGCTTCAGGAGCGCGTCGAGGCGGCCTATCTCAAGGCAACTGAGGTCATCCGACCTGTGGAAAACACGTTGGAAACCAAGGATCAAGTTTCTGAGAAGACTCAAGAAATGAACTCCAGGGAGGTCATTTCTGACCCTCATATACTAATTACAAACCAACTTGATCCTGTAACTCGTAATTCCTCAGAAAATGAGGAAGTCGCGGCCGTGGTCCCCAATGCTCAGCCCGAAGATCAGGTTGATAGGGAGCTGGAAGAGTGGGTTGCCGAGGTGCGTAAGAAGCGCGCGGCGCTGGATCTGCCCACTGTCATGCAGGCCTGTCCCGAATTCGCGTCCTGGGCCCGCAATATGGGCGGGTTCCTGAAAGATTGGGGCGATTTGCACCGGGTTGCCGGGCAGCTCAGGCCGATGATCGGGGTGTCCGAGCATGCCTGGAACTTGGCGCAGGACCGATTGGGCAAACAGGTGGCGACAGCGGCGCTGGCGCTTGTTTTCGAGAAGCATTGCGCGGGCGAAGTGTCCTCGCCGGGCGGCTATCTGCGAGGCATGGTCGAGAAGGCCGGGGCAGGGGAGCTGCATCTCGAGCGCAGCTTCTATGGCAGGCTCAGCGGACAGGCGGCATGATGAGGCAGGAGGTCAGAGTCCGGCGGCCTTCGTCAGGTTCACGCGGAACCGGTCGCGGCGGCGCTGGTAGCGGCGGGTCATCTCGGCCGAGGCATGCCCCAGCTGCTTCTGAACGTAGCGCTCATCGACTTCGGCGGAGCTGGCGAGACCGGCACGCAGCGAATGGCCGGAGAACAGCGCCAGGCGTTCCTTTTCGGGCAGCTCGGAACGGATGCCGGCGTCCAGGACTGTGCGCTTGATCAGACGCGCGACGTGCTTGTCGTTGAGCCTCGTTTCGGATGCCTTTTTGCCATCGCGCGAGGTGCCGACGAAGACCGGACCGAAGTCGATCTTCGCGAAGTGCAGCCATTGCTCCAGCGCATGTACAGGGCAGGTCTGATCCTTCGAGCCGCGCCCAACCTCAATCTCGCGCCAGCCGGTCTTGGCATTGAGCGTCAGCAGGGCGCCCTTGTCGAAGATCTCGATCCAACCGCCGGAGTCTGGGGTGTCGTCCTTGCCCACATCGAGGCTGACAATTTCCGAGCGGCGCAGACCTCCGGCATAGCCGAGCAGCAAGATTGCCCGATCCCGCAGTCCGCGCAGGTCGAAGGGAAGGGTGGCCACCATCGCGAGGATTTCTTCTGCCAGGATCGCTTCCTTCTGCACCGGCGGACGCGCATGCCTGCGCTTGATCCCCGCCAGCACCGTGGCGATGTGCCGGTTCTTGCGATCGAGGGTGAATCCCCGCTGCGTGAAGTTCCAGGCGAGGCCCGACAGGCGGCGGTCTATGGTCGAAACGGAGAGGGCAGGGGAGGGGCCCGACCCGGACGCCAGGTCGGCGAGATAAAGCCCGATCATCTCGGGTGACGGTGGCAGCGGCTCGGTGCCTTTCATCCGGCACCAGCGCGCGAAATGCGCCCAGTCATTGGCATAGGCGCGTCGCGTGTTGTCCGAGGCTGCGGCGCGGGCATAGTCTCGGGCCGTGTTCACCAGACGATCGAGCGTCCCGGACCCCGCGACATGGGAAGGCAGGGCGATGTCATCGCTTTCCTCTTGATCTCTCTCGTCGACGCGAGCATCATTCGGCTCATCAGAGGGCGTTGACGTCGATTTCTCGGTCTCTGAGGGCATCTTACCAGTGAATCCGGCGGTGAACTTGAACTGTTTTTCAGCATAGTTTTTTGTGTCCGATAATGCAAACTTATTGGACATCGATAAGACCAGCACAGCGGGGCGGTTATTGCGATATTTTCTCGCATTAAGCGCCGCGCACGTCTAGGCTTTGGGCATGACATTTGCCCGACCGGACCACCCCATCGACCCAGATACACTACCCCGGATCCCTGCCTGGGTCACCTCCGCACGGGCTGAAACCATTGAAGATGTTGCGTTTTTGTCGGGTGCCGCGCTGAACCACCTGCATGTTGTGTTAGGAAGCGCGGAGGTGACCCACGCCTTGTTGCGGGACCGGCTCGCGCTGCGCGCAGCAGAGGCCTGTGTCGCGTTTTCCGGACGATCGGAGCGGGCAAGGGAGCTGCGCGATGCGGTGCATCTGTTGCGGCCCGGCGATTTGCCCCAGCCCAGCCGGCGAAACCTGCCTCGCCTGGCGGCGTGCGGTGGAACTGCCGGTGTCGATCAAGGCGCTTGGTCGAGTCTTGCCGGCCTTCGAGCCGGGCCAGATCGGGACGTGGCTCGATGCCGGGAAAGGGGTGCCCGTGACTCGGGCCGCGATGGTGTTGGAGGCGGTGCGGCAGGCCTATGACCTCGCGCGTCGGGTGACGCACCTGAAGGCGATCGCTCCGAAGCTGCGGGCGGATCGCTCTGACCCTGAACTGGATCGCGAGTTGGCCGACCTGCCGCCCGAGCTGCGCTGGCGGGAATGGATGCGCCGGATTGAGGCGGTCCTGTTTGCCTCTGCCCCGCCGGTCCCGTGCGACGACCTGGCGCGCGTGGTGGGGCAGAGCGCCTCGGTCGATCTGCTGGTCGAGGACCTTGCCGCCGATCTGGAGGGGCGGGCCTTCGAGATCGCGCAGATCGCCGGCGGTTGGATATTCCGTAAGCGCCTCGGCGGTCCCCTACGCGGCGCGGCTTGACGCGGTTCGGAAGTTCCAAGGCATAAGGTCGTCGATGCGGCTCTTGGGGTGTCCGTCGAGCAATGCGCGCAAAGTGGCGGTCAGATAGCTGACCGGATCGGCGCCACACATCTTGCAATTGGCAATCAGGCTGGCGAGCAGTGCCCAGTTCTCCGCGCCGACCTCGTGCCCGGCGAAGAGGGCGTTTTTTCTTGTCAGAGCGATCTTCCTGATCTGGTTCTCGACCGGGTTGGTGTCCAATTCCAAGCGACCGTCTTCCAGGAACCGCGTCAGGCCTGGCCAGCGCGCCAGCGTATAGCGGATGTCCTCGGCCAGCTTCGATGATCGCGGAATGCGCGACAGCTGTGCCTCGAGCCAGGGGCGGAAGGCCCCGATGATCGGTGCGGACAACGCGCGCCGGGCGGCAAGCCGGGCGTCGGGGGCCTGGCCGCGCACGGATTTCTCGACGGCATAGAGCTCGGCGATCTGGCGCAGGGCCTCCTCGGCAATCGGCGAGCCGTCCTTTTCCAGCCGTTTGACGAAGCGCCGACGAGCGTGGGTCCAGCAATGGACAAGCGTCCATGGACCCTCAGGCCGGTCCACCCTGGTGAGCTTGTCATAGGCTTCATAGCCGTCGCATTGCACGAAGTGCCCGCGATAGTCTTCGAGGAAGCGGAGCGCATGCACTGCGCCGCGGCCGGGCGCGTAGTGGATCATCACGACCGGCGGACCGACGCCGCCATAGCCCCGGTCATCGGCCACAATGGCCCAGAAGTAGCCAGTCTTGGTCTTTCGCCGTCCGGGATCGAGCACCGGCGCACGGGTTTCGTCCATGAACACCCGATCCGCGCCTTTCAGCCGCTCCTTCAGGTGATCGGCGATCGGACGCAGGTGGAAACAGGCACGCCCCACCCAGTTGCCGAGCGTCGCCCGGTCCAATGTGAGCCCCTGCCGGGTGTAGATTTCTGCCTGGCGATAGAACGGAAGGTGGTCGCCGAACTTGGCCACCATGACCTGCGCGATCAAAGCCTCGGTCGGCAGACCGCCGGGCACCACATGTTCCGGCGCATGCGCCTGAACCACCGCACCGGAACAGCGCCGGCAGGCGTATTTCGGACGGCGGGTCACCAGCACGCGAAGCTGGGCCGGCACCACGTCCAGCCGCTCGGAGACATCCTCGCCGATCCTGGCCATCTCGCCGCACCCGCAGGGGCACAACGTGCTCTGCGGCTCGATGATCCGCTCGACACGGGGCAGATGCTTCGGGAGGTGCCCGCGGTTCCGGTGCGGCGTGCCGCTTTCGACACGGCCTTGTCCCTTCAGTGCGCGCCGCGCTTTCTCCTGCGCCGCTTCCAGCACGCCCTGCGCGAGTTCCACATCCTCGAGCGGCAGGTTGAACTGTTCCTGATCAAGCTTTTCGGATTTCCGCCCGAACTTTTCCCGTCGCAATTCGCTGACGATGCTCTCCAGCCGTTTCTGGGCCTCGACCGCATCCGCCAGCGCCGCCTCGGTCTCGGCGAGGCGAGCCTTCAGGCGTGCGTTTTCTTCGGCCAGGGCGGTATTCGACATGACCCGGACCAAGCACATGGGTGAAGTCGCCACCACCGACAAAACGATACTGAGTCACTCAGCCGCAGCTATCCCGCCAGTTCCGGTCGCCGCACGCGCTCGGGCCGCACAAGCCGCCAGTCGAGCCCCTCGAACAGCGCCGAGAATTGGGCGGGCGACATCTTCATCACGCCGTCCCGCGCCTTGGGCCAGACAAACTTCGCGCCCTCCAGGCGCTTGTGAACCAGGACGATGCCGGTCTGGTCCCAGACTAGGACCTTGATGCGGTCGGCCCGCTTGGCGCGGAACACAAAGGCCGCCCCGCTGAACGGATCGAGGCCCATCGTTTCCTGAACCAGCAGGGCCAGGCCGTCTATGCCCTTCCGGAAATCCGTCGGGCGCGTGGCCACGTAGACGCGCAACCCGCCGGTCGGCGAGATCATCGCGAGGCCGCCCGGATCGCGCGGATCATCCGGGTCAAGTGCGCTTCGTCGATGTCCGACGCCACCCGCAGGGTCACGCCATCGACCACCATCTCGATCCTGCCGGACCTGACCGCGCCGCCGCTCCGCTTCGGGCTGGGTGTGGGACCCGCCGGCTTCGCCTCAACGACAAGCGCCGCGAACATCGGGGCGTCAGCCGTCTCGGCGGGCAAAGCCAGCGCGCCAGCCATCAGCTTCTTGCGCCAATCGTAGACCTGCCAGCGGGTCACCGCGTGCCGCCGCGCGACGTCGGCGACCTTCGCTCCGGGCATCATGCTTTCCGCCGCGATCCGCGCCCGCTCCGCCTCGCTTCGAAACCGTCGGCCTGACCGGCCCTCGAGAACCTCGATCCTGCCCGCGTAGCCACCCGTCGAGCCGTCCAAAGAGACGTCCATTTTGCCGTCCTATCCTGTCTCACCTCGACAGCAGGACTCGCACAGCCAGCTTCAACGCGGCAGGAGGGGATCGGCGTGGCGCTTACGATATTCCGCACGCGTGCTACCTACGCCCCCGCGATCCGGGCCGCGGCGGATGTCGGGGACCAGTTGCTGGACCTGAGCGAGTTCGACTTCGCGGTCCTGGCAGCCATCGCCTATCACCAGCCGATTACGCGCGATGGGCTGAAGGATATCTTCGGCAAGGAGATCAGCCGCGACCTGATCGGCCGGCTGCATGCGCGCGACTTGATCGGGACCGGGCTAAGGTCGCCTCGGCGCGGCGCTCCCTATACCTTCGTCACCACCGAGCAGTTCCTTGTTGCCTTCGGGTTGGAGAGCCTTCGCGATCTTCCCGATCGGGAGCAGTTGGTGGATGCGGGATTATCCCACATGAGCAAGTAGCGATTGATGCTGTTTCGGATGAAGAGTTGGTTGAACTCTAGTCGCTTAGTTCAACACCCTTGTTCTTGTAGATGCGCCAAAGCCCCAGACGCTTGATGCGATACTCGACAAGTTCAGGGGAGGTGCCAAACCATGCCGCAATCTCAGCGGCAGACTTTCCCGCGGTGACCTGGGATCTCACCTCGACCTCCGGGAGCATGGTTGCTGAAGCGAGGTAGAACGCATCGTGCTCTTCAGTACTATCGTAAGTCCGACCGAACGCGTCGGCGACTTTTGCAATCCGGGTCAGCTTGTGACCAAGGAGGATATGCCAACACTCTTCAAGATATGTAACTTTCTGACGTTCCGGTGTGTGGCTGTCGTTCCTCAGGATTGCCCACCTATCCTCTGTAATGTCGAGAGGAACGCTCATGGCTGACCATTCGCGACCGCCTGCTCCGAGCAAGAACTTAGCGCACTCGGCACCAAGGCCGTGAACATCGGAGACGGTGTAAACATCCACGCCATCAATTCGAATGTTCAGCGCGTCGAGGGGCGCATCTAAGGCAACCTCCAAGTCGTCCCGCAGTCCATTCGCCATTTCTTCCATTTCGGATTTGGACAGTGCGACTGACCCGGCCAACTCAGAGTCGGTTTCGGCGAAGTCCTCGCTGACAGGGAACGCGTTGCTGTTGTTTCGTACGAGTTGTTGTGCCGCCTGCAAGAGGCAGTGTACCGTTTTTGACTGGACGTTCTTCGCTGCGCGGAAGTGAACCAATGCCACACTGTCGAAGGTTAGACCAGCATCTTGGGCATCCGGACCGAGCCACTCGATAATCCGAATCGTTGAATTGTTGTCGGGTTCACCCTCGCCGCGCTCAATCCGAGCCAGCGAGGAAAAGCTGATACCGACGCGCTCAGATAGAGCCCTGATGCTAAGCCCTTCAGATTCGCGCTTTTTCTTCAGCGCTTTGATCAAAGCCTGCTTGTCTGTTTTCATAAGTTAATGCCGTGCTAATGGCACGCCTTGACACGGCGCGCAGTCCTCCCGTAGTGTGCTTTTAACACAGAGTCGCACAACATCAAGTGTCCGGGCCTCGGTCCGAAGGCTTTGGAAAAAGGCGGTAGGAATGAGGAAGAGCATCGAGGACGACCTGAAAGCCATCGGCTTAGGCCTCGACGCCGGCATTCTGCCGACGGTGTTCAATCGGGGGGTCATCCGGCCCGACAACTCCTCGATTGTCTTGAAACCTTCGGGCCAGGAGAAAGCCGATGCACGGCACCAATCGACACGATCCGCAACCAGACCGTGGGAACGGCCCGCCAGATGGCAAGGGACGACCGGACAATCCCGGTCGCCCGCTTCCGGAGCACCGTTCGTCCAGTCAGGACTACGGTCTCGCTATGCGGACGGCATAGGGGAATGCCGGGACGCGTACCCGGGTCTCCTCGCGTTTCCTCAAGAAAGGCAGATGTGGCTCTTCGCTGAGAGCGATCTGATCGAAGGCCTAGGTAGAAGAGTCGCATTTGCCATTCAACTTCCCTACACCACCAGCAGGCCGGTTCGAGCCTGGGGCTTTTGGACCACGGCTGTCAGCAAGACTTGGATCGGGCCGAGGCATACGAATTTTCCCGATGGCTCGATTTGCGCATTCGAGCCACGAGACAAGACATGGCTTCCCGGCGGTTCGGTGACCGGACTGCTCGACCTATATAGCCTCTGGGCCGTGCGGCATCTCTACCTCGAGAAATACGGAAAATGGCCCGGCCGGCAATCTGTGCCGATTGCAGCTGAGAGACTGCTCGAACTCGGCGACGATGAGTTTTGCGGATGTGAACATCCATTCGGGAATTACGCCCAGTGCTGTCGGTCATCTGACCAGAAGAACACCTCCGGCTCTGAGCTACTGGATTTTGCAATGAAGACCCGCAGGCCTCCAGCGGAGGTTCTTCGGTTTGTTTGGAACCCAACCAGCCCTCCGCCTCGGAGGGACCCAATAACACGCCAGACTTGAGAAGGAGAATTCAGATGGCAGGCAAAGGCAACGGCGGGAGCTATCGCAGCGCGAAATCGGGGCGGTATGTGACAAAGGCTTATGGGAAGTCACATCCGCGCACCACGTTGAAAGAAGCGCCTGGCAAGAGCGGTTCTACCGGTGGCAGCTACCGGAGCGCAATTTCCGGGCGCTTCGTGATGGCAAAGCATGGCAAGGCGAACCCGGGTACGACCGTTCGAGAAAAGTGAGTTTACCGCTCGCCCAGAGAACGTGTTAGCCAGGCTTTGTCTTGACGTACGGAAATTCGCCGTACACTTGACATGTACGACGATATGCCGTACATAGCTACGTGTGAGCGGCGCCTTGCCGCTTGACGTCGTTTCGGATCAAGGAGGCAACCATGTTGGCGTTTGAGGATAGCACTATCGCTGTCGACGAGCCCAAGAGCGCTCGGCTGGAAGCGCGTACACAACCTTCGGTGAAGGATGCGATCAGTCGCGCAGCAACCTTGAGCGGTGTTGAGGTAAGCTCCTTTGTTGTGAGCGCTGCATACAAGGCCGCGCAGACGACGATTGAAGCTCACAAGTTGACGGCGTTGGAGAGCGAGGCGGATCGTGCCGCGTTCTTTGGCGCACTTGAGAACCCGCCGAAGCCGAATAATCGGCTGAAGCAGGCTTTTGCATTGCGCGAGACACTGATCGCGAATGCCGACTGACGCCGCCGTAGACACCAAGTTCACAATCGAGCCGTTCGAAGCCAAGAGCCAGGATCGAACGGCTTTTTCCTGTGGTGTTCCTCAAATCGACAATTACTTGAAGCTGACGGCCAAGAAGGGGTCGAAGGCTGATGTCGTCCGAATCTGGGTCGTGCTCGACGAAGACCGAAGCACCCTTGGGTTCTACGGAATCAACATGCACGCCGTCGTCGCGGAAGACATGCCGGAAGAATTGGCAAAGAAGGCGCCTAGGCACGGCATGCTGCCAGCCGCATTCATTTCTATGATAGGCGTCGATCAAACGATGCAGGGAAAGGGCTTGGGCAGCGCGCTGCTTGCTGATGCGCTCAGCCGAATTGGGCGCGTCTCGGACGAGATAGGGACCTGTGCTGTCCTTCTCGATGTGTTCGACTGCGGAAACCCCGGAACGGTGGCACGCCGAAAAGCATACTACGAGTCCTTCGGGTTTATTCCTTTGCCAGATCAGCCTTTGCGCCTTTTCATGCCGATACAAACCGTGCGGACATTGTCGGGCTAAAAGTTCACGGCATGAAGCCGCGATCTTATTTCGCAGTCATATCGGAACGGCGATAAGGAATCCCGTAGGGGAAGGATTAAACTACGTGTTTATTGAAAGACTCACTCTAACGAATTTTCGTTGCTACGGACCAGTTGAGACAAGCGTTGATCTGGGCCCTGGTCTCACTGCTTTTGTCGGCATCAATGGCGCAGGAAAGACTGCCATGATGCAGGCCCTGCAGCGCCTCTTTGGAGTGACGAACGATCAAAGACGACTGCGGCGTGAGGATTTTCACATCCCTACCTCCGAATTGGTCGTGCCGGCTCAGAGGAACCTCGTTCTCGAGGCAATTATTGCCTTCCCAGAGCTAGATGCTGACGGCGGCGATGGCGTGGCAATTCCGGAATTCTTTCACCAGATGGCCGCTGATGAAGCCGGAAAGTTAAAATGCCGCCTTCGACTTGAAGCGACATGGACCGATGATGGTACGCTCGATGGTGCAGTTGAACAGAAATATTGGGCGATCAGAACTTTCGGCGCGTTCACTGACGCTGACTGCATTGATCTGAAGGCAACCGACAGGGCGCGGATCCAAATGCTTTACGTGCCGGCGACGCGAGACGGCGCATCGCAGGTGACGGCATTTTTGCGGGGAAGGTTGTGGCGTGCTATTAACTGGTCGCAAGGGGTACGCGACGCATTCACGAACACCGGCGCAACCTTGAACGGCGCATTTGGGGTGGAGCCGGCCGTTGATGTCATTGCCGCCGCGGTGACTCGGCGGTGGCATGAAGTGCACACTGCGGGAACCGATACTACGCCGGTCTTCCGCCCGCTTGATCTCCGCTTTGAGCAATTCATCCGTAAGGTTGAAGTGGTCCTCCGCCCGGACGAGGCCGGACGGGAGCGAGCTCTTGATGACTTGAGCGACGGACAAAGGTCACTCTTTCACCTTGCTATGACCGCTGCGGCTCTGGATGTGGAAGCCGGTATCGCCGCAGCTCCTGAGGGCGCCGGGTTTCAGGCTGGCGGCGTTCCCCTGCCGGCGCTCACCCTCATCGCGATTGAAGAGCCTGAAAACAATCTTGCTCCCTTCTATCTCTCCCGCATCGTTCGTCAGGTAAAAGACCTGACGAAATCGACACAGGCGCAGGCCGTGGTATCCAGTCATTCTCCGAGCATCCTTGCCCGCGTCGACCCTACCGAGGTTCGACATTTTCGCCTTGATCCTCTTGATCGCACGGCTCACATCCGTCCGATTAAGCTGCCGACTGACGAGGAAGAGGCGTCGAAGTTCATTCGTGAAGCGGTCAGGACCTACCCCGAACTTTATTTTGCGCGCTTCGTCGTGCTTGGGGAAGGAGCATCCGAAGAAGTCGTTCTCCCGCGCCTCGCCGATGCAATGGGTCTCGACATTGATCGTTCCTTCGTCTCGGTTGTTCCATTGGGCGGGCGCCATGTGAACCATCTCTGGCGACTGCTGACCGACCTCGACATTCCATACGCGACGCTGCTGGATCTTGATTGGGGCCGAGCTGGTGGTGGATGGGGACGTATTAAGACTGCATGTACTCAGTTGCTCGCAAATAACGTCGCACCGCAGGACATTTTTGGAAAGCATCTTGACCCAAAGGGACCAGATGCCAACCTCGCGGCTTTCGATGCGTGGGCGGTCGAGGACACTGAGAATATCAATAACTGGATGAATTGGCTGCGCCAATTCAACGTCTTCTTCTGCACGCCCCTCGACCTCGATTATTCGATGCTGAAGGCCCTACCGCTCGCCTACCAGATTGTTGAGCCAGGTCGCAATGGGCCTTCGCCTGCAGGTGAGCCTCGCACGGCGGTGCTCGGCGACGACGGTTTGCCTCATCTCTATGCCACCGACCAGGATGTCTTGATGCGCTGGTATCGCTACTTGTTCTTGGGCCGCGGAAAGCCGAGCACCCACGTTCGGGTTCTGAGTGGACAAGATCCAGCTGCTCTCGCGGCCGCCGCTCCTGAAGAGTTGCGCGCGCTCCTTACCTCGATTGCAGCTCGGCTTGCCCCGCCACCTCCCCCCGCAGCCTGACCATGCGCCTTATTCGACCAGAAGACTGGCGCCCCAGTGGCATTGATGATCTCGAACCAGAGGCATGGAATGCCTTGCGTCACGAAGGCTCGGCTTGCGTCGTCGCTGGTCCTGGCGCTGGCAAGACCGAATTTCTGGCACAACGCGCCGACTATCTGCTTGAGACGGGCCTCTGCCGCGCACCGCATCGCGTGCTGGCGATTTCCTTCAAAACAGATGCGGCTAACAATCTCGCGGCGCGTGTCCGCCAAAGGTGCCCACCAGAGTTTGCCAACCGGTTCGTGTCGGTCACTTTTGATGCTTTCACCAAGAGTCTGGTGGATCGCTTTCTCAACGCTATCCCGGCGGACTGGCGCCCGACCCGGCCTTATGAAATCGCCTTTCCAAAGCACAAGGCGATTGAGGGCTTCCTCACCACCGCCCGACTCCATGCACCGCCAGAATGGCATTCGGAAATCGCTGGCTATGGCCCAAGCAACTTTGAACCCAAGGTCGTTGGTAGTTATCGCCTGCCAATGGGGCCCATCGCGCCTCAAAATGCCGCTGAATTCGCCGTCGCCCGCTGGTGGGCAGCGCAATTAAGGCCTGGGCAAACCTCTTCGCTCACATTCGTTGGCATCAATCGGCTCGCGGAGCTGCTGCTCCGTGCCAATCCCTACATCCGTCGGGCACTTGTCGCCACATATCCCTTCGTGTTTGTCGATGAATTCCAAGACACCACCTACGCGCAATACGACTTTCTGTTGTCGGCCTTCCATGGTGGACAGACTGTCGTCACTGGCGTCGGTGACGACAAGCAGCGGATCATGGTCTTCGCTGGCGCACGCCATGACGCTTTTCAGCGGTTGCAGACCGATTTCGGAGGCGCCCGCTTTCCCCTCCTCTTTAACTTCCGTTCCTCGCCCGACTTGGTCGCTATCCAGTACGTTGTCGCGCGCGCGCTGGATCCGGATGCTGCACCAACGGTCGCTCAAACTGTCTGCCAAGTCGATGGCGACGTGGCTCAGGTTTGGACCAGCCAGACCAAGGAGGCGGAAGCTGCCCACCTGGCTCAATGGATCGCCAACGATATGGTCTCACGCGGCCGAGCGCCGCGCGACTACGCCCTCCTCGTGAAGCAGAAATCCGATGAATACGAGCAAGAAGTCGCGGGAGCTTTTGCGGCTCATGGCCTGCAGATCCGCAATGAGAGCCATGCACTTGGGAAAACCTCTCTTCAGGATTTGCTTTCCGACGAGTTGACCCGCCTTGCGATCTCTATCTTTCGGCTTGGCGCGACCCGCCGTGCACCGGCTGCTTGGCAACTGGTCGCGACGTCTGTCTTGGCACTACGTGCCGTTGGAAACCATGAAGACGCGCGCGCAACCAGAGTCGAGGCTGAACTCACCGCATTTCTCGCTACATTGCGCACCGACATGGCGGCAACTGCCCCATCGAAGCAAAGCGCCCTCGACTTCATCACACGGATATTCGACTACCTGGACCTCGATGCGATCTCTCGCACGTATCCAGAGTATGGCGTTGGCGATCTGCTCAAGATCATACTTGAAGCGTTTTGTATTCATTTATTTGCATCTGTCGACGGTGCGCCGAATTGGACTGCATGCTTGGACGCGTTCGAGGGGGTCAATCAGATCCCGATGATGACAGTCCATAAGAGCAAGGGGCTCGAATTCGACACGATAATTTTCTTGGGCCTCGACGACCGAGCCTGGTGGGCCCATACCCCCGGCGACCCCGAAGGCGTTGCCGCTTTTTTTGTCGCCCTGTCCCGTGCGAAGCAACGCGCTATATTCGCTTTTTGCCAACAACGCGGCCAACGAAACAACGTCGCTGAGCTCTACCAACTCCTCACGGCAGCCGGAGTGCCAGAGATCGCGATATGATGGACACAGAGGTTGTTCAAATATGCGCCGTGCCTTTGATGCCAGCGCTGGCCGCTGTCAGTCTGCCATCTTAATGATTGCGTCCACAAGTGGGCTTTCGTCCCCTGCAAAGCTCGCTATCATTGCCTGCATGAACTCTTCTTCATCAATATTATCCTCGATCATCTCAAGCCCCGCGACCTGCATGAGGATATCGAGTAAAGTAAGTTGGCAACGCCCATTCCCCTCTCGGAACGGATGGACGGCGTTTATTTCGGCGATGTAGTGGGCGGCACGTAGGGCGAAGTCCTGCAAACTGGTCGTGTCGGCTAGGTGGTTCTCTTCGCTGAGTTCGCGAAAAACCCGGTTCATCTCGGTGTCGATGTACTCTGGATAGCAAAACCAATTTCCGCCCTTGGCTGTGCGAATTTGTCGGGGCTGTCCGGCCCAGCTGTAGACGTCTTGGAAGAAATGGTGGTGGATCGCCCGGTAGTGAGCATAGTCGAGCGCGCCTTCCGGCAAAGGCTCTTCGGACCTGGTCAGGAACATAAGTTGCTCGAATTGATCAAGTTCATCTTGATCTTTCAGGTCTGCCTTGTTTCGAAGAACGCCAGTGCCGGGATAACAGAGTGGATCTTCGGAGACGTCGTACCGGCTCATTTTCCTTTTTTCGTCGTAAAGGAGCCGGTAATCGCCGAACGAAGTGCATCGCCTGTGAGCCCGCGATCAGAATAAGACTTGAGTGTCATGGCCGATTTTGAACTGGTCGTAACACCCTCAACCTTGGCAAACTTCGCGGCCTTGCCCTTGCCCAGCGGCTTGGTCGTGAAGCGTCCTGTGGTCGCTGATCTTTTGAGTGCGGTGTTCTTGTTCATGGCATCAACTTATCACGCTCTGAATTGATTGTGTATGAAGATTCCGTCCGGGATCATGCCCGTTGCTTCAGGGATTGCAGGGTCGCGAGATCTGTGTTGAGGTGGTTCGTTCGGGTCGGTCGGGAGCGGAAAGCCTACGGCAAAACCGCTCAAGATAGTGGCCCCACCTTATCTTTTCTCAGACCCAACAATAATTGCGGTACCAGAGTGCGGCATCCGAAGGTTGAAGCAGGTTCATCCGGACCTTGCGTGAATATGCACTGCCTTTGGCCACGACTGATTTGTCGGATAGAATCCAATCCGCATCGCACGGCTTCGGGATGCCTGGCTCGGTGGGGGCCGGGAATTATTCTGCGGCAGCTTGGCCGACGGGTCCGTCGACGATCATCACGGGGCATCCCCGCGAACACCTTTCAACGCGGCTGTCGATACCGTAAAGGCGGCGGATCAGGGCAGGTGTCAGCACTTCGAGCGTTGGTCCCGAGGCGAGGATCCGTCCTTCGCCCAGGGCCAACGTGGCAGTGCAGCAGCGCATCACCTGGTTGATTTCGTGCAGGGCCAGGACCATCACGGCGCCGGTTTCCTCGGAATAAAGCCGAAGGGTCTCGAGCACTTCGTATTGGCGATTAAGGTCGAGCGCCGAGGTCGGTTCGTCCATCAACACGATCTTCGGACGGCTCACCAGCGTCTGGGAGATTGACACCGCTTGCCGTTGCCCGCCCGACAGCTCGTGCAATTGCTGGTCGGCAAGGTGAGTGATGTTGAAGCGGACGAGAATTCCGTCCACGGCGCGCAGTTCTTCGGCCGACAGACGCCAGCCGCCGTTGCCCTGCTTCAGCGCCAGAATGATCGACTCGTAAACTGTCAGCGCCGCGTTCATGCCGGTGTCCTGTGGCATGTAGCGCATCTCGTGGCGGGCAACGCCGTGAAGCTGGATGCGGCCGGCGCCGCGCAGATGCCCGGCGATGCGGCGGAACAGAGTGGACTTGCCGGCGGCATTCGCACCCACGAGCGCCGTCAACCCGCCACCTTGCAGCTCAGCCGAAGCGCCCGACAGGATTTCGCGCCGTCCATACCGCGCGCCGATGTTGTCCAGGCTCAGGCTCACCATGACTTGCGGCCCTTGGTGAGGATGAGTGCAGCGAAGAAGGGAACGCCGACCAATGCGGTGATGATCCCGATCGGCAGGACGGCGCCAGGCAGGATCGCCTTGGACAGCACCGAGGTCGCCGACAGGATCACGGCTCCCGACAGCATCGCGCCAGGCAGGAAGAAACGCTGATCTTCGCCCAGCAAGAGTCGGGCGACATGCGGCCCAACGATGCCGATGAACCCGATCGTGCCGACGAAGGATACCGGAACCGCTGCCAGGACCGAGACCAGCACCAATGCCTCGAGGCGGAGCCGTTTCACCGGCACGCCCATGGCCGAGGCACGGACCTCGCCCAAGCGGATCGCCGTCAGGGCCCAGGCACGGCGGGCGAAGAGCGGCGTGCATATCGCGAGGATGACGGCGGTTATGGCGACCTTGCCCCAGGTCGCCTTGGTCAGGCTGCCCATGGTCCAGAAGACCACCGCCGAAAGCGCCTGTTCGGAGGCGAAGTATTGCAGCAGCGCAAGCGCCGCGTTGAACGAAAAGACCAGTGCGATCCCCAGCAGCACGATGGTTTCCACCGTCACCCCGCGCAGGGTGCTCAACCCGAAGATCAGCAGCGACGCGGCCATCGCCATGGCAAAGGCGTTGATTGGTACCATCAGCGTGATCGCTGCCGGAAACAGGGCCACGCCCAGAACCATGGCCAGCGCCGCCCCGAAACTCGCCGCCGCCGACAGGCCCAGCGTGAAGGGGCTCGCCAGCGGGTTCGCCAGGACCGTCTGCATCTGCGCGCCGGCCAGAGACAGGCTTGCCCCTACCGTGATCGCCAGAAGCGCCATGGGCATGCGGATGTCCCAGACCACCACGCGCATCTGCACGTCGGCGGTTCCCGGCGCGAACAGCGTCTTCAGCACATCCCAGACCGCATAGCGCGCGGGCCCCAGCGACACGTCCATGGCCACTGAAACGACCAGCGCCGCCGTCAGGCCGGCAAGAATCGCGATCCGCCTGGCCACGAGCCCGCGATAGCTTTGCGCGCTCGCGGTTTCAGGGGCGTGAATTTCAACGCTGGTCATGGCCTCTCCGGCAGGGGAAGGCGGTCCGTCATGGCCCGCCCGGTTCTTTTGTGATCGCTCAGTTGGTCGTCGCGTCGCCCAGCGAGACCCAATAGCCGGGATGGTAGTCCACCGGCAGGAAGCGCACGTGAAGCTCCTTCAGCGTCGCTTCGGGATCGAGGTCGGGGAAAAGATCGGGGTGCAGCCAAGTCGCCAGCTTCTGAACTGCGACAATGCTGTAGGGTGAGTTGTAGAACTGGTGCCAGATGGCATGGACCTGGCCGGTCTCGACTGCCTTTACGCCGGTGAACGCGGGCCGTTCGGTCAGCGCGACCAGTTTGCGTTTCGCCTCGGTTACGTCCGACCCCGGGCCCATGCCGACCCAGGCTCCGCCGGGTACATAGGCTTCCCAATTGCCTCCGGTCACGACGATCTGGTCGGGATCCGAGGCGATGACCTGTTCGGCATTTACGGTGCCGAAGGTGCCGGGAATGAATGCGGTTCCCATGTTGGTCCCGCCGGCCAATTCCACGAAACGGCCGAAGTTGCCATCGCCGAAGGACATGCAGCAGTCTTCGGAATAGCCTCCGGCCCGCTCCACGAAGACCAGCGGACGCTGCAGGTTGGCCTGCGCCTCGATCACGTCAGTGACGCGGCCGATCTGCTCCTTGTAGAAGCTGTTGAATTCCTCGGCCTTTTCCTCTTCGCCGAAAAGCTGACCGATGAGTTCCATCGACCGCGAAGTGTTTTCGAAAGGCTTTTCGCGGAAGTCGACATAGACGATGGGAATGCCGACCTTGGCCAGTTTCTCCTCGTACCCCGCCTCTTCGGTAGCGGCCTTGGACTCGAGGTTCATGATCAGCACGTTGGGGTTCAGCGACACGGCCTGCTCGATGTCGAACGAGCCGTCCTTGAAGCCGCCGAAGGTCGGGATGCCCGCCAGTTGCGGGAACTTCTTGGCGTAAATCTCGTAGCTTTCGGGCGAAGCCTGGCGGAAGTCGTCGCGCCAGCCAACCACCCGCTCGAACGGGTTTTCCCTGTCCAGAACGGCGGCAAAGAAGATCTGTCGTCCCTCGCCGAGGATCACGCGCTCGACCGGGGTCTCGACCGTGACTTCTCGACCCGCGATGTCAGTCAGGGTTACGGGATCGGCTTGCACGAGGCTCGCTGCGAAGAGGCTCAGCGTGGAGGCGCAGAGCAGGGAACGAAAGAACATGATATTCTCCTTGGCGAGGGTCTACTGAGGCGGCGTATTATTCCTGACTACTATAGTCAATTATAAAGTTGACAAATTCCTTCAACAAAGCCAATCCGAGCCGAAAAGGCGGGAGTCCGAACCATGAGCATTAGCAACCGTGATCTGCGAGACGAGATCCGTGACTACTGGTCCGATCGCGCGGCAACGTTCGATAACGACCCTGGCCACCGCATCGACGACGGCGCGGAAATGGCTGCCTGGGAGGCACTGTTTCGGCGTCACCTCGGCGATGCCGACGGGCGCGCTCTGTTGGACCTGGCCTCGGGCACCGGCGAAATCTCGCGGCTCTGCCAGCGGCTCGGCTTCCAGGTCACGGGGCTCGACTGGGCGGAACCGATGCTGGCGCGGGCCCGTTCGAAATTGCCCGGAGTGACCTTTCTGCAAGCCGATGCCGAGCGCACGATGCTGCCTGACGCAAGAATGGACGTGATCGTGACACGGCACCTGGTCTGGACCCTTGTCGACCCCGCCGCTGCCTTTGCCGAGTGGTTCCGCGTGTTGCGGCCCGGCGGGACGTTGTTGCTGGTGGACGGCGATTTCGTGTCGCGGGGCTGGCTTGGCCGGATGCTTCAGCGTCTGGTGTTGCAGAATCCAAACGGCGCGGCGACTTCCCATGACGTCCGTCATCGCGACATTCTCGCCCGCGTACATTTCAACAACGGGGCTCGCGCAGAAGCCGTTGCCGAAATGCTTCAAGCCGCCGGTTTCGACCGGATCACCACCGACATGCGGCTGGCCCCGATCCACCGGGCGCAGGCCGCCCAACTTGGTTGGCGCAAGTCGCTCCTGCGCCGCTCGGAACACCGCTATGCCATCAGCGCGATCAAGCCGGCGATGTCCTAGCCAGCGGTTTCAAGAACGTCTCTTCTGCTCTTCCGTCGACGGATACCGCCAATTCACCGGTCCTCGGGCTGTCCGGTAGGGCCGCGCAGTCCGTCAGATGCGGATCCTGTTCCAGAACCCTGCCCGGGGACCGGTTTTGATGGCGCTTACCGGGTCTCGCGACGGCTCCGGAGCTGGCGAGCGTTAATGGCTTGGCGCAGTCGCTGTGGGCCCTGCGTGTTCGGGCTTCGGGATGTCGGATACGGTGATGTTGAGTGGCCCCGAAGTCAGGGGATTGGCCGGCTAGTCCAAAATTAGAGTCGCCATAGGGTAAGCGGTTGCGTGCCGAAGCCCACAGACAGCCACGCCGCGAGATGGGTCATGGGCCGCGTCTTGCTCCGAAAAATCATACCGCGATAGACCGTCAAAAATGGCCAACAGGGAGTTCGATGCGCCACAGGACACGTCCTACCAATTCCCGTCTTCGCGATCTTGGGCCCGCCCGCCACCGGTTATCCGGTCTTCCGTCGGACGCAGGTCGACAGAGCCGAGGTCTCTGACTTGAAAAAGTGAAAGCTGGCCTTTGGTCCTGACGGATCCGGAGAAGGCGGGAAAGGGGTCTGGCAGTGTCCAAGACGGGAACTGCCAGCGACCAGCACTTCTTCCCAAGAAAGACCTCCGATCCGCGCACGGCTGCCGTGCGTTCCCCCAGATATCGGAGACTACCCATGGCCAAGCCCAAGCCGAAATTCGACGCGGCCGCGTCGATCACGAACGAACTCATCGAGATCATCGACCGGGGCGTGCTGCCCTGGCGCAAACCCTGGACCGTCGGCGGCAGTTCCGTGCCACTGCGGCAGAACGGCGAGCCTTACCAGGGCATCAACAACTTCCTGCTGACCATGCGGACAATGGTGGCCGGGTATACCTCGCCCTATTGGATGACCCTCAGGCAGGCGAATGAGCTTGACGCAAAGGTCATCAAAGGCTCGAAGGCGTCGGTCGTCGTCTACTACGGCACCGCCGAGCGCGGACGTCATGAAGACGCACACGACGACGAAATGGACACCGAGGATTCCAAGACGATCCCCTTCATGAAGTCCTACCGTGTCTTCAATGCGGATCAGATTGAGGGTCTGGATGCTCGCTACTATCCGGCGCCAGTTGATCCGAAAGAGTATCCCGAACGCGCGCCAATTCCCCACATGCAGGCCTTTTTTGAAGCGATCGGTGCAAGTGTCAGCTTCTCCGGCCCCGAGGCCTGCTATGTCCCGACGCTCGACAAGATCTACATGCCGCGGATCGAGCTGTTCGAGAACCCGCTCAATTTCTACGCCGTCTGGGGGCACGAGCTGGGTCATTGGACGAAACCCCGGCACCGATTGAACCGCAGCTACGGCGAGGCGCGGTTTGGGAACACAGCATACGCGCGGGAAGAGATCGTGGCCGAGCTCTGCGCGGTGTTCCTGGGGCAGAAGCTCGGGTTTTCCGCGCATACGCTGGAGCAGAACGCGGCCTATCTCGACAACTGGTTGCGCGTGCTCCGATCGGACAAGCGGGCGATCTTCAAACATGCGGCGGACGCGCAGCGCGCCTGCGACTACCTCGTCGCGGCGTCGGCGGCGGGGCAGGAGGAGCAGGCCGCATAAGGCAGAACACGTCGCCACCGAAATCGTCCGAGAAAGGGAAAGCAGGCTTTGGGTCTGGCGGTTTTAACCCATCCGGAAAGGACAAACCCATGAGTAACCCCGAACCCGCCGAATTCTCCCCGCCCGACGCCGCCGCCATCGCCGCGCAGAACGACGCCTTCCGGAGGCTTGCCTGCCTCGGGGTGTCGCCGGATCAACCGATCCAGGGGCGCATGCATGTCACCCGCTCCTTGATGGAGGCCGGCGACGGCTTCATGGCCGACGCGGTGAAAGCTACCGGGGAGTTTGAGACCTTCGAGCCTGAGAACGATCCCGAGGGCTGGCACGATTTCGGGGCGGTCACGATCCGCGGCGAGACCGTGTTCTGGAAAGTGGATCTCTACGAGGCCGACTCTGACTTCCGCTATGGCGCGGAGGCGCCCGACAATCCTGAAACCACCATGCGTGTGCTGACCATCATGATGGCGCACGACTGGTAGGGTTGAGCGCCCAGCCCACTTCAACATCGACAGGCCCGCTGACCCTTCGAAAGGGAATGCGGGCCTTTTGTCCTGTTGGTTCCCGGATCCGGGGATCGGTCAGGCCGCCCGGGAAGTCCGGGTGGCGCAGAACCCAGAGAAGGACATCTCATGACCCAAGCGCTTGAACCCATCTTTGTCGCCATCGGCGATCTCGTCGCCCATCCCGCCAATGTGCGGAACAGGTCTCCGGAGAGCTATGCCTCCGAGAACATCGCGCATCTGAAGGCCAGCATTGCGGTGCTGGGGCTGCTGCAGCCGCTGCTCGTCCAGAAGCTCTCGGCCGGGTTCGGCGTCCTCGCCGGCGGCCGTCGCCACGCGGCGCTCCTGGAGCTGGTCGCGGACAAGGCCGCCAAGGGCTTCACCAAGAGCACTAAGATCGACTGCCGTCTGGTCCCGGACGATTGCGACCTGACCACCGCGCTGTCGCTCGCGGAGAACATCACACAGGCGCCGATGAATGCCATCGACGAGTTCGAAGCCTTCGCGCGGATGATGGAGGTCGACGGCCAGACGCCCGAGACCATCGCCAAGACCTTCGGCACCACGGTGGCTGCCGTGAAAGGCCGGCTGCGCTATGGGCTCATCCACCCCGACATCCGCGCCGCGGCGCGGGTCAAGTCGATCACCCTCGATGTGATGAAAGCCTTCGCGGACCATACGAGCCAGGAGGTGCAGCGCGAGGTCTTCGAGGCGCTGACCAAGGAGGACAACCATGTCCATGCCTATAGCGTCCGCAACGCGCTGAAGTCCCGTGGTGTTCAGGTCAGCGACGATATCGGTGCCTTCGTGCGGAAAGACTACGAGGCGCGGGGTGGCGCCATCGCAACCGATCTCCTGGACGAGCATTCCGTGCTCGAGGATTCCGCGCTGGTCGAAACGATCCTCCTCGAAAAACTCGCCGCTGCTGCTGAAGAAGCCCGCGCCGAGATCGGCTTTGCCTGGGCCGATGCGGTGATCCAGTATGACTATGCCGCCATGGCGGACTACGGCCGGGTCTATCCCGGTCCGGTCGAGCCCGACGAAGAGGGTTCGAAGCGCTTGGACGCGATTACCGCCGAACTCGAGAAACTCGAACATGAGATGGAGAACGAGGAGCTCGAAGACGAAGCCTACAGTGAACTCTACGAACGTGTGGATGAGTTGGAGGCCGAGGCACGGGATCTGCAGGAGGCCTACAGCGCCGAGGATCTCGCGCGATCCGGGGTGATCGCCACCTGGGCGCAGGGCAAGATCTCCCTGCATGTCGGGATGGTGCGTCCCGAAGACAGGGCCGAAAACGCCGGTAAGGCGTCCGGCACATCAAAGGACCCGGGCGCCGCGGACTCGGGCGAAATCACCTATCCCGCCTCGCTGACCGATGACTTGAAGACCGAGCGGGCGATGGCGCTTGGTGCGGCCATGGCCATGCACCCGGAAGCCACGCTCGACCTCACGCTTTTCAAGCTGGTCACCGACGTGTTGGGCCATGGCATGGGTGTCACCCAGGCGATCAAGGTCGATGCGCGCCAGGACTATCGCACGCACGCCAAGATGGACGAGATCGATGGCACCTCGCTCGAACAGGTGGCCGCAGCGCATGACGCGCTCGATCTCTCCTGGGCGGATGATGCGAAATCCCCCGCCGATCAGTTCGCTTTGTTTCGGGCGCTCGATGCGGGCGAGAAGGCAAAGCTCGTGGCCTACGCCACGGCGGCGACCACGCAGGCCTGTTTTGCGCGAGACCGGCAGCGCGACAGCCTGATGCATGATTTCGAGATCGAGGTGATGCCGGACATCCGCGCGCACTGGACGCCGAACGCGGCGCTTTTCAACCGGTTCAAGAAGGCATGGCTCCTCAAAATCCTCGGCGAGGAGCTGGGGCTCGCGCAGGAGGCGGTGACCCTGGCCTCCTCGACCAAGAAGCAAGTCGTCGAGTTCTGCGACAAGCTCTTCGCCGAACCCTTCGCCACCCTGACGGAGACGCAGCGGTCGGCGGTTGCGGCCTGGTGCCCGCCGATGATGCAGACCTCCGGGATTGAACCGGTCGAGGCCCTCGAGGCCGAGCCGCCTGAGACCGCAACGCCCGATGGCAACACAGAGGTCGCAGAAGCGGCCTGACCCTGCCGGCGGCCCGCGGCGCACGTCCGGCGCGGGTCGCACGCCTCCCTCTTACATACAGGTAATTCCCATGTCCCTTCTCAGCTTCACCGCCGCAAGCGTCGCGGCCCAGATCGCGCATGCGCGTGGCTGCTCCATCTTCCTGCCCAACTGGAACGGGCCGGTCGGCAAACCCGCCCTGATCCTGATTGTCGGCAACGGCGTCCATCTGCGTTCCAACGGGATCGACGGTACGACCACCCGGATCGTCACCACCGAACGCGCCGATCCATCTTTCGCCTTCGCGGACGGAATCGACCCGTTCCGGGACGTTGACTGGATGGCGGCCCGGCAGGCGGCGTTTCGCGATCTGACCGGCCAGTTCTACACCGACATTCTCGACGACGTTCAGATGCTCATCGATCGGGGCCATGACACCATCCGGCTGGCGACTGATGGCCACACGATCCGCGTCTTCGCGCGCCGCGCCGCCGACTACCTGATCGGCGGCACCTATGACGTGCCCTCCGGCCTCGGCGGGACCTTCCGGGTGGTCCTTCGGGATGCCACGGACACCCATGCCCTCGTCCAGAACCGCGGCAATTGCGAGGATTTCGATGAGATGCTGCCCTACCGGGTGCCGCTCGACGCGCTGATCGAACTCGATGACCGGAGGGCTGCATAGTGGCCTGGCTCTTCTACACCGATCGCCGCGTAAAAACCTACGCCGACGAAAAGGCCGAGATCGCCCGGCTCTGCACCTTCGAGAGCGATACCCGCAAGACATTGTTGCTCAAGGCCTGCAAGGTCGGCTCGACCTGGTATGCGGCAGCGAAGGTCACGAATGTCGACGGCTCGCCGGTCGAGGATGCGACCTACGTCACCGATGAAGACGGGTCGATCACCTTCGGGGCTGTGTTGCTGACGCGCTACGACGATGGCTGTTGGGGCTATAAGGACATGGAGGAGGCCACCGGGCCGGTGGAGTCGCGGGCACCGCTCGGCCTTCTTAACCTGCTGTCGGAACTGAAAGACTCTGACAGCTATGCCAATGCCTGGCGCCAGCGTTGCCGGGACTGGGCGGCGATCCCGGACTATGACGAGCGTGACAGGATCAGGCTCGCCAGTCCAGTGACGCTGACCGACGGCAGCTCCTGCCAGATCGTGACCGCCACCCATTACCGGCGCGGAGGGAAAAAGCGCCGATGCTACCGCATCGAGGAAACCGGCGGGCTCGTGCGCCTGTCGAAAGCCTCGCTTGCCGGGTCCGAGCTTCTCAGCTCCGCGAAGGGGGACGCGAGCCCCGTTCTGGTGGAGTTCTTCGCTGGGCGGGGCTCCGACGATACGCCCCCTTGAGATAGTGCCCTCGTATCCTGCCTCTTGTGGAGTATTAAGAAATTCTGTATATTCTTGCTAAGACAGAAAATCGGTGGAGAGCCAGGATGAAGCAATTTGCAGCAGGGGATCTGACCCGCAACACGGGCGATCTCTTCGAGGCGGCGACCGTCGCCCCGGTCGCGATCACGAAGCACCGTAAGCCGCGCTTCGTAGTCATGTCGATGGAGCGCTTCCAGGCCCTGACGGCCGGTCGCGCGTCGCAGGTGGCTCTCGATGTGGCCGACATGCCTGAAGAGCTGGGAAGCCTTCTCGACCAGGGCATCGAAGAACATTTCCGTGACCGCTGACTTCCCCGCCGCGGGGCAGGTCTTCGACTATCACTATCTCTGGAAGTGGCAGGCGGATCGCGGCGAGACGGAAGGTCGCAAGAAGCGGCCGAGTTGCGTGGTGATCGTCGTCACCAACCAAGCGGGTCAGCACGTCATGTTCATCGCGCCGATCACCAGCAAAGCTTCGGGTGAGGGGCGGACGGCCCTGGGGATACCCGAGACCGAGGCGCGCCGCGCCAGGCTCGATAGCGATGTGCCACTCTGGGTCATCCTGGACGAGTTGAACGCCGATATCCTCGAGAAGTCATATACGCTAGAAGAGCGGACACCGCGCGGATCGTTCAGCCCGGCCTTCACCGACGCGATCCTGCGCGAGGTGCAGCGCCTTCGCGCCGCAGGCAGACTCAAGCTGTCGCGCCGGACCTGATTCCCGAACGCCGGCAAAACGGATGCGCCGGTCTCGCCCCCCTTTGCGGCAGACCGGGGTCCAATCTCTCTGATCTGCCCACATTCCGAACGTCAAGCCGCCTCCACCTCCTGAAAGGGGAAAGGGGGCTTTCTGTCCTGTCAGACCCGCAACCTGACTGGAAGGACAGACGACATGGCCGATCAAAGACCGAAGCACGGACCGGAGATCCCATCACAAGCCCGCCTCCGGGAGGCCTTGTCACAGATCGCCAGGGAGATCGAAGACCAGCCTCTCAGAAGCTCGTCGCTAGCCCGCATCATGCGCGAGACGTTCGGAGGCAGCGACGCGGGCGGCGCATGGGACTGGCGCATCGCCTATGACGTGATGCAGGCCGCAGCCGTGATGAAGGTTTTGCAGGGCAGCGATCCGGACGCCGTCACATCCGCCAAAATGCTTGCCACGCGGCTCCTGACGGAGACGCGGCGCTCCGAGCAGCAGATCCGGCTCCAGCAATTTTCGACGCCGCTGCCCTATGCGGCCCTGGTTGCGCGTGCCGCGGCCATCCGTGCCGGCGAAACCGTGCTGGAGCCCTCGGCCGGCACCGGCGCGCTGGCCGCTTTCGCGGTTCTCGCGGGCGGCAAGCCCCTGCTCAACGAGATCGATCCCTTCCGCCGGGCGGTTCTCGAGGCGGTGTTCGGGGGCGAGATATCCGGCTTCGACGCCGAGCATATCGACGACCTGCTGACGGTGCCTGAGCTTCCGGGCGTCATTGTGATGAACCCGCCCTTCGCCTCCTCGGTCGATCGGTCGCGGGACAAGCATATCGCTGCCAAGCATCTGATCGGGGCCGCCAAACGCCTGGCTCCCGGTGGGCGTCTCGTGGCGATCATGCCCCTGGGCTTCGCGCCGGAGCGGGATGCGGCGCATTGGGCACGGGCCTCGGCCATCGCAAAGCCTCGGCTGGCACTGTCGATTCCGGGCCATGTCTACCGCAAACTCGGCACCACCGTCGAAACCCGGATCATGGTCTTCGACAAGGTGCAGGAGGAGGTCGAATGCGTCCGCGCGGTTGTCGATGATCTGGATGCGGCACGGCAAATCGTCGATGATGTCGCCGCGACCCGACCCGCCACTCCTACTATCCAGGCCACTGCACAGGCACGGCGTGGGTCGCGCCGGGTCGGTCTCCCTATTACACACGAGCGCCCAATCGCCCAGGCGGCGTCTGCCAAACCCAAATCGCATGCCGCCATCCCGCTGGCCTTCACCTGCCTCGCCACGCCCCGCGAGAACACGCCCGTCTCCGACATCTACGCCCGCTATCGCCCGCAGCGGATCGAAATCGCGGGCGCGCGGGAACATCCCACGCCACTCGTCGAGAGCATCGCCATGGCGTCGGTCGCCCCTCCGGCTCCGTCGCGCGAGGCCGTCGACGGCCTGCGCCTGCCCGGCCGCCTGATCGAGGAGGGCCATCTCTCCGAGGCCCAGCTCGAGACCATCCTGATGGCGAATGACGCGCACGCGCGCGACCTGCCGGGCCGGTTCACCATCGACGAGGACCAGACTCGGATGACGCGTGCCGACGACGATCCGGAGGCGCAGGCCTATCGCCTCGGCTATTTCCTCGGCGATGGCGCGGGCTGCGGCAAGGGGCGGGAATGTGCCGGACTTATCCTGGTGAACTGGCTCGCGGGGCGGCGGAAGGCTGTCTGGATCTCCAAATCCGCCACGCTCATCGAGGACGCGATCCGCGACTGGACCGACCTCGGCGGTTCGCCCGCAGACATCCAGCCGCTCTCCAAATGGAAACCCGATCAGCAGATAGCCATGCGCGACGGCATCCTCTTCGTCACCTATGCGACGCTGCGCTCCGCGGGTAAATGCGGGACGACCCGCCTCGGCCAGGTCCTCGACTGGATGGGCGACGGGTTCGACGGCGTGCTGGCCTTCGACGAGGCCCATGCCATGCAGAACGCCGCCGGGTCCGACGAGGGCAGGGGGGTGAGGCCCTCCCAGCAGGGTCTCGCCGGGCTGCGCCTGCAACTCGCCGCCCCGCGTGCCCGGGTCTTCTATGTCTCGGCGACCGGCGCCACCAGCGTTCACAATCTTGCCTATGCCTCCCGCCTCGGTCTCTGGGGCCAGGGAAAGGAATATCCTTTCCCGAGCCGCGAGAGCTTCGTCTCCGCGATGGAAGCCGGCGGGGTGGCGGCGATGGAGGTGGTGGCGCGCGATCTGAAGACGCTCGGCTTCTATACGGCACGGGCGCTCAGCTTCGATGGCGTCGAGTATGACGTGCTCGAACACGCGCTAACCCCGGCCCAGATCGAAATCTACGATGCCTATGCCGGCGCCTTCCGGACGATCCACCACAATCTCGAGGCGGCGCTCACCGCGACCGGCGTCAACGATGCCTCCGGTCAGACCAACGCCTCCGCCGCAAAGGCCTCGGCCAAGTCGCGCTTCGAGAGCACCAAGCAGCGGTTCTTCAACCACCTCCTGATGGGCATGAAAGCCCCGTCCGTCATCCGTGCCATCAAAGAAGACGTGGCGGATGGATATGCCTGCGTCATCCAGGTGGTCTCCACCGGCGAGAGCCTGCTGAAGCGGCGGCTCGAGGCGATGGACCCCGAAGACGAACTCGTGGAGGGCGCATTGACCCCCCGCGACTACGTGCTGAGTTACCTCGAACAGGCCTTCCCGATCCATGCCCAGAAGTTGGTCGAGATCGACGGAAACATGGTGGCCGAGCCGCTGAGGGATGCGAATGGCGCCCTGGTCGTGTCGCGCGAGGCCGAGGTCTTGCGCGATGCGGCGATGATGGCGCTGATGGCCCTCGCACCGATTCCCGCGGCCCTCGACCAGATACTCTGGGCCTTTGGCGACGAGGCCGTGGCGGAGGTGACCGGGCGCTCCATCCGTCCCCTGAAATCCCGGGACGGTGCGCTCTTCATCGAGAAGCGATCCGCCAGCAGCAATCCCTCGGAAACGTTGGCCTTCATGGATGGCGAGAAGGACATCCTGATCTTCTCCGACGCCGGCGGCACGGGCCGCTCCTATCACGCGGCCCAGACCGCGAAGAACCGGAAGCGGCGGCGGCACTATCTGCTGGAGCCCGGCTGGCGGGCAGACGCGGCAATCCAGGGGCTTGGCCGCACGCATCGCTCGGCCCAGGTCAGTGCCCCCTTCTTCCGGGTCTGCACCTCGGATGTTCATGGCGAGAAGCGCTTCACCTCCACGATCGCCCGGCGGCTCGATCAGCTGGGGGCGCTCACCAAGGGCCAGCGCGAGACCGGCTCGCAGGGCATGTTCCGCGAGGAGGACAATCTTGAAAGTCCGATCGCGCGGGCGGCGTTGCGCGGCTACTACGCCGATCTGGCCGCCGGGCGCGCCGGCGCGATGAGCTACGAGCGGTTCACGGACTGGACCGCCTTGCGGCTGATCGACCAGGACGGCGTGCTGCTGGAAGAGCTGCCGCCGATCCAGCGCTTCCTCAACCGTGTGTTGGCGCTGCCCATTCACATGCAGAACGCGCTCTTCGCCGAGTTCATGAGCCGGATCGCCGATCAGACCGAGCGGGTGCGGGCCGCGGGCACGCTCGATGTCGGCGTCGAGACGCTGCGCGGCGAGATGATCGAACAGGTCTCGGCGGAAGACCTCTGGACCTGTCCGCGCTCCGGGGCGGTGACACGCATCATCGGACTCGAGGTGACGGACCCCGTCCATGTGCTCTCCGCCGATGAGGTTTTGGACCGGAACTCCGACAAGCTGCCGATGATCAATCGCACCTCCGGGCGCGCGGCGCTGATCTCGGCCCGACCCATGCAGATCTATGACGAAGAGATCGTCACGCTCATGCGCAAGGTCTCCCGGCCGACTGGATCGATCTATGTCGAGGAAGGGAGGTTCGAAGGTTCGGCCTGGGAGGAGATCGAACCACCCGAATTCCGCCGCCTCTGGGACGAGGAGGCTCACAGCCTGCCGAAGGTGACCACGACGAAGCTCTATCTGCTGACCGGGCTCCTTTTGCCGATCTGGAAGGACATTCCCTCGGGCAACGAACGCATCTACCGCGTCACGCCGGAGGGGCAGGCAAGCATGATCGGCCGGACCGTCAGCGAGGATGGCGCCGCCGCGCTCAGAGCCCGGTTCATGGTCGGCACACCGAAAACCCCGCAGGAGATGCTGACGGCCGCGCTCGGGTCCACCGCGCCGGTCGATCTGGGCCGGGGTCTCACGCTCACCCGCCGTCGGGTCGCCGGCGCGGCCCGCCTCGAGATCGACGGGGCCGACCGGGGCACGATCGACGGGCTGAAGGCCATGGGGTGCTTCACGGAGATCATCGCCTTCCAGCTTCGGGTCTTCGTGCCGCACGGGGACGGTGTCGATACCGCCGCGATCCTGGGCCGGATCGTGGGGGACGGATCAGCCTCCAAGGCTGATCGCGCCGCCTAGGGCGTTTCGAGTTCCATAGATCGAATAAGTATCAGAATTTGAATGAGAAAGGTTCGAATTCTGATGCGATGCGAACTCGAAACGCCTGAAAGGAAAAGCGGGCTCTCGGTCAGGGGGGAACGCGGAAGGGTGCTTTGTCCCCTCGCGTTCCGCCGCTGTGTCGGGTCTGCGGACCGCTCGGCGCCTTCCCCATCTCAGACACGAGGACAAGACCCATGACCGATCCCCAGATGAACTTCGCCGAGACAATGGCGAGATGGCAAGCCGAGCGCGAAGCCGCGAACAAGGCCGCCAGGGGCGAATTGCTCCCGCAATTGCGCGGCCTCGGTATCACTGAGGTGACCGCCGAATACGAAGGCTACGGCGATTCCGGCAATATCGAGGACGTGACGGTGCAACCTGCGGGGATTGAGCTCCCCGACGATCTCTCCACGAAGCTCGGCGACTTCGCCTGGGCCGTCGCCTATCACCAGCATCCCGGCTTCGAGAACAACGAGGGTGGCTATGGCACGCTGACCTGGGATGTCACCGCCGACAGCATCTCGCTCGATCACGCCGACCGCTATGTCGAGACCTGCCATAGCCATGACGAGGGGCTCTAACATGGCCCATCCTCTGCATCATGCCGAAAGCTCCGCGCGGAAGTTCGGCGGAAAGCCGTCCGACTATCAATGCCTGCATGATTGGTTCGACTCATCCAAAGAGCACCTCGCGCTCTTTGTTCACAGAGCCCACCGTCATCATGCCCTCGGGATCTTCGAACTCGAGCGCCAGTTCGGCCGATCGCTGACAAACAGCGCGGGTCGCGTCATTCCGACCCGCTGGATCGGCGAACAGCATGTCCGCGAGGACTGCCAGGGCTGCATCCCCTCGCTTGGCGACTGGCTCAAACGGATTCAGCCGGAACCCTGGATGGCGAATGGGTATATCGACCGGCAGGCACAAGAGCCCGTCGGCGATCCACGGACGACATGGCTGGGCGAGGTGGCCACCGGCAAGACGATCCTGGGCCTCAAGGACTGGATGGAGGCGAGGGGTTCATGATGCGCAACGTCCGCAGGTTCTACGATTGCAGCACCGCACATCTGCCCGCGCAAACCGCGCAGGACATCGACAACGAGGTCTTCGCCAAGTCGCCGACCATGCGGAACGAGTATGGCTGGCTGTTCTCTGTCCCTGAGACGCTCGCCGATCTGCAGGAAGGCGTCGACTGCGACGCCTTCAAGACGGTCATGGCGTTGGCGATGGATGCAGGCTGCGACTACGTCCTCTTCGATCGGGACGTCCCGCCAGTCCCCTATCTCGTGGTCTTTGACTGGTAGATCGAATGCGGTTGCACAGTGGCCCGATCATCTGATCGGGCCTCCCGTGTTTTTGCCACGAACATTGGAAATGGAGATTCAGATGAACATCGCGGAGATCAAGGCCGCCGTGGATGTCGGCAAATTCGTCCACTGGGCGAATGAGGGATATCGGGTTCACCGGGATGGCCTCGGCCATTACCTCATCACCTTTGTGCGGAACGGCAGCACGATCGGTCTGACCGACCGGAGCGGCCGACGGCTGAACGGGGACGAGGCCGACTTCTTCATTTCAGAGCCGGACCATGGCGCCGCGGCAGAGCAGGGTAGGGAGGTGCGTGGGGCCACGCCGGAAACCTTTTCCAGCGTCGGGCCGGGCTGACGGTCAGGAGAGAAAGGAGAGAAGGCTTTCGGGTTTTGCGATCCCAAGGGGGGTCGAAAAGCAATCCCGCGTGCTCTGGCAGGAAGCCGGGCAGCGGCAAACCCAAGGAGAAGACCCATGTTCGCAGGAACCCTGACCAAAAACGCCGAGACCGCAGCCACCGCCTATTCCGGCATGATCCACTCCACCCGGTTCGATATCGCCATTCAGCTCGAAACCCGGACGAAAATGTCCGAGCGGAGCCCGGACTATGATGTGACGGCGGTGAACAAATCCGGCCGCAAGGTGCGTATCGGCACGGCCTGGAACGAGACCGGCAGTACCACCGGCAATCCCTACATCTCGATGCAGATCGATGTCGGCCTCGGGCCGTTTCGTGTCAACGCCGTGCAGACCAAGGAAGCTCGCGAGTCGATGACCGGCGCATTCGAGATCATCCCGCTCGTTTCGAACGGCACCATGAAATCCGGCTCGATCTCGGGTGAGCTGACCGCGATGGATGCCGACAACGCTTTCGCTGGCTACATCGCCAACATGATGTTCGACCTCGATTTCATGCTCATCGAGAACGAGTTCAAGACCGAGGAGACCCATCCCGATTACCGGATCGAGGTCAGCTCGCCGCGCGGCCACCCGATCCGCGTAGGCTCGGCCTGGATGGCGAAGAGCAACCGGACCGGCAACGACTACGTCTCGCTCCTGATCAACACGCCCGATGGCGATCTGCGGGTGAACGCAGTGCAGAACGAGGAGCAGCGCGGCGGCCAGACCTTCTCGATCATTCCCTTCGTCGAGGGCGCCGGCCAGGAGCGGTCGGACAACACCGGCCTCGCTCTGGTGGGCTGATACACAGCGGTACCGCAGCGAGAGGGCGTCCCGGGCAACCGGGGCGCTTTCGCCCGTGCAGGCCTGATCCTCCTCCCTGGAAACGGCCTGACGGGCAGTGCCGGTCCTGTCTCCGACCGGCCCGTGTCCCCTGCCCGCAAGAGGCAGGTCCCGTGAGGGGAGCCGCGGCAGCGCGGCTCCCCTCTTCTCGTTTCACCCCGACAGAAGGACGACAGCAATGTTCAATCTCTCCCATCCCAAGCTGGTCGCGCTCGCCGAGACCGAAGGTTATTCGCAAGTCGAGGACTTCCTGGAAGACTATGCGCTCGACAGTGTCGTGCCCGCGATCTGCATGGCGCCTGATTGCGATCACACTGCCGATCTCGAACCGGACCAGCGTGCGGGCTTCTGCGAGGCCTGCGGCCGCCCCTCCATGAAGTTGGGCCTCGTCATCGCTGGCATGATCTGAGCGGCAAGGATCGAGGGCTTCCCATGACACAGTGTAGATACACCACGCCCGGCACCCGGCTTACCTGGTCCGACGTCTCAGAATGGGTCGATGTGGCTCACCGGATCGGCAGGCGCCAGCTGAGTGCGGCGCGCAACCGGACCTACGCCGCCCATGCGGCGGCTCTGTCCCGCGACCTCATCGACCGCGAGGCGCATGTCCCATCGCTCGAAGCGGCGCTTCACCTCCTCAAATACGGACATCCCGGCCTCGCCCGACCGCAGCGAGGCCATCGGGCGGATCACCCGACGACGCCGGTCATCATGGATCTGATGAACCGTCTCGCCGCCCTGAAACGCCGGGACCAGTTGCCCGCCGGGGACAATTGGACCGCCATGTTCGGAGGCTCCGATGCGTATTCCGGTTGACATCAACGACATGATCGAGCGCGGCGCCCTCGTGGCGATCAACCATTCCGGCGGCAAGGACAGCCAGGCCATGACGATCAGGCTGGTCGAGGCCGGCATCCCGCGCGACCAGTTGCTCATCGTCCACGCCACTCTCGGCGACGTGGAACGGCCCGAGACCATCAGCCATATCCGGAAGACCACGTTCGGGCTGCCGCTGGTCATCGCAAGACCCCGCCGGTCGTTCTTCGAGATGGTCCGGGCGCGGGGCATGTTCCCATCTCCACGATACCGCCAATGCACCTCCGATCAGAAGCGCGGCCCGATCGAGCGCGAGCTGCGCCGCTATCTCGCGGCCAATCCCCGCTTTGCCGGGCGGATCGTCAGTGCGATGGGGGTGCGCGCCGAGGAGAGCGCCGTGCGTCGAAGCCGTCCCGTCGTCAACCGGAACGCGCGGGGCAGTGTCGCGGGCCGAACCTGGATCGACTGGCTGCCGATCCATGGCCTGACCCGGCGGGAGGTGTTCGACACCATCGCCGCCGCGGGGCAGGATCCGCATTGGGCCTATGGCCGCGGCATGTCGCGCATGTCCTGCAGCTTCTGCATCATGTCCTCGCTCGCGGATCTGCGATGCGCCGCTCGGCTGAGGCCAGATCTCCTTTCCACCTACATCGCGCTCGAAGACGAGATCGGCCACACCCTGCGTCCCGATGGGACGAGCCTCCGCGAAACCCTCAGCCGATTGGACGCAGCATGACCCATCGCAACCCCAATCAGATCACCGAACTGCGCGGGTCCGGTTTCTCCGAGGCCGAGATTGCGACCATCGACGCTGCACGAGATATCCTGCGCAGGCATGCCCGGTCCACCGCCGCGCTGCAGTCCTGGACCATGCTGACTGATTACCTGGCGCTCAATGCCGTCCGCGAACGGGTCGAAGTGTTCCGGGTGTTGCTGCTGGACCGGAAGAACAAGCTGATCCGCGACAGGATCATGACCCGCGGCAGCATCGATCACGTTCCGGTCTATGTCAGCGAGGTTCTCCGTTCTGCCATCGTTCTCGATGCCTCCGCCCTCATCCTCTGTCACAACCATCCATCCGGCGATCCATATCCGAGCCAGTCCGACATCGAGCTGACCCGGAAGATCGTTGAGGCCTGCAGGGTGATGGAGATCACCATCCACGATCACATCATCGTTGGCTTCGGACGGGAGGAAAACGCTTTCAGCATGCGGGCGGCCGGGATGATGTCCGACTAGAAATCCGGGAACATGTACCGGGTGGACGCCAGCCTCATCCAGTCCCGGCCACCGAAGGCCACGAGCGCGAGGTATATCTGGCCGACCTCGACATCCGGCCTAAAAACGATGGTCAGACGATGGCCGGACCCGCCATGTCGCACGAGCCACCCTTCGAGCCTTCCTTCAAGCCGCGTGCCAGTTGTCGGGTTGTCTGCAATCGATTGCAGCAAGGCATCGACCTCATCCAGGCGCCGAAGAGCTGCTCCGGTATCGCCTTGGGTGACTTCGACAATGTGATCGACGATGCCGATGAGGTCCCGCCCGAAGAACGGATGTCGGACAAAGCGCATCAGGTCTTGCGGACCCTCGCGGCCAGATGCGCCCGTGCACCGGCCGTGACATCGGAGGCGTCGCCGATCGGTTCCCATTGGTCGAGCGGCAGAGCCAGACGCCGTTCAAGTTCTGCTTCGAGCACCGCCCGTTCGCGCTCACGTTCTGCCTTGGCCTTTACCAGTTCCCCCGAAACCGCCGCGCTCACATTGGGATATTCTCCGGCTTCGACCAATTCCCGGGCGAAGGCGAAGGCGGTATCGGTGAAGCTGACGGATTGCTTTTGAACGCTCATGGCATACTCCTCGGTGCTCCAATAGAGTACTGGGCTTTGCGATGTATCGCAAGCCGGTCAGCCCGACCGAGGGAACCACCGCATGTGCCTTGCGGCCTCCCCCGCTCGGTACGCCAGGTCCCAGGGGAGATATCGGCCCTTGGCCGATCGCGCATTCGGCCATGCGGCCTCACCGCGGCGTTGCACCCGGCGTCCCGGTTTGCCCGTCTCGCGAGCACGTCGCTCCCCGGCCGCTCCGACGGATTGCGCTTTGGTCTGTTTTGCGCGGCAAAACGATCCCGCCGCTCCATCCGTCTCCCGCGTCCGGTCACGCCGTTTGCCTGCTCGTGTCGGGCAAACCTACCGTCAAAACACACACACATGAGTGCGGAAGCATATCCTCCGGATGGCCCCCAAATCAGCCCGCGTCAAGGATCGCAAAACTTTTCGGCGAGGGCGGGGTGCATGGACAGGTCAGTCCAGTGCGCGCCGTCGCGTTGGCGGCGGCGGTGCGCCTCGAAAACTTTTGCGCCCGGCAAGCCGGCGGCTGCGCCGTCCCTGACCCAGGCAGATTCGGAAGCCAGACGTACGGCCATGCCACCACACTCCCGTGGTGGTTCCCCGAACATCTGGAGACACCAACATGACTTACGACAACGCGAACGCCTATGAGACCATCGAACTTTTCGGCCTGACGGAGAAAGGCGCGGAGCTGCCGATCCCCGAGGATCACATCCTGACCGACAGCATCATCCGCGAAACCTTCGAGGCCCTGCTCGGTCAGCTGCGCGGCACCGGTCTCGAGACCGAGATCGAACCGCTCGCGCACGGGCTCGCCACCATCCTGCAGCGGCGCAAGGTCGCTCTCGGCAAGGAGCTCGACCGCACCGCCGACAAAATCGGTGCTCTGGCCAAATCCCATGACGGATCGGAGATCGCGGAGACGGCCCTCGAAGAAGCGCAGGCCCGCTTCCTGTACCTGCGGGAGATCGTCGCCGCCATCGAGGTGATGAGCGAGGCGGCGGCGGAATGCTACGAGGTAGAGACCGGACATGCCTTCATCCCCGCATCGGGATCGCGGGCGAGCGCTCGCGCGCAGGAGACCGGGGCGGTCTTCGAGGCCCGGCAGTTGCTCGAACAGCACGACCGGGAGACTGCCGCGAGGTCGAAGGTCGAGGGGGTTCCCCTGATCGTATCGGGCGCCACCGACTGGACCGATGTCGACGTCATCTTCTCGACGCTCGACAAGGTTCGGGAGCGGATCCGGCAGAACCGCAACCAGGAGATCTTCCTCTGCCACAAGGGCGGCAAGCATGGCGCCGAGATGATCGCGGCCCGGTGGGCGCGCGCACGCGGTGTCGCGCAGGCGCGGTTCGACCCGCGCTGGTCCGCGCATGGGCGGGCGGCACCCTTCAAGTGCAACGACGAGATGCTGGACGACAAATTCGCGGCGACGGGCGTCGTGCTCTTCGGCGGCAACGGGGTTGCGCTGAATCTCGGGCAGAAGGCGGAAGCCAAAGGCCTAACGGTGATGCGGGTCGCCGATCCGGCGAAGACGTCAGCAGACGAGTGAAGGAGAGAGGGTCGCGCGAAGCGCGGCCCTTTCGTCGTTCTTCATGGTCGTGGTGGTGCCCCCAAATCCTTTTGCCTAGCAGTTTCATGTTTTGATAGGTATATGTGTGCCAAGCAAAATATGGAAATGATTGGCATGACCTCACTCAGCAGCATCGCGATGAGCGCCTATACCGATCTGGTGCGGCTCCTGAAGGATGACGCCTTGTCCGGCGTTGAAGGCAAGCCGACGCTCAAGGAGCGCGGCGACAAGGCCTATTGGTACGCGGCTCGCCGTGTTGGAACCGCGATGCGCTTCCTCTATATCGGCGAAGACAGCGACGAGACACGAGCACGGATCGACCGTATCGAGGAACTGCGCGCGACCGCCAAGGACCGACAGGCCGAAAGGTCTCGGCTCGTTCGGCTTTTGCGCGCGGAAGGCATGACGCCCACCGACCGGGCGACCGGCTCCATCCTGTCTGCCATGGCCGCAGCGGGGACCTTCCGGCTGGGCGGTACCATCGTCGGGACGAATGCCTTCCGGCTCTATGAAGGCGAGCTTGGCATTCGACTCCCCCTGGGCGGTATGGCCAACACCGGTGATATCGATATCGCACAATTTGAGAAGCTCAGCGTCGCATTGCAGGATCAGGTCGATCCGGGTCTGGCCGAGACCTTCTCGGCTCTGAAGTTCGATCCGGTCCCCGGGCTCGACCGGGGGCGGACTTGGCGATGGGCGCAGGGCGGTAGCGGCCAGCTGGTCGAGTTCCTGACGCCGGCCTTTGGAGATGAGACCATCCGGGATCTGCCCGCTCTCGGCGTTTGCGCGCAGGGGCTGAACTACCTCAACTTCCTGATCGCCGAACCGGTCCACGCCGCCGTCATCTATCGGTCCGGCATTCTGGTGCAGGTCCCACGCCCGGAGCGCTACGCGATCCACAAACTGATCATCGCCGACCGGCGCCGCGACGGGGCAGGCAGCCTCAAGTCCGCCAAGGATCGCGAGCAGGCGGCGTTTCTAATCGAGGCGATGGCCGAGGACCGTCCCGATGATCTGTCACGGGCCGTTGCCACTGCCCTTGAGGTTGGCCCGCGCTGGCAGGAGCACATCGGTAACTCGCTGAAGCGTATGCCGGCGACGAAGGCGATCCTCGAGCGCCTCGGCGCGTGATTGCCGAGGCGGCGATGGCCGCCGTGTTTCGTGCCCCCAGCAGACCACTCTTGGAACCCTTGATCGTACTGCTATCCAACACCGCCTCCTCCTGGGGCCTGTGCTTTCAGATCCCCTGCCAGCTGCCCATCCTCGGCGGTTTGGCATTGGGTCTCGTGCCATGCGGACAGCCACACGCATTCATGCCCGAAGCTGGAAGCCGACCTTCGGGTTCAAGAACCCAGCCTCCCAGCAGGCAGAAATTCGGACCCCGTCCCCAGCGCGTGGCGGTGTGAACAAACCGGGCGCGTCATCTCGACATGAACAAGGCCAGTAGCGCCTGCGTGATGGCAGCGGTCATTTGGGTCTCTCCTCCTTGCTCATTGATGTGGATCGCACGGGGTCGGGCCGGCCGTTCCCTCCGCTCACGCTCCGGCAAGCACAAATACGGCTTCCACGCGCAAGCGCGCGGACCCTCCGAATTTGCACTTGCGGCCGGCCCTTGTCCCCCGTGCCGGTCGATCCCCATCGCAAAAAGGAGAGACCCAAATGACCAATCACTACGTCGCCACCGTTCCCGTCAAGTTCACCGACAGCGAAGGTGAGGTGCGCACCCGCTTCCAACGCGTCGGCGCGATGTTCCGCAACACCCGCAACGGAGATGGCTCGGAGTTCTTCAGCCTCAAGCTCGACTTCCCCGTCGCAGTCCAGGAGTTGGTGATGTTCCCGCCGAGCTCGAAGGAACCGCAGGAATGATCCTCTCACGAGGATGGGCCGCCCACGGGCGGCCCTTTCCCCGGTCCGGGGAAGGCTGCGCCGGGTCTGGAGACCCCGGCCTTCGACCGGTGTCCCCGGGAAGGTGTCAGGACCGCGTGCGGTCCTGACGGGGGATAGGAGAGATTGCCTGAAACAGGTCTGCCGGCCAGCCTCAAGGGGGCCATCCGGAATAACAGTCGGGCTGCGCCCGCCGGTTTTTTCGGCAGAGATTTGGCGCGCCAAATCTGGCCACCCTTGACCCTGTCCGTCAGCCCTGTCGGTGAGGTCATGCGCCGCCCCTCGCTTCCGTCCGAACACATGCGTGTTCGGCCAGACCCTCGGGCGCGGGCAGGCGAGAAGGCGGCTGGGTTGCGGTTGGAGATGGTTCGGTTCCTTCGGCCCTTCGGGCCGGTTCTCGCACCTGCGGTGCTCTGCCTGAAGCGGAATTCAAGGTCGCCTGGAGGCTCAATCCAATAATATAGCATTGACCTATATATATAGTTTCGTAAGATGGTGGCGACCTTGAATGAAGGTGGCAGGAAATAGGGGGGCTTTCTTCCGAATGACCCGGGCCAGGAGACTGACAGAAGCACAGCGTGCGGAGATCGTCCGTGAGGCCGCAGACGGAGTCGGGACGTCAGAATTGGCGGAGCGGTTCGGAGTGACGGCACGTGCCGTGCGCTACACGTTGAAGGCCGACGCAGATCGGCAATGCGATGCGGCCATGGCGACGGCCGCGGTAACGGTGAAGCTGACGCCAGATGAGCTTGCCGCTCTCGATGAGGTCCTTGCGTCGGCCGGCATCGGGAACCGCACGGAAGGGGTCAGGCGGCTGATCCAGGCGGCGGGGGGAACCTTTGTTCCGGACGCCGTGCTGGCGGGTGAGCTGGCGCGCTACCGGGCCTCCCTGCACGAGGTTGGCAACGGCGTCGTGCAGATCGCCAAACAGATGACCAAAGCCAACCGGGCAGTACGGTCAGGGGATGATGGCGCTATCGCCGAGTTGTCCGAACTGCGCCTTGCCCAGATGCGCGGGTTGGCGCGGTTCATTCTTGATTCCGCTGATGAGATCGACCTGCTTTTACGCCGCCGTCGGGGTTCTATGCAGCTTTCGGCGACGGCCGCATTGAGGGAGTTCGCCCATGCGGCTGAATGATGCCGTCCATGATGTCACCGGAGAGATTTTCCGGGATGGCTGGAGTCGGATCCGCGGCTCGATGCAGGGCCTGCAGGCCGGTCGGCAGAAGCAACTCGTGCGGGCAGCCGCAGGGCATCGTGCGGCTGTCTTCAAGGCGATCCGAGGAGGGGGCACGCATACGAAATCGCAGCTGATGAACCAGCTCGAATACCTGACCACCAAGTCTTCCCATATCGTCGACTCGAGTGGCTTCCTGGACGGGAAAACGAAGCTCGAGGCGCGCGAGATCAAGGACCTGACAGACCGCTTCGCCAAGCGCTGGAGTGCGGGGTTCAAGCCCAAGCTCGGACAGACGACGCATTTGCTCATGTCCTATCCGATCGGTACACGGGGCCAGGATGTGCGCGATATTACCGCCACTGTCGCGGAGAGGTTCTTCCAGTCCGAAGAGGGGCATTTCGACTACATCATCGCGGTGCATGAGGACCGAGATCACCCCCACGCCCATATAGTATTGAATCGCAGATCGCAGGAGGGAGAGTTCTTCTTTCTCGGCCGCGACCACCGGTTTAACTACGACGATTTCCGCCTCGCCATGGTCGAGGAGGCGGAGAGGTTCGGCGTGCGCCTGGAGGCCACGAGGCGCCTGGATCGCGGCGTTGTCGACTATCCGCCGCGGACCCGCGAGGTCTATTCGGCGAAGGACGAGGGGCGGGCCGCGGAACCGCGGCCACGGGTCGGGGCCGATCTCGACCGAGCCCTCGCAGAAATAGCCAACACGCGGATCGTCTATCACTCGCTCGCCGCGGAGGCCTCCTCCGACAATCGCGAGGACATCGCCAATGCGCTCTTCCGTGCCGGAGAGCTTCTGGCGAAGGGCGGCAAACTCACTCTGGAAGGGGGCGTCTACATGGCAGAGGACCAATCGTTCGAAGACTTGCGAAACCGCTACGGCGAGCAGGTCGAGCGCGTTCAGGACATGATCGCCCAGAAGCCGGAGGCGGAGCGACCGCGCCTCGAGCGCAGTCTCAATGAAATCCAGTCGCGGCTGGCGCATATGCAGCCGCTCGGGCGCAGATCCATGACGCTTACCGAGAAGCCCTCGGATGGCGGGGTCTATTCTGAGACCAATATCGATGCGGCCCGGCTCGACCGGTTGCGCGACCCCGAGGTGCGGGCGCAGGTCGACACCGCGCTGCGCGGAACCGGCATCAGTTCGTCCGTCGTCGTCGCGCGGATGGAGACCGGCGCGCAGAACGCGGCACTCGAGCGGCAATGGATCGCCGACGATCTGGCGAGAGTGGCCGAGAGGGACGGTCTCAACCTCGAGCGCCGCGCGGATCTGGAGACGGCGCGCGAGACCCTCAACCGGGCCCATGTCCAGCTCGGCGTCGCACTGGAGCGGGCAGGGGTCCTGCGCGAAGACGGTGTCGTGGAAGATCGCACCGTCATGGAGAGGGTCCATTATCATCGGGACGCCACTGAGGACATGGAACGCGCGATCCGCCAGGACATGCGCGCGGAAGGCCTGACCGGAGACCAGATCGAGGCCCGGGAGTGGGAGATCGCCTCTCGGGCGGAGCGGCGTATCGAGGAGGAGCAACGGAGCTATCTTGATGCGCATCCCGAACTGCTCGCGCGCCCGGGCGACGTGATCGACCGGTCTGAACCCTACCGGGAGCGGATCACCGACGAGGCCCGCGCGCGCGAGATCGCCCGCGAGGTCGACCGGATCATGGACGGGCGAGATACGAGGACGCCCGTCGCGGACGCCGTCACGGAAGAGTTCCGCCACCGCTATCCCGATATGCCGTCGCATCTCGCCCGCGGGCTTGGCGCGACCTATGCGGCCGTCACCGAGCTGCGCGACACCGAAGCCATCGACCAGGTCCGCCGCGAACACGAGTTGCGGGAGGTTGCGCTCGACCTGCGCGACGGGCGGCTTTCGGGCGAGCGCGAGGGGGAAGCCGTCGAGGGCGCGCCGATTGCCGATCCGGAAATTCGGCGGGTCGTCGACCATGAACGGGCCGGCAATCTGCATTCGCCGTTCCAGGATGACGGTCAACGTCTGAGCTACCGTGACGCGGTCGAGCGCGAGCTGGACGCGGCGCAGATCGACCGGCTGCGGGACGGGGACGCGGATGTGTTGAGGACCCAAATCGAGGATCGCCTCGACCGGCTTTATGCCGCCAAGACCTACCTGCAGTCTGACGCGGCCACCGCCAACAGCGAGGCGACCCGCGCCGTGGTCGAGGAGATTGCCGATCGCGAATACGAGCTCCACCGCGCCGGTCATGTTGATGGCGAGAGCGAGCGCGGAGAGATCCACTGATGGGAGGGTTCGGAAAAGGCCGTCTGGCCATCGGCGTCGCGTTGGTCACGCTCATTGCCGTCGCCATCGGCTATGTCATCGCCTCGGCCGTGATCACCTTCCGCAATCTGGGCTTCCGGGCGGAGATCGACTTCTTCTATGTCGCGCAGAACTACCGGGCGATCGGTGCCACCCGTCCCGACGACTTTCGTCTGATCAACCTGATCATGGGCGGGGCAGGGGTGGCTGGCCTCCTGATGAGCCTGGCGATGTCCGGCTCGGCGCTCACCCGCTTCGGCTACACCCATTGGCAGACCCGCCGGGAGATGAAGCGGAACGGCTTCTTCGGCGAACCGGGCACCGGCTTTGTCATTGGCAAGCTGGGCAAGCCCGGATCGCGTGCACCGTTCCTCTGCTCCAGGACCTTCCCCCACGCGCTGATCGTGGCGCCGACGGGACGCGGCAAGACCACCGGCTTTGTCATTCCGAACCTGCTGACTTGGCAAGGCTCGGCGGTTGTGCTGGATGTGAAGGGAGAATGCTTCGAGGCTTCTGCACGTCATCGCGCGGCGCAAGGCGACGAGGTGTTCCGGTTTGCGCCGACGGATTGGGAGGGAATGCGGACGCATCGCTACAATCCGTTGCTGCGCATCTATGAGCTAGAAGACCCGGCGCGCCAGCAGATGGAACTGCAGCTCCTCGCGACCCTCTTCCTGCAGAATGACAACGACCGGGTGCAGGGACTCCTGAAGGGCGGGATCGATCTCTTCGTGGCGGCCGGGCTCCTGGCCTTCCAGCGCCGCCGGCCGACGCTCGGCGAAATTTACCGCATTGCCGCCTCGGGGGGGCAGAAGCAGAAAGAGTATCTCGCGCGCTCCCACGAAGCCCGCAACGCGGCGGCCCGGCTGATATTCACGCGGCTCGCTTCGACCAACAACGACACGTTGACGTCGTATGTTTCGCTCCTGATGACCTCGGGTCTCGACCAATGGCAGAACCCGGCAATCGATGATGCCACGGCGCTATCGGATTTCGACTTCCGGACGATCCGCAAGAAGCCGTTCAGCGTCTACCTTGTCGTCCAACCCCTCATGGTGAAACCACTCGCACCGCTGATCCGGCTGTTCTTCTCGGATTTGCTTGCCGCGCTTCAGGACAAGGAGCCGGGTCCGGACGAGCCCTGGCCGGTGATGATCATGCTCGACGAGTTCAACCGCCTCGGAAAGATGCCCATCGTTGCCGAGAGCATCGAGGTTCTGCGAGCCTATCGCGGGCACCTGGCGGTGGTCACCCAGACCATCCCGGCCATCGACGAAATCTACGGCGAGAATACGCGGCGGGCTCTGCAAGGGAACGCCGGGATCAAGCTCTACCTGACGCCCTCGGACGAAAAGACCGTCGAGGAACTGAGCAAGGCGGTGGGCAAAACCACCAAGACGGTCGTCACGCGCTCGCGCGTCGTGGGGAAGAACCCGTTTGAAGGCCGCAGTCAATCAGAGAGAACCGAGGAGGTGTCGCTCCTGCCGGAGGACGAGGCGCGCCGCCTGCCGCTCGATGAGATTGTTGTCGTTGTGGATGCGCAGATGCCGGTTCGGGCGAAACGGGTGGTGTATTTCGAGGACCCGTTCTTCAAGGGCATCCATGCCGCGCAGGAGGGGGAGTTGCCCTTCCCGAAGGGGCCGGTCCCTCCGATGGGGGAATTGCCTCTGAGTGTCCGGGCGATGCCGACGGCGCCGAGAGGGTCGGGCCTCTCGGAACGCGATTTCGAGGCCAGGATGGATATTACCGAACTCGGTGGAAACGTCCCCGTCAACCCTATTCCAACGAACGCGATTCGGCGTGTCCGCGCCTCGGTCTTGGCGGGCGATCAGAGACAGCTCGAGATGGATTTGAGCGGTCCGGTGGAACTACTGAACGTGAACCGGTCCGACGATGACGTCGAACAGATTGAGCGGGCACTCGGTGATCTAGAGCGATTGGAAGGGGAAATGACAGGATCGGCGGAAGCTGCTGGAGAGGCTGGCGAGAAACTCGAGGCCGGTTAAGCCATTGGTCTACTTGAGTGTAGAGTATGGCGGAGGAAAGCCCAAAATGACCCAGACGCACAGAGCCAATGTTGCACCTGCAGCGAGTGGAACTCCGTCGCAATCAGCCCATAGCCGCCATTCGAAAGGGTGCCGTGCTGCGTTGCGGCATTCACCAGACCGGCAGTTCGATACCCGGCGCAGCATTTTTGCCGGCCGGGCGGCAGCGACGCGGACTTAGCGGACCCCTGCCGAAGTTCTGTTATCCCGATGCTTGGCTCTTATTGTAAAGCCCGTCTAAGAACGGAGCCTTAGCTTCCAGATATTCCGCAATGCCCGTTCTGTTTTCCATTTCGAGGCGCAGTTTGAGCTCTGCGTATGCCTGGCGGTCAGAAGGGCTTTCTCGCAAGTGGTCGCGTATTCCCACCATTCTGCTTATCTGTGAGTGGCTCGAGCCTTGGCCATCTATTTCAAAAGGCATGACGGCTATATTCGCCAAAGCGAACTCGAGATCGCAGAAATTACTCTTCCGCCCTTGGAAGGATAAGAGACCAAATCAATCGTATGATCTCTGCTTGGTAACGGGCGTCGCTCAAGGCGTCGTGCGTTCCAGAAAGCGCGGGCTTCAGGTGTTCAGAAATTAAGCTGGAACGGGTATTGCGCCATGAGCAACCAGTCGCTCCCATGTACAGTGCCTTGATGTCCAACGCTGTGAACCCGAACGGGTTTTTACCCGCAAAGCGATGGAAATAGTAGTTCACGAAAGACCAGTCAAATGGCGCATTAAACCCCACGAAAACAAGCGTGTCGTTGGGACGAGCCAGAGTCGCCAACCAATCCGAGAACGCTTTCATCGCCACTTCAGGATCGCTTCCCCGATTGTGCAGGTCTCTCATCGAAAGCCCAGTCACTTCCAGCGCCTTCGGATCAAAATTATCGTTTATCGGCTTGAGTTCACAGCTGAAACCGTTGTCCGGGTCGAACACAGGGCAGGCCCCGATCGACAGCAAGCTGTATTCGCCGGGTATCGGCCCCGCTGTCTCCACATCGACCGAAACAAATATTTCACGCGGGCTGCTCATGAGATCAGAGGCTCCGCGGGAACGAGGGTCGGACGGTTACGGATCGCGTTCCAATGCTCGCGGAACGCCCGCCGGCGGTCATCGGCGCTGCCGTTCGCTTTCCAGTGATGACCGGCGAATGTCGTGATGTCGAACGGCAGGTTTGTACCCTCTCGCGCTGTGACCATGGTCGACAGACCGCGTCCCAACGCATAACCCAGTTCGAGAAAGCAGTTTGGCCGGGCACCAGTGATGTCGGCAAGGACAACACTGCTACGATGGAGCTTGGCGAATATTTCCTGATCGATCCGCGCATGGTCATAGGTCTGCCCTCCGTCGATAACGATCAGACGGTAGCCAAGCTCATCTTCGAGCACCGGCTTTGCCACCACGTCGAAGAAATCCTGCACGCTCGCGTAATCTTCATGGTCTGGGTTCAACAAGCGCACGGCGAAGGCCTTGGGGCGGTCAAGAGATTCGAGCAGATCAATCACGGCAGAAACCCGATCGGGAATGCTCTGCCGTTTCGGAAACCCGATGCGGTTGATCCAGTCATGCGCATCTCCGTCATCGGCAATCTGGAACAGGCGGCGCGTCTGGGCACTGGCGAGGCCAAAGGCGTAAAGCCGGCGCGCGCCCTTCGTTTCGGCGCCAGTCGGAAGGTTCAGGGGGACGATCGGCTTGCCGGCATCGTGATAGAGGTTCGCGAGATACAGAACCCCTTCATCGCCTCCGAGTGCAATCAGCACATCGCCGAAACGCGCCTGCGCCTCCATGCGCTTGCTGTTCATGTTCCAATAGGCGGCGTTCTCGATCTTGATCAGTTGCGAAGCACGAAGCTCGTCCCAAAGGTCGAGATACTCGTCGGGAATCTGCTCCTCGGTCTTGTGGTGTTGCACGGCGACGATGAACGGCCCCTGCACGTTCTGGGGGCGGTGGATGAGATTGTCTTTCACCGTCTTCCATACCAGCCAGTCGAAACACACAGGCAGCCCATCAACGTTGCGCTTGGGCTCGGCGTCGACGGGAATGACGAAGTTGACACCACGCTTGACCAGTTCCTTGACCAGCAGGGCAACCAGTTCGCGCGCCGCCTCAACGTCGGCCGTTGGCGCGACCGCCAGATCGTTCACGACGCTGCCGGAAATGTGGATGCGGCGGCCGAACAGAGGAGACCGAGCCATTACTTGTCCTCCATGATTGGAGACGCATGAAGGGTCGACGCCACCGCCGTCAGGTCCGCGAAGCTTAAGGGGCGGTCGGGATAGGCCTTGGCGAGGGCTGCAGGATAGAGACGTGTCCGAATATCCGAGTATGTCCAGGCCGGATGACGATCCCGCGCGCCGGTCAGCCGCGTCAATTCGGCAAGTTGAGGCTGAGCGAGCCCGAGACCGGAAAGGTCCATCTGGAAAAGCTGCTGGCGCTCGGCATCGCTGGGGCGGGCAAACGTCTCGATAATGGCAGCACGCCGGCGCAGGGCGGGATCGAGTACCGACAGGCGGTTGGTGCAGAGGATCACCACAATCCGCCCGCCATACTGCCTGAGATCGTCGATACCCTGGATCAGGGTGTTCACCGCCACCTTGTCCTCATGATGGCTATGATCCTGCGCGCGGGACGCCGCCAGGCTGTCGCCTTCGTCGATGATCAGGATCGCGCGCCGGCTTTTGCCGGCCGACTGCGTGACTTTGCGGAAGGCTTCGGCGATCAGGGTGCCCATTTCGCCGACCATGCCGTTGCCGCGCACCCGGTTCGACAGCTTGAACAGCATCGAATCCGAACTGCGCGCCTCGGCGACCAGACGATTGGCGATGCATTCGGCCATCGCCGTCTTACCGGTTCCGACGTCGCCGTGGAAAATCACAAAAGGATATTGCTCGGCGACCAGGTCGCACAGCGCGAGCTTGCCGCCGTGGTGTTTCCTGTTCCATTCGCCGAGTGCGCCGACGTTCAGCAAGAGACGAAGCTGGTCGTGAACACGGATGTAGCGTTGATCGAAGCCGAGCAGGCTCCTTTCACGCTTGGCCAGCGTATCGTTCGGGAGCGCCATCTCGCTGTCAAAAATGCTGGGCTGGCTCATGCGGCCCAGTCCCTTCTCTGCATCCCGTAGGTGCTGCTGACATAATTGCGGCCTCCAGACGAGCTGAGGCTGGAGTGGCTGGTGTCGGCGTAAGATGTGGTCCAGCCGATCTTGAGCTTGCTCCTCATCGCCTCTCGGGCCGCGTTCGTGTACGCCTTGGTGTAGCTGATCACGATCCGCAGCTCAGCGCCGGCGACGCGCGGCCACAGTACACCGCCGGGACGGCTGGTGCTCAGCGTTCCTGCGTCGGTATCGACATCGAAGCGAGCGGCTTTTAGTTCGATGCCATGCTGCAACAGAGTCACGTCCACCCACGCGAGGTAGCCCGCCTTGGCAAGCACTTCGACATCATGGGCGTAATCGGCAGCCTGCTGAGGCGTCCATGCCCCGGTGCTGTCGGCGATCATGGCCAAATCTGCCTTCACGCGCCGAACGACGTTTTCGATATCGGTTGTCGTATAGGTGGCCGAAGCCGTTCTCGTCTGGCTCATGTCAGTCCTCCACCTTGAAGCCCGGCCCGAAGACCTCTTTCCAGACCGCATCATCGTCTTCGACCGATGCGAAGTTCATCGTCTCCCAGGCTTCCTGCGCCGCTGCGACGATCTCCTGGCGCTCGGCCTCGGAAATCCGGCTGGTGACGTTGTTGAAGCTGTAAACCGGATCAAGGATCACGACCGCGTCGGAGAACGAGCCGAGAGGAAGCGTGTTCTCGGGGAAGCTGATCTGATCTTTTAGGCCGGATTGCGCGATGTAGAGCAGGAAGTTGCGGAAACGCTGTTCAATGCTGCCCTCCTTGCCCTGTGTGGCGAGCACATGCGCCATGATCAGCTCGATGGCGAAGGGCTTGAGCGGCTTGATCTCCGCATAATTGCGCCATTTCTTTGCCATCCGAACCAGCGTGCGGAAATCGCCGTCCTGGTTCTTACGGTCACGAACGAACTGAATCTGGCAGGGCGCGCAGGTCTGGATTTTCGAGCCGTCGTGGATATCGAACTGCCAGCCATAGCCCGGACGGTCCTCGTCCTCGATCACCGGAACGATGTCGACACTCAGGCCTGTCCCTACGAAGGTCACCTTGGCAGCTTTACGTTGAATTTCAAAATCTTCGACTGATTTGTTTGGGTAAATCTGGATCAGCAGATCATGGATCGTCGTGCTGAGGCTGTCGAGCGTCTCCTTGCTCGCGTCGCGGCCGGAAATGTAGAATACCACATCGACATCAACGGGATCGTGGGTCGTCTTGCGCAGGATCGTGAACTTGGCGAAGGAGCCAGCCTTTACAACCTTGGTGATCTTGATCTCGGTCTTGTCCTTGACGCTGATGCGCAATGCTTCGATCAAGCGATCTACTTGGGCGTGGTAGTCTTTGCGCTTGTCTGCAGGCAGGCGAAGTACATTGCTATCGTAGTAGCGGAGCTCGGTGTTGGTAAGCGCCATGGTCTTCTCCATTTAGTCTGTCACTGTTCGCCGCGACCAGAAGCCCCTCTACATCGGCTCAGCTCGGTTTACAAAAACGTCCTCATCGCCGGACGCAAGGCCAAGATGGCGGCCGATTTACGCAATTTCAAGAGGTATCAGTTTACAAAAACTCCAATACATAGTATCTATGTAAACCGATTACCGCAAGGAGGCAGCCATGATCGGAAGAAAGCTCAAGGTCGCACGTTCCGCGTCGGGTCTTTCGCTCCGCGCGCTCGCGGATGCGATGGGCGGGATTGTCTCCGCCCAAGCCATTGGGAAGTATGAGCGAAACGAGGATATGCCTAGTTCGCGTGTCCTGATCGCGCTCGCCAAGGCGCTCCACGTCTCCGAGGAGTACCTCTTGAGCGAGGACGAGCTTTCGCTCGAAGGCGTGGATTTCCGCAAGAAGGTGGGAACGTCGTCCAAGGAGGAAGCCGCGCTGGAGGCGCGTGCCGTTCATCTGCTCGAGCGCTATCTGGCCGTGGAGGACTTACTCCATATGCGAAGCGTCGAATGGGAGCAGCCGCGCAGTGCCCCCCACCCGGTCGCCGATGTCCGCGACGCGGAAGATGCCGCCCGCTCCGTTCGCGAGGATTGGGGCCTCGGAAACGACCCAATACCTCAACTTGCTGAGCTTCTGGAGGAGCGCGGGATCAAGGTGCTCTCGCTCGACCTCGATAGTGTCGATGGCCTCGCCGCCAAGGTGCGGCGCAAGGAGCGCGATGCCGCCCGTGTCATCGTCATCAAGCGGAGCACGTGGTCCGAACGCAAAAGGTTCAACCTGGCACATGAACTCGGCCACATGATCATCGCACCTTCAGGTGGGGTCGATGAGGAGAAGGCTGCACACCGGTTCGCCGGTGCCTTCCTGATGCCGGCCGACGTCCTGCGTGCGGAAATCGGTGCTCATCGGTCATCGATCAGCATTGGAGAACTGGTCGCCCTGAAAAAACGCTTCGGCGTGAGCATTCAGGCTCTCGCTTACCGCTGCAAGGATCTTGGCATTATTAGTCAGCCGGCATGTGCGCGGCTGTTCAAGATATTTGCCGAGCGCGGATGGCGCGCGGCGCCCTATGAGGAACCGGAGAGCTTGGCCCCTGATGTGGAGGAGCCGCGGCGTTTCGAGAGGCTTTGCTACCGCGCGCTCGCTGAAGGTGTCATTGGAGAATCTCGCGCCGCCGAACTTCTCGGCATTTCCGTGCGGGAACTCGACAAGCGACTGGATCAGGTGGCGGTTTGACCTGTGCCCATTCTCGTTTCGGATACATCGGTCCTGATTGACCTCGAAAGGGCGACCCTGCTTGAGGAGATGTTCCTTCTGCCGTTCGAGTTTGCCGTGCCTGACCTGCTCTATGACAGGGAACTTGCCGGTGAACTCGGCGACAGGCTGATCTAACTTGGCTTGCGGATAGAGGAGCTCACACCTGTCGAGTTGCGGCGCGCGACCGCCGTAAACCGCCAGCATAGGCGGCTCTCGGTTCCCGATACCTTCGCGTTTGCCATCGCTGAGTCGCGGGAATGGGGGTTATTGACTGGTGACGGCACGCTCCGCGAACTGGCTATCGCCGAGCAAATCGACATGCACGGTGTCATCTGGCTGTTCGATCAACTCGCCGACGGAAATCATGTAGCCTTCGATCGCTTGCATCGGGGCCTGAGCGACCTATTCGCTCATCCAAGGTGCCGACTGCCCGCAAATGAAGTTCGAAGACGTCTAATGCGGTTCGAAATGCAGTGCGACTGATAAAGGCATTCTTGGCCGAAGTTCTGAAACTCGCTGTCGGAACGCCTAAACCGGTCATTCGGGACGACCGCAGCGAATTCACACTTTCCGCCCATTCTTACCAATCGCCTTCGCAGGCGCGGCGCGCTTTGGGCAATTGCAAGGAGTGAATGGCTTTCTTTCTGCTCGCGCAACGTGTCGAGGAGTTCTAGAAATGTCCCAGACCTATCGTCGTCCCAGCCTGCTCAGCCGTGCCAGTTGCGCAAGCATACGGGCGCCGGTGCCGGATGAGTTGCCGGAACGTGCTGCCGGCGCGCCGCCCGCGGCGTTCGGGCGGGTCGGGAGCGCCTGGACGCCAAAAAACTGCCGCGCCCGAAGCGCGGCATACTCGGCGCCGGTCGCGCCTCCGATGGCATATCGGTTGTAAAGCTGCTGACTTCCTGCCAAGCCCCGGGCGAAAGCATAGCTCCCGCCAAAGCCCGCCGAAAGCGCCGGCATCATGATGTTTCCGGAGACCGACCGGACGATGAAGGGCGTGGCGATGATGAACCCCTTGGCCATGAGCACCATCATGAAGAAGGGCAGGAGGGCGCCGATGTTCGAAGCCCCCTCCGGGTCACCGAGTTCGGCGAGCAGCGCGCGCGAGACCCCGGTGATCGTCGCGAAGACGCCGGCGATGACGATGGGGTAGATCGCGAAGGAGATCAGGGCAGAAAGCCAGCGCGCGAAATAATCCTTGGTCACCTCGAAGAGCGTGAGGAAGATCATCACCGGCGCGATCCCGATCAGAAGCGTGATCATGAGCCTGGACGCGACGACGATGAAGGCTGCCAGCCCTCCGAGGATCGAGAGCAGGAGAACGCCGAGCGTGTCGAGAAGCGCGCCGGCCATCCAGTTGAGTTCGGACCCAGCGGCGTTCAGGTAATCCCCGAGCGCCGCAATGAGCTGATCGAACTCCTCGGCAAAGGTCCCCGACGGTCCGGGCGTGCCGCCGCCGACCGACGCGACCAGCGATCCTGCAATACTGTCGATCCCGCTCAGGATGGCCGATGCGAGGGCGTTGAACTGGACCCAGTTGGTCGCGAATACTCCGATCAGGCCGATTTTCACGGCGAGCCAGAAGGCGGTCCGGCCATCCATGGATCGGTACTGGTAGATCATGTTGAGACAGACGAGGATGACCACGAGCGTCGTTCCGAGAACCAGCAACGTACCGACCGTGGCGGCCACCGCGCCGAACTGGGTCTCGGCCGCCGAGTCCAGATAGCCTTCGGCCGTTTTCACGAAATACGTGACGACGCTCATGACCCGCTACCAGTTGCCGGCCGCTTCGCAAATCGGCATGGCCTGCTTCCGGAGTTCGTTTGCCTGTAGTCGGAAGTGTGACGTCGCCTCGACCACGCCCCAATAGTCCGCCGTGGAATACCGCTCAAAGTAGACCGCTTCTGCGGCCTCCCAGGACGGATACCGGGTGGCGCATGCGCAGCTCTGCGCGTCGACGATGCGTCCCATGCTCTGAAACCGGTAGATTTGCTGGACCAGGAGCCGCTTGTAGGCGTCGCGCGCCTCGGTGTTTCGCATCCACTCCGGCTCGGACGGCTGTTCAGGGCAGACATCGGGTTGATTGTCGAGCGTCGGGACCAGGTTGCGCTCGGCCGTTGCTATGGTGCCCGACAAAAGAAGGAATGAGCAGACGATAGCGGTCGCGCGTGTCATGTCGCCGCCTCCGTCGGCCGGTCCGCGACCTCACGCTTGAGGAATGCGGTATAGCCATAGTCGCCCGCCTCGGCGGAGATCACCTCCCAGCCTTCGGCGCCCCGTTCGTTCAGTGCGCGCCGCATCTCTTCATAGTCCTTCTGCTTCTTCACCTTGCAGAACAGGATGTCGTACTCAAACCGCTTCATGCCTTTTTCCTTTCCTGCAATTCTGTTCCGGGAAGATAGAATTCGGTGATGCCGCGGACGCCGTCCTCGCGGCCGGCCTGTATGATCACGTCGATTGAGCTCTCGATGTACTGGACCATGTCCTGGTAGGTCATGGGGATCTCTGTTTTGAGCGCGGCGATGGCGAGACGCTGGACGGCGAGTTGCGGGGTCTCGGCGTGGAGCGTTGTCATCGAGCCGCCATGGCCGGTGTTGATCGCCTCGAGGAAGGTCATGGCCTCCTTGCCGCGCACTTCGCCAAGGATGATGCGGTCGGGTCGCATGCGGAGCGTCGCGGTCAGGAGCACATCGGCGGATTGGAACTCCGCGTCCCGATTGGCGATCAGGGTGACGGCATTGGGTTGGGCGGGCAGCAGTTCGGCCGCCTCTTCGATGGTGACAATCCGCTCCTCGTCCGGAACGTAGGAAAGGATCTTGCGCGCCGCTACGGTCTTTCCGGTCGACGTGCCACCGGAGACGATCATGTTGAGCTTGTTCGCGACGCAGAAACGGACGGCCTCGGAGATATCACCGGCCGTCACGACCTCGCGCAAGGCACGGTTTTTCTCCTGGCGCAGCTCTTCGAGCTTGCGTTCCTCGCCGTAGAGGAAGCGGAGCTCGACCCGATCGAGCGGCAGGCTCGAGAAGAAGCGCAGCGAAATCGACATGCCTGAAAGGACGGCGGGCGGGGTCACGACCTGGGCACGGATGGGCCTGTTTCGATAGGTGATCGAGACCGAGACGATGGGCTTGTCCTTGCTCATCGCCGTATTTGCGGAGGAGGCGATCTGGTTGCCCAGGTCACGCACCTCGGTGATCGAGAGGCGCTGGTCCAATCCCCGCATGAAGTGATCGCCCTGGAATTCTCCCCAGCAGGTGCCATCCGGATTGATGCAGATCTCGATTACGTCGTCGCGGGCGGCGTCCGGAAGCTTGTCGAGCGAAGTCTGCAGATAGGACAGGGTCACCTCAGAAGATCTCCAGATCGCGGTCGACCATGACTGTGACGCGGGCGCCTTGGTCGACATAGATGACGGGGCCGATGGAGAGGTATTCGCCGATCACGGAATCGGTGGCATCCGCCAGGTCGTCGCCAACGTCTTCGAGCACGTCTGCCGCGGTTTCATCTTCGACCTGAGACGCCGCCGCGCTTGGCGCAGCCGAGATGATGGAAATCAGCGCGGCGGAGCCGAAGCGTTCATCGAAACGGGTATCGACGAAGCCGGTGACACCGGAACGACCCAACTCGTCTCCTCCCAAAGAACTGATCTGAACGGTCTGGTTGTTTGGCAGGATGATCCGATCCCAGGCGATGGTCACACGCTTCTGTGCGATCTCGATCCCGGAACGATACCGCCCTATGAGGCGCGAACCGCGTGGGATCAAAAGCCGCGCGCCGTCATAGCTGAAAACATCTTCGGAGATGATGGCGCGTGTCTGACCGGGGAGCGAGCTGTCGAGCGCGGTCTCCATCACGGCCTGGATCATCGTGCCCTGGATGACGGTGTTCGAGGGGTTGGCGATCACCTCGGCTTGCGTGACCGTGCTCGGTAGCGCACCGTTCAGAACGAAATCCGTCTCCTCGCCAAATCTGCGTTCTGTGAGGGCGGTTTCACCCGCGTTGGCACCGCCGTTGCCGCCGAAGGCAACAACCGGTGATGCGATCCGCCGTTCCTGAAACGCATGTTCCTCCTCGGCCCGCCGTTGCAGATCCGCCAGGCGCCGCGCCTCTTCCTCACTCCGGAGCCGTTCTTCTTCTCTGGCGCGGAGTTCTTCGTCAGTGGGGCCGAGAGGGGCGGGCACCGGTTTGTTGACTTCGAGCAGTGCAAGGTCCAGATCCATCCGCATTTGCTGGAGTTCGCGGTCTCGCGCGACGAGCTCCTCTTGAAATAGCTTCTGGGCGTTCTCCGACGCCGCCTGCAATGTCGCGATCTGGGCGGTAAGCGCCTCGATCGCCTCGGCCGCGGCGCTGTCACCTTCGACGACAGGTTCCGGGGCGATTTTCAGTTCCTCGATCTGCGCCTGCAGCGCCTCGATTTGTGCGAGGAGCTCGGCATTAGGCTTGGCCGGTTCAGGTTCTACGAGGACGATTTCCGGTTCGGGGGCAGGGGGCGGGACAAACGGCTCGATCTCTCCGAACCCGTCACCTTCGGTTTGGAACTCGTCGGGGGTCGCCGTCGGCAGAGCGATCTCTTCTTTGCTGCCTGAAAACAGATAGAGCACCGCCCCGCCGGCAAGAATAAGTCCCATCATCAGAAGGGCGAGGAGGGGGGATCGTCGCTTCGTGCCGTGGTGCCGGCTGCTTCGCTCGAGGGCGGCCAGACGCTTTTCGAGATCGGGGTTTGGAGTGTCGCTCATTAAGTGCCTCCCTGAGGCGGTGTTGCCTTGATGCAGACAACCTCCTCTCCCAGCCGCAGCACCCATTGGCTGCCCACGCCGGAAACGCGGATCACGCCATCCTCGACGGCACCGGTGTTCACAGTGCGCTCCCGGCCACCTGTGTAGCGGAAGATGGCCGGAACCGGGGCGTTTCTGGGAAAGGCGAAGTAGGTGAATGTGCCGTCGTCCCAGATCCGGGTCGGGGTGAATTCGGTCCGCGCGCTGGCTCCATAATTGGTGTTCGGGGCGGCGAGTGCGATGGCGTTTGTCGGCCGCCGGGTGTCTTGCGGATACCGGAACTGGACCACATAGAAGGTTGGGCTCGAGGCTTCACCTACGCTGAAATAATAGCTCCGCCGATTGGTGTATACAGTGACATTGGTGCGAACGCCGCGGGCGACAGGTTTGATCGCGAAGGCGCGCCCGCCAGGCACACCATCGATCTCGAACCCTTCGGTGTCACCGGCGATGATCGAGCGGATGCTCTCGCCCTCTCCGAACTCGATGGTCGTGACATGGGTAAGCGAGACGCTGAGGCGGTAGACCTGGCTCTCCTGGTAGGTGGCGATCCGGACGCGGCTGTCATTCGGGCCGCCACGCGGGATGGCTTCAGCAAACGCGAGGGCAGGGACCGAGGCAAGACACACAACAAAGGGGACCAGGGCGCGCAAACTCAGTTCTCCAATCTGTCGGAACGGACTGCGTATTCGACCACGGTGAATCCGAACGGGTTGGTCCAGACCTGGTCGATGGACCGGCTCTCTTCGGGGCGGAATTCGAAGAGCAGCGTGGCGGTGAACAGCCCCGCCTGAACGCCTTGGATCGAGGTCAGGCGTTTGCGGATTCGAACAGTGGCCCGATTGGTCCCGATCCGGTTGATGCTGAGGATCTCGACGTCGAGCCTGGCGTTCGGCCCGTAGATGTTCGGGGGATAGTCCGCGTTCGCCGAGTTCCAGACCTGGCGCAACGAGGTTTCGGCCGCACGATCCGACCGCCGCAGGACGCTGCGGATGCGCACGTCGTTGTCGAGCTGGTTATACACCTCCCGGTCGGTCACATAGCGGAAAACCTCTGCCTCTATGATCGCGCGGTTCTCCGTGACGGTGGTGGCGCCGACAGAAGCTTCGGGCAGGGCGAACCCGGTCTCAGGATCGTAGGGAACAACGACAGGTGGCGGATCGACATCAAGGATGGCAACGGCCGCCGCACTCAAGCAGCCCACGACGCCGAAGATCAGGCCGAACAGCCCAAGGCGCTGCCAGAGCCGTTCGCGTCTCAACGCGCCGTAGACCAGTTCCTCCTCGATGATGGCGGTTTCTTCGTCCAACGCTCCGGCCTCATTCCGCATTCAATTCCGGGAGGGTGAACTCCATGAACCGCTGTTCCTCGGCGATGGTGGCGGCATCGATGACCCCACCGGTTCCGTCTCCCACAGTCTGGATCGCTTCGAGCTGCCACATCGCAACGAGCGCGATGGCAAGTTCCGCCGTCACGCGTGTGTTCAGATCGACGCTCTCCTTCAGCTCATCCATGTCGTCGATGAGGCCGACGAGACGATCCACGCGTTTAAGGGACTGCCCGGCATCCTCATAACTGTTCTGGGCCGCGGCCGAGACCAGCGCGCCGGTCGTGGCTTGTGTTGCCACCCGCTCGGCACCGGCGTTGCCGCTCCGTGCCATTTCCGAGAGCGTGCCCTCGTCAAAGCCGAGATCGGCCAGAACCCGGTCCATCTGGGTCTCGATCTTGCTGGCACCGGAACCCTTGAGACCTGAGAAATCTCCTGTCTTGATCGCCTCGATGGTTGCGATGATGTCGCCGAATTCCTGATCGAGGAGATCGTTCAGCTCGTCTTCCATCTGGGTTCGGATGATCTCGGGAAGTTCGGCGAGGCGCGTCAGCGCCTCATAGGTCCGTTTCAGTTCGGCGAGTTGATCCGTGAGCGTGGCAAGCTGGTCGCGAAGTTGGGTCAGCTGCTCGTTCTGCAGGATCTCGTCCTCAATCATCTGCCGGAGCTGCTGGATGTTCTGGGCGATATTCTGCGTGTCGACGACCGGAACGCCCTGGGCGGCTGCCGGGGAGATGGCCACGGCCGGCAGGTTGAGCGCGAGGGTGCCGGAAAGAGCCAGCGCGCGGAGTGGCGCTGTCGTGACAAATCTGCGGGGCATCAATCCAGATCCTCCAATGTGAACTCCATGAACTCGTTCTCGGCCAGACGTGCCGCCGCCTGCGCCAGTTGGGCAGCGCTATGTGGCTGGGTCCGTGCGGCCTTCAGGCGAATACGCGCGGCCACGAGGCGGACCAGTTCGGCGCGGGCATAGGTGTTGAGCGCCATGCTTTCCTGGATGTCCTGGGTCGTGCCGATCCGCGTCACAATGTCCTGGACGCGCAGCGCCGCCTTCTGGATCGCCGCGGGCGAATTGCTCCCATAGTACGCCGCGCCATGTCCGGCGAGCGAGAGCTGCGCATTGGCGAGCAGTGCCGGATCGATCGTGCCGAGCGCTTCGATCCCGCCGATCCGTGCGAGGTAGAGGTTGTAACGTTCGGGGATGACCGTGACGTAGTGCCGGGTCTCCTTGAAGGGTGGCACGCCGCCATACTCGAAAACCCGGCCCGGACCAGCATTGTAGGCTGCGAGCGCATTGATGATATTGCCATCGAAGGTGTTGAGCTGGGCTGCGAGGTAGCGCGCACCACCTGTGACCTGCAGATAGGGACTGTCATAGTATTCGGGGTTGATCCCGAGATCGCTCGCGGTGCCCGGCATGATCTGGGTCAGTCCGAAAGCCCCGGCGGGAGATCGTGCGCCGATGGAAAACCGGCTCTCCTGCCAGATCAGCGCCTGCAGGAGCGCTCGCCATTGCACGACGGAGAGACCGGCCCGCCCGACCCCGGACAGGTCCGCGGTTTCCTGGGCGACCCGGATGATCAACTGCTCGATTGTCTCTGCGGCATCGCCGAACATTCCCGCTCCGCCGGGGTTCGGATCGATGTCTCCAGTGCCGTAAACCGCCGCGATGGACCGGTCCGGATCGCCACTGCCGCTCTCAAGGTCTGCGACCATGCTCGACAGGCCCTGCCCGCCGATACTTGTCTGCGCGTCGAGAATGGCGCGGAGTACCGCGAGCTGTTCCCGTTCGATCTCGGTCAAGAGCTCCTTCACGGCAAGTTTCTCACGCTGGACGGCGAGGTCGGCATCCCGGTCACCGGTTTCGATGATGTCGCGCGCCGTCAGCCCGGAATCGTTGGCGGGTACGCCTTGGGCGAGCGCGGGTACCGGCAGAAGGGCAGCCAGGAGGATATGAGCGATCCTAGGTATCAACGCCGTCTTCCGCGTTTCCGAGGGGCGTGAAGACGCAAACCGGCTCGACCTCTTCGAGGGATGCACGGAAGGCGAAGCAATTGGCCTGAGGCTCGCGGTATTCCGCGCAGGATGCCAGGGCGCCGAATGCGGAAAATAGTAAGAGGATGCGGATCAAGGGAGCCTCCAGAAATCGGGTCGGATGCGGTAGTCAGCGCCGACGAGGGCTTCGCCTTTCTCCATGCCGCCCAGGATGGTAAGCAGAGGGCCGAGTGCTGAGAGGTCGGCGTCGACCACCACCGATCCACTGTCGTCGCGGATGAGAGCGAGGCGGCTGTTGCTGCCAGTATTCAGGAGCACGTCGAGTTCCTTCTCGAAGAGGTTCAGCATCGCGTAGTCCGAGGCATGCGCGCGGATGTTCGGAAGCAGGATCTGCGTCGGCACCGCCTCGATAATGGTCTTGCCAGTCCGTGTGCGTTCGAGCTGGCTCGCGTATTGCGTCATCATCACCGCGACGGTGTTCTGTTTGCGTGCGGTCACCAGCCAGTTCGAAAGCCGTTCGGCAAAGTATGCGTTGTCGAGCGCCTTCCAGGCCTCGTCGATGACGATGATCGTCGGGTGCCGGTCTTCGATCTCGCGCTCGATCCGGCGAAAGAGATAGGAGAGGACCGCCATGCGCTCCTTCTCGCTTTCGCTGTCGAGAATGCCGGTCAGGTCGAAGCCAACAACGTCGCCTTCGAGCGAGAAGGTGTCCTCGAGGCTTTGACCGAAGATCCAGCCGTAGCGACCATCTTCCGTCCATTCGAGGAGGCGTTGGTGCAGATCGCCACTGTCATCGGTGGAGACGAAGAGCGAAGCGAAGTCCTTCCAGTTCCGCAAGGCCGGATCGGTCGCGGTGGCGTTCTGGCGAACCACTTCCTGAATCCGGTTTGTCTGCACAGGGGTGAGGGGCTTGTCAGCCCGGTAGAGGAGCGAAGCGAGCCAGTCCGAGAGCCAAGCCGTGCCGCGTTCGTCAATCTCGCTCCAGAGTGGGTTCAGACCGGTCGCCTGCCCAGCTTTGATCGAAGCATAGCGACCGCCATTGGCTCGGACGGCCATCTCCATGCCGAGCCTGTAGTCGAAGACGAATATGCGCGCGCCAACCCGTCGGGCCTGGGTCATCAGGAAGGCCGAGAGCACAGATTTTCCTGAACCGGGCCGCCCGAGGATCAGCGTATGACCGCTGGTGGGTTCTTTTTCTGGCGAGCCATGCTCGTGGTAGGAGAACCGGTAGGCGCTCTGTTCCGGGGTTGGAAAGAGCGTGATTTCCTGGGCCCAGGGCAGCTGATGCTTTTCCTTGCCGAGTTGCGTTCGATGCAGCGCCGCGAAATCCGCGAAGTTGCGGTTGGTGACGGCACTGGCGCGCACCCGTTTGGGCTGGTTTCCCGGATGCTGGCTGAAATAATGCGACTTCGCCGCCATCCGCTCACCGATCATCTTCACACCCTCGGCCGCGGCGGCGTTCACGATCTCGGCCCCAAGGGTCTGCAGCTCCTCGAGGCTGTCGCAGAAGACGGTCACCACCATGTGGTGCTCGCCGAAGCTCTGCCGCTTGGCCTCGAGATCGTCATGGGCGATGTCGAGCGCTTCGAGAAGCGAGAGCGCGGCATCCTGAGAAGACTGCATCTGGCGCTTCTGCCGCTTGATCCTGCCCGCCATCAGGTGCGAATTGATCGGTGTGAAAGAATGGGTGACGATCATGTCGACTGGCAGGTTCAGCATGTCGAACATGGTGCAGGTCGTGGCCTCGGAATATTCGCCGATGGTGAAGCTCTTGCCGAAGCGGTGGCCGACGACGCCATTGGACAGCTCGAAATGATCTTCGAGGAACGTCACGCGGGTGTTGGCGACATTGTAGGAGAGGAACCCGTAGCGACCTGCAGGATAGAGCGGCAGTTCGCGACCTGTGTTCAGAGCACCGAGGAAACCGATGAGTTCGCCTGAGGCTGCGGAAAGCTTGCGAGGCTTGAGTTCGGCGAGGCCGGAGGTGAAGACCCCGGCCGCTTCCTTGAGGCGCCGGATGCGCTTGGCGGTTTCTTCCTTGAAACGTTCTGGCGCGCTTCGATTCACAAAGCCCAGAAAACTCCTTGGTGGCGGGCGGTGGATGATGGTCAGCGTCAGGGTCTTGTCACGAAGACCTGCGGATCCCAACTTTGCCCGCCAGGTCTCATCCACCGCCGCCGCGAAGCCGTCACCCCGTACCGGGAGCAGATCCGGGGTGATCGACTTCGACACCTTGTGCACATAGTAGCTGAACTCGGGACCCAGCTGCGCGATGATCCGGGCGAAGAGCGCGGTCACCTTGTCGAGATAGGCATCGTCGGTCGTGTAACTGTTCACGCCGCTCAGCCGGATGCACTGGAAAAGCTCATTTACCCGCGTCCGGACGGTGTTATCATCGACGAGGCTGACATAGGGCAGCATATGCGCCAGGCGTTTCTCCCGAGTATGCCAGTCCGGCAAGAGGGTACGCGCATCCAGTGTCTCGTCACGGGGCATAGCTGTCACCCCCATGGATGGCGCGGTTCCGTGTTGGCGGCGTTTCCTGCAGCGCTGTCGTCATCACGTCGATGAAACGCGGGTCCCAGTCCGCCGCCTTCCAAAGCAAGGGGTAGAGCACCGCCGCTATCCCGAGCACGGCAATATGTTGTACCCAGACGAACAGCAGCACTGAGCCGAAGAGCCAGACCATGGCATACATGATCGGCAGGCCGAGGAGCTTCGGCGGGCGCACGAGACCCAGGAAGAGGGGCGAACGTTCAGCCACGGCGTCGTTTCCCTAGGCTCCAAACACGGCGGCAACGATCGTCGGCGCCGCCGCGACGCCCGCAATGCCCACAAGGACCCAGAGCGCCTGGCGCAGATCGATGATGTTGAAAAACCAGCTCAGGAAGACCCCCAGGACGGCGAGAGTGGCGATGACCACACCAAGCGGGCCGGTCAGCGCGTCCACGATGCCTTGCAGGAGACTCTGGATCGGAGAGAGGTCGATGCTTTGCGCGAGTGCGGGCTCGGCGATGACAACAAGAAAAGCAGCGAGCGCGACAAGGGTTGTGACAGGGCGTTTCATGAGTTTCTTCCTTCCAGCCGGTTGACGACGGCCAGCACCCGCTGGACGTGGGATTGGGTTTCTCGAAATGGAGGAATGCCGCCGTGGTAGCGCACGGCGTCAGGCCCGGCATTATAGGCGGCGAGCGAGAGACGTACGTTGCCGAACTCGGCCAGCATCAACGCGAGATAGCGGGCCGATCCGTCAAGATTCTGCCGCCAATCATGGGGATCGACCCCAAGCGCACGGGCCGTGTCGGGCATGAGTTGCCCGAGCCCGATGGCACCGGCATGGGAGACGGCGCGCCGATTGTAGGCGCTCTCGATCTCGATGTTGGCCCGAAAGAGGTTGAGCCAGTCCGTAACGGTAATGTCGGCTCTTCGAAGACCTGGGTGACCGGCATAGCGTAGCCCGGTACTTTCGATGGCGGCCAGAATGTCCGGGCCGGGCATAGGCGTTCGAGGGGCCGCCGCCGCGGTGCCTACCCCCTCGTCCACTTCGGAGCCGCGTTCGTGACCGAAGATGCGCAACCCCGCTGCGGCCGAGTCTTGGCCGATCCCGTCGTTGTAGTTCCGCGCAAAGCGGGTTTGAGCTTGTGACGGGGCGAGCGAACCATCGCTCCCCATCACCAGCACCATTTCGCCGGACGCCGGAAAACCCAGGAAGGTAAGTAGAAGTGCGCTAACGCCGGCTGGCAGCAATCTCCTCGCCGGACAGCTTTTGGACGGTCCGCTTGCCCTCTTCGAGCGGAATATCGGCATGGGAGAAACCGATGCCCTGGAGGAAGGAGATGACCCCGGTGACGGTCTTGATCTCACGGATCTTGATGTCGTTGCGCGATGCGCGGGTTCGGGCCGTGACGAGGAGTTTTTCGACGCCTTCGTCGCTGACCGCACGGAGAATCCAGACCCCGTGCCAGCTGGGCCCCTTCTTGAAGGCGTCTTCCTTGCAGACAACCTCGACGCGATAGCCGCTGGCGACCAGATCGCGGAATCTGGGTTCGGTGACCACATTCGGTGCTTCTTCTCTCAAGTCCATCACCCGGATCACGTTCTCCATAGAGGCGAATGACCGGGCCAAAGGTGTTGAAGCCCAGACATACAATAATATAGTTTTGTCGCACAAGATATATGATAGGTGCGGCAAGCGGATTCTCGCTCACGAAATGGATAGACCGAGCGCATGCAGTTGTTCAAGAAATTAAGGGGTCTTCCCAACCTCAGGCGTTGGGGAAGTCGAACATCGCGGAGTATACTTCTGCTCGTGCTGTCCACCGGGAATGCCTCAGCCGAATCCTGCCCTGCACCGGTTCGCCCTTTTGTGCCGAACGATGCCCAAGCCGCGCGGGATTATGCGGATTTCATCAAGCGCGACTTCGAACTCTACATCCGCGATATCCAGAGCTATTTCCGTTGCCTTGAGGAGGAGCGTGCACGAGCCTTTGGGGAAGCGCGCGAGGTCAGCGAGGAATACGGTCGGTTCCTGCAGACCATCGATCAATGAGGCCTGCCGGCGCGGACCCACCGCCGATCTGTCGACATGGTCCAGGATGACATTCGCAAGAACAGAGGCGACCGCGAAGTCCGCGATGCGCTCACGACATCTATTTCTCGGATAATCCACGAACTGGATCTGTCCGTTCAAAAACGGTGTGTGACGCGTGGCCAAGACAATCAGGGGTTCGGGACATGAACCGCGTCGCGATGAACTGATCGCCGCGAGGGAGAATACTGGGCCGACGCAGGCCAAGATTGCCGAGAGGGAATGGGGGAGCGGGGTCGACGCCATCGAGCTGATCGCGCTAGCGTGGCCGCCCGAGGTCGATGCTAGTGAATGGATGTCGGCTGCCGAGAATGCGACGGAACCGGGCCACGGAAATTGAGGGCTGCGCGGCGCGTCACCGATTGCCGCACTGGCGCAAGGTTAGCAGCACGGTCATCCAAGGCATACAATGGTTGGGTCGCGACCTCTCGGGGCGTCTGGGAGCGGCCCGATGGTTTTGTGAGGCTACTATTTCGGACCGGCGTAGCAGGTTCCCCGGAGCCGCTATGAGAGGTCGCCTGCTCGAACAGGCCCTTTGCGCCTTGTCACGCGGTGCGCAGGCAAGAATAGGCGCTCAATAGTTCACTTGTTCGTAGCCGTAGTTGCCCTCATAGTCGCGCCAGTCGACGAAGACCGACCGGTGAAAGATGCCCGGGCAATCCTCGCCCCATCGTTCCAGTCCGACATGGGCTTCGGGCAGGTCTGCCGGAGAGGTCGGGGCCCAAGTGAAATCGCCCTGAACTCCATAGGTTCCGAGAAGGACCGTAGCGATTCGAGCGCAATATCCATCCCGGCCATTTTTCTGCTGTTGGGCATATCGCACGTCATAGACACGGATCGAGCGCACGAAATTGAACTCAGGGCCACTGATATCGATGTCCGCCCGGTCCTGCGCAAGATGCAGAGCAAGCCCCTTTGGCAGGTTGCGACTTCGATCAGGGCTCAGAGATTGTATCGTCCATATTGAGTCCGCTCCGCGTTGCGGCGGGCTGCCAGGAAGGCTGAAGGGCAGGGGGGTGCCGTCGAACAGGGCGTCGTAGAGACGCTCGCGGTGGCCGCCGTCACCGTTGGGGTGGTATGAAGCACCCATCGGGCAGCGCCAGATCTGCAATGGCGGTTCAACAGGCCAGGGTGTGATCCGCCGGATGAATTCGGCGCGCGCCCGAGCGCAAGGAACGGATGCTGGCCATCCGCCGGACAGACACAGCAGGATCGCGCAATCGATCGGATAGGACTGCGCCGAAGCATGTTTCGCACCTCCCAGTACCGGAAGAGTGCCGATGGCGGCGGCGAAAAGAATGCGGGTGGTTGAGCTAAGCATATTTGGGGTCCATCAAGATGGAAGTTCCCGGCACTATGCAACAATACTATATTAGTGTCACGCTAAATATATTATGAGAGGAAGCGAGTCGCGTACCCGGCTCCCGGTCAAACCACTCCGATTTACCACTTGCCGTGAGCCTATCACGATGTGCTGTGTTTTCGTCGGCGGCCATGGACTTGGCCCTCGCCAGCACTTCTTGGTTCCAAGGGCGTTCGAAGCGCTCCGGTGTCAGACCGCGTCACGGTGAAGGGATAGCAAGCTCGAACCTGTTCCGGGGAAAGACCCAGCCGACCGGCACCGCCGTATCGCGTCGTTGCGGTGTTCCCGATCGTTCCGTTCATATCGCCTCAGAGAAAAAACTCGCCGATCCTGCTGATCACGTTTGCTCTGATCTGAGGGGTTTCCGAGAACAGATCATGTTTGGCGTCCGCCACGAGTTCCAGTTTCCCTTGCGGCCAGGTTGCCATGCGCTCTCGGATTGCGGGCAGGTCTACAACCTCATCCAGCGCGCCGCAGAAAGCGATGCAGGGGATGTCCGGCGAAGGCAGGCGTTTCAGGTTTCTCGTTTCTTCAAGGACCTGAAACAGCCACCCCATGCTTGGCCCACCGATCTGGTGTTCCTTGAGCGTTGTGGCCTGGTTGATGAAGTATGCGTACATGTCAGGATCACTTGTCAGCCTGTTGTCTTCAAAAGGCGTCTCAAGAACATAGCTCTTGCCGTCAGTGCCAGGGGCGTAAACGCGGCCCATGCCGAGAGCTTGAGCGGTCCACGACAGAGGCCAGGCGGCGGCGCGCTTGAGCGGCGGAAGGTTGATGTTCCACATTGGACCCGTGAAAGCGCAAGACGACACCGGCAGGCCTTCGATGATTGCCCGCAGTCCGATGCAGGCGCCCAGTGAATGTCCGATCAGGTTCCATGGTTTCCTCAGCCCAAGAGCCTGCGCGGCGTCAACCATCGCGGCGACGTCCCTGTGATAGTCGGAAAAGTGATCGACATGTCCCGCCATCCGGTCTTGCGCCGCTCGGTCCGCCAGACCTTGCCCGCGCCAGTCGATCACCAACGTTGCAAAGCCCATTCGCACGAGCTCGGTGATCGTTCGGCCATATTTTTCGATGTACTCTGAGCGGCCGGGGAACAGAAGAACTGTACCTCTCGGTGTGGTTTCGGGTTGCCACATGCCCACACGAAGACGAGTTCCGTCATCTGCCTGTATCCAGAAGGCCGAGCCGCTGGCAGGCGCTTCGGCAGATTCTATAAACAGGGGGGCTTCTTGCATGGTTCAGTTCCTGGCAGTTGTGAGATGGGTGCGATGCCGCTCGAACACGTCGGCCGGAATTGTCCCTCGCTAGCGTATTCGGACCGTCTCCTAGCTTTGGTGGGCCAGCCCAAGCTGAGGATCAAAAAGGCTGTATACGGCAACCAGGATGGCTATGCAAAGCAGGAGGGAGAAGCCGGGAAACTGGCCGATCATCAGGAAGTTGGCGACAAGCAGCGTGACCACCATCAACATCCTTCGCCACGGGACGCAATGCCGTCGGGCACTCTGACCCAGCTTCCGTTCATCTTCAGAAGCCTGATCGTCATCGGTGCTCGAGGCGTCGCCGATGACGCGATAGATCTGGATATAGGCGTATAGAAACACGGAACATGTCGCAAACAGAAGAAGAAAGCTCGTGAAATGTGCGAGCGCCCGTTGCTCAAGCCATCCGCCTTGGACTTCGCCGGCTCCAAGCGCAAACAGAGCATCCTCCATCAACCATCGGAAGATCGTCTCCCCATCTGAAACCAGGTAGGTGGCTTGCAGCTTGATGCATGTGGTTATCAGTATGCCAAGGACGGTGCACCGGAATATCCCGGACAATAGCCTGGTGCCGACCAGTCTTGCCTCGTGCCGTCGATCTCTTGCTTCGGCCAGCGCGCCCGAGCCGCAAATTTCAAAGAAATCAGTCGCCAGGGTGCACAGAAATATCAGGCCGGTGAGGAACAGGTAACAGATCACGGCCGTGTAGAGGAAGGCCAACATCGAAACGGCGATGGCTTCCGGCACGGACATCACCGCCGGCCGGACGATGGCCATGACGTTCCAATCCACCATGAGCCGGCCGACATCGCCCTGCATCAGCGCACGAAAGTGCACGCCGAACCATTGAAGCGCGAACACGATTCCGAAGCAAATGAACGCCGCCGCCCAATGCGATTGCGAAAAGGAGTCTACCCGACTGTACCAGCTATCAATCTCACCGGTCTCCCCCGACATCAGACGTGAACGCCCTTCGGCCCTCCAGAACTTCAGCAGTTCCACCACAATGATCAGGAACAGCGGCAGGATGACGAGCTCCAGGACTGTCCAGTTCGGCGCCCAGAAATACCCGACCTGCTTGTTCAGGCCGGAAATGGGGCTGTAGGTGATGCTGTGAACATCCGTGATGTAGGTCAGGAAACCGAGCGTTACGCATCCGGCCCACACAATCGCCGGAAGGTTGAGGGAAGAATGGCCGGAAAAGAGGGCTTCGCAACGTCTTGCGATGCTGAATCGCCGAAGAGTTGGTTGAGCGGCGTCGTTGGGTTTCGGGTCGGCTTCGGCGTCCAACGTTACGATAGGCGTCGGGTCCGTGCTATCTTCTGCTCGCGTGGGTGCAGCCTTCCTCATTGACCTTCGTTTGGCAGCTAGCCGCGAACGCCCGGAACTGAGAGCTGATTGCCACGCGCCGACTGCATCCGGATCGCCGCAGCCAAAGATCCTTGCCAGCCAGCGAATGTTCTCGGCACTGATCCCTTTGTCGTTGTCCTGGAACCAAAGCTGAACGGTTCGCAGCTCGATACCCGACCTGTTTGCATCGATTTCCGAGATCGCGGCTGCCAGGAGGTCTGGCATCCAGGGGCCGTTGGGAAACCCGTCCTTGTCGACCGGCCGGCCCGCGCCCGCGGCGCTCACCTGGCTGAAGATTTCCTTGAAGTCACTTCCGTCTTCAGGAGGAGGAAGATAATATTTTCCGTTCTTTATCAATGAACTGCCGGTCTTGGTTTCGTTCCGTTTCGTCCCCCTTCGTGTTCTATCGTGATCTTGTGGCTCATGATGAAACAACTAAGGCGGGAAAAGTATGTGTTGAAGAGTCGCATTGCGCGATTCCATCGGCAACAGGAAGCAGGAGTCAAGACCATGGGTGAACAGTATGATAGCGAGTTGATTGCCGGGGCCGATGGGACGCGTAGCACGGGCAGGATTGACTCTCGCGGTTCGTCACCAAACGACGACCGTTGCGGTATCCAACCAATCGACTCGCTGTGAACTTGACAGTGCCTGAGGATGAACAGGAAGCGGCAGCCATTGCCCGGCTGCTCGGGGAAGATCGGACGCGCATAGTTGGTTGGGTCTATCGTTGGAACACGTCGGCCTTGTCCGTTCTCTGGATCGATCGTTCCTGCAAGGCCAGATACATCGAGCCATCACTCCGGCCGGAGGTGATGGCGAAAGCGAAATCGGCGACACCGGACGAAGTGACCAACTTCCTCGAGGCGCTTTCGTCCGCGGAAGGGGAAGATCCGGAGACTGGATAAATTCCACGCTACCAGGCTACACATTCGACGATCCGCAATGAGCTATACCTGCCTCCGTCAGGATGAGGTCGAGCGGGATGTCATGTGGTTGCGGGTAGATGGTCGCCAATTTCGCCGCCTGCAGGCCGATCCCGATGACGAAAGGCTTTGGGTCCAGCGCTGCCAGCGTCCGGTCGAAGTAGCCCCCGCCATAGCCCAACCGATAGCCTTCCGCCGTCCAGCCTAAGAGCGGGGCGAGGGCGGTGTCGGGAGTGAGGACCGGGGCATCGGGAGGCGGCACCGGAATGTTCCAGTCTCCGCGCACCATGCGCGTATCCGGTGTCCAGCGGCGGAAGGTCAGCGGCGCGGCTCTGTTCTCAACCACCGGCAATCCGATGATCACGCCGGCACTGTGCAGTTCTGACTTCAATGCCCGCAGGTCGGGTTCGCCCTTGATCGGCCAGTACGCGGAAAACACCAGGCCCCGCGCGCCGCCGAAACGGTCCCGCAGCAGCTGCCGCAGGTGCCCGGTCAACGCCGCGCCGGCAGCTGCGCGCTCGGCCACCGACAGCGCCAGGCGCGCGGCGCGCAGGCGGCTGCGCTCGGCCACCGACAGCGCCAGGCGCGCGGCGCGCAGGCGGCTGCGCTCGGCCCGGCGCCAGCGGGCGACATCGCGCGCCTGTTGCGGATCCACCGCCAGCGGATCGAAGTATTCCGGCGCGATCTCGGCGGCATAGCAGGGCGGCGAGGAAAAGCCGCTGGAACAGGCGAAATTTTCGAAGTCCTCGCCGCTGCTGTCCTGCGGCGGAGGCGGCTTGGCCATGGCGCTATCCCCGGATCAGCGAGGGGATTGCACCGGGCTTGCGCAAGGCTGAGGACGGAACTGAGACGACGGTTGAGCAAGCTCTCATGCGCGGGTTGGCTACCGCATGACCGTGGTTTCGTCCTGGGGCTGCCTCGGTCTAGTGAGCGAGCGTCGGCAATGCCGGCTCATAACAGGGCACGAGGATCCCCCACCGCGTTCCGTCCCCAGCCTTGCGCATCAGCGGGCCGGAGGAACGTCCCTTTTCTAGGCGTGCTGTCCGGCTGTGCGGACCGGGACTGCCGTCACCATCCGTGCGATGGCCCATATGAACCCGACCATCTCGCGGGCGATGGCTGTTGTAACGACCACCTTCGGTTTCCCGGCCGCGGCCAAGCGGCGATACCGCTGGCACATCCGCAGCTGCCCCTTCCAGGCGATGTCGCGCACGGTCCCCGGAAGCGCCTCGAGCCGGTCGTGCAGCTTGCGGCTGACCCGCGGCTGCATGCGGTAGCTCCATGCCCCCTCGATCAGGGCCCGGCGCGCGAGCCCGCTGCCCTCCTTGGTGATCCCACCGCGGCGCACGGTGGCACCGCTGGAGTGTTCCGAGGGTGTCAGGCCAAGATAAGCCATCAGCTGGCGCGGATTGTCAAAGCGGTGAAAGTCGCCGACCTCGGCCACGACGGTGACGGCGACAATGAACCCGACACCGCGCATGGCCTGGACCGCCTCCACCACGGGCGCCAAGTCCCAGTCCGGCAGCAGCTCGGCAATCTGTTCGGTCAGCTTCGCGACCCGCGCCTCGGCATCGGTGACCGCATCCACATAATCTTGGAACACGATCTGCTGCGCTGGGTGGTCAAAACGCACTGTCGTCAGCCAGCGCCGGTAGGCTACCGTCCAGCCCTTCTTGCCAGGATAGACGCGGCTGTGGCGCAGCAGGAAGCCCTGCAGGTGTTGCCGCGCCTTGCCAGTGACGCGCATCGCCGTCGCTCGGGCGCGCACGAGGTCGCGCATGGCCTCGTGCGCCGCATCCGGAACCCAGACCGCCGTCAGCTCGCCCGCCCGGTGCAGCTTCGCCAGCATGACAGCATCGCGGCGGTCTGTCTTCACGCGGTCACCAGCCTTCACGGGGATCAACGACGGCGCGACGACCGTGCTGTCGTGCCCCAGCTCGACAAGCTGGCGGTGGAGACCATAGCCACAGGGCCCGGCCTCGTAGCAGAAATGAAGCTTGCCTCCGACAGCGCTCAGCTTGTCGACCAGTTTCCGTACATGGTCGGGCCGGTGCGGAACCGTGCCCCAGTGGCGGACCTCGCCGCCCCGTTCTTCCGCGGCCACGGCCACCGCTATCGTTGCCTTGTGGACATCCAGCCCGATGAAAATGCTATCTTGCATCTGGTCTCTCCCCCATTCCTGAGGCTCGGCACCGGACCATCCGGCGCAACCCTCGAACGGAGAATGCCGCGGGAGAGACCACCGACCCAGTCAGCTCACTCCGCGATCATGGGGTCTAGAGCGTGTTGCGGTTAATTGGTTTCATACCCTGCGGCTTTGAATAAGTTGTAGCATTCGTCCTCTGTGAAGAGGCCGCAGACATGCCCAACGGCGCGCCAAAGGTCATCGTAGGTCCGCACCGCTGCCTTGCGGATCAGGGCCTTGAGTTTGGCGAAGGCCATTTCGAGTTCAGGTCAGGGCTGTAGGGCGGCAGGAATAGGAACCATGCGCCGACGGTGTGCATGGCCTGCGCGGCCCTCGGGCTTTTGTGGGATGACAGGTTGTCGAGAATAATCACGTCGCCGGGCGCGAGGGTCGGGACCAGCTGGGTTTCGACATAGAGGTCGAACATCTCACCGTTCATCGCGCCGTTGATCACCCAGGGTGCGTCCAGCCGGTCATGGCGCAGGGCGGCGATAAAGGTCTGGGTGTTCCAGTGACCAAAGGGCGCATGATCAATCAGACGCGCTCCTCTGGGGGACCATCCCGTGGTCTTGGCCATGTTCGTCTTCAGCGAGGTCTCGTCGATGAAACCGATGCGTGGCAACAGGTTGCGCATGAAAGGCTGACGCCGCGTGATCCAGATATGGCGGGCCTGCCGGATCTCAGGCCGCTTCTGCTCGACGGCTCGGATGTCTTTTTTTGGGGGTCTATAAATTTAACTAGCCAAATTTCTCTTGCAGGGTTTGGCTAGTTAAGTTACAAATGGTGCAGAAGGAGTCTGCGCCATGTCGAAACCTGAAACCCTCTCCACTTTCGAGTTCTTCCAGAAGTTCCCGGATGAGGAAGCCGCGCGCAAGTTTTTTGAAGCAAAGCGCTGGGGTAGCGAGCCGGTTTGCGGTCATTGCGGTTCGGTCAATGTGGTCGAAGTAAAAGACCACAAGCCGATGCCGTACCGCTGCAAAGACTGCCGCAAGCATTTCAGCGTCCGCACTGGCACCGTTCTGGCTGAAAGCCGCCTCCCCCTGATCAAGTGGCTGCTGGCGATCTACATGCTCACCAGCGCCCGCAAGGGCATCCCCAGCACTCAGATGGCGCGGGAACTTGGTGTCACCCAGAAAACCGCGTGGTTTCTCGCGCAGCGCATCCGTGAGACTTGGCTGAAAGACCGCGACGACCACATGGACGGCCAGATGCAGGTTGATGAAACCTATGTTGGTGGTCGCGAGAAGAACAAGCATGGTGACAAGAAACTTCGCGCTGGCCGTGGTGCCGTAGGCAAGACTGCCGTTGTCGGTGTCCGCGATGAATATGGTGAAGTTCGCGCCGTTGTGGTGGAGAACACCAAGGCAGCGACCCTTGAGCGCTTCGTGCGCCAGCACTGCAAGGCGGGCGCAACTATCGTGACTGATACCCACGGCGGCTATATCAACCTCAAAGCCCGTGGCTATAACCACATCACCATCAATCACTCTGCTGGCGAGTACGTTCGCGATATGGCGCATACCAATGGCATTGAAAGCTTCTGGTCCCTGCTCAAGCGCGGATACATTGGCATTTATCACTACATGAGCGCCAAGCATCTTCACCGCTACGTGAAGGAGTTTTCCTTCCGTCACAACAAGGCACAGATTGGCACATTGGACTTCATTGGAATGACTATCGAGCGCATGGCCGACAAGCGGCTGACATACAGGAGGCTGATCAATGCCTGACGACAAGAAAGATGTGATTGAACCTATCGACGCTACCTTTGAAGATGTCGTTGGAGCTGTAGCCCCGAAGGCGAAGAAAGCTACCAAAGCAGTTCTGGAAACCAATAGCGCAAATGAGCCAAGCAATGAGGCAACGCACCGAGGTACGCTACGTATCGGAAGCGTTAGTATCCCTTGCGCAGTCTTGCGCGATGGGACACGGGTTCTTTCAGAAAATGGCATTGCAAATGCTTTAGGTGGGCGCAGCGGGGCGGCAAAGCGCATGAAAACCGCTGCTGCGGAAGCCGGGGCCCATATCCCCGTATTTTTGGCTGCTAAGAGCCTTTCTTCTTATGTTACCAGTGAGTTAGCTAGTGGGCCCCTCAAGCCAATTTCGTACATTTCTGGCGATACAGAAGTAATCGGATATCAAGCCGAAGCATTGCCAGAAATCTGCAACATTTGGCTACAAGCACGCCAAGATGGGGTTCTGAACGAGCAGCAAAATGATAGGGCCCAAGCCGCTGAAATTGTTATGCGTGGCTTGGCTAACCTCGGCGTCATTGCGCTGATTGATGAAGCAACTGGATATCAGGATACGCGTGATCGGGATGCTCTGCAGGCAATACTCGACAAGTATCTCCAGAAGGAGTTCGCAGCTTGGGCGAAGCGCTTCCCAGATGCCTTCTATCGTGAAATCTTCCGGCTTAGGGGTTGGAGTTGGAACGCCATGTCTGTCGCTCGTCCAGGTGTTGTTGGGCGCTATACAAATGATATTGTTTATGAACGCCTAGCCCCTGGCATCCTGGAAGAGCTACAACGCCTAAACCCGACCCAAGATGAAGGTGGGAGAGCCAGGAAGCATCATCAATTTCTCACTGACGATATCGGCCATCCTGCTCTCGCTCAGCACCTACACGCTGTCATTGGCTTGATGCGGGCATCTGCAACTTGGGAACAGTTCAGATCTCTGCTTGACAGAGCATTTCCCAAGAAGGGGGCCCAATTAGAATTGCTCCTCGATGAGGATCAATGAGAGAACTAAAGCGGAACGAGAAGGAAACAAGATAAGACTCGACTCGCTGTCTCCCGATTCGATATAGTTCTATCGACGGCTACCGTCACCATATGAAGCTCCACGCCCGACAAGAGTAGTTCTGGGGGCGCAAGGGGTGGCCCCAGTGGGCCGGGACATACCCGGATCGCACAAAGGAGCCAAATATGGTAGTATGTGCATGGCCGAAACCGGTGAGCGTATGCTCATACATCCGGTTTCGGTTTGGGAAATGGGAACATGTAGTTTCGCACTGCCGTTCCTACCCGTCCCGCTAAGGTTGTCTAGGCCAAGGGACTTGTGAGAAGATGGTAGCCGTCACTTCCTAACCGCAGGTTAACACCCCTTGGATTCCGGTGTCCAGAAGAACAGAGTTAGCCCAAGAGCGGCTAGTTAGGTATATAGGCCCCCAAATTATCATATCCGGGGAGAATGCAGAAGTTCGCGCGCATTCTGACAGTCATGTTTCTCGCCCTGTTTGCGGCGAGCAGCGTGGTGCATGCGGTCAGCGCGAATTCGATGGCACTGGATATGGCTGTGGCAGCCGGAGATGCGGATGTCATGCCCGATTGCCAGGGATGCGATGCTGACGCAGCAGACAATAGCAACGTCGGCTCCTGTGATCTCGACTGCACAGCGCCAGGCATTGCTACGCTTGACATCGCGTCCGGGCTGCTACTTGAGGTGCGTCCGTCGCGACAGGACCGCATACTCGTTATGAGCCTGCCTTTGGGGCGGCTTGGGGCGCCCGACCCATTTCCTCCAAGATCTCTCATCTGAGGTGACGTAGCGGTCGCGCTCTCGCGTGATCGCAGACGGGCACCGTTCAAGCCGGCCCTAATGGGTGCCGGAACTGCATCATGGCCAAGCTACGCAGGCTTGGTTGTTCCAGACGGTGATCAGATGAGATTGCAACATGAAACCACTTTCCCGCTCCGCACTATCGCGCCGGACGTTCCTTGCCGCAAGTGCCGCGGCTGGTGCCGCACTCCCATTTCGGGGTACTCTGGCTGACGGCTCCAACTCATTCATTCTGCGCGCCGCGCCGGATCGCGCGCGCCTTGTGCCCGAGCCCTGGGGCGAAACCGATATCTGGTGCTATGGCGGCACCGTTCCCGGCCCGGAAATCCGCATCCAGCAGGGGGACCGCCTCTGCATCGAGGTCGAGAATGCGCGTGACGAGGAAACCACCGTCCACTGGCACGGCATGCGTGTTCCCAACACCATGGACGGCGTTCCGCATCTGACGCAGACACCGATCGCGCCGGGCGGGCGCTTTACTTACGAATTCGACGCCGTGGATGCCGGAACATTCTGGTATCACCCCCATCAACGTAGTTTCGAACAGGTTGGCCGGGGTCTTTACGGCGCATTGATCGTCGAAGAGGCGGAACCACCCAGGGTCGACCGCGACCTGACCTGGATTCTGGACGACTGGCGGTTGACCGAGGAGGCGGAGATCGCCGGGGATTTCGGCGGGTTTATGGACAAGAGCCATGCCGGACGGCTGGGCAATACGGTCACAATTAACGGCCAAGTTCCGGAGGCACTGGCGGTAAGGTCGGGCGAGCGCATCCGCCTGCGGCTGATCAACGCCGCCAATGCCCGGATATTTGCGCTGGATTTCGGGGCACTCACGCCGCAGGTGATCGCGCTCGACGGCCAGCCGGTTACGCCGCATGCGCCGAGCGGGCGCGACCGGGTTCTGATCGGCCCGGCGATGCGGGTGGACCTGATCCTCGATATGACCGGCGCGCCGGGTGAGCGGGTAACGGTTTCCGACCGGTTCTATGCCGGGAACAATTTTCATCTGGTCGATCTGACCTATGCGGATGAACCGCTCCGCGATGAGCCGCCCGCCTGGTCGGTGCTCCTCCCTTCCAATCCGCTCCCCGAGCCTGACCTGACCAACGCTCTCCGCCACCAAGTGACCTTCACCGGCGGCATGATGGGCGGGATGGTCGAGCGGCAGATGGGGATTACCGGCGAAGGCCGCATGATGGGTAACGACATTATGGGGATGATGCTTGGCGAGGATATCTGGTTCGTCAATGGCATCGCCGCCGAGGGCCACATCCTCGATCCGATGCTGGCGCTGGAAAGGGACCGGAGCCACGTCATCGCGATGACCAATGCCACGGCGTTCCATTACCCGATTCACCTGCACGGTCATTCCTTCCGGGTGCTGAGCCGGAACGGGCAGCCCACCACGCACCGCGAATGGCAGGATACGGTGCTGATGGCTCCGCGTGAGCGGATCGAGATTGCCTTCGTCGCCGACAATCCCGGCGACTGGATGTACCACTGCCACATCCTCGAACATCAAGCGGGCGGGATGATGGGGGTGATCCGTGTTGCGTGAGGAAAGGAACATGACCCGATCGAGCGCTGCCAAAAGCTCCTCGAGGGATACTGGCGCGGGAAACCCGCTGACGCCACACCGGCGGATGTTCCTCGCCTCGGCTGGTGGCGCTTTCATCGCGGCGCTTCTTCCGGGGCGCAGTGCGCGGGCTGCGGGACATGCCGCGGCGGCGCTCGCCTTCAGCGGCGAAGCGGTAATTGTCGCGGGGGACAGGATCAGGGCCGTTGATCTTTCCACCGGGGAACCTGCCCAACTGACAACTCCCACGCGACCAATTTACGCTCTGGCCAATCACCCCGAGCGCCCGGAACGGCTCATCGCCGCGCTGGAAGGCGGCGGCATCGCACGGTCGGAGGACTGCGGACGGTCCTGGCGCTCCGCGGGCACCGGCTTGCCCGACGCGCAGGTTACGGCACTCACCATCGCGGCGACCGCGCCCAGCACGGACTATGCCGCCGTTGCGGGCGACGGCCTGTGGCGCAGCGAGGACGACGGCGAAACCTGGACTTTCGTTATGGACCGCCCCTGGATCGACGAGGCCGAACGGGATGTGTCGACGCTCGCCTCCGTCAATCTTGCCTCAGGCATGGGCGGGATATGGCTTTATGCCGGGACCGATCATGGCCTGACCCGCGTGCCGGATTGTTTCTGCCGTTGGCAGGACGTCGTGGCAGGCGATGCCATGGATGCGCTCGTTGCCGGGGCCGCGCCGCCGCCGGAGGCCCCGCTACCTGCGGACGAGCCGGTTCTGGTGCTCGTCTCGGCCCATGCCGCGCCGGAACGGCTTTACGCGGCCCTTGCCTCGGGCCTCTGGGCCTCCGCCGACGGCGGCGTGATATGGGCGCGCAGATCGGACCTGCGCGCGACTGCCCTTGCCGTCGATCCCGGGGATCCGGGCCATATCGTCGCCGCCACCGATACCGAACTGCAACAAAGCCGCGACGGGGGCGCCAGTTGGGCGACCCTTGCGGCCCTTTGAGAACAGGAACGCTGACGATGAAAAAGATACTTGCATTGACCTTGGGCGTGGCAGGCGCCGGTGCTGCCGCAGCAACCTGGCTGGCGACTGATCATGGCCCCCCTCTGCCCGTGGTCACTTCCGCAGCCGCGCAGGGTGCAGAGCACGTCACCATCTGGCGCGCGCCCGGCTGCGGCTGTTGCGATGCCTATGCCGAATACCTTCGGAACAACGGTTTCGCGGTCGAGGTGATCGATGACCGGGATTTCGATGACCGCTCCGTCGATGCAGGGGTGCCCGAACGCGGGATCGGCTGTCACCTCGCCATGATCGACGGCTATGTCGTCAGCGGGCTGGTGCCCTCCGAGATCATCGGGCGACTTCTGGAAGAACGCCCGGACATCACCGGCATCACCCTGCCGGGTATGCCCGCCAACGCCCCCGGCATGGCGCCGGAGAAAACCGGCACGTTGCGTGTCTACTCCTTCGGGCCGGATGGCGTGGCGGTCTATTCCGATGAGTGAGGCTGCGGAACTGCTGACGGAAACCATCGGCATCGCGGCGGCCATCTTCGCGATGACGCTGGTGCCGTTTGTGGGGCTAGCAGCACTCGTCGCGGCTGTCGTGATCCTTTGCAGATATTTCAGGAGGTCGAAATGAACGGACAGGTAGGCGGGCCCGGCACGGGCTTCATCGGCGATTGCATCGGCCAAATGATGGGTGGACCGATGATGGGTATGATGCTGGGAAGCGGGCTGGTCGTGCTTCCGCTGATCGCGGTTCTGGTGCTCGCCGCGCTTGCGCTCGTCAAGTACCTGCGGGCGCCATCATGAGGATGCGGTTTCTGTTCATGACGGTGGTGGCGATCTCGGGCCTGGCCGTCGCGGTATGGGCCGAAACCCGGCGGGTCGGATCGGAGCAAACAACTTTTCTCCGCGAGGTCATCGCGCCAGAGCAGATCGCGCGCGGCGAGGCACTATACGCCGAAACCTGCGCATCCTGCCATGGCGCCGATCTGGAAGGGGCGCCGGACTGGCGCCGCCGCAATGCCGACGGCCGCATGCCCGCGCCCCCGCATGACGAAACCGGCCACACCTGGCACCATGCGGATCGGGATCTGTTCAATATCACTCGGCTCGGTGTCGGCGGGGTTGTTCCGGGCTACGAAAGCGACATGCCCGCTTATCAAGACGTTTTGAGCGACGCCGAGATCATCGCGGTTCTCGCCTTTATCAAGAGTACCTGGCCCGAACGTCAGCGGATTGCACAGGCCCGGATCACCGAGAACGAGGGGGATGGGTCATGAAAGTACAGACGGGCCATCGGGCGCGGCGCTATTCCCCGATGATGATGCTGCCCCTGGCGATCTTTGCCGGGATTGGTGCGGCCTTCTATTGGGGGCTCTTCAACAACGACGACCGGCTGCCTTCGGCCCTTATCGGACGACCGATGCCGGAATTCACGTTGCCACCGATCGAAGGCCGGGAGGACGGGCTCGCCTCGACCGACCTGACGGGACAGGTTTCCCTTGTCAATGTCTGGGCGTCCTGGTGCGTACCCTGCCGGGCCGAGAACCCGCTGATGGTGGAACTCGCCGAGACGGGCGAAGTGCCGATCTACGGCATCAACTACAAGGACGCCGCTGCCGAGGCGCGGGCGTTTCTGGACGAGTTGGGCAATCCGTTCACCCGCATCGGCGCGGATCGCGACGGGCGCGTGGCGATTGACTGGGGCGTATACGGCGTGCCGGAAACCTATGTGATCGATGCCGCAGGCCGGATTGCATTCAAGCATGTCGGGCCTTTCAACCGGCAAATCCTGAATGAGGAAATCCTGCCGCTGGTGCGCAGGTTGCAGGAGGAGACCGTACAATGAAACGGCGACATTTTCTGGCGGGCGCTATGGCGCTGGCGGCCGGGCCCGCCTTCGCACGGCCACTGGTACAGCTTCATGACGAACCGCGCGAGATGCTGTCACCGCCTTTTGTCGATGGCGACGGGCGCGACCTGACGCTCGATGATTTCCATGGCAAGGTCGTGCTGCTGAACATCTGGGCAACGTGGTGCGTGCCCTGCCGCGAGGAGATGCCGACGCTCGACGCACTCCAGGCCCGCCTTGGCGGTGATGATTTCCACGTTTTGCCATTGTCAATCGACCGCGCTCGAATGCAGGTGGTCCGCCAGTTCTATGAGGAAATTGGGATCCGGCATCTGGGAATGTACCTGGCCGAGGATATCCGGGCGATGATGGCCTTCGCTGCCTATGGTCTGCCGACCACGATCCTGATCGACCGGCGAGGCCGTGAGCTGGGCCGCCTGGTCGGGCCCGCCGAATGGGACAGCCCGGACGCGGTCGCGCAATTCCAAACCGTCATCGCAAAAGGGAGAAGCTGACCGATGAGCGAAACACCTGACCTGACAACTTCGAACCGAGCCGCCGGTTTGCGCCTGCCCCTTGATCGCAGGGGCCTGGTGATCACCGCGATGGCGGTTATCGGTGCCGGCATGGCGCTGAACTGGGGCTGGCTGACCGCGATCGGGCCGGCGCCCCTGATCCTCAGCCTCGCCCCCTGCGCCGTGATGTGCGTCACCGGATATTGCGTCATGTGCAAGAGCAAGGGCTGTGAGGCTAACAAGATTTCGACCAATGTACCGAACGGCACGAGCAACTGAATGTCCAAGTCATCAACGACAAATCGTCATCGACGCATTCGACGGATGCTATGGGCCGCCATAGCCGCGTTCGCCGTGGTGTATGGCGGCGCGTTTCTTTGGCGCGTGACACATCCGCCCGAACTGCCTTCCCCTGTCGTCACTGGCGAAGCCGCGATCAGCAACGACTATACCCTGACCGACCACACCGGCCGCCCGGTGACGGATGACAGTCATGCCGGGCGCTGGCAGTTGGTGTTCTTCGGCTTCACCTACTGCCCCGACATCTGCCCGACCACGCTGGCGTATCTGGCCAGTGTGATGGACAACCTCGGACCGCAGGCCGAGCGCGTCGTGCCGATCTTCATCACCGTCGATCCGGCGCGGGATACCGTAGAGGTGATGGCCAACTATGTCTCCGCCTTCCATCCGCGAATGGTCGGCCTGACCGGCACCGAGGCACAGGTGGCCGAGGCCGCCGGCAATTTCCGCGTGTGGTATGAGCGATCCGAAGACGAGGCCGTGCCCGACGGATATCTCATGGCCCATTCCGGCCATATCTACCTGATGCGCCCCGAGGATGTGTTCCGTGAGGGTGATCAACCCGCGGACGCGCTGGCAGAACAGATATCCGGGCTTATCGACAACGAAGAATGACTCCTATGAAACAGAAAATCTTTGCGGTTTTCCTGGCTGCACTCCCCGTCGCCACCCTGGCAGACGTGTCCATCACCGCCCCATGGGCACGCGCCACGATCATCGCAGGCCGGCCGGGTGCCGGGTATTTGAGCCTGACAAGTGATGCGGACGACCGCCTGTTGTCCGTGTCGAGCCCGATTGCAGGCGAGGTCATGCTCCACGCCGTCGAAACGGACGGGAGCGGCGTTTCCCGCATGGTGCATCTCGACGTACTGGACCTTCCTGCCGATGAAGCCGTGACGCTTGCACCGGGGGACATGCATCTGATGCTGATGCAGCTCACACAAAGACTCGAAGAGGGCACGAGCTTTCCCATGACCCTGACTTTCGAGACTGCGGGCGAGATCACGGTCGATGTGCCTGTTCTGGGCATCGCCGCCACCGGGCCGGAGGGTGCGGAATGAAACGCTTTGCCCTTGCCCTCATGCTGGCATTCACGCCCGTCACCGAGGCCGCCGCCCACCACCCCGGCGCGAGGATTGACGAGGTGATGACCGAGCGGGAACCGGCCTTCGAGGCATTCGATCAGCATCGTCTTCCGCGGCTTGATCTGACGCTGGCTGATGGAACGTATCTCAATTTGGGGGACCTGGACGAGAAGATCGCGGTGCTCAGCTTTGTCCCGGCAGACTGCGGCGCCCCATGCGGGGCGCAACAGGCGCTGCTGAGGGAGGTTCAGGAGTCGGTGAATGTCACGCCGATGCGCGAGATGGTGGTCTTCCTGACTGTCGGTGCCGCATCCGATACGGGTTGGGACGGCACGAACTGGGAACGTGGAGTCGCGGCGAATGGTACAGCATCCGCCGCCGCATCATTCGCTTCGCTGTCAGAACGTGAGGGAGATGCACCCATGGTCCATCTCTTCGCGCGGGGCGGGCGCCACGCGGGCATTTTCCACGGCACGGAATTCGGTCGGGTCAACCTTGTCCTCTACATCAACGAGCTAACGAACGCGCCCATGCCCGAGCCCGGACTCGTGGATCGGATCATTGATATATTCAACTGAAATTGGAGGTCGCACATGGCCGATCTGTCGCTCCTGGGGATGACCGCGGCCCTGCTGGCCGGAGCGATCTCCTTTGTGTCGCCCTGCGTCCTGCCGCTGGTGCCGGGTTACGTGTCTTACATTGCAGGACGGACGACAGCTGGCAATGTGGAGACCGGCCGGGCTCAAACCCTTTGGCTCAGCTTCTGTTTCGTGCTCGGCTTTTCGACCATTTTCATGGTGCTCGGGGCCTCGGCAACGGCCCTGGGCCAGGCCCTGCTCAGGTGGCGGTATGAACTCAATCTCGTTGGCGGCGGTATCGTGATCGTGTTCGGGCTGTTCATGATCGGCGCGGCGCGGATCGGCGCCATGGAACGGGATCTTCGTTTTCATCTCGACATCCCGGGCGGCAGGCCGACAGCGTCCTATGTGCTGGGGCTCGCGTTCGGCTTCGGCTGGACCCCCTGTATCGGCCCCATTCTCGGTGCGATCCTCACTGCCAGCGCAGCGAGCGCCACGGTTGGGCAAGGTGTCGCGCTGCTGGCGGTTTATTCTGCCGGACTCGGTGTACCATTTCTGATCGTTGCGGGGTTCACCGATCGGATTGTCGGTCGATTGCGAGGTGCCAGACGGGTCGGGCGCCGCCTGCATCAGGCCGCTGGCACGGTCATGGTCGTGATGGGACTGGCGATGATGACTGGGCAGCTCACCGCGCTGTCCTACTGGCTGCTCGATGTCTTTCCGGTGCTCGGAAGCATCGGCTAACAGCCAGATGATTGCCAAACGCGGAGAACCGAGCCGGGGATCAAACCTGTCTGAAGCACCGCCACTGATGCAAGGTCGGCATCACAAGTGCATTCGATATGGACAATTCGGCAAGCGACCGACCACTCAATCCTGGCGGATGAATCCAGTGCATGAACGTTCCGGGCGAGTTCACGAAAGTCTGCCTCGCCCGTGAAGAAAGGAACATCGATGATCAGTTTCCGGTTCATGCCGGAGAGGAGTAACGGCCCGATTGAGGCCGCCTGCCTGACGAAGGCAGCGCGAGCTAAGACACGTGCATAAAGACG
>NZ_JBHSGI010000029.1:0-23352 GCF_042654245.1 Seohaeicola nanhaiensis
CGCTTCGACGCTTGAGTATCCCAAACCGCATGGGCCGGCCCGGATACACAAAGTTCAGGACACTCCCTCGCCTTGGCGCGATTGCGATCGCTAGCACGACCAGGACGAGGATGAGGATCATCCATAGTCCACCAAACCCCATACCAAATCCGTCCATCATCTCTGTCTCCAGATCTTCTTCCAGTTAGACGCCATTAATTGCTTCTCTCGCACACCAGTTCTGCCGCGACGAGCGAGCCGAGGTTTATGACCGGTTGTCACTGTCACTTCCGCCTCTGCGACTGCCATGCTTGCCGTGTCCCCGATGCATGAAGAAGTGCATACCTATGCAGAGGAACGGAGGCAGCCAGACGAACAGGCTGCTGGCCAGAATTGCCGTTCGATACTCGTATCCCAAGAGCAGACCGCCCGCGGCCAAGGCGAGCAACAGGAGCCTGCCGGCTGCAGTTTGCCAGTAGGACGGCTGACGGCCTTGTTCAGGAAGGCGGTGATTTTGGGTATCTGCGCATGGTATCATGGCACGTCTCCTTGTTATCAAATCCTTGTGCTTCGGAGCCGGAGTGAGTTGAGCACCACCGAGATCGATGAGGCGCTCATCGCAAATGCGGCGAACATCGGGCTGATCAGGATGCCGAATACCGGATAGAGAAGCCCGGCCGCGACAGGTACGCCGCTGGCATTGTAGATCAAGGCAAAGAACAGGTTCTGGCGGATATTGCCCATTGTCGCACGGGCGAGCCGCCGAGCGCGGACGATGCCGTCCAGGTTGCCTTTGACCAAGGTAATGCCCGCGCTTTCGATAGCCACGTCCGCACCGGTGCCCATGGCAATGCCGACATCCGCCTGTGCGAGTGCCGGGGCGTCGTTCACACCATCACCGGCCATGGCGACCTTGCGGCCCTGCGCCTGCAGAGCCCGGATGATGCTGGCCTTGTCCTGCGGCAGGACATCGGCGCGGATCTCGTCGATGCCCAGGAGCGCGGCCACCGCCTTTGCGGTCCGTTCGTTGTCTCCCGTTGCCATGATGATGCGCAAGCCCAGTTCATGAAGCGATTTGAGTGCCGCCGGGGTACTTTCCTTTACCGGGTCGGCGACAGCAACCAGCCCCGCAACCGAATTGCCGACGACCACGAACATGACAGTCTCGCCCTGGTCGCGACGTGCGTTGGCCGTCTCGGTCAATCCGCCTGGCGCGATACCAAGGTCGCTCACCATGGCCAGATTGCCGAGAGCAACCGCCTGGCCGTCCACGCGGCCTTTCACGCCCTTGCCGGTCACGGCTTCGAAGTCTTCGGCCTTGCCCAATTCGGCGCCACGCGCTTCTGCACCGCGAACGATGGCCTCGGCCAATGGATGCTCGGAGCCCTTTTCGAGGGTCGCGGCAAGTCGCAGAACGTCTTCCTCGCCATAGCCCGGTTCGGGGAGAACGGCGACCAGCTCCGGCTTGCCCATTGTCAGTGTGCCCGTCTTGTCCACGATCAGCGTGTCGATCTTTTCGAACCGCTCCAGAGCCTCGGCATTCTTGATCAGCACGCCTGCTTGTGCACCGCGACCCGTGGCGGTCATGATCGACATCGGTGTGGCCAGTCCGAGCGCACAGGGACAGGCGATAATCAACACGGCCACGGCGGCGATCAGCGCATAGGACAGTGCAGGCGCAGGCCCCCATACCGCCCAGCCAAAGAAGGAAAGGACCGCAATGCCAATGACCGCGGGCACGAACCATCCCGCAACCTGATCGGCATATTTCTGGATCGGAGCGCGGCTTCGCTGGGCGTTCGAGACCATCTCGACGATCTGGCTCAACATCGTGTCGGCGCCCACCCGGCGCGCTTCGATCACCAGTGATCCGGTGCCGTTGATGGTCGCGCCAGTGACCGGCTCGCCTGCGACCTTCTCGACCGGGACCGGTTCGCCAGTGATCATGCTTTCGTCCACCGACGATCGACCTTCGATGACCACCCCGTCGACCGGAACCTTATCGCCGGGACGCACGCGCAGCCGGTCGCCGACCTGCACATCCTCCAGAGGAATTTCCTTTTCGCTGCCGTCGTTGCGAATGATGTGGGCAGTCTTGGCCGCCATGCCCAGAAGGGCCCGGATCGCCTTGCCGGTGCCTTCGCGGGCACGCAACTCCATGACCTGCCCGAGCAGGACGAGCGTGACGATCACGGCGGCGGCCTCGAAATAGACCCCGACGTGACCGTTTTCCATCCGGAATCCCTCGGGGAAGATGTCGGGCGCAAGAACGGCCACAACGCTGAAGAGCCACGCCGCCATCACGCCCATCGCGATCAGCGAGAACATGTTGAGGCTCATTCGCAAGAACGAATTCCAGCCGCGCACGAGGAATGGCCAGCCGCACCAGAGCACGACGGGCGTACCCAGAGCGAATTCGATCCAGAGCGTCGCCTTTTCGCCGAAGATCTCGCGGACTCCCGCAAGTCCGACATAGGGTCCCATCGTGAAGACCAGTAGCGGCAGGGTCAGTACCGCACCGACCCAGAAGCGCCGCGTGAAATCGACGAGTTCCGGGTTCGGGGCATCATCCCCCATGGCCGCGCTTTCCAGTTCCAGCCCCATGCCGCAGATCGGGCAGGACCCCGGAGCGACCTGACGCACCTGCGCGTGCATCGGGCAGGTATAGACCGGGCCACCGTATCCGGCTGGCACCGTGTCAAAGCGATCGCCAGCCGCGTCTGGCGCAGGAGTATGCGCGTGGCCATGATGACTGTGATGGCCGTGGCCGGACTGCACGGTCCCCTCGTGTACAAGCTTCATCCCGCATTCTGGGCAGCTGCCCGGCAGGTCCTGCCGCACTTGCGGGTGCATCGGGCAGGTCCAGATCGTCGTTTCGGTTTCGGACGTTTCGGGGCTGTCGTTCATCGTTTTGACCTACATCTTGTGGGGGCGATAGGTGATGCCGTTGGCTTCCTGAAGCTCGCGGACGTATGTGATGATGCGCGCCACCTCGCCGCTGGTCACTTTCTGTGGCGGCATATTGCCGAACGGCCAGTGATGCTGCCGCACACCGTTCATAGCGGCAATCATGAAGGCCTGATCGGCGTGGTGACCGGGATTGTAGATGTCGTGGATCAGGGGCGGTCCCTGATCGGTGCCCAGACCGTTCTGGCCATGGCAGGTGGCACAAACCGCGTTGAAATAGCGCTCGCCCTCCTGCGCCTCCGACGAAAGCTGGGGCATGACGAATTCGGCCTCTGTCAAGACCTGCGCGGACCGCGGTGGTGGTGTCGGCCCGAAAGAAAAGTATGCACTCACCCCCAAAATCACAGTTCCGGCGAGTATCAGATAGAGCTTGATTGAATTCATATGCCCGGCTCCATAGTAGTTGTATCGATACAAACAGCGCTGGTGCGTTCGCGACCCATTCTTTGGGCCCGACCGCACTTATGCCGCCGACCCTTCGCAACGACCGAAGACGCAGGGTCTCGACCTCGGTTGCAAAACCAGCAAGTGGACCGCCGCACTACTGCAAAAAAGGATCAGGGACATCATGTCGTTCTCCTTTCTCGTTGGGCGTCGGCCCGACGCGCGTCCCGCATCGGGCCGACGGAGGGTGTCAGTTCCCGGACGGGGGTTGCCCGCCCATCATGCCGGACCCGTCGGGCATCGTCCCGCGCATCTCCATCCGCTTGGCGGGAGCGCCCATTTCGTCAGCGGTGATACGGCCATCGCCGTCTGCGTCCAGATGCTGGAACCGATCCACCATGGTCTCGCGGATCATGGCGGAATGCAGGGTCTCGAATTCGGACAGGGAGAGCGTGCCGTCGCCGTCCGCGTCGAATTCGGACAGGCGGGACTGCATCATGCTCATTGGATCGCCACCGGCGCCGCTGCCCATCATCATGCGCATCAAGTCGCCATCCATCATGGCCATGCCGCCACCCTCGGAGCCGCCGTGCATCTGGCGATGCATCTGCATCATCATCGGCATCATCATGCCCATCATGTCCTTCATCATGGCACCTTTACCCTGCATCGGGTCACCGCCCTTTTGAGCGTCGGGCGGAGCGTTGTGGCCGTGATGACTTTCAGCCAGAGCCAGGGCGGGCGAGACCAGCGACAGGGCAATGGCGGTGGCAATCGTGGTTATCGACTTCATGGGAAGATCCTTGTCGTTCAAGTTGTTGAAAAAGCCGGCGAGTGGCGCGGATTACGTCAGGCCGTCGGTATGTTGGCACTGACCATCCACCCAGCAGCACGAACAGCGCCGATGAAGGACCATCTTGGAGATCAGTCTTGGTTCCGAGTTCGGACCAGATCAGCGGCGCGGGATCAACCCCGCCGCGGCGGACGGAACAGGCCGTAGACCGGCGTTAGAGCCGCGACTTGGGTCAATTCCACTGACGGCGCATCTTCTGTTTCGGGAGCAAACGCATCATTCGTCATCGGCGGCAGAAACATCGCATGACATGTGGCCGCTCCCGAGCAGTGACCGGTGGCGGCGTGGATCTTTCCCTCTGCCGTGCCCACCGAGGGGTTCGGATGGTCTAAGAATACGCTTGAATGGCCTCGAGGTTCGGCGCCTTCCACGTGGGCGTGAACGACACCGCTCAGGACGATTGACCACAGGATGAACGCCATCGCCAGGACTTGAGCCCCGTCACGCAACAGCGATATCGTCCTGCATCGGTTCACTTGGCAAGCCTCCTATGCTGCCATCATGCGATACTGGAGCGCCCGCACCTTGATTCATATCAAAAGAAGCGTTCGAGCGTGTAACCAAACTGTGAGGTCGTCGCGAATGGCTGGGAAGAAGAGGATTCCGATCGAAGCCGACCTGCTGATCCTTTCCTTCCTGGGACATTTTGCCTGGGAGTTGCTGCAGGCGCCTCTCTTCTCAAGCTTTGACGGAACCGACCACTTCGCGGGCGTCTTCGCTTGTTTCCAAGCCACGCTCGGCGATCTCGCAATTGCGCTGTTTGCGTTCTGGACGACGAGGAGCTTTACCGGTGAAAGGAACTGGGCCGCTGATCCCGCTGCCAGAGCCGTGTTGGTGTTCCTTTCGACTGGATTGCTCGTCACGGTCGGTATCGAGTTCTTCAGCACCGAAGTACTGGACAGGTGGTCGTATGACGCCCGAATGCCGCGCCTCCCGATCCTCGGTACCGGGCTAGCGCCCGTGCTGCAGTGGCTGTTCGTTCCAATGCTCGTGCTCTGGTATCTCGCGCGCCTTCATCAGGAAGGACGCGATCCATGAAAGAACCGCAATGAAGCAAATTCGGCTCGAACGACATCTCTTGGCACAAGCGGAGGCTGCCGGCGCTTACATGAAGCGCTGATTGCTCGGTCCAGAACGGCCACTCGTCGGAAATCGAGCAAATTTGATGCGGGAGCATTCGACCATGTGGTCGAGTTCTATATTCTGAACCGAGCTGCGACTGGCTGGGAGCTGTGCCTTGCCAGTGCAGCATTCCCTTGGATCAGGCCGAGCATCGCCACAACGAATGAAGGATCGGATCATGTTAACCCGCAGACATTTTATCGTTTCAGCCTCCACGCTGTTCTCGGCGCCGATCGCGGGCCCATCGTTGGCGAGTACAGCGTCGCAATGGGCAGCATGGGATGCGCAGGTGACACCTCCAAACTTCGATCCGGCGATATCCAATCCCTGGGGCCTGCATCCGCGCTTCCTTGCCACGCGGGTGCAAGCCAACGATGGGCTCGAACCCGGATCGATCCATGTCGATGCCGTGGCGCGGTATCTTTACCACGTCCAGGCGGACGGTTCGGCAGTGCGTTTCGGTGTCGCCATCGCACGCGGCTCTCTTTATGAGGCCGGTCGCTACACGATCAGACGCAAGGCGAAGTGGCCCAGCTGGACACCGACGCCGGAGATGATCGAACGAGACCCTGCGCTATACCGCCAGCACGCGGACGGCATGCCAGGCGGTCCGAAGAACCCGCTGGGGTCTCGCGCGTTCTATCTCTATGAAGGGACCCGGGATACCCTTCTGCGCATTCACGGCACACCTGAGCCGCAATCCATCGGCGGGAGAGCGAGTTCAGGCTGCGTCCGCATGGCCATGCCGCATATAATCAGTCTCTATGACGACGTGGTCCTCGGCTCTCCAGCGATACTTTATCCAGCGGAAAACTTCGTGACTGCGGCGAGTTGAGCGCCACCGTCGGCTCCAGCCTGACGACTAACGAGTTTCAGCAGACCCCCCGCTTGCTTACGTGATCACTGTGCTCGTGTACAGATCGGTCGGCCGTCCTGGGTGCGAAGCGGCAAGAGGGTCGTCTCGACCGGGCCAGCGTATCGATACCAGTAGCAACCGTCTTCGGCCAGAATGCGTACTTCGCTGAGGTCCTGCCCCGGAGCTGCCATAGCGCGGACGTCGTCAGGCAAACGCGCGGCGTCAACCGGCTTGTCGCGGCTGTTCGCAATCGGTTCCACGCAGCCTGCAAGAACCACACAAGCGGACAGCCCGATAACGGCCAGCGATTTCATCTATTCGGCTCCTTGCCCATTGAACATCGATTGTTGCCAGCTTCATCCGTGCTCTGCAAATTGTTCTCCAAGCTACTTGACCCATATCGATGTTTGGCCGGTGTTTCGCCGGTCCGATTAGCGATTTCGACTGCCTCCGTTGTCCGGCAGAAACATCACCGGCTGCAAAAGCGCATGGAGCACAGATGCCAGTGCGCAAACGCACCTCCTTGGACCCGATCAACCCGAAGCTCCGGCAACGCCAGCAGGCCGATAACGGTCGCTGTCAGTTGTTGATTGTCGCATGAACATGGCCCTGCGCCGGTACGGTTCCGTCACGGAACACAGCCTGGAACGCAATGACGTCGCCTTCCTTCAGCGGACGCTTCAATCCGTGCAAGAGCACACGAATATGCGAGGTTCCGAGGTTCAAGGTTTCGTGGTCGAGCATGAGAAGGCCGGCCGCGGCAGGCGCTTCGACACCGTCGTCAATAACGACAAGTGAGCCTTCCTCCGCATCATCGGACCGAACCGCGTCCAGTATCTGCGTACGCCCTGTGGCGTTCTCGATCCGGAAGGTCAATCGCGTCGATCCGCCTTCTTCGGTCGCTGACGCGCGAACATCACTGATAAGCATTCCGAAAAGAATCTCCTGGGTGATGTCAGCTCTGGAAGCCGACGCAATTGGCGCGAGTAAGAAGCACCACGCCAAGAGGAGTGGCGATTTGGTCCGGGAACTTTTATCAGACATGAGTCCTACCGATCTTCTTGGCATTGCAAAATTGTCCAAATTTGGTCTTGCGCTTGGACTGGATGGGCTATCCGACGCGTGGCGCCCATCCAACCAAATCGCTCGAACGACGATTACTGTTGCAATCGCGCTTTTTCGTTTCGCAGTCGACGTAACTGCGCGAGTCGCCGGATCGCTGATCCGCGACTTCTGGTCCATTGCATCTCGATCTCGGTGACGGTCAGCTTTCCGTTCACACGATCGGCGACGAAGCGCAGCTTTGAACCTTCTGACAGGTCTTCGAGCATGGCCCGATCGGCCACAACAAAGACCATCGTCATTGCCGGCATGTCGAGATTTTCCAGCGGACCATGGTCAATCGTGACCTTGTTCCACGTGGCGTCGACCTTGATCACGGTGCCATCGCTCATCGGATGATCGCCGGCGGCGAAGGACGCGGTTGCGGTCAGGATAAGCGCTGCCGCGAAAGACAGGATTCTCATTTCAGTTACTCTCCGGATGCTCAGTTGATGGTAAGGGGGCGCACATGCTTCCCTCGTAGTTTGGAGGAGCCCGGCGGGCTCCCGTAACAGCCGGGGTCGGAACTGTTGTCCCGAGTGGTAATCCTTTCGCAAACCTTCACCTTCAGTCCGTGTAGTTGCGGACCGGGCATTTAAGGCTCTGCCGCGAGCCCGTTTGCGTTTCACGTCCCAGCGGCAATACGCAGTGCACAAAGGCCATTGTCGCGGGTGACGTATGTGAGCTTTCTTGGTGAGGCGATTCGCGGGTGAAAATCACTCAAGGGCGACAGAAACTCCGCCCAAGATGCGGTTTTTCAAATGCGCGGCGGTCGGCGAAGTCCGTCGGGACTGACGAGAGACACCATGGACCGGGTGGACAGGTCATGGCGAACAAATATCAGGTTCTGCGGATAGCTGGGAGCGGTCTGAACAGGATGAAACGCAAGGGCGCAGAAGTGATTGGCACACCGGGCTTCCTGATACTGTTGAAGCAATTTGTCGATGTCATTGGTTGCGGAGCCGGAACGTATATCAGTGCCGTCTTCTTGGCTTAGGTTCGAGTTAACGACATCACAGTCCATCATGGTCGTTGCATTCGCCGGTCCGAGCAATATAGACACCGCAAAGATCAAAGCGGTCCACACCGACAGACATTTTCTGAGCTGACTCATGATGCGGAGGCTACTGCAGAAGAACCGGCTGCACAACTGACATTTTCGTGCATCACAACTCCTCAGGAAAGTGGGCGAGCCGAACTGCAACGGGCTTCCCCAACTTGCGGTCGGCGCAAGATCGAAAAAGGGACCCGAGTCGGCTTCCAATGAACATCTGGTCCAGACAAATTCTCAATAACTCATCATAATCCGACCGGCGTTGCTTTCGACCAATCTCCAATTGCGGTTACATGATCCGCTCAAGGTGCAAGCCGTCCAGCCCGTTGACATCAGCAACGCCGCGATCGGCTCTGCAATTCATCAGAAAGCCACTATAATGACCAAACCGTAGAAGAACGTCCGAGAGGTTCTGATAGTAGAGAACTAACTCTCTGAACGGGGACGAAAAGTCCTTGAAGGCGGCAATTACCGCAATGAGCGCTCCCAGAGATAACCGGCCATCAATGACCAGCCAGCCACCGATTGAATAGAAAAGGAATGGGGTAAGAGCCATGAGGAAATTGCTGATCGCTTTCTGCAAGAACTTGGCACGGTGTAAAAGCAGCCGGGTTCTTTGCAGTTCATGCAGCATCCCCCGTGTCTTTCGGCCGGTTTCCGGGACAAAGCGGCGTGTGGTTTGTTCCCCCAGAACGTCACCGACATTGCGAACGGCAATAATTCTTGCCCGCATCCGGTCGTTGACCCTTTTCTGGAGAATAGGGATGATAATGAGTTGCAAAGGGACAAGAGTCAAAGTCGCCGCGCCCAATATGGGATTCTGCACAAACATGAACAAAAGGACTGTAAGAAGTGTTCCGCCCTGGAACACTGGCGTCGCGAGGACATCACCGGCGAAGCCGCCAATGGGTTCGATTTCGGTCGCAGCCAGGGGAATTATATCGGTCTTACGGTGCCGGAATGATGTTGCGCGCCACGTCCGATAAAGTTGAAGTCTGAGGCGCAGCAATGTGTATTCACCGATTTCGCCCTTCTTTACGTTTATCTGATACTTTATTAGTCCGCCGAGGAAGAGGGCGCAAAGGTAGAGTGATGAAAGAGTAAAAAGAAGGCCGAGCTGTGAGAGGTGCAGACCGAACACATCGATTGGAAAGTGACCTGAGTCAATCGCGCCGTTTACGATGCGTTTGGGCAACTCCAGGCTGGCATAGAGAACAGGCTGCGCAACGATTCCAAGCGCGACGACTTTGCCTTGCTCGGACCAACGCATTCCAAGCGCCCGAATAAATTCCCTCCAATTGCTGCGTTCACTGTTGCTACGGAAAATGCGCCGTAGTCCACTTTTTGCGAGCCTAAGAACTACATACCCCAGCACGACAAACATAGCGACTGGGGTAATCACCAAGATTCCGTGCAGTGCCATGTGCAACCACTGAGGGGCCTCCTCACCAATTTCGAAGCCTATAATCCGTGCATTGTGATGCATCCAGCTGTGGATGCCATGCCACGGACCCGCAACGTTTTCCAGGGCCGAATTCATCTTTTCTTTTCGGAAGGAGCGGATTCAGATCGACCCTGGAAACTACGCATTGGTTACTGTTTCTCGATCTCGGTGACGGTCAGCTTTCCGTTCACGCGATCGGCGATGAAGCGCACTTTCGTCCCTTCGGCGAGGCCTTCCAGCATTGCCGGATCTTCCACAATAAAGACCATCTTCATCGCCGGCATGTCGAGATTTTCCAGCGGGCCATGATCGATCGTGACCTTTTTCCACTTGGCGTCGACCTTGGTCACGGTGCCGTCGCTCATCGGATGATCGCCGGCGGCAAAGGAAGCGGTCGCGGAAAGGATCAGTGCCGCTGCGAAAGAAAGGATTCTCATTTCGGATTATCTCCAGTTGTTCAGTTGATGGTGAGAGAGCCGTGCATGCCGCCCTCGTAGTGGCCGGGGATCAGGCAGGCGAACTCGAACGTACCCGGTTTGCCGAAGGTCCAGAGAATTTCGGCTTCCTGCCCCGGTTCGAGCCTGACCGAATTGGGGTCGTCGTGTTCCATCTCGGGGAACTTCGCCATTACCTCTTTGTGCTCGGCGTTTGCGTCCATCGTGTCCATGACGAACTCGTGCACTTCCTCGCCTTCGTTGACGATGTGCAGCCGGACGGTCTCGCCGGCCGCGAACGTCAGTTCGCCTGGCTCATATACGAAGGGTTTGTCGCCTTCGTAGTCTTCGCGCATCACGACCTTGACGGTCCGCGTCACTTCGCCCTTGGCAGGCTGACCAAGCGCCATCATTTCGTGGTGATCGTCCGTGGATGCGTGACTTTGCTGGGCCGCCTTGTCTTTGCCGTGGTCGCCGGCATGGGTGCCCCCTGCCATCGCCGCGCCAGGCAGGGCGATGGACAGGGCGAGCGCTTTCAAAAGTAGCTTGGTCGTCATGAGTCTGTCTCTCCTTTGGTGGATTGTAATTCAGCTTCGTTTCGTCTGACTTCTCGGCGTCAGGATGGTTTCGGGGCTGTCGTTGCGGGCATGGTCGGGCAGTTCGCCGGTCCATTCCCAGGCTTGGGTACCGGGCGGGTTCTCGTACCAGCCGGGGTCGGAATAGTCATCGCGATCGATGCCTTCTCGCACCTTGACGACCGAGAACATGCCGCCCATTTCCAACGGCCCGTAGGGGCCCCATCCGCCCATCATCGGCACGGTGTTGTCGGGGATTTCCATCGACATATCGGCCATATCGGCCATGCCGGCGGTGCCCATCGGCATGTAGCCCGGCTGCTGGCGCCGGATCAATTCGGCCAGCCGGCGCTTGTCGGCCCCGATGAAGGTCGGGATGTCATGGCCCATCGCGTTCATCGTGTGGTGCGACTTGTGGCAGTGGATCGCCCAATCGCCCGGATGCACCGCGTTGAACTCGTAGGCACGCATGGCCCCGACGGGAATGTCGATGGAGACCTCGGGCCAGCGCGCCTCGGGCCGGACCCAGCCCCCATCCGTGCAGGTGACCTCGAAGTCGTAGCCATGCATGTGGATCGGGTGATTGGTCATCGTCAGGTTGCCGCAGCGCACCCGAACCCGGTCGCCTTGCCGGACAACCAGCGGATCGATGTCCGGGAATATCCGGCTGTTCCAGGTCCAGAGGTTGAAGTCGGTCATCTCCATGATCCGCGGGACATAAGTGCCGGGATCGATGTCGTAGGCGGCCAGCAGGAAGGCAAAGTCTCGATCGACCGGCATGAAAGTCGGGTCCTTCGGGTGGACGATGAAGAGCCCCATCATGCCCATCGCCATCTGCACCATCTCGTCGCCGTGGGGGTGGTACATGAAGGTGCCGGACTTCACGAGGTCGAACTCGTAAACATAGGTCTTGCCGGGTGGGATCGCCGGATGCGACAGGCCTGCGACGCCGTCCATGCCCGAAGGCAGGATCATGCCGTGCCAATGCACCGTGGTGTGCTCTGGCAGCCGGTTGGTGACGTATATGCGCACCCGCTCGCCCTCCACCGCCTCGATGGTCGGCCCGGTCGACTGACCGTTGTATCCCCAGAGTCGGGCTACCATACCCTCCGCCATGATCCGCTCCACCGGCTCGGCGACCAGGTGGAATTCCTTCACCCCGCCATTCATCCGCCAAGGCAGCGACCAGCCGTTCAGTGTGACGACCGGGTTGTATTCAAACCCGTCGGCGGGGCGTGGTGGGACCTGCGTATAGGGGCTTTCGGTCGAAGCCGCCTCCGGCAGGTCGCGGAAACGCGTCTGTGCCGACGACACCGAAGCGAGCACCGCGCCGGCGCCGATGCCTGCTCCCAGCAGTTGTCTGCGGTTCATCATTCCTTGTCTCCTTCCGATGCGCCGGCGCTGACGTTGCCGCCCCAGATCGCGGCAGTAACGTCCGTTTCGGCCAACCAGTAATCGCGTTTCGCTTCTCCTGCGCCGAGTTGTGCCTCCAGCCCGTCGCGAGCGTCCTCAAGAAGTTCGAAGGTCGAGGTGATCATGCCGCTGTAAGACTTGAGCGCCTCTTCATCGATGGTGCGGCGAAGGGGCAGCACGACGTCGCGCCAGTGCAGGGCGACCGAATGCTTGCCCGTCACCGCCAAATGGGCGGCACGCGCTTCGGCACGCGCGTTCACAGCCGCCTGCGCGAGCTGGTTGGCGGCCTTGAGATAGGCAAGTGCGCCGCGCCTGGAGATCAGCTTTCCCGTGTCATAGAGCGGGATTTCGAACTCGACATCGAGTACCGGGTTCGTTTCGGTCTCGCCGCCATCGCGCTCGGACTCGAGCCCTGCCAGGATCGTGATGTCAGAGACGGCGCGTGTCTGGCCGGTCAGCTTGTAATCGGCGGCAATGGCTTCCAGTTCCAGTCGGCCAGCGGCGAGATCGACCCGGTTCTGCAAGGCCAGACGCTCGATGTCAGCGCGTGACCTCGGGCGCCCCGGCAATCCGGGCAAGGCATCGGGGATGTAGAACGTCACCTGGCCGAGCGAGACGCCCATGAGCCGCGCCAGACGTTCCTTGGCCAATTGCGCCTCCAGTTTCGCGTCGGCCAGTTCCGCCGCAATCTCCGCATTGAAGGCATGTTCACGGGCCTGGTCGGCTGCGTTCATCGCGCCGGTGCGCCCAAGTTCGCTCGCCAGTTCCGAAGCAGCATCTGCCGCATTCTGGCTGCGCTTGATCAAAGCCACAGCCTCGAATGCCGCGACGGCTTCAATCCAAGCGCGGCGCGTCTCAACCGCCAGCGAGATGGTTTCTCCGGCCGCCGCCAGCTGTGCCTGCTCAAACCGCAGTTCGGCGACCCTGGTCCGAGGCTTCGCGGTGGCTGCATCCAGCACGGCAGTGATCAGCGTCGCTTCAAGCGTACGGGCGACGTTGCCTGCCAGACCGGAAACCGAAATACCGACCGAGGGCACCGGTCCCAGCGCAGTTTCCCAGACGTCGGCAGCCGACAGCCCGAGATCGGCATAAGCCGCCTGAAGCCCCCGGTTGTTCAGCATGGCGACCTGAACGGCAGTTTCAGCCGTCACTGTCTTGCCCTGGATCATCGAGCGGGTTCGCGCATCCGCCGCAGAAATTTCAGCTGCGCTCTGATGCCAGGCGGCGGCACCGATCTGTGCTTTTTTGCTCCTGTCAGCCACCGCAGCAAAGCCAGCGCGCGGCCCGGAGACCCGGTCGATCGTCGCTGTATCGGCGCAGGCTGCGAGCAGCCCCAGCGTCACGACCGACGCCACAAGTTTCTTCGTCATGCTTAGCCCTCCGACTGAGCGTCATTCACGCCGCGCCAGTCGCCTGGCTCGGAGACCCGATAGCCGCCATAGACGACGACAGGTCCGGCAGGCGCCGATGTGGTTTTGGTGACAGGGGCGACCTGTACGGTGTCGGTCGGTAGCGGCGCCAGTGGCGAACAGGCCGCAATTGCAAGCGGCACGACGGCCGCAAGAAAGGTTTTCATATCAGATAGTCCGCGTTTACGAGATCATTCAGCGGCGACCAGAAGGTCGCGCGCACACAGGAAAATGATCAGGTGCGCGGGGGGCGACGAAGTCCGTCGGGCGAGGTCAGGGCGACCAAGGACTGCGCCGCCGCGTCATGGTCAGCCAGGATCAGCTTCAGCGCGTCGTCGGACTGGGCGCGACCGGGTTGGATTGCCACGACACAGACATGATTGGCACAATGGCTCTCCGGATGTTCATGCGGCGCTCGGTCGTGATCTTCCGTTGCTCGTTCCCCATAAGACTGCAACCCTTGATGGTCCGGGCCTGCTTCATGAACTATAGCTGCCTGCGTGGTGTCACAGTCGATCATTGTGGCTGCGTTCGCGGGTCCAAGCAGTATCGAAATCGCAACTGCCGCTGCAACCCAGAACGCCATTATCCTATGGACCACAAGAGTCATGTCGGCCTGCTTATCGACGCCGGTCCCGACGGACAACTGACATTTTCGTGGGCTTGCAGCTTTGGTGTCATTTTGTCACATTTTCCGTAGCTTTGGGGAGTTCGCGGCCCGACCCGCGTCTGTCCAACGCAGTGTCCGTCGCGATCATAGCATTGTGGAAATTGCTGTCCTTCCCGGCTGGCAAGAAGCAAGAATTCTGGATGGCACGACGCCGGTCACCTTGAACAGATGTATTGCCCGCGGAAGCCAGCCCGATAATCCCCAGCACTCACGATCATGTCGTACCAGTCAGCTTCGTCTGTCGGCAATATTTCTACCGCTAGAGGACCGCTCGCGAACCGACCGCCACCACCGTTTGTCTCCGTTCCCGCCAATCGGACGAGGTCACCACTGATCTTGACCAGAGCGGCAGTGCTTTCGGTGCCTGATCCAATCGCAAGGACGGCGGGACTGTCGCCGGTGTAGGTGAACGTGCAGCTTCTGCCGTTCGGAAAAGCCAGCAGCACCTCATCGTCACTCAGAAACTCGGGATCGATCGTCGCTTGAACTTCGCTGGCAAGCGCGGCCTCAGCATCGACGATTTGGGCGGCATCTTGCGCCGGCGCGGCGGTCGCCTTGCCATTGTTGCCGATGTCAGCGATCAGATATCGCATTTCGGCGATTTCCTTGTCCTGTGCATAGATGATCTCGTCGGCGAGCTTCCGAACCCTGGCATCGTCGATATTGGCTCGCGTGGAAGTCATGATCGCGATCGAGTGGTGCGGTATCATGGCGCGCATGTAGCTGCGATCCTGAACGGTAGCTTGGCTGCGAACCAGCCAGAGCGAAATTGCGAACAGGACGGCCGCTCCGACGAAAATCGCGACATTCAATGTCCGGTTGGAATACATCGAAAGCATGAAGACCAGCATGATCACCGCCATCACCGCACCCATCAGCAACGCCATATAGGCGCGCGTCTCCGAGAAGAAGATGTGGGAAAAGAGGTAGGTATTCAGGTACATAAGACCGAACATGACCAGCGTCGACGTTGCAATCATCGCAAAGAAGCGGCGGTAGTTCATAGTGTCCTCCGTCAAGTCTGGATCAGAAGAATAACAAGCTTCCAGCGCTGGAAGGTTCCACGTCCCACCAGGTTCGCTCTTCTGTGCGGCAACCTTCAATGGTTTGGGCCCCAGAGGCCCAGTCAGGAAAATGCCAAGTTACAGGATTTTGTGCACTCCGGATCGATACGCTGGGCTCACCCAGGACAAGCGCGGAGACCGGTGGAGTCGACGGACGATGGGCCGGATCCTGCCACCTCGCTAGGGATGACGGCAATCCAGCCAGATGTATTTTCAACTCCAAAACTCTGCGAACCACCGGCTATGTGCTCGCGCTTCCTCGATTAGCCACAAGGCAAACGCATCCAGGGACGGGTTTCCAGTTGTCGTTATTGGAAGCACAAGGAAATAGGCGTCGGGCGAGGGGCGCCGCACTAGGAACGGCAGTTCAAGCCGGCCAGATTCCGGATAGGAGCGGGTGGTCACCTCGTCGCCTATGGCGATCCCGTCACCCCTCGCGGCCGCCTCAAGGCACAGCGCTGTCGATGTATACGTCCGACCGGCGTCCGCCTGTTCGGAGGTATTGGTCGAACTGAGAAACGCGCGCCACCAGTAAGACGAGCGGTCGTGGATTAACATGTGCCGATGAACGTCGGTCAGCGCAGGAGGACGTCCGAGCGCCCGGAAGTAACTGGGATTCGCCACCGGAAATACAGAATTGGCGAACAGCGGCTCCACCCGACAGTTCTGCCAATCGCCCCGGCCCCACAGAACTGCACAGTCGTATGGAGCGTCAGGGGGCGCCAACAAATGCGATTCTGAGCGAAGAGTCATGGAAATCTTGGGATGCAGGCTGTCGAAACGCGGCAGCCGCGGGAACAGCCAGAGCTGTGCGAAATCCGAATCCGCGACGACGTGCAGTTGCCTAGGACGTTGAACGATGATCTCGTCAAGCCGCAGCTTCAGGCCGGCGAAACTGGCGCTGACCGCCTGCATGACGAGGCGCCCCGTGTCCGTCAGTTCGACCTTGCGGTGACTTCGCAGGAATAACTTCTGCCCAAGGTCTTGTTCGAGCTTCGCGACCTGCTTGCCGACTGCGGATTGCGTGATCCTCAGTTCATGTGCGGCCTTGGTGAAGCTTTCGAACCGCGCCGCGGTCTCAAATACCCGCATCGCGTTCAAAGAAGGCAGTCTGCGCACCTTGCGATCCTTTTTGGAACACAAAGCGGGAGAATTTCGAGTTTGTCAAAGATTGGATCACTCGACAAACATCCAAAGCGACAGGCAGCGAGCGTCACATGTCCCAACTCTACCCTTTCACTGATCCAGTGGCCCAGGTCGCCAGTCCGCCCACCGTCATGCGCGAGGGGCGCGGCTGCCGCGTAACCGACACGGCCGGACGTGAATACCTGGATGCCCTGAGTGGATTATGGTGCGCTTCGCTTGGCTTCTCGTCTGAGCGGCTGATTGCCGCCGCCGAGCGACAGATGCGGCAACTTCCCTATTATCACAGCTTCATGGGGCAGTCGGCGGAACCGGCCGAACGGCTGGCCGCTAAGCTGGCAGAGATACTTCCCGGCAATCTCAACCACCTTCTGTTTGGCTGCACCGGCTCCGACGCGGTGGATAGCGCGGTGAAGCTCGTCCGGTTCTATTGGAACTCGAAGGGCCAGCCCGAGAGGAAGCGGATCATCGCCCGCGAAGCTGCGTATCATGGCTCCGGCGTGTCGAGCGCTAGCCTGACCAGCATGGCCTATTGCCACGAGCGTTTCGACTTGCCGGACGCCTTTGTCTTGCGCACCGGACGGCCACATTACTTCCGCGACGGGGAACCCGGCGAAAGCGAAATCGCCTTTTCCAAACGGCGTGCTTCCGAGCTTGACGTCCAGATCCGCCAGGTCGGCCCCGAAACTGTCGGCGCGTTCATTGGCGAGCCGGTTATCGGTTCCGGCGGTGTCCTGCCGCCACTGGACGGCTATTGGGACGAAATCCAGAATGTCCTCGCTCGCTACGGCATCCTGCTGATTGCCGACGAGATCATCACCGGATTCGGCCGGACGGGGGCCTGGTTCGCTTCTGAGAAGTATGGCATCAGACCCGATCTGATGACCCTGGCAAAGCAGCTGACCGGAGCGTATTTCCCGTTGTCGGGGTGACGTCCCGGTGCGTGGTGTAGCTGTCGGTGGCCATCGGGTTTCTCGGTAGGGTCGGGTTGCTGACACCAACCTGAACCGAGGGATAGACCCGATGACCAAACCGATGATGGACCTTCGCGCGCTCGTCGAGAAGAGCGGCGATGCGGACCTGCTGCGCGAGATGATCGGCTTTGCCGCCGAGCGGCTGATGGAGCTGGAGGTCGGCGCCAAGACCGGCGCCGACTACGGCGAAAAGAGCACCGAGCGGCTGGCGCAACGCAATGGCTACCGCGACAGGGATTGGCAGACCCGTGCGGGCAGTGTCGAGTTACGCATCCCGCGCCTGCGGACCGGCTCTTACTTTCCCTCGTTCCTCGAGCCCCGGAGCTCGGTGGAAAAGGCGCTGACGGCCGTCATCCAAGAGGCTTATGTCCATGGCGTTTCGACGCGGTCGATGGATGACCTCGTGCAGGCCATGGGCGGGAGCGGCATCTCGAAGAGCCAGGTCAGTCGGCTCTGCGAAGAAATCGACGAGCGGGTCGATGCCTTCCTCACCCGACCGATCGAAGGAGAATGGCCCTACCTCTGGATCGACGCGACCTATCTCAAGGTCCGCCAGGGTGGTCGGATCGTGTCCGTCGCCGTGACGATCGCGGTGGGCGTGAACACCGACGGCCGACGCGAAGTGCTGGGCATGGCGATCGGTGCTTCCGAAGCCGAGCCCTTCTGGACAGAGTTTCTGCGCGACCTCGTGCGCCGCGGCCTTTCCGGCGTGAAGCTGGTGATTAGCGATGCGCATGAGGGCATCAAGGCGGCCACTGCGCGGGTGCTGGCGACCTCCTGGCAGCGCTGCCGGGTGGGGCTGTTGAAAAAGGCGCGCTTTGCTGATTCCATTGGGATGTCGACATCGTGTGGAGGGTGGCATGATCGGCAGTCGGACCCGGGATCAGTTGGAGTTCTTTGTCTGCGGATCGCTGCGTGAACTCGTTCCAGATGATCACATCCTGGCACGGGTCGATCCTGTGCTTGATCTGGGATGGCTCCGCGCTGAGGTCGCAGATTTGTATGCGCCTGGCGTCGGCAGGCCGGGCATTGACCCCGAAGCGGCCGTGCGTCTCATGCTGGCCGGGTTCCTCTTGGGGGTCGTCCACGACCGACGATTGATGCGCGAGGCGCAGGTGAACCTTGCGATCCGCTGGTTCGCCGGGTTTGGCCTGAACGAGAGACTGCCGGACCATTCGTCGTTGACGCGCATCCGCCAACGCTGGGGCGCCGAGCGGTTCCGCCGCATCTTCGAGCGCACTGTGCAGGATTGCGTGACCGCCGGGATCGCAAAGGGCGAGATCGTGCATGTGGATGCCTCGCTGATCCGAGCGGACGTCTCGTGGGACAGCCTGGTCGTTCGCCATGTCGAAGCGGTCAGGTCCGCGAACGACGATGCCAAATTGGAGGCGGAAGCGATCCGGCACACCCGCAATTCGAAGAAGACCGGCAAGTTCAAGAAGGTCTGCCCGACCGATCTGGACGCGACGATGGCGACCAATGGCCGGAACCGCCGTCTGGAGCCGAGCTACAAGCAGCACGGCGTCGTCGATGACGTGTTCGGCGTGGTGCTCGAGGTCGAAGTGACAACCGGCGAAACCAACGAGGGCGAGGAACTCCTGGCCCGCCTCGACGCGGCCGAGAAGACCACAGGGGTCAAGATCGAGACGGTGACGGCGGATGCTGGTTACGCTTATGCGAAGATCTATGGCGGCCTTGAGCGCCGGGAGATCGCTGCTATCATACCTGCCAAGACCGAACCGATCCGAAGTCCGGTTCCGATGCGGCGGTTCCGTTACGACGCGAAGCATGACGTCCTGAAATGCCCGCGCGGCAAGAAGCTCAAGGCCGGGAGGGCCGTCAAGCATGGGCGTTTCTTCACCTCGCGCGCCCGGGACTGCCGCCGGTGCGACCTTGCCCATCTTTGCCTGTCAAAAGGCCGGGTGAACAAGGCGGTGGTGCTCGGAGACGACTATCCCGCTCTGCTCCGCGCGCGAAGGCGGCGCGAGAAGTGGTCGGACGAAGATCGGGACCTCTACCAGCGCCATCGCTGGCGATCCGAAGGCTACCATGGTGAAGCGAAGACCTGGCATGGTCTCGCCCGGGCGGTTCGGCGCGGCCTACAGAACATGCGTATCCAGGCGTTTCTGACGGCGGCGGCAGTCAACCTCAAGCGGTTGGCGGCCGCGCTCAATGCCGGTCTTGCCGCCGTTCTGGCTGTTGCAGGAAAGTTCTGCGCCATTCTTGTGCAGCTGCAACCCGAGATCGGACGTGTCCGCACCCAAGCGTGATCCGGCCAAGTCAGACGACGAAACGCGCTGACACCAGCTTCCGAGCGTGTTCTTCAACAGCCCCCGGGTTCATTTCCAACGCAATGCGCTCGCCCATGCCGGCAAGAGCAGCCGCAGGGTGGTCTCGGCCTTTATCGCCACCGCCTTTGCGCAGCCCGACCATGCCGCGGCCAAGACCCAGTGGCGGCTGGTAGCGGACCAGATGCGGCCCAAGCTACCGAAACTGGCCACGCTCATGGAGAAGGCGGAGGAAGACGTGCTGGCCTACATGACCTTCCCGGCCCAACATCGCGCGAAGTTGCATTCCACGAATCCCATTGAGCGCCTGAACGGTGAGATCAAGCGACGTACGGACGTCGTCGGGATCTTCCCCAACGAAGCCTCGATCCGGAGATTGGTAGGGGCAATCCTGATGGAGCAGACCGAGGAATGGACCGTCCAGCGCGGCCGTTACATGACACTGGAAACGCTCACGCAGCTCTGCGATGATGTCATGGTCAGCCTGCCTGCTGCGCAGCGCGACTGACCAGCTCGGCCCGCCAGTGAGCGCGAGGCCCATGAGGAGCTACACCACTTCCCGGGACATCATCTTCTCCGGAACAACGTCGCAACCGACTCTTGACCGTACGTCGCTTCGCCCGCGCGCTCCATGCCGAAGATCCACGCCATGAAGTTCCCTCCGCCGATCTTCTCGGACGCGCCAGCTACAAGCGGCGCACGCCCTATATCTACAGCCCCAGTGATATCCAACGGCTGATCGACGCCGCTCAGAGACTTGGCCCCTATGGCTCGATCCGACCGCTCACCTACGCCACTATGTTCGGGTTGATTGCGGCAACCGGCATGCGGGTTTCAGAGGCGATCGCCATTCGGTTGCCGGACGTGACCGATGACGGACTGATCATTGCCCAGACCAAGTTCAAGAAGAGCCGGCAGCTGCCGCTGCATCCAACGACGCGACGCGCACTTGACGGGTATCTCGCGACGCGCCTCAAGGCGGCCAGTCCGAGCGATGCATTGTTCATCTCGCATCGGGGTACGCCGCCCGCCTATCCGACCGTGGTAACGGTCTTCCTGCAGGTCATACGATCGCTCGGCTTGCGCGGCGCGGCAGGAACGCCGGGGCCCAGGATTCACGATCTTCGCCACACGTTTGCCGTTCGCTCTCTCGAGTCCTGTGCGCACGATTCCAAGGTGGTGGCTCGGCATATCACGGCCCTCAGTACCTATTTGGGGCACGCCCATGTCACCGATACATACTGGTATCTCGAGGTAACGCCCGAGTTGATGGCACACATGGCGGCCGACGGCGAGAGAGTGCATCGCGGGGTGACGGCATGACCCAGCTTGCTCAGCACCTCGCCGCCTTCCTGCGTGACCATCTTCCCAATGAACGACGCGCAAGCGTTCATACCTGCGATGCCTATGCCTACAGTTTCCAGCTGCTGGTGACATTCGCCGCCGAACGATTGAGCAAGCGACCGTGCCTGCTGCAGATCGAGGATATCGACGTGCCGACGATCCTCGCCTTTCTCGAGCACATCGAACAGGCGCGCGGCAACAAGGCCCGTTCGCGCAATGCAAGGCTGGCTGCCGTGAAGTCCTTCTTCTGCTATCTCGAGCACCGCGTGCCTGCCGTGCTGGATCAGGCGCTTCGGGTGCACGCCATTCCGATGAAGAAGATCGATCAGGGGCTTGTGGCGTCGCTTTCGCGTACCGAAGTGCAAGCACTGCTCGATGCGCCGGATCGGCGGACAGCATCGGGCATCCGCGATCGAGCCATGCTGCATCTGGCTTTTGCCGGAGGGCTGCGCGTTTCCGAACTCGTCGGCGTCGGACTCGACCAATTCGACGGGCGATCGCCAGCCAGCATCCACATCATCGGCAAAGGACGAAGAGAACGCATGCTGCCGCTGTGGCAGGAGACCGCTACCGCAATTCGCGCCTGGATCGCGATCCGACCCGAAGTTGGCGACACAGCGCTCTTCCTCAACAATGCCGACAGGATGATGACGCGATCCGGCTTCGAATACATTCTCAAAAAGCACGCCGCTGCAGCGGCGTGCGTCGCGCCCACCCTAGCGACCAAGTCGATAACGCCCCATGTCCTGCGGCACAGCTGCGCAATGCACATGCTTCAGGCGACCCGCGACATTCGCAAGGTCGCACTGTGGCTCGGCCATGCCACGCTTCAGAGCACCGAGATCTACTTGCGCGCCGATCCAACCGAAAAACTAGAGATGCTCGACGCGCTGGCGCCGCTCGGCATCAAACCAGGCAAATTTCGGCCGCCCGACAAACAGCTCGCGATGCTTGCCGCGCGATAGATAGTTATGCGGAGTTGCGAGAGCCGGACCCGCCCGGCAAAGCGCAGATCTGCGTCTTCGACTGCTCCGGGCATCATGCTTTCCGCCGCGATCCGCGCCCGCTCCGCCTCGCTTCGAAACCGTCGGCCTGACCGGCCCTCGAGAACCTCGATCCTGCCCGCGTAGCCACCCGTCGAGCCGTCCAAAGAGACGTCCATTTTGCCGTCCTATCCTGTCTCACCTCGACAGCAGGACTCGCACAGCCAGCTTCAACGCGGCAGGAGGGGATCGGCGTGGCGCTTACGATTGATCTTACTGCCGACGAGGCAAATCAGCATTCCCGCGAGGTCCCAGCGGTCCGGCCGATTGCCTTCGACGATCCAGAGCCAGAGCATCGAGCAGGCGATATAGACGCCGCCGTAGGCGGCATAGGTACGGCCGGCAAAGGCGCTGTCCGCACGAGTCAGCAGAATGGCGAAGAGCGCCAGGCTCGCCATCCCGGGCACGAGCCACAGCGCAGAGCGGCCCAGGCGAACCCAGGCCCAGAAGGCGAAGCTGCCGGCGATTTCCGCAACGGCTGCCGCGGCAAAGAAAAGGTAAGTCACCATTACGACGCCAGTGCCTCCAGGATGGGGCAATTGGGCACATCCTCGCCCGAGCACCGGACTGCGGTCGCCGCGAGCACCTTCTCGATCCGGCGCAGATCGGAGATTTTGGCGCGGACATCGACCAGGTGCCTATCCGTCCGTGCCTTCACTTCTGCACAGGTTTGGGTGCCGCCATCCATGAGGCCCAGCAGTCCCTTGATTTCCTCGATGGCAAAGCCGAGTTCCCGCGCCCGCATAATGAAACGCAGCCGCCGAGACATGGCCGCCGTCATAGATGCGATAGCCCGAAGCGGTGCGCGGCGGATTGGGCATCATACCGATTTTCTCGTAGTATCGGACGGTCTCCAGGTTGCAGCCCGTCGTCCGGGCCAACTCTCCCCGGGTCAGAGATGTCGCGGTTTCGTGATCGGGCATGTGCGGAACCTCTCTTGAGCCTGTAGCTGCTACAGACTTTAGCTTGAGATCACCGCAGCGGCAAGGAGCAGAGCAAATGACGGAAACCGTAACCGAAAGCCGGACCGTGGTACTGGACGATCCGCCCGAGACCGACCGCCGGGCTTGGGCCAGCACTTGGGCAGGCGCGCTCGGCGCGCTGGCGATGACCTCCTGCTGCATCCTGCCGCTGATTTTGGTGAGCCTCGGCGTGACCGGCGTGTTTATCGTAAGCGCCCGATAGTTACCGCAGTGGCATGTCCTTGACGCGTGCGATGATGTCTGGATCGCCGA
>NZ_JBHSGI010000030.1:0-2444 GCF_042654245.1 Seohaeicola nanhaiensis
GTCATGCATGCTTCCTTTCGAAGAAGCATGGACCGGATCACTCATACACAGAAGATCTGACACTCTCGAGTGTTCCGATGCCGAGGCGAAGCGCCAGGAGTGTTCCGGCGAGAAGTCCCAAAGGCTTTCCGACAATCAGCGCCATCGCAATACCGATGGCCACGGACCATGCCTGTGGATCGGCGGGAAAAAAATCCAGCATAACGCCGCTGTTGAAGAAGGTGAAGATCGGCACGACAAAGAACAGAGCAAATGGCGAAACGCGCCGCTCAGCGCGCGCTGTCGCTCTTGGCGGAAACGACGACAGCGGCAGAGAAAACCCGACAATTGCCCCTGCAATCGCTCCTTCGAGACCGGTCAGTATAAGTCCTGCCCAGAGAACGCAGCCGAAGGCGAGGTAAGGCACGAGCGATGCCCTTCGGGTTCGATTGAGTAGAAATAGACCTGCCAAGCCGCCAACCACCATCCAAAGCGGCCAAAGCTGATCGAACGATCCGTAGAACAATGCGATGACAATTACTGCGCCGAGGTCGTCGAAAATCGCGGCGGCCGTTGCAAAGGCGATGATCGCAGGACCAAGCTGACCCGAAAACAGCGAAAGGACGCCAAGGACCAAGACGATGTCTGTCGCAATGGGGATCGCCCACCCACGAAGGGCGACAGTATCTCCGAAATTGACTCCAAGATATATGGCTGCCGGCACGATCATGCCCCCAAGCGCCGCACTTGCCGGAAGCATGGCCGCACTGGGTTCGGACAGCGCCCCACGGGTCAGCTCGTGATTTGTGTGGATGCCAATCAGAAAGAAGAAGACCGTCAGAAGGCCCTGATTTATCCACTCGATCAGAGGGGCTTCGATTGCCCTGGTGCCCGCCCCAACCCGCAGAGGCAGGTGATGCACAATCGCATAGATGTCCGCCAGCGGCGAGTTCGCGGCCACCATACCCAGAGCAAGACCGACGAGCATGGCGAACCCCGCGCGCCGCCCGTCGCGGACCGATTGCGTGGCCACATCCGTCAACTGTGGGCGGGCTCATCTTGCGGCGCCAGCCAGCGCGACAGGTAGGCGCGTTCGAACAGAAAGACTCCCGCGATCGTAACGGCCGCATAGGCGACGATGGCGGGATCGCTCTGCAGCTTCATGGCCGTGAACGCGACCAGAACGATCGCATCAAATCCGAGTGCTGCAAGAATGACGACACCCGAGGCACCGATCTCTGCCCGGCGGTAGCGCCAGACGCCCCAATGCACGACCATATCCATGATCAGGTAGAAGAATGCGCCCAGCGACGCGATGCGGCTCAGGTCAAAGAACACGGCAAGGAAGGACGCGATGACCACGGTATAGACCAGCGTATGCCGCTGGATCGGCCCCGACATGCCGAAATGGCTGTGCGGGATCATCTTCATGTCCGTCAGCATCGCCAGCATCCGCGAGACCGCAAAGACGCTCGCCAGCACGGCAGACGCCGTGGCGACGACGGCCCACAGGACCGTCAGCAGAAAGCCCACCTGCCCCAAGGCCGGTTCCGCCGCCTCGGCCAACGAATAGTCCTTGGCGGCGATGATCTCGTCGATGGTCAGGCTGGAGCCGACACCGAAGGCCACGAGCAGATAGACGACCACGCACAGCGCAATCGAAATGATGATCGCGCGCCCGACGTTGCGGTTGGGATCAGTGACCTCGGCACCGCTGTTGGTGATTGTCGTGAACCCCTTGAATGCCAGAATGGCCAGCGCAACCGAGGCCACAAACCCCATCGCGCCAAAATCACCCGTGTCCTGCGAACCCGCAGCGAAGTCGATCCCGCTCGACCAGAGGGCCGCAATCCCGAAGAGCGCGATGCCCCCGATCTTGATTGCGGCCATGACCATCGAAAACAGCCCGATCGACCGGTTGCCCGCGATGTTCACAAGGAAGGCAAACAGGATCACCCCGACGGCAAGGATGGGCACAAGCGGCCCGCCCTCGATATCGAAGGCCCGCAAAAGATATGTCGCAAAGGTCCGCGCCACGAGGCTTTCCGCGATCACCATGCTGAGCGCCATCAAAAGCGCCGCCCCCGCGGCAATCCCGCCGGGTCCGTAGCATTTTTGCAGGATCATCCCGATCCCCCCTGCCGAAGGCCAGGCGTTGGACATCTTGATGTAGCTGTAGGAACTGAACCCGGTCACGATCGCACCGATGATGAACGCAATGGGAAAGAGCGGCCCGGCCAGTTCGGCAATCTGCCCTGTCAGGGCAAAGATCCCTGCCCCGATCATCACGCCCGTGCCCATGGCAACCGCGCCGCCCAAAGTGATGGAGTTCTTCTTGTAGCCGTCGCCGCCGTGGCCGTGCTCGTGATTCATGATTTGCCCCGTCTTTCCCGTTTCTTAAAGCGCCCGACCTTTAACCTGAGACATATCCGGCAGCCTTGAAGTAGTTCCAGCATTCGTCTGGC